>NZ_JBHZAE010000001.1:1206801-1209612 GCF_042754105.1 Embleya sp. NPDC059237 | reverse complement strand
CCGGAAACACCCGACCCCCTCGGAAAAGCAACCCGGCAAACCCGATCCGACCCCTCACCCTGCCCGCCGCTGCCGGCCGCTTTTCCGCCGACCAACGCGCCCGCCTCGCCGGGACCCCGCAGTCTCGGAGCCCCGCACGCCGGCGGCGGCCCACCCGGCGACTCCGCCCCGCACCGCACCGCACCGCACCGGCGCCACCCGGCCAAAGCACAACGCCCGCCGGAAACTCGGAAAGGCATCCGGCAACACCGCGCGCAGCAACGGCGTGCCCCGCTTCCCGGATACCGACCACCGCGCCGCCACGGTCGGGATCCGGGTGGCCGCCGGCGCCGGCGCTTTGGTGCCGGCAAGCGCGCAACGCGGGCCGAACGGGCGGGGATTGCTCGTTGTTGGGGTTCTGGCGCGTAGCATCGGTGGGTTGATCGGCCGGGGTTGTGGAGGGTGCTGCGTGTCTCTTGTCGTGTCTGCCGACGGGGTTGGGACGGATCGTGGGGATGCGGTTGTCGTCGGTGGGGACGCGATGTCGCGGGAGGGGTTGTTCGGGGCGGCTCGGGCGTTGGCGGGGCGGATTGCCGGGGCGCCGGCCGTGGCGGTGCGGGCCGATGCCTCGTTGGGGACGGTGATCGCCACGCTGGGTGGGTTGCTGGCCGGGGTGCCGGTGGTGCCGGTGCCGCCGGATTCGGGGCCGTTGGAGCGGGCGCACATCCTGTCGGACTCGGGGGCCGTGCTGCTGTTGGCGCCGGGGGCGTGGACGGATACCGGGCTGCCCACGATGGAGGTCGACCCCGCCGCTCGGTCGGCCGGCACGCTGCCGGAGCCGGGTCCGGATGCGACCGCGCTGATCCTGTACACCAGTGGCACCACCGGCCCGCCGAAGGGTGTGTTGATCTCGCACGCGGCGATTGCGGCCGGGCTGGACGGGGCGATCGAGGCGTGGGACTGGACGGCGGACGACGTGCTCGTGCACGGGCTGCCGCTGTTTCATGTGCATGGGCTCGTGTTGGGCGTGCTCGGGGCGCTGCGGACCGGGTCGCGGCTTGTGCATACGGGGCGGCCCACCCCGGCGGGCTACGCGGCGGCCGGGGGCAGTCTGTACTTCGGCGTGCCGACCGTGTGGTCGCGGATCGCGCAGGACCCGGACGCGGCGCAAGCGCTGGCCGGCGCGCGACTGCTGGTGTCGGGGAGTGCGCCGCTGCCGGTGCCGGTGTTCGAGCGTGTCGCCGAACTCACCGGACACCGGCCGGTCGAGCGGTACGGCATGACCGAGACGCTGATCACGCTCAGCACCCGGGCCGACGGCGAACGCCGGCCCGGATCCGTCGGGTGGCCGATCGCGGGTGTGCGGACGCGGCTGGTCGGCGAGGACGGGTCGCCGTGTGCGCATGACGGCGAGACCGTGGGCGAGTTGCAGGTCGACTCGCCGACGTTGTTCCAGGGATACCTGAATCGCCCCGAGGCCACCGCCGCGACGCTCACCACCGACGGCTGGTTCCGCACCGGCGACGTGGCGGTGATCGACGCCGACGGCCGGCATCGGATCGTCGGCCGGGCGAGTACGGACCTGATCAAGACCGGCGGCTACCGGGTCGGCGCGGGCGAGGTCGAGGGCGCGCTCCTGGCCCACCCGGCGGTCCACGAGGCGGCCGTGATCGGCGCCCCGCATGCCGATCTCGGCCAGGAGATCGTCGCGTTCGTGGTCCTGGCACCGGGCGGCGAGGTGACGGAGCGCCAACTCATCGACCACGTAGCGGCCGGGCTGTCGGTGCACAAGCGCCCCCGCCGCGTCCGGTTCGTCGCCGACCTCCCGCGCAACGCGATGGGCAAGGTCCAGAAGAAGCTGCTGGCCGACTGAGGATCCCGGCCGGGGTCGGATCAGGCAGCAGCAGGGTGGTCCGAGGCGGTCGTGAATGTCGCGGTCGATGTCGGCGAGGGTGACGAGGTGGGTGTCGCCGAAGCCGCGTAGGCCGGGAAGGCGGATCTCGAACGGCTGCCCGCCTCGGTCGGGTTCGATGTCGCCGACGAGGAACCACGAGACCGGTCCCCTGTGCGAGATCCACCAGCCACACTCGTGGTGCGGCCAGTGGCCGCCGAGTTCGAGCGCGACGGCGAGGCCGGATCCGCACTCGATGCGGCGAGGCAGCCGGATCGCGTCGACCTCGCACAGTAGCCGCAGCCCTTCCCTTCCCGGACTACTGGGCGGCCCACCCGCAGTACCGGCGGGAGAATTGGCTCCGGATGCCCGGCTGACCGGAGCACCCTCCACCTCCATGGAACCCGAGCACTACACCACCGACCGCGAACGGCTCGCCGCCTTGCTGCGACGACTTCGCTTGGCCGCCGGCCTCATCGGAGCCCAAGTCGCTGCGGACACCGGCATGTCCCAGCCGAAGGTCAGCAAGTGGGACACGGGCAAACTCCTGCCGTCGGGGGGGAGACATCGACGCCGTCCTCGATCTGTACGGAGCGAACCCCGAGGACCGGGCGGTCGTTGCCGATCCGGTCGGTCGGCTGCACACGCATGTCGAGACCAACCGAACGCACCTGCGTCGCGGGGCGGCGCACCGACAAACACAGATCCGTCGCATCGAAGCCGAGGCACGTGAGCTGAAGTACTTCTCACCGGTCGTCGTGCCCGGCCTGCTCCAGACCACCGAATACACGAGGAGACTCTTCGCGCTCACACTGTCGGGGGGGGGGCGGGCGCGCCCCCCCCCCCCCCCCCCCCCCACACAAAAAAAAAAAAAAACAAAAACACAACCGTAAACAAACAAAAAAAAAAAAACCCGCTTAGAGTGTGCTTATTACGCCCCC
>NZ_JBHZAE010000001.1:752373-1206791 GCF_042754105.1 Embleya sp. NPDC059237 | reverse complement strand
CGTCTGTCTGTAGCTCCGCGCGCGGGGGGGCGCCCCCCCCCCCCACCCCCCCCCCCCCCACACCCCCCCCCCGGCCCCCCCCCCGGGGGGGGGCGCCCCCCCCCCGCCCGCCCCCCCCCCCCGACCGGAGAGACAGCAGGCGCTCACGACACGACCCGTCGGTTCACCTTCGTCATCACCGAGACGGCGTTGCGTTGGGGCTTCTGCCCGCCGGAGGTTCGAGCGGGGCAGGCTGCGCACATCGCGTCGACGACCACCCTGCCCAATGTCGAGATCGGAGTGATCCCACTCGGCGCGCCAGTGCACGAAGTACCGCTGCACGGCTACGAGATGTTCGACGACCGACTCGTCAACGTGGGCCTGGAGCACGCCACCGTGGCGGTAACCGACCCGAGCGACATCGCGACCTGTCACGGGCTGTTCCGTCTGATGGCGGATGCCGCGTTGATGGGCGACGATTGCCGCGCACTCCTCGACCAAGTCCGCTCGTAGGATGCCGAACGACCGTGTCGGCGGCCCCGCCTGACTGCGCGTCAGCCTCGGGTGGCGATCAGGGTGGTTTCCGGGAGGCGGATGAGGGGAATTCGGCGGTCGGTGCGGGTTTGGTAGTTGGCGTAGTAGGCGCGGTCGGCGGTCAGGGCGGCCCAGGTCTTCGTGTACTCGTCGCCGTCGAGGATTTCCGGGACGCTCCAGTACGTCGCGTGCTGCACGCGGACCAGGAGCTGCGGGTTGGCCGTGCGGTCGGACAGGTTCACGTACCAGGACGGGTGCTTGGCGGCGCCGGCGAAGGAGCCGACCACGATGCGGTGGCCGTTCTCGTCCGCCCAGAACGGCAGGGCGACCTTGTGCATCCGGCCGCTCTTGCGGCCGACCGTGTGTACGAGCACGTGGTCCATCCCGGCCAGCAGCCAGACGTCGTCGCCGTCCGACTGTTCCATCTGCGAGACGTGCTCCTTGGTGAAGAGAACGATCTCCTCGGGCGAGGGCTCGATGAATTCGTCGTTCTTCTGTTCCGCCATGATGGTTTTCGCTCCAGGAAAGGCACGCGCGGCAGTTGGGTTGCGCGACTCTAGTCCGGGTCTCGCCAACCATCAATGCCGGTCTCGGGGATCCGGACGTGGTCCGCGTCACGGCTCCCGACCCCCGTCCGGGCCACTGCCGAGGCCGCTCGGACCAGCGCCGCCACCGCCGTCGAGCGGGACCGTTCGGGCCAGGCGACGGCCAGCACCGACGGCGGCGCGTCCACGACCGGCCGGAACACGACGCCCGGGCGGGGGTAGCGGGCGGCGACGGAACGCGGCAGCAGCGGGGTTCGGCACTCCAGGGTCACCAACGTCAGCAGTTGGGCGAGGTCGCGCCCCGCATGGCGGTGCTCCTGGATGTATCGGTCCACCTCCTCGGCGCGCAACCCCAGGTCGGCGAGGGTCAACGACTCCTCGGCCGCGAGCGGGTGCGCGGCGGCGAGGGCGGCCACGCGCGGTTCGGCGATCAGCGTCTCTGCGTCCAGGCCGGCGCGGTCGAACGGCTCATGGACCAGGGCCACGTCCACCTCGCCCCGGCGCAGCAGGTCGGGCTGTTCCTGCCAGCCGCACAGCCGGATCCGTACCGGCATCGCTCCCGGTTCGGCCGCGTAGCGCGCCAGCATCGGCTCCAGCAGGTCCCCGTCACCATCCGCCTTCATCGCCAGCACCAGCTTCGGCGAGGCGTCGGCGGCGCGCCGGGCCCGGCGTCCGGCGGCCTCCAGCGCGTCCAGCGCGGGCCGCGCCTCCGCCAGGAGCACCGTGCCGGCGGGGGTCAGCGCCACACTGTGCGTGGTCCGCTCGAACAGGACCGCGCCCACTTCCCCCTCCAGCGCGCGGATCGCGCGCGACAGCGGTGGCGGCGAGATCCCCAGCCGCTCGGCGGCGCGCGCGAAGTTCAACTCCTCGGCGACGGCGACGAAATAGCGCAGCGGGCGGGACTCCACGTACTCACCCTCTCCCCTACGTTCGGTTCGGTATTGCCCTGAGGGTAACAACCGGGAGCCGATCGATCCTTCAGTTCGGGGCTGCCGGCCACCAGGCTCGACGACATCCCTTCGAACATCTCCCCTGGAGTATTCGTGATCGTCGTCACCACCCCGACCGGACAGATCGGCGCGCAGGTTCTCACCGGCCTTCTCGACGCCCCGGGCGCCGTCCCGCCCGTACGGGTGATCGCCCGCGACCCCGCGCGCCTGCCCGCGAACATCCGCGAGCGGGTCGAGGTCGTCGCCGGTTCGCACGCCGACCCCGTCGTGCTGAAGGAGGCGTGCGCGGGCGCCGACCGCATCTTCTGGCTGGTGCCGCCGACGCCCGGGGCGGCGAGCGTCGACGGCCACTTCCGCGCCTTCACCGAGCCGCTGCGCGACGTGGTCGGCGACGACGGCATCCGACGTGTCGTCGCCGTCTCCACCCTCGGGCGCGGCGTGGCCGAGAACGCCGGGCAGATCTCGGCCTCGCTCGCCATGGACGAGGCGATCACCACCATGGACGTGCACTACCGGGCGCTGTGTCCGCCCTTCCTCATGGAGAACCTGCTGCACCAGGTCGAGCCGATCCGCCGCACCGGCATGTTCTTCCTGGCCACCACCGAGGACCGAATCCTGCGCACCTGTGCCACCGTGGACATCGCCGCCACGGCCGTCCGACTGCTCCTTGACGACTCCTGGACCGGTTCGGCCGACGTCCCGCTGGTCGGCCCCGACGACCTGACCCCGCCGGCCATGGCGGAGGTCCTGTCCGAGGTGCTGGGCCGGCCGATCGGCTTCCGGCGCACGAGCAGCGCCGAGTACAAGGCGACCCTGATCGGCCACGGCGCGAGCGAGGCATGGGCCCAGGGGCTCGCCGACATGGTGGACTCGCTGGACGCCCAGGGCTACTACGGCGCCGACGCGGGCAGCACGCCCGAGACCGCACCGACCACGTTCCGCCGGTGGTGCGAGGAGGTGCTGCGGCCCGCCGTCACGGCCTGACCGAACCCGCCCGCGCGCCGCGCAGTGCCGGTGATCACACCCACACCGGCAGGTCGGGGCGCCCTCCCCCTCGTAGGATCGCGACAAATCCTACGAGGGGACAACGGGGCATGGACGCACGGCGATTCGTGGTGGTCAGCGGCGGGGGCAGCGGCATCGGACGGGCCATCGCACGCCGGTTCGCCGCGCAGGGCGACCACGTGACCGTGCTGGGCCGCCGTCCCGGGCCGATCGCCGCCGTCGCCGAGGAGATCGGCGGCGTCGCGGTCGCCGTCGACCTGACGGACCCTCATGCGGTGGAGCGGGCCCGGGAATCGCTGCCCGAGCGGGTGGACGTACTGGTCAACAACGCCGGCCGGCGGCTGCCCGCGCTCGACGACCCCGACCTGGCCGCCGTCGCCGACCACTGGCGCGGGATGTACGACCACGTCGTCCTGCCCACCATCTTGCTCACCGAGGCCCTGCTCCCCCGCATCGCCCGCCCCGGCGGCCGCATCGTGTCGATCGGCTCGACCGCCGGACTGCGCGGGAACAACGCGTACGGCGCCGCCAAGGCCGCCGTGCACGCCTGGAACCACACCCTCGCCGCCCGGGTCGGCCCCGACGGCATCACGGCCAATATCGTCGTCCCCGGCTACATCGCCGACACCGAGTTCGCCTTCGACATGGTCCAGGACGCCGCCGAACACGCCCGCCGCGCGGAGGCCACGCTCGTCAAGCGCGTCGGCCGCCCCGACGACATCGCCGCCGCGGTCGCCTTCGTCGCCTCCCCCGAAGCGGGCTACATGACCGGCGAGTTCGTCAACGTCAGCGGCGGCCACGTCCTGGGCCGCTAGGCCCTGTCCGCCGGATCTTGGTGGATCCCGGTGCCGTGCATCGGCGTGCCGGAGAAGCAGCCGCATAGTGGTTCCATTCGGCTGTTTCTCCGGTGCGGCGAGGTGCGGTGCCGGGCGGCGCGGACCCGCCAAGATCCGCCGGACAGGGCCTGGATGACGCGCCGAGGTCCCGGACGCCAATGGCGGGCAGGAGTCGAGTCACCGGTCGACCAGCCGTGGACGCGGGGCCTCACCCGCGGATTCCGCGTCGATGTCGTCGGCCCCGACCAGGCCGCCGGGAAGCATCGAGTCCAGCCACTTCGGCAGCCACCAGTTGGCCCGGCCGAGGAGTGTCATGGTCGCCGGTACCAGCACCATGCGCACGACCGTGGCGTCGATGAAGATCGCGGTGGCCAGGCCGAGCCCGAACATCTTGGTGGAGGGGTCGTCGGTGACGGCGAAGGACAGGAAGACCGCCACCATGATGAGGGCGGCCGAGGTGATGATCCGGGCGGTGCCCGAGATGCCGTCGACGATCGCCGTGCCGTTATCGCCGGTGCGCAGGTACTCCTCGCGTACGCGGGAGAGGAGGAACACCTCGTAGTCCATCGACAGGCCGAACAGGATGGCGAAGAGGAACATCGGGATGAACGACACGATCGGAACCGTCGCCTCCAGCCCGATGAGTGCGCCTCCCCAGCCCCACTGGAAGACCGCAACCATGACGCCGTAGGCCGCGCCGATGCTCAGCAGATTCAGCAGTACCGCCTTCAGCGGTACGAGTATCGAGCGGAAGACCAGCATCAGCAGCAGGAACGACATCGCCAGTACGGTGGCGACGAACAGCGGCAGGCGTTCGCTGGTGCGTCGGCCCACATCGGACAGGCTCGCGGCGGCACCGCCGACGTGGGCCCTGGCCGGACCGTGCCCGATCGCCGTGGGCAGCACGTCGGTGCGCAGCCGGGCGATGGTGTCGGCCGTGGCCTTGTCCTGGGGGCTGGTGGTCGGGAACACCACGAGCGTCGCGATGCCGGTGGCCCGATCGACGTGCGTCGGCGCGACGGATGCGATGCCCGGATCCGCCGCGACCTCCCCGACGAGTCGGTCCAGCACTCCCGGATCACCGGCGGGGTCCGCGGCGATGACGAGGGGGCCGTTGATGCCCGGGCCGAACCCCTCGGCGACGAGGTCGTAGGCCCGGCGCTCGGTACGGCTGTGGGGCAGTGAGCCGTCGTCGGGCAGGCCGACGCGCAGGCCGAGCACGGGCAGCGCCGCGGTCAGCAGCAGCCCCGCCGCGCCGACCGCGTACGGCACCGGGTGCCGGCTGACGTGCCCGATCCAGCGACGCCACCCGGCGGCGTGGGCGGCGCCTGCCGCCGGATTCCGCCGCCGTGCGAGTCGGCCCGGCTTCCTCGTCCGCAGAGCCCGGCCGATCCGGCCGGGCCGGGCCAGGCGTGGGCCGGCCGCGCCGAGGAAGGCCGGCAGCAGCGTCACCGACGCGAGCACCATGGTCAGGACGACGATCGAGACGGCGAACCCGCCCACCGTCATGAACGGTACGTTCGCGACCGCCATGCCGAGGATCGATACGACGACGGTGCCGCCGGCAAAAACCACGGGCCGCCCCGCCGTGGCCACCGCTCGCCCCGCCGCGTCGCGGGGATCGACCCCGCGCGCGAGGTACTCCCGGTGCCTGGCGAGCACGAACAGCGCGTAGTCGATGCCCACTCCGAGCCCGACCATGCTGCCCAGGACCGGGGCGAAGGTCGGGACGTCCGTCACCCCCGCCAGTACCGTCATCGTGGCAACCCCGACGGTCAGCCCGAAGACCGCCATGCCGATCGGCAGCGCGGCGGCGACGAGCGAACCGAACGCCAGGAACAGGATCGCGGCCGCGGCGAGGATGCCGATCAGCTCGCTCACGCCGCCGTCGGGGCTGGAGAAGGCGTAGAAGAGGTCCCCGCCCATCTCGATGCGCAGGGGCAGTTCGGCGCGCAGCCGGTCGCCGAGGTCCACGAGGGCGTCGAGGTCTTTCGCCGACAGCCGGCTCTGGTCGGGGTACTGCACCCGGACGACCGCGATCCGCCCGTCGGCCGAGACCAGCCCGCCGCGCACGGTGGTGTCCCCGCCCGCGTCGAGTGCTCCCGCCGGGTCGCTCGTGCCGAGCACGTGCGGCAGCCGCCGCATCTCGGTCTGCAACCGCGTGAGCGCGGCGCGCGCGTTGCCGTGGTCGAAGAACGTCGTGCCGCCGTCGCGGGGGGTGACGACCACCTGGGCGGTCATGCCCTCCTGGCCGGTGCCGGCCCGCTCGATCAGTTGTGCGGCCCGTTGGGAGTCCAGTCCCGGAACGGTCATCGAGTCCGCGGTCCGCCCGCCGATGGCGATCGCGGCGAGGACGGCGAGCGCGGCGGCGATCAGCCATGCCGCGATCACCCGCCAGGGATGGCGGGCGGCGCTTGCGCCCAGGCGCAACAGGGCTTTCGAGAGCATCGATTTCTCCAACCACCTCGTCGGCCGTCCTTGTCCGGCCGCCGATGCCGAGGTTCGTCGCCACGGCGCTCCGCGGCATCGGCTCGCGGGCCGCGGATCCTTCGGCCCCGGGGCGGAAAGACGCCCCGTACTTTCGGCCGATGCGCGGTACGGCGCGGTCCCTAGGCTGAGAACCGTGCTGCGAAACGACCTGCGAACCCTGTGGACCGAACCCCGACCGCCCGACGCGCCCGCCCGGGTGTGGCGGGACTGGGCGCTGCTCGCCGCGGCCCTGGGCGGTGTGGTGCTGGAGGCCGGCCTGCGCGAGAACGTCGTGTGGCGGCCGGTGGCGGCGGTTTTCGCCGTTTGGCTGTGCCTGCTGCTCCTGTGGCGCCGGACCCGCCCACTGGCGATGGTCACGTTGGCGTTCGGCTCGGTGATCCTGCTCCAGCTGGTCTCGCTGATCGCCGCACCGGGGCCCGTCGGCCTGGACACCGGCGCGGTCGTGCTCGTGCTGGTGTACGCGCTGCCCCGGTGGGGATCGGGACGGGAGATCGTGCTGGGCGGCGGGGTGATCCTCACGGCCTTCGCGCTGTGTGTCGTCACGTACGAAACCCCGGTCACCCAACTGGTCGGGGGTTTGGTCTTCCTGCTGCTGCCCGGCTTGATCGGGGCAGCCGTGCGGTTCCTGGTGACCGCTCGCGAGCGGCAGTTGGAGCAGGTACGCTCCCGCGAGCGTGAGCAGCTCGCCCGGGAACTGCACGACACGGTGGCCCACCACGTTTCGGCCATGGTGATCAGCGCCCAGGCAGGCCGGGTGCTCGCGGGCACCGACCCGTCCGCCGCCGTCGAGGCGCTGGAGGGGGTCGAGGAGGAAGGGGCGCGCACGCTGGAGGAAATGCGAGCCATGGTCACCGCGCTGCGCGACCGCGGGGCCGGGGCCGAGCTCGCGCCGCCTGCCGGTGTCGCGGATCTGGAGCGCCTGGTGCGCACCCCGGGTGGTCGGCTCAGGGTCGACCTGGGGCTCGACGGCGAGCTGGATACGCTGCCCCCGGCCTTGGACGCGGCCGTCTACCGCATTGTGCAGGAGTCGGTGACCAACGCCATGCGCCATGCGGTCGACGCGACCGAGGTCGTCGTCCGGGTCACCGCGGAACGGCGTACGGTACGGGTGAGCGTGCGCGACAACGGCCACCGCACCGGCCGAGGCCGTGCCGGATTCGGACTTGCCGGACTGCACGAGCGCGCCGCCCTGCTCGGCGGCGAACTACACGCCGGCCCCGGCCCCGAACTGGGCTGGCATGTCGAAGCCGAGCTGCCGAGAGGGAGGACCGAGAGCGGTGCCCATCCGCGTCCTCGTCGCTGACGACCAGACCATCATCCGCACCGGGCTGCGGATCATGCTGAACGCCCAGCCCGACATCGAGGTGGTCGGCGAGGCCGCCGACGGACGGGAAGCGGTCCGGATGGCCCGCGAACTGCGCCCCGACGTCTGCCTGTTCGACATCCGCATGCCCGTGATCGACGGACTGGAGGCCACCCGGCTGGTCGCCGGCCCGGGCGTCGCCGACCCACTGGCCGTGGTCGTCATCACCACGTTCGACCTCGACGAGTACGTCTACGGCGCGCTGCGTGCCGGCGCCCGCGGATTCCTCCTCAAGGACACGGGACCGGACCTTCTGGCCCAGGCCGTACGGTCGGCGTCCGGCGGTGAGGCGCTCATCGCGCCCAGCGTGACCGTCCGGCTGCTCCAGGCATTCGCGGACCTGCCCGTCGGCCGGCCCGTGGCCCAGCCGATCTCCCCCGTCACCGCCCGCGAGGAGCAGGTGCTCCTCGCCGTCGCTCGCGGACTGACCAACACCGAGATCGCCGACGCACTGCACATCAGCCTCAGCACGGTGAAGACGCATCTGGCCGGCCTGATGGCCAAACTCGGCGCCCGCAACCGGGTCGAGATCGCGATGTGGGCCTACGAAACGCGCCGGATCCTCCCCGGGCCCTGAGCCGGGGGCGGGCCAGGTCCCGTGAGTCCCCGTCAGGAGCGGGTGAACGCCGGGCTGTTGCTGTCCTCGGGAACCGTCGCCAACGGCTCGGCCACCTCCGCGTGTGTCGGTCCGACCTCCGCCGCGAGCGCGTCCAGTGCGGCCAGGTCGAAGCCGTACAGCGTCGCCGCGTTGCCGGCCAGGATCGCGCGCAGTTCCTCGGGCGACGCGTCGTGGAACGAGCGGCGCAACGACTCGCGCGTGTACGGGTAAGTGCCCTCGTCGTGCGGGTAGTCCGCGCCCCACATGTAGCGGTCCACGCCCAGTTCGTGCCGCGCCGCGGCCTCCGTCGGCGACGGGAAGCTCGCGCCCACCCAGCAGTTCCGGGCGAAGTACACGCTCGGCGGCTCGGGCAGCCGGTCCGCCTCGGTGTACTTGAGTTCGCCGATCCGCCCCGACGCCATCTGCGCGTGATAGGCGTCCAGTTGCCGCAGCAGCGGCGGAACCCACGCGGCGCCCTGCTCGGTGATCGCGAACTTCAGCCGGGGAAAGCGCGCGAACGCTCCGGACAGCAGCATGTGGGTCAGTGGCCGACGGGAGAACAGCGTCGCCTCGGCGATCCACAGGAACGTCGCCGCCGGGTAGTCCCCATAGTCCGGACTGCCGGAGCCGCCGTGGTTGACCACCGCCAACTCCAGGTCCTGGCAGACCTCCCACAGCCGATCCCACTCCGGCGCGTACAGCGGCAGGATCCCGGTCGCGTCCGGCGGCGTGGTCGGGATCAGGATGCCCGCGAGCCCGCTCTCCTTCGCCCACACCGCCTCGGCCACCGCGTCGTCGACGTCGTTCAGGAACACCTGGGCAAGTCCGGCCCGGCGTACGGCATTTGCTCCGCCGCACCACTGGGCCAGCCACCGGTTGTGCGCCCGGATCCCGGCCAGCCGGCGGGCGTAGGAGTGCGCCGACGACGGCGGGCGCGCGAGTAGTTGGCCGGTGGGGAAGAACGGCGGCACCGTGTTCGGGAACACCACCTCGGCGACGATCCCGTCGGCGGCCAGTTCGGCGATCCGCCGCTCGTCGTCCCAGTTGCGGGTACGCCCGTCGCCCTGAAGGTCGCGGAACGGGTTGCGGTAGCGCCCCCGCCAGGCGTCGAACTCCTCATGCCAGGCCGCATCCAGGAACTCCCGGTAGACGTCCATGCCCGCGCCGGCATGCCCGTCCGCCGAGATGACGGTGTAGCGCCCCGAACCGCCCGACCCGCCTGAACCGACCGCGCCCGACCCGCCCATCACCGCTCCCCCAGCTTGAATACCCGCATCGCGTTCTCCCGCAGGAACTTCGCCCGCACCTCGGGCTTGAACGGCACATCCGGCAACTCGCGGAAGATGCGCTCCAGGGACAACCCCATCGGGTAGTAGCCCGCGTACATCACCTTGTCCGCCCCACGCGTGTTCGCGTAGTCGACGATCGCCTTCGGGTAGTACTTCGGCGCGAACGCCGAGGTCATGTAGTACAGCCCCGGCCACTTGAGCATCAGCTTGACCGCCAGGTCCTCCCACGGCTCCGCGCCGTGCCGCATCACGATCCGCAGCTCGGGGAAGTCGTAACAGACCTGGTCGAAGTGCATCACGTCCTGGCACGCGGACGGCACCCGCGGACCGGCGATGCCCGCGTTGGACACGATCGGCAGGTCCAGGTCGATGCAGGTCTGGTAGATCGGGTAGTAGCGCCGATCGCTGACCGGCACCTGCGGATTGCAGCCCGCCGGGAACGTGGTCACCGCGACGATCCCGTGCTCCTCGTACGCCGCCCGGATCCGCCGCACCGCCTTGGTGATGTCGTTCGGATCCACCTCCAACGTCGGCCGGAACCGCTTCGGATGCGCGGCGATCGCGCGCAGCGCGGTCTCGCTCAGCCCGACCAGGCCGATCTCGACGCCGCACGCATCCATCCGACCGATCGTCACCTCGACCGGATCGGCTCCTTCGTCCAGCCGGTTCGGCACACCCTTGAACATGTACTCGGCGGGAAACTCCATCTCGCCGCTCTCCGCGTCACGCAGTTGCGGCTTCAGGAAGTCGTAGTGGCTCCTGGCCTGCGCACTCGGGAAGCCGATCATCAGATCGACCGCACCCAAGGCACCGGCGGACCCGGCTTCGGACATGGCGAACCCCCTGCCCATCAGTTGATTGACTCCATCAACTTAACAGCAGCAAGGGGCAACAGCCATAGGCAACGAGCGCGAGCGGCGCGGGCGTCAGCGGTTGGTCATCGCCTGCTTGATCAGCGTCCGACCGAAGTCCCACATCAGCCCCGTGCCCTTGTGCGCGTCGTCCATCACGTCCACGAAGCCCGCGACGAAGTGATCCACGTCCTCCTGCCCGATCACATACGGCGGCAGCAGCTTGATCACGTCCATGTGGTCGCCCGCCACCTGGGTGAGCACCCGGTGCCGCTGGAACAGCGGTACCACCACCATCTGCGCAAACAACCCGTGCCGGGCCGCCTGGAGCGCCGTCCACCCGGCGCGCAACTTCAGCGAGCGCGGCTTGCCGAACTCCAGGCCGATCATCAGGCCCCGCCCGCGCACCTCCGCGAACAGCTCGTACTTGTCGATCAGCGGGGTCAGCGCCGCCGTGAACGCGTCGCCCATCCGCGTGCTGTTCCCGATCAGGTCCTCGTCGTCGAGCACCGCCAGCGTGGCCAGACCTGCCGCCATCGCCTGATTGTTGCCGCCGAACGTGCAGTCGTGCACGAGCACCCGGTCCATCGTCGAATAGACCTTCTTGAACACCCAGTCACGGGTCAGCGTCGCGCCGATCGGCACATAGCCGCCCGACAGCGCCTTGGCGACCGTGACGATGTCCGGCTCGACGCCGTCCTCCCACTGGTACGCGAAGAACCTGCCGGTGCGCCCCATCCCGGTCTGCACCTCGTCGGCGATCAGCAGCGCGCCGTGCTCGCGCAACAACTTCTGCGCGGCGGCCAGCCACCCCGGTGGCGGCGCGAGCACACCCTTGCCCAGGATCGGCTCGATGATCAGCGCCGCGACGTCACCGCGCTTCAACTCCCGGGCCAACGCGTCCAGATCGCCCAGCTTGATACCCACGTCCGGGAGCAGCGGCTCGAAGCCCTTGCGGAACTCGGCCGCGCCGTTGACGGAGAGCGCGCCCGTGGTCAGGCCGTGGAAGGCGTGGTCGATGTAGACGATCCGGCGCCGTCCGGTGGCGAACCGGGCGAACTTCAGCGCCGCCTCGACCGCCTCGGTCCCACTGTTGCAGAAGTACACCCGATCCATCCCGGGCGCGCGGGCGAGCAGCCGGTCGGCCAGCGCGGCGGCCAGCGGCGGGGTGTGGAAGTGCACGATGTCCGGCAGGTCGAGCGCGATCACGTCCTGCATCGCCTTGCGCACCACGGGATGGTGCCGGCCCACCCCGTAGGTGCCGAACCCGGAGAGGAAGTCCAGGTACCGGTCGCCCTTGTCGTCGTACAGGTACGGCCCCTCGGCCCGGACGTACTTCCGGTCCATGCCGATCGTCCGCAGCACGCGCGGGAGTTGCGGGTTGAGGTGCTTCGCGTGCAGCTCGAAGCCGCGGTCCGCGTACGCCTCGTACGTCTCACCCAGGTCGAACGTCATCGCCCGCCGTACCTCCTGACTTGGTTCGCTCGTCGTTGGCCCAGTCAAGCAGGGCCGGGGTGGCGTGGCGCAACGTGCGGAACGCCCGGAACCCGTCCACCACCAGGCGGGGCCGGAGCAGTTCGCGCTCCGGGGTGTCGGTGATCACCCGGATCACCCCGGCCGGCCGCTCCCCCGCCGCCGCCAGCAGCCACACCGACTCCATGTCGGCGGCCAGCACGCCCCGTTCGCGAAGCGTGCCCCGGGCCCGGCCCTTGACCAGCTTGTCCACCGTCTCGATCGGGCCGTGATGCAGCCTCAGCTTCGGCGAGACCCGCTGCATCCACTCCGACAACACGCCGGACGTGGGCAGTTCGACCACGGTCCCATCCGGGCCGCGCACCTCGGAGGCGACCACCACGTCGCCCACCGCGACCCCGGGGCCGACCCCCGCGCCGAATCCCGCCACCGCCAAAGTGCCGAACTCCTCGGCCGGCAGCGCGGACAGGGCCCGCGCGCGGGCACGGGCCTTGTCCGCCCCCATGCCCGCGCGCACCACGCGCACGTTGAAGGCCCCCATCAGCCCCGCCTCGACCGCACGCATCTCGATCCGAAGCGGAGTGACCACCATCAAGGGCATGATCAGCCTGTCGTCCTGGCATAGCGGCCGAGCGCCATCACGGGGAAGACGAGCCGGTACATGTGGTACTTGATGTAGAAGTCGCCGGGGAAGCCGGTGCCGGTGAACTGCGGCTCGTCCCACCCGCCCAGCGCGTTCTGATGCGCGGTCAGCCAGTCGATCCCACGCTGCGCGACCTCGCCGAACTCGCCCGCCGCGTGCAGCGCGAGCAGCGCCCACGCGGTCTGCGACGCGGTCGACTCGCCGCGTCCCGACCAGGTCTCGGCCTCGTCGTAGCTGCGCAGATCCTCCCCCCAGCCGCCATCCGGGTTCTGCCGGGCCTCCAGCCACGCCACCGCACGCCGGATCGCCGCGTGCCTGGGGTCGACCCCCGCGGTCACCAGCGCCGGCACCACCGCGCCGGTGCCGTAGACGTAGTTCGCGCCCCAGCGGCCGAACCAGGAGCCGTCCGCCTCCTGATGCTCCATCAGCCACTTGACGCCGTCGGCGACATAGGAGCTGTAGCGGGCGCCGCCGTCGGCCAGCATCTCCACGATGTGCGCGGTCACGTCGGCCGAGGGCGGATCGGTGACCGCGCCGAAATCACTGAACGGCAACTTCAGCGGCAGGATGCTGACGTTGTCCGCGTCGAACGCGCCCCACCCTCCGTCCTTGCTGCGCATCCCGGCGGTCCACCGCTCGGCCCGGTCCAGGACCGCGGCCTTGCGCGCCCCGTCGGGGTGATCGGTGTAGCGCAGGGCCATCACGATCTCGGCCGTGTCGTCGGTGTCCGGGTAGTAGTCGTTGGCGAACTCGAAGGCCCAGCCGCCCGGTTCCAGATGCGGCCGGCGCACCGCCCAGTCGCCGACCTCGCGGATCTCCTCGTCCATCAGCCACCCGGCCGCCTTGACCACCCTCGGGTCACCCGCCGGGACCCCCGCGTCCCGCAGGGCGACCAGGGTCAGGCCCGTGTCCCACACCGGCGACTGGCATGCCTCGAACCGGCGGCGCACCTCGCCGTCCTCGTCGGTGTCCACGATGGTGAAGCCGTCCAGGCCCTTGATGCCCTGGGCCATCACCGGGTGGTTGAGCGGATACCCCATCAGCCGGAGCGCGATCAGCGAGTAGACCCACGGCGGTTGGATGCCGCCCCAGCCGCCGTCGGCCTCCTGGCGGCGGATGATCCACTGCTCGGCCTTGCGCATCGCGGCCTGCCGGATCGGCTTGATCGGCCGCTTGCGGTACTGGTGCAGCCCGGCGTCCAGCGCCCGGAACACCCGCGACCACGGGTCGGATGCGGCGGTCTTGCCCACCACCGGCTTGGTCGGGCGCAGTTCGGCCAGGCCGAACGGCGCGGGCCGGACCGGGCGCATCGAGCTGACGATGGTCAGCGGCACGATGGTCTGCCGGGCCCAGCAGGCGAAGTCGTAGACGTTGAGCGGGAACCACTTGGGCAGATACACGATCTCCGGTGGCAGCACCGGCAGTTCGTCCCACGACCACCAGCCGAAGAAGGCCAGCCAAAAGCGGGTGAACACCCGGGTCTCGGCCAGGCCGCCGCCGTCGCGGATGAACTCCGCCGCCGCGGCCATGTGCTTGGCGTCGGGGTCGTCGCCCGCCAACTTCAGTGCCACGTAGGCCTCGACCGTCACCGACAGGTCGGCGGGGCCGCCGAAGAAGGTCGACCAGGTGCCGTCGGCGCGCTGGTTGGCCCGGATCCACCGGGCGCTCGCCGCGGTCTGTTCCTCGGTGCGGATGCCCAGGAACTCGCGAAAGAGCAGATCCTCGGCATCCATCGTGACGTTGGTCTCGAGTTCCCCCTTCCACCAGCCCGCATCGTCCTGAAGCTCCATCAGATGAGCAACGGCCTTGTCGAGCGCGTCCCTGACCCGGTCATCACTGACATCGCCGATTCCCGGCTGGGCGGTCACTGTCATCTCTTCACAACTCCCGAGTGGTGGTGAAGGCCGCGAGAGAGGTCAGGTCCGTGTAGGTACCTTGCGGGACGTCCAGGGAATCCAGGCAGGCCATCGCCTGCTCCAGGCGCCGAGCCGCCTCGGTCTCGGTGCGGGCACGTCCGCCCGACTCCTCGACCAGGCGCGCGGCCAGGGCCAGTCCCTCCTCGTTGCGCGGTCCTTCGTCCGTGTAGATGCGCGCCAGCTCACGGCCGGCGGTCGTGTCGCTCGCGAGCGCGGCGACGACCGGCACGGACTTCTTGCGCCGGCGCAGGTCGTTCCAGGCGGGTTTGCCGGTCACCTCGGGTCGGCCCCAGATGCCCAGCAGGTCGTCCACCGCCTGGAAGGCGACGCCGAGGTGGTGCCCGAAGCCGTACAGCGCCTGCACGGTGCGCTCGTCGGCGCCCGCGAGGGCCGCCCCGATCGCCGACGCGCAGGCCAGCAGGGCCCCGGTCTTGTTGCCCGCCATGGTCAGGCACTCCTCGACGGTGACGTCGAGTCGGGCCTCGAAGGACAGGTCCTGGGACTGTCCGTCGATCAACCTGGCGGTCGCTTCGGTGAGCAGGCGGGCGGCGCGATCGCCGTCCGCCTCGTCGGCGTCCATCAGGACCTGTTCGGCCAACACGAGCAGTCCGTCGCCGGCCAGGACGGCGAGGCCGGGACCGAAGACCTTCCACGCGGTGGGCCGATGCCGACGTTCCTCGTCGCCGTCCATGAGGTCGTCGTGGATCAGCGAGAAGTTGTGCACGAGTTCGACCGCGACCGCGCCCGGCACGCCCACGGCGGTCGGCGCGCCGACCGCCTCGGCGGACAGCAGCGCGAGGGCGGGGCGCAGCGCCTTGCCGCCGTTGCCCGGCAGTTCGCGGCCCGCCTCGTCGGCCCACCCCATGTGGTACGCGGCCACGCGAGCCAGGGGCGGTTCGAGTCGGGCGGTCGCGACCCGCAGCGCGGGGCGGCTCGCCTCGCGCGCGCGATCGAGCACGGCGGGGGCGATCGATGCGTCGGCGAGCGTCATAGCGGCGTCGTCCTCTCCGGAATGGCACGGGTGCGGCCGAGATGCGGGAGGGCCTCACGAGCGGCGGAAAGGCCGCTGCGAACGGCGCCCTCCATCGTCGCGGGCCATCCGGTGGCGGTCCACGCCCCGGCCAGGGCGAGACCGGGGATCGCGGTCCGGGGGCCGGGACGAAGCCGGCCCGAACCGGGGGCGGGACGGAAGGTCGCGGATCGTTCCTTGGTGACCACGAACCGCTCCACCCCGGCCTGCCGGGCAGCGGGCAGCACGCGGGCCAGCTCCGGGACGAACCTATCCCGCAGCTGCGCACTCGTCAGGTCGATTTCCCGACCCGCCGCGGACAGCGACACCGCCACGTAGCGGCCCGGCGCCAGTCCGTGTCCGGCGCTGCGGTCGAACATCCACTGGACCGGGCTCCCGACGCCCGCGGTGAGCGGGACGTCCAGGACCGGGCGGTCGTAGACCACGTGCAGGTTCACGATCGGCGAGGTGCCGAGGCCGGTGAGCAGGTTCGGGTCGGCGAGCACGTCGTCGAGCAGCAGGGCACCCGCGGGCAACAACCGGGCCGCGTCGTAGTGCGGCACGGCCAGCACCACCGCCTCGGCCTCGATCCGCTCGCCGCCCGCGTGCACGACGAAGCCCCCGGCGCCGGCGTCGAGCGCGTCGACCCGGGCCCGCAGTCGCACCCGGACCCCGGCCTTGGCGAGCGCGCGGGCGGAGGCGTCGCCGTGCAGTTCCTGGAGCGGGACCAGGCTCCACCCGATGTCCGCGCCGTCGTTGCGGTCGAGCACGCCGGTACGGAAGACCTTGACCGCCATGGCGAGCGAGGCCTCGGTCGCGGGCAGGTTGAGCGTGGCGATGCCGATCAGGTCCCACATCGCCTCGCGTTCGCGGGCGGTGACGCCGAACCGGTCCAGCCACGCGGCGAAGGTGACCTCGTCCAGGGCGGGGTCGGTCGGGTCGAGCCGGCGCAGGGCGAGCGCGGCAAGGCCGACCCGGGCCCGGCCGGCCATGGTCAGCAGCGGGTAGCGGGCCAGCGCCGAGGACAGGTGCAGCGGGGCGGGCAGGCCGGAGCGGGCGAGCCGGGTCCGGGTGCCCCAGGGGGTGCGGACCGGGACGTCCATCCGGGGCTGGAGGTAGACCTTGTCGGCACTGCCGATGCGCTCCAGGAACGCGATGTATTCGGTACAGCAGCGCAGGAAGACGTGTTGCCCGTTGTCGAGCCACATGTCGTCGCGGCGCAGCGAGAACGTCGCCCCGCCCAGTCTGGGTCGGCCCTCCAGGAGGGTGACCTCGACGCCGGCGTCGGCGGCGGCGAGTGCGGCGGTGATGCCCGCCAGGCCGCCCCCGATCACCACCATGCGTGCGCTCATGCCTTGCTCCGTACCCACGTGATCAATCCCTGTACCGGCCCCTGCGACCGGTTTGTCCCACCGGCTCCGGGCCGGTCAACGCTCGACGTCTCACCGCCCGCGCGCGAGCAGCGAGCGGGCGCCGACCGGCAGTCCGGCCAGCGCGCGCGCGGCGATCTCGGCCTTCTCCCAGCCCGGGAGGGAGAGCCGACCTATCAGCACCTGGCCCGGCTCCTCGCGGATCCGGGTGAGCAGCCGGCGGTAGATGCCCGCCATCGCCCCGGTGCTGGCGGCGCTGCGCCGGTCGAGCAGCGGGAGCAGGGTCAAGCCCCGCTCGAAGAGCTGCTCGGCGCGCTCGGCCTCGAACCGGACCATGTCGTCGAACGCGCCGCTCTGGGTGAACCGGCCGCCCCGGTGCCACGCGTCCTCCAGGCCGAACTTGGCCAGGTCCTCGCGGGGCAGGTAGACCCGGCCGTTGTCCTTGTCCTCCTTGATGTCGCGGAGGATGTTGGTGATCTGGAGCGCGATGCCCAGGGTGTCGGCCAGGTCGGGCGCGTGCAGCGAGTCGCGGGAGCCGAAAATGCCCAGCGAGAGCCGGCCCACCGTGCCCGCGACGCAGCGGCAGTAGACCCGCAACTCGTCGAAGGTCTCGTATTCGGTCTCGCGTACGTCCATCTCGACGCCGTCGATGAGTTCGTCGAGCGCGGACAGCGGGATCGGAAACCGGGTCGCGGCGTCGGCGAGCGCGACCGCGACCGGATCGCGGTCCGCGCTCAGGTCCTTGAGCTGCTTGCGCATCCGGGCCAGCTCGGCGACCTTGCGGTCGGCGGGCAGGTCGCCGTCGCCGATGTCGTCGATCTCTCGCGCGAAGGCGTACACGGCGCTGAGCGCGAGGCGCTTGGGCTCGGGCAGCAGCCTGATGCCGTAGTAGAAGTTACGCGCCTGATTGCGGGTCAGGCGCTCGCAATACGCATACGAAGCGTCGACGTCCATGGTTCCCCTTTTACCTCTTTCGTACCAGTACGCCGGACAGCTCGCGCAGCAGGGCGGCCTTTCCGGGCTTCGCCCGGTGGGCCAGGACGTCGAAGCCGACGTCGCCGATCGCGGCCAGGGCCGCTCTTCCACCGGCCACGAACCCGGCGATCGCGAGACGCTCGCGCCCTCGCAGTGTCCCCGCGAGCGGTGCGCCGGTGCGCAGCAGCCGCGTCGCGCGGTGAGCCTCGTAGGCGATCAGCCGCCGCACCGAGGGCGCGGCGGCGGGCGCGGCGAGGTCGGCCTCGGTGACGCCGAACCGGTCCATGTCCTCCTGCGGGAGGTAGATCCGGTCACGGGCGAGGTCCTCCGCCACGTCCTGCAGGTGCTCGACGATCTGGAGCGCGGTGCAGATCTCGTCGGAGCGGGCGATGCGTTCCTCGGTGGCGCGGCCGAACACGTGCAGCACGATCCGGCCGACCGGATCGGCGGACAGCGCGCAGTACGCGACCAGGTCGTCGTAGGTCGCGTAGCGGCGAACCACCTGGTCCTGCCGGTTGGCCTCGATCAGACCCAGGAACGGCTCGATCGGCAGATCGAGTTCGCGCACGCTCGGTTGCAGCCGGCGCAGCACCTCCAGGCGCGGTTCGCCGGTGAAGACCCGGCGCAGGTCCGTCTCGAACGCGTCGAGCTGGGCGACCCGGTCCCCCTCGGCCTCGTCGCCGATGTCGTCGACCAGGCGGGCGAAGCCGTAGACGGCCAGCAGGTGTCGCCGGTGGCCGGGGCGCAGGATCCCCATCGCCACGGGAAAGTTCTCGTGCCCGGCCTGACGCATGACCACGTCCGGGTCGATGATCGCGGCGTCGATGCCCGCCGTGTCGTCGTCACTCGCGCCGGGTGCGCGCTCGAGACCGCGGGAATCACTCCCCATATCTCTCCCTGGGCCCCCGAAAACATCCCCAACATTACAGTTGGCCAGGAATTCGTGCCGTCCCGGTCGGTCTGACGGTTCAGCTTGCCCGATCGAAGTCGGATCGATCAAGCACCGAGAACACGCGTGTCATAGCTCACCCGGACTTTTCCTTCGCGAAACACTTTTGTTATCACCACGAACGTCCGGGGCACCCTCGACGATCCCCGTACCACTCAGGACGTCCGGCATGCCCCGGTGGTTTCCGGGCACCTGAGGAGGTTTCGTCACCCGATCCCCTCCCTGCGGAGTAGTGCGGAGTTCCGCCTTCCGCATGAGGAGTACGGCGATTATCCGTGCGCAATGGACCAAGTGGGGTCGATAAAGCGAGTGCTCGGCGAAATGTTGATCAACTTTCCGGATTTGCGGAATACCCGGAGGATAGCGGTGCGCGCCGACACGCCGCCGTACACCGAATCGATACCCGAATGCGCGACTCCTCGGTGATCGGCCTCCACCCGGCCGACCGACGGTCCACACATCCGGGACTTTTGCCCCTGCGCGGGCGGCCGGCTCCCGAGCACGCTGGAGGCATGCGGCACGACACGAATCGATACGCGCGGGCCCTGCGCGAGCTTGCGCCCGAGGACGCGCTCGCCCTGATGGCCTCCGTGCCGATCGGGCGGGTCGTGTTCACCCTGGACGCGCTGCCCGCGATCCTGCCGGTGTGCTTCCGGCTCGACCGGGGCACGCTCGCCTTCCGCCTGGCCGCCGACCGGCGGCTACACGCGGCGCTGCACGACAGCGTGTGCGCATTCGAGGCGGACGCCTGGGACGCACGCGAGCACGACGGGTGGACCGTCACGGTCACCGGCCGGGTTTTTGGGGTGGACGAATCGCACGAGGGCGCGCGCTTGGCCGAGGTGCTGCCGCCCATGTGGGAGTCGGAACACCCGCACCGGTTCTTCCGGATCGTGCCGGAGGTGGTCGCCGGGCGGCTGCTCCGGGCGGCGGGCCGGCCGATTCCCGCCTGAGCCGCGCCGGGTCTCGGAGCGGGTTCGGGCCGGCCCCGCTCCGGTCTCAGTGCGGGTGGTGGCAGGCGACCTCGACGTCGTCCAGGGCCTCCCGCACCGGCCGCCGCTCGGCGCACACCTCGGTCGCGAGCGCGCAACGCGGATGGAACGCGCAGCCCGACGGCGGGTCGAGCGCCGAGGGCACCTCGCCGATCGCGCCCGCGCCGAAGTCGGCCGCGCTCGCGGGGCCGATGCGCTCGGGGTCGGGTACCGGCACGCTCGCGAGCAGCAGGCGCGGATACGGGTGGCGCGGCCGGGCCAGGACCGCGGCGGCCGGACCCACCTCGACGATCCGCCCCAGGTACATCACCGCGGCCCGGTCGGCGAGCCGGCGGGCGATGTCGATCTCGTGGGTGATCACCACGATCGCCAGGTCCGACTCGGTGCGCAGCCGCAGCAGCAGGTCGACCACGCTCGCCTTGACACTCGCGTCCAGGCTCGCGGTGGGCTCGTCCAGGACCAGCACCCGCGGGCGCACGAGCAGCGCGCGGGCCAGCACCAGACGGGCCAGTTCGCCACCGCTCAGCTCGCCGGGGAAGCGGTCCAGGTGCTCCGTCGACAGGCCGACCCGCTCCACCATCTCGGCCACCAGCGCGTCCCGTTCGGCGCGGCCGGCGCCCAGGCCGTGCACGCGCAGCGGCTGGTCGAGGGCGTGCCGCAGGGTGCGGCGGCGGTTGAACGCGGCGCGCGGGTTCTGCGTGACGAGTTGGACCAGCCGCTGGTCGGCGGGGGTTCGGGCGCCGGTCAGCTCGCGGCCGGCCAGGGCGACGGTGCCCGAGGTCGCGGTGTCCAGGCCCGCGAGCACCCGGGCGACGGTGGTCTTGCCGCAGCCGGACTCGCCGACCACGGCCAACACCTCGCCGGCCGCGACCTCGAACGAGACGTCCTCGACGGCGTGCACCACGCGCGGCGCGGTCCGCCGGCCGAACGGTCGCGGCAGGGTGAACCGACGGGTCAGCCCCTGTACGTCGAGCAGCGCGGTCATGCCCCGACCCGCTCACTCGCGAGGTGGCAGCGCACCATGCCCGCCCCGTGTGCGGTGGGCTCGGGCATGCGCTCCCGACACACCCCCAGCACCTGGGGGCAGCGCGGCGCGAACGGGCAGCCCGGCAGCAGGTTCGCCCCCTCGGCGGTGCCCTCGATCGCGCGCAGCGGCCGATCCGCCGGCGTGGTCGCGGGCATCGCGGCGAGCAGCGCTCGGGTGTACGGGTGGCGCGGCGCGGCGAACAACTCCCGTACGGGGGCGGTCTCGACCAGTCGGCCGCCGTACATCACCCCGACCCGGTCGCAGATCGTGGACACCACCGCGAGGTCGTGCGAGACGTAGATCAGGGCCAGTCCGAGCTTGTCCCGCAGGGTCAGCAGCAGCCGCAACACCTGGGCCTGCACGGTCGCGTCCAGCGTGGTGGTGGGCTCGTCGGCGAGCAGCAGTGCGGGTTCGTGCGCAAGCGCGGCGATGGCGATCACCACCCGCTGGAGCTGCCCGCCGGAGAAGCTTCCGGGCAGGTCGCGCGGGCGGTCCAGGACCGGGCCCAGGCCGATGCCGGTCAGTGTCTCGCGGACCTCGACGTCGTCCAGCCGATCGCCCAGGTACCAGCGCAGTTGGCGCACGACGGGCGTGGTCGGCGCCAGCGAGGTCATCGGTTGTTGCGGCACGAACGCCAGCCGCCGGCCGCGCACCCGGCGCAGGTCGCGCTCGCGCAGCGCGGCCAGGTCGGTGCCCTCGAACTCGATGGCGTCGGCGCGGCGGTGCGCGCCGGCCGGCAGCAGGCCCGTCAGCGCGGTGCACACGCTGCTCTTGCCGCTGCCCGACTCGCCGACCAGGCCCAGGATCTCGCCCGGCGCGACGTCGAAGGAGACCCCGCGCACGGCGGGCACCGGGCCGGGATAGGTGACGTCGAGGTCGCGCACCCGCAGCAGCGGCGCGGCACTCGCGCGCGTGTCCGCCATCACACGAACCGCAGGTGGTGCGGGTCGAGCCGGCTGATCCGCAACATCGTGGGGTCGAGCGGGGACAATTCGGCGCGCTGGGCGAGCGCGAGCTTGGGGTAGACCGGCGGGGTGATCACCGCGTCCTCGGCGAGCAGCCGGTCCACCCGGGACAGCGCGGCCACCCGCTCGGCGTCGTTCGAGGTCTGCCAGACGGTGTCGATCAGCCGGTCCACCTCGGGGTTGGCGTAGCCGCAGGAGAGCACGTTGGTGGATCCGGCGGGGGCGAGCGTGAGGTAGTTCGCCGGGCCGGAGGTGAACCCGGAGGAGAAGGTGTTCATCAACATGTCGTAGTCGCGCGAGAGCCACTTGTTCGACCAGGGACCGCCGGCCAACTGCTCGATGGTCACGTCGAGTCCGACCTGCTTCCAGCCGGCGACCAGCACCTGGGCGACGTCGCGGATGCCCTGGTTGGTACCGATGGTCACGGTGAACGAGCGTTTGCCGGTCTTGGCCCGGGCCAGCAGGTCGCGGGCCCGGGCGAGGTCGGGCGCGGGTGCGAACGGGGCGAACCCGGCGTCCCAGCCGAGTTCGGCGGGCCCGATCGGGCCCTGTCCGATGGTGCCCTCGCCGCCGTACACCCGCTGCAACACGCCCTGGCGGTCCATCGACAGCGCGACCGCCTTGCGGAAGTCCGGGTCGCTGAACGGCTCCTTGCGCATCATCACGTAGCTGAGCACGTCCAGCGGCGCCTCGGTGAGCACCAGCGCGAGCGAGCGCTCCTTGCGGATGGTGTCGAAGGTGGCGAAGGACGGTGCGGTGATCAGGTCGACCTTGCCCTGACGCAGGCTCAGCACGCGCGTGTTGGCGTCGGTGAAAACGGTGTACTGCATGCCGGCGAACGCGGGCGCGGTACCGGCCGGGTACTGGCCGCCGTGGTAGCGGTCGAAGCGGGAGAGGGTGAAGCTCTGGCCGGCCACGAAGGTGTCGAGTCGGTACGGCCCGGTGCCCATCATCGTGTCCTTGCGGGCCACGAAGTCCCGGTGGGTGATCGGCAGGTTGGTCAGATGCGAGCGCAGCAGCCCGTACGGCTTGCTCAGCACGATCCGCACGGTGTGCTCGTCGACCTTCTCGAACCGGGAGAGGTAGCCGAGCATGTAGGTAATCCACTCGCTGCCGGCCGACAGGTCGAGCATGTGCGCGAGGGTGGCCACCACGTCGTCGGCGGTGAACGGCGTGCCGTTGTGCCAGAGCACGCCCTGACGCAGCCGGATGGTCCAGGCGAGTCCGTCGTCGCTGATCTGCGGTTCGCCGTCGGCGAGCAACGGCACGGAGGCGAGGGTGTTGTCGTAGCGGTACAGGCTCTCCATGATCGGCTCGGCGATCCAGCGGGTGATCTCCGAGCCGGAGTCGAGCGGATTGAGGCTGCTGGGCGCGGAGGCGACGCCGATCCGCAGGATGCCGTCCTTGTGCCGATCGGCCACCCGCTTGGCGCCCGAGGAGCCGGAGCATGCGGTGAGCACGCCGGTGCCGCCGGCCGCCGCGAGCGCCGCGAGGCCGAGAAAGCCTCGACGGTTCAGGCCGACTCTGCGCACCGGGGTCACTGGGTCTCCTTGGGGGTCGGGGTGGAGCTGTGTCGTTGGCCCGGGACGCGAGTGGCGCTCGGGGCCGGTCGCGCGCGGCGGTGCGGTCGGCCGCCGACCGTGTCGCCGAGCAGGTTGAAGCCCAGGATGCCGAGCATCAGGACCGTGCCGGGCAGCGTGGCGTACCACCAGTCGCCGCCGATGATCTGCCCGCCCGCGTCGGCGATCAGATTGCCCAGGGTGGCATGCGGCGGGGCCACGCCCAGACCAAGGAAGCTCAGACCCCCCTCGGCGAAGACCGCGATGGCCATCGCCAGACAGGCCTGACCGAGCACCGGCGGCCAGACGTTGACCAGCACCTCGCGGAACAGGATCTCCCGCTCCGGCACTCCCAGGCCGCGCAGGTTGGCCACGTAGTCCTCCTGCATCTCCACCACGGTCGCGGCGCGCGCGACGCGGGCGAAGTAGGGCACGAAGCCGAGGCCGATGGCGAACGCGACCCGGGCCCCGTTACCCACGGTGAGCGGCCCGAAGTGCATGTCGGCCGTGCCCATCAGACCGATCAGGAACATCACGAAGACGAACTGCGGCAGCGCCTGGAGGGTTTCCACCGCGCGCATCAGCAGCCCGTCGAGCCGGCCGCCGTGCCGACGCCCGGCCAGCACGCCCAGCGGCACCCCGACCACGATCGCGAGGCCGACCGAGGACAGACAGATCAGCAGCGAGGTCCAGGCGCCCTCGGCGGTCCGGGCCAGCAGGTCGCGGCCCAGGTGGTCGGTGCCGAACGGGTGCCCGAGCGAGGGCGCCTCGGGTCCGGCGGCCACCAGCGCAGCGGGATCGCCCTGCAACCGGCCGACGGTGGCGACCAGGAGATAGAGCAGTACACAGACCACGCCGATCCACCCGGCCACGCCGAGCTTCCGGGCCCTCACGCGGTCCGCCCCGCGAGGTCGCCGGTCACGCCCGCGGCGGTGCGCGGATCGACGAGCGGGTAGAGCAGGTCGACCACCAGGTTCAGGAGCAGGAAGATCGCCGAGGTCGCGACGCACGCGCCGAGCGCGAGCGGATAGTCCTGCCGCTGGAAGGCGGTGACCATCAGCTGGCCGATCCCGGGGATCTGGAACACGTTCTCGATCAGCACGGTGCCCGAGAGCAGGCCGCCGATCAGTACGCCGGCCACGGTCAGCGTCGGCACCAGCGCCCCGCGCAGCGCCACCCGACGCAGGGTGAGCAGCCGCGAGCCGCCCATCGCGCGGGCGAACATCGCGTGGTCGGAGGCCATCGCGTCGGCAAGGCCACCGCGCAGCGAACGGGTGAGCATCGCGAAGGTGGCCAGGCCGAGCACGATCGCGGGCAGCACGAGCACCCGGAGATTGGCCGCGGGATCCTCGCCGAAGGTGACGAAGCCGCCGGCGTTGGGCAGCAGATCGGGATGGCTGTCGCCGACCACCACGAGCGCGACCACGGCCAGCCAGTAGCCGGGCAGGGACATCGCGAGCACGGTCAGCACGCGGGTGCCGTGGTCGACGACCCCGCCGCGGCGCAGCACCGACCACGCGCCCAGGACGACGGCCGGGATCACCGCGAACACCGAGGCGATCAGCCCCAGTTCGAGCGAGACGGGCAGCGCCCGGCCGATCTGGTCGGCGACCGGGGTGCCGTCGTAGAGCGAGGTGCCGAGGTCGCCGCGCAGCGCGTCGCCGACGTAGTCGAGGTATTGGGTCACCAGCGGCCGGTCCAGACCCATCCGGTGCTCGACCGCGGCCCGGGCCACGGGGTCGGCCGCGACCTGCGGCGCGAGTTGGTTGACCGGGCTGACCGGGGAGGCGTGCAGCAGCAGGAACAGGCCGGTCAGGACGGCGAACATCACCACCACGACGCCCAGGACGCGCCGTGCCAGGTAGTTCGTCATTGCTCCCCCTGCCGATCCGATGCGCCATCCATTGTCGGACGGCGCATCGGACGGTGGGCCCCCGGGTCGTGCGGTGAGTCCGAAGCGGCGGGTTCGCAACGGTGCCGGAGGCGGTCTGCCGGCCGGTCGTGCCGAGGGCCGCGGGCGGGTCAGGCGGCCTTGCGGTAGCGGTCCAGGTCCTGACCCAGCTCGCGCAGTACGGCGCTGTTGATGTCGTACGCGAACAGCACCTCCTGGATCACCAGCTCCTGCTCGGCCTCGTCCCACGGGGCGTCGTTCATCGCCGCGCGGTACGCGTCCTTCCACACGGTCAGGTCGCCCAGTCCGTCGAAGACGTAGAAGTCGCTGCCCCGCGTGCCGGGCAGGTCGTAGTGCTTGCGCATCTGCTTGGCGATGAACTGGCCGCCGGACATGTCGCCGAGGTAGCGGGTGTAGTGGTGGGCGACGAAGCCGCCGGCCCAGTCGTAGCACTTCTCCCGCATCCGGTCGGTGTAGCGCCGGGTGGCCTCGTTGGCGGGCCAGCGCTCCTGCCAGCCCTCGCCGGCCAGGAAGAGCATGTCGGCCTCCAGGATCGCCCGGCGGTCGAGGCGCGCGTCCGCGAACGGGGCGCCGATCGGGTGCTCGCGCATGGTGTCGGCGGCGTCGTCGAGCACCACGTACGCCCAGTAGTGCTGGGCCACCATCGCGGTGTAGGCGTCGCGGGTCAGTTCGCCCTTCATCAGGGCCTCCAGGAAGCCCGAGCCCTCGGCCTCCTGGTGGAAGGCCCATGAGCGCTTGCGCAGCGTCTCGGCGAAGGTCGGGGTGGCACCGGCGGTTTCGGCGGTCTCGGTCGTGGTCATGAGGTTTCCCCTAGGTGCGACAAGATCTACCGGACACGCACGAATGGGTGCGTACGGTGCGAACTGTGGAGGATCGGGCGCCTTTGCCCGTGCGGAGTCGGCGCTTCGGCCATGGCGAAGCCCATGACAAAGCATCTGCGGGGAATCGGTTCTTCGCCCGTTTCCGCCGGCCCCCGCAGTCTGTGCGGCGCCGTACGGTGCCGTCAATAAGTTACCGACAACTTGTCGGCACGTTGTCGGTGGGGTCACATCGGGTGGGCCGGCGGGCCGGGAGAAACCCGGAGTCGACCCGGAGACGACCCGGAGACGACCCGGGAGGAACATGGCAACGGGCCTACAGCGCCCGTCGGAACGCATCTCGGAAGCGTCTCGGAACCACCCCCGAGCCTTCCGGTGACCCGACCCGTCTTAGGATAGCCTCACCTCCAATCATTCCGTACGCAAGCGTACGGTCGGCCCAGAGGAAACAACGTGAGCCCAGCCCGCACCGGACGCCTCGGCGGCGCCGTCGCCGCCACCGCGACCCTCCTTCTCGCCTGGCTGGTTCTCGGCCTCGCGGGCCCGGCGCACGCGACCGGCACGCCGGCGGCGGGCAAGGCCACGCTGAGCGCGGTCAAGACCACCGGCCTGAACCCGGCGGGCGACGTGGTCAAGCTGGTCGGCAAGGGCTTCACGCCGGGCGTACGGCTGTTCATCCTCCCGTGCGACCCCGCCCAGGGCGCGGGCCGCGCGTGCGACATGGGCTCGTTCGCCGGCCCCACCGAGGCGGACGCGACCGGCTCGTTCAGCACCGACATCAAGGTGGCCGCCAAGTTCGGCGCGGTCGACTGCCTGAAGACGCGATGCGCGATCGCCACCTCGAACTCGGCCAACGGCAAGGACCGGACCCAGGAGGTCTACCTGCCGATCGGCTTCGAGGGCGAGATCGCGGGCCTGCCGGCCACGCCGGGTCCGGCCACCGCCGCCCCGCAGGCCGGCGCCCCGGGCGCGGGCGGCACGGCGCAGCCCCCGGCCTCCGCCGGCGCACCGGCCGCGACCGCCTCCGCTCCGGCGAAGGCCTCGGCCGCGGACAAGGACGACGACGACAGCAACACCGGCCTGATCATCGGCGTGGTCGCCGGCGTCGTGGTGGTCCTGGTCGTCGCCGGTGTCCTGGTCAAGCGCCGCCGCCCGAGCGCCTGATCCGCCGGCCCGCTCCCGCACCTCCCCTACCTCCTCACCAGCCAGTCTTCGTTCGGAGTCCACATGCACAAGTCCCGTACGGCCGCGGCCGTCGCCGCGACCGCGATCGCCGGCCTCGGCCTCACCGCGTTCGCGAGCGCTCCGGCCTCGGCCGCCGACGCGCCGACGATCACCCTGTCCAAGTCGACCGGCCTGGCCGCCGGCGGCGAGGAGATCACCGTCACCGGCAAGGGCTACAAGCCGGGCAAGGGCGTGTACGTCGCGCAGACCGTGGCCAAGCCGGCCGGCGGCGTGCCGACCCAGTACGGCAACGCGGGCTACGTCCCGCAGGTCGGCCCGGACGGCACGTTCACGGTCAAGCTCAAGCCCACGCAGAGCTTCGAGGGCAAGGACAAGGCGAAGGTCGACTGCGCCGCCACGGCGTGCTTCGTGGCCACCTTCAACGACCACACCGACCTCGCCAACCGCGACCAGGACGTGTGGCTCCCGGTGTCCTTCGCCGGCGCGGCCGGCGCACCCGCCGCCAAGGCCCCGACCGACACCCCGCCGCAGACCGGCACCACCAACGAGGCCGGTCAGCCGCAACTGCCGAAGACGGGCGCGTCGAGCACGCAGCTCGGCTACGTGGGCGCGGGCATGCTGGTGCTCGGCGTGGGCTCGGTGCTCGCGTCGCGTCGGCGCCGCGACTCCGTGTCCGGCTGAGCACTCCCCCACCCGTATCCCCCACCGCATCCCCACCGCCGACCGCCGGAGGCGACCCGCATGAGCGAGGCGACCGTCAACCCGTTCGGAGCGGACGCGATCACCGCCGTCTGCAAGCACATGAACGACGACCACCCCGACGACTGCCTGCTGATCGCACGCGGTCTGGGCGGCCGGCCGGAGGCCACCTCGGCGACGATGACCGGCCTGGACGGCGACGCGGCCTACTACTCGGCGATCGTGGCGGGTGCGCCGGTCGAGGTCCGAGTGCCGTGGAGCCGTTCGATCACCGAGCGCCGGGACGTCCGGATCGAGGTCGTCGCGCAGTACAACGCGGCGTGCGAGGCATTGGGCCTGCCGCCCCGGGGCGAGGGCGAGCACTGAGCGCGCGAGCGGGGAACCGACGGGCGAAGCGGCCCGACCACCTGTAGGACGGGGTAAAGAACGGGGTAACGAGCGTCACGCCGACGGTCCGGGAGGAAGGTCTCCCGGACCGTCGGCGTTGTGGTGTCCGGGGCGCGGGGGCCGGGAACGCGCCCGGGCCGCAAATAACCTGTCGGCTACACGCGTACGAAAAGATATACTGAGCTTCGCTCAGTATAAATAAGCTGCGCCCGCTCTCCCCTCCTCGCCTCCTGATTGAAGGCCCCACCCGTATGCCGCCCATATCCGCGTCACGTCTCAGCCAGAAGGTCGTGGTCGGCGCCGTCTTCGTCGCCGCGATGTTCGTCAACATCCTCGACGTCACCATCATCAACGTCGCGCTGCCCGCCATCGGCAAGGACCTCGGCGCGTCCCAGGCGTCGCTCGCCACGGTCGCCGTCGGCTACCTGGTCAGTCTCGCGGTGTTCATCCCCGCGTCCGGGTGGCTGGGCGACCGGTTCGGCACCAAGCGCGTCTTCCTGATCGCGCTGGCCCTGTTCACCGGCGCGTCCGCGCTGTGCGGCCTGGCGCAGAGCATCGACCAACTGGTGCTCTTCCGCATCCTCCAGGGCGCGGGCGGCGGCATGCTGACGCCGGTCGGCATGGCGATGATGTTCCGGGTCTTCCCGCCCGAGGAGCGGGTCCGCGCCTCGCGCATCCTGATGGTGCCCACGGCGCTGGCCCCCGCGCTCGGTCCCGTGCTCGGCGGGCTGCTCGTGGACAAGGCGTCCTGGCACTGGGTCTTCTACATCAACCTGCCGGTGGGCGTGGCCGCGTTCGTGTTCGGCCTGATGTTCCTGGAGGAGTACCGCAACCCCAAGGCGGGCCGCTTCGACCTGCCCGGTTTCGTACTGTCCGGGGCCGGCTTCGCACTGCTGATGTACGCGCTGAGCGAGGGCGCGACCAAGGGCTGGGGCTCGCCGATCATCCTGTCCACCGGGATCGCGGGGCTGCTCCTGTGCGTGGCGATGGTCTTCGTCGAACTGCGGGTCAAGGAGCCGATGCTGCACCTGCGGCTGCTCCGGGACCGGCTGTTCGTCAGCACGAACGTGGTGTCGATGGTCAACTCGGCGGCGTTCCTGGGTGTGCTGTACGTCTTCCCACTGATGCAGCAGCAGGCGTTCGGGAAGTCGGCCCTGGAGACGGGTCTGCTCACCTTCCCGGAGGCGTTCGGCGTGGTGATCGCCACCCAGTGGGTCTCGCGCCTGTACCCGGTGGTCGGCCCGCGTCGGCTGATGGCGGGCGGCCTGCTCGGGATCGGCGCGTGTGCGTCGCTGCTCGCGCTGGTCGACGGGGACACGGCGGCCGTGCTGATCGTGGTGCTGATGTTCTGCACCGGCGCGTCGATGGCGCACGTGATGATCCCGATGCAGGCGGCGGCGTTCGCGCGGACCGCGCCGGCGGACAACGGCCGCGCCTCGACGATCTTCAACGTGCAGCGCCAGCTCGGCTCGGCCCTGGGCGTGGCACTGCTGGCCGGCATCCTGGCCGGCATCGGCACGATGACCGGCCACGGCGGAGGCGCGCCGACCCCGAACCTGCACGCGTACCACGTAGCGTTCCTGGTCGCCGCGGCCCTGGCAGTCCTCGGCGCCATCGCCGCCCTGACCATCCGCGACAACGACGCAGCCTCCACACTCCGCAAAAACCCGGAGCCCACCCCGACAACCCCGACCCCGTCCACGGAACCGGCCAAGGTCTGACCCAAACCTCGCGTGGGCCCACACCAACCGCGAGACACCCACCCCACCCCGTCCGGGCCCCACGCGCCGAGGGGAACGGCACCGCCTCCAGCCCGTCCGGCGCTTGAGGACGCCCGCCGCAGGCGCCACGGACCGCAACCAACGGCACCAAGCACAACCAACACCAGCCCACCCGGCGCGAAGCCCGCGCGCCGAGGGGAACGGCACCACCTCCAGCCCGTCCGGCGCTTGAGGACGCCCGCCGCAGGCGCCACCAACCGCAGCCGCCGGCCGCACGCAACGACCCACCACCCGGCCGCCAGGCCCAGGCCCGGGCCCGAGCCCGGGTTCAGGCCCGGAACCGCCAGGCCACGTGTTCCGCGCGCCTTCGCAGGGACTCGTGCCGCTCGGCGGCCCCGATCGTGCGCGTCGACGGGTGCACGTGCTCCCGCACCGACGTGCGCGGAACGACCACCGCCCGAACCGCCGGCTGCGCGTACGGGTCGAGCCACCGGTGCGTGGCGAAGACCTCCGCCCGCCCCTCGGTGTCCAGCCAATTCGGCACGCCCGGATCCACCGCCCCGATCACGACCCGGATCCACCCGTCCGGATCGTGCTCGGCCTGCACGTGGTTCAGCGAGGTCTGCCGGTTGGCGAAGTCGAGCGATTCGAACCAGCCGGGGCTGTACAGCTGCAGGTCCCACTGCCCGGAAACCCGGGGATCGGTCTCCACCACAAGCACCTGATCATCCGTCAGCCGCACCCGCGCAAAGCCGTAGACGACCTCCTTGACCCCACCGGCCACCGTCGAGGGCGTACTGAACGTGTTCACCGGCTGCCGATCACCCGTCGCCCGAACCCAGTCGTTCCAGACCTCGATCGAGTTCTCCACCGAGGTCGCCGCGCCGGCCAGCATGCCCGCGACCCGCTCCGGGGTGACCCGCGAGGCCGGTCGCCCCTGGGTGTCCAGGCGTTCCAGAGCGAGCATCGCGGGTTGTTCCGGCGTCCAGTCGAAGTAGTAGTCGCGCACATGCAACACCCGCGCGTCCGGCGTGAGTTCGATCCAATTGCCCGGCTGCCGGTCGGCACTGAGCACGATCTCGACCGTATCGCCCGGCCCCACACCCAGCACGGTGGAGGAGGTCTCCGCCAACACCTCGGTGCGCCCCGCGTGCATGTCCCCCGGCTTGACCTGGAGTACGAACTTCTCGCAGGCGTTCATGGTCACGGTCAGGCGGTACACGCCGTCCCAGGCGATCGGCGCACGCCGCGCGTTCTGGTCCACGTTCGGGCCGCCCCAGCGGTAGGCCAGGTCGTTGTGGGTGAAGAAGGCCGGGTTCTCCGGATCGGTCGCGGCGAGTTGGTAGGTCAACCAGCACGCGACCTGATTGGCCAGGTGCCGGATGCCCTCGGCCCGGTCGGCGTCGGTCGCGCCGGGGAAGTCGGCCTCGAGAATACGATCGCCCAGCGCGGCCATGCGCTCGCAATAGGCGCGCCAGGCAGTGCCGTCGACCACACCGGAGGCGGAAGTGTCGGGCCGGGGCCGGTCGTTCGGGTCCAAGTGCACGTCAGATCTCTTCCGTCGGAACCCGGAACCGCTTCTGATAGTCCGTCAGTCGGGATCGTACGTCCTCCCGCTCCAGGCCGAGGTCGCCGAACGCATAGGCGTGCCGCCCGTGCCGCCCCTGCGGGCGCGCGGCCAGATACGCCCGCATCCGGCCCTCCGCCTCCGCACCGAACTCCAGCCCGAACCCGGCGTACAACTCCCGTACCACCACGATCGGATCGCGCATGAAGTCCGCGTAGGTCGAGTCGTGCCAGTCGGATTCGGCGATCCGGCCCGCGTCGCGAAACGCGGTGAGCCGGGCATAGGCGGTGCACCACAGATCGCTCTGGGTCCGCGCGACGTCGCGGATGTCGGAGCGATTCCCGTACGCGTGGTGAATGGTGGCGATCAGGCTGCTCAGCGAGGCCAGCACGGTGAGCGGGTCGCGGTGGGTCACCGCCAGGCGCGCGTCGGGATACACCTCGACCAGCGCGTCCAGGGTCAGCAGGTGCGCGGGCGACTTGAGCACCCAGCGGGTCGCCCCCGGCGTACGTCGCTGCAGGATCTGCAGGACCAGCCGGTGGTAGGCGTACGCGGGCCGCATGTCGCAGTCGGCCAGCCACGCGGCGTACGACGGGATCGCGAACTGCCCGGTGAAGTCCTCGGAGCGGAACGCGAGCGCGTGCGCGCTGATGCACTCCTTGGGCAGCGTGCCGCTCTTCTCGTGGATCGCATCCATCGCGGGAACGGCCGCGGTGACGAAGCGAATCTCCCGCTCGGCGAGCGCGATGCGCGGATCGGCGTCGCGCGTGGCGGGCTCCGGCGGCGGGACGGGGCGCAGGAACTCCCAGGTGGTGGGCACCCGGTTGGCCGGATCGCGGGCGAGCAGCGCATGCAGGATCGAGGTGCCGGTGCGGGGGCCACCGGTGACGAAGATCGGGCGCTCGATCGGCTCGTCGCGCACGCCGGGGTCGGCGCGGACGTAGCGAGCGACCTGGAGCCGGACGTCCAGGAGCCGATTCACCCAGGCGTACGCCCACCAGCGGCCGACCCGGTCCAGATTCGCCTCGTGTTCGAGGGAATGGAGGAGGCGGTCCAGGCCCTCGCGGAAGGCGGGGTCGGTATCGGTGAGGGTGAGGTCGACGTCGGCGGTCTCCGGGTCGCCGGCCGGGTCCACCGCGCCGCCGGCCCGGGCGCGGGCCTCGCCGAGGAGGGTGTCGGCGTCGAAGGGGCGGTCGAGGTCGTCGGTGAGCGGTGGGATGGCGCCGGCCGCCAGGGTCTCGGTCCAGGCGGCGCGTTGTGGTGGTGTCCAGGCCATGGCCGGTCGGCCTCCCTCACGTTCGGGTCTCACATCTCGCGTCTCGTGTGTCGCGTCTCGGGCCGGGCGGGTGTGGCTCGGTCCCGCGCGCAGGTTAGCTCTTTGTGAAGGTAAATCTGAAGAGGCGTCAGATTCGCGTCGGTTTCGCGGATCGGTTTCGCGGATCGGTTTCGCGGATCCCCTGCTCGGCGTCCGGGTGCTGGACCGGGACCGGGCCGCGCCCGGGCGCCCCGTACGGTACGAATCCTCGGGTTCAATGCGAACGGGCGGATGGAGAGTCGTGAGCGAGCGCAACGTGGTCTGGCACGAGGGCGGAGTGACGCGCGAGCAGCGTCCGTCGCTCGGGGCGACGGTCTGGTTCACCGGCCTGTCGGGTTCGGGCAAGTCGACGGTCGCGGTGATCGCCGAACGGCTGCTGGTCGAGCGCGGGGTCACCGCGTATCGCCTGGACGGCGACAACGTGCGGCTGGGCCTGAACGGTGACCTGGGCTTCGGCGCCGAGGACCGGACCGAGAACATCCGCCGGGTCGGCGAGGTGGCCAGGCTGTTCGCCGACGCGGGCGTGGTCGCGATCGTCCCGGTGATCAGCCCGTACCGCGCCGACCGCGACCGGGTCCGCGCGCTGCACGCCCGGGACGGGTTGCCGTTCCTGGAGGTGTTCGTCGACACCCCGATCGAGGAGTGCGAACGCCGCGACCCGAAGGGCCTGTACGCGAAGGCCCGGCGCGGCGAGATCGGCGACTTCACCGGCATCTCCGCCCCGTACGAGGCTCCGGAGAAGCCGGAGTTGCGCCTCACCCCGGCGGACGGCGACCCGGAACAGCAGGCGGAGCGGCTGCTGGCTTTGTTGGAGACGATGGTGGGCGAGGGATAGTCGGCCGGGTCGCCGACCGAATCACTGGGGGGTATCGCCGACGCGGCGTCAGATCCGGTGAATCCCCCTCGGATCCACGGGTCCTGACGCCGCGTCACACACCGCGAGCGGGTGTGCGATCGGTGGTGCGGCCGGCTCGCGCCTGCGCGGGCGCACACACAGGCGCTAGTGGAGCAGGCCGCCCGTGGCGGGCTTGCGGCCGTGCCGCATGACCAGGGCGATCACCAGCGCCAGCAGTCCGCATACGATCAGGATCCAGAAGCCGGTGGTGAAGGCGTCCGTGGTGTAGGTGCAGCCGCGCGGGTCGCAGGCGTCCTGAGTGGCCAGGCCCTGGCCGCTCGGCGCCGGACCGGTGATCCGCAGGCGGTTGTTGGTGAAGATCGGCGACAGCAGCGCGACGCCGACCGAGGCGCCGAAGGACTGGGCGACGACCAGCATGCTGGACGAGATGCCCTGCTGCTCCTGCGGCACGGCCTCGATGATCAGGTTCGGCGCGGCGGCGTAGTACATCCCGAAGCCGATGCCGTAGACCACGCCGCAGATCAGCATGAGCTGCCAAGAGTCGTGCATGAACACGTACATGAAGCCGGCCAGGGTCAGCGTCGTGACACCCACGATCATCGGCATCCGCAACCCGCTGCGCTGTCCCCAGAGGCCGGCCAGCGGGCCCGCGATCATGCTGGACATCGACTGCCAGATCAGTACGTGCAGGGCGAGGCCGAGGAGGGTGAAGCCGAGCGCGTAGTCGAGCGAGTCGTTGAACGACACCGCCGCCTTGACCTGGTCGGCGATGCCGGCCCACATCGCCTCGGGCGCGCCCATGGCCTTGGCGCTCTGGACGGCGCCGTCGCCGTACTTGTCGAGCGTGCTCTGCTTGACGTTGTCCGGGGTCAGGCCCATGTAGCTGGTCAGGTAGTTCTGGATGCCGATGATCATGTTGGCCAGGAACGCGATCCCGAGCACCAGGGCCACGCGCGGCGCGGTGAGCAACTTCAGGTCGATGATCGGGTTCTCCACCCGCTTCTCCCACAGCACCCACAGCCCGATCACGGCCACGCCGGCGAGCGCGTACCCGAACGCCGAGGGCTTGCCCCAGCCCCAGGCCTGTCCCTGGCTGATGTACAGCAGGATCAGCGCGAGTCCGCCGCCGAGGATGACGCCGCCGACGTAGTCCACCTTCTGTGGAACCCGCAGCTTGGACTCGGGCACCACGATCAGCAGCAGCGGGATCAGCACGGCCATGTAAACGACCAGGAACCAGAACAACGAGCGCCAGGAGTAGTGCTCGGTGAGCAGTCCGCCGACCACCGGCGCGAGCGCGGCGGACAACCCGAGCCCGGTGGCCGAGACGCCGATCGCGACCGGGATGAACTTGCGCGGCATCAGGTCGCGAATCAGCCCGTACACCACGGCGGTCATGCCGAAGGCCACCGCCTGGAGCGCCCGGCCGACCAGGAACAGCGGCCAGGAACTGGTCACCGCGCAGATCAACGACCCGACCAGGAACGACACGCTGGTCGCGAGCAGCAGCCGCTTCTTCCCGTAGACATCGGAAAGCTTGCCGATCAGGGGGCTGACCGCGCCGCCGACGAGGCCCAGGATCACCACCATCCACGAAATGCTCTCGCCGACGGACCGGAACGACGGGGCGATCTCCGGCACGGCCGAGGAGATCATCGCGTACTGGAGCGGCACGACCTCGGAGAACATCACGACGACGGCCAGGACGGCGAACACCCGGCCCTTGGAGACCCCTTCCAGTCGACCGGTATCGACGGAGGACGGGTCGGATCCGGGCTCCGGCGGCTTCGCGGATACTTCAACGGTCGCAGACATACCGGTACTTTCCGTTCTGTGCAGGGACGCGCACCGGACACGTGTCACTAGGGCGACACGCCCGGTTTTGTACGGAATATGCGGGGGCAAAACGCCACTCGGCCTCGATGAGGCCGGCATGTCTCGTGGACATCGCCAACCGGATCGGTGCACTCCAGCCGAACTGATTGACAGTGTTTAGCACGCCGGGGAAGTGCGCGGAAGGGTGAGGGCGGGAGGTTTGGGCGGTTGTTCCCGCTTTAGTATACAAATTCCCTGACGGGCCGTCAGCTCCCTGTCGGGGTCTGGGACGGGGTCTGGGACGGGGTCTGGCGGCCCAAGGTGCATGGGGGCGGGGGTGGAAGTGGGGGCGTTACGACTCTGCCGTGCCCGACCGGTCGCACGGGGGCACGGGGTTCTCCGGCAAGACAAGGCCGTTGGCCCCGAGCGGGCACCGGGCAACGGGTCCGCCGGGAGCCTTCCCGAGTGGGTGGGGTGTTTCCGGCGCGCGTTGCGCTTGTGGTTGCGGGTGGCCGGTGCGGGGCCGGTCGGAGTCGGTGGTGGGCCGCCGCCGGCGTGCGGTGCTCCGAGACCTGGGACTCCCGACGAGGCGGGTGTGTTGGTCGGCGAAAAAGCGGCCGGCAGCGGCGGGCAGGGAGGGCGCTCGGGTCGGGTTCGCCGGGCGTGCGTTCCCAAATGGGTCGGGTGCTTCCGGCGCGCGTTGCGCTTGTGGTTGCGGGTGGCCGGTGCGGGGCCGGTCGGAGTCGGTGGTGGGCCGCCGCCGGCGTGCGGTGCTCCGAGACTTGGGGCTTCCGGCGAGACGGGCGTGTTGCTCGGCGAAAAAGCGACCAGCAGCGGCGGGCAGGGAGGCGGGTCGGGTCAGGTTCCCGGGGAGCCTTCCCGATCTGGCCGCGCGTCCCGGCGCGCGTTGCGCCTTTGGCTGCGGGTGTGGCTGGTGCGGGGCCGGTCAGAGTCGGTGGTGGGCCGCCGCCGGCGTGCGTGGCTCCAAGACTCCGGCTTCCGGCGAGACGGGCGCGTTGCTCGGCGAAAAAGCGACCAGCAGCGGCGGGCAGGGAGGCGAGTCGGGTCAGGTTCCCGGGGAGCCTTCCCGATCTGGCCGCACGTCCCGGCGCGCGTTACGCCTTTGGCTGCGGGTGTGGCTGGTGCGGGGCCGGTCAGAGTCGGTGGTGGGCCGCCGCCGGCGTGCGGGGCTCCAAACTCGAAGCTTCCGGCGAGGGAGGCGTGGTGGTCGGCGAAAGCCGGCCGGCAGCGGCGGGAGGGAGGGCGGTGCGGTTGGGAGCCTTCCGGAGTGGGTCGGGCAGGGCATTTTTTCGAGATGCAGTGGGCGGGTGTGGGGCGAGAGTTCACGAAACCGGACGGCGTTGGGCGCCGTGGCCTCGGTGTGGGAGAAAACCGCAGGTCAGCGCGGAGAGGAGAGCGTTTGGGGTGCCTCGGGATCCGGTTTCGGCTCTCGCTGGGCACTTTCGGTCGCCTTGACGGCCTCTTTGGAGTGGCAGTGCTCGAAGCCGGCTCCGAGTGTGCGGTTTCGGTCTTCGCTCCGGCGTTGAGGGGGTCGGAGCGCACGAAACCGGCACTCGTCGCCCGACTTTCCGCCTCGGCCTCGCAAAACCGCAGGCCACCGAGCCTCGAAGCCCACAACCACCCATCGCTATCCGGTTTCGAGCCCCAACTCCCCTCCAACGCCCCCGCAACGTCCCGACCCACCCGGGAAGGCTCCCCGGAGGGCACGACCCAAGCGCTCTCCGGCCCCCGCTGCCGGCCGGTTTTCGCCGACCAACACGCCCGCCTCGCCGGAAGCTTCCGGTCTCGGAACCACGCACGCCGGCGGCGGCCCACCACCGACTCCGACCAACCCCGCACCAGCCACCCGCAACCACAAGCACAACGCACGCCGAAACCACCCGACCCACTCCAAAACGCACCCCCGGCGAACCCAACCCGAGCACCCACCCCGCCCGCCGCCGCTGGTCGCTTTTTCGCCGACCGACACACCCGCCTCGTCGGAAGCCCCAAGTCTCGGAGCACCGCACGCCGGCGGCGACCCACCACCAACTCAGATCGACCTCGCACCAGCCACCCGCAACCCAAAGCGCAACGCGTGCCGAAACCACCCGACCCACTCGGGAACGCACCCCCGGCGAACCCAACCCGAGCACCCACCCCGCCCGCCGCCGCCGGCCGCTTTTAAGCCGACCAACGCGCCCGTCTCGCCGGAAGCTTCCGGTCTCGGACCCCCGCACGCCGGCGGCGGCCCACCACCGACTCCGACCAACCCCGCACCGGCCACCCGCAACCACAAGCACAACGCACGAACGGAAGCACCCGACCCACTCCAAAACGCACCCCCGGCGAACCCAACCCGAGCACCCACCCCGCCCGCCGCTGCCGGCCGCTTTTCCGCCGACCAACACACCCGCCTCGCCAAAAGCCGGAGTCTCGGATCCCCGCACGCCGGCGGCGGCCCACCACCGACTCCGACCAACGCCGCACCGGCCACCCGCCACCCGCCACCCGCCACCCGCCACCGACAGTGCAACGCTCGCCGGGAACGCTCAGCTCCCTTCGTGGAACTGGCGTGTCACCTCTGTCCAGCGTTCGAGCAAGGTCGGGTTCTCGCGCCAAGTGCTCACCGCCGAGTATGCAACCACTCGGGTTGCCACCCCTTCGTAGCGGGTCAGGAGGGACTGGGCCAGGTCGGTCCACGGGGCCGTTACCGTGAGGGTGTCCAGGATCTCGTCGGTGATGGCGGTGGCCATGGCCTGGCGGTCCTTGGTGGCGAAGAGGCGGTTGAGGCGGGGTTGGAGGTCGTTCCAGCCGTGGGTTTCGAAGACCTTCGCGTAGCCGGGGGTCGAGCCGTAGAAGGCCAGGCGCAGGCGCAGCTTCTCGCGTTCGGTCTCGATCTCCTCGTCGGTGTCGCCGGTGGCCGTCATCACCGGGCAGACCAGCGCGAAGTCGTCGGCCGCGCCGCCGGTGGCCAGTTCGGGGCGGACCACCTCGTCGATGTAGCGCACGCTGTGCAGCGGGTGGACGTGCAGGCCGTCGGCCACCTCGCCGATCATGCGCAACATCCACGGGTTGACCCCGGCCAGGTAGATCGGCGGGTCGGCGATCGAGCCGCCCGGCGTCCACTCCGGCGTCATCAGGGTGAACCGGTAGAAGTCGCCCTTGAACCGCAGCCGTTCCTCGCCGCGGAAGGCCGCCCAGATCGCCCGCAGCGCGCCGACGTACTCGCGCAGTCGTGGGCCCGGCCGGTCGAACTCGGCGGAGTAGCGCCGTTCGATGTGCGGCCGCACCTGGGTACCCAGGCCCAGTACGAACCGGCCGCCGGTCGCCTCGGCCAACTCCCAGGCCGCCGACGCGGTGACCATCGGGCTTCGGGCGAACGCGACCGCGATGCCCGTCCCGACGGTCAGGTGCTCGGTGGCCAGCGCCGCGGCGGTGGCGGCGGTGTACGCGGTGCGGCCGCCCTCGGTGAGCCACAGGCCGTCGAACCCGGCGCGCTCTGTGGCGGCGGCGGCCCGTTGCATGTCGCGGAGGGTGAGGCCGGCTGCCATGACATCGAGCTGAGGGGTTGTCAGGCGACGGGGTGTCGGCGGAGAGGGGGTCACTGGTGCTCCTGTCGTACCGAAGGGGCCGGCTGTTGCGATGATTCCGCCGCCAGTACACCGTCCCACGCGCCGGTGACCGTGCCGGTCCAGCGTGGTGTGCGCCGTTCGGACCACGCGCGCGGGCCCTCGCGGGCGTCGTCGGTGCCCATCAGCACGCGGTGGTAGGCGGTTTCCAGGCGTTCGACCTCGTCGAGCCCGGCATCGGCCCACAGCAGTCGTTTGGTGAGCGCCGCCGACATCGGGTGCACGTTGGTCGCGATGTCGCGCGCGATCTCCAGCGCGGCGGGCAGCACCTCGTCGGCGGGCAACGCGCGGGACACCAGGCCGAGTACGGCCGCCTCGGCGCCGCGGAAGGTGCGCCCGGTCAGCAGGATGTCGGCGGCCACCGCCCGCGACGTGGCCGCCGGTACCGTCCAGTGCGACTGGGCGTCGGGGACCATGCCGCGCCGAACCTGTGGAATCGCCAGCTTGGCGTCCGCGGCCACGAGCCGGATGTCGCACTGCATCGCCAGCGTGAAACCGATGCCGATCGCGTGCCCGTTGATCGCCGCGATCACCGGCTTGCGCACCTCCCAGGCGGCCGGCCGCACCGGCGACGCGCTGAACTCCCGCGACCGCGCCGCCACTCCGCCCCCCGCGCTCGGCGCCGGCCCAGGCCCAGGCCCCGCGAAGCTGTCCGCCTCTGGCGACATGTCGGCGCCCGCGCAAAACGCCCGCCCCGCGCCGGTGAGTACCACCGCGCGCACCGCGTCGTCGGCGTCGCACCGCGCGTAGGCATCCCCGAGGGCCGAACCCATACCCCCGGAGAACACATTGAGTTTGTCGGGCCGATCCAGCGTGACGACGGCAACCCCGTCGCGGATGTCGAACTTGATCACCCTGGGACGGTAAGCGGGATCCTTGACCAAATCAAGTGATGACTTCGCGCATTCCGACCGCCCACCGCACCCGCGCGATTGCCCACAAAAATTGCCGGGGCCCGCCGTCGAATGTCACGAACGCAGCTGCTGCGAACGCCCGTACGGCCAACCCCGGCAATCAATATGGAATATGACGAACAGTCGGATGGTTAGACCGCGCTGTCCTCGACCTCGGCCGCGGGAATCTCACCCTGGGCCATCTCCTCGACGAATCGCTGCAGCAGCGTGGCGAACGTCTCGCGATCCTCGTCGCTCCAGCGGTCGAGCATCTCGCTCATCCGTCGATCCATGACGTCGTTCAACCGGCGCCGCACGGAATCGCCGCGCGGGGTGAGCGAGACGAGGCTGACCCGACCGTCGTCCGGACTGGGCGAGCGCCGGACGTAGCCGTCCCGCTCCAACTGGCCCACCTGACGCGCGGTGGCGCCCGGGTCCATGTTCGTCATGCGCGCCAACTCCCCCATGGGGAGCGGGCCTTGCTTCTCGATTCGGCGCAGCAGCACATAGGCGGGCTGCGAGATGGTCGCGCCCGCCGCGGCGGCCTGGCCCGCGTACACTCGGCGGCTGGCGTGGCGCCGAAGCAGGGCCTCCAGCGCCCGCTGGATCGCTTCGACGTTTTCGGTGGAGTTCACCCCGCCATGATAGCAGTCCTTGACTACGTCAATTTAATACTGTGCGATAACGTGCATTACCCGTATCGGATTCCGGATTCCGTGCCCGAGCGGCCGGATCGGCCCGGTGGGCGACTCGGCAAATGCGTCGCATTGTGGAGTGGGTGCCTCGGTGCCTCGACGGATGTACGTGCGTGTACGGGCATGTGCGAGTGCGTACAGGCCTACCGGAGGCGGGTGTTGCGGGCTCGATCCGAGCGGTCGCCTCGGTCCCGACGGAGGAAACGAGACCGAGACGACCTGCCCATGGACTATGTCAGTCGTCCGACGATCAGACAATGGCAACCGGATTGATGGGACTGCCCGTTGCACCGGTGACCGGAAGCGGGGATACGCACAGCAGGCACGAATAGGTACCCGCCTGCGCCATGCCCTCCGCAAGATCGGTCAACCACAGGTGTTCGAGCAGCGGTACACCCGATTCCACCAGCAACGCGATATGTACCGACAGGAACCGGTCGTCGAACGGAATGCACTCGATCGCGCTGTTGTCGGCGCCCACGACGCTGATCTCCCGGTCCCGGACGTAGTCGACCGCGTCGAGCGACAGGCCGGGCTGGGCGAAGGACGGCTCGCGGCCGGACGCCTCGATCGCCCGGTATTCGTCGAGGTAGCCGGTCCGCACCAGCAACGCGTCGCCGGACCGCACCTCGACCCCCTGCCGCTCGGCGCAACCCGCCAGATCCGCGGCGGTGATCCGGTAGCCGCCCTCCAGATGCGGCGTGTCGAAGTGGCGGGGCAGGTCGAGCAGCACGGCCCGCGTCGCGAAGGCGCCCAGCTTGTCGATACCACAGCGACCGGCGCCGGTGTGCGAGCGGAACGTGTCGGCCGGGAAGCCGTTGTAGAAGCGGCCCTTCGCCTGGACGTGGCAGAGCGCGTCCATGTGGGTGAGGTTGTGTGACGGGATGATCAGCACGTCCTCGTTGGATCCGACGTCGCCGCCGCCCTCGAAGCCGTCGTACATCGCGTCGGTCTGACTCACCAGGGTCAATCGCTGCGGCGAGCCGCGGAAGTCGAAGGCCGGCTGGTTCCCGCGCGTGATGGGCAGCGCGAGGGAGTACGTGCGCCCGGTCCGGACCTCGTGCGCGGCGGCTCGCACCCCCTCCGGTTCGATCAGGTTCAGCGCCCCGCGCTCGTCCTCCGCGCCCCAGCGGCCCCAGTTGCCGCCGGGGGGCGGGGCGACGGACGACGCGGCCCCTTCGGTCGAGCGAGTCTCCGTCATGCCTGCCGCGATCCTCTCGGGGAACGGGTGAACGAATGAGCGGGGGAACGAACGAATGAGCGGGTGGACGGCTCCGCGACCCGGTCGGGCTTCGGCGTTTCGGGGCGGGCGGATCAGAACGCGATGACCCCGCGCGCGATCCGTCCGTGGTGCATGTCGTCGAGGACGTCGTGGAAGCCCTCCGCCGGATAGACCTTGGACACCAGCGCGTCCAGGTCGAACTTGCCCTGGCGGTACAGCTCGACGATGGTCCGGATGTCCTCGTGCGGACGTACGCCACCGGCCCGGGTGCCCAGGATGCCCCGGTCGCACTGGAGCAGGTTGGCGATCCGGATGCTCGCGGTCGCGGTCTGCGCCGGTTGGCCGACGGCGATCAGCGTGCCGCCCCAGTCCAGCGCCTCCATGGCGTTCTCGAGCACGGCCGGAATGCCGGTGCACTCGAAGATCCAGTCCACGCCGCCCGCGCCGAACACGCCGACCTTGACCTCGTCGCTGTACGGGAACAGGGTGCGGATCTCGTCGGCGACATCGACACCCTTGCCGGACTTGACGAAGTCGGTCGCGCCGAACGCGCCGGCCAGTTCGAACTTGCCGGGCACGGTGTCGATGCCGACCACCCGGCCCGCGCCCTTCAGGCGCAGCGCCTGGACGGCGGACAGGCCGACGCCGCCGAGGCCGATCACCGCCGCGGTCTGCCCGGGGAGCACGTTGGCCCGGTTGAGTACGGCGCCCGCGCCGGTGACCACGCCGCACGGGACCAGGCACGCGGAGGTCAGCGGCACGTCCTTGGGGATGGACACGCACTGGATCTCCTTGACCAGGGTCAGCTCGGCGAAGGTGGAGGCCCCGGCGAAGTTCCACACCGGCTCGTCGCCGATCGCGAACGGCGTACCGCGGTTGCCCAGCGTCTGCCGACAGCGGTTCGGGTGTCCGGTCTGGCAGTGCCGACACATCCCGCACGCGGCGATCGTGGTGATCACGACGTGGTCGCCCGGCGCGACCGCGCCGACCCCCGCGCCGACCTTCTCCACGATGCCGGCGCCCTCGTGGCCGAGCACGGACGGTGTGGGCCACTCGATCACGCCTTCGAGCACGCTGACGTCGCTGTGGCAGACACCGGTGGCGACGATCCGCACCAGGACCTCACCGGCCTCCGGATCACGTACGGTGACGTCGTCCCGGATCTCGGCGCCCGTGGCGGTGTGCAGGATCGCGCGCATGTACCGTCTCCTCGTTCCGGGCGGACGGCCCGCCGCGAGGTGTTTTCGCCGCGCCCCGGACCGGCCCACCCCAAGCCGAACACTCACATCCTTGGTCACTACAACCGATCTCGATTATTCATCGGTGTCCGGAGAGGTCAAGGCATACCGGGATGGGATCTGACGGACCGTCGGATCCGCGCGGGTCAGCCCACCGTGGGGCTGCGACGTTCCAGGAGGGTGACGTCGCGCCAGCGGTCGCGGTGGCGGCCGACGCGTTCGCGCACGCCGATGGTGCGGAAGCCGAGGGCGGCGTGCAGGGCGAGGCTGCCGGCGTTCTCGGGGAAGACGCCGGCCTGGATGGTCCATACGCCGGCTGCCTCGGTCGAGGCGATCTGGGCGGCGAGCAGCGCACGGCCGACGCCCCGGCCGGCCGCGTCGGGGTGGACGTATACCGAGGTCTCCACCACACCGTGGTAGACCGGGCGGCGCGAGGTCGCGCTCGCGGCCACCCACCCCAGCACCGCGCCGCCGGTCCCGTCGAGCGCGACGAAGCGGTGGTCGGGCAGCTTGCCCGCGTCGAACTCGGCCCAGTCGGGCGCGTGTTCCTGGAACGTGGCGTTGCCGGTATCGATGCCGAGCTGATAGATCGCGAGCACCGACTCCGCGTGCTCGGCGCGCATCGGCACGATCGTGACGGCGGCGAAATCGCGGCCGTCGGGGGCTGGGGCAGTCGAGGTCATGGCGTTCTCCGAGGACGGGACGATCCGGCGAACACGGCCGTCGGCAGCGATCGACGGGACGGTGAGCGGAGCCACGGGCACGGCTCCATCCTCACCCGCGCCCCCACGGGCCCCACACGGGGGTGGCCGCCGGCGATAGTCGCGTGCGTTCCCGCAGTCGCGCCGGTATAACTCGCCGGATGGGAACACACGCAGCGCAGGATCTGGAGGCGACGGTCGCGCACGCCGTCGCCGTGTTGGCCGAGGCGACCGAAGGCGATCGGGACTGGTCGCGGCCGGCCGGCGACCTCGACTGGGACTGCTGGGACACGCTGGTCCACGTGGTCGGGGATCTGTACGGCTACGCGGGTCAGGTCGCGTCGAGTCGGATGGACGACTACGTCCCGGTCGACATCCACGCCGAGGACGACCCGACGCCGGCCCAGATGTTGTACGCGGTCCGTGCCGGCGGCACGATCCTGGCGTCGGTGGTCACCACGCAGCCGGACTCGAACCGCGCCTATCACCCGTACGGCGTCTCCGACCCGGACGGCTTCGCCGCGATGGGCATGGTCGAGGTGATGGTCCACATGCACGACATGGCGGCCGGGCTCGGCTTCGACTACCGGCCCGACCCGGAGATCTGCGCCCGCGTCCTGGCCCGGATGTTCCCCGACGCCCCCGCCGGCTTCGAGCCGTGGCCGGCCCTGCTGTGGTGTACCGGCCGCACCGAGTTGCCGGGCCATCCGCGCCGGGTGGGCAAGTGGCGTTGGAAGGGCACCCCGGACGAGTAGAGCGGGAAACGTTCGAAACCGGAAAACGTTCGGGAGTGAGGATCCTTCGGGAGCGGAATTCTTCCCCGGTCGACGATCCGACCCCGGAATCGGGCCCCGGGAAACGGCACCTACGCTGCGGGCTACCAAGCGCCGATGCGCCTCGCGCTCGCACCCGAAGGAGCCCGCAATGACCGCACCTTCCCTGGATGGACTTCGCTTCGCCCCGCTCGGTCGGCCCGAGCACGGAGAGGTGGACGCGTCCACGCTGTTCGCGTACCACGAGGTGGACGGCCGGATCTGGGCCGAGTACGACGGCGGCGACATCGTGCACGGTCACCTCGTCGGTACCCGCGACGGGGACACGCTGGACTTCCGCTATGTGCAGTTGAACCGCTCCGGGGGCACCGCCTCCGGGCACTGCGTGAGCGCCGTCGTCGTATTGCCCGACGGTCGGATCCGGTTGGACGAGACCTGGGAGTGGGAGTCGCGCGAGGGCAACGGGACGAGCGCGGTGGAGCAGGTCGCCGAGACCGGGAACTGACGCCGGCGGTGGGTCCGGGCCGCGACGGGAGAGTCGCCCGGTGCCGTCGCGCGAGGACCCTCGGCACACCCTCCGTCCCCGGCACCCGGTCGGTTGTCGGACGCGGTACCTACCTTGGGCCGCAACGGACATCGCGACCGAAGGGGTGGCCATGGGGTTCAACGGGGACATCGTCGTTTTACGTGCGGACACGCCGCTGGCCGACCTGGCGCCGTATGTCGGCGGGGAGGGCCATCCGGTCTATGCCGAGTGGGCCTACCGCGACGGCTGGCGCGCGGTGCACGTGCGCCACTTCGAGGATCCGTACGCCTTCCAGGGCCCGTGGTTGACCGACCTGGCCGCCCGGACCGGCTCCCCCGTGCTGGTGTGCGGGGTGTTCGAGAGCGATGTCGCGCATGTCCAGGGACTGAGCGGGACGCACTTTTGGGAGGGGTGGCTCGACCCGGGCACCGCCGCCTCGCGGTTGGCGCAGAACCGGTGGGATCGGGGCGGCGGGCGGGGCGACTTCGCCCGGTTCCAAGACGAGGCCGCCGCGTGGCTGGAGCAGGACCGGCCGCGCGTCGCCGAGGCGGCGGTGCGGTGGGCGGCGGCGGCCGGTTACGAGGTGCGGCCCGAGCCGATCCTGGAGTTGTTGGGTTTGTGCCGGGATCCGTTCGTCGAGCAGCTGTTCTTCACCCTGCTCGACCACCTCGGGCTCACCGAAGTCCCGGGCAGGTAGCGCGGGTTCGCCCGGTCGGTCAGTCTTGGCCGACCTCGCCGACCCGCTCCACCTCGGTGTCCTCCGGCCGGATCGGGCGGCCGTCCGCCGCACGCACCTCCAGGGTGCGCAGCGGGCGGCCGTCGCGTCGGTCCAGGAGCCTGGACATCGGCTCGCCGGGCCCGAACCAGTGCGCCTCGCCCCACTGCCGCAGCGCGACGACCACGGGGAACAGGTCGCGCCCCTTCGCGGTCAGCACGTATTCCCGGTAGGCGCTGCCGTCCGACGCGGGCACCGTCTCCAGGATCCCGCCGGCCACCAGGGCCCGCAGTCGGGCGGTCAGGATGTTCTTGGCCACCCCGAGACTGCGCTGGAACTCGCCGAACCGGCGGCTCCCGTCGAACGCGTCGCGCACGATCAGCAGCGACCACCAGTCGCCGATCGCGTCCACCGAGCGCGCCACCGGACAACTGTCCTCGTCCAACCGCGTGCGCTGCACCATGGCTCGTCCTCTCACTCACCCCACCGGTTGCAACATGCTACCAAGGTTGCCTATGGTCACCTGGTGGCAACTTGCAACCGGATATCTCGCGCCCTCACCCTGCTCTTCGCGATCGCCGCCGGCGTCGCGGTCGCCAACGTCTACCTCGCCCAGCCGCTCCTGGTCACCATGGGCCACGACATCGGCCTCGCCCCCGGCACGGTCGGCGTCGTGGTCACCCTCACCCAGGTCGGCTACGGGTTCGGCCTGTTCCTGCTCGTCCCACTGGGCGACCTGATCGACCGCCGCCGCCTGATCGTGGGTCAATTCGCGCTGCTCGCGGTCGCGTTGGTCGCCGTCGGGACGGCCCGGGGAGCCGCCCCGCTGTTCCCGGCGATGATCGCGGTCGGCCTGCTCGCCGTGGTCACCCAGGCGGTGGTCGCCTACGCGGCCTCGCTCGCCGCCCCCGCCGAACGAGGTCGCGTGGTCGGCGCGGTCACCAGCGGCGTGGTCGTCGGCATCCTGCTCGCCCGCACCGTCTCGGGTGTGCTGGCCGACCTCGCGGGCTGGCGCGCGGTGTACCTGTGCTCGGCCGCGCTGACCCTGGTCCTGGCGGCGACGCTGTACCGCGTACTCCCGAGGCGGCGCGCCGGCACTGCCCCGCTGTCGTACCGCAGGCTGCTCGGCTCGACCGTGAGGCTGTTCGTCGAGGAACCGGTCTTCCGCGTCCGGGCCGGCTTCGCCCTGCTGATCTTCGCCGCGTTCAGCACCCTCTGGAGCAGCATCGCCCTGCCGCTGAGCGAACCTCCGCTGTCCCTGTCGCACACCGCGATCGGCGCGTTCGGCTTGGCCGGCGCGGCCGGCGCGCTGGGCGCGATCCCGGCCGGGCGGCTGGCCGACCTCGGCCACGCACACCGGGTCACCGGGATCGCGCTGGTGTTGCTGACCGTGTCCTGGCTGCCGCTCGCCTTGACCCGCCGGTCGTTGTGGGCCCTGGTGGTGGGCACGATCGTGCTCGACCTCGCCGTCCAGGCGGTACACGTGACCAATCAGAGCCTGATCTACCCACTCCGTCCGGACGCCGGCAGTCGGCTGATCGGCGGCTACATGATCTTCTACTCGATCGGCAGCGCGGGCGGTGCGATCGCCTCGACCACGCTGTACGCGGCGGCGGGCTGGACCGCCGTCTGCCTGCTCGGCGCGGGCTTCGGCGCGCTCGCGCTGCTGCTGTGGGCACTGGACCCGACGCGACGCGGCCGGCCCGCGCCGGTCGGCGCGTGAGCCCGCCTCCCGTCGCATCGACGCTTTCGGTGACGAGTCGCCGATCCTGGACGAACGCGGCCTGGACGGCGCCGCCGCCGCGCGGACGCCCTGGACGGCCGGGTGACGCTGCACGGTCCGGCCGGCGGACCGACCCGGCTGCGGGCGGGGTCGCAGTGCGGGTGGTGATCGCCGAGGATGACGCGCTGCTGCGTGAAGTCCTGACCCTGCTGCCGGCCGGCGAGGGCTTCGAGGTGGTCGCGGCGGCCGAACGGCCGAACCCGCGCCCGGTCGGCGGCCCCGGGCGGGGTTCGCCGGCCGGGCGTCGCCGGCTCACGCGTCGAAGGAGTCCCTGCGGGTGCGCGGGCGCTTGCGCGCCGCCGGGATGGGCTGCGGGGCCGCGCCCTCGACGACCGTGTTGGCCACCGTACCGATGCCCTCGACCGTCAGCGAGACCGTGTCGCCGGCGCGCAGCGACGGCAACTCGCTTCCCCGGCCCCACAGTTCGCCCAGGCAACCACCGTTGCCACAGGTGCCGGTGCCGAGCACGTCGCCGGGCCGGATCCAGGTGCCGCGCGAGGCGTAGGCGACCAGTTCGGCGGGCGGCCAGCCCATGTTGACCAGCGAGTCCCGACCGACCTCGACGCCGTTGACCGAGGCGCGCATGGCGAGGTCCAGGAAGCCGTCCGCGTCGCGATACTCCTCGAACTCGTCCGCCGTCACCAACCACGGGCCGAGCGTGGTCGCGGTGTCCTTGCCCTTGCACGGGCCGAGGCCGACCCGCATCTCGCGGGACTGGAGGTCGCGGGCCGACCAGTCGTTGAAGATGGTGTAGCCGATGATGTGTTCGGCCGCCTGATCCACCGTCAGGTCCCGACCCGCCCGGCCGATCACGATGCCGACCTCCAACTCGAAGTCGAGCACGGCCGACCCCGGCGGCATCGGGACCGGGTCGTTCGGGCCGATGATCGCGTACGGGTTGGTGAAGTAGAAGGTGGGCAGCTCGTACCACTCCGGGACCACGACCGCGTCCGGTCCCTGCACGGTGATCATGGCCCCTTCGACGTGCTCCTCGAACGCCACGAAGTCGCGGACCGTGGGCGGCTGGAGCGGCGGCAGCAGGCGTACGTCGGCGAGCGCGACCGAGGGGCCGGCCAGGGCCTGCTCGCCCGCCACGCGCAGGGCCTCGGCGCCACGCTCGATCAGGCCGAGCAGGGTCTCTCCGGCCGGCAGCGGATGTACCGCCTCCTCGCCCGACACCACTCCGGAGTGGATCGAGCCATTCAGGTCGAAGGTCGCGAACTTCACGATTGGTGCTCCTTGTTCCGGTACGTGCCGAGGACCGGCGACGATGCGTCGGTATCGCTAAATGATCACATCGGCGCCGGTCGATCCACGCCCCGACCTCGGCGGACGGCGTCAGGTCAGCAGCCGCGCACCGGTCTTCGCGCGCACCTCGTCCGCGGTCACCCCGGGGGCGGTCTCGACCAGGAGCAGGCCGCGATCGGTCACGTCGAGCACCGCGAGGTCGGTGATGATCCGCCGCACGCACCGTTTCCCGGTGAGCGGCAGGGAGCACTCGTCGACGATCTTGTGTTCGCCCTTCCTGGTCACGTGCTCCATCAGCACGATCACCCGGCGGGCGCCGTGCACGAGGTCCATCGCGCCGCCCATGCCCTTGATCATGCTGCCGGGGACGGTCCAGTTCGCCAGGTCGCCGACCACGCTGACCTGCATCGCGCCCAGGATGGCGGTGTCGATGTGGCCGCCTCGGATCATCCCGAAGGAGAGCGCCGAGTCGAAGTAGGAGGCGCCGGGCAGGACCGTGACGGTCTCCTTGCCGGCGTTGATCAGGTCCGGGTCGACCGCGTCCTCCGTCGGGTACGGCCCCACGCCGAGCAGGCCGTTCTCCGAGTGCAGCACGACGTGTACGCCGGCCGGGATGTGGTTGGGCACGAGGGTGGGCAGCCCGATCCCGAGGTTGACGTAGGAGCCGTCGATCAGCTCGGCCGCGGCCCGCGCGGCCATCTCGTCCCTGGTCAGGGCCATCAGTCGCGCACCGTTCCGCGCACCGCCGGCACGCCGTTCGTGGTCTTCTTCTCGATCGGCTTCTCGGCGACCTGGGCGGGGGTCAGCGCCACCACGCGCTGGACGAACACCCCGGGCAGGTGTACCGCGTCGGGATCGAGCTCGCCCGGCTCGACCAGTTCCTCGACCTCGGCGACGGTGATCCGACCGGCCATCGCCGCGAGGGGGTTGAAGTTGCGCGCCGACTTGTCGAACACCAGGTTGCCGTGCCGGTCGCCGCGGGCCGCCCGGACCAGGGCGAAGTCGGTGGTGATGGCCTCCTCCAGGACGTACTCGACGCCGTCGAAGACGCGGACCTCCTTGCGCGGCGAGGCCACCAGTACGTTGCCCGCGGCGTCGTAGCGCCAGGGCAGTCCACCGTCGGCGACCTGCGTCCCGACCCCGGCCGGCGTGTAGAACGCCGGGATCCCACAACCACCGGCCCGCAACCGCTCGGCCAGTGTGCCCTGAGGGGTCAGCTCCAGTTCCAGTTCCCCGGCGAGGTACTGCCGGGCGAACTCCTTGTTCTCCCCCACGTAGCTACCGGTGGCCCGAGCGATCCTCCCGGCATGCAGCAGGATGCCGAGCCCCCACCGATCGACGCCGCAGTTGTTCGAAACCACCCTCAGCCTGGTGGCCCCCTGCGCATGCAGGGCACCGATCAACACCGAAGGAATCCCACAGAGCCCGAACCCCCCAACGGCAATCGAGGCCCCGTCCCACACATCCGAAACCGCCTCAGCAGCCGCCCCGACCACCTTGTCCACACCATCTCCATTCACCGCCCCGCCCCCGGACGCTAACCCCACCCCGCCCAACCCCCCACAGCCCCCTTCCACTCACCGGAAGCCCATGGAGGTGCACTCCGAAGCCACACGCAATACCGAAAGCCCGAGGGGGGCAACAACACGCCGGGAACCCGAAGCCGCACACGACAACGCCGACCGGGCCAAAATCTCAGCCCGGCCGGCGTTTGAGGCCACTCGGCCGAAGGCCGGACAGATCAGCCCGGCCGGCGTTCGAGGCCGGCCAGGCCGCCAGGCCGGCCAACCACAACTACGCGTAGCACGAGAGCGGCTTGCCCCCGTTGAACGTCACCATGTCCCCGAGCGCCGCGTAGATGTCGATCGCCCCCGCCCGCTCCACCCCGCCCAACTCCGCGTAGGCCCGGTGCAGGTTGCCCACGATCCGCTCCGAGTCGGACAGCGCCGCGTACTCGCCCAGGTCCGTCTCCCGCGCCACGCTCAACGGGTCCAGACCCGCGTCGAGGCCCTTGCGCGCGGTCTCCAGCACGAACTCGGTGTACCCGATGGCGTAGTCGATCTGGTCCGGACCGCACACCTCGCCGTGCCCGGGGACCAACGTCGTCGCGCCCAACTCCTTTACCTTCTCCAGCACTTCGAGGTAGCCGGCGGGCGAACCCATCAGCAGGAACGGAGTACCGCCGTTGAAGATCAGGTCGCCCGTGTACAGGACGCTCTGCTCCTCCAGCCACACCACCGAGTCGTTCGAGGTGTGCGCGGCACCGAAGTGCCGGACCTGGGCCCGCAGTTCGCCCGCGTACACGGTGACGCCCTCGGTGAAGGTGAGGAACGGCGGCACCGCCCGCACGCCGCCCCAGCCCACGCCCGGCCAGATCGACTCGACCTCCATGATCCCGAGGTTCAGTATCTCGGTCCGGGTCTTCTCGTGCGCGACGATCGTGGCCGTCTCGAACAGGTAGTTCCCGTTCGTGTGGTCCCCGTGGTGGTGCGTGTTGATCAGCGTGCGCACCGGTGCATCGGTGTGCTTGGCGATCGTCTCCTGGAAGGTCCGGGTGCGGGCCTCGGTGGCGCAGCCGTCGATCGCGACGACGCCCTCCGGACCGACCAGGAACCCGGTGTTGTTGATCCACCAGGTGCCGTCCGGCTGGATGTACGCGTACGCTCCGTCGGCCACCTCCTGGACGCGAGGCGGATCCATCCGGCCGTGATCGTGCTGCGACGTGCTCATCGATACTCCCGATCGACTGGGGGTGTGCGTTGACGTGCTTACACCGCCGACCGCCCTCCGCGCAGCCTGACGTACCGTCAGTTGCCGCGTCCGGGAGGGCTTGTCCCGGGATGTCCCGGGCCCGATCGGCGATTTGCGGTCAGTTGACCACGCGTCCGGTGAACGCGGCGAGTCGGTCCGCGGCCGGCGCGTCCGGGTCGACCGGCTGCTCCGGGCCGAACGCGCGGCCCTCGCCGCGGGCCGCGTCCGGAAGCGTCTGCCGCATACGCTCGAGCAGTTCCTCGGCGAGTTCGGGGTCCAGGTCGCTCGGCCGGCCCAGCGCCCGGGCCAGGTCCCACGCGTGCACGAAGATGTCGCCGGTGGCCATGCCGAGCAGGAAGCCGCCGGTCCGCTCGCCGAACGGGGTCTTGATGGCGGCGGCGACCCGCTCCGGGGTGAAGGTCGCGACCATCGTCTCGACCGCCGCCTCGAAGTCTTCGCGGGGGTCCTCGGAGACCGGCTCGTTCGGCCCGGTCAGCGCCGACGCGAGGCCGCGCTGCGCGCCGGTTGCATGTGCCAGCAGGGCCCGGACGTCCCATTCCGAACACGGACAGGGCAGGGTCAACTCCGCGTCGCCGACCTCGGCCAGCAGCAGGCGGAAGCTCTCGACGGCGCGCCGATACTGGGTGATCTGGTCCACGATGACTCCTCGGGGGTGACGCCGCGCCCACGCGGCGTGATGTCCGGGTGACGGGAGACGAGCAGCGGACAGGCTATGCCCAGGCCCCGAAGCCGCGATACGTCGCGGTTGGGGAATGATGACGCCTGCACGAATGTTTCGTCTCGGGTGCGTCCGGCACCGGGGCCGCCGGTACACCCGACCCGCGCCCGACCCGTACACCGCCCGAATTTCCCGCGTCCCGACGCGCCGTCGCGGCCGACACCGCGCGCCCACCCCGGGCCCCCGATCCGGAAGGCTGGAGAGCAAGTGAAGGTCGAGATCTACAGCGATATCGCGTGCCCGTGGTGCTACGTCGGCAAGCGGCGCTTCGAGCGCGCGTTGGCCGTGTTCCCCGGCGGCGAGGACGTCGAGGTCACGTACCGCCCGTACGAACTGGACCCGAGCACGCCCACGGAACCGGCCCCACTGCGCGAGCGGCTGGCGAAGAAGTTCGGCGCGGGCAACCTGGACGCGATGAACGCCCGGCTCGCCGAGATCGGCGCGGGCGAGGGCATCACCTTCGACTTCGCCAACGCGCTGGCCGTGAACACGCTGACCGCACACCGGGTGTTGCGGCTCGCGCTGACCGAGTACGGCCCGGCGGCCCAGGCCACGCTCAAGGACCGGTTGCTCGCCGCGTACTTCACCGAGGGCGAGAACGTCGCCGACCACACCCGCCTGGCCGAGTTCGCGGTCGAGGCCGGCCTGGATCGTGATCGGGTGCTCGCCTACCTGGCCTCCGACGAGGGCGTCGCCGAGGTGCGGCGGGAGATCGACGAGGCGCGGGAGATGGGCGTCACGGCGGTGCCGACGTTCGTCTTCGAGGGCACGTGGGCGGTGCAGGGCGCGGAGGAGTCCGCCACCTTCCTCCGGGTGCTCAAGCAGGTGCAGGAGGGGATGCGCGAGCGCGACGGCTCGTCGTCCGCCCCGGAGCCGGCCGCCGGCGACGCCTGCGCCGACGGCTCCTGCGCGGTGTGAGCACGCTGGGGGAACGGGCCGAGACACCGTCCGTCGCGCGGCTGCGTCGCGCGCGGTTCGCGGCACTGTTCGTCTTCTTCGCGTTCAGCGCCGCGGTGGCCGACTTCCTGGCCCGGATCCCCCAGTTCAAGGAGGATCTGGACCTGGACGACGCCCAGTTGGGCCTGGCCCTGCTCGGCTCGCCGGTCGGCGCGCTGGTGGCGGTGCAACTCGCGGGCACCGCCGCCGGGCGCTGGGGCAGCAGACGCGTCGCCCGGGTGTCGGTGATCGGCGGCTGCCTGTCCCTGCTGCTGCCGGCGTTCGCGTGGGACCTGCCCTCGCTCGCGGTCGGGTTGCTGGTCCTGGGTGGCCTGATGGGCTTCACCGATGTCGCGGCCAACGCCCAGGGCGTGGCGATTGAACAGCGGTTGCGCCGCCCGATCATGAACAGCCTGCACGGCGGCTACAGTCTGGGCGGCCTGTTCGGGGCCCTGATCGGCTCCGGCGCGGCGGCGCTCGGCATCACCCCCAGGGTGCACCTGTCGATCATGGCCGGCGTACTGGCGGTCGCGGTGTGGGTGGGGTCGCGGGCACTTCTGGGTCCCGCGGACGACCCCCATGTCCGCGAGCCGGTACGCGCGCCGGAGACCACCACCGACGCGGACCGCGCACCCGCCCCGACCGAGGGCGGCCTGGGCCGACTGCTCGCGGGCTACCGTGCGGTGGTCCTGCTCGCGCTGATCGGCCTGTGCTCCTTCGTCGGCGAGGGCGCGGTCGCCGACTGGAGCGGGGTGCACCTGCGCGAAACGCTGGACAGTTCGGCGGGCGTCGCCGGCCTCGGCTTCGCGGGGATGTCGGTGGCCATGGCGGCCGGCCGCTTCGCGGGCGACCACGTGGTGGAACGCTTCGGCCCGGTGCGCGTGTTGCGCGTGGGCGCGCTGATCGCCGCGCTGGGCATGACGATCGCGCTGGTCACCCCCTGGCCGGCGGTATCGGTACTCGGCTTCACCCTGTTCGGCATCGGCGTGGCCCCGGTCGCCCCGGTGACGTTCAGCGCGGCCGGCAACACCCCCGGGGTTCCGGCGGCATGGGCCATCTCCCGGGTGACCGGCATCGCGTACATCGGCCTGCTGGCCGGCCCTCCGGTGATCGGCTTCATCGCCCACCACACCAGCCTGACCACGGCTCTGGCCATCCCCGCGGTACTCGTGGCCGTCATCGCCCTCACCGCGGGAGCGGTCCGCCGCTGACCGGGAGTTCGGCACCGAACCGGGGCGAGTCATGCCCGAACGGGACAGGTTCGGTGCCGAATCGCCGTCGACCGGGCGCCGACCCGGGGCCGGAGCGGCATGCCTCCAGCAGCCTCCCCGCGCAACACGACCGGCTGTCGGGGCACTTGATCGATGTAGGTACAGGTCGACTAATAGCCGGCGGACAACCGACGCGCGGGCGGTGTACGAGGCGGCGGAATCGGTCCGGGCTGGGCGGTACCGACGCCGAGGAGTCGCGGCCCACTCGTGCCCTCGGGCCGCCCGACGGCCGTCCCACGTCCCCCGACATGTGACTCTCCCGACCCCGCCTCGCCATCGAATTCACCCGGGCGGCTTCCGACGACCCCCGCCGCGCCACGCCGACCTCCGGATAAACGGAGCGCAACGATCCGGTATATCCCAACCAATGGTTGGCAAACGGGCACCACTTCTCGGGTGTAGAAATCAGGATATAGACCTGCGACAACCGACGCCCGACCCCAAATCGCTCGATATCAGGACCTGTATTGCCATGCGGTACAATCCATATTCCTTCGCATAGTTAACTTACGCGTGTCAACATTCGGCACCGTATGCGGGCCGGCGTGCGCATTACCCACCGGCAACTGCGAGCACACGTGCGAATGCCGCTAGGCTCTGCCCGTCGTGCACGGAATAGGACGCGATCCGCGTCACCGAAAAGGCAAGACCGGAAAGTGCGAATCATCGGGAAAATGACGTACTTGACAAGCGGAATAATTGACTCCGCATCCCTGGCTCTCTCCCCCGCCCCCTCCTCCCTCCGGGCGCCGATCGGGTGGTGGACAAACTGAACATCACTCGCAAACTCGTCCTGCTCGTCGCCGTGCCGCTCACCGTGATGGTGGGTTCGGCGGGCCTCGCCGTGTCCACCACGACCGGCGAAGCCCTGGACGCGAATCGCCTGCGCTCGCTGACCAAGGTGTCCGCCGAGGCGGGCGAACTCGCGCACCGGCTGCAGAGCGAACGCGCCGCGGCCACCGCAGTGTTGTGGCCCGACCCCGGCGCGCTGGCGGCGTACCACCAGCGCACCGCCGCGACGGACGAGAGCGCCGCGCGCTACCACAAGCTGCGCAAGGACCTCGGCTCGATCCCGGGCAACACGAAGGAACGGTTGCGCAAGCTGGACGCGGGCCTGACCGACCTGGTCGCGCTGCGCAAACAGGTCCAGGAGCCCAAGGGCACCTCGCTGACCGCCGTCGTCTTCCGCTACCGCATCCTGATCGCCGCCACGCTCGACTACCGTGACAGCGTGGCCCAGGCAGGCGGCGCCGGTCCCGACAACTCGGACCGACTGCGCGCGGCGGCGGCTCTGTCCCACGCCACCGAATGGCTCGGCCAGCAACAGAGCGCGGTGTTGCGTGCGTTGGCCGCCAAGACGCTGTCGCCGGCCCAACAGCAGGACATCCTGGCCACCCGCACCGGCTACGACGAGAGCGAGTCGTCGTTCGAGTCGCTCGCCGACGCCGACTGGATCCCCTGGCTGGAACAGGCCCAGACCGGGCCGGAGATCCAGGCCGTGCACCTCCTCGAGGACGCCGTCTCGCGGATCCGCGTGGACAGCTCCGTCTTCATCTCGCAGGTCGAGTGGACCAAGGCGACCAACGACCGCATCGCCAAGATGAGCGATGTGGAGCGCAAGGTCGACGCCTCCGTGCTGTCCTCGGTCACCGACGAGCGCGACTCCCGCCGCTGGTGGGCGATCGGCCAGGGTGGCGCGGTGCTGCTCGCGCTGATCGCCGCCGTGCTGCTCGTGCTGCGCCTCGGCCGGCCGATGACCCGTGAGCTGGTGCGTCTGCGCGACACCGCGCACGATGTGGCCTACACCGGTCTGCCGGAAGCGGTCGCCAAGCTCCAGCAGGGTCGTTCCCTCGACGGCGCGACCGCCGAGGAGATGGCCGAACGCGCCGGCACCCCGATCGAGGTGCGCGGCAAGGACGAGATCGCCGAGGTCAGCTCGGCGTTCAACACCATGTTCACCTCCGCGGTCAAGATCGCCGCCGAACAGGCGGTCCTGCGCGCCGGTATCGCGACCGTGCTGGTCGCCCTCGCCCGCCGCAACCAGCGTCTGACCGACGGCCTGGTCAAGGTCCTGGACGAGGCCGAGGCGCACGAGCAGGACCCGGACCGGCTCAAGCGGCTGTACTCGCTGGACCACCTGGTCCAGCGGATGGGCCGCAACAACACCAGTCTGCTCGTGCTCGGCGGCGAGGGCACCGCGCGCGTGCGCGAGGACGCCCTGCTCCTGGACGTGGCGCGCGCGGCGGTCGGCCGGATCGAACGGTTCACCCGGGTCGACCCCGGCGCGGTGGACCCGCGCATCCTGATCGCCGGTCGGGCCCGCGACGACGTCGCGCACCTGCTCGCCGAACTCATGGACAACGCGACCAAGTTCAGCCGCCCGGAGACCTGGGTGGTGCTCCAGGCGAACCGGCGCGGCGACGGCGCGGTGCTGACCGTGACCGACAGTGGCGTGGGCATCACCCCCGAGCGACTGGCCGCGTTCAACGAACGCCTGTCCTCGCCGGCCCAGTTGGACGTGCACGCGGTGCGCACGATGGGTCTGACCGTGGCCGGGCACCTCGCTGCGCGCTACGGCATCACCATCACCCTGGGGCCCGGGCCCCAGGGCGGCACGGTCGCCGAGGTGGATCTGCCCGAGACGATCGTGGTCTTCCGCGATCGCCCCGGCCGGCACCGCGCGGGCGCGCCGAAGAACGAGGCGCCGGCGCTGCCGAAGCCGACTCCCACGCGCGCGATCGACAGCGGCGTACGTGCCGGCGGTCACCCCGACCCCGGTCCGTTCGAGCCCGTGCAGAACGTGTTCACGCCGGTCAAGCCGCAACCGGTCAGCGACGCGAGCGCTCCGGGACCGCAGGTACCCGCGCCCTCGGGCCTGCGCTTCACCGGCTCCCGGCCGCCCGCCCCGGCGGCACCCACCCCGCCGACGCTCGCTCCGCCGATCCGCACGCCGGCGACCCCGGCGGCACCGGCGAACCCGGGCACACCGGCCGGCCCGGCGAACCCGGCACTCCCGGGGACCCCGGCGACGCCGGACCGCTCCGCCGGACGCGGGGCCGAATCCCTGCCCCCGCGTTTGACTCCGGAACCCTCCGAGTCCGGCCGCACCACCAACAAGGGCCTGCCGCTGCGCGTACGCCGGGACACCCCGACCGTGCACCCCGGCACGCCCCCCGCGCCCGCCGCGCCGCTGGTCGGCTCGGCCGGGGCACCCGCCCGGGCGAACCCCACGACGCCGGACCGCCGAGACGCCCGCCAGGTGTCCGCGGCGATGTCGGCCTTCGCCCAGGGCATCGGGCACAGCCGGGCCCGACGCGCCCCCTCGCCCCGTCCCGACGGCGGCGAACCGGATCCCAAGGAGAGATCGTGACCCACCCCACCGCAGCCGATCTCAGCTGGCTGCTCAACGATTTCGCCACCCGGGTGCCCGATGTGCTGCACGCCGTCGCGGTCTCCGCGGACGGCCTCGTGGTGGCCAACACCAGCACGCTGCCGCAGGACCGCGCCGACCAGCTCGGCGCGGTCGCGTCCGGCCTGGTCAGCCTTCTGGCCGGTGCCGCGCGGCTGTTCGGCACCGACCCGGTGGCCAGCAACCTGACCGAGATGAACGGTGCGTTCATGTTCTCGATGCAGGTCAGCGACGGTGCGTCGCTGCTCGTGCTGGCCTCGCGCGAGTGCGACATCGGCCAGGTCTCGTTCGAGATGGCCGAGCTGATCAACCAGGTCGGCCCGGCCCTGACCCCCGCGGCACGGGAGCGCTTCCTGCACGTGCAGCGCGGCGCGCTGAGCTGACCGACGCACCCCCGCGTCCCTCCCGACGCGACCCATCCCACCGATCGACCGCTGTACCCGTCCGAACCCTGGAGCACGTCATGACCCCGGCAAGTCCCATATCCCGTCGCTCGTTCCGCGTCAGTGCCGCGGGACTCCTCGCCGGCGCGCTGGCGTTCACCGCCGCGTGCAGCGGCAGCGCGGCCGACGACAAGAAGGGCGGCTCGTCCTCGGGCACGCTCAAGATCGGCCTGACGATCCCGCTCACCGGTGTGTACGCGGCGCTCGGGCCGGACCTGCAGAACGGCTTCCAGACCTATCTGGACCAGCACGACGGCAAGCTGGGCGGGCACAAGGTCGAGCTGGTGATCACCGACGAGGGCGACGGTCCGCAGACCTCGGTGCCCTCGGTGACCAAGCTGATCAAGCAGGACAAGGTCACCGCGGTGGTGGGTCTGTCCAACGCCGCCACGGTGGCGGCCAACGTGGACCTGGTGAACGACAACAAGGTGCCCATGATCGGCGCCGTCGGCCGCCCCGGCGAGATCAAGCGGCAGGACTACGTCTGGCACACCAGCTACCTCTCCGAGGAGCCGGGTGTGGCGGCGGCGCCGTACATCAAGGAGGCCGTGCAGGGTCCGGTCTACGCGATCGGCCCGGAGTACCAGGGTGGGTTCGACCAGCTGCGCGGCTTCACCGAGACGTTCGACAAGCTCGGCGGCAAGCTGGCCAACCCGGACGGCAAGACCAAGTGGACGCCGTTCCCGGCGACCACCAACTTCCAGCCGTACTTCAACGAGATCAAGAACTCGGGCGCCAAGGCGGTCTACACGTTCTACGCGGGCACCGCCGCGGTGAACTTCGTCAAGCAGTACAAGCAGTCCGACATCAAGGACATCCCGCTGTACGCGGCGGGCTTCCTCACCGAGGGCGCGGTGCTCGGCGCCGAGGGCGACGCGGCCAAGGGCGTGTTCACCTCGCTCAACTACACGCCCACGCTGGACATCCCGGCCAACCGCTCGTTCGTCGCGGCCTACCAGGCGAAGTACAACACGCTGCCGACGATGATGTCGGCCACGATGTACGACGCGGCCGCCGTGCTGGACAAGGCGATCGCCGCCGCCGGCGACAAGGTCACCCCGGAGGCGGTCAACGCCCAGATCGCCAACACCGGCAAGGTGGACAGCCCGCGCGGTCCCTGGGAGTTCAACACCAAGTCGCACGCCCCGGTGCAGAAGTGGTACCTGCGTGAGGTCAAGCAGGACGGCACCGCGCTGAGCAACGTGATGGTCCGCGAACTCGGCACCCTGGGCTGACGGCGGATCGAAAGCGAAAGGGAGCGTGCCGTGGGCTGGTTCGACGACAATTTCATCCCGGCCCTGGACGGAGTGGCCTACGGGTTGCTGCTGTTCGTCGTGGCCGCGGGCCTGACTCTGGCCTTCGGTTCGGGCGGGGTCCTCAACCTCGCGCACGGCACGCTCTACGCGTTCGCCGCCTACACCGCCACCGAGGTCGCCGACGGCTCGTGGCTGGGCCTGGTGCTCGCGGTGCTGGCGGGGATCGCCGCCGGCGCGGCCGGCGGCGGGGTGCTCGCGGTGATGACCGCGCCGATCGCCGGCAGAGGGCACATGGCGCAGGCCATGTTGACCTTCGGCGTCGCCCTGGTCGGCGGCGACCTGCTGATGACCGTGTTCGGCAAGGAAGACCCGCAGGTCTCGGTGCCGAGCGCGCTGGAGAAGCCGGTATCGATCCTGGGCCACAACTACCCGGGCTATCGGCTGGCGTTCATCGTGGTCGCCGTCGCGCTCGGCGCCGGCGGCTGGTACGTGCTGGCCCGCACTCGGATCGGCGCGGCCGTGCGCGCCTCCGTGGACGACCCCGAGATGCTCGCGGCCGGCGGCATCTCGCCCGCCCGGGTGCGCTCGGGCGTGCTGATCGCGGCCGGCGCGCTGGCCGGTCTCGCGGGCGGTCTGGGCGCGCCGATCATCGGCCCGTCCACGTCGGTGGCCAACACCGTGCTGTTGCAGTCCCTGCTGGTCGTGGTGATCGGCGGCCTCGGCTCGGTCGGCGGCGCGCTGCTCGCCGCGATCCTGGTCGGCGAGGTGCAGACCCTCGGGGTCACGCTGATGCCCGACTTCGCGCCGTATCTGATGTACGCCACGATGGCCGTGATGCTGATCGCGCGAACCGCGCGCTTCGGCCCGACGGGGAGCCGAGTATGACCACCCTTGCAACGGCCGTCCTGCGCGCGCGTACCGCGCTGCACTCGCCGCGCGGGATCCTGGCCGGTCGGATCCTGGCCGTGGCGGCGATCGTGTGGCTGGTCGCGGCGCCGTACATGGTCGACCTGTTCACCATCATCCTGCTGTCCCAGGCGCTGTCCCTGGGCCTGCTCGCGGTCAGCGTCGCGGTGCTCGGCGGTGGCGCCGGGCTGCCCTCCCTCGGCCAGGTCGCGCCGTACGCGGTCGGCGGCTACACGGCGGCGATCCTGGCCGACCACGGCATGCGGATCGGCGTCGTCCACACCCTGCTGGCAGCCGCGGCGGGCGCCCTGTTCAACGCGCTCACCGCACCGATCGTGGTCCGCACCCGCGGCGTCACGGTCCTGATGATCACGCTGGCCGTCGGCGAACTGGTGCGCACCGCCGCGGAGAAGTGGAAGTCGGTCACCGGCGGTACCGACGGCAAGTCCGGCATCCCGCCGATCGAGCCGTTCTGGGGCATGGGCGACCTCGCCGACGACGTGGACACCTACTGGTACGTACTGCTCACCACCCTCGTGGTGATCGCCCTCACCGCGCTCGTGCTGCGCTCGCCGGCCGGGCTGCTGCTCGACGGCGCGCGCGAAAACGAGACCCGGATGCGCGCGACGGGCCACCCGGTGACGGGCTATCTCACCGTCACCTACATCGGGGTCGGCGCCATCGCGGGTGTCGCGGGCGCCCTGTTGATCTCGATCCAGCGCTACATCTCCCCCTCGCACATCGGCTTCGACACGTCCTCGCTGGTGCTGCTCGCGGTGGTCATCGGCGGCGGCGCGTCGCTGGTGGGCGCGATGATCGGCGCGGCGCTGATCGTGTTCACCCGGGACTGGCTGTCCGGTCCGTGGCCGGGGCACGGGCCGCTGCTGCTCGGCCTGCTGTTCCTGATCGCGGTGTACACGCTGCCGGGCGGGCTGGCCGGAGTGGTCGCGGGCGGGCCACGCGCGGCCTGGCGAAGTCTGGCCAAGGTAATCCGGCCGGACGGGAAGTCCACGGAAGCGGACGAGCCGGCGGCGAGCAAGTCGGAGGCGGACGAGTCGGCCGCGGGCGAGTCGGCCGCGGGCGAACCGGCCGCGGACGAACCGGCCGCGGACGAACCGGCCGCGGACAAGCCGGCCGCGGACGAACCGGCCGCGGACAAGCCGGCCGCGGGCAAGCCGGACCTCGCCAAGAAGGCGGCGGACCCGAGCGCCGAAGTCGTCCCCGACCCCGACGCGTTGCTCACCATCACCGGTCTGACCCGGCGCTACGGCGCGCTGGCCGCGGTGGACGGTCTCGACCTGACCGTGCGTCGCGGCGCCCGGCACGCGCTGCTCGGTCCCAACGGCGCGGGCAAGTCGACCGTGCTGGCGATGATCGCGGGCGCGAACCCGGTCACCTCGGGCAGCATCGTCTTCGACGGTCGCGACATCACCGACTTGGCCCCGGCCCGGCGCTCCCGTCTGGGCATCGCGCGCGCATTCCAACAGCCCGCGGTGGTGCCCTCGTTGTCGGTCCTGGACAACGTGACGCTGGCCGCCTGGCGGCACGCCCGGCGCGGCGGCATCGGGTGGCGCCCGGCCCGCTACCGCGCTCTCGCGGGCGAGGCGGCGATCCATCTGGAGACGGTCGGCCTGACCGCGCGCGCCGACGAGATCGCCGGCGAACTCTCGCACGGCTCGCGCCGGTTGCTGGACATCGCGATGGCGCTCGCGGGGCGTCCGAAGCTGCTGCTCCTGGACGAGCCGGCTGCGGGTCTGACCGACACCGACATCGAGTTGCTGGCCGACGTGCTCAAGGCACTGCCCGCCGAGGTGACCATGGTCCTGGTCGAGCACAACTTCGCGCTGGTGCGCGAAGTCACCGACACCGTCACGGTGTTGGCCTCGGGGCAACTGCTCGCAACCGGCACGCCGGACGAGATCGCCGAGGACCGGGCGGTGCGCGACACCTATCTGGGCGCGTCCGAGCCCGAGCACCAGGAAGTGGGCTGACATCGTGCTGGAGATCGGCGAACTGACGGCGGGTTACCAGGGCGGCTCGGTGCTGCACGGGGTCGACCTGAGCGTGCCCGAGGGCACCGTGCACGCGCTCCTGGGCGCCAACGGGGCGGGCAAGTCCACCCTGATCCATACCGTCGCGGGCCTGCTCAAGCCCTCCGGCGGAAGGGTCGAACTGGCCGGTGTCGACCTCACCGGGCGCCCGGCACACCGGGTCTCGCACGCGGGCATCGGCCTGGTGCCGCAGGGCCGGCGGGTGTTCGCGAGCCTGACCGTGGCCGAGCATCTGCGCCTCGCCCACCGCAAGCACGCCGCGTGGACGCCCGCGCGGGTGTTGGAACTGCTGCCGCGACTGGGCGAGCGGGCCGGCAACCGCGGCTCGCAACTCTCGGGCGGGGAGCAGCAGATGCTGGCGATCGCCCGGGCACTGCTCGGTGGTCCGCGGCTGATCCTGCTCGACGAGCCGACGGAGGGCCTGTCCCCCGTGATCGCCGAGCAGATCCGGCAACTGATCACCACGCTCGCCGACGAGGGCCTGACGATCCTGATCGCGGCGCCGCAACTGGGCTTCGTACAGGGCATCGCGGACCGGCTGACCGTGCTGTCCACGGGCCGGGTCACCGCCCGGATGACCGCCGCCGAGGCGGCGGCCGACCCGGAACCGATCCTCGCCGCACTGGCCCCGGGTGTGGCCCACGTGGGCTGAACCACATCGCGCCGGTCGGGATCACCCCGACCGGCGCCCAGCCCCCTGTCTCACAGGTCCACGCGTCGGATCTCCAGCGTGGTCCAGGCACCCACGTGCACCCGGTCGCCGTCCTTCAGGTGCACCGGGTCGCGACGGACCCGGTCGTAACCGGAGTTGATGGTGGTGCCGTTGGCCGCGCCGAGGTCCATCACCTCCCACGTCCCGTCTCCGCAGCGCAGAAACATCGCATGCCGACGCGAGACGCCCGGGTCGTTGATCGCAATCTCGGGCGGAGCGGAAGTGGTACCGGCGACGCGCCGGCCGATCCGCATCGACTCGCCGGTCAACTCCAGCGTCCACGGCTCCTGTTCGTGCGGGAAGTGCATGTTGTGCGCGTCCGGGCCGTCCCATTCGAGCACCCGCAGGAAGTAGTCGTGATCGGGCACGACGCGCACGGTCCACAGGGTGCGGGTGGGGGGCGATGACGGCTCGCCCGGCCCGTCGTCCGGCTCCGTGGGCGTCACGTTCACGATGGGCTCGTAGACGATCGCCGTCGAGGGGTTCTCGTGCCCGCAGCCCTCACAGAACTGGTCGTCGGGCGTGTACTCGGTGGCACAGATCCGACAGATCAGCGCGCCCGGGGGCGGCTGTTCGGCGCGCCAGTCACCGCCGCCGGGCCGCTGCGGATCCTCCGCGACGGTCATGGTGCGCCCGCACTCGTCGCAGTAGTCCGCGGCGGTGGACTGATGGCCGACCGGACAGATGTGCATGAGCGGACCTCCTTCCTGTTCCCCTACCCGACCCGACGTCGCCGAGCGGCGACGCTCAGTCCCTGGTGGGCGGTCCGACGCGGGCGGTCTTGTGCGACTCGACGTCGATGATCATCATGCCCTCCTCGTCGTTGCGCAGCCGGCTGGTGCCGTCGGCCTCGACCTCGACGACTCGGCGGAGCAGCTTCGCGGTGTGCTCGTCGCCCGCCTCGTCGGCCAGTTCGAGCGCCTGGACCAGGCGTGCGGTCGCGGTGGTCTCGTCCCCCCGCGTGCGCGCCTCCAAGCCTTCCTGGACGGCATTGGCCAGTTTCTCCCGGCCGGTGACCTTGGCGACCTCGGAGTTGATCCGGGTGGACAGTTCCTCGTCGTCGGTCCACTGCGCGAAGACGCCGGCCTTGGCCAGTTCCAGACCGCCCGAGCCGTCCGGCAGGACCACCGAGACCTGGCACGGCCGGCGCTTGCCGCCCGGGTTGACCTCGTCCGGTTCGACCTCGAGGCAGATGTGGTAGTGCTTGCTCTCGCCGCCCCACGAGCCGGTCGGGTAGTCACCGGCGTTCGGTCCGACGTCGGTACGCCGGGCGGTCAGGTCGTCGATCACCGGGTAGGTCTGCTTGACGTACTTCACCCGCGCGTTGTTGATCGTTCGCACGCGCAGGGCCACGTCGGCCACGGCCTTGCCCATCGCGTTCTCCATCATCCTGGTGAAATCCGCGACCAGGTCGGCCGGTTCGCTCACCAGGCCGATGTCGCCGAGCAGCGCGTTGGAGATCTTGCGCACCTCGTCCACCCGCCAGTCCAGGCCGATGCCGCGGCAGTCGCAGACGAACACGCCCTCGCAGTAGGCGATCGCCTCGGCCAGGTCCTGCTCGCGCTCGCTCTCGTTCTTGCCGTCGGTGAGCAGGATCGCGTGCCGGATCGCGTCGCGGTGCGGTTCGAGCAGCCGGCGGGCCATCAGCAACCACTGGCCCATGGCGGTGCCGCCGCGCGCGCGGAGCTTGTCCACCTCCCGCTTGGCCTCCTTGCGGCTGCGGTCGTCCGCCGGTACCAGCACCTCGTCGAACGGGTAGACCATCGACGCCATGCCGGTCCCGGAGACCACCGCGAACAACGTGCCGTCACGTAGCGTGTCGATCGCCGCCTTGGTGGCCTGCTTGGCCGCCTTGAGCTTGCTGGAGGGGAAGTCCATCGAGCCCGAGGTGTCCACCATGATCACCTCGGCGCCGCGCCTGGCGGAGCCCAGACCCGTCGGCAGTCCGGAAGCCTTGATGTGCGCCACGGCGTGGACCTCGTGTCCACCCATCGGCAGGTAGGCGTTCTGGTTGATCTCGATGGTGAATTCGGGGGCGCCTGACATGAATCCGACTCCTTCGCGTCTCGGGTCAGTCGTGGAGGGGGCCGCGCGCGGCGTCCCCGGGCGGGAGGTACGGGATGAGTGCGACGGTGATGTTGTCCGCGCCGCCCTGGTCCAGGGCGAACCCGGTGAGCAACCGGGCGGCGGCCAACGGCTGTTCCAGCGCGTCCGGGAGCACCATCGCGGCCAGCGTCGGCGCCACCGAAAGGTAGTTCCACAATCCGTCGCTGCACAGCAGCAGCACGCCGGGCCCGGAAGGGCGCACGCTGGTCACCCGGGGCCGCACCTCGCCGGCGTCGGCGCCGAGCCAGGACACGATCGCGTGCGCGCGCCGATCCGCGTACGCCTCGGCCTCGGTCATCGCGCCGAGCGCGATCATCCGGGTCGCCCACGAGTCGTCCTCGGTCAGCAGCGCGGAGGGGGTACGCCGGCCCTGCTCGTCGTCGGCCCCGTCCGACTCGCCGACCGCCCCGCGAGGCAGCGTGCTCGCGCCGGGCAGCGTGTCGTCGCCGTCCGCCGGATCGTCGGCCCCGCTGCCCGGATCGGCCAGCCAGTAGGCGCGGCTGTCGCCCACCCAGCCCACGGTGATCTCGCCGGGCGCCATGATCGCCGAGACCAGGGTGCACGCGGGCGCGTTGCCTTGGTCCTCGGTGCCGGGCATCCGGGCCACCGCGCTCGCGGCGGCGGCCACCCCGGCGCTGGTGGCCTTGGCCGGCGCGCACCCCTCGATCAGGGTGGCCGCCATCGTCGCGCACGCGGTCGCGGCCGCGGTCGCCGACGCCTCGTCGGGCCGCGGCGAGGAGGACACCCCGTCGCAGACCACCGCGACCACCCGCTTGCTGCCGTCGGGCATCTCGAACGCCCGCAGCGCGGCGGAGTCCTCGTTGCGTCGGTGGCGCAGGCCCCGGTTGCTCACCATCGCGACCAGGCCGCTCAGGTCGCTCTCCACGTGGTCGCGCGGATTGAACGGCCGCCCGCACGCCTCGCACCAGCCGTCCGAGCCGATGGTGGCGGTGCCACAGGCGGAGCAAACCGGTCCGTGTCCGCTGGGCGTGGGTACCCGCCGCGGCGGCGGACGTTCGGCCACCGGGGTCGGGGGGATGTCCAGGTCGTAGCCGCACGACTCGCAGTAGCGGTCGTCGGCGTCGCCGGGCAGACCGCAGGCCGGACACCCGTCGGGGACGGCCGTCGCGGGCGGCTCGGGCGGCGGGGCGGCCTCGCCCCCGTTCGGGGCGCCCCCGAGCCCGGTCGCGTCCAGTCGTCCATATCCAGCCACTCTGATCACACCCACGTCCACGGTCGCACTTCGTTCGCCCGGTCGACGAGCGCGATGCGCTCCGCATGCGTCGTCACATGCCGGGCCAGATCGCGGTAACACTTTTCCAGGGCGAACCGCAGAGGCTTTTCCTTCAACTCGCTGCCGAGCACCCTCGCGGTTCCATCCGCGCCCCCGGCGCCCGAATTTCCCCCGTTCGCACCCGCCTTCACCCACTCCAGGGCCGTCTCCAACAACTCCACGGCGAGCCGGTCGTGCGCCTCGCCCTCCAGCCGCAGCGCACCGAGCCGATCGGACGCGGTGGTCAGGTCCGGCCCCAGCGGTTCGGCCGCGGCCCGACCGCTGATCCGGGTGCGCAACGCCGCGGTCTGCGCGGCGACATGGTTGGCCGAGGTATCCGGCACGCTCTCCAGGATGCGGACCGCGCCCGCCCGGTCGCCGGTCGCGAGCAGGCAGCGGGCCAGGCCGAAGGCGGCCGAGACGTACGCGTGGTCGGTCGACCAGACGCCGCGATACTCGGCGGCGGCTTCTTGGTGGCGGCCCATCAGCTCGCGGCAGGCGCCCAGCGCGATCCGCGGCGCGGGCTCGCCGGGCAGCGCGCCCCGCACCCCGTCGAAAAACTCGTGGGCGCGCGGGAGATCGTGTTGGGACAGCGCCGCCAGCCCCTCGAACCAGGGCAGTCGCCAGTCGTCGGCGTCGATGTCGGCCAAAAACGCCCGAGCCCGCACCACGTCGCCCTGTTCGATGCACATCCGGACCAGGCGCAGCGTGCCCTCGGCCGAGGAGATGCCCGCGGCGGTGAGCGCGGAGAGCAGTTCGTCGGGGTCGGTGGTGGCGACCGTGGCCAGCAGGTTGGCGGCCGGGTCGAGGGGGTCGACCCGGGGCACCGGCAACGCGCCCGCGATCACCGCCGGATCGGGCGCGGGCGCGAGCAGGCCCGGTTCGGTGTTGCGCGCGGCCACCTCGGCGTGCACCACCCGCGTCTCCGGCCCGAACAGGCCGGACACGCCCGGGCGCGGCTCGCCGGAGCGGATCGCGACCACCTCGCGCAGCACCGCGACGCACTGCTCGGCCATGTCCGCCGCGGAGGCGAAGCGCTGCTCCGGGTCGGGGTGGGTGGCCCGCAGCAACAGGCGGTGGTAGGACTCGAATTCGGTGAACAGCGGCACGTCGGCGGCGGGCGGCAGGGATGCCTTGTACTTGCGGGTGTAACCGGCGAAGTAGAAGCTGAGCACCGCCATCGTGCGACCGATGGTGAACAGGTCGGACTCCACCGACGGTTCGGCCCGCACGGTCTCGATCTCGGGTGCCTGGTAGCCGACCGTGCCGTAGGTGAACTTGCCCGGCCGGGCCAGGTCGGTGACCGCGCCGAGGTCGATCAGCTTGAGCTGGTCCTCGGTCTGGATCACGTTGTCCGGCTTGAAGTCGCAGTAGACCAGGTTCTGTTGGTGCAGGTAGCCGAACGCGGGCAGGATGTCGATCGCGTAGGCGAGGACCTGCTCGACCGGCAGCACGGCCTTGGGGTCGACCTCGCGCATCTGCTTGAGCCGGTCCATCAGCGACAGGCCGCCGACATACTCCATCACCAGGTAGGTCTCGTCCTGGCCGGTGAGCGGGTCGGGGTGCTGCACGACGGTCTGGATGTGCACGATGTTGGCGTGCTGGATCTGGGTGAGGATGCGCTGTTCGGCCAGGGCCGCGGCGCGCGAGTCGGCGTCGTCGCTGCCGAGCAGGCCCTTGAGCACGACCCACATGTTGTGCGCGGCGGTGTCCTGGGCGAGGTAGACCCAGCCGAAGCCGCCGCGGGCGAGGCAGCCGATGATCCGGTACTGGCCGACCATGTCGTCGCGCTGGAGCTTGGGCGCGAAGGAGAACGGCGTGCGGTCGCGCGGGCAAAAGCCGTTGGCCACCCCGGGTCGGCCGCCGCGCCCGCGCCCGACGGGCTGTTCGCACTTGCGGCAAAAGCGCTTCTCCTCCGGGATGACCGGATTGCGGGCCAGCGCGCTCTCGGGGTTGCGGCGCGGCACGTTCGGCATCTCGACCAGACCGCCGCCCAGCCGCCGACTGGTCCCGGTGCTGCCGCGTCGCGAACTGCGCCCGGAGGCGCTGCGCGAGGAGGACGAACCGGCGGTGCCGGCCGTGCCCGACGTACCGGAGGTGCCCGCCGTCCCGGAGACCCCGGACCGCCCGGTCCTCGGGTCGGGCACCGGCGCGCCGGTCGGCAGCGGCTCGTTGCCGCACGCGTTGCAGAAGCCGTCGTCGATCTCGCCCGGGCAAGGCGGGCGATTGCACTTGATCATCTCTGGTCCCCCTTGTCGTCCGGACGATCCTTGCGTTGCGCGGCGATGACCGCCTCCTGATAGCGGGTCACCACCCGTACCGCCACGTCGAGTTCACACGGTGCTCGCCACAACAGCTCCTTGGCGTGGTCGTACAGCGACTCGAGCACGGCCTCCTCGCCGTGTCCACTGCGCGCGGCCATCGCCCGGTAGGACTGCACGAGGCCGCGCAGTTCGTCCCGCCGGGCCAGTGGCGCGTCGATGTGCCCGCGGGTGGCGGCCAGTCGGTCCCGGGCACCCTGCGCGTCGTTCTCCAGGGCGCTCAACTCGCGCGAGACGCGCACCCAGTCGCCCTGCGCGCCGAGCCCGGAGACGGTGGTCACCCGCTCCCGCAGGCCGGCGGCGCGCAGCGGTACCTCCGGTACCCGCTTGTCGCTGATCCGGGTCAGCACGTGCGCGCGCCGCCGGATCGTGTCGCCCTCCTGGTAGTCCAACTCCTCCAGCACGCCCGCGAGTCGCCGTACCCGCTCCTCGAAGCGGGCCCGGACGATGGTCAGGTGCCGCACCTCGTCGGCGACTCGGCGCAGTTCGGCGTCCAGGGCGTCGACGTCCACGCCGCCGATGCGCCGGTCGTCGCCGGTGGTCAGCGCCAGCGGGTCGCTCGCCACCAGGCTGCGGGCCGTCTCCAGGCGGCGGCGGACCCCGTCCAAGGCGGCGGTCTGCTCCGGCATCGTGTCGGGGCCGCCGAGTTCGGCGATCCCGGCCTCGGCGGCGGCGATGCCCGCGTCGACCCGGTCCAAGGTGGGCACCAGACGGGTCCAGACCGCGTCCGCGGCCTCCACGACCGCGGTCGCCTCGCTCCAGGCCGGCGCCATGTCGGCGACCAGTTCGCCCAGGCTCATCCGGTGTACGTGCATGGCCGGGTCGAGCAGGCCGCGCTGCCCGATCGGCACGTCGCGCGCGGCGAGTTCGGCGGATTGTCCGAGCAGCAGGAAGGACAGCTCCTCCAGCTCGGGCCGTTGCGGCTTGCCGCGCCGTCCACGCAACGTCCGGGCCCGGTCCAAAACCGCGCCGTACGCCTCGCGGTGTCCCCACAGCAGCGCGATCGCACGGCGGCCGATCTCCCAGCGCTCGGCGGTGCGGCCGGTCAGCGTGCCGCCTTCGAGCAGTTGCCGGCCCGGGTGGCTCTCCAGCTCCATCAGGCCGGCGGTGATGCCGTCGTACTCGCCTTCGTGACGCACGATCAACTCGTCGATCTCGTCGCGGCCGAGCACGCGGGGGGCTCGGTTCACGGGGCGTCCCGATATTCGGCCTCGGGCGGCGCGGGCGTGTCGGCCCCGAGCGAGGTGCCCAGATACTCCCGGTACAGCTCGCCCCATCGTCCGTTGCGGCGCAGTTGTTCGAGCACCGCGTTGACGAACCGGACGAAGTCGCCGCGGTTCTTGGCGATCGCCATGCCGTACGGCTCGAAGGTGAGCTTGTCACCGACCACGACGGTGAAGACGTGGTCCTGTGCCTGGAGCCCGGCCAGGATCGTGTCGTCGGTGGTGACCGCGTCGGCCTGGCCCTGCTGGAGCAGGACCAGGCAGCCCGCCCAGGTGTCGCCCTCGATCACGTTCACCTGCGGGGCCTGTCGGCGCAGCATGCCGATCGAGGTGGAGCCGGGCACCGAGCACACCCGCATGCCGCGCGGCAGGGCGGCCAGTCCGCCCGAGTAGTCGGCGCGGTCGGCGGTGCCGTCGCGTTGCACCAGCAGTCGCTGGCCGGCGCGGAAGTAGACGGAGGAGAACTCGACGCTCTGCCGACGCTCGCAGTTGATCGTCATGGTCTCGGCGACGATGTCCACGTCGCCGCGCGCGATCGCCACGGTGCGGTCCTCGTTGCGCACCACTCGGAACTGGATGCGGTTGGGGCCGGCGTCGCCGAAGATCGCCTTGGCCACCTCGCGGAGCAGGTCGATGTCGAAGCCCCGCAGTGTGTTGCTCCTGGGGTCGACGAAGCCGAACGGGAAGCTGCTCTGGTCGATGCCGGCGATCAGGAAGCCGCGTTTGCGCAGGGTGTCCATGGTGCTGCCGGCGGGCAGCGCGGTGGGGGCGGGCAGCGAGCCGGTGGGGCGCAGGCTGGCCAGCACGTTCGGGCAGGAGGTGTCCGGCCCCGGTGGGGCCTCGGCGGGTGCGCGCGGCGCGCCGGCGGGGGGCGCGGCCGGGTGGGCGAGGTCGCGCTCGGCCGACCCGGCGCCACACCCGGCGACGGTCAGCGCGAGGGCGCACACCAGTGCGGGCAGGGCGATGCGGGTGCTCATGGCCGGTTGTACCTCCCGACCTCGCGACGGACGCCGTCCACGGTCGCGGCGGCGGCGATCAGGGCCAGGACGCCCATGCCGACGCCGAGGCCGCCGAGCGCGTCGCGGCCCTGGCGGACCGAGCGGGCGAAGTCGCCTTGGTCCTCGGTGACCGCGGCGGCCAGCGCCTCGTCGATCCGGGTGAAGGCGGTGCGCGATGCGCCGTCGGCCTTGGTCACCTTGGCGACGGCCTGTTCGAACTGGCCGTTGCCGTAGAGCGTGATGACGTCGTCGTGGGCCTTCTTCCAGTCGGCGGCGGCGGCCCGCGCGGCCTTGACCTTGGCGAGCGTGCCGGCGTCGGAGCGGGTGACCCGCTCGGCGGTGGCCAGCATGCCGGTCACCGCGGGTCGGCCGTCGCGCGCGTCGACGCCGACGAGCCTGCCCCACACCTCGTTGAAGTCGGCCTCGTACTGGCCGTTGTCGCTGCCGCGCATGACCAGGGTCAGGCTCTCGTCGCCGTGTGCCTGCAGGGTCAGGAAGCGGGCCTGGGCCAGCGTCTCGACCGGTCCCCAGCCGTCGCTGCGGCTGCGGTCGAGGTGGTCGCGCGAGTCGCCGGAGGCCGCCCACAACCAGCCGATCGACACCAGGGTGGCCAGGCCCGCGATCAGCAGGCCGATGTTGATCCGGCGGTGGGTGCGCCGGGCGAAGAACCACAGCGCCCCGGCGCAGGCCGCGAGGGAGAGCAGAAGCAGCGACAGCGGTGTCCACGGGGTCGAGGTCGCGTCGCGGTGATCGCCCGCGAGGCGCTTTTCGGCGATGTCGTGCAGGGCGGTGGCGGCGGGCAGGATCTTGGCCCGCATCACGTTCTTGGAGGCCGAGCGCAGGTAGGCGGCGCCGACGGTGTTGCCCTGCCGGGTCTCCGCCCGGGCCCGCTCGACCAGGCGCGCGTATTCGGGCAACTGCACGCCGATCACCGCGAGTTTGTCGGCCACCTCGCCGGAGGCGCCCGCGGCGGTGGCCTCGATCAGCTTGCGCGACGCGGTCTCGATCGCCTGCTGGTAGCGCTCGCGCACGTCCACCGATTCGACGCCGCCTTCGAGCAGTCCGGCCGCCGCGGTCGCGTCGGCGTCGGCGAGCGCCCGGTAGATGTCCTGGGTCTTGACCCCGAGTGGTTCGCTGCCGGTGGCCACCGCCTTGGCCGCGTCGGCGCGTTGGCCCACCGCCAGGACCGCGAACAGTCCGGCGAGCAGGCTGATCAGGACCAGGGCCACGCCCGTGACGAGCATCAGCCCCGGGGTGGTGTTGCCGACCCGAATCAGCCGGCCCACGGATATCCGGCGGGGCCTGAACGCACGGGGAGAACGGCCCGCCGCCCGTGCGGGCGTCCCCGGACCCGGTGCTTGCGAAATCGGAACGGCTGCCGCCAACGCCTTGCCTCCCCCACTGTCGCGTGTGCCCCCTGCCGGTCGACCCGACACACCCTGCCGTCTTCGTCGAACGCCGAACATCGACCGCCGAGGTGCCCGGTGAACGCCGTCACCCAGAAGTTATCGCGAGCGTGTCACGGCTCCCGATGGTCTTCCCTCGTTCTCCCCACAAGACCCCTCAGGGCCAGGACACTACCGCTGCCGGCGGCCCACGTGAGCGCGAGACCGGTTCCGATCGGCCGGGCGGCCGGCCGGCGGATCAGCCCGCTGCCGGCGGTGCCGGCGGCGTGTGCGCGCGATGCCGGCGCCCCGGGTGACTCTGGGATCCATACACGGCGAGCCCCGTCGATCCGTCGACGAGCGCCCGCCGGACGAATGCGACGGATACCTACGGGGAGCAACCCATGACATACGCGATCGAGACCGAGGGCTTGGTCAAGCGGTACGGCGACACCACCGCGTTGGCCGGGATCGATCTGCGGTCCGAGGCGGGCACCGTGCTGGGCCTGCTCGGCCCCAACGGCGCGGGCAAGACCACGATGGTGCGGGCGCTGGCCACGTTGATCAAACCGGACGCCGGCATCGCCCGGGTCGGCGGGTTCGACACGGTGCGCCAGGCGCACGAGGTACGCCGGCTGATCGGGCTGACCGGGCAGTACGCGTCGGTGGACGAGGAGATGACCGGGTTCGAGAACCTGCTGCTGCTCGGCCGACTGCTCGACCTGCCCCGTGCCGAGGCCAAGGCGCGGGCGCGCGAACTGCTCGCCCGGTTCGACCTGACCGAGGCGGGCGGGCGCAGCCCCGACACGTATTCGGGCGGTATGCGGCGCCGCCTCGACCTGGCCGCCTCGCTGGTCGGGCGCCCGTCCTTCCTCTACCTGGACGAGCCGACCACCGGCCTGGACCCGCGCAGCCGCGGCGACGTGTGGCAGATGATCCGCGACCTGGTCCGCGACGAGGGCGTGACCGTGCTGCTGACCACGCAGTATCTGGACGAGGCCGATCACCTGGCGAACGACATCGTGGTGATCGACCACGGCCGGGTGATCGCGAGCGGCACCTCCGACGAGCTCAAGGCGCAGATCGGCGGCCGGAGCCTGGAGGTGCGCCCGGTCGACCCGAGTCGACTGCCCGACGTGGTCGAGCTGTTGCGCGAACTCGCCGGCCGGGAGCCGTTCGTGGAGCACGAGCGCGGTCAGGTCACCGTCGCGGTGAGCGACGAGGACGTGCTGCCGGTGGTGGTACGTCGGCTCGACGAGGCGGGCATCCGGGTCAACGAGTTCACCCTGCAACTGCCCAGTCTGGACGAGGTGTTCCTGACCATCACCGGGCACCGCAGCCAGGACTCGGGCGAACAGGACGACGGCGCGGACCCGAAGAGGAAGGCCGCGTGAACCGACTCCCGGACCGTTACGGCACACGTGTGATGCCGATGCTCGCCCTGCTCCTCACGATCGTCTCCCACCTGGCCCTCATCCCTGGAGCCTCCCGATGACCACGACCACCGTCCGCCCGGCCGACAAGAGCGCCGTCCCGCCTCCCGCCCACGGCACGCCCGGGGCACATCGCAACGACCCGAGCGCCGTGGTGCGGCACACGCTCACCCTCACCTGGCGCAGCCTGGTGAAGTTGAAGAAGCAGAGCGAGCAGCTGATCGATCTGACGCTGCAGCCGATCCTGTTCATCGTGATGTTCGTGTACCTGTTCGGCGGCGCGATCGAGGGCAGCACGCACGACTATCTGCAGTTCGTACTGCCCGGCATCATGGTGCAGACCGTGGTGTTCGCGTCGGTGGGCACCGGTGTCGGGTTGTGCACCGACATGTCCACGGGTGTGTTCGACCGGTTCCGCAGCCTGCCGATATCGCGTCTCGCGCCGCTCGCCGGCACCGTGCTCGGCGACGTGTTGCGCTTCTTCGTCGCCATCACGTCGGTGTTCGTGTTCGGCACCATCATCGGTTTCCGGTTCCAGACCAATGTGCTCGCGGTGGCGGCCGCGGTCGGTCTGGTCCTGGTTTTCGCGTTCGCGTTCTGCTGGGTCGTGGCGCTGCTCGGGGTGAGCATGAAGCAGCCGCGCACCGTGCAGGGCGTCTCGTTCCTGATGATGTTTCCGCTGACCTTCGGCTCGAACCTGTTCGCCAAGACCTCGACCATGCCGGGCTGGTTGCAGGCGTGGGTGAAGGTCAATCCGGTCACCGCGGTCACCAACGCCTCGCGCGGGCTGTTGACCGGGGGGCCGGTGGCGCACCACGCGATCGTGGCGCTGCTGTGGGCGCTGGGTCTGATGCTGGTGTTCATTCCGCTGACGGTGCGTCAGTACAACCGGCGGGCCTGACCTGCCGCTCCTGGCTCGACCACCCGTCGCCCGCCACCCACAGCGGTGGCGGCGCGACGGGCAGGTCGGCCGTCACCAGGGAAACCACCTCTTCCCGGGTCATCGCCGTGCCGATGGCCCGGGCCCGGTCGTACTCCTCCACGCTCATCCGCTCCAGGATCCGCCCGGCCACCCGGTCCGCGTCGACGTCGCCCAGATCGGGATGGCCGCGCACCACCTGCGCCCCGCCGAGCAGGATCGCGGCCTGCTCCGGATCGCCGCTGAGCAGCGCCAGCGCGGAGAATCCCTCGACGCAGCCCGCCAGGATCGGCATGTCCTGGCTCTCCAACGCGAACGGCAGCCCGGTCCGCAGGTCGGCGCGCGCCGCCGCCACGTCGCCTCGCGCACAGGCCACGTGCGCCCGGCCGACGTACAGGCTGCAGATGAACTGCGGCGGCAACTGCCGCAGTCGCGGCGCCGGCGGCAGCGCCGCGATGACCTCGTCGTAGCGTCCTCCCGCCTCGTCGAAGTCCCCGACGAAGCGGGCGAGTTCGGCCAGGCCCAGGGTGGTGCCCAGGCCGGTGGTGAGCGAGGCGCCGGGCGCGCCCGGCCGGCGCGAGATGTCCTCCATCACCTGCCGGGCGAGGGCGATGTCGCCGGCCCGCGCGTGGATCATCCCGCGACGCACCATCAGTTGCGGGATCTCGTCCTCGGCCTGGAGCGCGCCCAGCAGGCCCAGCGCCTCGTCCACGGCGGCCAGCGCCGCGTCGTAGTCGGCCATGTACATCAACAGTTCGGCCAGTCCCGAGATCGCCGAGGCCCGGCCCCAGCGGTCCCCGATCGCCGCGAACCGATCCCGGGCGTCGGTCAGGAAGGTCACCGCCTCCTTGGGGCTGCCCAGGTTGACCGCGAAGTGTCCGCGCATGAGCCGGGCCATGGCCTGGACCCACGGGTCGTCGATCTCGTCCGCGTCCTGCAGCGCGGCCCGCAAAGCCGCCTGGTCGGTGCGGATGACGGACGCCAACAGCTCCATGAAAACCGGCAGTTCGGGCACCTCGTCGGGTTCGAGCCGACGGGTGATCAGCCGGGCCCTGGCGTAGGAGCGCAGCGCGTTGCCCCGCTCTCCCGCGGAGAAGGAGTGCAGCGCGTGGAAGGCGAGCGCGGCGGCCCGGCGGGCCCGCGGCACGGGGCCGGGCAGGGCGAGCGCCTCGTGGCCCCAGGAGTACGCCTCGGCGTGGGTGCCGCGCATCGCCCAATACCAGGAGAGCGCGTCGACCAACCGGGTCGCCAGCCAGGCGTCGGCGTGGTCGACGGCGTAACGCAGCAGGAGCGCGAGATTGTCGTGCTCGGCGGTGATCCGGTTGATCGCCTCGATCTGTCCCGGGCCGCGCAGCCGGGCGCCGGCCGCCTCGACGTAGTCGATGAACCAGCGCGCGTGCCGCTCGGAGGTCGCCTCGGCCTCGCCCGCCTCGGCCAGTTTCTCGCTCGCGTACGCCTGGATGGTCTCCAGGAGCCGGTAGCGGGTCTCGGTGCTGCCGATCACGTCCACCAGCGACTTGTCCACCAGTCCGGCGAGCAGGTCGAGCACGTCGGCGGGGTCGAAGTCGTCGCCGGGCAGCACCGCCTCGGCGGCCTCCAGGGTGGTGCCGCCGGCGAACACCGACAACCGGCGCAGCGCGGTGCGTTCGCGCTCCTCCAGCAGATCCCAGCTCCACTCGACCACCGCGCGCAGCGTCTGGTGGCGGGGCAGCGCGGTACGGCTGCCGCCGGTGAGCAGCCGGAAGCGGTCGTCGAGGCGGTGCGCGATCTGCGCGGGGGTGAGCGAGCGGGTGCGGGCGGCGGCCAGTTCGATGGCCAGCGGCTGGCCGTCGAGCCGGCGGCAGATCTCGCCGACCGCGCCGATCGTGTCGGCGTCGACGGCCAGACCCGGCCGCACCGCGCGGGCCCGGTCGGCGAACAGCCGCACCGAGGCGTAGCCCAGCGCGTCCGCGGCGTCGACGCCGACCGGCGGCAGGGCCAGCGGGCCCAGCGGATACAACATCTCGCCGTCGATGCCCAGCGGCTCGCGGCTGGTGGTGAGGATGCGCAGCGACGGCGCGCGGGCGAGCAGTCGGCCGGCGAAGCTCGCGGCGGCGGCGATCAGGTGCTCGCAGTTGTCCAGGATCAGCAGGCTGGGCGGGCCGGTGAACGCGTCGACGATCCGGTCGACCAAATCGCGCGCACCGGCCAGATGCGGGTCGAGCAGGCCCACCTCGCGGCGGCCCAGCGCCCCCAGGACCGCCTGCGGTACATCCAACGGGTCGAGTACGGGGGCGAGTTCGACGAACCAGATGCCGCCGTCCACGCCCACGCCGCGGGTCGCGATCCGGCTGCCGGCCTCGGTGCTCAGTCGGGTCTTGCCCGCGCCGCCGGGGCCGACGACGGTGACCAGGCGCGATTGGCCGAGGAGCCGGTCGACCCGATCCACCTCGTCCTCGCGACCGACGAAGGTGGTCAGCCGGGCGGGCAGATTGCCCGGGGCCGGGCGGACGGCGACCGGCGGGGCGGGCGCGGGCGACCCGGAGGCGGCGGGCGCGGGCGCCGGCGCGGGCCGCGAATCGCCACCACGCAGCACGGCCAGGTACGCGGCCTCCAGATCGGGCGAGGGATCGATGCCCAGCTCGTCCGCCAGCCGCTCGCGCAGGTCCTGATACAGCGTCAGCGCGTCCGCCCGGCGGCCCTCCTCGTGCAGCGTGCGGATCAGCAGGCCGTACAGCCGCTCGCGCAGCGGATGCTCGCGGGTGAGCTGCTCCAACTCGGCGGCCAACCCCTGGCTGCGGCCCAGGATCAGCTGCGCCTGGACCCGGTCCTCGATCGCGCCCAACCGCTGCTCGGCCAGCCGCGCCGCGGGCCCCAGCGCGAAGCCCGCGTCGGCGGCGTCCACCAGGGCCGGGCCGCGCCACATCGCGAGCGCGCGCGTGAGCGTCTCGGCCGCGCCGGCCGGGTCGCGCTCGTCGAGTTGCCGGCGTCCTCGCACCGCCAGCTCGGCGAACACGTGCGCGTCCAGGTCGTCGGGGCGAATGTCGAGCCGATAGCCGGCCGGCCCCGAGTCGAGCCCGACGGGCAGTTGCCGGCGCAGTCGGGAGATCAGCGACTGCAACGCGTTTCCCGCACCGGAAGGGGGGTCCTCACCCCACACGGCCGTGATCAACCGGTCGGCGGAGACCGGTCTGCCGGGGTCGAGGGACAGGCGGATCAGCAGCGCGCGCAGGCGCGCGCCGCCGATCGTCACGGATCGACCGTCGTCGTCCCACGCCTGGAGCGGGCCAAGCACCGAGATGTACACCCCACCACTCTTCCACCCCGACGGGTCGCCCGGGGGTGTCGGCCGGCGGCGCGCGGAGCGCGGTGGGGGTCGGCGACGGGGAGTTGCGCATTGGGAGCGCCCCGGGGCACGGGAACCCGGGACGATCATCTGGAGAATTCACTCGTTCGTGGGATTAATTCCCACTCGTGGGAGTGAGCGCCCCGAACAAATCAACCGTTCGGTATCGGATCGGATCCGACTCAGGCGCCGATACGACCGATAAACGTTTGCCACGCACCGGATTCCAGTTCGAGGACCGGACCGGCGGCAACTTTCGAGTCACGCACCAGGACGGCGTCGGTGTCGGGGGCCGTCTCGACGCAATTGCTGGTGGCCCCGCTGTAGGTGCTGCGCCGCCAGGCGTGGCCGGTCGCAACCTCGTGACCTGCGACTTTCCCACCGGAGTGGGAATCGATCGCAGCCTCTTGGGAAACGGACGGGAAATGCGATCCCTGCTTTGTGTTGCTCAAGACAATTCCTTTGCTGTGAGCTCGATCATGGACAAGGATTCACCGTACGACAGTGCGGTCGCGCGGATGTCCTCAAACATCCGCTCATAGACACTGACGTGTTCGGGCTCCTCGAGATAGAGGCTACTCGTATGCGTGTCGAGGACGACCACATCCAGATCGGAAAGTTCGGGGAATCCGATGATCGCGAATGAACCCTCGATCGCGGGGTGTGCGCCGGCGGCGAACGGAAGGATCTGCAACCGCACGTGCGGCCGGGCCGCGGCGGCCATCAGATGCTCCAGTTGGGCCCGCATCGTCTCCCGCCCGCCCACCACCGTGCGCAGCACCGACTCGGAGATCACCACGCTGAGCCGAAACGTCGCCTCGCCCTGCGCGCCGACCCGGTCGAGCACCGCCTGCCGCTCCTGACGCACCCGCACCAGCATGTCCACCTCCTCGGCCGGCATGTCGTCGCGGACCGCCGCGATCACCGCCCGCACGTAGTCGGGCGTCTGCAACAGGCCCGGAATGAGCGAGAGTTCAAAGCCACGCATACCCGAAGACTCGGCCTCCAGGCTGAGCAACTCGGCGTAGGAGCTGGGCAGGATCGACGAATAGCTGTGCCACCAGCCGCGCTTCTTGGCCTCGCGGGCCAGGGTGAGCAACGAATCCCGCTCCCGCTCGTCCGCGACCTCGTACAGGTCGAGGAGGATTCGCAGGTCCACCGGTCGTACCCCGCTGCGCCCCAACTCGATCCGACTGACCTTGGAATCCGAGCACTCCAGACGTACGGCGACGTCTTCGAGGCTCAGGCCGCGCGCTTCGCGCAACCGGCGCAGCTCGGTCCCGAGTCTGCGCTGCCGAACGGTCGGATTGGGCGCCATGGCCACGCCGCACCTCCATGTACACGCTGTTGACGCACCGAAGCGGAACGTCGGCGCGTCCGATCGGGGGACAGTGTGCCCTACTGGGCGTGGAAGTGTGGTTACTACCGGAATCTTCCCGTGCATCCAAGAGTGGGAGTTGCACACTCGTTGTCGGCCGGGCACGCTCCATGCCGGTCATGACTTAATGTTGTCCACGGGTCGCTCTGGGTGCGTGTTCCGGATCGTGCGACCCCCTGCCGCACGTCCGGAGGTCGACATGCCGGTGATGGCGGAGGACGTCCGTCACTATTGCGTTCAGCTGGCCGCCTCGGCACCGGCGGTGGGCCGTGCCCGCCGGACCACCGGCAAGGTCCTGCACGACTGGGGCCTGGCCGAATTGGTCGACGTGGCAGAGGTGTTGCTGACCGAACTGCTGACCAACGTGCTCGTGCACGTCGGTCCCGGCGCCTGGCACGCGCTCACCCTGCTGCACGACGGCGACCTGCTGCGGGTGGAGGTGCGCGACTCGTCGCCGCGCATGCCGATCGCCCGGGTCGGCGCCTGGGACGAGGAGTCGGGCCGGGGACTGCGGATGATCGACGGCCTGGCGCACGCGTGGGGCGCCGACCGGCTCCCGCCGGGGAAGGTGGTGTGGTTCACCCTGCCCGACGCGCCATAGCCGCGCACCGGCCCGGACCCGCTCAGCGGGCGGTCGATCCGGCGACCGCGAGCAGGCACTCCTCGGCGAAGGTCAACACCCGCAGGTGATAGGCGCGCGCGGCGTGGTGGAGGCTGATGTTGTGTCCCACGCCGCGCTGGGTGTACGTCTCCACCGTGCGCGCCCGGCGCAGCGACTCCCGTGCCAGAGCCGGTACTTCGGGTCCCGACGGGTGGGACCGCTCGAACTCGGCGACGGTCCAGTGCACCGCCGGCGTCACCCTCGCGAGCACGTCCGGCAGCGTGTTCGGGCTCTCCCGCACATCCACGAACTCGGCCATCGGCACCGGCGCCACCACCCGACCCGCCCGGGTCAACAGCGCGGGATCGTAGGATCCCGGCGGCCCGAAGAAGGCGTCCGGGGCGGCGCCTCCGGTCGAAGGGACGAAGTCGCCCTCTGTGGGGACGGCGGCGAACTCGGCGAGCCGGGCCGGGGTGTACCGCAGCGGCACGCCCGCGACGGCCAGGCCGAGCAGATCGTGGCCACGCTTGTCGGCGCCCATGCGCAGCGCCAGGACCGCGCCCATCGAGTGCGCGACGACGAACACGGGCAGGCGCGCGGGCGCGGCGGGGTCGTCGGCGGGCGTGGCGGAGTCGCCGCCTGGGACCTCTCCTGGATTCGGCGCCGTGTCGAGCGCCCCCGTCGTCAGCTCCTCGACGAGGGCGAACAGGGCATCCGCCTGCGCGTCGAGTCCCTGACGGGCCCGATCCAGGCCCGCCGACGCGCCGTACCCGGGGCGGTCGATCGCCAGCACGGTCCAGCCGAGCGCCGCGCCGAGCAGCAGGAGCGAGCCGTCGGGGGCGCCGTCGCGATGCCAATAGGCGGCGCGGGAGCCGCCGCCGTGGATCGCCAGGAGCAACCCGCGCGGGCGGACGCCGGCCTCGGGTCGGGCGAGCAGACCCGACAGGGTCGTACCCGCGATGTCATAGCCAACGTTCTCGACCCGGCCGGGCATGGTGCTGACCTCCACGTGCGATTGCCCCCCGATGACACCACATCGCCTCGCCGGACATTGACGGGGTATCACCCCCGACCAACAATGTAACGGTGTAACAGAGACGAGGTCGGAGCACGGACGCCCACCCGTCGCGGATATTCACCCCTACGGGACAACGGAGTCACCCTTGAAGCACCAGGACGTGGTCGCCACCGGGCGGCGCATCATCGAGCACATCACCCACCGCACGCTCGACCTGGGCGCGGCCCCCGTCGTCCTGGACGGCTCGGCCTTCACCGATCCGGTCCGACACGCCCGCGAGCGTGAGGTGTTGTTCCGACGCACGCCGCAGGTGATCGGGTGGGCGGGCGAGGTCGCCGAACCGGGCGACTTCATCGCGCGCGACGTGGACGGCGTGCCGGTCCTGGTCACCCGCGACCGGGACGGCGAGCTGCACGCGTTCCTGGACGCGTGCACCCACCGGGGGATGCGGGTCAGCCGGGACACGCCCGAAACGGAGGGGCTGTCCGGGACCGGGTGCGGCAGCGCGCAGCGGTTCCGCTGCGGCTACCACGGGTGGACGTTCGGCAACGGTGGCGAACTCACCGGCCTGCCATCGCGTCCGCAGTTCCCCGGCATCGACCCGAAGCGGTTCGGGCTGCGCCGGCTCCCGGTCGCGCTGTCCGCGGGCCTGGTCGTGGTCGGCCTGCGGCCGGAGGTCGAGGTGACCGGCGCGCTGGACGAACTGGCCGACGCCTACGCCGGTTTCCCCTACGACCGGACCCGGGCGGTGGTGAGCGAGCGGTTCGAACTCGACTGCAACTGGAAGCTCACCGTCGACGTCAACGTCGAGGCCTACCACGTACCGTTCCTGCACACCGCGACCATCGACGGCATCGTGCTCAACCACGGCATCGTCGACACGTGGGGACCGCACACCCGCTTCGCGGTGCCGATCGTCGGCTTCGAGCAGCTGGCCGAGGTACCCGAGGAGTCGTGGCCCGCGCGGTTGCCGATGGTCAACGTGCAGACCGTGCTGCCCTCGACCGTGCTGATCGAGAGCCCGCTGAGCACCACGATGTTGCGGATCTACCCGGGCGATCGGCCGAACCGGTCGGTCGTGCACATGACCGAGGGCACCTGGGAGCCGCTCGGCGAGCAGAGCATCGCCACCGCCAGGGCCAACCACGAGACCAACAAGCGGGTGCTGGTCACCGAGGACTTCCCGGGGGCCGAGTCCTGCCAGCGCGGGTTCGACGGGGGGCTGCCGACGATGGTCGTGGGCATGGGCGAGTCGGCGGTGGCGCACTGGCACCGGGTGTGGGACGACACGCTCGCCACGGCCGGGGACTGACGGCTCGGGACGGGACGGGCGGGGCGGCCGGCAGAGCACCGGACGCGGCGGCGGACGGAGCGGACGGGGCAACGGGCGGGACTCCGGGCGCCGTCGGGTTATGATCGTCTCGCTCGCGAAACGCTGTGCGGTTCGCGAAGGAGGCGCCTTTGGCCGGGCGCCTCCTTTTCTTTTGCCCGAATACCGCCTCTTCGCCCGAATCCCGCGCCGGTCCGAGCCCGCGCGGCGGGTGTGCGCGGCGCGGGCGCACGAACCGTTTCCGGATCGTTTTTCCCCGCTCTACCCGTGCCGTGCCGCAGGTCCTACTCTGCTCTCCAGCAAGCACGTCGACGGGTCCCGAAGGGGCGTGGGCGATGCCCGGGGTGCGCACGCTCGAAGAAGTGCTCGACCACGACGGCCCGCTCGCCGAGGGGCCGTTACGCGAGGTCGCGGCGGGTATCGCCGATGCGTTGGCCCGGGTGCACGCGATCGGCCTCGTGCACGGCCGGCTCGGTGCGGACCAGGTCCTGCTCACCCCGTACGGCCCGCGCGTGACCGGGTTCGCGGGCCGCGCCGACACGGACGACGGCGGCGATCCGTCGGAGGACGTGTACGCCTTCGGCACCCTGATCACCCTGGCCGGCGGCGGGGCGTCCTCCGGCGAACTCGGCCCGCTGCTGCGCCGCTGCCTCGACCCCGATCCCGGGCGGCGCCCGACGGCGGTCGACGTGGACCGGGTGCTCACCCCGAGGCCGGCCGTGCTGACGGTGCCCGCCGGGGTGGACGACAGCGCCGACGTACCGCAGGAGGCTCGCGCGCAGGAGCCGCCGACCGGGCGCGGGTTGACCCGTCGGCGCCTGCTCGTCGGGGGCGGCTTCGCGCTCACCGCGGCCACCGTGACCTCCGCCGGCGTCGCCTTCGCGCGCTATGCCGGGGGCGGTGGCTCGCGCCCCAGGATGCGGTGGCGGCGTTCGGTGGAGGGTCGGGTGACCACCCTTCAGGTTTTCGACAACGTCGCCTACTGCACCACGACGGACAACGTGGTGATGGCCGTCGGCACCGAGACCGGGGTCGCGCTGTGGACGGCGCGGACCGAGTCGATGGTCTGGTCCCAGCCGGTGGTCTCCGGCACCGCGATGTTCCTGGCCTGCGTGGCCGGACAGGTCACCGCGCTCGATCCGAGCACCGGCGAGCGGCTGTGGCAGCAGCACGCCGGCGACCAGATCCTCGGCGCGCCGGTGTTGTACGGCTCGTCCCTGGTGGTCGGCACCCGGGACGACCGGGTGGTGGGCATCGACATGACGCAGGGCGCGCAGAGTTGGCAGTGGAGCGAGGGCACCCCACACGGCGGGGTGATGCCGGCCGTCTCGGAGACCGGCGGCGATTTCCTGTACCTGACCCACAGCGACGGTACGGTCGGCGCGATCCGCGACGATCGCCGGGAGCCGAGGTGGTCGACCCGGCTCGACTCGCCGATCGCCCGTCCGGCGCGTGCGATGGGCGATCTGGTCTTTGTGGTGTCGGGCTTCACGCTGGTGGCGCTGAGCGGGTCGACCGGCGAGGTGCGGTGGCGTTTCCAGGGCGCCCCGGACATGACCGTCCCGGTGGTGACCGAGAATCTCGTCTACACCACCGACGTCGGCGCGCTGTACGCGCTCGACGCGCGTACCGGCCGGGAGCGCTGGCGGCAGCCCACCGGCGCGCGGGTGCCCAGTCCGGTGGCCCTGGTGAACGGGACCGCCTATGCCGGTGGCACCGACACGCTGTACGCGTTCGACCCGGTCACCGGCGGGCGGCACTGGCGACACGGGCTGCCGACCTACCTGACCGCCGCCCCGGCGGGGGCCGGCAAGGTGCTGCTCCTGGGTACGGCCGGGTCCGAACTGGTCGCGCTGGAGACCTGATCGGTCCGGGTCGCGGCGGCGAGCGCGGTGTGGGCGGCCGGCACGTCGGCCGCGGTCACCGTGATCAGCCGGCCGCCGCCCGCCAACGCGCACACCGCGCGTCCGGGGGCGCTCGACGCCGGTTCGGCCGGGGCGGGCAGGGTCAGCCGGGTGCCCACCACGGTCCCGCCGGCGGTGCCGGCCGGTCCCCGCCACCCCGGCGGCGCGGCGGGGCCGTATGCGCTCCGCTGCCGCAGCACCGGCCGGCCGGCCACCACCGCGTCCCAGCGCGAGAGCACGTCGCCGCAGGGTTCGCCGGCCCGGCCCAGGATCAGCGTCTCCTGGGCGAACAGACGTGCGTCCTCGGCGAGTTCGGCGTGCACGACGGTGTGGAACGTAGCCCGCGCGGCGACCACGACCGGCTCGGGCGACCAGTCGAGGACGGCGCCGGCGGCGATCACCAGGTCGACCCGCTGCCGGGCCGGGGTGCCGTCGCCGATCAGCACAACCGCGGCGGCGGCGGTCCGGATCCGCAGCCGGGCGCCCGGCCCCACCTCGACCCGCACCGCCAGGTCGTCGCCGCCGATCGGGCCGGCCGCGCCGCCGACGAGGACCACCTCGGGGATCGGCCCGGGTACGGACACCTCGCGCGGCGCCAACGGCACCTGTCCGCGCAGTCGGGTCACCACCGAGCGGCCGTGCCGAACCTGCGCGCGGATCAGGGCGGTCGCCCTCACCCGCCGACCGTGGCCGGGCGCGCCGCGGGGACGGGGGTGCCCGCCCGCCAGGCGGCGATCTGGTCGAGCACCCACGCGGCGACCACGTCCGCGTCCGGGGTCTCGCGCAGGGACAGGAAGGCCACCGGGGTGCCGGGGCGCATCCGGGCCGCGTCCCGGTCCATCACCGCCAGGTCGGCGCCGATCTGCGGGGCGATGTCCGTCTTGTTGATCACCAGGAGGTCGGAACGGCTCACGCCGGGGCCGCCCTTGCGCGGGACCTTGTCGCCGCCGGACACGTCGATGACGAACATCTGCACGTCGGCCAGTCCCCGGCTGAACGTCATGGTCAGGTTGTCCCCGCCGGATTCGATCAGCACCAGGTCCAGGTCCGGATGCGCCGCCTCCAGGTCCTCGACCGCGTCCAGGTTGCCGCTGATGTCGTCGCGTACCGCGGTGTGCGGGCAACAGCCGGTCTGCACCGCGGCGATCCGGTCCGCCGCCAACACCCCGGCCGCGCGCAGGAAGTCGGCGTCCTCGGTGGTGTAGATGTCGTTGGTGACGACGGCGAGCGAGAACCGCCCCGCGAGGACTCGGCACAGCGCGGCGACCAGCGCCGTCTTGCCGGATCCCACGGGACCGCCGACGCCGATGCGCAACGCGCGCGTGCCGGGCGCCGCGGGCTCGGGGTGTGCCGGGTGTGTCGGGTGCGCCGACGGCCCGCCGTTGCCGGGTGTGTGGTCAAGATGCAAAGTGGACGACCTCCTCCTGGACGTGCAGTTCGTGGCAGACGTCCAGGCCCACCGCGGACCAGCAAGGCAGTCGGTCCCAGTCGCCGTCGGCGGAGACGGTACGGGCCGCGTCGGCGGCCTCCTCCGCCACCTGGTCGCAGTGCCCGGCCATCTCGGCGAGCACCACGGTGACCGAGATCGGGTCGAGGGAGAGCAGTTTCACCGCGGCGGAGGCGGGCCCGTTGACCACGTTGGTGGCAGCCAGCACGGCCGCCTCGCGCGCGTCCAACCGGGCCCGGGTGGCCGCGGCGCCGAGCACGATCGCGTGGTGCGGGGACACCCCGAGCGCGGTCCACGGCTCGGTGGGCCAGGCGGCCTTGACCACCCGGCGCAACGACCGGCCCTGCGCGCGCGAAGCGGCCCGGGCGGGCGCCGACGCGGTCCTGGCGTCGAGTTCGGCGTCGAGTTCGGCCCAGGGCCCGTGTTCGGGCAGCGTGTAGGGGCCGGCGGTCAGCGCGGCGACGGCGGCGAAGGCCGCCTGTACCGCGCCGGTGGAATAGAGCTTGCCGAGCAGGAACTCGGTGAGCGTGTCGAGGTCGTGCACCTCGCCGCGCAGGACCGCGTTCTCCAGACCGCCGGAGTGCGCGTAGCCGCCGGCGGGCAACCGTGAGTCCCCGAGCAGGAGCAGTCCAGCACCCATCAGTACCACCTCTTACTGGTCGTAACGTGTCGATGTCGGTCCCGGCCGGTCACCGCAGTCACAGTTCTCTCCCCTGACGGTGAGTCAGCTTTCCCTGACCCTCCGTCAAGAAGCAAGCATGTGCAATCAGAAAAGGAAATAACGTTGGGCCATCGGCAGGGTTCCGGCCGGCGCGGCGACCACCTTCTCGCCGTCGACCCGGACGGAGAACGTCTCGGGATCGACCTCGATGCGCGGCATGGCGTCATTGAGCGGCATGGCCGACTTGCCCCGACCCCGCACGTCGCCGGTGGGCACGAGTCGACGATCGAGGTCCAGCCGCCCCGCGAGCCCGTCCTCCAGGGCCGCCGGCGCCACGAAGTGCACCGAAGTGGCCGCCGCGGTGCGCGCCGTAGCACCGAACATCGGCCTGGGCAGCACGGGTTGCGGGGTCGGGATCGACGCGTTCGCGTCGCCCATCGCGGCCCACGCGATCGCCCCGCCCTTGACCACCAGATGCGGTCGCACACCGAAGAATCTCGGGTCCCACAACACCAGGTCGGCGAGCTTGCCGACGGCCACCGAGCCGACCTCGTCGTCGAGGCCGTGGGCGACCGCCGGGCAGATCGTGTACTTGGCCACATACCGCCGGGCCCGCAGATTGTCCGCGGCCCCGTCGCCGGGCAGCGAACCGCGCCGGACCTTGTTCACGTGCGCGGTCTGCCAGGTGCGCAGCACGGTCTCGCCGACCCGGCCCATCGCCTGGCTGTCCGAGCCGATCATGGAGATGGCGCCGAGGTCGTGCAGCACGTCCTCGGCGGCGATGGTCGAGGGGCGGATCCGCGATTCGGCGAACGCCAGGTCCTCGGCGACGGCCGGGTTCAGGTGGTGGCAGACCATCAGCATGTCGAGGTGCTCCTCGACCGTGTTGACGGTGTGCGGCTGGGTCGGATTGGTGGACGAGGGCAGGATGTTGGGCAGTCCGGCCACGGTGATGATGTCGGGCGCGTGTCCGCCCCCGGCGCCCTCGGTGTGGTAGGCGTGGATGGTGCGCCCGCCGATCGCGGCCAGCGTGCCCTCCACGAAGCCGGTCTCGTTGAGCGTGTCGCTGTGCAGCGCGACCTGGATGCCGGCCGCGTCCGCCACGCGCAGCGCGGCGTCGATCACGGCCGGGGTCGAGCCCCAGTCCTCGTGCAGCTTGAGCCCGCCCGCGCCGGACCGGATCTGCTCCCACAGGGCCTCCTCGGACACGGTGTTGCCCTTGCCGAGAAGCACGAAGTTGATCGGTACGCCGTCCAACGCCTCCAGCATCCGGGCCAGATGCCACGCACCGGGCGTGACGGTGGTCGCCTTGGACCCCTCGGCAGGACCGGTCCCGCCGGCGACCATGGTGGTCACCCCGGCGGACAACGCCTCGGGAAACTGCGTCGGCGAGATCAGATGCACGTGGCAGTCCACGGCCCCGGCGGTCAGGATGCGCCCGTTGCCCGCGATGATCTCGGTGGACGGCCCGATCACCAGGTCGGGATGCACCCCGTCCATCGTGTCGGGGTTGCCGGCCTTCCCGATCCCGCACACCCGGCCGTTCCGGATCCCGACGTCGGCCTTGACGACGCCCCAGTGATCCAGGATCACCGCCCCGGTGATCACGGTATCGGGAGCCCCCTCGGCCCGAGTCCGAAGCGACTGCCCCATCGACTCCCGAATCACCTTCCCTCCACCGAAGATCACCTCGTCCCCGGCAGCCCCCAGCGGACGCGTCAGATCCTCGGTCACCTCCACCAAAAGCTCGGTATCGGCCAGCCGAATCCGATCCCCGGTGGTCGGCCCATACAGAAGCGCGTACCGATGCCGATCGACGGTCGTCACGAAGAGCCCTCCTCCGGAACAGCCACTCCCGAAGCCGCACCCGGCACCGCTTCCCCGGGCAACTCGTCGAGAACCCCGCCCCGCCCGACCCGAAGCCCGGGCACCACCCGAGCCCCCGCGAGCGGCACCAACTCCACCTCGCGCCCGACACCCGGCTCGAACCGCACCGCAGTCCCGGCCGGCACATGCAACCGATGCCCCCAGGCCACGTCCCGATCGAACTCCAACGCATCATTGGCCGCCGGAAAATGCAGGTGCGACCCCACCTGCACGGGCCGATCCCCGGTGTTCAGCACCATCACCGTCACCACAGCCCGCCCGGGATTGAGCACAATCTCCCCCGAGCCCAGCAAAACCTCCCCGGGCACCACAGCAGCCAACGACCGCCGGGCCCTACCCCCACTCACGGAATCGGCCGATGCACGGTGACCAACTTCGTCCCATCCGGAAAGGTCGCCTCCACCTGCACCTCGGCCACCAACTCCGGGACCCCGTCCATCACATCGTCCCGCCCGAGCACATGCCGCCCGGCCTCCTGAAGATCCGCCACAGACCGCCCATCCCGAGCCCCTTCGAACAAAAAAGAAGCCAACACAGCAGTAGCCTCGGGATGATTGAGCCGCAGCCCTCTGGCTCTCCGCCGCTGCGCAAGCTCAGCCGCATACGACACCATCAACCGCTCCCGCTCATGCGGCGTCAACAACATGTGGCAACCGTCCCAAGCCCTCGAACCGATCGTTGCCCTCACAGACTCCCCGCTTCGCGTTACCCCACGAAGCGCGGCTTGTTAACGCAAGGTATCCAATTCCTCAACTCAGGATACCGGTGCGCCGGCAAAATTGTTCTCCGCCTCATCCCGACAACGGCTACCCGGCGTCGATGCAGACGCCGCCGACCCGTTCAACACAGCACCCCAACCCATTGGAGCCACCTAAAGTCCCAGCCGAGGCATGAGATCCGACATTTCACAAATACCACGAACCTTATCCTTAAAAATTACCATCGCTTTTTCCAGATTCTCCACCTCCTCCGCCATGAAGTCAAGCAGATGAAACCCTTTGGAGAATTCACCCATCGGACATTGAAGTGCGGCATGGATCACTGATTTTACCAGGCAATTTTCCTCCAGAAATCTCAGTTCAACGACTATTTCCAGTTCGCTCAAATCTTCATCATAATCACTCTCAAGAAATCGAAACGAATGTCGTAGAGAGACTCCGACACTGCCATTATCACGCACCAGGTCAATCGAATGAACGAGCTCACTGGACCGCCCGAGACAGTGAGTTTCATAAAGCTCGGACGTGAAATTCGCCAATTTCTCCTGATAGGCATGGAGATCCAAAAACAGATGCGCGATGCGTTGCTCGAGGGGTACCAAGGTCGCATCCTTTCAAGGCGAGAGAAAGGAAACGTCGACCGACTGACGATCGGCCGACGTTTCCCACTTCTGTGTATTCTACCGCGACATCGGCACTACGAGAGTTTTATCGTTTTGAGTACCCACGATTTCGAATGCCCCATGTAGCCTTTTTCTATTTTTTTCAGAACCAGAGTCACGGTGGATGCATCACGCACGCCAGAGCCATCTGCCACCCTCCCGACCGCTGTAGGCATCGTGACCGTGAAGTTCTTTTCATGACCGGATCGGGCCGTTGTGGCCCATTTGTTGATCTGCTGACGCTTAGCGGCGATAACCTGATTGATTGTTTCTTGTGCAGTCTCGGCATGCAGCGAAGAAGCCGCGCTCGCGGTGGAGTCGTTGGCCACTCGATCAATCAGGTCTTGATCGCTTTTGCCTACATGAGACTTTGGATGGGCTCCGGCGACACCCTCGTCTTTGTCAAGGTTTCCGCAGTTGTGGACCAGGACAGGTAGGTCGCCAGCGAGCACGAAGTACGTATGCACATTGGCGACAGTGAGATTGTGCACGCGCTGTTCAACCATGCGAATGTGCACGGCAACGACGCGTACCCGTTCACCACGAGTACTCTGCACCCACTCACCGACACGAAGATCGACTGCATCTTTCCAGGCTTCGGCTTCCGGGAGCCAAAAGGGATGTCCATCCGTCGCAGTCACCACGGCTTGCGCATCCCCGGCGTCACCATCGACATCGACGCTGATGTCAATGAGCTTCTTTTCGCCCTCTCCGGAAATCAGGGCAACTACCGGTTCGGTCGTTGTCGTCTGCGTATCCGGATCCGTAGTCTCGACTTGGTCACCAAGCTCGATTTCCTCGATCGGCTTTGACGTGCCATCGGCCATGAGAACCCCGGTTCCCGGCACGAAGCTGTTCCGACCGCCCTGCGCCGAGCAGGACCCGCCACCCTTACCGCTTGGCTTCTCGGCCTTTCTTCCCTCGGTAGACTTCGAAGACTTCCCGTCGCCGTCGGCGCTCTTCGCCTTTGTTGCTGACTCTTTCCCTTGCCGTGCAGCCGATGCGGCGGCTTCGTCGGCCTTCTTGGCCGCAGCCGCTGCTGCTTCCTCTTGAGCCTTCTTGGCTGCGGCGGCCTCCTCCTCGAGTTTTCGGGCTGCCGCTGCCGCTGCTTCCTGTTCTCGTTGCCATGCCGCCAGGTCCTCGGCGTACTTGGCCATTGCCTGCTGGTAGCGCTCGGCCCTCGCGATGATGTCGAGGGCGCGTTGCACGACGCCGGCCCACTTCTTCATCGCGTCGTAGGCGCGCTTGAGGCCCTTGGCTATTCGCTTGGCCGCGCCGCCGCCGCCGAAGAAGGAGAAGGCCGCGTCCGCCGCGATGCCCGCGCAGGCCCAGCCGTCGCCGCCGATGCAGTCGCGGATGTCGTTGTAGCCGGACGCGTCCTTGAGGGCCGACATCGCGGCTTCCATCGCGACGTCGATCAGGCTGCGGCCCTTGGCCCAGTGCGCCCAGGCCAACTCGGCGTCCGAGAAGTCCTTGATCGGCATCACCGGCATGCCGATGGCCAGACCCGACGGGTCGCTGAACGTCACCGGGGAGTTGGCCGCGTACACGTACGCGTTCATCTGCTTCGGTTCGTTGTAGTCGACCACCGGGTCGACGGACAGGAACCGGCCTACCGCCGGGTCGTATTCACGGGCGCCGAGATGGACGAGCCCTGTGGACTCGTCGTTCGTCCCGCCTACGAAGCCCTGATTACCGGGCCAGATCGACGGCTTGACCCCGCGAACATCACCGAATGGGGTGAACTTTCGACGCGTCACCTCCTGGGTGTCCGCGTCCACCGCCGTGTTCGCGGTGCCGTTCTGGTCGGCCATCAGGTACGAACGTTTGGTCTGACCGTTCTCCACCGTCTTGACCAGCGTCGGCCCGGCCGGGTGCGCGTAGTAGCGCGTGCCCTTGACGATGTTGCCCGCCGGGTCGAGTTGGACCTCGGTTCCCGGGAGATACAACGTGGTGCCCGACGGGTCACGCTTGATCAGCCGCTCGCCGCCCGCGTCGTACAGGAACGACGTGACCTTCGTACCCTCGGTGACCTTCGAGACGTGACCCTCGACGTCCCATTCCAGATTCTGCGTATCGCCCTGGATGGTCCGCGTGGCGGTGTTCCCCGCCGCGTCGTAGGAATACGACTCGGTCCGGCTTCCGCCCGGGCCCGTGGTGTCGACCTTCTTCAGGTAGTTCGCGCCCGCCGTGCCCGGAGTGCCGTACGTGTAGGCCCGGTTCGCGTCCTGGCCCGCCACGCCCGCCGGGTCGTGCTTCGTTTCCGTCTTGCGGTTGCCCGCGGCGTCGAAGCTGTAGGACGACCAGTACGCGTCGGGGCCGCCCACGCTCGGCCGGCCGCCGCTCGGACCGACCTGGCCCGGCTTCGTGGCGCAGTCGTCCGTGGCCGACCACGCGTCCGTCATCCGGCGCATGTAGTCGTACACGAAGCACTGGGTGTCCGTCGTCGACGGCGTCGGGTTCGGCCCGAACGCGTCCGTGATCCTGGTGATGTTGCCGACCGTGTCGTACTCGGTCCGCGCGTCGTTGATCCGCGACGGCGAGGTCTCCCGGTCGTTCACCGTGCGCGTCGGCCGCCGCGTCTGCTCGTCGTACTCGTACGTCGACCAGACCTGCTTCGGCGCCGGACCCGCATGCGTGCGCAGCACATCGCCCAGCGGCGAGTAGTCCACCCGGTCGACGAACGTGTCCCCGTTGATGCCCATCACGGTGGGCAGCTCGTACCGGTTGTAGGACATCGTGATGTCCTCGATCGGCAGACCCGCCACCGCCGGGAACGTGCTGGTCTCGGGCAGACCGTTGGTCTCGGAGTAGGTGCTGGAGAAGGTGTACGTCTTCGCCAACTTGCCCTCGGAGGGCGGGATGGTGATCTTCGTACCCTTCGGGCGGTACTCCGTGTCGTAGCCCGTGACCTCCTGCTTGTACGCGTTGCCGTTCACGAACCGCGTCGACGAAACCGGCAGCCCCAGCGCGTTCGGCAGCGTGTCGAACACCGACTCGGTCAGCTTCGGGCCGGTGATCGACCCCTCGTGCGTGGCCTTGACCCGGCCGAGCACGTCGTACTCCGGCGCGACCGTCTTCCCACGCGCGTCCGTCGTCGTCGCCAGTCGGTCACCCGCGCCGTAGGTCATCGTCGACGTGCCCTTGTCCGGGTCCGTCACCTTGACCTGACGACCCCGCAGGTCGTACTCGAAGCCCCACGTGTTGCCGGCCTCGTCCACCACCGACGACAGTTGGCCGCGCCGGTTGTAGCTGTAGCGCGTCGTGTCGTGCGCGCCGCTGGGGTCCGTGCCCTTGAAGAACTGCAACTCCGTCTTGCGACCGACCGCGTCCAGGATCGCCTTCGTCGGCGTCTCACCCGTCGGCGGGTCCACCATGACGAAGTCGCCACCGTAGGTGGTCGTCGTGCGCGAGGTCTCGACCCCGAACTTGCGCGAGATCTGGACCGTCGGCTGACCCGTCGAGTTGTACTCGGTCAACGTCGACGCCGGGACCTTGGTGTCCAACGGCGCGAACATCGCCCCCTCGGGCGCACCGTCGGCGTAGTAGCCGCCGTTCGACTTCCAGATCTGACCCAGGCTGTTGTAGAAGGTGTCGGTCACCATGCGACCGCCGCCCAGCGCCTCCATCTGGGTCTGCCGGATGCGCAGGCTGCCGTCGTAGATGTCGTAGCTGGTGCGGTAACTGCCGTCGTCCAACAGGTTCTTGTTGGTGATGACGACCGGCCCGTCACGACGCACCGTGTATGAGAACTCGGCGTCCGCCGACTTCTGATCGGGGTTGCGGTCCGGCGACCACGCCTTGACCAGACGACCCAGCGCGTCGTACCGCATCACGCTGCGCCGCTTGTTGGCGTCCTCCTGGACCAGCGTCGCGCCGCGTCCCGGGTCGGTCTCGACCGACTGCCGGTGACCCAGCGGGTTCGTGATCGTGGTCTTGGTCGGGATCTGCCCGGCGGCCGGGAAGTATTCGGTCGAGTTGACCGCGCCCAACACATCGGTGACCGACTTCGGCCGACCGTACGCGTCGAACGTGGCCGTGCCGTCCAGCACATACACCGGCTGACCGCCCACGTAGTCCGAAAGGGACTCCGTGCGCTCCAGGTTGCCGACCCCGTCGTAGAACATCTTCGCGTCGGAGGTGACATCCTCAGGCCGCTGTACGTTCTGCGCGTCACACGCCTTCGCGACCGACTCGATCCGCGACTGGCGGTCGATCATCCACTTGGTCTCGTCCGGCGCGTACCAGTACCGGGTGCACGAGTCGTCGTTCGGATCCGCGATATCACCCAGCGACGACGTCGTCTCGATGAAACCCCGCGCGTTGAACGTGCTTTCCGTCGCCGTACGGCGCCAGCCCCGCCCGTCCGTCAGCAGCACCCGCGAAGCGGTCTTCGTCGTCTGCTGTACGAACGCCTGCAACGGCGGCGTCTCGTTCGGCCGCACGCGCGTCGCGGTCGGCCCCGACAACCACGGCGTGTACGTGGTGGCCGCCTGGAGCGGGCCGCCTTCGCCGTCGTAGACCAACACCTCGCGCGTCTGGCCTGCGTACAGCTTGTGGTCGGCGATCTCGCCGTTCTCGGAGTCCTTGACCTTCACGCTCCGCCGGGCATCCGACGTCGGTGACGCCCGATCGCCGTCCAGGCCGCGGAAGAACAACGTCTCGGTCTGCGTACGCCGGTCCGGGGCCTGCCCGATCAGCGTGCGCACCCGCTCGTAGCCGCGCCACTGCGACCACGTACGCGTCTTCGGCTCGGTGAGCTCGTTCTCCTCGTCATATGCCCACGCCGGCGCACCGAGGTAGTCGTACGAGGTCACCCGGGTCGGGGTACCGGCGATCGCGTCCTGCTCCTGGACCCGCTCCACCACGTGCTTGTGGAAGTAGTCCGTGACGTAGAGCTTGCGCTTGCGGTCCGGGTCGGTCGGGTCCGGGATCTCCTGGACCACCGGATAACACCGCAGCGCGTTCGACTCCGCCGCCGTCGGCAGTTTGACCGGGTCGACCGCCGAGCACTCGGTGTCCTTGAACTTCACCGAGACGATCGAGCCGGTCTCGGTGTCGATGTTCTCGATCCGGTAGCGAAGATACGGCGGCAGCGCGTCGCCGTCCTTGTCCACGCGGTTGGGCAGTTGCTTGCCGCGGAAGGTGACCGGCGGCAGCGTGATCGGCGTGCCGTTCTTGCCGGTGCGCTGGATCGACGCGAGCCACAGCGGATAGTCGGTGCCGTCGCCCGTCATCGGGAAGTCCTGGGTCAGCGCCCAGGTGTCGACCGGCTGGTAGGCGGCGCCCGTCCAGACCTTGGTGTTGATCTCGGTCAAGCGTTTGCGGGTGAAGAACGTCGGGGTGAACCGCGCCTTGCATTCCTCGTTCGCCGCGCACAGCTGGTCACCCGGGGTGTCCGGCCACATCTTGGCGATGTTCCAGTCGACTTCGGGCTTCAGCTTGTCCTCGGCGCAGTCGAACGTGGGCGAGGTCAGGCAGCGCTCGGCCACCGTGAAGTCGACCTGTGCCGGTGCGTTGGTGAAGAGGTTGTCGCTGCGCAGACCGTACGAGACGTGGTCGAGCCAACCACCGCGGTCGTAGGCCCGGTTGGTCGAACCACCGGCGAACTTGAAGTTCGCGCCGTAGTGGTTGACCTCCTTGTTGTACCAATACGTCATGGCATTGCCGCGCGGATCCACGACGTAGTCGAGGTTCCAGCGCCAGGCCCGGTCGCAGGCCGAGTCGGCGAAGTCCGGCTGGTAGCAGGGCTCTCCGGGCTGGTTGTTGTAGATCGGGACCAGCCACGCCGAGTTGGTGACGGGCTTGCCCGGCTGCCATCCGGGGACCTTGTTCAGGCCGAACCAGAACTGCACGCCCTGCGGGTTGGTCACCCGCCAGTGCACGCCTTCCTTGTCGCCGTTGAGGTCCTGGGCGCCGGTGATCAGCTCGATCCGCGAGCCGTCGTCCTTGGCCGGGCGCCACACCTTGGTGACGTCGTCCTGCACCAGCGGCGTCGATCCGCCGTTGAGCGACATCGTCATCATCGGCGCGCCGTGGCACAGGTCGCCGGTGTCGTCCTTGGGGTTGTTGAAGCCGGACCCGTCCTTCTTGTCCTGACTGCACGGGACCCAGGTGCGCTCGATGAAGTTCGAGCCGAGGTCCCAGCCGTCGCCGACCCACGAACTCTGCTGCAACGAGGCCGAGGTGCGGCCGTCGATGCTTGCCGAGGAGTAGCCGAGCGCGAGCGAAGGGGCGGGTCCGCCGAGCGAGCCGGGAAGTTCCAGCGGGTACGACCACGAGAAGTCACCCGCGGCGCCACCGGCCTGCCAGGACCCGGACGCGCTCAGCGACGTCGCCTTGTAGGTCCCGTTCGGCCCGCTCGCCGAGGGGGTGGCCGCGAGCAGCATGCCCTGCGCCGGCGCACCGGCCGTGCGGGCCTGGAGACCCGCCACGCCGGCGGCCGCGGGCTGCACGGTCGCGGTCAGCTTCCCCGTGCCCGAGTCGTTGCGCATCTCGACCGGAGTGCGGGTCTGACACCCGGGCAGCTGCGGTGTGGTCACCGCACATTCGGGCATCGCGACGAACTGCAACCGGGAACCCCAGCCGCCGCCGTACGCGTTCTTGAACGCGCTGTAGTCGAGTTCGACGGATACCGGGGCCGCCTCGGCGCCAACGTCGGTGCGCTTGACGCCCAGTACCAGCCCGTTGCCCACGCCGGCCTTCGTCGCGGTCGCGCGGTCGAGCAGATCGACCTTGACCTTGACCGGCGGAGCGTCCACGGCCGTCTGCGTCGAACGGTTCGCCGCTCCGGGCACCGTCGGCGAACTCACCCGGATCGGCAACGATCCGGCCGGCGCACCTGCGGGGGCGCCGGCCGACCTGGTCGCCGACAACCGCTGCGCACGCGGGACTTCCACCTCGGCCGAGCCGGGTGCGGGCCAGGCGACACCGGGCGCGCCCCGCCAGGTCTTCAGCTGCGACTCCGCCGGCGGCGGATCGTTTCGCTTCGTCGACGCCCGCTCACCCGGCACCCGGGTCAGCTGCTGCAATTCCGGCAACGAAGGCTTCGCGGCCGGCTCCGCGGCGGCCGGCATCACGGTCAGGCTCGATCCGACCAGCACCGCCGCGATCAGCGGTGCCGGCCATCGCCACGGGCGTTTGATCACCGTGCTCATCGCACGGGCTCTACGTCTGCGCACAACCCCACCCAAGGAATTCGGACGTGGGGCCCCCAAGATCCACGCCACCCAATGATGGCGGTGAAGCTAGCAGTCGCAGAACCGTTCCGGCGACTTTATCGATTTTTATTTATCGACGGGCAATTGGGCATTCGAAAACGAACTCCCACAGATCGGGAATCAGGATTTATAATCCATATACCAACTACTTGGTCGAAATGTCCGTAAGGCACGATGCTCGCCAAGCACGTCTGTGACCTGCTAAAACTCACGCCATGTGCGGTGCTTTGCACCGGACCGACCAGTCGTTTTCGAGCCACGGCGGTGCCGCATCCGCTCCTTCGGCGCCGGTTCTCGAAGCGCCCATTCCTTCTCTCCCCCGGAAGCGCCGTGAAACCCTTGATAAAACCCCTGTCCACACCGTATTTTCGCCCGAAAAGGGCAGCGATCTGGGTGATTACGGCGGCATTGTCCGCCGGTTTGATCACCGCCATGCCGGCCGGCGCCGCATCCACCACTCCGGCCACAAGGGTCGACAAAGAAACTCCCGCCGGCGCGAAATCGGCCCCGGCCAAGCAGGCCGACGACCAAGCCGCGGCAGCCGCCGAAGCCAAGAAGACCGGCCGCCGCGTCGAGGTGGTGTCCCTGCGCACCGAGACGGACGAGGTCTGGGCCAACCCCTCGGGCACGTTCACCTCGGAGCGCGCGTTGAGTCCCGTCCGGGTCTGGCGCGACGGCACACTCGTCAAGGCCGACGACACCCTCGCGGCTCGCAAGGACGGCCGGCTCGCGCCCAGGGCGGCGAGGATCGGGATGTCGTTCTCCGCCGGCGGCAACGGCCCCTTGGCCGAACTCGCCAAGAACGACCGCAGGATCGCCCTCACCTGGCCCGGCACGCTCCCGAAGCCGATCGTCGAGGGCGACTCCGCGACCTACCCCGAGGTCCTGCCCGGCGTGGACCTCAAAGTCGTCGCCAACGTCGACGACTTCGCCCATTACGTCATCATCAAGACCCCCGAGGCCGGCCGGAATCCGGCCCTGGCCACGCTGAAGTTCGGCCTGAAGACCACCGGGCTCGACATCACCAGGGACGAGAGCGGCGAGCTGCGCGCCCTCGACCCGACCGGTCAAGCGGTGTTCACCGCGCCCAAACCGCAGATGTGGGAGGCCGGCGCAAACCCGACGGCCGGCCAGGATCCGGCGGCACGCGCACTCACCGCGGAGGGCCCCACGACGACGGCGCCCACCGACCCCACGGACGGCTACGACCCCGGCGCCAAGCACGCCGACCTCGGCGTCAAGCTCACCGGTCAGACCCTCGAACTGAGCACCGACCAGGCCCTGTTGACCGCGCCCGACACCAAGTTCCCGGTCGTCGTCGACCCGGTCTGGCGCGACGACTGGAAGTTCGCCTGGGCACTCGCCTACAAACACAACGCCATCGCCGGCTCCGCCACCACCAGTTACTGGAACGGCGGCACCATGCAGGAGAAGGTCGGCCGGGTCGGCTGCGCCAAAGACGGCGACCGGGGCGGCGCGGTCGTCTGCGCCAAAACGTTCTTCCAGGTCGGCATGACGGAGCTGTGGGACAAGCAGATCATCAACTCCGTCCTGCGCCTCCAACAGTCCTACGCGGGTGCCTGGAACTGCCGGTCCGGTGAACTCGAGGTCTGGGACACCGGAAGCATCTCCAAGGCGACCACCTGGAACAACCAGCCGAGCTGGGACCGCAGGGTCGGCAGCATCGACGAGTCCTACGGCGGGCGAAACTGCCCGGGCGCCAACGACACCATCGAGATCAACGTGACGTCCGCGATCGACCAGGCGGCACGCAGCCACTGGGGCAGCTGGACGCTCGGCCTGAAGAGCCAGAACGACACGATCGACGTGTCCTGGCGCAAGTTCAAGCCCGACTCGGTCCGGATCAGCACCGAGTACAACACCCCGCCGCAAACGCCGGCCAACCGTGCCACCGACCCCTCGACGCCGTGCACCGGCGGCATCATCGGCCGGACCGACCAGGTTGTGCTCTTCGCGCGCGCCGACGACGCCGAGGACAACAACCTCACCGCCGAATTCCACTACTGGAAGGACGGTTCGACCGACGGTCCCACCAAGGTGTACCGCGACATCTCACGCGGCACCGTGGCCCGGGCCGAGATCCCGGCGAGCGCGCTCGACGGCACCTACCGCTGGGACGTCCGCATCTTCGACGGCCGCGTGTTCAGCCCATGGGCCGGCCAGTGCCTGTTCACCGTCGACGGCAGCCGCCCCGCCGAACTCCCCGGCGTCTCCTCGCCGCAGTTCCCCGCGGGCAATCCCGACCAGGCCGCCCAGGTACGCACCCCCGGTGACTTCACCTTCACCGCCAACGGCGTCGCCGACGTCACCCGCTACCAGTGGTGGACCGAGAGCGATCCCAAGGTCCGGGACGTCCCGGCGACGAGCGTCGGCGGCCCGGCGACCATCTCCTTCACCCCCACCGTCGCCGGCTCGAACTACCTCTACGTACGCAGCCTGGACGCCGCCGGAAACCGCTCCGACGTGCGCAACTACCTCTACTACGCGAAGCGTTCCCCGAACCGGGACAACCCGGGTGACCTCAACGGCGACGGCCACACCGACCTGATGAACATCGACCCGGGCTCGGGCAAGCTGCTCACCCGACCCGGCCAGGGCAACGGCACCTTCGGCGCGACCCTGCCGGTCGCCGGCTCCTTCGCCGACGTGCGCTCGCTCACCCACCGGGGCACCTGGACCGCGGACTACTACGAGGACCTGGTCACCCTGCGCCCGGCGCCGGACGGCCTGCGCAACCGCCTCTACGTCTACCCGGGACGCGGCGACGGCTCCCTGGAGAGTGCCGACAGCCAACGCCGAGAGCTGCGGGTACGCGACCGCGAGACCAACGACCACTGGGCCGACGCCGACCAGATCGTCTCGATCGGCAGCGTCAACGACGACGACGGCAACGGCGTCATCGACGAGGCCGACTACCCGGATCTGCTCGTCAAGACCGGCTCCGCGCTCTGGCTCTACCTGGGCAGCCCGACCGGCTTCATCGACACGCGCGGCGACGCCATCGCCCTGGGCAACGCCGACTGGCAGAACATGACCCTGATGTCCCCGGGCGACCTCAACGGCGACAAGCTGCCGGAGATCTGGTCCCGGGACACCGCCTCGGGCAGGATCCACCAGTACACCAGCCGCGCCAAGCCCGCCCCGGGGCCGGACGGCGACGGCAACCCCACCGCACTCGACCTCACCGTCTACGGCGACCCGGCCGTGCGCGCCGGCGCCATCGGCACCGGCTTCACCGGGACCGCCTACCCGCACCTGACCAGCGACGGCGATCTGGAGAAGGACGGCTTCGCCGACCTCTGGTCACGCGACGGTGAAGGCAGGATCGTCGAATTCCCCGGCCGGGCCCTGTCCAACGGCTCCGCCTTCGGCCCGGCACGGCAACTCGCCCTCGGCAGCACGCCGTGGAGCGAGTGCGAGTCGTTCGAGTCGGCGGCGACCGGGCGGCACGAGTTGTGCGGCCCGGTCCTGGCCAAGTTCCGCGCGGCGGGCGGCGTGGCCACCGGCTATCCCGCCATCGACATGAGCATCGCCCCGGACGGGATCGGCCGCTACGCGCACTTCAAGACGCCGAACCGCCTGGACTGGTCGATCTACTGGCACCCCGCCACCGGCGCCACCCTGATCGGCGGCGGCATCCGTCTCAAGTGGGCGGAACTGGGCTGGGAGACGAGCATCCTCGGCTACCCCACCGCCGACGACACCCTCGTCGGCATCGGCGAGGCATGGTTCAACACCTTCCAGGGCGACGGCGGCTACGGCGCCATCTACTGGACACCCGAGTACGGCACCTGGTCCATCCACGGCAACATCTACACCAAGTACCTCGCGCTCGGCGGCCCCGCCGCACTCGGCTTCCCCACCACCGACGAAAGCGACGTACCCGGCAACACCGGCCGCTACAACCACTTCCGCAAGCTCTCCGACGCCGCCGACTCGGCATCCATCTACTGGAACGGGACCACCAACGAAGCCTGGTCCGTCAAAGGCTGGATCCGGACCCGCTGGTCGCAGCTGAGCTGGGAACAGGGTTGGCTCGGCTATCCCACGTCCGACGAGTTCACCGTCGCCAACGGCGACATCCGGGAGAGCTTCCAGGGCGGCTACGTGCGCTTCAACGCGGTCACCGGCATCACCGCGGAACACCACCCCGACGACCGCACCGCTCACCTGCGCACCGACCTCACCGGCGACTTCAACGGGGACGGGCGCGCCGACATGCTGACCGTCTACGATCACGGCGAGGAGACCAGCGCGCTGTACACCCTGCTCGCCCGGCCCACCGGCGGATACGAACCGCCTCGCAACGCGTGGACGGCGCACCACGGCTGGTTCAGCTACCAACACTCCAAGTGGACCACCGGCGACTTCAACGGGGACGGCAAAACGGACGTCGCCGCCCTCTACGGCTACCCCAACGGCAGCAACCGCCTGTTCACCTTCCTCAGCAAAGCGGACGGCACCTTCACCGAGGGCCTGGACAGTGCGTACGTCGCCGCCGGCAACTGGACCGCGAACAACGCCCGTTTTCTCTCCGGCGACTTCAACGGCGACGGACGCGCCGACACCGCCATGATCTACGACCAGGGCGGCAACTCCATCGGCACCTACACCTGGATCGCCAAACCCGACGGCACCTTCAACGACCCGCTGACCGGCTGGCGCGCCGCCCCCAACACCTGGGACGCGAACTCCGCCAAGTACGTCACCGGCGACTTCAACGGCGACGGACGCGCCGACATCGCCGCCATGTACGGCTGGTCCGACGCCAGCGTCACCCTCCACACCCTGCTCACCGACCCCACCGGCGTATTCACCGCGCCTCTCCAGTCCTGGCGCGCGACGCCGTACAACTGGGACTGGACCCGGGTCAAACTCACCGCCGGCGACTACAACGGCGACGGCAAAGCCGACGTCGCAGCCATGTACCGCTACGACAACGACCGCGCGGCGCTGTTCACCTTCGCCGCCAAGACCGACGGCAGCGGCGGATTCGGCAACGACGTGAAATCCTGGGACACCCCCGAGAACTGGTGGGCGAGCGGCTACGCCGGCCAACCCGTCTCGGGCGACCACGACAACGACGGCCGCGCCGACATCTCGATCATGTACAACTACGGCAACGGCGCCACCACCGCATACGTCTTCAAGGCCCGCCCCGACGGCGGCTTCGACGGATCGTTCCCCGCCTGGCAGACAGCGCCGGGCACCTGGTAGTCGTCGAACCCCCACGAGCGGCCCCCGCCGAACCGCACCACGCGGTCCGGCGGGGGCCGTCGGCGTGGAGATCAGAACCCGCCGCCCGGCGGCGGCTCGATCGGGTCGGCCGGGTCGAAGTCGAAAACCCGTCCGTAGAACCAGAGTTCGGCCTCCAGCGCGCGGATGATGTTCTCCGCCCGACGGAACCCGTGTTGTTCGCCCTCGAACGCCAGGTAGACGTAGGGGAGCTTCTTCTCCCTCAGGGCCGCCACGATCATCTCGGCCTGCGCCGGTGGCACCACCTCGTCCTCCAGACCCTGGAAGACCGCCAGCGGGCTGGACAGGCGATCGGTGTGGTTGATCGGCGAACGGTCCCGGTACACCGCCTCGGCCTCCGGATACGGGCCGACCAGGCGGTCCAGGTAGCGCGACTCGAACTTGTGCGTGTGCCGGGCCAGCGCCGCGATGTCGGCGACGCCGAAGTGGCTGGCGCCGGCGGTGAAGACGTCGTTGCCCACCAGCGCGGCCAGCGTGGTGTACCCGCCCGCCGAACCGCCCCGGATGGCCAGCTTCGTGCCGTCCACGACACCCGTGTCCGCCAGGTGCCGGGCCACCGCCGTGCAGTCCTCGACGTCGACGATGCCCCACGAGTCGTACAGCAGGTTGCGGTACTCCCGGCCGTATCCCGTACTGCCGCCGTAGTTCACGTCGGCCACCGCGAACCCGCGGCTGGTCCAGTACTGGATCCGCAGGTTGAGCACCGCCGGCGCCTGCGCGGTCGGGCCGCCGTGGATGGAGACGATCAGCGGCGGCAACGTGCCGGCGGGCGCCTGCGCATTCGGGTTCTTCGGCAGGTACAACAGCGCGTGTGCGGTACGCCCGGCCGGCGAGTCGAACTCGATCGGCCGCGGCGGGCTGAACCACCGGGCGTCGAAGCCGAAGTCCCGGGCCGGACGCAACCGTTCGATCTGGAGCGCGGTACCCCCGGTGGGCGCGAGCCGGACCCGGCGCGGCGCATCCTCGTCGTCCGGACCGCCCCCGATCACCAGCACCCCGCCGGACACCGCGGCCAGGTCGGACAACCAGGTCAGCCCGGTCTCCACCCGCGTCGGCGCCTCCTCCGGACGGGTCGGATCGAGCACGCCCAGGTGCACGAAACCGCCCGCGTTGACCGTGCAGGCGATCCGGCCGTCGTCGAGGAAGGCGTAGTACCGCTCGCCGAACACCCACTGCGGGCCGCCGATCTCGGCCTCGACCGGCGCCACCGCCTCCACCTGACCACCCGCGCCGACCCGGTACAGGTTCCACCACCCGGTGCGGTCCGACGCGAACCACAACGCCCCGTCGGGACCCCACTCGGGCTGCACCACCGACTCGCGCCCACCACCCGCGACCGCCTGCGCGCCGGTCGTGCGCGGTCCCGCCTCGATCGCGGCCACCATCAACTCCGCCGCGTCCCACGGCATGTCCGGGTGCGACCACTGGGTCCAGGCCAGCGCCGAGCCGTCGGCGGCCGGTCGCGGCGAGGAGACGAAGTCCGGCCCGGTGACCAGGACCCGCGCCGGCTGCGTACCGTCCAGCGGCAGGGCGACGATCTCGTTGACCGCCTCGCCGTGCGCCTCGATCGCGGCCGGCTCGTGACTCTCGCGCACCGCGACCAGCCACTCCCCCGCCCCCCACTGCCCCGCGGGCACGACGGTGAAGTCCGCATAGCGCAGCCCCGCCGGCTCCCGCGGCTCGGCGGTGATCGCCACCGGCGTGTCGTCGCCGGGCCCCAGCCGGTACAACCGCTGGTCGGTCCAGTTCGCGAAGACCAGCACGCCGGCCCGCACCGTCCAGGCCGCGCCGCCGTACTCGTGCACCCGGGTCCGCGCCGAGAAACCCTCCGGCAGCACGTCCTCCGGCGCCCCGCCCGGACGCAGGCGCACCAATTGCACGCGCCCGCCCTCCGTCGGCCGCGCCTCGGCCCACCACACCTCTTCCCCGTCGGCCCGGATCTCCCCGGGACTCGCCGCCCCCTCCACCAACCGCTCGGCCGTGATCGGCGAGGGCCAGGAACCGTATGCCTGCGTCTGTTCCGCGTTCATGTCGGCACTCATCCCACGATCCTCGCCGTCCCACGCCGGGAAAGCACCCGGCGACCCCCGGGAAAACCCCGGAAAACCCGGTCGACCCCGGCCGGGTGCAGGCGGGATCATGTGCGTATGACGACAGATCTCGACATTCGCGGCGTGCCGATACCCGCCGCCGAGCTGTCGTGGCGGTTCTCCCGTTCCTCCGGCCCCGGCGGACAGTCGGTGAACACCACGGACAGCCGCGCCGAGGTGTCCTTCGACCTGGGCGCCACCACCGCGCTGCCCGACGTCCTCAAGCAGCGCGCGCTGCGCCGCCTGGAGGGGCGTCTGGTCGACGGCGTGCTCACCGTGGCCTCGTCCGAGCAGCGCTCGCAACTGATGAACCGACAAACCGCCGCCCGGCGGCTGGCCGACATTCTGGTCGAGGCCACGGCACCGCCCCCGCCGCCCCGGCGACCGACCAAACCCACGCGCGGCATGCGCGAGCGCCGGCTGCGCAACAAGCACCATCGCAGTGAGATCAAACGACTGCGCCGCTCGACCGGAGACTGATCCCGGGTCCGAACAGGCTCCGAAGCGGACCCAAAGTCGAGATGAAGCGTCGCTTACCGAAGCATTACGGATCACACCCGGAAAACCGGCGCATGAGCACGATTCGCCATCGCAGACTTCGAACGCCGGCCAGTGCCGCGTACCGCAGCGAACGAAGCGAAGGACTCCGGGATGCCCTCCCCCGCACGTGCGCCACACCCACCGCGACCCACGCTCCCTCCCGTCGCGTACCACTCGTGGAGTCATCCGTGACCGCCGTCGGGCGGGCCCGTGCCCGCGCTCGGTACGAGCGGCGCACCTCGACGAACCACCACCGCGAGCCCGAACCCGAACACCCGCCCGGGCCGGTGTTCGTGCGCTGGACCATCGCACCCACCGTCGCGGGCGTACCGGAGGTCCGGCACCGCCTGCGCGACCTGTTACACGGCTGGGGGGTCGCCGAGGAGCTGACCGACACCCTGCTTCTGATCGCCACCGAACTGACGTCCAACGCGGTGCGCCACGCGGCGATCCGCACCGACCGGATCCGGATCACCGCGGCCCACGGCGGCGCCGAGATCCGCCTCGAGGTCGCCGACGGACACCCCTTCCGCCCGCACGCGCTCCTGGAGACGGGGCCGGAGTCCGAGGACGGGCGCGGTCTGATGATCGTGAAACTGATGGTGGCCGAACTCGGCGGCCGAATCGACGTGGTGCCCTGCGGCGCCGGCAAGAGCATCCGGGTCACCCTGGACACGGACGCTCACGCCTAGGCGCGCGCGACGGCTCAGTGGAAGGCGTCCAGGCCGGTCAGCGCCTTGCCGATCACCAGCGTGTGCATCTCGGAGGTGCCCTCGTAGGTCAACACGGATTCCAGGTTGTTCATGTGCCGGATCACCGGATACTCCAGCGAGATGCCGTTCGCGCCCAGGATGGTGCGCGCGCTGCGGGCGATCGCGATCGCCTCGCGGACGTTGTTGAGCTTGCCGAAACTGATCTGCTCGGGCCGTACCCCGCCCGCGTCCTTGCGCCGCCCCAGGTGCAGCGCGAGCAACTGCGCCTTGCCGATCTCCACCGCCATGTCCGCCAACTTGGCCTGGGTCAGCTGGAACGCGCCGATCGGCCGGCCGAACTGCTCCCGGGTGCGGGCGTAGTCCAGCGCCGACTCGAAGCAGGAGCGCGCCGCGCCGACCGATCCCCACACGATGCCGTAGCGGGCCTCGCCCAGACAGCTCAGCGGACCGCGCAGGCCCACCACGTCGGGCAATACCGCGTCGGCCGGCAACCGCACGTCGTCCAGCGTCAACTCGCTGGTGATCGAGGCCCGCAGGGACATCTTGTTCCGGATGTCGACGGCCGCGAACCCGGGGGTGTCGGTGGGCACCACAAAACCGCGCACGCCCTCCTCGGTGCGCGCCCAGATCACCGCGACCTCGGCCACCGAACCGTTGGTGATCCACATCTTGCGCCCGTTGAGCACCCAGTCGTCGCCGTCGCGCTTGGCGTGGGTACGCATCGACGCCGGGTCCGAGCCGTGGTCGGGCTCGGTCAGGCCGAAGCAGCCGAGTGCCTCGCCGGCGGCCATCCGGGGCAGCCAGGTCTGCCGGTGCTCCTCACTCCCGAAGCGGTGGATCGCGTACATCGCCAGCGACCCCTGCACCGACACCAGCGAACGCAGCCCCGAGTCGCACGCCTCCAACTCCAGACAGGCCAGGCCGTACTGCACGGCGCTGGTGGCAGCGCAGCCGTAACCGTCCAGGGTCATCCCGAGCACCCCGATGCCGCCGAGGCCGCGCGCCAGTTCGCGCACCGACGGCAGTTCGCCGCGCTCGAACCAGTCCGCCACGTAGGGCGTGACGTGGTCGGCGCAGAACCGCCGCACGGTGTCCCGGATCGCCCGGTCCTCGGCATCGAGCAGGTCGTCGATGCCGAGCGGGTCGGCCGGGTCGAACGCGGGTGCCTTGGCCATGCGGGTGCCTCCTGGGCTGTTCGGGAGACCCGAGCGGTGTCGGACGGGCCTCGATAGATTGCCCCGAACATAGATCCGGAACACGGGAGAGCACCACCATGACCGAGCCGCCGCCCGAACCGCATCCCCTCTTCGCGGGGGCGACGGGGCCGAACGACGAGACGCCCGAGGAGCGCCGTCGCCGACTCGAACAGGAAGAGGAGGACCGCCGCCGGCGCGAACGGCGCGAGGACCTCGCGGAGGGCGCCGGCGAGAGCCTGGGCGACCTGCCCGGAGGCGGCGGCGGGGGTGACGGCGGAGGCGGCTCCGGCGGCGGGGGCGGGGGCGGGGGCTGCTTCGGTCGAGGCGGAGGCGACCGCAGCCGCGACAGCCGCGACGGCAACGGCGGTTGCTTCGGCGGAGGAGGCGGAGGAGGCGGAGGCGGCGGCGGTCGCGGCGGCAGCGGCGGGGGCGACGGCTGCGGCGGCTGCGACCCCTGCCTGCTCAACCTGCTCTCGCTCCGCCTGATGTGGATCACGCTCACGAGCCTGCTCCGCCCGCGCGCAGGCGCCCCCGCCCGCCGCCTCGGTGCCGCCGTCGACCGCTACCGCACCGAGATCAGCCCGAAGACCGCGCCGTGTTGTACCTTCACGCCCACGTGTTCGACCTACGGCAAACGGGCGCTGCACCGCCACGGCGCGCTTCGCGGTACGTACCTGACCGCCCGCCGACTGCTGCGCTGCCGGCCCGGCAACGGCGGATTCGACCCGGTACCGCCCGCACGGCCGGCTCGGCGACCGCGCTGACCGGTGGTCGGGGCGGGCTCGCGCCCGCCCCGACCCGGGGTCACTTCTTCGGCGACGGCGAGCGGCGCATCTCCTTGTGGATCAGCTTCCACTCCCGGGCGCGTTCGGCCCGGATGCGGTGGTCCTCGCGCGAGGCCATCCACCGGGCCTCCCGGAGCAGCTTGCGATAGCTGTCCAGGCGGCGCTGCGGGAGTTCACCCGACTCGATCGCGGCGAGCACCGCACACCCCGGTTCGCTGTCGTGCGTGCAGTCGGTGAACCGGCAGTCGGCCACCAGCGCGTCGATGTCGGAGAAGGTGCGATCCAGCCCCTCGCCGACGTCGTACATGCCCACCCCGCGCATTCCGGGGGTGTCCACGAGCACGCCGCCGTTGGGCAGCGGTACCAACTCGCGCCAGGTGGTGGTGTGTCGGCCCTTGCCGTCGCCGCGCACCGCCTGGACCGCGGTCACCTCGGTGCCCGCGAGCGCGTTGGTGAGGGTGGACTTGCCCGCGCCGGAGGTGCCGATCAGAGCGACCGTCTGCCCGGCGGTGTAGGCGTCCAGGACGTCCAGGCCCTCGCCGGTGACGGCGCTGGCGACGACCACGTCGACGCCCATCGCGACCGCCTCGACGTCCGCACGCAGATCGTCGGCGTCGGCCGCGAGGTCGGCCTTGGTGAGGATGACCAGCGGCCGGGCGCCGCTCTCCCAGGCGAGGGTGAGCAAGCGCTCCAACCGACCGAGGTCGGGGGGCGTGTCCAGCGGGACGACGGCGCCGATCAGGTCGACGTTGACCGCGAGGACCTGACCCGCCGAGCGCCCGGACGCCTGCGAGCGCACCAGGGATGTGCGCCGGGTCAACAGCGCCGCGACGAACGGCTCGCGACCGTCGTCGGGAGTTTCCAGGACCGCCCAGTCGCCGGTGCAGGGCAGGTCGCCGCCGCCGTGCGCGGCACGCACGGTGCCGTCGGCGGTGACCACCTCGCACAGCGAGCGGTCCACCCGGGCGATCCGGCCCGGGATCAGGCCGTGCCCGCGGTAGGGGGCGAATTCGGTGTCGCGCTCCGCATCCCAGCCGTAGCCGGCGAGCACGTCGGAGGGCGGGAGGGAGGAAGAAGAGGAAGAGGTGGAACGGGGGTGCTGCTGGGAAGACAAGCCGGTGGCCCTTCGAGGGGCGGATCCGCCGACCTGCGTGCCGTCACGACGAACGACGTGGCGCGACTACGCGGTGCGGACCCTGAGGATGGGGGTGGGGTATGAGGTCCAGCCCGTCCGGGCGACCGTCATCAAGGTCGTGGTCACGACATCCACCTCCCACCTGTCTCGTGCGGCTCTGGGCCGCGCTCCGGGCACCGCTTCTCACGGCCCGCGGACCGCTCGGAAAATCCTAGGTCATCACGGGCGCTCGCGTCGAGCGTGTTCCTGCTCGCCGAGCACCGGTCGGGTCGGGCGCGGCGGCCACGCGGTGTCGTCCAGCGGCAGGCCCGGCAACTCCTGGCCGGCGGGCATGTGCAGGCTGGGCGGCTGACCGTTGGTGGGCGGCGGCCCCGGTGGGCGGGGCGGGCGGGACGGCATGCGGTTCTGCGGCTCGGCCGCGCGCCGGGCGCCGTTGGCCCGGCCGTTGACCGTGCCCGCGTCGCCGCGCTTGGCGTCGCGGGCGTGGATCGCCCAGCGTTCGGGGAACTCCGACGGCGGCTCGCCGAGGTCGGGGAGTTCGCCGTGGATGACGGTGTCCTCCATCTCGTCGTGCTCGCCCGCGGGCGTCCAGTCGCCGGGGGTGCCCCGATGCCGCCCCGAGCGCAGGTGCTCCATCGCGGCGGCGATCTCCTCGGCGGCCTTCTCCTTGTCCCGCTCCGCGCGAGCCTGCGCGGTCTCCTGGCTCGGCCACACCTGGTCGATCGCGGCGTTGACGGCGGCGCCGATCAATACCGCCATGGCGGCGAAGTACATCCACACCATCACCGCGACCGGGGCCGCGAGCGAGCCGTAGACGGTGGGCCCGTCGATGGTGGTGGCCAGGTATACCCGGAGCAGGAAGCTGCCGACGATGCACAGCAGCAGTGCGACCAGCGCACCCGGTATGTCCTCGCGCCACGGCGTCCGCACCGGTACCGACACATGGTAGAGCGAGGTCAGGAAGCAGACCGAGAGCACCACCAGGACCGGCCAATAAAGGATGTGCACCGTTCCCTCGAAGTGCGGGAACGCCTTGACCACCAACTCCGGGCCGGCCACCAGCAGCGGGATCAGGAACATGCCGAGCAGCAGCCCGACCACATAGAGGGTGAAGGACAACAGGCGGGTGCGCACGATGCCGCGCTTGCCGGACAGGCCGTACATGATCGTGATGGTGTCGACGTAGACGTTGAGCGCGCGCGAGCCGGACCACAGCGCGATCAGGAAGCCGGCCGAGATGATGTCCGCGCGGCCGGAGTCGAAGACGTCGTTGACCAGCGGGACGACCACCTGGTCGATGCTCTTGTCGGAGAGCACCGATCCGGAGGCCTTGATGATGTCGGCCTTGAGGTCGTTGACGGTGCTGCCGCCGATCAGCCCGTGCAGGTAGCCGACGGTGCCGGCCAGACCGAGCAGCAGCGGGGGCAGGGACAGCAGCATGAAGAACCCGGCCTCGGCGGCGAGGCCGGTCACCCGGTGGTTGAAGCAGGAGATCACCGTTTCGCGGAGTATCCGCCACAGTGCGCTCCGCAACCGGATGCGACCGGCCCCTCGCAGGCGAGGTCGTTGTTGGTAGTCCGCTGCCACCCCTTTAAGGTATCCGGCCCGGGGCCCGCCATTCGCCAAGTCGTCGTCCGGGTGAACCACCCCCGGTGCGGGGTGTCGCGCCGGACCGCCGCGCGGACCGGTCCGCGCTGGTCAGCGACTCGGGATCAGCACCCCGGAAAGCCGGCTGAGCACCCTGGCCGCGGTCCGCAGTTCCTCGGCCGGGAGGTCGGCGAAAGCGCTCTCCCAGCTCTCCCGGAACAGCGCGTCGAGCCGGTACAGCTCGCGCCGCCCGGCCGGGGTGAGCCGAGCCACCGAGCCGCCCCGCCCGCGCCCGGCCCGCACCGCCTCGACCAGGCCCTCGCGCCCGTGTACGTCCAGCAGGTCGCGCACCGCGGCCGGGGCCAACCCGAGCACCCGGCCCAGCCGCTCGTTGTCCAGGTCGAGTTCGTCGGCGAGCGTCGCGAGCAGGCGATAGCGAGCGGCGTCGGCGTCGACCGGATCGGCCCGCCCGGCGCGGTCGGCGCGGATCGCGGACAGGAAGCCGTTGAGCGCGTAGCGCAGCGTCTCGACCGCCTCCTCGCGCCGCGGCTCGGGCCGCTCGGCGGCGGGCGCGGCGCCGGCCTCGACCACACAAACGGAGCGCGTTCTGCGCCGAGGCACACCCAGAATCTCGCCTGGCATACCGATCAGCTCCTCGTCCACTGTGGTGCGTGGGTCGTGATACCGCCCGGGGGTGCGTGATCCGACCACCCGTACCGTAACCAACCGCGGCGACGATCCATGCCGCGGCCGACCGCGAAAGATCATCTCATCCCACATTATGGGCATGCGTGTTCGACATATGAGATGGCTGTTCGCATCCCGGACACCGATGGACGGGTATCTGGCTCCATGTCAATCTTTGCGACATGTCTCGCGCCGGTATTGCTCTCGTAGGTCGACTCCACGTCGACCTCGGACGCATGTCCAGCGCCGTCTGTTCGCCGGTCTGACGACCCGCCCGCCGCATCAGCCTGCCGGGCGCGCGGTCGCACCGGCACCACGACTCTCACGGCCGGTCCGGCGAGGGTGCGGCCGGATGCTCCCCCGTGCGTCCCCCACCGATCCGCCCGGAGGACGCTCCCCATGGCCGCCACTACCGACACCGCCGGCAGCGGTCCCCGCGCCCGCAAGACCGCTCGCCATCGCGGCGAGGGTCAGTGGGCCCTCGGCCATCGCGAACCGCTCAACGGGAACGAGCAGTTCAAGAAGGACGACGACGGTCTCAACGTGCGAGCCCGCATCGAGAACGTCTACGCCCACCGGGGCTTCGCCTCGATCGATCCCAACGACCTGCGCGGACGCATGCGGTGGTGGGGCCTGTACACGCAGCGCAAGCCCGGGATCGACGGCGGCAAGACCGGCGTGCTCGAACCGCACGAGCTGGACGACGAATACTTCATGCTGCGCGTGCGGGTCGACGGCGGCCGGCTGAACCTGGCCCAACTGCGCGCCATCGCGGAGGTCTCCGAGCGGTTCGCGCGCGGCACGGCCGACATCACCGACCGGCAGAACGTGCAGTTCCACTGGATCCGGATCGAGGACGTCCCGGAGATCTGGCGGATCCTGGAGGGCGTCGGCCTGTCCACGACCGAGGCGTGCGGCGACACCCCGCGCGTGGTGCTCGGCTCCCCGGTGGCGGGCATCGCCGAGGAAGAGATCATCGACGGCACCTGGGCCATCGACGAGATCAACCGGCTCTACATCGGCAAGCCCGAATATTCCAACCTGCCGCGCAAGTTCAAGACCGCCATCTCCGGATCGCCGCTGCTCGACGTCGCGCACGAGATCAACGACGTCTCCTTCGTGGGTGTCGTGCACCCCGAGTTCGGTCCGGGCTTCGACGTCTGGGTCGGCGGGGGGCTGTCCACCAACCCCAAGCTCGCGGTCCGACTGGGCGCCTGGGTGCCGCTGGAGGAGGTGCCGCAGGTCTGGGAGGGCGTCATCTCGATCTTCCGCGACTACGGCTACCGCCGGCTGCGCAACCGCGCTCGACTGAAGTTCCTGGTCGCCGACTGGGGGCCGGAGCGCTTCCGCGAGGTGCTGGAGAGCGAATACCTGGAGCGCAAGCTGATCGACGGCCCCGCGCCGGACGCGCCCGCGCAGGTGTGGCGCGACCACGTCGGCGTGCGTGCGCAAAAGGGCGGCGGCTTCTACGTCGGCTTCGCCCCGCGCGTGGGCCGGGTGGACGGCGCCACGCTGGGCAAGATCGCCGACTTGGCCGAGCGACACGGGTCGGACCGGGTGCGCACCACGGTCGAGCAGAAGATGCTCATCCTGGACGTCGCCGAGGACAAGGTGGCCTCGCTCAAGGAGGGCTTGGAGGCGCTGGGCCTGCGGGTGGACCCGAGCCCCTTCCGGCGCGGCACGATGGCCTGCACGGGCATCGAGTTCTGCAAGCTGGCGATCGTGGAGACCAAGGGCCGCGGGATCACCCTGATCGACGAACTGGAGCAGCGGCTCCCGGAGTTCGACCAGCCGATCACGATCAACATCAACGGCTGCCCGAACGCCTGCGCGCGCATCCAGGTCGCCGACTTCGGCCTCAAGGGCCAGTTGGTCCTGGACGAGAACGGCGAGCAGGTCGAGGGCTACCAGGTGCACCTGGGCGGCGGCCTGGGCCTCGACCCCGGCTTCGGCCGCAAGATCCGCGGCCTCAAGGTGACCTCGGCCGGGCTGGCCGACTACATCGAGCGGGTGCTGCGTCGCTTCGAGGAACAGCGCGGCGAGGGCGAGCGCTTCGCCCAGTGGGCCGTGCGCGCGACCGACACGGACCTGTCGTGAGCGCCGCCGGCGGTGCCGAGCCGGGCCAACGGGCCGTGCCGTTCTACTGCCCCTTCTGCGGCGACGAGGACCTGCGCCCGCACGAGGAGGGGCACGGCACCTGGTTGTGCTCGGCCTGCCGGCGGGCGTTCTCGCTGAAGTTCCTCGGCCTGGTCTTCCCGACACGGCACAGCCCCGATCGGCATGGCGACGGGACGCCGGGCCCCGACGGGCCCGGCACCGAGCCCCTCGCCGGCCACGCGCACCAGTCGATCGCACAGAAGGAGGGCCGATGACCGTCACCGAGAGCACCGACCTCGAAGCGCTCGCCGGCCGGGCGGCGCTCGAACTGGAGGACGCGACCGCCTCCGAGATCCTGGCCTGGACGCACGAGCAGTTCGGCCCGGCCTGGTGCGTGACCTCCTCGATGGAGGACGCCGTGGTGGCGCACCTGGCCTCGAAGGTCGCCCCCGGGGTGGACGTGGTCTTCCTCGACACCGGCTACCACTTCCCCGAGACCATCGGCACGCGCGATGCGGTCGACGCGGTCTACGACGTGAACGTGATCACCGTGCACCCGGAGCTGACCGTCGTCGAGCAGGACGCGAAGTACGGCCCCGCGCTGCACGATCGTGATCCCGACGCGTGTTGCGCGATGCGCAAGGTGGCGCCGCTGGAGCGGGCGTTGACCGACTACCGCGCGTGGGCCACGGGCCTGCGCCGGGACGACTCGCCGAGCCGGGCGAACACCCCGGTCGTCTCCTGGGACGCGCGCCGGCGCAAGGTCAAGGTCGCCCCGATCGCGCGCTGGACGCAGGATGACGTGGAGGCGTACATCGCCGAACACGGCGTGCTGACCAACCCGCTCCTGATGGACGGCTACGCCTCGATCGGCTGCGCGCCCTGCACCCGCCGGGTCGCCCCCGGCGAGGACGCCCGCGCCGGCCGCTGGGCCGGCCTGGGCAAGACCGAGTGCGGGATCCACGCATGATCGGCCCGATACGCACCACGGCACCGTGCTCGACGAAGACGAAGGAGGGGTTGGCGTGACCACGACGATCGACAAGGGCACCGCACCCGGGGCCCTGACCCACCTGGACGCGTTGGAAGCCGAGTCCGTGCACATCTTCCGCGAGGTGGCGGGCGAGTTCGAGAAGCCGGTCATCCTGTTCTCCGGCGGCAAGGACTCGATCGTCATGCTGCACCTGGCACGCAAGGCCTTCTGGCCGGCGCAGGTGCCGTTCGCACTCCTACACGTCGATACCGGGCACAACTTCCCCGAGGTCATCGAATACCGCGACAACGTGGTCGCCGAGCACAACCTGCGGCTGCACGTGGCCAGCGTGCAGGAGTTCATCGACAACGGCCGGCTGCGCGAGCGCCCCGACGGCACCCGCAACCCGCTGCAGACGGTCCCGCTCCTGGAGGCGATCGAGGCCAACCGCTTCGACGCGGTGTTCGGCGGCGGCCGACGCGACGAGGAGAAGGCCCGGGCCAAGGAGCGGGTGTTCTCGCTGCGCGACGAGTTCGGCGCGTGGGACCCGCGGCGCCAACGGCCCGAGCTGTGGCAGCTGTACAACGGCCGGCACCGCGTCGGCGAGCACGTGCGGGTGTTCCCGATCTCGAACTGGACCGAGCTGGACGTGTGGCAGTACATCGAGCGGGAGAAGATCGCGCTGCCGCGGATCTACTTCTCGCACGAGCGCGAGGTCTTCGAGCGCAACGGCATGTGGCTCTCCCCCGGCGAGTGGGGCGGGCCCCGGGCCGGCGAGGCGGTCGTGCGGCGCGTGGTGCGCTACCGCACGGTCGGCGACATGAGCTGCACCGGTGCCGTCGACTCCCCCGCCGCCACGGTGGCGGACGTCATCGCCGAGATCGCGGTGAGCAGGCTGACCGAACGAGGTGCCACGCGCGCGGACGACAAGATGTCCGAGGCCGCGATGGAGGACCGCAAGCGCGAGGGGTACTTCTAGTCATGAGTGGGACGTCCGAGATTTCCCCGACGGCCGGCGCGGCCGTCGACGATCGTGTGGGCCTGCTCCGACTGGCCACCGCGGGCTCCGTCGACGACGGCAAGTCGACCCTGGTGGGCCGGCTGCTGCACGACTCGAAGTCGGTGCTGAGCGACCAGTTGGAGGCGGTGACCCGGGTCAGCAACGAGCGCGGCCAGGAGGAGGCGGACCTCGCGCTGCTCACCGACGGCCTGCGGGCGGAGCGCGAGCAGGGCATCACCATCGACGTCGCCTACCGCTACTTCGCCACCGCCCGGCGCCGGTTCATCCTCGCCGACACCCCGGGCCACGTGCAGTACACGCGCAACATGGTCACCGGCGCCTCCACGGCGGAGCTGGCCGTGGTGCTGGTGGACGCGCGCAACGGCGTGGTCGAGCAGACCCGGCGGCACGCGGCGGTGGCGGCGCTGCTGCGGGTGCCGCACGTGGTGCTCGCGGTCAACAAGATGGACCTGGTCGACTACAGCGAGGAGCGCTTCGCCGAGGTCGCCAACACGTTCACCGCATACGCGAAGGCGCTCGGGGTGCCGGACGTGCGCTCGATCCCGGTGTCCGCGCTGCGCGGGGACAACGTGGTGGACCCCAGCTCGCACATGGACTGGTTCTCCGGGCCGACACTGCTGGAATACCTGGAGACGGTGCCGGTCGAGACCGACCCGACGCAGGAGCCCGCGCGCTTCCCCGTGCAGTACGTGCTGCGGCCGCAGTCCGACGACGAGTACCGCGACTACCGGGGCTATGCCGGGCAGATCGCCTCCGGCGTGTTCCACGAGGACGACGAGGTGGTGGTGCTGCCGTCGGGGCAGCGCACCACGATCGCCGGCATCGATCGGCTCGGTGTCCCGGTCCGGCGGGCCCGGCAGGGCGAGTCGGTCACCCTGCGGCTTGCCGACGACGTGGACGTCTCGCGCGGTGACCTGATCGCGCCGATCGGCGAGGCGCCCACCCCGACCCAGGATGTGGAGGCGACCGTGTGCCACGTCGCCGACCGGCCGCTGCGCACCGGCGATCGAGTGCTGCTCAAGCACACCACCCGCACGGTCAAGGCGATCGTCAAGGACATCGCCTACCGGCTGGACCTGGACGCGCCGATCGACGGCGAACTCGGCCACGAGCAGCACCCGACCGAACTGCGCGCCAACGACATCGCGCGAGTGGTCCTGCGCACCGCCCAGCCGCTCGCGCTCGACGACTACGCCGTCGGCCGCCGTACCGGTTCCTTCCTGTTGATCGACGAGGCCGACGGCTCGACGCTCACCGCCGGCATGGCCGGCGCTGCGTTCGCCGCGCCGGGCCGATGTCACGGCTGATCCGAACGCGGGTCTGACCACCCGCTTTTGACGCTCCGTCAGCCCTGTCCGCACGATCGCCCGTCGCCCATCACATTCGTCATCCCGGCCCGCGCCCGACGGCGCGGGCCCGAGGGAAGGTCCCCGCATGTCCGTTTTCGGGACGCATTCCGGCCAATACCGCCGCAGATCCATCCGTACCGGCTTCGCTGCCGCCCTCCTTCTGCCGCTGCTCGCCATGTCCGCGTGCGGCTACGGCTCGGACAAGAAGGACGACAAGAAGAAGACGCCCGCCGCGGGCGCGGGTCCGGCGACGGCGGGCGGCGCGAAGGCGGGCACGTCGGCCTCGCAGATCCGGCTCGGCTTCTTCGCCAACGTCACCCACGCGACGCCGCTGATCGGGCTGAACGAGGGCTTCTTCGCGAAGGAGTTGGGCACCACCGAGATCAAGCCGCAGGTGTTCAACGCCGGTCCGGCCGCGATCGAGGCGCTCAAGGGCGGTTCGATCGACGCGACCTACATCGGCCCGAACCCCTCGATCTCCGGGTTCACCAGCACCAACGGCGAACTCTTGCGGATCGTCGCGGGCGCCACCTCGGGCGGCGCGTCCCTGGTGGTCAAGCCGGGCATCAACGGGCCCGCCGACCTCAAGGGCAAGAAGATCGCCTCGCCGCAGCTCGGCGGCACCCAGGACGTCGCCCTGCGCGCGTGGCTGACCAAGAACGGCTACAGCGTGGACACCTCCGGCAAGGGCGACGTGAGCGTGGTCCCGACCGACAACGCGCAGTCCCTCGCCGCGTTCCAAAAGGGCGAGCTGGACGGCGCCTGGCTGCCCGAGCCGTGGGCCACCCGCCTGGTCCTGGAGGCGAACGCCAAGGTGCTCGTGGACGAGCGCACGTTGTGGCCGGAGGGCAAGTTCGTCACCACCGACCTGATCGTGTCCACCAAGTTCCTCAAGGAACACCCGGACACCGTCGAGGCCCTGATCAAGGGTCAGGTCGCCGCGAACGACTGGGCGGCCGGCAACCAGGACAAGGCCAAGGCCGCGGTCAACGCCAAGATCACCGAGTTCGCGGGCAAGCCGCTCGCGCAGAACGTGCTCGACGCGGCGTGGCCGAACATCGCCATCACCAACGACCCGCTCGCCGCGTCGCTGGTGAAGCTCTCCGAGGACGGGGTCGCGGTGGGCGTGACCAAGAAGCTCGACATCCACGGCATCTACGACCTGACCATCCTGAACAAGGTCCTCACCGCCGCCGGCAAGCCCGCGGTGAGCGACGCGGGCCTGGGCCCGAAGAAGTAGCGCCCACGCCCGTTCCGCCCCGGGCCGGCCGGCCCGGGTGAGCACTTCCCGCCCGACGCGCCACCGAGAGAGGTGATCCGGACATGACCCAGACCATCAGCGAGGCCACGCCCCAGGCCACGACCCCCGTCGGAACCGGCTTCGCGGTCCGCCTTGACCAGGTCACCAAGGTGTTCGGCCGCTCCGGCGGTGCCCCGGTCCTGGACGGCATCGACCTGACCGTGGCCCCGGGCGAGTTCGTCTGCCTCCTGGGCGCGTCGGGCTGCGGGAAGTCCACTGTGCTCAACCTGATAGCCGACCTGGACCAGCCGACCTCGGGCACCATCGAGGTCCCCGGCGGGCGCCCCGCGCTGATGTTCCAGGACCACGCGCTGTTTCCCTGGCTGACCGCGGGCAAGAACATCGAACTGGCCCTGAAACTGCGCGGGGTGCCGCGCGAGCAGCGCCGCGCCGAGGCCCAGGCGCTACTCGGGCTGGTCCGGCTCGGTGAGGCGTACGACAAGCGGGTGCACGAGTTGTCCGGCGGCATGCGCCAGCGCGTCGCACTGGCGCGCGCGCTGGCGCAGGCCGGCGATCTGCTGCTGATGGACGAGCCGTTCGCCGCCCTGGACGCGATCACCCGCGACGTGCTGCACGACGAACTGACCCGGATCTGGGCGGAGACCGGCCGCTCCGTGGTGTTCGTGACGCACAACGTGCGCGAGGCGGTACGACTGGCCCAGCGCGTCGTGCTGATGTCCTCGCGCCCGGGGCGGATCGCCCGTGAATGGACCATCGACATCCCGCAGCCGCGCCGGATCGAATCGGCCGGCGTATCGGAGTTGTCCGTCGAGATCACCGACCACCTGCGAGGGGAGATCCGCCGCCATGGCCGCGCCTGATCTGACCAAGTCCGCCCCCGCGGCGGGGGCCGACGCCACGGAGCCCGACGCGGCGGACCTCGCCGGCCTCGAGGCGGGGCTGGACGCGCTGGAGACGTACGACAAGGAGCGCGCGTCGTTCGGTCGGGTGCTCCTGGAGAAGGTGCTGCCGCCGGTCGTCGCGATCCTGCTGGTGCTGGTGGCCTGGCAGATCGCCTACTGGATGGAGCTCAAGCCCCGCTACGCGCTGCCCAGCCCCGCCGACGTGTGGGACGCGTTCATGGTGCAGTGGAACAAGGGCACCGTCTTCGACATCCTGTGGACCAGCCTCTCCCGAGGCATCCTGGGCTTTGCGATCGCGGTCGCCATCGGCACCCCGCTGGGTCTGATCGTGGCCCGGGTGAGCTGGATCCGGGCGGCGATCGGACCGATCCTGTCCGGGCTCCAATCGTTGCCCTCGGTCGCGTGGGTACCGCCGGCGGTGATCTGGTTCGGGCTGAACAACAGCGCGATCTACGCGGTGGTGCTGCTCGGCGCGGTGCCCTCGATCGCGAACGGTCTGGTGTCCGGCATCGACCAGATCCCTCCGCTGTACCTGCGCGCGGGCCGGGTGCTCGGGGCGCGCGGGCTCAACGGCGTGTGGCACGTGATGTTGCCCGCGTCGCTGCCCGGCTACCTCGCCGGCCTCAAGCAGGGCTGGGCGTTCTCCTGGCGCTCGCTGATGGCTGCCGAGCTGATCGCGGCCGGGCCGGAACTCGGCGTGGGTCTGGGCCAGTTGATGAACCAGGGCAGAGACCTGGGCGACATGCCGATGATGTTGACCGCGGTGGTGTTGATCCTGATCGTGGGCATCGGCATCGACATGCTGGTGTTCACCCCGATCGAACGTGTGGTGCTGCGCCGACGCGGACTGACCGGAGGCGCATAGCCATGAACCTCGCTCCCCCGCTTTTGGCCGTCGCGCACGGCAGCCGCGATCCCCGGCATGCCGCGGCGATGGCCGCCCTGGCCGCGCGGGTGCGCGCGCTGCGGCCCGGGTTGCGGGTGGAGATCGGCTATCTGGACCACTGCGGGCCGCGCGTGCCGGAACGGTTGGCCGAGTTGGCCGCGGCCGGGGCGGGCACCGCGGTCGCGGTGCCGCTGCTGTTCACCCCGGCGTTCCACGCCAAGCAGGACGTGCCGAACGTACTGCGCCATCGCGGCTTGACGGTGCATCAGACGGCCACGCTGGCCCCGTCCCCGCTGTTGCTCGACGCTTTGAACCTGCGCATGCACGAGGCCGGGATACGGCCGGGAGACGCCCGATACGGCGTCGTCCTGGCCACCGCGGGCTCCACCGATCCGGAGGCGAACGCGGTGACCACCATCGTCGCGCGGGAGTGGCGGCGTACCGGTTGGTGCGCCGTGGTCCCCGCGTTCGCCTCCGTCCACCAGGGCTCCACGGTCGCCGCCGCGATCGAGGGGTTGCGCTCCCTGGGCGCCGAGCGGATCGTGGTGGCGTCCTGCATGCTGGCGCCCGGGATCCTGCCTGACCGCATCGTCGAACAGGCGCTTGCGGCCGGTGCCGAACTGGTCACCGAACCGGTCGCGGACACCCCCCAAATCGCCCGGTTGGTGCTCGATCGCTACGACGCGGCGCTGCCGTCGAGATCCGGGCTCTCCGCCTGAGTCCGGACCGGTACCATCACCGGCGTGATCGACTCGGTGGCCGGCGAACGTTCGGTGCTCGTGCGCGCGTGTGCGGAGGTCGGAGTGCCGTCCGCCGACGCGACGTTGCTCTCCTTCGGCGAGAACGCGGTGTTCGCGCTGCCCGGTCCGGGCCTGGTCGCGCGGGTGGCCCGAGGAGCGCATCTGGCCGAGCGCGCGCGGCGCGAGATCGCGGTCGCGTGCTGGCTGGCCGAACAGGACTTCCCGGCGGTGCGACCGGCGGCCGGGGTCGAGGCCCGGCCGGTGTTGGTGGACGGACGCCCGGTCACTTTCTGGGAGTTGTTGCCGCCGGCCGAGCGTGAGCCGAACGTGGGCGATCTGGCCCGGCTGTTGCGCAAGCTGCACGCGTTGCCCGCGCCGCCGTTCGCGCTGCCCGCGCGGCATCCGCTGGCGCTGGTGGAGACCTGGTTGGATTCGGCCGACGCGGCGGTGGGGCTGGCCGATCGGCGCTATCTGTCGGCGCGCCGCGACGAGTTGGAGGCGGCCTGTCGCGAGCTGACCCCGGCATTGCCGACCGGCCTGATCCACGGCGACGCGCTGCTGCGCAACGTGGGCGTACACGGCGGCCGGGCACTGCTGTTGGACTGGGAGACGGTCGCGCACGACCTGCGCGAGTTCGACCTGGTGCTCACCCCGATGGCCGCCGCCCGCTACGGCCTGCCCGACGGCGCGGAGCGGCGGTTCGCCCGCAAGTACGGCTTCGATGTGACCGAGTGGGCCGGTTACCGGGTGCTGCGCGACACCCGCGAGTTGGCCGCCACCGCGTGGGTGGCCCAGCACGTGCCGGGCAACCCGGCGGCGGAGGAGGAGTTCCACCACCGGGTCCGCACCCTGCGCACCGGTGACACCGAGACGCGCTGGCACGCGTTCTGACGGGCGCTCCGGCGCTCGACCGGCACGCGTTCCGGCCCCGGCGCCCCGGCGCTCACGAGGTCCGCTTGCCCGCCGCCCACAGTTGCTCGAACTCCTCCTGGAACAGCGGGTAGAGCCCGCGCGCGGAGCCACCCGCCGCGTCGGCGCGCAACACGAACGCGGGCGACTCGACGCCGCGCGCGTGCCGCAGATACGGCTGGATCAGCCCCACGTCCCCGTCCACCAGGTAGGCGCCGAAGCGCGGCGCCTCGTCGTAGAGGCGGATCTCGATCCGGCGCGGCTCGCGCAGCTTCGCCCGGACGCGGCGCATGTGCAGGATGTTGAGCGTGGTCATCCGGGACAGCAGTCCCTTCTTGATGCCCTCGTCGCGCTCGCGCTGCTTCATCGCGTCGCCCGCCGGGTTGAGGAAGAGCAGCCGCATGTCGCACCCGCCGGCGCCGAGTCGGGCCAGATCGCGGCCCGAGTAGTTCTGGCACAGCAGGTTGAGCGAGACGCCCATCGCGTCGATCCCGCGCGCGCCGTCGACCAGGTCGGCGAAGGGCAACCGGCGCTGCAGCGCGGAGCGGTCCTGGAAGACGCCCACCACGTCGGCGTAGCGCCCGGCGAACAACTCCTCGACCGCGTCCAGGGCCAGCCGCCGGTCGCCCTGTTCGGCGAGCGGCCCGTCCAGCATGGCCAGCACGCGCAGGCACGCGCGTTCCACCTGGGCGAGCACGTCGGGCGAGAGCACCCGGTTGCGGGCCACGATGTGCCGGCCGATCTCGACCTCCTCCAGGGCGCGTTCCAGCTTGCGCCGGTCCGGCAGGAAGGGCTCGAAGCACCACCAGTTGCGCACCATCAGCTCGCGCAGTTGCGGCAGGGTCAAAAAGGCGATCAGCTCGTCGTCGGCGGGGTCCACGATGTAGCCGCGCCGGCGGCTCATCTCCCTTACCGCCTCGGCTCGTTCGACCCATTCGTTCTGCACGTTGCCGGCCGCGGCGAGCACCCAGGCGCCGTCGTCGTGTGGGTGCTCGCCGGGTCCGTAGACGGGGACGAGCACCGCGCTGATCACCGCGCGCAGCCGCTGCTCGATCAGGTTCAGGTACACGTACGCCCGACCTGCCCGGCGCCCACGCAGCAGGGCGGCGGCCCAGTCGTCCTCGGTCCAGGTGAGCGTCGCGGGGTCTATCCCCGGCAGCGGGTCGGGCGGCCCGGAACCGTCCAGGACGGCGGTGCCGGCGGCCGCGTGGCGGGGGCCGGGCAGGCCGCCCGGGTCGAGGGCGAACGAGCCGGTGTCGGTGAGTCCGACGGTGCCCGGGAGGCCGGCGGTGCCGCCCGGGGGATCGCCGTCGGGATAGGGGGCGTACGGGTCCGGGAAGGTGTCGCCGCCCGAGCCGAATCCGGTCGTGCCGTCGAGGCCGGTCGTACTCGTCCCCGCCGCGGGATCCTCGTCGGTTGTCGAGGGTGGCGGGTTGGACTCCCGATCGGCCATCGCGTCCCATCCGTTCGTCGTCGAGCCGGAACCGAACGAGCGTATAGCGAAACCCGGCGGCCTCGGGGGGCCCGCGCGGGCCGGTCGGCGTGCCCCGTTCGGGTGACGAATCCACCGGCATTACCCGGATGGCGTAAGGCGATTGGGGGGACTCGACACGCTCTGGCAACTTCTGCCGAGCAACGCAATGTCCCAGCGAAACAATTGCCGGATGGGGGAGGGTCTTCCCTCCTCCTGGTCCGGGGCGCAACCGAGACGGATCGACGATCCGTCTCATCCGGCAGGAACCGTGGCACCCAGGAGGTCGTCATGTTGGCCACGAACAGCAGGATCCCGGCGGTACACGACGGCGCCGAGGACGATTTCGCCCGGTATCGCGATGTGGTCGCGGGGATCTTCGCGCACCATCGGCGCACCGCGACCCCCGGCAGCGACGGCGTGGCGTGCTCGTGCGGCGGCGCCCGGCCCTGCCGGGAGGAAATGCTCGCCGCCGAACTGCTCGACTGGATCTGACCGTTACGACCACAAATGATCGGCAACGATCGGTTCGGCCGACCGGACGACGCCCGCTCCAGGCATGAAATCCACCCGACCGGGGGACGCCGGAGTGGATTGCACCCCCGGATCGGGTCCGGTACGGGAGACTGCAAGCTGCCGAAATGCTGCCGAAGCACGATCCGCGACAAAGCAGGTTGCTCATGCAGGTCTGGCCCGGTCATTCGTATCCGCTGGGCGCCACGTACGACGGCGCCGGCACCAACTTCGCGGTCTTCTCGGAGGCCGCCGAACGCGTCTGGTTGTGTCTGCTGGACGAGGAGGGCACCGAGGAGCGCATCGAGCTGCGCGAGGCCGACGCCTTCGTCCGGCACGCCTACCTGCCCGGGATCCAACCCGGGCAGCGCTACGGCTACCGCGTCCAGGGCCCGTTCGACCCGGCCGCGGGCGCCCGGTGCAACCCGAACAAGCTGCTGCTCGACCCGTACGCCAAGGCGATGTGCGGCGAGGTGCACTGGCACGAGTCGATGTACGGCTACTCGTTCGAACACCCGGATCTGATGAGCACCACCGACTCCGGTCCGCACACGATGAACTCGGTGGTGATCAACCCCTACTTCGACTGGGGCGACGACCGGCCGCCGCGCACCGGCTACCACGACACGGTGATCTACGAGGCGCACGTGCGCGGGCTGACCCGCAGCCACCCGGGCCTGCCCGAGGAAATCCGGGGCACCTACGCGGGCATGGCGCACCCGGCGGTGATCGAGCACCTGGTGAGCCTGGGGGTGACCGCGATCGAGCTGATGCCGGTGCACCAGTTCGTCCAGGACCACCGGTTGTCCGACCTGGGGATGCGCAACTACTGGGGCTACAACACGATCGGCTTCTTCGCGCCGCACGCGGCCTACTCCTCCACCGGCGAACGCGGGCAGCAGGTCCAGGAGTTCCGCTCGATGGTCAAGGCGCTGCACGCGGCGGGCATCGAGGTGATCCTCGACGTGGTCTACAACCACACCGCCGAGGGCAACCATCTGGGCCCCACACTGTCCTTCCGCGGCCTGGACAACGCGTCCTACTACCGGCTCGCCGACGACAAGCGCTACTACCTGGACACCACCGGCACCGGCAACAGCCTGCTGATGCGCAGCCCGCACGTGTTGCAGCTGATCATGGACTCGCTGCGCTACTGGGTCACCGACATGCACGTGGACGGGTTCCGCTTCGACCTGGCCGCCACGCTGGCCCGGCAGTTCCACGAGGTGGACCGGCTGTCCTCGTTCTTCGACCTGGTCCAGCAGGACCCGGTGGTCTCCCAGGTCAAGCTGATCGCCGAGCCGTGGGACGTCGGCGAGGGCGGCTACCAGGTGGGCAACTTCCCGCCGCTGTGGACCGAGTGGAACGGCAAGTATCGCGACACGGTGCGCGACTTCTGGCGCGGCGAGGAGCGCACCCTCGCCGAGTTCGGCTCGCGGCTGACCGGCTCCTCCGACCTGTACCAGGACGACGGCCGCCGACCGATCGCCTCGATCAACTTCGTCACCTGCCACGACGGCTTCACGCTGCACGACCTGGTGTCGTACAACGACAAGCACAACGCGGCCAACCGTGAGGACAACCGCGACGGCGAGAGCCACAACCGGTCCTGGAACCACGGCGTCGAGGGCGAGACCGACGACCCGGACATCCTCGCGCTGCGCGCCCGCCAACAGCGCAACTTCATCGCCACGCTGCTGCTGTCCCAGGGCGTGCCGATGATCGCGCACGGCGACGAGTTCGGCCGCACCCAGCAGGGCAACAACAACGTCTACTGCCAGGACAACGAACTCTCCTGGGTGCGCTGGCCCGAGGGCGAGGGCCCCGACCTGCTCGAATTCACCCGGATGATGACCCGGCTGCGCGCCGAACACCCGGTCTTTCGGCGCCGCCGCTTCTTCCACGGCAGATCCGTCCAGGGCACCCACGACGAGCTGACCGACATCGCCTGGTTCACCCCCACGGGCGAGGAGATGTCGGACGGCGACTGGTGGGCGGCCGCGGCCAAGTCGGTCGCCGTCTTCCTCAACGGCAACGCCATCTCGGAACCGGACCCGCGCGGCCAAAAGATCACCGACGACTCGTTCCTGCTGCTGTTCAACGCCTCGCACGAGGCAGAGGAGTTCACCATCCCCGCGGACCTGGGCCGATCCTGGACCGTGGTGGTCGACACCGCCGACGACAAGACGGTGATACACGAGCCCAAGTCCCGCCCCACCATCGAGGGCGGCGCCGCCCAGACCGTCGAGCCCCGCTCGCTGGTGGTCCTGCAACGACCGTGACCCGATCACCCGCCGGCGTGGGTTTCACCACCCCGGCGGGTGGTAGGTCGCGGATGTCCGGGGAAGCTTGTCGGCATGACCTCGTCGCCTTCTCGTGTTCCGACCGGCATCTACCGGCTCCAGCTGCAACCCGCCTTCGGGTTCGCCGAGGCCGCCGCAGCCGTGCCCCACCTCGCCTCGCTCGGGGTGAGTCACCTGCACCTGTCGCCGATCCTGCAGGCCGTCCCCGGATCCACCCACGGCTACGACGTGGTCGACCACTCGCGCGTGTCCGCCGACCTCGGCGGCGAGGACGGGCTGCGCGAGTTGGCGACGGCCGCCGCCGCACACGGGCTCGGCATCGTGGTGGACATCGTGCCCAACCACATGGCGGTGCCCGCACCCGAGTCGCTGAACCGGCCGCTGTGGGAGACGCTGCGCGAGGGGGCCGACTCGCCCTACGCCCGCTGGTTCGACATCGACTGGACCCGGCACGACGGGCGCGTCCTGCTGCCCGTGCTCGGCGGCCCGGTCGAGGAGGTCGCCGACGAGCTGATCGTGGACGGCCACGTGCTGCGCTACCACGACCACGAGTTCCCGCTCCGGCCCGGCACCGAAAAGCTCGCGCTCGACGAACTGCTCGCCGCCCAGCACTACGAACTCGCGCACTGGCGGCGCGCCGACACCGAACTGAATTACCGCCGCTTCTTCACCATCGCCGGCCTCATCGCCCTGCGCCAAGAGGACGACGAGGTCTTCGCGGCCACCCACGCCACCATGGTGCGGCTGCTGAACGAGGGCCTGATCCACGGGCTGCGGATCGACCACCCCGACGGCCTGGCCGACCCGCGCGCCTACCTGGAGCGGCTGCGCGCCGCCGCGCCGAACGCGTGGATCGTGGTGGAGAAGATCCTCTCCGACGAGGAGACCCTGCCCGCCGACTGGGCCTGCGACGGCACCACCGGCTACGACGCGCTGCGCCGGGTGGACAACCTCTTCCTGGACCCCGAGGGCGCCGGCCCGCTGCGCGCGCTGCACCGCGAACAAACCGGGGTGCGCGAAGGCTTCGACTACCTCGCACAAGAAGCCAGGGCCGAGGTCCTCGCCGGCGGCCTGGCCACCGAGTTCGCCCGGCTGCGCCGCACCCTGGACCGGCTGGAGCCGGTGGCCGGAGCCGGCGACGTCGGCCGCGCGCTGCCCCCGCTGCTGACCGCGTTCCCCACCTACCGCCCCTACCCCGGCGCCGGTCCCGGCTCGATCGCCGCGATGGCCCGGGCCCTGACGGGAGTCCCGGGGCAGGTTTCCGAGGCGGCCCGCGAGATCGCCGAACTGGCGCTCGCCGACGGGGAGTTCGGCATTCGCTTCGGCCAGGTCGCGGCGGCGCTCGCGGCCAAGGGCGTGGAGGATCGTGCGTTCTACCGCTGGTACACCCTGAGTTCGCTGAACGAGGTCGGCGGCGCGCCCGACACGTTCGGGTTGGACATCGCCGGGTTCCACGCCGCCTGCCGGCGCATGTCCCCGACCACGATGACCACGCTGAGCACCCACGACACCAAGCGCAGCGAGGACGTCCGGGCCCGCCTGTCGGTGCTCGCGGAGATCCCCGAGGACTGGGCGCAGCGGGTGCACGCCTGGAACGACCGGTCCCGACCGCACCGTTCCGAATTCCGCTTCGGCCCGGACCGCTACGACACCTACCTGCTGTGGCAGACCCTGGTCGGCGCCTGGCCGCTCACTCCGGACCGGGCGGTCGCCTACCTGCGCAAGGCGATGCGCGAGGCGGCCCGGGAAACCACCTGGGCCGACCCGAACCCGGACTACGAGACGGCGAGCGAGGCATTCGTGCGCGCCGTCCTCGCCGACGACGAACTCACGGCCGACATCGCCGACTTCGGCGCCGTGGTGGACCGCGCCGCACACGCGGTCTCGCTCGGCGCCAAGCTGGTCCAGCTGACCATGCCGGGCGTACCGGACGTGTACCAGGGCGGCGAACTGGCGCTGTACACCCTCGTCGACCCGGACAACCGGGCCCCCGTCGACTTCGGGCGCGAGCACGGCCCGCTGGACACGCTCAAACTCAAGGTCACCTCCGCCGCGCTGCGGCTGCGCCGCGCGCATCCCGACTGGTTCGCCGGCGCCTACACGCCGCTGCGCGCTCGCGGCAAGGAGGCGGACCACGCCATCGCCTTCATCCGCGGCGGCGAGGCGATCACCGTGGCGACCCGGCTGCCGGCCGGTCTCGCCGCCAAGGGCGACTGGGGCGGCGCGCTGCTCCCGCTGCCCGAGGGCCGTTGGGTCGACGCGCTGACCGGCGGCACGTACACCGGCCAGGCCCGCCTGCGGCACATCCTGGAGGACCTGCCCGTCGCCCTGCTCACCCGGGGCTGACCGGCCGGGGCCGGCGCCGGACCGTTCCCCTCCGTTCGCACCCGCTCCCCCGTTCGCACCCGTTCCCGAAAGGACACAACCATCGTGGTCAGGTTCGAGGTCTGGGCTCCGAAAGCGTCGTCCCTGGAGGTCGTCGTCGACGGCCGACGCAAGCCGATGCGCGACGCGAACCGGCCGGGGTGGTGGCAGGCGGACGTACCGACGGCGGTACACGGCAGCGACTATGCGTTCGCCATCGACGGCAACGACCCGCTACCCGACCCGCGGTCGCCGTGGCAGCCCACCGGCCCCGACGGCCCGAGCCGCGTGGTCGACCACGCGGCGTACGCGTGGGGCGACGGGGCCTGGACCGGCCGGCCGCTCCCGGGCGCGGTCGTCTACGAGCTGCACATCGGTACGTTCACCACCGAGGGCACGTTCGCCGCGGCCGTCGAGCGGCTCGACCACCTGGTCGACCTCGGCGTCACCCACGTCGAGGTGATGCCGGTGTCCGCGTTCCCGGGCCGGCACGGGTGGGGCTACGACGGCGTGTGCCCGTGGGCGGTGCACGAGCCCTACGGCGGCCCGGACGGCCTCAAGCGGTTCGTGGACGCCTGCCACGTGCACGGCCTGGGTGTGATCCTCGACGTCGTGCACAACCACCTGGGCCCGTCCGGGAACCACCTGCCCGCCTTCGGCCCCTACTTCACCGACCGCTACCGCACCCCGTGGGGCTCGGCGGTGAACCTGGACGGCCCGGGCTCCGACGAGGTCCGCGCCTACCTGGTCGGCAGCGCGCTGATGTGGCTGCGCGACTACCACGTGGACGGACTGCGCCTGGACGCGGTGCACGCGCTCGCGGACAACCGCGCGGTGCCGTTCCTGGAGGAGTTGTCCGAGGCGGTGGACAAGCTCGCCGCCGCCACCGGCCGGCCGCTGTTCCTGATCGCCGAGTCGGACCTGAACGACCCCCGCGTAGTCACCCCGCGCGAGAGTGGCGGCATGGGCGTGCAGGCCCAGTGGAGCGACGACTTCCACCACGCGTTGCACGCCCTGCTCACCGGCGAACGCCAGGGCTACTACGGCGACTTCGGCTCGATGGGCACCCTCGCCAAGACGCTCACCCGGGTCTGGCTGCACGACGGCACCTGGTCCTCGTTCCGCGAGCGCACGCACGGCCGCCCGGTGCCCACCTCGCGGATGCCCGCCTACCGTTTCCTGGGCTACCTCCAGACCCACGACCAAGTCGGCAACCGGGCCACCGGCGACCGGATCTCGGCGACCCTGCCGCCGGCCCTGCTCGCGGCGGGCGCCGCGCTCGTGCTCACCGCGCCGTTCACCCCGATGTTGTTCATGGGCGAGGAGTGGGGCGCGTCCACGCCCTGGCAATACTTCACCGACCACACCGACCCGGAGCTGGCCGAGGCGGTACGCAACGGCCGCCGCGCCGAGTTCGCCTCGCACGGCTGGGACGCGGCGCAGATCCCCGACCCGCAGTCGGCGCAGACCGTGCGCGACTCGTGCCTGGACTGGAAGGAGCCCGCCCGCGCCCCGCACGCGGCCCTGCTGGCCTGGTACCGGCGGCTGATCGCGCTGCGCCGGGAATGGGAGAACCTGACCGACCCGGACCTGACCCGGGTGCAGGTCAGCTTCGAGGAGACCGCCGGCTGGCTGATGGTGCACCGGGGCGCGTTCCGTACCGCGGTCAACCTGGCCGAGCAGCCCGCGACGCTGCCGATGGGCACCGGGGCGGCGGAGATCGTCGCGGCCTGGGACGACCGCGCGGAGATCCGCCGGGGCCTGGTCGGCACCACCCTGCGGCTGCCCGCGACCTCGGTCGCGGTGGTCCGGATCGGCACCCGCTAGGGAGTGCCGCCTCGCCGACCGCGACCGCCGGCCCGGGTGGTCGGGACGCTCAGGCGTCGAGCAGGCGCTTGCGCTCGGCCTCGACGTCGAAGTCGCCCGCCGGGTACCGGGGGTCCAACTCGGTCAGGTGCTCCAGGAGCAGCCGGCTGATCGCCCAGTTGCGGTACCACTTGCGGTCGGCCGGCACCACGTACCAGGGTGCCGCGTCGCCGTCGCACTTCTCCAGCGCGGCCTCGTAGGCGGTCCGGTAGTCGGGCCACACGGAACGCTCGTCGATGTCGGCCGGGTTGAACTTCCAGTGTTTGTCCGGGTTGTCGAGCCGGGCCAGCAGGCGTTCCTTCTGCTCTTCGGGCGAGATGTGCAGGAAGACCTTGATCACGGTCACCTCGTCCTTGGCCAGGCCCTGCTCGAAGCGGTTGATCGTGGCGTAGCGGCGCGACCACACCTGACGCGGGACCAGGTTGCGCACCCGCGCGATCAGTACGTCCTCGTAGTGCGAGCGGTCGAACACGCCGATCAGACCGGGCCCGGGGACCTGGGTGCGAACCCGCCACAGGAACGGGTGGGCGAGCTCCTCCTCGGTCGGCGCCTTGAACGCGTGGATGTGGCAGCCCGACGGGTTGAACTGGCCGATCACGTGCTTGACCGTGCCGCCTTTGCCGGAGGTGTCCATGCCCTGGACCACCAGGAGCACCCGGCGGCGCGCGCCGCCGGCCACGGCCTGCGCGTACAGCCGCTCCTGGAGCTCGGCCAGCCGGGGTCCCATCGCGCCGATGTCGGCGAGCGCGTCGGCCTTGTCGCCCGCGAAGCTCGGCGTGGCGCGCGGGTCGATCGCGGCCAGGTCCACCGGGCCGCCCGGCAGCCGCAACGCGGCCCGTACGGACGGCACATCGGCCGGGGGCGCGTACTTCTCGGCGGGCACCTCGACGAGCACCCGGAGCCGGGGCGGGGCGGGCTCGGGCACCTGCTCGGCCAGGCCCGGCTCGACGGCGGGCGAGGCGGTCGGGTCGACGGCGGGCTCGGCAGCGGGGTCGGCAGCGGGGTCGGCGTCGGGGTCCGGATCGTCCGCCGGGTCGGCGACCAGGTGCACGGCCGGGCCGACGGCGGGCTCCGGGTCCGCGGCCGGTGCCTCGGCGATCGCGCGCTCGGCCTCGGTCTGCTTCGCGAGTGCCTTGGCCGCCTTCGCGGCCTCGGCGGCGACCCGCTCGGCCGCGGCCTCCAACGCCTCGGCGGCCTTACGATCGGCCTTCTTCGTGGCCTTCTTCGCCGCCTTGGCGAGGTCGGCCTGCGCTTCGCGCTCGGCCTTGAGCACCTTGGCCGCCTTCTTCGCGGCCTTCTTGGCGGCCTTGGCCGCCTCGTCGACCCGGTCCGCCTTCGCGGCTCGGGCGACCTTGTCGAGCTTGGCGGCCTTCTTGGCGGCCTTGTCCTTGTCGAGCTTCGCGGGCTTGTCGAGCTTCGCGGCCTTCGCGGGCTTGTCGCCCCTCGCGGGCTTGTCGCCCCTCGCGGGCTTGTCGAGCTTGGCGGACTTGGCGGCCTTCGCGGGCTTGGCGGCCTTGGCTGCCTTCTTCGTGGCCGTCGCCCCCTTCACGACCGCCTCGGCGTCCGGGGCCTCGCCCAGGCCCACCGGCGTCGACCCCTTCGCGCCCCGGTCGGCCCTGCCTGCACTCCTGCCGTCGGCCTTCTTCGCCATGCCGCTGCCTCCGCGTCGTCGGGACCCGGGTCCGATGATGCCGCACCGACCCGCCGATCGCCCACGGGCGGTACCGCGGCGGCGGATCAGCGAGGGGCGGGGATGCGCTCGGCGCCGTCGCGGGCCATCGAAACCAGGCGCGAGATCGCGCGCAGGTACTTCTTGCGGTAGCCGCCGCCGAGCAGTTCCTCGGTGAACAGTTCGTCGAACGGCACGCCCGAGGCCACCACCGGCAGCTCGCGGTCGTACATCCGGTCCGCGAGCACCACCAGACGCAGCGCGGTGCCCTGGTCCTCGACCGGGTGCACCCCGTGCCAGAAGACACCGGTGATCCCGTCGAGCATCGCGCCGTAGCGGCTGGGGTGCACCGTGGCCAAGTGCGCGAGCAGCGCGGGGAAGTCGTCCAGCGCGGCGCCGTCGGGCGCGGTCTCGGCGGCCGCGGTGACCATGTCCTCGGCCACCGGCGCGGGCGCCGCCGGCAGGCCCCGGTGCCGGTAGTCCTCGCCGTCGATGCGCAACGCCTCGAAGCGCGAGGACAACCCCTGTATCTCGCGCATGAAGTCCTGTGCGGCGAACCGTCCCTCGCCGAGTTTGTCCGGCAGCGTGTTCGAGGTCGCGGCGAGCTTGACGCCGGCGTCGGCGAGCTTGCCCAGGAGGGTGGACACCAGGACGGTGTCGCCCGGGTCGTCGAGTTCGAACTCGTCGATGCACAGCAGCCGGTGTCCGGACAGCGCCTCGACGGTCCGCCGGAATCCGAGCGCGCCGACCAGGTTGGTCAGCTCGACGAAGGTGCACAGCGACTTCGGGCCGGGCGAGGCGTGCCACAGCGAGGCCAGCAGGTGGGTCTTGCCGACGCCGTAGCCGCCGTCGAGGTAGATCCCGCTCGGCCCGGCCGCCTGCTCCCGGCGGAACCAGCGGCGCTTGGCGCCGTCCCCGTTCAGCTCCGCCGCGAACCGCTCCAGCCGGACCACGGCCGCGGCCTGCCCGGGTTGATTCGGGTCGGGGATGTACGTGTCGAAACGCACGTCGCCGAACCGCGGCGGCGGCACCATCTCGGCGACGAGGCGGTCGGTGGGGACGCTGGGGTGGCGCGTGGTCAACGACACAGGAGCTACGGACACGATCATCAAGCCTACGACGCGTGCGAAACTCGGTCGCATGCGCCGTCTCCTTCCCGTGCCCTCCACCCCCGACGAACCCGACGTCGACCTGGTCGAGGCCTATGCCTATCCCCCCGACCGCACCTGGCTGCGGGCGAACATGGTGGCGAGCCTGGACGGCGCCGCGCAGGCCCCCGACGGCCTCTCCGCCGGACTGTCCTCGCCCGCGGACAAGCGCGTGTTCGGCGTGCTGCGCGGCCTGGCCGACGTGATCGTGGTGGGCGCCGCCACCGTGCGCCAGGAGGGCTACCGGCCGCCGCGCCCCAGGCCCGCCTACGCCGCCGCCCGGGCCGCCGCCGGGCAGTTGCCCGCGCCGGTGATCGCGATCGTCTCGCGCAGCCTCGCCATCGACTTCACCACGCCGCTGTTCACCGAGGCGGTCACCCCCACCATCGTGATCACCTGCGAGGAGGCCCAGCCCAAGGGCCTGGCGGCGGCGGCCGAGTACGGCGACGTGCTCCTGGCCGGGCGCGACCGGGTCGACCTGGGCCTGGCCCTGGACGCGCTGGCCGCCCGCGGGCTGACCCGGCAGCTCACCGAGGGCGGCCCACACGTACTGGCGCAGATCGCCGCGTGCGGCCGGCTGGACGAGCTGTGTCTGACCGTGAGCCCGCTGCTGACCTCGGGACCCGCCCACCGGCTCCTGGCCGGCCCCGCGCTCCCCGAGGCACAGGCGATGCGCCCGATCTCGATCCTCGAAGAGAACGGCGCGCTGTTCTCCCGCTACGTCCGCGCGTAACGCGTGCCTTCGGCACCCCGCCGGGGCCGTTGCGGCGGCCCCGGCGGCGCCCGCCGGTCGGCGAAAGTGGGAGGGTGAACTCCCGGGCAGATGGGGCACAGACACCCGGCTCGGCCGATGGATCAAGGGAGAGTTGCGTGTACACGATCGTGCTGCTCGTGGAAAAGGTCCTGAACGAGGCGGACGTCGCGTTCGTGACCGGCCTGCACGAGGGCGTCGAGACGTCGTTCGTGGTGGTCCTGCCCGGCAAGGCCGACCACCGCAAACTGCTCCAGGCGCTGGACGACGTGGCCCTGGTGCGCCTGGACGAGGCGGCCGAGGACATCGAGCAGCGGCCCGGCCCCGACGACGGCGCGGAGGCGGCCCGACGCACCCTGGAGGCGAGCGTGGCGGCACTGCGCGCGAGCGGCGCCGACGCCGTCGGCGAGACCACCCCCGGCCGGGACCCGCTGGACACCCTCAAGCAGATCGTCGACCGGCACCACGCCGACGAGGTGATCGTGCTCACCGACCCGCACTTCATCGAAGAGGTCTTCCACCGCGACTGGGCCTCGCGGGCCCGACAGAACGTGGGCGTGCCGGTGCTCAAGCTCTTCGCACACGACATGAGCTGACACAATCGCGGGGAGCCCGCGCCGAACGCGGGTCCACCCCACTCGAAGGAGCCCGCTTCATGGCACCCCCCGCCGAGCCCGTCGACCTCGGCAGCCCGTTCTTCGTCGGCATCGGTGGCGCCGGCATGTCGGGGCTCGCCAAGATCCTCGCGATCCGCGGCGCGAGGGTCTCCGGCAGCGACGCCAAGGACTCCACCCAGGTGCTGGCGCTGCGCCGGCTCGGCTGCACGGTGCATGTGGGCCACGATCGGGCGAACGTCGCCGAGGACGTCTCGTGCGTGGTCGTGTCCTCGGCGATCCGGGAGGACAACCCCGAACTGGTCGTCGCGCGCGAGCGGGGCATCCCGATCGTGCATCGCGCGGACGCGCTGGCCCGGCTGATGGACGGCCGGCGCTCGGTGGCCGTCGCGGGCACGCACGGCAAGACCACCACGACGAGCATGCTCGCGGTCGGCCTGACCTCGCTCGGCCTGGACCCCTCCTTCGCGATCGGCGCCGACCTCAACGAAGCGGGCAGCAACGCCCACCACGGCCTGGGCGAGATCTTCGTGGCCGAGGCGGACGAAAGCGACCGCAGCTTCCACAAGTACGCGCCCGAGGTGGCCGTGGTGTTGAACGTGGAGCTGGACCACCACGCCAACTACGGCTCGCTGGACGACGTGCTCGACGCGTTCGAGATCTTCGCCGGCCGGATCGTGCCCGGCGGCACGCTGGTGCTCTCCGCCGACGACGCGGGCGCCGGCGCCCTGCGCGAGCGGCTGGCGGTCTCCGCGCCGACGCTGAACGTGGTCACCGTCGGCGAGCACGAGGCCGCGGATCTGCGCCTGACGCAGATCGAGGCGTCGGGCCTGAGCAGCCGGGTCACCGTGCACGGCAAGGCCGTGGGCGGCGAGCTGGTGCTGGCCGTCGCGGTGCCGGGGCGGCACAACGCGTCCAACGCGGTAATGGCGCTCGCGGTGGGCCTGGCGCTGGGTGTCGAGCCGCGGCGCATGGCCGACGGGCTGGCCAACTACCAGGGCGTGCGCCGGCGGTTCCAGCTCAAAGGCGAGGAGGGCGGCATCCGGGTCGTCGACTCGTACGCGCACCACCCCACCGAGATCGCCGCCGACCTGGCCACCGCCCGCGGCGCGGTGGGCGCGGGCCGGGTGATCGCGGTGTACCAGCCGCACCTGTTCAGCCGCACCCAGCAGCTCGGGGTGGAGATGGGCCGCGCGCTCGCCGCCGCCGACATCGCCGTGGTGATGGACATCTACGCCGCCCGGGAGGACCCGCAGCCCGGCGTGACCAGCAACATCGTCGCGCACGCCGCGCTGGACAACGGCGGCTTGGTGCGCACCGAGCACAGCTGGTCCGACGTGGCCGGCTCGGTGGCCGCGCTGGCCCGCCCCGGCGACCTGGTCCTGACCATGGGCGCGGGCGACGTGACCCTGCTCGGCCCGGAGATCCTGGACACCATCCGCGCCCGCGGCACCGCCGCCGCTCGCTGAGCCGTCCGCCCACCGGCGCCGTGCCGTCCCTCGGGGAACGTCGCGGCGCCGTTGCGTGTTGGATGTGCACATGGCCTACAAAATCGAGAAGACCGACGACCAGTGGCGGGCCGAGCTGACCCCGGACGAGTTCCGGGTGCTGCGTCGGGCGGGCACCGAGCGTGCCTGGACGGGCGAGTACACCGAGACCAAGACGACCGGCGTCTACCGCTGTCGGGCGTGCAAGGCGGAGCTGTTCCGCTCCGACACCAAGTTCGACAGCCACTGCGGCTGGCCGTCGTTCTACGCGCCGCTGGCCGAGGACCGGGTCGAATACATCGAGGACGACACGATGGGCATGACCCGGGTCGAGGTGCGCTGCGGGACCTGCGGCTCGCACCTGGGGCACGTGTTCGAGGGTGAGGGCTACGGGACGCCCACCGACCAGCGCTACTGCATCAACTCCATCTCGCTGACCCTGGAGCCGGACCCGCAGGGCTGAGCCGAGGCGCGGGTCGGCCCTACGGCCGGCCCGAGCGCCGCCGCCCGTTCAAACATCGGTACGGACGGTGCGGCAAAACTCACATCCAGCCCGCGTGCGGCGGGTGCGTCCGCTATGTCTGGGGACCATGAATCCCTGGCTGCCACCCCTCGCGTACTCGGTCTGGACGGCGCTCGTACTCGGCGTCGCCATCGGGTCCGCCCGGCGCGGCGGCCGGCGGGCGAACCGGGCGCGCCTGGCCGAACTGGGCGCGGCCGAATACGCGTTCGTCGTCGGCGGCGCGGCCCGCGCGGCCGACGTGTCGATCCTGGCCCTGCTCGGCGAGGGCGCGCTGCACCTGAACCGCGACGGGCAGGTGGTCGCGGCCCGGGCGCCGGCGGCCGACGCGGCGGGCGACGCGGCGGGCGACGCGCCGCTGCGGATCCTGGATCGGGAGTACGGCGGCCTGCCGCTGCGCGACCTGCGCGCCCGGGTGGCCGCGGCGCCGCAGATCCAGGGCATCGGCGCCGACCTGTTCGCGGCCGGCCTGATCGCCCGCCCGGACGCGGGTCCGCGCCGACTGCCCCGCTGGGCGCTGTTCGCCACCCTCCCCCTTGGCCTGGCCACCGCGGTCGCGGGCTTCGTCCGCGCCGACGACGCGACCTCGGGCGCGCTGCCGTGGGTGGGCCTGCTGCTCGCGGTGATCGGCAGCCAGGCGTGTGTCGCGGGCCTGCTGCTCCTGGGCGTGTTCGGCGAGCGGGTGGTGCCCACCGCGCCGACCACGCGCCGGCTGATCCGGCTGCGCCGCGACGAGGCGGCCGTGGCCGCGCTCGGCGCCGACGACCTGGGCGCGGTCGCCCTGTGGGGCCTGGACCGCTTCCCCGACCCGGTGGTCAAGGAGATCTTCCGCCGCAACGCGCCCACCCCCGCCGGCCGCCCCCCGGAGTCCGTCTGGTGCGGCAACACCTCCTGTGCCTCCCCCCAGGGCGCCCGGGCCGGCTCCTGCGGCGGCACCGCCGACGGCTGCGGCAACTGACCCGACCGCGCCCGTCGCGCGGCCCGCAGTCCGTCGGTGTCGCGGGCCACTTGCCACGCGGAGCGTCCGGAGCGGGCGAATCGAGGGAACTCCGCCTGTTTCGGTCCGGGACGCACCCGCCATGCTGGACGTATGCGGACAGCGGTGGGAATCGGATGGCGGCCGGAGATCGATCTGACCGTCGAGCGCCTGGCCGGCGTCGACTTCGTCGAGGTCGTCGCGGAGAACGTATGCGTCGGACACCTGCCCGAGTCGCTGCGCGTGTTGTGCGAGCGCGGCGTCGAGGTGATCCCGCACGGCGTCGGCCTCGGCCTGGCGGGCGCGGACCGTCCCGACCCCGCACGCCTTGCCCGGCTGGCGGAGGTGGCGGGAGCCCTCGGCTCGCCGGTGATCAGCGAACACCTGGCGTTCGTCCGGGCCGGCGGCATGGAGGCCGGTCACCTGCTGCCGACGCCGATGACGTGGGACGCGCTCGACGTGGTCACGGAAAACGTCCGCATCGCCCAGGACGCGCTGCCGGTCCCGCTCGCCCTGGAGAACCCGGCGACGCTGCTGACCTGGCCCGACAACGAGATGAGCGAGGCCCGCTTCCTGACCGAACTGGTCGAGCGCACCGGCGTGCGGCTGCTGATCGACGTGGCCAACCTGCACACCCAGCGGATCAACCACGGCGTCGACCCGGCCGCCGCGCTGGCCGAACTCCCACTGGAGGCGGTGGAGTACGTACACGTCGCCGGCGGCGTCGAACGCGACGGCCTGTGGCACGACACCCACGCGCACCCGGTGACCGCGCCGATCCTGGAGGTACTGGCCACGCTGTGCGGGCTGCGCCCGCCGCCGCGCGTACTGCTCGAACGCGACGGCGACTTCCCGACGGCGGGCGAGATCGCCGCCGAATTGGCCGCGATCCGGGGCGTGGTGGACCGGACGGCGGTGCGCCGGTGAGCGCGCGCGAGCGGCTGGCCGCACAGCAGACCGCGCTGCTCGCGGCACTGGTCGCCGGCGGGCCGACACCGCCGGGCTTCGATCCGGACCGGGTGCGCGTACAGGCCCGCGCGCTGGCCGCCAAACGGCGCGACTCGGCGCTGCGCGCGCTGCCGGAGCTGGCGACGGCGCTGGGCCCGCGCTGGCCGGGCGAGTTCATGACCTGGGCCTTGGTCCACCCGAAGCCCGCCGAGGGAGGCACCCGCGCCGACGTACACGCCTTCGCGGCCCATCTGTGGGAGCGGGACGCGCTGCCGAAGGCGCTGGCCGAGGTGTTCGTCGAACGAAAGCCGTCCCGATGGGCCCGGCTGCGCACCCGATTCGCATCCCGCGCGCCGGCCGGCCACGGGTAGGCACTTCACGCACGGGGGTCGACACCATGTTCTGGTTGCTGCTCGGGGCGTTGGTGGTCCTCGCCGCCGCCCTGCCGATCGTGATCGTCGTCGTGGCCCACCGCGCGGCCCGACGCCGGCTCCGCCACACCTTCGGCCGACCGGCGGGACCGGCCTTCGGGCGGGCACCGGGCACCGGGAGGCCGTATGGCGGCGGGCCCGGTCCGTACCCCGGTCCGTGGCCACTCGGCCCGCAGGGATACCAGGGGCACGACGCGCACGACCACCATCACCATCACCACTGGCACGGCCACCACACCTCGTGCGGCATCGGCTGGTCCTGCGGCGCGGGCGCAGGCGGCGATTCCTCGGGTTCGAGCGGGACGTCCTGTTCTAGTGGATCGTCCTGCGGGTCGTCGTGTTCGAGCGGATCGTCCTGCTCCAGCGGATCGTCCTGTTCGAGTTCGACCTAGATTCGACGCGTCGCCGCGCCCCCGGTCGGTCGGAGCGATCGATCGCGGTCCGACCGACCGGGGCGAAGGCTCAGACCAGACCGGCGAGCAGTTCGGCGACCGGGTGCCGGCGACCGGTGTAGAACGGCACCTCCTCGCGCACGTGGCGGCGCGTCTCCGAACCGCGCAGGTGCCGCATCAGGTCGACGATGCGGTGCAGCTCGTCCGCCTCGAAGGCGAGGATCCACTCGTAGTCGCCCAGCGCGAACGACGGCACCGTGTTGGCCCGCACGTCCGGGTAGCCGCGCGCCATCCGCCCGTGCTCGGCGAGCAGCCGGCGGCGCTCGTCGTCCTCCAGCAGATACCACTCGTACGAGCGCACGAACGGGTACACCGCGACGTAGTCGCGCGGGGTCTCCTCGGCCAGGAAGGCCGGGATGTGGCTCTTGTTGAACTCGGCCGGACGGTGCAGCGCCATGTTCGACCACACCGGCTCCAGGAGCCGGCCCAGGCCGGTGCGCCGGAAGAGGTTGTACGCCTCCTGAAGCGCGTCCGAGTCCTCCGCGTGCCACCAGATCATCAGGTCCGCGTCGGCGCGCAGGCCGGAGACGTCATAGGTGCCGCGCACCACGACGTCCTTGTCGAGCAGCTGCTCGAACAACTGCTCGACCTCGCCCGCCAGCCCGGCCCGCGCACCCGGCAGCGGCTCACGGAGTCGGAAGACCGACCACATCGTGTACCTGATCACCTGGTTGAGGTCGCGGGCCTTGCGCCGGGCCGGCGCGGGTTCGCCTGCGGACTCCGGGCCGTCGGCGTTGAGGGCGGCGTCGACCACCGCTGCGGCGGCGTCGACCGGTTCCGGGCTGTTCTCCGCGGTGCTTTGCGTCATGGTCCGATTCTGCCTGGCTCGTCCCCGCGCTCAGTGCACGGGGCGCGCGTACGGCCTGGCGAGCTGCGCCAGCACCTCGGTCGCGGCCTTGGTCGCGCTCGCCACACACGCCGGGATGCCGACGCCCTCGTACACCGCACCGCACACCGCCAGGCGCGGCAACCGCTCGACCGCGTCGCGCACGCAGGCGATGCGACCGAGGTGGCCGACCGCGTACTGGGGCAGCCCGCCGCCCCAGCGGGTGACCCGGGTGTCGATCGGCTCGGCGGTCAGTCCGACCGCCTCGCGCAGGTCGTCGAGCGAGTCGGCGATCAGTTCGGCGTCCTCGCGCTGGAGCACCGCCTCCTCGCCTGCGCGGCCGAGCGAGGTGCGCAGCACGAACAGGTCCGGAACCGATTCGGCGAGCCAGCCCCACTTGTTCGACGCGAACGTGCTCGCCTTGATCCGCCGGCCGTCCACCGGCGGCACCAGGAACCCGGTTCCGGCGGGCGTCGACGCCAGGTCGGCGCGCCGGAACGCGAGGGTCACCAGCGCCATGCCCGCATATTCGATCGAGGACAGTTCGACCGCCGCGACCGTCGAGTGCGGGCGCAGGAGGCGGGCCGCGGGCGCGGCCGGTACCGCGAGCACCACCGCGTCCGCCTCGATCGGGACGGGGGCGTTGGTCGGCCCGGTGATCAGCCGCCAGCCGGTCGGCGTGCGCTCCAACTCGCGCACCGTGGTCCGGGTCCGGATGCTGCCGCGCCCACCGGCCACCACGGCGCCGGCGACCGCGAGCGGCAGCCGCCCGACACCGCCGCGTACCCCCATGAACACCGGCCCCGCGGGCCGCTCGGCGGCGTCGTCGAGCAGGTGGCGCACCCCCGCCACCAGCGAGCCGCCGGAGCGGGCGATCGGCAACAGCTGCGGGACGGCGGCGGCGAGCGAGATGTCGTAGGCGTTGCCCGCGTACACCCCACCGAGCAGCGGCTCGACGAGCCGGTCCACCACCTCGTGGCCGAGCCGTTCGGCGACGTAGCGGCCGACCGAGACGTCGTCCTCGTAGCGGTGCGGCGCCAGCGCGTGGTCCAGCGGGATCCGGGCCAGGCCCGCGGGCGACAACACCCCGCTCGCCGCCAGCGGCTCCAGGTCGCCCGGCACACCCATCACATGGCCGCGCGGCATCGGCCGCAACGCACCACGCGTCCACAACGACGCGCCCGCGGTGGCCGGCGGCTGAAGATCGTCGCCCAACCCGACCTCACGAGCCAGGTCGATCGCCTCAAAACGCCGAGCCAACATCGACTCCGCACCCTCGTCGACCGCAACCCCGGCAATACTCCCGGCATGCAGCTTCCCCCCCACCCGGGAAGCCCCCTCGAGCACGGTAACGGTGAGCCCGGGATCCCCATCCCGCAGCAAAACCCAGGCAGCCGTCAACCCGGCGATCCCACCACCGACAACAACCACATGCCGCCCGCCACCCACCACCGAACCACCCACGTCACACCCGCTCCCGAAAGCCGCCCCAACCGAACCCCCGAAGCCAAACCCCCCTAAGCCCCAACCGCAACCCGACAACCCCAAGCCACCCAACCCGGCAGAGCCAGGCCAACCCCACCCACCCCAACTCACCAAACCCGGGGCACCAAACCCACCCAGCCCCAAACAACCCAACTCACCAAATCCAACCCACAACGCCCAATAAGCCCACCCAATCAGACCAACCCAGCGAACCCACCTGCCCCAACCACCCCAGTCGAACCCGGCCCAACCAAGCCGATCCGCCCAACCCACCCAGCCCAACCAGCCAACCCGGCCCGGCCCGATCCGACCAATCCGCCAGCCGGCCAAGTCAGCCCACCAAAATCAGCCCGGCCGGCGCATGAGGCCACCCCAACCCGACCAAATCCCAACGCCGGCCCAACCACCACATCAGCCCGGCCGGCACTTGAAGCCACCCAACCCGACCCCAGCCCGACCGGCCCTCAAGACCAAGCCACCCACCCCACCGCAACCAATCCAGCCCGGCCGGCACTTGAAGCCACCCAACCCGACCCCGACCCCAGCCCGACCGGCGCTTGAGGCCAAGCCACCCACCCCACCGCAACCAATCCAGCCCGGCCGGCGCATGAGGCCACCCCAACCCGACCAAATCCCAACGCCGGCCCAACCACCACATCAGCCCGGCCGGCGCTTGAGGCCAAGCGACCCACCCCCAGCCCGGCCGAACCGCAAACCCAAGCGCAGCGCGGGCGCAGCGCGGGCCCAGCCCGGGTTACGGCGAGCCCGGCCGGCGCATGAGGCCAAAAGCCGACCTACCGAGCGCCGGCCGAGTGCACATGCGCCACCAGGCGCGTGAGCACCTCGGGGTCCGTATTCGGCAAAACCCCATGCCCCAAATTGAAAATGTGCCCCTCCGCACCACGCCCCGCCGCCAACACCTCATCGGCCTTGGCCCGAATCGCCTCCCACGGCGCGAACACCACCGCCGAGTCCAGGTTCCCCTGCAACGCCCGCCCCGGCCCCACCCGCCGCGCCGCCTCGTCCAGCGGGATGCGCCAGTCGACGCCCACCACGTCCGCCCCGGCCTCGCCGAACATGCGCAACAACTCGCCGGTGCCCACCCCGAAGTGAATCCGCGGCACGCCGTAGTGCTCGACCGACGCCAAGACCTTCGTGCTCGCCGGCAGCACCGACGCCCGGTAGTCCGCCGCGGACAGCGCCCCGGCCCACGAGTCGAACAGCTGGATCGCCGACGCGCCCGCCTCGATCTGTACCTTCAGGAACGCCGAGGTGATCTCCGCGAGCCGGTCCACCAGGTCGGCCCACAGCTGCGGGTCGCCGTACATCAGCGCCTTGGTGCGCTCGTGGTTCTTCGACGGCCCGCCCTCGACCAGGTAACTCGCGAGGGTGAACGGCGCACCGGCGAAGCCGATCAGCGGCGTGGCGCCCAGCTCGCCGACGAGTTGGCCGACCGCCTCGGTGATGTACGGCACGTCGTCGGGCGTGAGGTCGCGCAACTGCGCGAGGTCGGCGCGCGAGCGGATCGGGTTCGCCACCACGGGACCGACACCGGGCTTGATGTCGAGGTCGACCCCGATCGCCTTGAGCGGGACCACGATGTCGCTGAAGAAGATCGCCGCGTCCACCCCGTGCCGCCGCACCGGCTGCAGCGTGATCTCGGTGACCAGGTCCGGCCGCATGCACGAGTCGAGCATCGCGATGCCCTCGCGCAGCTTGCGGTACTCGGGCAACGAACGGCCCGCCTGACGCATGAACCACACCGGGGTGTGCGGGACGGGTTCGCGCCGGCAGGCGCGCAGGAAGGCCGAGTCGCGGACGGTGGCGTGCGGAAGGCTCGTTTCGGTCACATCCGCCATGGTCCCAGACGCACGCGGGCGGCCCAGACGGAGCACCCCGCCCGGCGCGTCGCCCGGGCCCGACCCCCCCGATGCGGCCTAGGCTGCCAGGCATGGCAGGAGTCGGCGAGACCGAGGAGCCCGAGGAGTTCCGGCAGGCACTGGCCGGATGGCGGGCCGCGGTCCTGCGCCCGGAGATCGTGCTGGAGGAGATGGCCCGGCCGCGTGGCCTGGCGCCGTACTCCGCCGCGTTCGCCGCCGAGGTGGCGCTCGGCGAGGACGAGGACGAACTCGCCGGCGGCCGGATCGTGCTGCTGCACGACCCGGCGGGCCACGAGGCGTGGGAGGGCACGTTCCGCGTGGTCACCATGACCCGCGCCGAACTCGAACCCGAACTGGCGATGGACCCGCTGCTGCCCGAGGTCGGCTGGACCTGGCTGACCGAGTCGCTGTACGCGGTCGGCGCGACCTATCGCGCCCCCAGCGGCACGGTCAGCCGCAGCACCTCGCAGGGCTTCGGCGGACTCTCCGGACAGATCGCCCGCACCGAGATCGAGGTCAGGGCGTCGTGGACACCGGCCGACGACGAGTTGCTGCCGCATCTGCTGGCGTGGACCGAACTGCTGTGCACCTGCGCCGGTTTGCCACCGGTGACGGCCGGGGAGGGCGTCGTCGCCATACCGCGCCGGCCCTCACGACCCGGTTCCTGACACGCCGGATCACCGTCGCGAGACCCCTCGGTCACACACCCGGGTCAACGTCGCATAACGGATTTGGATCTTCCTCTAAAGCCCGGCGCCATATGTGCCGAAGGACAGGGTGACCACCCCGAAGGAGTAGCTGGTCGGGCCGCTTCTTCGGGAATCGCGATCACTGCGCAGGAGGCCCGGTGTCGGTACTTCTCGATCACCCTGCAAACCTGCTTGCCTATCGTCCTTCCAAGCCCACGGCGATGGTCGTCGTCGCGGACCCCCGGGTTCGCGACGCCGTCATCCGCCACCTGTGGGCCCTCGGTGTACGCGACGTCGTCGGGGCGTCGACCATCGCCGAGGCTCGCTCCCGTGCCGGCACGCCGCGCGACCTGTGTGTCGCCGACGTGCACCTGCCGGACGGCTCCGGACTCACGCTTCTCACCGAGATGCGCGCGTCCGGGTGGCCGAACGGCCTGGCACTCTCCGCAGCCGACGACATCGGTGCCGTTCGCTCCGCGCTTGCCGCGGGTGTTCGGGGCTACGTCGTGACCGGCGCGCGAGCGGGACTGAACCCTGGACACGCACGGCAAGCCGGAATGCACCACGGGATGCCCCAGGCAAACCGCATGCGTCCGTCGGAACAGCGCGGGACGGAGCCCGGCTCCGGCGTCCGGGAGCTTTCGGCGCGCGAGATCGAGGTCCTGCGCCTCGTCGCGGAGGGCCGGTCCAACAAGGCGATCGGTCAGGCGATGGGCCTGTCGGCGCTGACGGTCAAGAGCCATCTCGCCCGCATCGCCCGCAAGATGGGCACGGGCGACCGGGCCGGCATGGTGGCCCTCGCGTTGCGGGCGGGCATCATCAGCTGACCCCGGTCGGCACCGACCGGTCCAGGGCCGGCGGAGCGTCAGGACACCTCATCAGGTGACACATCATCAGGTACAGCCGAATCCCGGCGGGTGAACCCACCCGCCGGGATTCGGCTTTTCCGAGAGTCGGCTTTCCGGTTCCGCGCGCGATTTCGTGCGGTTCCGACCGCCCTACACCCGCCGTGGCACGCCCACCTTGGCGGGGACCTGCCCGGTCGGCCGGGCGGGCGGGTTATTTTGGTGGGGTGACCGACGCCTCCTTCGAAACCTCATCCGAACTTCCGGCGCCGGTCCCCCCGGCGCCGGTCCCGCTCCTGGCACCTCGCGAGGGCGTTCCGCCGGTCGTGGCGGACCCGGAGGCGCTCGCCGAGACCGTCGCCGCCTTCGCCGCCGGAGCGGGACCGGTCGCCGTCGACGCCGAACGGGCGTCGGGCTATCGCTACGGGCAACGCGCGTATCTGATCCAGCTGCGCCGGGCCGGCGCGGGCAGCGCCCTGGTCGACCCGGCGGCCTGCCCCGACCTGTCCGCGCTCGGCGCCGCGATCGTCGACGCCGAATGGGTCCTGCACGCCGCCTCCCAGGACCTGCCCTGCCTGGCCGAGGTCGGCATGGTCCCCCGGCGCATCTTCGACACCGAGCTGGCGGGCCGGCTGGCCGCCTTCCCCCGGGTGGGCCTGGGCGCGATGGTGGAGGCCGTACTCGGCTTCTCGCTGGAGAAGGGGCACTCGGCGGTGGACTGGTCCACCCGTCCGCTGCCCGAGCCCTGGCTGCGCTACGCGGCGTTGGACGTCGAGGTGCTGATCGAGCTGCGCAACGAGCTCGAGGCGACGCTGACCGAGCAGGGCAAGCTCGACTGGGCGCTGCAGGAGTTCGCCGCGATCGCCGCCGCGCCGCCGCCCGCCCCCCGGGTCGACCCGTGGCGCCGCACGTCGGGCCTGCACCGGGTGCGCCGCCGCCGGCAGTTGGCCATCGTGCGCTCGTTGTGGCAGGCCCGGGACACCATCGCCCGCCAAAAGGACGTCTCGCCGGGTCGGGTCATCCCGGACACCGCGATCGTCGAGGCCGCGCTGGCCGGGCCCGCGTCGGTGGCCGCGCTGCTCGCGCTGCCGGGCTTCACCGGCCGGGACAGCCGACGCCAGGCCGGGGTGTGGCTGGCCGCGATCGAGCAGGCCAGGGCGCTGCCCGAGGTCGAGCTGCCGATGTCCACACTGCCGCACGAGGGCCCGCCGCCGGCCCGCGCGTGGACCGACAAGGACCCGGCCGCCGCGGAGCGCCTGACCGCCGCCAAGACCGCGGTGGCGGCCATCGCGGACGAGCACACGCTGCCCACCGAGAACCTGCTCGCGCCGGACTACGTACGCCGGTTGGCCTGGGCGCCGCCGTCGGCACCCACCGCGGACGCGGTCGGCGATGTACTGCGCGAGTTCGGCGCCCGGCCCTGGCAGATCGCGCTCACCGCGCCGGCCCTGTCGGGCGCGTTCCTGCGCCTGGCCGCACACGCCGCCAACGGCACCGGCGGAACCTGAGTCACACACCGGGGCCAAAGCCTCGGAACGACCGCCGCGAGCCGGGCGCATCGGTCCCGGCGCGGCGCGCTTTCGGGTGCCCGCGGACGCCCGGCGAGCCGGCGGCCGGCCGCCCGTACCGCCTTACCCGAGCTTTGCTTTGTCCGCATTGACGCCGGATCCCTCCGAATGGTTTGGTTAGGCTCGCCTAATTTTCTCACCATGTGTTCGAGCCTGCGGGGTGGCCTGTGTTTGCCAACTATCTGATTGGCCTGCGCGAGGGCCTGGAAGCGGCCCTGGTGGTCAGCATCCTGATCGCCTATCTCGTCAAGACCGGTCGACGCGAGGCACTGCCGGCAGTGTGGGTGGGGATCGGCGCGGCCGTCGCGATGAGCGTGGCCCTGGAGGCCGCCCTCGAACTGACCTCGGCGGAGATGGACTTCAAGGAGCAGGAGGCGTTCGGCGGCTCGTTGTCCATCTTCGCGGTGGCGCTGGTCACGTGGATGATCTTCTGGATGCGGCGTACCTCGCACGCGCTCAAGGCGGAGTTGCAGGGCAAGCTGGACCACGCGCTGGCGATGGGCACCGGTGCCCTGGTGTTGACCGCGTTCCTGTCCGTGGGGCGGGAGGGCCTGGAGACCGCGGTGATCGTGTGGGGCACGGCCCGCTCCACCGGCGAGAACACCGAGCCGATGATCGGCGTCGCCCTCGGACTGGCCACCGCCGTCGTGCTCGGCTACCTCTTCTACGCCGGCGCCGTCCGCATCAACCTCGCCAGGTTCTTCCTCTGGACCGGCGCCGCACTCGTCGTCGTCGCCGCCGGCGTACTCGCGTACGGCGTCCACGACCTCCAGGAGGCCGACTACCTCCCCGGGCTGTCGAACCGGGCCTTCGACATCAGCGACACCATCCCCCCGGACACCTGGTACGGCACCCTCCTCAAGGGCATCCTCAACTTCCAGCCCGACCCCACGGTCCTCCAGGTCACCGTCTGGACGGCCTATCTGATCCCGGTCATGGCGCTGTTCTTCCTGCTCCCCAAGGGCGGCCCGAAGAAGGCTCCGTCGGCGGCGCCTCGGGAGACGACGACCGCCGCCTGATCCGGGGGCGTCAGTGGGACGGGACGGCACGGGCGAGGGGCCCGATCCGAAGCGGTGCTTCGGGTCGGGCCCCTCGGTGTCTCGGGCCTTCGGTCCATGGGCCGCCGGGTCACCGGGTCGCTCAGGCGAACAGTGCCTTGCCCCAGTAGTCGTCCGCGCCGCGCACGCCGCCCGGACACGCGAACAGGGCCGAGCCCACGTGCTGGATGTACTCGTTCATCGCGTCGTTCGACGCCAGCCGCTGCTGGATCGGGATGAAGCCCTTGCGCGGGTCGCGCTGGTAGGCCAGGAAGAACAGGCCCGCCTCCAGCCGGCCGAGGCCGTCCGAGCCGTCCACGAACGAGTAGCCGCGACGCAGAATGGTCGCGCCGTTGTTGGTGTCGGGGTGTGACAGCCGCACATGCGACTTCTCCGGCAGCGCCTTGAGCGGTACCACGTCGTGTTCGCCGGTCGCGCCCTGCGGCGCGCCCACACCCTTGTTGCGGCCGATCACGTCTTCCTGCTCCTGCAGCGAGGTGCGATCCCAGGTCTCGATGTGCATCCGGATCCGGCGTGCGACCAGGTAGGAGCCACCGGTCATCCACGCCGGGCCCTCACCGGCCGGCACCCACACGTGCTCGCGCAGCCGGTCGGTCTCGGTGCCGGCGATGTTGCGCGTGCCGTCCTTGAAGCCGAACAGGTTGCGCGGGGTCATCGCCTCGGGCGTGGTCGAGGACGTCTTGCCGAAGCCCAGCTGCGACCAGCGCACCGACACCACGCCGAAGCCGATCCGGGCCAGGTTGCGGATCGCGTGCACCGCGACCTGGGGGTCGTCGGAGCAGGCCTGGACGGCGATGTCGCCGCCGGAGCGCTGCGGGTCGAGCTTGTCCCCGGGGAACGCGGGTAGTTCGGTCAGCGCCTCCGGCTTCTTCGCGGCGATCCCGAAGCGGTCCCGGCCGTCCTTGGTGAACAGCGTGGGGCCGAACCCGACGGTGAGTGTGAGGTTGTTCGGCGGCAGCCCGACCGCCTCGCCCGTGTCGTCGGGCGGCGACTCGGGCACACCGCTGTCGGCGCCGGTCCCGATCTGCTTGCCCGCGGTCATCGCGGCCGCGGCGGCGGTCCACTGCTGGAGCATGCGCACCAGTTTGGCGCGGTCGTCGGTGATCACGTCGAACACGCAAAAGTGCAGCCGGTCCTGAACCGGGGTGGCGATGCCGGCCTGGTTCACGCCGTGGAAGTCGACCGCGCCCGGGGTCGGCGTGGACGACTTGTCCTCACTCCCGGTGACCGCGGTGGCCACCCCGCCCGCCGCGGCTGCGCCGACCACGAGCGCGCCACCGGTCCAGCCCAGCAGCGCCCGTCGACTGAATCCGTCGCCCGACGGCGGTTCGACCGCCTCGGCGACACGTTCGATCTCGGTCATGGGCCCTCCCTAGGCTCGTGCGGTGCGGTCGGCTCGTGGGGTTCGGTCGGCTCGGTCGGTTCGTGCTTCGCGATGGCGGGCGATGTCACTGGGCGACGACGCCGGCAAGCTTCGAGAGCGGCTCGCCGAGCGCGTTGACCGCGTCCGAGAGTTCCTTGCGCTTGGCCTCGTCGACCGTGTCGTAGGAGACGTAGCCCTCGCCCTGCTTGTACTTGAACAGCAGGCCCTGGATCTTGGCGAACTCGGCGTCGAGGGTGCCGGTCAGCGCCGCGTCCTTCTCCGCCACATACGGCTTGAGCAATTCGAAAGCCTTCTTCGCGCCGTCCACGTTGCCCGCGAAGTCCCACAGGTCGGTGTGGCTGAACGCCTCCTCCTCGCCGGTGACCTTGCCGGTGGCCACCTCGTCGAGCAGGCCCTTGGCGCCGTTGGCGATCGAGGTCGGGGTGATGTCGACGGTGCCGACCTTGGACTGGAGCGTGTTCAGGTCGGCCATCAGGCGGTCGGCGTAGCCCTTCTCGACGTCGGTGATCTGCCCGGTGGTCCACAGTGCCTTCTCGATCCGGTGCCAGCCGGACCACTCCTGACCGGGCTCCAGGTCCGCCTCGCGCGCGTCCATCTGCGGGTCGAGGTCGCCGAAGCTCTCCGCGACCGGCTCGATGGTCTCCCAGCCCAGGCGCGACTTCGGGTAGAGCTCCTTGGCCTTGGCCACGTCGCCGGCCTTGACCGCCTTCACGAACTCGGTCGCGATCGGCATCATCTGCGCGACCGTGTCGTTGGTGAAGGTCCGGTAGTGCGCGACGGCCTGGGCGAGCCTGGGGTCGATCGGCTTCTCGGCGGGGGTGCCCGCGACGGTGACCTTCTGCCGGATGCCGTCGCCCTTCATGCCGGGCTTGCAGGCGACCTCGTAGGTGCCGGCCTTGATCTCGAAGTTCAGCGTGGCCGACGTGCCGGGGCCGATGTTCTCCCGCTCGGTGACGATCCGGTCGCCCTGCGCGTAGACGTAGAGCTCGGTGATCTGGTTGCCCTTGTTGGTCACCTTGATGCTGTTCTTGCCCGCGGGCCAGTCCTTCTTGGCGACGTCGCAGGACTTGTCCTTGGCGGTCACCTTGACCGCGTCGCCTGAGGAGTCGTCGCTGTTGCACGCGGTCAACGCGAGCGGCAACGCCAGCAACAACCCGACACCCAACGCGCGGGTGGCGGTGGGGCGACGACGGACGACAGACATGAACTCTCCCGGGGACGAGACAGGCGAAGACGGGTCGAAGCCCGGCAGACGAGCAGAAGCAGGATGTACAGGACACGCAGGACGCACGGATGGGCATGGCAGTGCCGTATAAAACGGACGAAAAGCAATTATTAGGCAAGGCTAACCAAGCCTAGGCTTGGCTTATTTTGTCAGCCGAATGACCCCATACAGTCAAGGCGAAGTAAAGGCCCGGCGCGGCGAACGTGGATCACATCACGTCCCGCTCGGGTCCTTTGGCGCGGCAAAAGGTGGCAAGCCCGATAAATACGTAGGGTCGTGCCAAGTCCGTTCAACCCGGAGCACCCGTGACCACCTCGGAGGACCGTCTCTCCGCCGCATCGCCCGGGGCTCGCTCCGCCACCGCGACCGCCGCCGCTGCGGACACGACCACCACCGCGGCCGCAGCCGACCCCGGCGCCGCGACCGTGTCGGGGTCGGTACCTGCGCCCGCACCCGGCGCTCGGGCTACTGGATCGCGGCGGCCCGGGGGATCGGTTCGAGCGGATCATCCTGATCGCCACCTCCATCTCGCTCGCCCCCTACGGCCTGACCGCGATCGCGCTGCTGCGACTGCTGCGCGCCGATCGGGCCGCGTTCGACGCTTCGGCACTGGTCCGGTACGGGATGATCGCGGTACTCGCCGCGGCGTACTCGATCCGGGCGGTGGTCGGGTCCGGCCGGACGGTGATCCGGCAGGGCGCGGTACTGCTCGCGGCCGGCGGTCCGGTGCACCTGTGGCCGACCCCCCGGCGACCGCGGTCGAGACGCGCCGACGGGCCGATGGGGACCGAGGGCTAGGCCACGTGGTTACCCATGAGTAGCATGGGGCCCGTACCCATCGGTGGAGGAGTGTGCGCTCGTGCCTCGTAACGTCCGGGACGTCGTCTTCGTAGACGGCGTCCGTACCCCCTTCGGCAAGGCCGGCCCCAAGGGCATCTACCACGAGACGCGAGCCGACGACCTCGTCATCGCGTGTATCCGTGAGCTGATGCGCCGCAACCCGTCGCTGCCGCCGGCACGCGTGGACGAGGTCGCGATCGCGGCCACCACGCAGATCGGCGACCAGGGCCTGACCATCGGCCGCACCGCGGCGCTGCTGGCCGGGCTGCCGCGCGAGGTGCCCGGCTACGCGATCGACCGCATGTGCGCGGGCGCGATGACCGCGGTCACCACGGCCGCCGGCGGCATCGCGTTCGGTGCCTACGACGTGGTGGTCGCCGGCGGTGTCGAGCACATGGGCCGACACCCCATGGGCGAGGGCGCCGACCCGAACCCGCGGATCATCTCCGAGCAGTTGGTGGACCCCTCCGCGCTGGTCATGGGCAACACCGCCGAGAACATCCACGACCGCTTCCCGCAGCTCACCAAGGAGCGCGCGGACCGGTTCGCCGTGGGCAGCCAGGAGAAGGCCGCCAAGGCGTACGCCGACAATCTGATCCAGCCCGACCTGGTGCCGGTCGCGGCCCGCTCGGTGGAGCAGGGCTGGGGCCTGGCCACGGCGGACGAGCCGATGCGCCCGGGCACCACCCTGGAGGGCCTGGCCGCGCTCAAGACCCCGTTCCGCCCGCACGGCCGGGTCACCGCGGGCAACGCGGCCGGCCTCAACGACGGCGCGACCGCGTGTCTGCTCGCCGCCGAGGACACCGCGCGCGAGCTGGGCCTGCCGATCAAGATGCGCCTGGTGCAGTTCGCGTTTGCCGGCGTCGAGCCCGAGGTGATGGGCATCGGCCCGGTCCCGGCCACCGAGAAGGCGCTGGAGCGCGCCGGGCTGAGCATCGACGACATCGGCCTGTTCGAGCTGAACGAGGCGTTCGCGGTCCAGGTGTTGTCCTTCCTGGACCACTACAAGATCGCCGACGACGACCCGCGCGTGAACAAGTACGGCGGCGCGATCGCCTTCGGCCACCCGCTCGCCTCCTCCGGCGTGCGGCTGATGACCCAGCTCGCGCGCCAGTTCGAGGCGCACCCCGAGGTCCGCTACGGCCTGACCTCGATGTGCATCGGGCTCGGCATGGGCGGGACCGTCATCTGGGAGAACCCGAACTGGACCGGGGCCGACGCGGACACCACGACCGCCGGCGCGAACTCCGAGGGGAACGACAAGTGAGCGACCTGACGCGACTGGCCGCCGAGGTCTTCCCGGACGAGCTGGTCTCGCACTTCCCGGTGCGGGTACTCGACCTCCCGAACGGCGCCGGAAAGTTCGCGCTGATCACCATCGACAACGGCTTCGACCACACCAAGCCGAACACCTTCGGCCCGGCGGGCCTGGCCGAGCTCGGCGCCGCGATCGACACGATCGAGACGCTCGCCGCGGCGGGCGACATCGTCGCGGCCGGGGTGACCGGCAAGCCGTTCATCTTCGCGGTCGGCGCCGACCTCAAGGGCGTCGAGAAGGTCACCAACCGCGAGCACGCGCACGCCATCGGCAAGGCCGGCCACGACACGTTCAAGCGGCTGACCGCGCTGTCCGTGCCCACCTTCGCGTTCTACAACGGCGCGGCGATGGGCGGCGGCGTCGAGATCGGCCTGGCCTGCACGTACCGCACCATCTCCACCGCGGTGCCCGCCTTCTCGCTGCCCGAGTGTTTCCTGGGCCTGGTCCCCGGCTGGGGCGGCTGTGTGCTGCTGCCGAACCTGATCGGTCCGGACAACGCGGTCACGGTGATCATCGAGAACGCGCTGAACCAAAACCGTCAGCTCAACGCCCCCAAGGCCTTCAAGCTCGGGATCGCGGACGCGCTGGTGGACTCGGCCGACTTCCTGGCCCAGTCGCTGGTGTGGGCCGGCAAGGTCGTCTCCGGCGAGATCGTGGTCGAGCGCCCGGAGATCGACCGCCGCGCCGGCTGGGACGCGGCCGTCGCGCGGGGTCGAGCGATCGCCGACTCGAAGGTGCACGGCGCCTCCCCCGCGCCGTACCGCGCGCTGGAGATCATCGACGCGGCCCGCGACGGTGACGTGCAGGCCGGCTTCGACGCCGAGGACGACGCGCTCGCCGACCTGATCATGGGCGACGAGCTGCGCGCCGGGCTGTACTCCTTCAACCTGGTGCAAAAGCGCGCCAAGCGACCGGCGGGTGCCCCCGACCGGGCGCTCGCCCGCCCGGTCACCAAGGTCGGCGTGGTCGGCGCCGGACTCATGGCCTCCCAACTCGCGCTGCTGTTCGCGCGCCGCCTGCGGGTGCCGGTCGTGCTGACCGACATCGACCAGGAGCGGGTGGACAAGGGCGTCGGCTATGTGCACGACGAGGTCGACAAGCTGCTGCTGCGGGGGCGCGTCTCGCCGGACGCCGCGAACCGGCTCAAGGCGCTGGTGACCGGCTCGCTGACGAAGGACGCGTTCGCCGACGCCGACTTCGTGATCGAGGCCGTGTTCGAGGAGATGGCGGTCAAGCAGCAGGTGTTCGCCGAGGTGGAGGCGGTGGTCTCGCCGACCTGCATCCTGGCCACGAACACCTCGTCGTTGTCGATCACCGAGATGGCCTCGAAGCTGGCCCACCCCGAGCGGGTCGTCGGCTTCCACTTCTTCAACCCGGTCGCGGTCCTGCCGCTGCTGGAGATCGTGCGCGCAGAGCAGACCGACGACGGGGCGCTCGCCACCGCGTTCGCCGTCTCCAAGCAGTTGAAGAAGACCTCGGTCCTGGTCAAGGACGCCCCGGCGTTCGTGGTCAACCGTGTGCTGACCCGCTTCCTGGGCGAGGTGCTGGCCGCGGTGGACGAGGGCACCCCGATCGAGGTCGCCGACAACGCGCTGGCCCCGCTGGGTCTGCCGATGTCGCCGATGGTGCTGCTCGAACTGGTCGGCCCGGCGATCGCGGCCCACGTGGGCGGCACCCTGCACGGCGCCTTCCCGGACCGGTTCGGCGTGTCGCCGAACCTGGAGCGGGTGGTCAAGGCGGGCAAGCGCTCGTTCCTGACCTGGGCCTCGGGCGCGCAGGAGGTCGACCCGGAGGTGGTGGCGCTCCTGGAGGTGGGCGACTCGCCGTCCACGGAGGAGCAGGTCCGCGACCGCGCGCTGGCGGCCCTGGCCGACGAGATCGACCGCATGCTCCAGGAGGGCGTCGTCGCCGCCCCGCAGGACATCGACCTGTGCATGATCACCGGCGCCGGCTGGCCCTTCCACCTGGGCGGCATCACCCCGTACCTGGACCGCGCGGGCGTCACCGAGAAAACCCTCGGCAAGCGCTTCCTGCCGGCAGGCACGGCCTCGGTTCCGCGGTAGCTTCGGTTCCGCAATAGCGGTAGTCGAGAACATCCGACGGGCGGCCCGATCAATGGGGCCGCCCGTCGGCGTTCGTGTCCGGCGGGATCAGAACGTGGCCTCGGAGTCGGCCTTCTGGAAGTACCACAGGTTCTGAATACGCCGGAACATATACGTATAGCGGACGTGCGCCCGGCCGCCGGCGGCACGATTCACGGAATCCGCCAACGGCCGGCCGTTCAGGTTGACCGCGTCGCGCACCTGACCGAGCAGCCCGTCCACGGCCGGCACGATGCCTGGTGCGGGATCGAAGCCGAGCCCCGGGAAGTCCTTCGCGTCCGACATCAGCCCATCACCTGCTCGATGCGGCTCTTGGCCGGAGCGGCAGGCGCGGTCGGGGCGGCGGGAGCGGTCGTGGTCGTAGCCGGCACAGCGGGCACGCCGGGCGCGCTCGGCGCGGTGAAGGACGCGCCAGCGGCGGTCTCGGGTCGCTCCGTAGCTCGCCTTCGCCGCGGCCACCGCCTGACGTATGTGGTCCACGCCCTGCGTAAAGCCGCGGATACGTTCGTCCCACTTCTCGTGGAACTCCGAGCACGCCTTGTCGAGATCCTTGTGCCCCATACGCTTGGGACCGATCTCCACCAGAGCGTCCAGTGTGGTCCTGGAGACGGACGCGGCCTCGGCCGATCGGCCGGACACGCCTTCGAGCCAGGCGAGATCGATGGCGAAATCGGTCATGGTGACCACCCCCGTGAGGCCGCCGGCGATCGGCCGATGCCTCGGAGATGGGCCTCGACGCCGATCAGGTCACGTTAAGTGAGCACGCGAACGCCGGTCAAGGAATCGGTTGGCCCCGGTTTCGGGCGCTCCACAGCCGCCGCCCGCACTGCCCCCGGTTCGGGCAGCGGGACTTCGGCAGCGGCCACAATGGTGATCATGAGTGATGCGATGCGTGGGGCCTCGGTGCGCGATCTGGAGCGGTTGCGGGAGATCGAGGTCGCGGCCGGGGTGCGCTTCCTGGATGTGGGGATGCCGGAGATCGCGGCGGACGAGCCGTTCTCCGTCGAGGAGTTGGACGCATATCGGACCGGCGGACGCTGCCTGGTGGTCGGCGAGCCCGCGCTGGCCTACGTGATCTGGGACCTCGTGGACGGCGCCGCGCACATCGAGCAGGTCTCGGTACATCCCGACGGCGCGCGGCGCGGGCTGGGCCGGGCGATGATCGATCGGGTGCAGGCGGACACCGGGCTGGCGTTGACGTTGACCACGTTCCGGGATGTGGCCTGGAATGCCCCGTACTACGCGCGGATCGGGTTCCGCACGCTCGAGCCGGCCGAAGTGACGCCGGGTTTGGCGGCGATCCGGGCACACGAGGCGGCGCTCGGACTCGATCGTTGGCCCCGGGTGTGCATGCGCCGGCCGATCTCGGATCAGCACTGATCCGCGAATCCCCTGCCATTTGCGACAGTTGGTCCGCTAACTTCTGCGCATGAAAGATGCGCCGGATGCGACGGGCGAGTCGGCCGAGGCCGACGAAGCGGACAGAGCGAATGAGTCGGCCGACGCCGACGAGGCGGACAGAACGAACGATTCGACCGACGAGGCCGAGGCTCACTTCGAGCCGGCCCCGACACCCGCGCGCAAGCCGTGGTCGCGCCGGCGCAAGGCGGCCGTCGCCCTGGTCGGTCTGCTGACCCTGTCGTTGCTGGTGGTCGGCGGGTGTACGGCCTGGCTGCTGTACTCGCTGAACTCCAACATCAAGCGCATCGACGGCGTGTTCGACCGGTCGGGCATCCCCGCGGCGGGACCGCGTCCGCCGGCCGATCCCGCCGCCGGCCGGGCCCTGAACATCCTGCTCGTGGGCATGGACGCGGCGGCCGCCGGCGCCGACCCCGAGGCGCTGCAGGGGCGGCGCAGCGACACCATGATGATCCTGCACCTGCCCGCGGGCCGGGCGTCCATCTCGGCGGTCTCGCTGCCGCGCGACGCGTGGGTGTCCATCCCGGGACACGGCGAGGCCAAGCTGAACGCGGCCTTTTCGTGGGGCGGGCCGGCACTGCTGGTGGCCACGATCGAGAATCTGACCGGAGTGCGGATCGACCACTACGCGGCGGTGGACTTCGGCGGCTTCAAGGGCATGGTCGACGCGCTCGGCGGCGTATCGGTGGACGCCGACCACGGCCGAACCAGGCTGGACGGCACCAAGGCGCTGGAATTCGTCCGGCAGCGCTACGGGTTGCAGCGTGGCGACCTCGACCGGGTGGCACACCAGCAGCAACTCCTGGGCGCGATCGCGAAGCAGATCACCGCGGAGGGGGTGCTCGGCAGTCCGCTGCGCACCGAGAACCTGTTGCAGTCGCTGACCAAGTCGCTGACCGTCGACGACAATCTGAACTTCAAGGCGCTGCTCGACCTGGCCACCGACCTCAAGGGCATCGACGAGTCCGATCTGGCCTTTCGCACCGCGCCCGTGGCCGGCTTCGCCGAGCGTGGTGGTGGGCAGAGCGTGGTCCTGCTCGACGACAAACGTTGCCGGGAGCTGTTCGCCGCCGTCCGCACCGACATCCCGTGGCCGGAGCCCGCCCCCGGCGAACTCTGGCGACCGTGAACGCTCAGCGCAGGCGGCGCAGGGCGCGGCGGGCTGCGCCGGCGACCGCGGGGTCGGGGTGGGTGGTCTCGGCGAAGCGCAGGACGTCCTCGGCGCAGGGGTGGCCCATCGTCGCCAGCTCACCGAAGACCACATCGGCGCCCGGGCCCTGACTGCCCGTCACCTCGGTGAGCAGGCCCAGCACCGCCGCCTCGTGTCGGCCGAGCAGCGCCGCGGCGGCGTTGTCGGCGGTCAGCCAGGCGAGCGTGCGCAGCGTCGCGGGCGGTACGTCGCGGTCGTGGGTCAGTCGCCAGTTCCACACGTGCGGGGCCAGCGTGGGGTCGGCGCCGGCGTCGGCGAGGGCCTGTTCGACGGCGGCCTCGGGCAGGTCGGCGTCACCCACATGGGCGAAGAGCATCAGCCGCTCGGTGGGGCCGGCGGCGCCCGCGACCGCACACAGCTCGGACAGCGCGGCGTCGATCGGGCGGCAGCCGATCCAGCTCGCGAACGTACGCGTGGCGATCGGTCGCGGCCACGCTCCCATCGCGCCGAGCAGACGGGCGCCCGAGGCTGCGGTGTAGTCGTCGACGGTGGCGACCGGCAGGCCCTGCTCGCGAAACATCCGGTGCACGAGGGTGCCGCCCAGGCCGGTGAGGGTGATGCCCTCGGCGGTGCGCCGAACGATGCCGAGCGCGGCCAGGCGATCGGCAAGCAGGATCACCCCCGCCCGCACCCGAGCCAAGACCTCCCCGGACCACTCGCCGGAGAAGGCGGACACCCCCGGCGCGGGCGAGTGCGGGTACAGGTGCGGGGGTGACACCGGCGGGAAGTCGGTCGCGGGCGCGGTCGCAGGCGCCGGCGAATGCGCGGGTGACGGGGACGCGGTCGCAGGCGCAGGCGCAGGTGACCCGGTCGCGGGCGCAGGCGCAGGTGACCCGGTCGCGGGCGCAGGCGCAGGCGGATGCGCAGGCGACGCGGTCGCAGGCGCAGACCCCGACACCGGCGGATGTGAAGGCAACCCGGTCGCGGACGCAGGTGACCCGGTCGCAGGCGCGGGCGACCCGGTCGCGGGCGCAGACCCCGACACCGGCGGCTGCGGCTGCGGGTGTGGGGGTGCCGGTGGGGTCGACGCGGTGCCGGGGCCATCCGTCCCGCACAGGCGACCCATCTCGCGGACCAGGTCGGGCGCGTCCAGGATCCGTCCCAGCGCGAACGCCTCGTCGTCGGCGGAGGGCTCGGGCGGCAACATTCGAACCACGTGGTCGAGGTCGCGGCGCACCGCGAGGCCGACGAACAGCGACACCGGGAGCGGCCCGCCGAGTTGCACCAGTCCGGTGAACAGCGACGCGGCCAGCCCCTCGGGGACGTCCCAACGCTCGTCGTGCGCCTCCCCGAACGTCGCGTTGTCCTCGGCCACCACCACCATCGCGCGCGCGGCGAGCGCGATCAGCTCCCCGTCGTCCCCCTCACGCCACACCCGCAAGCCGTCGGCCACCCGCACCGCACCATCCTTCGGCACCAGCAGCCCGGTACCGATCGCGAGCGTCCACCGCCGGTGCAGCGCATGCTCGTCCCGGGCGGTACGGGGCGGCCCCTCGGCCCGCGACGGCTGCCGAGGGATGCCGAGTTCGGCCATGACGCAGTCGGCGACCGCGGTCGCCAGTACCCCCTCGTGGGTGATCGGCAACGGCCCGTGCCGCTCGACGTACTCCGCGAGCGCCGCAGCCTGCGCCATCAGCGGCGACATCCGCGCGGCCAACGCGCACTCGGATCGGGGCGGCACGTACAGCGGCGGCAGCGCGGGTTCGTCGCATCCGCCCGGGCCGGTGAGCGGGGCGGGCACGCCCAGTTCCAGGAAGCGGGTGCGCAGCCCGTACATCCCCAGTGGCGTCAGCCGCACCGCCATGAACGGCGCCCCGCCACCCACCAGCTCACGGATCTCCAGCACGCCGAACGCCCGCAGGTCGTCCATCTGATGCGCCAACGACAAACCGGTGAACAACGCCGGGTCGGCGACCGAGGGCGACCGGGGCCGCCCGTCGGGCGTGTACGAGAGCAACTCGAACAGCCCACCCATCGGCACCCACCGACCCGCGTGGTCGTACAACTCCCGCAACAACTCACGGATCACATCACCGCCGCGCAGCACATACGCCGCGCGCCGCACCTCGGGTCGCCCGGTGGCCTCGCCGACCGCGACGCCCTCCCACAGGCTCGACCACACCCGCAGAACGTCGCCGGGTCGCCCGACCGCCAGCGCCCGGGCAAGCTCCCCGGCGGTCGCGACCGTACGCCCGACCTCGATCAGGCCAGCCGTACACGCGATCGACCACACCTGGTGCAACGGCTCCACGTCGCGCGCACTGCGAACGCCGGCGACCGGTTCGTCGATGCCGAGCAGCCGCACCGCCTCGGCCGCGGGCGCCAGTCTCAGGACCCCGGTCGCGGTCACCGGACGCCCGCGACCGACCCAGCGGGCGAGGGTGAGGGCGGCGGCGAACGACGGCGCGGCCGAAGCGGCCCGAGCCAACTCCCGCTCGTCCGGCAGCCGCACCGCCGGCAACGCCCGCCCTCGCCCGGGCCCGGTCGCATAGCCCGCCACGAACAACTTCTTCGCCGAGCCCCACCGCCGCGAGTCGGCCATCCTCGCCGGCAGTTCGTCCTCGTGCCGATCCAGCACCTCGAACAACGGGACGAGCCGGTCGCTGTCCGGGTGCAGGGGACCCTGCTCGCGCAAAAACTCCAGGAACAACCGCAACGCGGGCACCACCAGCGCCACCGTGTCCTCGCGGGGCAGCGCGACATGCGCCGGCACCAACGTCTCGAGCAGCGCGTTCAGATCGCCGGCCCGCCAGCGGGTGTGATCGTCGAGCCGCAGGCACGCGACCCGCAGATCGAGCAGGGTGCCGAGGACATCGACCATCCGCTCGGCATCCCGGGCAGGCCGACCGACCCGCGCGAGCCACGTTCCGAAGTCGGCCACGATGCCGCAGGAATCGGGAGATAGCGCCACGTCGCAGAGCGTAGTGAGCACCATCCCCGGTTCGCATGGATTTCGGACAATCCATGCGAACCACCGACGCAGCCCCCGTCCCCATCGGCAACAAGCAACAAAGGCGCCCCCAGACACCACCCCCTACACACGCAACCGAACAACCCACACACCCACAGGCACAACCCCAAGCACCCCTCAACCAGCCGCCGTCAGCCTGCGGGGCGACCTCAGACAGAGCCGGCCACGACACGTGCCAAACGAAAGACACATGCACCCGCAGGACAACCACAGGCGGGGCGCCTCGGACGGCCGACGCCGACACTCACCAACGCATCACCCATGCGGCAGCGACTTCAGGCAGCAACCACCACCCACGTGCCGAATGGAAGACACGTACGCCTGCGGAACAACCTCGGACGGGCAACAACCCAGCTTGTCGAGCGACCTCGCACGGGTGGTGACCGCGCTCGGACCGCGCTCGCCGGCAGGTAGCACCTGCGAAGGCGACCTCGCGCCTTGCGGCTGCCTCGCAGACAGACGGCACCTGCGCCTGCGCCTGCGCCTGCGCCTGCGGGAAGACTTCAGGCCACTGACATCCGGAGGCGAACGGCGCACACGGGTACAACCGCAAGCAGGTGTCGGCCACACGTACGTGCAGGGGCCGACTCGGCCGGCCAACGTCAACACCCGCGAACGGCGGGACGGGCGCGCGCGCCTGCGAACGCGGTCTCGGACCGCCGGCGCTGGGAGGCGCACGGCGCGTGTGAGGACGACCTCGGACCGCCGGCGCCCACGGGGCCATCACGCGGGCGGGTACCGCTGCACCTGCCAGTGGTGGCAACCCCTAGCAGTCGGCACCGATGCCTGCGGGCGGTGGCGGGGGCGGTAGCGGTGGCAACCGCACCCTTGCCTGCGCCCACGGAAGCAACCTCAGGCGACCAGCGCCTGGACGCGGATACACCTGCGGGACGCCCACAAGCAGGTTGCGACTGCATCACAGGCCGGGGCAACTGCGCCCGCAGGGACGGCCTCGGACCGCCTGCACCTGCGGGCGCCTGCGGGGGCGACGTCAGCCAAGCGGCAACGCACTCGCGGGCGCTGCCGCCTGCGCTCGCCGACAAGCGGCACGCGCCCCCGCAGGGACAACCGCAGGCCACCATTGGTGCCTGCGCCCGCACGATCCCGACCGGCGCCCGACCTCGGCCGAGCGGCAACGCGCTCGCCGGCGCTGCCGCCTGCGCTCGCCGACAAGCGGTACCTGCTCCCGCACGGGTGTCCTCGGGCGGTTCGCGACTGGGCTTGCGGGCGCGAGGAGGCTGCGAGGGCAGCCTTGGGCTCCGGTGGCTGTGGGGCGGACGTGGCCGCTTGTGGTCACCCGCGCCTACGGGGCCGACGGCGTCGGCCCCGGGCATGGGCGCGGGTGCGGGTGCGGGTCTCGGGGCGTTGCGGATGGGGTCGTCGGGGTGGTTCCTGCCGGTGATGTCCGCCACTTTTGACTGACGCACCGTCAGATCACCTGCGGGCCTGCGGCGACACCGGTGCCCCGGAACGGAAAAAGACGCCTGTCTCCCTTCAGGTGACGGGTCGTCAGGTGGCATGGTGACCCCAGCGCAGAGCACGGCCCGCGATGGGCGGCCCCGCGCCGAGGCGACAACGTACGCGATCCATAGTGAGGTGCCCCCGTGCTGCTCGACCCTTCCGCCGCCCTGCTCACCGATCGAGTGGCCGTGGTCACGGGCGCGGCCCGGGGCATCGGCGCGGCGACGGCCCTCGCGCTCGCCAGGTTCGGCGCCGACGTCGCCGTCTGCGACCGCGAGCCCACCGGTCTCCGGGAGACCGCCAAGGCGATCGAGGCCACCGGCCGGCGCGCCTTCGCGGTGGAACTCGACGTCCGCGACGGCGACGGCGTCGAGCGCTTCCTCCACGACGCCCACACCGCCCTCGGCCCGCTCGACATCCTCGTCAACAACGCCGGCGGCGGCTTCTGGTCGCCGTTCCTGGATGTCCGCCCCAAGGGCCAGAGCGCACTGGTCGACGAGAACTTCACCTCCGTCACGCACGTGATCCGACACGGCGCCCCGCTCATGCGCGACGGCGGCTCGATCGTCAACGTCACCAGCATCGAGGCGTTCCGCGCCGCGCCCGGCTTCGCGGTATACGCCGCGATGAAGGCCGCCGTCGAACAGCTCACCAAGTCGCTCGCACTCGAACTCTCGCACCGCCGCATCCGGGTCAACTGCGTCGCCCCCGACGCCATCCCCACCCCCGGGGACGCCGATCTCGCGGAGACGTTCGAAACAGCCGAGGGCGCGTACGACTACGGCGCCAAAGTGCCCCTGGGCCTCGGCGAGGCCGACGACTGCGCCGCCCCGATCGTCTTCCTCGCCGGCGACCTCGCCCGCTTTGTCACCGGCACCACCCTGCACGTAGACGGCGGCACCATGGCCGCCTCCGGCTGGGTCCGCCGCCCGGACGGCACCTTCACCCCCTGACCCCGCCCCACCGCCCGCACCCGCCGGCGCCCACCAGAGTCCGCCGGCGACCCCTCGCGACCGCCACCCCGTCCCGCCCCGAACCACCCGAGCGCACCGACCGACCACCCGCCCCGACCGCGGAACTGGGAGTGCAATGGAATTCGGCATCTTTCTCCAGGGCTACAACCCGGCGTTCCGACGCGAGGGAAACCCGAACGCCGAACACGAAGCCCTGATGAACGACATGGACTTCGCGATCGCCGCCGACCGGGCCGGATTCAAGTACGCGTGGCTGAGCGAGCACCACTTCCTCGACGAGTACTCGCACCTGTCCGCCAACGACGTCATGTGCGGCTACCTCGCCCACGCGACCGAGCGCATCCACATCGGCTCCGGCATCTTCAACCCACTCCCCCAGGTCAACCACCCGGCCAAGGTCGCCGAACGCGTCACGATGCTCGACCACCTCACCCGCGGCCGCTTCGAGTTCGGCACCGGACGCGGCGCCGGCAGCCACGAGATTCTCGGCTTCCTCCCCGGCATCGAGGACATGTCCGAGACGAAGGCGATCTGGGAGGACGTGATCCGCGAGTTCCCGAAGATGTTCCTCCAGGACGTCTACGAGGGCTACCAGGGCACCTACTGGCAACTCCCGCCGCGCCGGATCCTGCCCAAGCCGTACGGCACGTCGCACCCGGCCATGTGGTACGCCGCCGGCAGCCCGCCCTCCTACGTGATGGCCGCGCGCATGGGCCTGGGCGTCCTCGGCTTCTCGATCGGCGACCCGGCGAGCGCCGAGCAGTTGGTCGCCGGCTACAAGCGCGAGATCGTCAACGCCGAGCCGATCGCCGACTTCGTCAACGACAACGTACTCGCGGTCAGCACCGGCTTCGTCGCGGAAACGAAGGAACGCGCCATCGCCAACGCGGTCGCCGCCCGGCCCATGTACCTCACCAGCAACGTCTTCCGCTACCACGACACCTTCCCGCACCCCGAGGGCATCCCCTACTGGCCCGAGACGATGCCCGACCTGACCCCCGAACTGGTCGAGTTCGCCGCCGACGCCGGCGCGCTGATCTGCGGCGACCCGGACGGCGTCCTGGAGGCGGTGCGCGCGTACGAATCGGTCGGCGTCGACCAGCTCGTCCTCGGCCTCGGCTGCGACGACCGCGAGAACACGCTCAAGACCATCGAACTGTTCGGCCGGCACGTCATCCCGGGGCTCGACACCGACCCCGAACACCGCACCACCCGCTTCCGCCGGCAAGCCTGACCGCCGGCGGAAGCGGCCACCACCGCGACCACTACGCCGACCACCGGCCCGACCATCCACCCCGGTCCCCCGACCGACCCACCCCATCCCCGACACGAGTCACCGCACGACCCGAAAGGCAGTCACGTCATGAGCTTCGCCGAATACCCGATCCGGGTGGGCAGCATGCTGTTCACCGCCGTGGACCCCGAGCGCGGCCACGAGGTGAGCTACAACCGCTGGTACGAGCGAGACCACTACTACGCCGGCTGCATGATCGGCCCCGGCCTGCTCGCGGGCAGCCGCTGGGTGGCCACCGCCGACCTCAAGGCGCTGCGCTTCCCGGCCGACAGCGACGTCGTACCCGCCATCGGCGCCGGATCCTACGTCGCGATCTACTGGATCAACGACGGCCAGTTCGACGAGTGGAACGCGTGGGCCGTCGACCAGGTCAACTGGCTCTACGGCAACGACCGCGGCTTCCAGCACCGGGTGCACGCGCACACCGCCATGTACCTGCACGACAACCGCTGGTACCGCGACGAGGACCCGGTCCCGCTGGAACTCGCGCTCGACCGCAACTACCAGGGCCTGGTCTCGCTCGCCGTGCAGCGCGAGGAGGGCGTCTCGCAGGAGGACCTGGAGAAGTGGTTCTCCACCCACCTGCCGGAATTCCTCCGCGAGTCCCCGATCGCCTCGGTCGCCGCCTGGACCGCGGTCCCGCTCAAGGACGACGCGCCGGCCTTCGTCCCGCGCGACCCGAACGCCGCCACGCGCAGCATGCAGCTCTACTTCCTCGAGGGCGATCCGCGCGAAAGCTGGGACACCTTCCGCGAGTGGGCCGCGCGCATCGACGCCTCCGGCATCGGCCGGGTCACCTATTGCGCCCCGTGGATCCCCACCGTGGTCGGCACCGACACGTACACCGACCGACTCTGGGACTGACCAGCCTCGGTCACCACGCCGTCGGCGGGCTCGGATCCGAACGAACCCGGACCCGGACCCGGACCCGACCCGTCGACGGCACGGCAACCGGCCCACACGTCAACTCAGTCGGCTGTGCCTGGCCCCGTAGAAGAAGTAGACGGCGAACCCGGCCACCATCCACACCAGGAACCTCAGCCACGTCTCGCCGCTGAGGTTGATCATCAACCACAACGTGGCCAGTATCGACAGGATCGGCAACCACGGCACGAACGGCACCCGGAACGCACGGGGCAACTCCGGCCTGGTCCGGCGCAGGATCAGCACGCTCGCCGCGACCACCAAAAACGCGAACAGCGTCCCGATGTTGACCATCACATCGATCTCGTGAATCGGGGTGAACCCGGCGATCGCCGCGACCACCACCGCGATCAGCATCGTACTGACGTGCGGCGTGCCGTACTTGGGATGCACCCTGGCGAACAACGGCGGCAGCAGCCCGTCCCGGCTCATCGCGAAGAAGACCCGGCTCTGCCCCATCATCAGGATCATGCACACGGTGGTCAGCCCGGCCACCGCGCCGATGCTGATGATCGTCGCGATCCAGCCCTTGTCGACCGACCGGAACGCCTCCGCCAACGGCGCGGCGGAGGACAACATGTCGTAGCGCTGCATCCCCACCACGACCAGCGACACCGAGACGTACAGGATCGTGCAGATCACCAGCGAGCCGAGGATCCCGATCGGCATGTCGCGCTGCGGCTTGCGGGTCTCCTCGGCGGCGGTGGCGACCACGTCGAAGCCGATGTACGCGAAGAACACCAGCGCCGCGCCGGAGAAGATCCCCATCGCGCCGTAGATCTGCGGCTCGAACCCGAACAGGGTCTGCACCAGCGGCGCCTTGAGCCCGCCGTGGCCCGACGCCGGCGGCTGCGAATCGGGCACGAACGGGTTGTAGTTGCCGGACTTGACGAAGAACAGCCCGGCGAAGATCACGAGCAGCACGATCGCGATCTTGATCGTGACCATCACGAGGTTGAACCGCGCCGACAACTTGACCCCGAACACGAGGATCACCGCGACGCCGAGCACCAGCAGCAGCGCCGGCAGGTTGACCTTGCCCCCGTCGCCCGGCGCGGCGGTGATCGCCTCCGGCAGTTCGAGACCCGCCTGGGAGAGCAGCGAGTTCAGATACCCCGACCAGCCGATCGAGACCACCCCGACGCCGAGCGCGAGTTCGAGGATCAGGTCCCAGCCGATGATCCACGCAGGTAATTCGCCGAGCGTGGTGTAGGAGAACGTGTACGCGGAACCCGCCACCGGAACCGTGGACGCGAACTCGGCGTAGCACAGCGCGGCGAGCCCGCAGACGAACCCCGCCAGTACGAAGGACAGCGCAACCGCTGGGCCGGCGTAGTCCTTCGCCGCCGTGCCGGTGAGCACGAAGATGCCCGTGCCGACCACCACGCCGACCCCGAAGACCATCAGGTCCAGGGCGGACAACTCCCGGCGCAGGCCGTGCCCTTCGGATTCGTCGGTGTCCTGGATGGACTGTTCGATGTTCTTGGTCCGAAACAAAACGTTGGCCATGGCAACACCTCCTGGTGGCGGAGACCGTTGCCATGATCGGGGCTTTCACTCCTGTTTACGGGGGATCGATCCTCGGCGCGTCAGGGTGATCTTGCTATTGGTCGCCGTCGCACTCGCGCCCCGAAGGCGTCGCCCGCGCTCGCATCTCGAAATCGTCGCCCGCGCTCGCACCTCGAAGTCATCCCCGCTCGCTCCCGGGCACGCAAACGACCCCGGGGCACGGAACGGGAAGGTGTACCCCTCCCGTCCCACGCCCCGGGGCCGTCGTGGCGCGAGCCTCGGTCAGGCCGTCGTCTCGTGCTGCTCGGCGTCGGCGTCGGCGGTCTTGGACGCGATTTCCTCGACCACCTGGCGCGAGATGTCCTGGGCGTTCAGCCCGATCCGCGCCAGTACCTCGTCCCGCTCGGCGTGGTCGAGGAACTCCTGCGGGATGCCGAAGTCGCGCAGCGGTACGTCCACCCGGGCATCGCGCATCGACTGGGCGATCGCCGCGCCGACACCGCCGGCGCGGCCGTTGTCCTCGATGGTGACCACGAGCCGGTGCCGGGCCGCGAGCGGCGCGAGGCCGGCCGGTACGGGCTTGACCCAGCGCGGGTCGACCACGGTCGCCGCGATGCCCTGGTCGGCGAGCCGGTCGGCGACCTCGATCCCGGTCTCGGCCATCTGCCCGACGGTCACGATCAGCACGTCGCCGCCCTCGCCGCCGCCGTTGCGGTCGGGGCCGGTGCGGCGCAGTACGTCCATGCCGTCGATCCGGCCGATCGCCTCGATGTCGGGGCCCACCGCGCCCTTGCCGAAGCGCACCACGGTCGGCGCGTCGTCGACGTCCATCGCCTCGCGCACCTGGGCACGCACCTGCGCGGCGTCACGCGGCGCGGCCAGCCGCAGCCCCGGGACGACCTGGAGGATCGACATGTCCCACATGCCGTTGTGGCTGGCCCCGTCCGGCCCGGTCACCCCGGCCCGGTCCAGCACGAACGTCACCCCGCACCGGTGCAGCGCGACGTCCATCAGGACCTGGTCGAAGGCGCGGTTGAGGAAGGTCGCGTACACCGCGACCACCGGGTGCAGCCCGCCGGTGGCCAGGCCCGCCGCCGAGGTGACCGCGTGCTGCTCGGCGATCCCGACGTCGAACACCCGCTCGGGATACTTCGCCGCGAACTTGTGCAGCCCGACCGGGATCAGCATCGCGGCGGTGATGCCCACGACGTCCTCCCGCTCGTCGGCGACGGCGACGATCTCGTCGGCGAACACCGACGTCCACGACGCGCCCGACTTCTTCACCGGCAGGCCGGTCTCGGGGTTGATCACACCCACCGCGTGGAACTGGTCCGCCGCGTCGTTGACCGCGTGCGCGTAGCCCTTGCCCTTCTGGGTGATCGCGTGCACGATCACCGGCCCGCCGAAGCCGCGGGCCCGGCGCAGCGCGTTCTCCACGGCCTCGACGTCGTGCCCGTCGATCGGGCCGATGTACTTCAGGCCCAGGTCCTCGAACAGGCCCTGCGGCGCGACCGCGTCCTTGAGGCCCTTCTTGGCGCCGTGCAGCATGTCGTAGACGGGGCCGCCGACGACCGGGGTGCGGCCCAGGACGCCCTTGCCCCACTCCAGGAACCGCTCGTAGCCGCGCGTGGTGCGCAGCGTCGCGAGGTGGTCGGCGAGGCCGCCCTGGGTGGGACCGTAGGAGCGCTCGTTGTCGTTGACGACGATGATCACCGGGCGGTCCTTGGCCGCGGCGATGTTGTTCAGCGCCTCCCAGGCCATGCCGCCGGTGAGCGCACCGTCGCCGATCACCGCGACCACGTGCCGGTCGGTCTGGCCGCGCACCTGGTAGGCCTTGGCCAGGCCGTCGGCCCAGGACAACACCGTGGAGGCGTGCGAGTTCTCGATCACGTCGTGCTCGGACTCGGCGCGGCTGGGGTAGCCCGACAGGCCGTCGGCCTGGCGGAGCCGATCGAACCCGTCCTTGCGACCGGTCACGATCTTGTGCACGTAGCTCTGGTGTCCGGTGTCGAAGAGGATCTTGTCGCGCGGGGACTCGAACACCCGGTGCATCGCGATGGTCAACTCGACCACACCGAGGTTGGGACCCAGGTGTCCGCCGGTCTTGGCGACGGACTCCACCAGGAAGGTGCGGATCTCGTCCGCGAGCTGTGCGAGTTGCTCGGGCGAGAGGGCTTTGAGATCACGGGGTCCTCGAATGCCGTCCAGCAGGGCCACCCGTTCCTCCTTCATCGGATCCGTCACCACCCCCACGGGTGTGCGTGCGGGAGAGGCGTCCATCGAGTCTAGACGCGGCGGTGCCGACGGATGGTTCGCATCGACCCACCACGCCGCGCCATCCGTGCGGGACAACTCACATCGCGGCGCCCGCGATCTGCGGCTCGGGCATGCGTTCGATCGCGAAGGGAGTCATCTCGCTCATCACCATCGCCATCGCGCCCAGCACCTCGGCGCGCTCACCGAGCGAGCCGGTGACCACGGACAATCGGCGCGAAGCGCTGGGGATGGCGTAGCGGCCGACCGACTCGACGATCGGCGCGATCAGCAGGTCGCCGGCGCCCGCGAGGTCGCCGCCGAGGATGATCCGTTGCGGATTGAGCAGGTTCGTCAGGCTGGCCACGCCCACCCCGACGTGCCGGCCGGCGTCCGCGACCACGCGCCGACACCCCGCGTCGCCGGCCCTGGCGAGTTCGATCATGCGCTGGATGGTCAGGTCGGTGCCGTGGCTGCCGCGCAGCAGGTCCAGGAGGTAGGAGGCGTTGGTGAAGGTCTCCAGGCAGCCCCGGTTGCCGCAGCGGCACACCGGTCCGGACTCGTCCAGCGTTATGTGACCTATCTCGCCCGCCGTACCGCCGGGGCCGCGGTAGAGCCGGCCGCCGATCACCAACCCCGCGCCCACGCCGCCGGACACCTTGAGATAGGCCATCTCGGTACATCCCACGCCCGCGCCCCACACCGACTCGCCGAGCGCGCCGAGGTTGGCGTCGTTGTCGACCAGGACCGGCAGGCCCAGGCGCTCGCCCATCGCCTCGCGCGGGTGGCAGCCCACCCAGCCCGGCAGGATCGTGGTCGAGCCGAGCGCGCCGGTGTCGATGTCGATCGGGCCGGGCACGCCGAGGCCGACCCCGGTGACCTCGGAGCGCACCACGCCGGCCCGGTCGAGCAGCACCCCCAGCAGCCGGTCGGCCAGGGCGAAGCCCTCGTCGGCGCAGGAGTCGACGTCGATCGGGACATGCTCCTCGGCGAGCACACGGTGCGCGAAGTCGCCGATCGCGACCCGCAGGTGGCGGTGTCCGAAGTCGATGCCGACGACCACGCCCGACGCCCGGCTGAGCGATACGGCGCGGGCCCGCCGTCCGCCGGAGGAGGTGGGGGTGACCTCGACCATGTCGAGGGCCTTCAATTCCCGTACGATGTTCGACACCGTCGCCGCGGACAGGCCGGTGCTCCTGGCGATCTCGGCCTGGGTGAGCGCCCCCGCCATCCGCACCGCGTGCAGGACCCGGTCGAGATTGCCCCGATGCAGCGAGGACTGGGACCCCGACGAGTGCGGCCCCGGCGACTGGGCCTCCGGAAAGCGGGCCCCCGTCGTGCCGTCGGACATCTGCGTTCCCCTCGCCCCGGTGCATCTGCAGCACGTGTTGTGTGCAAGTCCTGAACTCTAATGCGCCCTCTGCTTACACAGAAGAGTCAAACCTGAACACAGGCGTCACGATCGGGCCTCTATTCGCCACTCCACGCACACGCGGTACGGGGAAGGCGGCAAACACCCCTTTCGCCCCCGGCGCCCGCCCCGCTCCGCCTCGCCCGGCCGCCCCGGGTGGTCGCCGGCGTCACAGCCTCGGTTCCCACCGCTCGCCACCCAGCGCCTCCTCGACGAGGCGGACCGCGCGCTCGGTGGCCGCCGCGCGCGAGCCCTCGTACTCGTACATCCGCAACGTCGCCTCCAGCGCGTGCACGGGCACAGCCTCCTTGAGGTCGACGCGCGCCGTGCCGTAGCCGTGCCGGGCCGCGGCCAGCGCCGCCGCCACGTGCTGACGGGCCATCCGGGCCAGGATCACCGGGTACTTGCGCAGTACCTCATGGCTTCGATAACCGGGCGGACACAGGTCGTACAGCCATGCGACGGCGGTGTCCTCCCACCCCGGCACCCCGGGCGGTCGAACACCCCGCGGCCAACCCGCCGGCGCGATTCCGTCCTTCCCGCGCGGCCTGGCTTGCGCCTCGTCCCCCGTCGCCGCATGCGCGAAACGACCCGGCCGCTCCCATGCCGGGGTGTCTCGATCGCCATTGCCGTACATATGTTCGATTATGCGCGGTGGTCGGCCGAGAATGCACATGTGGATCATGGAGGGGTACACCCGCACCCACGTTCGATCGACATCGCCGCACCCCGGCCCCTTCGGGCCGCCCGCCAACCTACGGAGGACCCGTGACTCAGGCCGCCCGCTCCGGCGACGAGGCCGCCTTCGCCCACATACCGCTGGTCGGTGTGTGGCGCAACGGCTTCCTGGAATCGGTACACCACGGCACGGCCGTACTGACCGGCACCGACGGGTCGGTGGTCGAGGGCCACGGCGCGGTCGACGCGCCGATGTTCCCGCGCTCGGCCAACAAGCCGTTCCAGGGCCTCGCGATGCTGCGCAACGGACTGGACCTGGACGGCGAACTGCTCGCCCTCGCGTGCGCGAGCCATTCCGGCGAGGCGTTCCACCTGGAGGGGACCCGGCGCATCCTGGCCCGGGCGGGCCTGTCGGAGAGCGCGCTGCGGTGTGTACCGGACCTGCCCCTGGGCGCGGCGCAGCGCGACGCGTGGCTGGCGGACGGTCGCGGTCCCGAGCGGATCGCAATGAACTGCTCGGGCAAGCACGCGGCGATGCTGCTCACGTGCGTGCGCAACGGCTGGTCGACCGAGGACTACCTGGCGCCGGAGCACCCGCTGCAAAAGGCCGTCCGCCGAGCGGTGGAGGACGTCGCCGGCGAGCCGGTCGCGGCGGTCGGCGTGGACGGCTGCGGGGCGCCGCTGTTCGCCATCTCGCTGGCCGGCCTGGCCCGCTCGTTCGGGCGCTTCGCGGGGGCGGCCGAGGGCACCCCCGAACGGCGGATCGCGGACGCGATGCGGGCGCACCCGCAGTGGGTCGCGGGCACCGGTCGCGACGTGACGGACCTGATGCGGACGATCCCGGGACTGCTCGCCAAGGACGGCGCGGAGGCGGTGTACGCGGTCGGCCTGCCGGACGGCCGCGGCGCCGCGGTCAAGATCGCGGACGGGGCCACGCGGGCGCACATCGTCGCGATCGCGGCCCTGCTGTGGCACATGGGCGCGGACGAGCAAACCCTCGCCCCGTTCACGCAGTCGCCGGTGTACGGCGCCGGCGAGGTAGTCGGCGCGATCCGCGCCTTCCCTCGTTTGAGTGAACCGGCCCGGTAGTCCTGTCGCCCACATGGGCCGAACGCAACACTGACCGTGCGGCCGGTTGGGAAACCAACCGGCCGCGCCAGTGCCTGCACCCAGGCACCTGACGCTCGTGCCGGTGCGCCTGCGCTCGTGCACCTGGGCCTGCGAGGCCAGTGAGCCCGGCCAAGCGCTCGTGCGCCTGCAGGGCCGGTGCGCCCGCCGGCGCAGGCGCACGCGGGCGCACCCGCCAGGGGCACCCGCGCCGAGACCGCCCGCCGGCGACGGGGCGGTCCGGTGCGAAGGCCGATCACGCATGCGGGGCGACCCCGATGACGCGCCGAACAACGCCGGCAAAACCGCGGCGGAACACGAACACCGGGCCGGGCTCCCGAGGGAGCCCGGCCCGGTGCGTGACCACCGCGAGGCCGCGACCGCGAAACGGTGCCCGGCCCTCGATCGACGTGCGATCAGCCCTTGTTCACCAGCGAACGCAGCACGTATTGCATGATGCCGCCGTTGCGGTAGTAGTCCGCCTCACCGGGGGTGTCGATGCGCACGACCGCGTCGAACGCGACACCGGTGTCGGTGGTGACCTTGACCGTCTTGGGCGTACGGCCCTCGTTCAGCTCGGTGATGCCCTCGAACGCGAAGGTCTCCTCGCCGGTGAGCCCCAGCGACGCGGCGCTCTGGCCCGCCGGGAACTGCAGCGGGATGACGCCCATGCCGATCAGGTTCGAACGGTGGATGCGCTCGTACGACTCGGCGATCACCGCACGCACACCCAGCAGCGAGGTGCCCTTGGCGGCCCAGTCGCGAGACGAGCCCGAGCCGTACTCCTTGCCCGCCAGCACCACCAACGGGATTCCCGCGGCCTGGTAGTTCACCGACGCGTCGTAGATCGTCGAGACCGGGGCGTCGGCCTGCGTGAAGTCACGCGTGAAGCCGCCCTCGGTGCCCGGCGCAATCTGGTTGCGCAGGCGGATGTTCGCGAACGTGCCGCGGATCATCACCTCGTGGTTGCCTCGGCGCGAGCCGTACGAGTTGAAGTCCTTGCGCTCGACACCGTTCTCGGCCAGGTACTTGCCCGCCGGGCTGTCGCCCTTGATCGAGCCCGCCGGCGAGATGTGGTCGGTGGTGACCGAGTCGCCGAGCTTGGCCAGCACCCGCGCGCCCGCGATGTCGACCACCGGCGCCGGCTGCATCTGCATGCCCTCGAAGTACGGGGGCTTGCGCACGTAGGTGGACTGCGGGTCCCACTCGAAGGTGGCGCCCGTCGGGATCTCCAGCGACTGCCAGCGCGAGTCGCCGGCGAAGACGTCGGCGTAGCGGTCGATGAACATGTCCTGGTCGATGGAGGAGGCCACGACCTCGGCGATCTCCTCGTCGCTCGGCCAGATGTCCGCGAGGTAGACCGGCTTGCCCTCGGGGTCCAGGCCCAGCGGCTCGGTGGTGATGTCGATGTCCATCGAACCCGCGAGCGCGTACGCGATCACCAGCGGCGGCGAGGCCAGGTAGTTCATCTTGACGTCGGGGTTGATCCGACCCTCGAAGTTGCGGTTGCCCGAGAGCACCGAGACGACCGCGAGGTCGGCGTCGTTGACCGCCTTGGAGACCTCCTCCGGCAGCGGGCCGGAGTTGCCGATGCAGGTCACGCACCCGTAGCCGACCAGCGAGAAGCCGACCTTCTCCAGGTACGGGATCAGGCCCGCCTTCTCGTAGTAGTCCATGACGACCTTGGACCCGGGCGCGAGCGTGGTCTTGACCCACGGCTTGCGGGTGAGGCCCTTCTCGACGGCCTTCTTCGCGAGCAGCGCGGCGCCGAGCATCACCGACGGGTTCGAGGTGTTGGTGCAGGAGGTGATCGAGGCGATCACGACCGCGCCGTGGTCGATCTCGTACTCGACGCCGTCCGCGCCGACCACCTTGGTCGGGTTGTGCACGCGACCGTTCGAACCGGTGGGGGCGTCGGAGGCCGGGAAGGACTCCTTGCCCGACTCGTCGCCGTTGGTGACGTAGTCCGGCAGCGCGCCGCGGAAGCGGGACTTGGCCTCGGCCAGCACGACCCGGTCCTGCGGACGCTTGGGGCCGGAGATGGAGGGCACCACGGTGGAGACGTCGAGCTCGATGTACTCCGAGTACTCCGGCTCGTGGCTCGGGTCGTGCCACAGCCCCTGGGCCTTGGCGTACGCCTCGACCAGCGCGAGCTGCTTGTCGTCGCGGCCGGTCAGGCGCAGGTAGGTGATCGTCTCGGCGTCGATCGGGAAGATCGCGCAGGTCGAGCCGAACTCCGGCGACATGTTGCCGATGGTGGCGCGGTTGGCCAGCGGCACCGCGCCGACGCCCTCGCCGTAGAACTCGACGAACTTGCCCACCACGCCGTGCTTGCGCAGCATGTCGGTGATGGTCAGCACCACGTCGGTGGCGGTGACGCCCGGCTGCGCCTTGCCCGAGAGCTTGAAGCCGACCACGCGCGGGATCAGCATGCTGACCGGCTGGCCGAGCATGGCGGCCTCGGCCTCGATGCCGCCGACGCCCCAGCCGAGCACGCCCAGGCCGTTGACCATGGTGGTGTGCGAGTCGGTACCGACACAGGTGTCGGGGTAGGCCTGCCCGTTGCGGACCATGATCGTGCGGGCCAGGTGCTCGATGTTGACCTGGTGCACGATGCCGGTGCCGGGGGGTACGACCTTGAACTCGTCGAACGCGGTCTGGCCCCAGCGCAGGAACTGGTAGCGCTCCTTGTTGCGGCCGTACTCGATGTCGGTGTTGATCTCGAACGCGTCCGGACGGTTGAACACGTCGGCGATGACCGAGTGGTCGATGACCATCTCGGCGGGCGCGAGCGGGTTGATCCGGGAGGCGTCGCCGCCGAGGGCCTTCACGGCCTCGCGCATCGTGGCGAGGTCCACCACACACGGCACACCGGTGAAGTCCTGCATGATCACGCGCGCCGGCGTGAACTGGATCTCCTCGCTCGGCTCGGCCTTCGCGTCCCAGCCGCCCAGGGCGCGGATGTGATCGGCGGTGATGTTCGCGCCGTCCTCCGTGCGGAGCAGGTTCTCCAGCAGGACCTTCAGGCTGTAGGGGAGGCGCTTGCTGCCCTCCACCTTGTCCAGCCGGAAGATTTCGTACGACTCGTCACCCACGTTCAGGGTGGAGCGAGCGTCGAAGCTGTTCGCGGACACGACGGTCTCCCTTGATCTTGTGCGTTTCTCCCGCATCCTGCCGACACCCACTCGACCTTCGCCAAGCAAGGTGACCCTAAGTAGGGGATGCCGGGGTCTGCGCCCCGCAGATATCTTGATGTCAAGACAAGTCTAGCCCAGGCGCCGACTCCCCCGTGCGGGTACCCGTCTCCGGCGCGCCGAAAGGTCGGTCGGGATTCGTCCCGACGATCTCTCCCACGCACGCGCGTGCGCCCCTAACATGCGGGGCAGCGAGTCCGGTACGGCCCACCGTGTGGGTCCGGAGCGTGGCCTCGGGAACACGCCCGGGGTATGGGCGCATCGGGTGGGATGGCGACGAGGGGAATGACGCCATGAAGCGGATCCGGATCGGGATACTGGGCGCGGCTCGCATCGCGCCGGCCGCGCTGGTCAGGCCCGCGCGGCTGATCCCGGAGGTACGGGTCGCCGCGATCGCCGCACGCGACCCGGCCCGCGCCGACACCTTCGCCCGGCGCCAGGGCATCCCGCGCGTGCACGCGACCTACGCCGATCTGATCGCGGATCCCGAACTGGACGCGGTCTACATCCCGTTGCCCAACGGACTGCACGCGCACTGGACGACCCGGGCGCTGGCGGCCGGCAAGCACGTGCTGTGCGAGAAGCCGATGGCCGCCAACGAGGCCGAGGCGCGGGAGATCGCCGACGCCGCGGAGCGTGCGGGCCTGGTCGCGATGGAGGCATTCCACTACCGCTACCACCCGCTCGCGGGGCGGATGCGGGAGATCGTCGACGACGGCGAACTGGGCGAGATCCGCCGGATCGACACCTCGATGTGCTTCCCGCTGCCGCTGCCGGGCGACATCCGCTACCGCTACGACCTCGCGGGCGGATCGCTGATGGACGCCGGATGCTACGCCGTACACCTGATGCGGGTGCTGGCGGGCGACGACGACGGCGACCCGATCGAGGTCCTGGGCGCGCGGGCGCTCACCGTACCCCGCGACCGCCGAGTGGACCGCGCGATGTCGGCCCGGCTGCGACTGCCGGGCGGTGTCCTGGGCGCGGTGCACGCGTCGATGTGGTCGCGACGCCTGCTCGACATGCGCGCGCACGTGGTGGGCACGCGCGGCGAGATGCGCGTATTCAACTACCTGATGCCGCACCTGCCGCACCGGTTCACCGTGAGCGTGGGCAAGCGCCGGCGGCACGAACACCTGGGCGAGGCCGCGAGGACGCCGACCTACCGCCTGCAACTCCAGGCGTTCGCGGACGCGATCCGACTCGGCCGGCCGACCCTGACGCCCGCGGCCGACGCGGTACCCACCCTGCGCATCATGGACGCGATCTACCGCGCGGCCGGCCTGCCCCTGCGTGGGGAGGCCACCGCCACACGCTGAGCGAGCGGCTCAATGCATGATGTAGTGCAGGATGACGTCGTGCACGTGCCGGCCCTTGTCGTCGCTGCGGAACTCCACGCTGTAGGTCTGCGTGCCGACGTGGATCGCAATCTCGCTGGAGCTCAGGTAGGAGCCGGTGAAGCTCTTGTTGGAGACCATGCTGACGCTGCTGATCTTCGAGTAGGGCAGCGAGGTGATCGCGATTTTCTTGCCCACGAAGCTGTTGTCCTGGATGATCGCGCGCCGATCGGTCAGGCCGATGAACCCGGTGCCGACACCCTTCGCGTCGTAGACCGCGATGATCTGCTCGCCCGGGAGCAGACCGCTCTGGATCTTCTCCAACTGCTCACGCTTGTCGAAGACGACGTTTCCCGCCCCGCTCATCCCGTGCTCCTCCCGGTGGACCTGCGACACCCAGCCTAAGGCCGCCCGATCAGCGCCATTCGCCCGTGTCGTGGAAGTGGGTCAAGGTTGCCTCGTATGGAGTGAGATCCAACTCCTGGCGGGCCAACCACTCGTCCGAGTAGTACGAGTGCGCATAGCGCTGGCCGCCGTCGCACAACAGCGTCACGATCGAGCCGGTACGCCCCGCGGCGCGCATCTCGGCGACCAGGCGCAGCGCGCCCCAGAGGTTGGTGCCGGTCGAACCGCCGGCCTTGTGGCCGGTGCGGCGGTGCAGTTCGCGCATCGCCGCCACCGACGCGGCGTCGGGGACCTTGATCATGCGGTCGACGATGTTCGGCATGAAGCTGGCCTCGACCCGCGGCCTGCCGATGCCCTCGATCCGCGACGAGCACGCCTCGGCGTACGCGGGGTCGTGCGTGCGCCACCCCTCGAAGAAGGCCGAGTTCTCGGGGTCCACGACGCAGATCTTGGAGTGGTGTCGGCGATAGCGCACGTAGCGGCCCATCGTCGCGCTGGTACCCCCGGTGCCGGCGCCGACGACGATCCACTCGGGAATGGGGTGCCGCTCCTCCGACATCTGCTCGAACACCGACTCGGCGATGTTGTTGTTGCCTCGCCAGTCGGTGGCGCGCTCGGCGTAGGTGAACTGGTCCATGAAGTGGCCGCCGGTCTCCGCCGCGAGCGAGCGCGAGACGTCGTAGACCGTGGCGGCGTCGTCGACGAGGTGACATCGTCCGCCGTGGAACTCGATCAGCTCGATCTTCTCGGGGCTGGTCGTGGCGGGCATGACCGCGACGAAGGGCAGGCCGATCTGGTTGGCGAAGTACGCCTCCGAGACGGCGGTGGAGCCCGAGGAGGCCTCGATCACGGTGGTGCCCTCCTCGATCCACCCGTTGCACAGGGCGTAGAGGAACAACGATCGTGCGAGGCGGTGCTTGAGCGAGCCCGTGGGGTGGGTGGACTCGTCCTTGAGGTAGAGGTCGATGCCCCACTCGGTGGGCAGCGGATAGGCGAGCAGGTGGGTGTCGGCGGAGCGGTTCGCGTCGGCGCTCACCTTGCGGATCGCCTCGTCCACCCAGTCCCGGGTCTTCGCGCTGAAACGGTCCACATCGTTGCCCACCGGCGTCACGTCGACTCCCCTGGCTGGTTCCTGTCCCCCGTGCCGGGCGTGGATGACGAGGGCTGTGGGATCGATGGTCATCGATCGCCGCCCAGGCTACGGGCCGACCCGCCATCTGCGGGACCAACCCCCTGAAAGGCCTATGAGCTGCGCATACGTATTCTCGGCCGGAACGTGTGACGTGTCGGGGGGGCCGCCGCGTCTATGGGGTGGGTACGCGCGAGGGCGCGTAGGGACGAGGAGGGCCTATGGCGGGCTTCGACGCTGAGCCGGCCGATTTCCTGGAGTTCGCCAACGCGTGCAGCGGTCGGCTGTTCCGGACGGCGTGGCTCCTGTGTGGCGATTGGCATCTCGCCGAGGACCTCGTGCAAACGACGCTGGGCAAGCTGTACCGAGCATGGAAGCGGGTCAGCCGGGCCGACAGCCCGGAGGCATACGCGCGCACCGTGCTCACGCGCACGTATCTGTCCCACCGGCGCAGGCTGAGCAGCACCGAGCAGCCGTACGCGGACCTGCCGGAGGGTGCCGGTCCCGAGCAGGACCAGGCGTTGCGGCTGACCCTCCTGAAGAGCCTGGCCGAACTGCCGCCCAAGGACCGGGCGGTGTTGGTCCTGCGCTATTGGGAGGACCTGAGCGTGGAGCAGACGGCACGGCAGATGGGCGTGTCCGAGGGAGCCGTGCGCAGTAGGTCCATGCGGGCGCTGGAGAAATTGCGGAGCCTGCTCGGGAGCGAGTCCGGCTGGCTTTCCGCCGCATGAGGGGTCGACGAGTGCACCGCCGGCACGGCCGTACGGCTGGTGAACGAGACGACCCGGGTTCATACGGATGGCGAGGAGACGGTACGTCTATGGGGTCCGAGGAAAAGGAACTGGCGGCCGCGATGCGGACGTCGGCGTCGGGGCTGGTGCCCCCGACGGGATTGGTCGCGGGCGGCATCGCCCGAGGCAGACGGATGAAGCTGGTCCGCCGTCTCCAGGTGGGCGCGTCCGCCGCGGCGGTGCTCGCCGTGGCGGGCACGACCGTCCTCGCCGTCTCCGGCGGGGACAACGGTGGCGACCGGCATGTCACGGGCCCGGCCGGCATCGCGACGGAGATCCCCGCCCCACCGACCGCGACGGCACCCAAACCCGGGCCGACCCTGTCCGCACCCACCGGCCTGGTGCCCGTCCTGCCGCCGGTGCTGCTGCAAAACCTCCTGCAGCGTGCGCCGCAGGGCCTCGTGCGCTCCGGAGTCACCGGGTCGGATCAAACAGTCAAAACGTCCGCGGGCATACGCAGCGCGGGCGCGTCGGTGTCGTTGGTCCTCGACGACTCGTCCGGCCCCACCTTGTTCTCGGTGACGGTACGGCAGGACGCCGAGAAATCCGACGAGGTCCACTGTCCGCCGCAGGACGGCAGCACCAAGGCCACGTGCACGGACCGCAAGATGGGGAACGGCACCCGCGTGGTCGAGCGTCAGGACTGGGTCTACCCCGCGTCGGCGGACACCCCGGCAAACCGTGCCGACGGCAAGGCCGGTCCGTCGGGAAGAGGACCGAAGGACTGGTCCGTGCGCGTCGAGCGCCCCGACGGCGTCGTGGTCGAGATCAGGGAGATCGCCTCCCGCGAGGAGAAGGGCCCCGTCAGCCGGGAGACGCCGATCTTCCAGATGGACGCGTTGCGCGGATTCGCGCTCGATCCGGTCTGGAGGGTATGGATCCCACCCGAGATCAACAAGATCGCCGACAGCGCCCTGCCGGTATTCGTCCGCGCTTCTTCCTCGGACGCGAAGTACGAGCCGCAGCTGCCGCCGGCGAACGCGCCGTCCGGTCCGACGGGCAGCAGTGGGAAGGCCGTTCCGCCTGCGGAACCGTTCGCGGGAACATGGTCGGAACACACCCGCGGCACTGCGCCGGGGACCGCATCTCCCAGCACGTCGACCCCCGGCCCCGGAAACAGCGGCTGAAGATCTCCGCCGCCTGTCGGGCATGACCCGGCGGTGTCCGGGCAGGCGCCGGACGTCGAGCCCCCGAGCGCCTCTGACTCCCCCTCACGCTTCGGGGGCTCGATGCCGCCCGCAGCCGGACGTCTGGGATCCTGACGCGGGGTCCTGCCGACCCCGCGGATTCTCGAGAGAGGCGGTCGCGATGACCGGGGGCATAGGTATCGGTCTGGGCGGCGTGGGGTTCGAGGGTGGCTACGCGCAGTACGGCCCGACGGACGCCGAGGAGCGTGCCCGACACATCCTGCAGGTCTTCGACCGTGCCTTCGGCGCGCTGATCGACGGCGACCCGGCGGCGTTCCGGGTGAAGTTCCGCAAGATGGCCGCCTCGGCATTCGCGTTCTACCGGGGCACGGCCTGCCTGTTCTACGCCGACTTGGACGGCCGCGAGGATCCCTTCCTCGACGAGCGCACCTCGCGGGTGTGGATCCACGGCGACCTGCACGCGGAGAACTTCGGCACGTACATGAACGCGGACGGCAAGCTCGTGTTCAACGTCAACGACTTCGACGAGGCGTACGTCGGCCCCTGGACCTGGGACGTCAAGCGGTTCGCCGCCAGCCTCGCGCTGATCGGGCACGGCAAGGCGCTGAGCGACGACACCATCGCGTCCCTGGTCGCCGCCTACGGCGCGGCCTACCTCGACCAGCTTCGCCTGCTGACCGACAAGACCACGCCCCAGGACTCCGCGCTGACCCTGGCGACGACCGAGGGTCCGCTGCTGGAGGTCCTGCGCCGGGCCCGCCTGCAGACCCGCATCGAATTGTTGCGCTCGGAGACGGTCGTGGCCGACCACGAACGGCGGTTCGCCTTGTCGGGCGGCGCGTTCGAGCTGCCGGACGACGTCAAGGCGACGGTCCTGGAGGCATTCCGTCGCTACCTCGACACACTGCCCCCCGCGACCCGGCAGCGGCCGGACACCTACGAGGTCAAGGACGTCGTGGGTCGGCGCGGAGTCGGCATAGGCAGCGCCGGTCTGCCCTCGTACAACCTGCTGATCGAGGGGAACACGGAGGCGCTGGAGAACGACGTGATCCTGTACATGAAGCAGGGCCAGACGCCTTCGGTCAGCCATCACGTCACCGACCCCCAGGTGCGCTCCTACTTCGAGCACGAGGGACACCGCACGGTCATCTCCCAGCGCGCCCTGCAGGCGCACGCGGACCCGTGGCTCGGCTACACCGACATCGACGGGATCGGGCAACTGGTCGCCGAGGTCTCGCCCTACGCGAACGACCTCGACTGGTCCGACCTCAACGAGGTGGACACGATCACGGAGGTCGTGGAGTACCTGGGCCGCGCCACCGCGACGATGCACGCCGTCGCGGACGAGGAGAGTGGTCACACGCTCGTACCCTTCTCGACCGAGGACGCCATCCGCACGGCGATCGAGCGCGACGAGGATGGCTTCATCACGTCGCTGGTGGACTTCGCACACGCCTATGGCGCACGCGCCCGGGCCGACCACGCGATCTTCGTGGACCTCTTCCGCAACGGTCTGATCCGGGGTTTGTAGCCCCGCCTCGAGGCCCGGAGGGGCGCCACGCCGGCGTCCGATTCCCGCCGGCCCCCGGGCCGGGAGCGGGTGACACTGGTCGACGTGATGGACGACGAGCAGTGCTACCGAGCGTGCAGCAGCCGAGACAGTCGGTTCGACGGCTGGTTCTACATGGCGGTCACAAGCACCGACATCTACTGCCGGCCGAGTTGCCCCGCGGTCAAGCCGAAGCGGGAGAACGCGAGGTTCTACCCCTCCGCGGCGGCCGCGCAGGCGGCGGGTTTCCGGGCGTGCAAGCGCTGCCGTCCGGATACCTCGCCGGGATCGCCGGAGTGGGACGTGCGCGCCGACGTGGTCGGCCGGGCGATGCGCCTGATCGCGGACGGCGTCGTGGACCGCGAGGGCGTGGGCGGCCTGGCGGGCCGCCTCGGCTACAGCGACCGCCAACTGAACCGCCTGCTGATGGCCGAGGTCGGCGCGGGTCCCCTCGCGCTGGCCCGGGCCCGGCGGGCGCAAACGGCCAGGGTCCTGTTGGAGACCTCCGATCTCCAGATCGCACAGGTCGCGTTCGCGGCCGGCTTCGCGAGCGTGCGCCAGTTCAACGACACGGTGCGCGAAGTGTTCGGGCGTACTCCGACGGAGGTGCGCGGGCGCGCCGGCGCGCGAGGCGTCGAGCCCGGCGAGATCCGGCTGCGCCTGCCCTACCGGGAGCCGATCGCACTCGCACACGCGCTCGACTTCCTGGGTCTGCGGGCGGTGCCCGGCATCGAGGAGTACGCGCACGGCGTCTACCGCAGGGTGCTGTCTCTCCCGCACGGCACCGGGGTGGTCGAACTCTCCCCCGGCCCCTCCTGGGTGTGGTGCCGTCTGGTCCTGGCCGATCTGCGCGACCTGGGCGCCGCCGTGCAGCGCTGCCGCCGCCTGCTCGACCTGGACGCGGACCCGCTCGCGGTGGACGAGGCACTGGGCAACGCCGAACTCGCCGACGGCGCGCTGGCCGCCTTGGTGCGGGCCACGCCCGGGCTGCGCTCGCCAGGCCATGTGGACCCCGACGAACTCGCCGTGCGGGCGGTGCTCGGCCAGCAGGTCTCCGTCGCGGGCGCGCGCACGATCGCGGGTCGGCTGACGTCCCTGTACGGCAAGCCGCTGCCCGCACCTCAGGGCACACTCACTCACGCCTTCCCGACGGCCGCCGCGCTGGCGGACGCGGATCCGGCCGATCTGCCGATGCCCAACGCGCGTAAGAAGGCGCTCTTCGCGCTCACCGGCGCACTCGCGTCCGGCGCCGTTCGCCTCGACCCGGGGGTCGATCGTCGGGCCGCCGAGGCTGCTTTGTTGGCCCTTCCGGGCATCGGCCCCTGGACGGCGTCGTACATTCGACTGCGGGCACTCGGCGATCCGGACGTGTTCCTGCCGACGGATCTGGGCGTCAAGCACGCGCTCGCGGGCTTGAACCTCTCGATCTCGGCGGCGCAGTCGTGGTCCCCGTGGCGCTCGTACGCACTGCACCACCTGTGGGCGAGCCTGTCCGCAACGTCCACCGTCTCGGTGAAGGAAGTCGCATGAACCAGGACGCCCTGTTCGAGGCCGTCGAAGCGCCCGACCCCAACGTGCCTCCCGCCGTGTTCAATACCCCCCTCGACGGCCCTCGTCGATACGCGACGATGGACTCCCCCGTCGGCGAGCTGCTCATGATCGGCGACGGCCGCTCGCTCACCGCCCTGTTCATGGGCGCGACGCCACAAGCGGACTGGGTACACGATCCCGGTGCGTTCGGTGAGACGAAGGCGCAGTTGAGCGCTTACTTCGCCGGCGAACTGCGCGAGTTCGACCTGCCGTTGGCGCCGGTCGGCACGGCCTTCCAGCTCAAGGTCTGGTCGGCCCTGACCACCATCCCGTTCGGGCACACCATGTCCTACGGCGGCCTGGCGACGAGGTTCCTCGGCCAACCGACCGCCTCCCGAGCGGTCGGGCTCGCCAACGGTCGCAACCCGATCAGCATCATCATCCCGTGTCACCGGGTGATCGGCGCGAACGGCACGTTGACCGGCTACGCCGGCGGACTGCCGCGCAAGCAACGCCTGTTGGCCCTGGAGAACGTCCGCGTCACGGGATAGCGAGGCCGCCTTCGACGACACCACCGCTGCCACGGGACTCACGACTGGAAGGCTCGCCGCACGAGCGCGGCCACCTGTCCCCGGCGGAGCGTGTCGTGCCAGGTGAAACGCAGCACCAGGGCGCCCACGAGAGCGAGTTCGTTGGCCCTGGCCCGATCGCGAAACAGCGCGTCGGGCCGCGAGTGCACGTCCATCCCGTCCGCCTCTGCGAAGACGGGCCGCAAGCCGGTGAGCCACGCGAGGTCCACCCGGGCCCGACCGCCGCCGGGCAGGGCGACCTCGTGCTGCAACTCGTCCGGCGCGACCCCGCCGCGCACGCAGTCGAGCCGTACCCGCGACTCCAACGGGCTCTCGGCTCGCCCGTCCGCGATCGCGAGCAGTGGTCGCACTCGGCCCGCGCCGGGACGGCCCGCCGACACCCGCTCGATCCCCACGAGGTCCGCCTCCTCCACCAGTCCCAGGTGCAGCGCCGAGTCGAGCACCGCGAGACCTTCCTCGGGCGACAACCTCGGGACGAGGTCGGCGAGCGTGCGCACCGGCGTCGTCACCGGCAGGCCGTCCACCGTCACGGTCTCGTCGGCTCGCAGCCGACGGCGATACGCCACGATCCCCGGACCACCACGACGCGAGGCGGTATCGGGCGTCGCCACGTGCACACATGCCTCGTGTGGCACGCCACGCATCCCGTGCATACGGGCCGCACTGTGCAATACGGCGACGGCCCGCTCTCCATACGCCGCGAGCCCGGCACGCAACAGCCCGCGCGAGGAGAGCAGACATCGATCGGCATCGACGTGCCCCACGCCGCGTGCGATCTCGCGCACCTTCCCAGCGTTCACGAGCCTTCGCCACACCTGTCCGGATACTCCGGCGGATGTCGCTCGTTCCCGTGTCACCACTCCGTCGTACTGCCATGCCAGCTCCCGCAGGACTCGTAGGGCCTCTTCCATTCCCGGATCCTGGTCCGTGCGGCCGGCCGCGTGCTGCCGGCGACGGGAGCTGTGGACAACCGGGCACTTGTGGACAACTTGAGGCACACTTTGCCGGATTCGCGGATGATCTTCAGCTGCTCGACATCTTCATGATCATCGAGGGCCGCCCAACGGCCGGCCCCAACCGGTGTGATGGGCGCGTCCCCACTGCCTCCTGTCCCGAGGATCGCCATGCCCGACATCCGCAAGCACCGGCGCATCGCCGCCGTGTGCGCCGCGCTCGCCCTCACTGCGGGCGCGAGCGCCGCGTACGCCGAGAGCCGCCCCACCCCCCGCGCGGCCGCCCCCACGAGCGCGGCCCCCGCCGCGCCCGCCAAGGTGTCCTTCAACGTCGTCAGCGACGTACAGGGCGACCTGGCGGACTTCGGCCGGGCGCTCGACCAGATGAAGGTCGTCAACCCCGACAGCCGCGCGCTCGTGGTCAACGGCGACATCACGCCGCGTGGCTACAAGGCCGAGTACGACCAGGTGAAGCAGGTCCTGAACTCGCGCCCGCACCCGGCGAACACGTACTTCACGATCGGCAACCACGAGTTCTACGTGCCCAAGTACTGCAACCCGGACAAGCTGTGCCAAGAGACCTGGCCGAACGGCACGACCGAGCAGTCGCTGTTTCAGAACTTCTACGACTTCACCGGCCTCGACAAGGTCTACTACGAGCGCGTCGTCGACGGTGTGCCGATGTTGTTCCTCGGCACCGAGAAGTACATGAAGTACAGCGACCCGTCCAAGTGGGACGAGGTGTGGTTCAGCGAAGAGCAGCTGACCTGGCTCGAGCAGCGGATGAACTACTGGGAGGCACAGGGCAAGCCCACGTTCGTGTTCTCGCACCACGTCCTTCCGGACACGGTGTCGGGCACGCGCAACAAGCTCTACAAGTCGGACTACCTCCAGGCCGACCGGCTCATGAACATCCTGGGCGCCCACAAGGACGCCGTGCTGTTCACGTCCCACACGCACTGGGATCTGAACCTGTCCGACTGGGCCGTGCGCAAGGTCGTGCCGGGGACCGGCAACCTCGAAGGCTTCACGGTCGTCAACACCGGCGCCGTGCAGACCCAGTGGACCGACAACGGCTCCGGCGGCGAGAACGCGCTGGACGGGCTGGAGAACAGCGGGCTTCAGGTCGAGGTCGCGAACGACCGGGTGACGATCAAGGCACGCGACTTCCGGCGCAACCAGTGGATCAAGGAGCTGAACGTCCAGCTCCACACCAAGTGCGCGGCGGCCAAGCCGTGGACGGAGTCGATGACGTACAACAACGGCGACACCGTGGTGTGGAACACCCGCACCTGGCGTGCCAAGTGGTGGACGCGCGGCGAGACGCCGGGCACGACCGGCCCGTGGGGCGTGTGGGAGGACCAGGGCGCCTGCTGATCAGCTGCGACCGAGCCGATGGGGGTGGAACCGTGCCTCGGGCGGTCCCACCCCCATCCGTACCGTCGAATTCGCGAACAGCGGCGCGACGACGGCGCGGGCCACGTGCTGTGCGCGGCGGGTCGAGCGCACGCGAGCGCTACCGGGCCCCGGCTCGAGGTCCGGCCGTTGTCGAACCGGGCGGCGCGGGCAGGACTTCCGCCGCGAGAGCCGGCTCCGCGTCGGAGGTCGAGGTCGCCGGCAGCCGAGGCGGCCCGATCGTGGAATCGACCCGCACGAGGGTGAGGTCGCCGTCGGCGAGCACACCCGCCCGCCGGCGCGCGGCCACCCATCGGGCAAGTTCCGAAGGGCCGCTTGCCGCGGGTTCCCGCAGTTCCTCCCACGGCCGGCCGCCCGCCAGCGCCGTGCGCAGGAACCACGCGCCCGCCGTGTCGTTGGCGACGTACAGCAGGTCGCGGTCGGTCCAGGTGCCCCGCGCGCATCGCACCCGTCGGGCGACCGCCGCAGGATCCGCGCCGTTGCTGGTCGCGACATCCACCCGCCGAGAGGTCGGGAACACACGCCAGAGACGGTCACCGCGGACCTGGAAAAGGTACGCGTCGCCGAGCACGGCCGCGGCCCACTGGCCCCGCCCCGACAGCCACGGGTGCGGCGCGAGGTGTGCGGCGAGGACTGCGGACGCGTGTGCCCCACGGGTCAACTTGCGGAGTTCGTACGGCTGTACCGGCATCCCGCGCCGGTCCCGCTCGACCAGGTAGCGCCTGGTCAGATCGGGCCATCGGTCCGCCGCCCGCGCCAACACGTCCGCGAAGCCCGTGCCTCCGCACAGCAGCGGTGTGGGCGCCGCCCCGCAGGCGCGGACCAGGAGTTCGGCCCAGCGCCGTGCGAGCAGGCTCTCCGCGGCGCCGTCCGCGAGCGCGACGCGCAGTGCGCCGGGTCGGTCCACCCGGGCTCTTCTGCAGGCGGGCCCGGCCGGGGTCAAAAACCCCCGGCCGGCGCCGTCACCGATCCAGACCGCGTCCTCGTACTCGAGTGGTTCGCCTTCGTGCCGGTGCAGCGCCAGGACCGTGACGTTCGCGCGCACCGTGCCGTCTCCTCTGTGGTGGTACGAGAACCTCTCAGCCGCGTACGCCCGCGATCGGGTTGGGGATGTCGACGTAGACGGACTGGGTCTCCAACGGGACTTCGAGTTCGTCGAGACCCGCGACGCGGGTGAGCAGGTTGGCTTTGCACCGCAGTGTGGCACCGTCGAGGAGGCGGTCCACCAGCGGGCGTCCGGCCGGATGATCGGTGCGGGTGCGCACCAGTCGGTCGCGGAAGATCGCGATCAACGCCTGTTCGTCCGCCAGTCCTTGCGCACCCATCGCACCCACCAGACCGAGCACGTTGTTGATCGCCAGGTAGTAGCCGAGCCGTTCGTCGATCACATGATCGGGACACCACGTGCCCAGATCCCGACCCGCGCCTGGGAGCCAACGCGCCAGACGAGCGCCCCGTTCGGCGGAAAAGTAGTAACCCTGGTTGCCCCGATAGCGACCGCCGATAGGGCGGCCGTCGGTGTCCAGCACGACCATCGTGTTCTGCTGATGCGCCTCCAGGCCCAGGCCGTATTCACCGTGCAACCACAGGATCGGCGCGACCAACACGTCCAGATAGCGCCGAAACCACGACTCCGCGGTCTCCCGCAGCGGTGTCGCGGTGCGCGCGGCGAGCGTGTACAGCACATCGGCGAGCATCGACCTGCTCCGCGCCAGGTCCGGGCGCGGAGCAGCCAGGCCCGCGATGCAGTGCACGCGATCGCGCGCGCCGAACGGGTTGTCCCGCACCACGAGTTCGAGCCCCGACTCGCCACGCCCGCCCGGGATGTCGACGGCGATCCAGCCCAGGTCGCGCAGCACGTCGAAGCCGGGATGGGCAGAATGCATGACCCGCTTGAGGCCGGCGTCGAGCATCCGGTGCACCGCGAGACCGCGGCGCAGTTCACTGCGGTGGTTCTCGCGCCGGGAGTTGGTGATCTCGACGCCGAGCGAGGTCTTGAGCATCACAGGCGCGCCGGAGCGGTACACCGTGCGCAGCGAGGATGTCGCCGACCAGGCGGGGCCGCCGGGCCCCAGGTCGCGCAGCAGGCCGCGATCCAGGAGGGCCGCGATGCCCGGACGGGCGAGCACGTCCCGGGCCTGCCACGGGTGCGCCGGCAACGCGACCATGCCCGGAGGCAGGTTCACGTCGCCCTCGGCGAGGCCGGCGAGGACGACCGGCACAGGCCGCCCCAGGTCGCCGTCGTGAACCGCGACCGAGGGGTCGACGGCAAACCAGTGCAACGGGAACGAGCCGCGGAGTTCCGGCGAGTAACGCGGCGAAGACGGTCCGTACATGCCCTGCCGGGATGCCGGCGAGGGGTGCATCGGGTGACCGAGCACGATCGACTGCTCGGTGCTCAGGAACGGTGTGTTCCCGGCAACGTCCTCGGGCGACTTGCGACGCTCGGAAAGGTGGTGTGCGATCCGCCGGGTCGAGTCGATGACCCGGTCCGTCATGTCGGCGATCGCGGTGATCGAGCCGACGCGACCGTGCGCGGCCTCGATCGCGAGCAGGACCGCGAGCGTGGTGGCGTCCAGTGCGACGCCGCTGCTCAGTCGGACCGGTCCGAATCGGTGCATGCCCGTCTCGGATCGATACAGGATCGGCGCGACGACGGTGCTGGCGGTCGCGGGCAACGGAAGCCGTAACGGGCCGTCCGCCGGTACCACCGTTCCGCTCTCGCGGATGCGGCAGCGCAGCAGATTTTCGATGGCCGCGTGATCGGCGGCGCGCGCCGGCACGGGATCGAGCAGCGGATCGGTCGAGACTCGGTCACCGGGGCCGGAGTGCCGCGCGGCGCCGAGTACCGCACCGGTGCGCGGGTGTTCGGGTTCGACGTGGGCCGGATGGTCACGCGCCGGCGAGGGTTCGTCGCCGGCGGGCCCCGGGGTGGGCTTTCGAGGGCTGCCCGGTCGCGCCGGCTCCGGAAGCGCCTCCGCGGATGTCGACATGTGCGGTACGTACCTCCCCTGGTCTGCACGGCCGTGGGTCGGACTACGGTTCGGATCGTGGACGCGGTCCATTCGCCACCGCTCCGAGGGACGTTCACCGTACGGCAATCCGTTGGTTATCAGAATCATGTCCCGCAACAGGCCCGCGTGTGCGGGCTTTGCGCGATGGCGACCCCTCGTCATGATCCGCGACACCGTCGGGCACGGCATCGACGGCGAATGCGAACCACCACCCGAAACGTCGTCACCGAGCGGTTCGGAGGACTCCTCCGCACGATACGAACCTCCCGGTAACAGTGACGTCGACGGCCGGAACAGGCGTTTCCGAGCCGGTTTTCCGTCCGCCCGCGCCGGCCCGTGAACATGCCGGTGGGCCTGGGGCGGATCCGCCCATCCGCCGGTGGCGATCGGGACGGACGAGGGGAAGCCACGCGGCACACCACTCACTTCCACAAGGAGCTTGCACCACTTCGGGACGCCTCGGGGCACTTGTGGAGGATATCCCTGCGACGATCGCGTGATCCGCCGATCGCCATTACGCATCGCCGTCATGCGGTTACGATACGAATGCCCTTGTCCCGCGGGCGCCGAGGGTCGCATGCGAAGGAATCTCACGATCCGTTCCGCGCGTCCGCACGGGAGCCCGCACCCGCAGGGGCTCCGTCACCGTCCACCTCGGCCGATCTCACGTGCGCTTACGACGAGTTCGACCGCACGCGCTCACCGTGGGCGCGGTATGCCCGCGCCTGCCGGGAAGGGGATCAGGCGACCGGCCACGGCAGTATCACCCACAGCGTCTTGCCGTCCGGGTGGGCCTCGATGTGAATCTGACCGGCGAGTTCGGTGACGATGTTGCGGACGATCAACAGGCCGCGGCCCGACGTGTCGTCGACCGTTTCCAACAGGGCGACCGGACGGTAGGGATGGCGGTCGCGAACACCCAGCCACAGCCAGCCGTCGTGCACGGTGCACGTCACCGAGACCTCCGGCGACAGTACGGCCGCGTGTTCGACGGAATTGGTGATCAGTTCGGAGGCGACCAACTTTAGGGCGTAGCCCAAGTCGTGCCCGTAGGGCAGTCCCCAGTAGGTCAGATGGTCGGCGAGGGCACGCCGGGCCTGTGCGACGGAGGCGGGTTGGGCGGGCAGGGTGAACCAGCAGGATCGCTCGTATCCCGTTCCCATGTCACCCCTTTCGGCACCGCGCCTCAGCGTACTGACCGGCGCGCTTGCGGGCGCACGGTTGACGATTCGTCATATCGCTACGATTCGATGATCGGTCGCGTGTGTGAGCGAAGGTCGACATGGGCAAGACCATCGCAGTCCACGTCCCTCCCGGCGTGTGATTGTGAGCGCCGAACAACGGCATTCCTTCGCGAATGACCGGATTGTGCACGGTGCGGATTCCAGAAGGGTGACTACCTGTGGTGGAAGATCTCGATGCCGTCGAACAGGCCATGCTGGCCAATCTCCTCGACGGTCGGCGGCCTCGTCGGCGCAGTTCGGAAACGCCGACCCGGTCCAATCGACAACACCAGCCCCCGCAGCAGCGCCGTCAGGCGCAGTCGGTGCCGCGCGCGGTCATCCCGGCGCCGGCGCCCACCGCGGCTCCCAATCGCGACGCTACGCGCGTACTCGACATCGGTCGGGTGATCAAGCAGATCGACCCCCGAACCACGCCCGAGCAACGCCACGCGATGGCGACGAGTTGGACCCAGCTGGACCTGACGGCGGCCCAGGTGTTGGCCTGGCTGACCGCCGGCATCCTGCCCACCGAGTACAAGCTCGCGGCCGCGTGCCTGGAGCGAGGCCTGACCCCGCAGGACATGAAGACCCGCCTCGAGGGCGTACGCGTGGTGGAGCGACTGCGCAGCGAGGGCGTCGAAGGAGTGGTGGCCCTGCTGCGCAGCGGTGCCGCGTAGGCGGGCCGCATCGAGGCACATCGCAGGCCCGGGCCGGGATGATCATTGACATGGTTCATTACCCAGCCTAGCTTTTAGCGATGTGAAGGATTCGGGGGCGGGTACCGCCGCCCCACCCACTCTGACGCATCGCCAGATCTTGCTGGTCTTTTGCGGGTTGATGCTCGGCGTCATGCTGGCATCGCTCGACGCGACCATCGTTTCGACGGCGATGCCGACGATAGTCGCCGACCTCGGCGGGCTCGAACATCTGGCGTGGGTGACCACCGCGTACACCCTCGCCACCGCCGTCTCGATCCCGCTGTACGGCAAGCTCGGTGACGTACACGGCCGCAAGCGGCTCTTCCAGTTCGCCATCGTGGTCTTCCTCGCGGGCTCGATGTTGTGCGGAATCGCCCAGTCGATGGGGACCCTGATCGCCTTCCGGGTGATCCAGGGGCTCGGCGCCGGCGGGCTCATGAGCAACGCGCAGGCCATCATCGGCGATCTGGTGCCACCTGCGGAGCGCGGTCGCTACCAGGGGTTCATCGCGTCCACGGTCGCCTTCTCGACCGTGTGTGGGCCCCTGATCGGCGGCTTCTTCACCGAAGCGCTGTCGTGGCGATGGGTGTTCTATGTGAACATCCCACTGGGCGCGGTGGCTCTGATGGTCACGTCGGTGGTGCTCAGGCTGCCGCGCAAGGCGTATACCAAGCGTCCGTTCGACCGGTACGGGCTCGCGCTGCTCACCTGCGGGACCAGCGCCCTGATCCTGTTCACCAGTTGGGGCGGAACGCAGTACGCCTGGATCTCCGCGCCGAGCCTGGTCTTGGCCGGCACTGCGGTCGCCATGCTTGCGGCATTCGTCCTGGTCGAGCGGCGCGCAGTCGATCCGTTGATCCCCCTACGGCTGCTCTCGCGCAATACGATCGTGCGCGTCGCATGCCCCCTGACCATGGTCACCGGGTGCCTGACCATCGGGATGAGCACCTTCCTGCCGATCTACCAGCAGATCGTGCGCGGTCACGGGCCCACCGAGTCGGGGCTGCTGCTCGCGCCGATGATGCTCTCGATGATGGTCTGTTCGACCCTGACGGGTCGGTTGATCTCGCGGATCGGCAAGTACAAGCGTTTTCCTCTGATCGGCACCCTGCTCGCCGCGGCCGGGCTCGCGGTGTTGTCACTGCTCGGCACCGACAGCCCGTACCCGCATCTGCTGATCGGACTGATGGTGCTGGGATTCGGTCTCGGCACGATCGGACCGGTCACCACACTCGCGGTGCAGAACTCGGTCGACCAAGCCGACATCGGCGTGGCCACCGGCCTCAACTCGTTCGCGCGCTCGATCGGTTCGGCGCTGGGCGCGGCCATGCTCGGAGCGGTGTTCGCACACGGGCTCGCCGACGGCGCCGTCGCGGGTGGGGCCGGCGAGAGCGGCATGGGCGTGACGCGGCAGGCGATCGACGCGTTGCCGGCGGGGCAACGGGAGGCGACACTGGCCGGATTCGCGGACGCTCTGGACGCGGTGTTCCTCGCCGCGATCCCGATCGCGGTGCTCGGCTTCGTACTCGCACTGCTGCTGCGGGAGATCCCGCTGCGCCGGGGACCGAAGCATCTGACGGCCGCGTCAGCGGACACCGAGCGCAAGCTCTCCGAGGCCGGCTGACATATCGCGCAGGTCCTCCGCCGCGTCCCAGGCCCAGTGGTTGGGGTTGGCGGCGAGCGCCTCGTCGGTCTCCAGTCGGCGCAATGCGAGTCCGGCCAGGTCCGGGACCAGTTCGTGGTGGCCCCGCTCCTTCAGTCGATGCAGCACCGCCACCACGTCGCACACGCGTCGGGTGAGGCTGCGTTCGGGAACACCCTCGATCAGCCGGGACAGGCCGTAGCCGGCCATCAGGCCCAGGATCATGCCGCGTATGGCCGGTAGGTCGTGCCGCTCTGGCGCCGGTTCGAACCGGCGCCACCAACGCGCCCACGCCTCCGGCTCGGTGGTCGCACGGGCCTCGAAGGCGGTACGGCGCGGCAACGGGGACGTGGAGCGCGTGTATCCGGCGCGCATCAACCGTTCGAGCGCCGCGTCGACCGCGGCCTCCAACTCGGGATGCGGCGAAGGCACTCGGTCGGTGTCCCGAACCTGCTCGGCGGCCGTCACGGTCATCGTCGTCATGCGATGTATTGGAGCGGAGTGTCGCGTTGCCGCGCCCTGCGATCACTCGAACAAGGGACACTGTGTCGTATGAACGAGTGGGAGCTGTGGCGCCAGGACGACAATGGCGCACGTTTCCGGATCCGGGGTTACGCCGACCGGGTCGGCGCGATCGCCGGGCGGTTGGTGATCGAGTCCGGAATGCCGCACAAGCAGGTGTACTGGGTGGCCGGGCCACGCCTCCCGACCTGCCCGACGCCGGCCGACGCCGCGGACCTGATCCAGGCGCTGTCGGCGACTCCGGAGCCGTCGGCCGCCGCGTTCCTCGCCGCGTTTCGGCGGGTCGGCGAATCGTTGCAGGACGATGGTCGGTTGGAGCCCGACACCATAGCGGCCGTGTTCCGCGCCGCATGGGACACCGCCGAACCCGCTGCCGGAGAGTGGGAGTCGGGGTCCGACGCCGAATCCGGGCATGCCGACGATCCCGTGCCCGCACTCGGCCGGGCCCGGGAGCATCTCACCCGCGCCGCCGTCGCGTTGCGGATTCGGGACCCGCAGGCGGTCATGCGCTGGCAGGATCTGCTCGACCTCGTGACGCACGTGCCGCGCTGACGGCGGTCGCCGCCGGGCAGGTGGCCGCCGGGGGAGTCGGCATCGCGGGGGCAGGGACACCCATCGACTCAGGGGGAATCGATGCGCGAGCTCCAGGCCGGCGATCCGACGCGGATCGGGCCCTATGCGATCCATGGCCGACTCGGCGCCGGCGGTATGGGGCGGGTCTATCTGGGCCGATCGCCCGGTGGGCGGCCCGTCGCGGTGAAGGTGATTCACGCCGAGTTGGCCCAGGATCCCGACTTCCGGGCCAGGTTCCGGCGCGAGATCGACGTCGCCCGCCGGGTGCAGGGCTTCTTCACCGCACCCGTGCTGGACGCCGACGCCGACGCCGACGAGCCGTGGCTGACCACCGCCTACATACCCGGGCCGTCGTTGCACGCGGCAGTGGTCGAGCAGGGGCCGCTGCCCGTCGAGGCCGTGCGGGTGTTGGCCGGCGGCCTCGCCGAGGCTTTGGCCGCGCTGCATACCGCGGGGGTGGTGCATCGGGACCTGAAGCCGTCCAACGTGCTGTTGGCCGAGGACGGCCCGCGCGTGATCGACTTCGGCATCTCGCGGATCGGCGAGCAGACCGCGCTGACCCGCACCGGCAGCACCATCGGCTCCCCCGGCTATCTCGCCCCCGAGCAGGCGCTGGACATCGAAGTGGGGCCCGCGGGGGACGTGTTCGCGCTCGGCGGTGTCCTGGCCTACGCCTCGACCGGCCGACCACCCTTCGGAGGCGGCCGTGTGGAGGCCGTGGTGTACCGCGTCGTGCACGGCGAGCCGGATCTGGACGGTGTACCGCGCGAACTCCGGGGCCTGATCCAGTCCTGTCTGGCCAAGGATCCCGAGGACCGCCCACCCGCCACACAGGTACTGGCCTACCTCCAAGCACTCGGCGTGGACGCGCACCCGGCCCCGGACACATGGCTCCCCGAAGCCGTCACCACGATGCTTCCCGCGCACCAAGCCCCTGCCGGCTCCTTACCCACCCCCGCGCCGTCCGGGCCGCCCATGCCGGCTCCCCTGCCCGCCGCCGCCCCGCCCCACCCCGCTCCCCCTGCCGACGACTCGCGCCCGTCGGTCACCCACCCGCTGCCCGCGCGCCCGGCGCACGACCTGGTCGTCCCCGCACCGCCGCCGAGCCACGTACCGACCTACACGTCCTCACCCTGGGCGGTGCCCTCCGCCGAACCCCGCAGGCGTGGTCGCGCGGGTCCGATCGCGGCCGCCGTCGTGGCCTGCCTGCTGGCCGTGGGCACGGCGGTGGCCGTGCCCAGGCTTGTCCACGACGACTCCCCCGCCGCCCATCGGACCGACCCGCCGACCACGGGCACCCCCTCGACCCGGCCCTCCGCCGCAGGACGCGTGTCACCGGGCGACGGCACCCCCGGCGGTACCGCCCCCACCGCCACGGTCGTGCCCCCGACCGCCGGGACCCGCGCCACGGCAGCCCCGCCGAACTCCGGCGGAGAGACGCGGCACAGCCTCCAGGGCATCACCTTCGCCGTGCCTGCGGGCTGGACCGTCGAACAGGGCGCGGACGGCCCGAACGTGGTGTGCGTGTTGCCGCCCACCGCGCTTCTGGGTCGCCCCAACGACGGGTGCGCGGTGGACGGCGTGGAGATCCGCCTGCCGGACCCGCCCGGTGACGAATGGGGGCGGGCACTGGATCTCGAATCCGGCTCTGGGTGGGTCTGGCAGGGCGACGCGTGGTGCCGCGGCACCATCCCTCACGGCAGCGCGTTGACCACGTCCTCGGCGATCGTGGAACGAGGTCTGCGCCCGGTCGGGAACAAGTCCGCCGACTATCGGCGCTGGACGGCCGGTTGCGACAACGGCTCCTCCTATCACCCACGCGTGTGGTGGTTGCCGGTCACGAAGCTCTCGATCGAGACCTTTGCGATGCCGCCGAGGTTGGACGCGACGGCCGATCGCATCGCCGCGTCCTTCGACTTCTCGGGCTACTCGGGCGCCCAGGGGTGACCGGCGGTCCCGACCGCGCTCACGGCTTCTCCCAGATCTCGAACGCCCTTACCGTGAACGGCACATCGGGGACGAAGACGCCCTCACCCGGATAGGTGCTGAAGTCGCCTTCCGTGGCGCATTCCCGGCTCTGATACATCGTCACGTAGCGATCCATGCGGTTCGCGAAGGACAGCGCATCGACCCCCTCGGGGAGGGAGACACACTGCTCCACGTTGGAATCGGCCAACTCGAAGCTCGCCGTCGGTGCGCCCGCGAAGCCCGGAGAGGGCCAGAAGCACACCTGCCCGGGCGCACACGCGGACGCGGCGGCGGTGTCGGCGGATGCGCCGGGCGCTCCCACCGCGGTCAACAGGCTCGTGGTCAAGGCCAGCGCGCAGACAAAACGGCGTCGCATGCGGTTCATGGGATGTTCCCCGTTCGTCGAATCCGTGCCCCGGTTCCGACGTGTTTCCACGGTCGCTCGTGGAGGGGGAAAACGCACGCGAATGGCGGTGAATTAGCTCTAAAGAGTGCATCGGATATCAATATCCCGCATCCGGGAACCGAAGTGCGAAACGTTTCGTCAGTGTAGGTATCGGCTTTACTCGGAGGCTGTCATGGCTGTTGTGTCCGTCCCTCGTCGCCATCTCGTCCGCTCCGCGCTCGGTGTCGCCGCCGTCGTCGGCATCGCCGCGACGACCGTGTTGTCCGGAACAGCGCAGGCCGCCGGCGCCACCTACCTCACCAACATCCGCGCCGGGGAACACGCCACCTACGACCGCGTGGTCCTCGACTTCTCCGCCGGCGTGCCCGCCTACGGGAGCACCACGAGCAACGAGCTCTACCAGTGCGCGAGCGGGAAGCCGATCAGCTTCCCCAACAGCGCCGAGTACCTCGAGTTGGACATCGCGAGCGCCGCCCACGACGACAACGGCAACCCCACCTATACGGGCCCGCGTCAGGTGACGACCAACCTGCCCTCGCTCACCGGATACGCGATCACCTGCGACTTCGAAGGCAAACTCAAGGTCGGCATCGGCTACAAGAGCAATGTGCATCAGGTGGTCACGTCCGTTCTGACCAACCCGAGCCGCATCGTGATCGACGTCCAGCGCTGATCGACGTCCGGCGCCGATCGGGAGTCGACCGCTCGGTCGCCGCGACCGACCCCCGATCACGTGGTCATCCACCGTTCGACCGCCGCCGGTTCGGCGGCGGTCGGCACCATCGGCGAATCAACCGCGAGCGGGCACTATGTGGACCTCGTACATCCGCTCCGCGTTTCTCGTTCAGCGCCGGCTACATCCACGTCTCGGCGGACGGGGCCCGCGGGCCCCGGCCACGGCGCCGCCTTCGAGTCGGATCGGCGCGCTCAGATCCCGCCGTGGTGTCGATGGAAGGCCTCGGCCTCGACACCGTCGTCTTCGGCGCCCACCGCCGTGCGTACCGCGTCCGACAGACCGCGCGCCCGCATCCGTCGTGGACCCGCGGCGACCATCGGATCGCTGTTCAGGTCCTTCAACAGCGCAACACACAACGCCATCATCACCAACACGAACGGCAACGCGACCAGAATGGTCGCCTGCTGAAGAGACTTGAGCCCGCCCGCGACCAGCAGTACAGCGGCGACCGCGCCGATCAGGGCGCCCCATACGACCACCAGCAGGCGACCCGGCCTCAGTGAGCCCCGGCTGGTCAGCGAACCGAGCACCAGAGATGCCGAGTCGGCCCCGGTGACGAAGTACAGCGCGACCAGGACCATCGTCACGGTCGCGGTGACGCCGTACAGGGGCAGTGCGTCCAGCATCGCGAACAGCCCCGATTCCGGCCCCTCGGCGACCTTGGCCACCAAGTCGGCCGTGCCGGTCTGTTGCATCCGCAGCGCGGTCCCGCCCATCACCGCGAACCAGACGGTGCTCGCCCCGCTGGGTACGAGCAGTACGCCGATCACGAACTGGCGGACCGTCCGGCCGCGTGAGATGCGTGCGATGAACGTCCCCACGAAGGGGGCCCAGGAGAGCCACCATGCCCAGTAGAAGATCGTCCAGGAGCCCATCCACGCGTCGCCGCCGAAGGTTCCGGTGCGGGTCGCCGTGGTCAGCAGGTCGTTGAGGTAGCTGCCGACCGAGGCCGGCAACACGCCGAGGACGTACACCGTCGGGCCGACCACGAAGACGAACAACATGAGCATCAGCGCGAGCAGCACGTTCGCCGTGCTGAGCCACTTGACGCCGCGATGGATCCCGCTGAACGCGGACACCACGAACGCGGCCGTCAGGGCTACGATGATCACCACGTGCAGTGTGGAGGTGTCCTCGATGTCGGTGGTGAGGTCGAGGCCCTTGGCCACTTGAAGGGCACCGAGACCGAGGCTCGTGGCCGAGCCGAACACGGTCGCGAAGATGGCGAGCAGGTCGATCGCCCGGCCCGCCGCACCGTCCGCGTGCCGACCCAGGAGTGGCACGAATGCCGCGCTGACCCGATTTCCCCGACCGCGCCGGAAGGTCGCGTACGCGAGGGAGAGGCCGGCGATCGCGTAGATGGCCCACGGGTGCAACGTCCAGTGGAACAACGTCCATTCGAGCGCCGCCCCGGCCGCGCCCGGGGTCTCCGGGACCGCTCCCGAGGCCGGTGGCGGGGTGGTGAAGTGCTGGATGGGCTCGGCCACCGCGTAGAACATCAGCCCGATGCCCATGCCCGCGCTGAACATCATCGCGATCCAGGCTCCGGTGCCGAACTCCGGTTCGTCGTCGTCTCGGCCCAGGCGGATCCGACCGTACTTCGACAGGGCGATGAACACCGCGAGCACCAGGAAAAGGTCGGCGGCGACGACGAACAACCAGCCGAAATTGCGGATCGTCCAGTCGAGGCCGCTCGATGCCGCCGTATCGAGCGAACCCTTCGCGAAGACGCCCCAGAGGACGACGGCGAGAACAGCGGCGAAGCCGATGCCCGCGACGACCGGGTCCACGCGAGGCGCGGCTGCGGCGTCCCGGCTCGATCCGCTCACTGAGTCATCCTTTTCGTCCGGATATGCCCCGCATCACATCGTGCGGGCTCGCGGATCGGGACGAGGGGGGCGCGCCGGGTCGAACGTGGGTGTCACTCCTTTGTCGCAGCCATCCGTACGGCCTCCGCCGTCGACCGGTGAAGCGCCGCGATGTGGCGAATCTGCTTGTCCGGGTCGCGAATCCAGTCCCCGCTCCAAAGGCGGTACACAGCCCAACCGCGCCGCTCCAGTCGAACCGTCCGCAGCCACTCACGCTCGCGCGCGGAGGGCGTCGCGAGGTAGACCGTGCTCCGATCCGTCTCGATCGCGACGAGCATCCGTCGCGAGCACCGTCCGCACCCCGCGACTGCGTTCGTCGATGTCACCGAGTCTGCGCCTGCGCCTGCGGACACAGGCGCACCGGCGTGCGCGGCCTCGACCGCGTCCTCACCCACATGAGGGGTGTCGCCGATGCGGGCTCCGAGGCAGCCGCCGGCGCCCGCAGGCGGGCCTGCGGGGGCGGGCGGGGCTGCGGAAGGTGCGCTGTTGGCTGCGGTCGGATGTCGATCGCGGCTTCCGCACGCGTCGACAACGGCCTCCACCCTCACTCGCTCGCAGGCACCCGCACCCGCACCCGCACCCGCACCCGCACCCGCACCCGCACCAAGATCAGCCGGACGCTCGGGGAGCGCAATCACAACACCCGCAGGGCCCCCGAACTCGTACATCGGGTCGAGACCGGCCGCCCTCAGCCGATCGAGCACGTCCGCATGAAACACGTCCGGGCCGTCGACGTCGCGCCTGTTCCCGCCGAGCCGCACGCCCGCGACCGCCTTCACGCGCGCCGGCGCCCTCGCGACCGCTGCTTCGCCCTCGGACCTCCCACGGCCGCACCCGCCCGAGGCCGCGTGCCGTAGCACCGTTCGCAACAGCCGTGCGCCGCGTGCGCGCAGTCGGGCCGGGTCGAGTTCGCTCGCCTCGAAGGCGGTCACCACGATCAGTCGCCGGCGTGCATGGGACACCGCCGACGCAACGAGTGCGTCCCCGCCGGGCATGGTCGCCGCGCCGAATCGATGGATCAGCCGACCCTCGCGATCCCGCTTCGCCCCGACGCTGAGGAGCACCGTGTCCCACTCACCGCCATGAAGGGCCGCCGCGCGACCCACCACGAGGTCCGGGCCCGAGCGCCCCGCCGGCAGCGCGGCCTGGATCCGGCGCGCCTGCGACCCACCCAGGGTGACGACGGCAACGCTCTCGTCGGGATGGCGTGCCCGGTATTCCCGCACCGTCTCGACCACCGCCGCGACATCGTCCTCGACCGACACGATGTGCCGCACGGCCACCTCCCCGCGCACGCCCGGGAGGGCGGCGGTCGCGCCGTCCGAAGGCAGCGCGAGCCGTTCGTCGAGGGCACGGTGCGGGTAGCCGATCCGGATCGGCCCAACGAACCGGCTCACCGACGCGAGCACCGACCGCAGGTCGCCTTCGGAACCGGGGTCGCCGGGTTCGACCGGGCCGTCCGGATCGCCGAGCCCCGGCCCCAGGGGGTCACCGATCACGACGACCCGATCCGCCCGCAACAGCGCCGGGATCGCGTCGCGTTCGCTCACCGTCCCCGCGTCGTCCACCACCACCAAGTCGAAGTGCGCGCTATCCGGCAACTGCCGCGCCGCACGCGGCGACATCACGTGCACCGGCACGCTTGCCGGCATCGCCTGCAACCGCATCCGCCCATCCGCGAGTGCTACCGACCCGGGTCCACCCGCGCCCGCAGTCGCCGCCGCTCGGGTCCGATAGCGATGCGCGTGCGCCTGCAGGCCCACCACCCCGCCGGGGTCGCCGGCGGTCGCGGCGTGTGCGAGTGAGGTGTACAGGAATCGCTCGTACTCGTCCGCGACCTGTTCCGCCGGCACCGTCCGCGCCGTCAGGCTGGCGACGAGCGGGGCGAGGCCGGCGGTCGCCAGTCGGGCATACGAGCGACAGCGGTCCGCGAGTACCTCCGGCGACACGCCCTTCGCCGAGATCGACCGGGCGAAACGGTCGAGGTGGGTCGCGATGTCGGGTAACGAGGTGTCGGCCGCCAGGCCCAGGGGTGGGAACAGGGTTTCGGCGTACGCCGCGAGCGCCTGCCGTTCGTGCTCCGAGTCGGCCCACGCCGGCACCATCGCCCGCAGGAACGCCGCCTCGGGCAGTCCGCCCGGCTGCTCCCGGAAGAGCCGACGCAGCGCCCGTGCCTCCGCCAGCGCGAGCCGCATCCCGCCCCGATCGATGGGAAAGCGTGTGTGCTCGCGCACATGGCGGCGGACGGCGGGACGGCCGTACCAGTGCGTGGTCGCCAGCAGTTGCCGGATCGAATACGGCCCGACGAGGACCCCCGGATCGATGCCGACCGAGAACTCTCGCACCCGTTTGACGAGGGCCAGACACGCGGCCCACTCGGCCGGATCGCGCGGTTCGGGCCCATCGGGATGCAGTCGGGCCCGCCTCGCGGCCGCCCGGATCACCCGGAAGCGAGCACGCAACTCGGCGAGTTCGCCGACCATGGTCCGCGCCTGCTCGGGGGTGTCGATCTTTACCCCGTGCCACACGCGGTCACGCAGCCCGCCCGCGCGCACGAAGCGCTCGAGGTCGCATCCGAGCCGCCGGGCCTCGCCTGGATCGAGTTCCGCCGCGCGCCGGGGATCGAGAACGGGCCCGGTCCACGGCGCCCGCCCGACGAGGTGGTCCTGGATCCCGTGCAGGGTCAACCCCCAGGCGCCGAACGGCTCGACCATGGCACGCCTGTGCCGATCCAACACCGCACCGTCCTCGGCACCCGCCCCCTCGCCGGCGCCCCACCTCCCGCCCGCACCCGCGCCCGGGGATGGCACCCGCGCCCCGACGTCGACCCCGACGTCGGCGAGTTCCGCCCACAACCGCTGTACGCCGTAACGCTGTCGCGTCACCACGAGCACCCGACCGCCGGTGTCGATCTCCCGCCGGATGATCATCGCGGCGGTCCTGGTCTTGCCCGTCCCGGCCGCGCCCACCACCACGAGGACGGGAGGACGGGCGGACGCAGCGGCGAGGATCCGCAACTGGTCCGGGTCGGCGTCGCCCACCCACCCCGTCGCCTTCGCGTCGGGATCCGCCGCCCGCAGCGTCACCGCGGCCCCGGCCAAGGCCGCGACGACGCCCCCTCGAGCGGTGTACCAGCGATGCCCCGGATCGGTCGGCAACGGAAACCGCCCGTCCGCCCAGCGCAGCAGCGCGGCACCGACGACTTCCTCCTCACCATGCGCCATGTCCCGTCCTCCCTGAGGAAGACTCTCCTCCCGGGCGGCACACGCCCGCAGCGGGCAATCCCTCAAACCGGGGCCGTGCCCGCCGTTCCGGCACCCACCCGGTCCACGGCGCGTCGATCGGCGCACGCACCGCCGGCGCCCGCTTCCGGAACCACCGCCCGGGCCCGCTCTCCAGACACCCGACACGCCCCGTCACTCCCGATACAACCGCGCCACCACCTCCTCGATGGTCGGCTCGCGCACGGACACGTCCCGCAACCCACCGTCGCGCGCGATCCTGGCGATCAACTCCCCCGCAGGCACCCCGTCCAGCGCAAAGGTGACCCGGCGACCGTCCGCCTCGGCGCCCTCGACCGTAACCCCCGGCATGCGCACATCCAGCTCGCGCGCCTCGTCCAGATCGACCACCACTCGCCGGCGCGAGCCATAGCGCGCGTGCAGGGCCTCCAGCGTGCCGTCGTGGACCACGTGTCCCCGGTCGATCACGATCAGGCGTCGGCACAGGTGTTCGATGTCGGCGAGGTCGTGGGTGGTGAGGACGGTCGTCACCTCCCCGCCGGCGCCGATGTCCGCCAGGAACGCGCGCAGCGACTGCTTGCTGACCACGTCGAGTCCGATCGTCGGCTCGTCCAGGAACAACACGTCGGGTCCGTGCAGGAGCGCCGCGGTGATCTCGCCGCGCATGCGCTGCCCGAGGGAGAGTTGGCGCACCGGGGTGTCCATGAACTCGTCCAGTTCCAGCATCGCCCGGCATCGCTTGAGCCGGGCCTCGTGTTCGACGCGCGGCACCGTGTACACCGCGCCCAACAGCCGGAACGACTCGCGCAGCGGTAGGTCCCACCACAGTTGCGAGCGCTGCCCGAAGACCACCCCGATCCGGCGGGCGAGTCGGCGCCGGCGGGGCACCGGCTCGAGTCCGCAGACGCGGATGTGGCCCGAGGTCGGGGTCAGGATCCCGGTCATCATCTTGAGCGTGGTCGACTTGCCGGCCCCGTTGGGTCCGATGTAGCCGACCATCTCGCCCCGGGCGATGCTCAGTTCGACGCCGTCGACCGCGGACACCGTCCGCGTTTCCCGCCGCACCCGGCCTATCTTGCGCTTGATCGTGAATTCCTTGCGCAGGTCGCGCACTTCGATCATCGTGTCGGTCTCGATCATCGTCTCGGTCGCGGTGTCGATCACGATCCCGTACTCCTGTAGTGCCGAATCCCCGTCCGCCACACCAGCAGCGCGATCGTCCAGGCGAGCGCGGCGGCGGCCGGAGAGGACCAGGCGAGCCAGTTCGGCCCGCCGAGCGGATCCGCGTGCCCCGTCAGGAACAGCGCGGGTTGATAGCCGACGAGCGCGAGGCCGACCCCGTACCCGAACACCCGGCGCAGCAGCCCCGGGTAGATCGTCGCCGGATAGCGGGCGAACTCCTTGCCGCCGTAGGTGAACGCGTTCGCGATCTCGCCGGATTCGACGAACCAGAACGCGACGCAGGCGCCCAGCAGGAACACGGCCGCGAACAGCGCGCAGCCCGCGAGCGGGGTGAGCGCGAGCATCAGCACGCGCGCCGGTGTCCAGTCGATGCCGGCGTATACGAGGACTGCCACCAGCAGCACCGACGACTGCGCCACACGCCCGACGCGGCGCAACGCGAAGTCGGTGGCGAGCAGTTGCGGCAACACGCGCAGCGGGCGGATGAGGATGGTGTCGAGCGTGCCCTTGCGAACATATGTGGACAGACGTTCGATGTTGCCCACCAGCAGGTCCGCGAGGTCGAACGCGAAGGCCGCGAGCGCGGACATCACCAACACCTCGCGCAGCCCGAATCCGCCGACCGTCGGCGAGACGCGGAATACCACCAGGATCACCGCGGCCTCGACGAGCGTGCCGAGCGCGCAGGACGCGACATCGATGCCGAACGACAACCGGTACTGGGTCTGACTGCGAATCTGGGCCCGCACCAGGCGCACGTACGCCTGTCCGACTCCCGGCTCAGCCACCCTGGATCACCAGCCTGTCGGTGGCGGCGCGCTGCACGCGCGCCACGAGCGGGATCAGGATCGCGACCCACACCAGTTGCAGGACGACGCTGCCGATCTGCTGTGCGGGACCGGGACGTTCGACCAGCACGTCGAGCGGGATCTGGAACAACCCGGGAAACGGGGTACCGAACCACAACACCGCCTGCGCCCACTCGGGCAGGAAGCGCAGCGGGAAAAAGGTGCCCGCGAACACCCCGGAGGCGAGCAGCCACACCGCACTCAGCCCGCGCGCGTCGAGGAGCCAGAACGCGCCGAGGTTGACCAGATAGCGCAGGGCGAAGCTGAGCACCGTGCCCAGGGTCAGCGAGATGACGAACAGCGGCACCGTGTAGAGGCGATGCGGGACGTACAGGGTGAACATCAGGCCGCCGGCGAGGACGGGGACGACCATGCGGGCGAGGACCGCGTAGGCGGCGCGCCCCAGGTCGGCGGCCAGGAACGCTTCGAAGGGGTCGATGGGGCGCAGCAGATCGGCGGTCACGTCTCCGCTGCGGACGCGGTCGGCGAGCTCGTTCCAGGACCACACGTGGACGACGCTGAGGATGCCCTGGCCGACCCAGACGTAGGTGGCGAGTTGGGTGGTGTCGTAGCCGCCCGGCCGGCGGCCGTCGTCGGCCAGGGCGCGCAGCAGCGAGTAGATCATCACACCGAAGACGATGTTGGTGAACAGTCCGGCGAGCGCCGCCTGGCGGTACGTGGACCAGCGGCGAAAGCCCGCGCCGAACAGCGCGCCGAAGCGGTACAGGCGGGCCCGGCGATCGGGCGGACGGTCGGGCCGCAGCGGGCGCGCGGAAGCGAATGACATGGTGAAATCCCTTCCCCGGGCGGCGTGCGGCGTCGGCGGAGCCGAACGGGCACGCGAGTCCGGGCATACCGGAGTGACCTCGGTCGGAGGCGTGGGATGCTCACTCTTGGTTTCGTTGCGCGGAGTCTGATGCGTGACGAACGCCGACTCCGGCCCGCAACACCCCGGGCAAGGCGAGCAAGAATAGCGGACACTCGGGTACGTTTCATCCAGGTTTTACTCACCCGTACGAGTGGGCACCCGATTTTTTCGCGTCAAGGGATGAACCGATGAGCACACTCGTGTGACGATCGTGTCCATGGTGCAGCAGTTGGGCAAGGGACAGAACACGCCGGTGACCCCCGCGAAGGTGCGCGCGGTCCTCGTCTGGCGGCCGGGGCCGGGTACACCCGGTCTGGACGCGTCGGCGCTGTTGTTGGGCGCGTCCGGTCGCGTCGCGAGTGACGCCGACTTCGTGTTCTACAACCAGCCGGCCCATCCGTCCGGCGCGGTGCGACACGTCGGCAAGGACGAGGGGACCTGGTCGCGGGACGCGCTGGAGATCGATCTCGGGTCGATGCCGGCGAGCGTGGATCGGGTGGTGCTCGCGGCGTCGGCGCACAACGGCACCTTCGCGGGCATCCGGGATCTGCACCTGCTGGTGAGCGACCCGGGGGCCGAGGTGGACCTGGTCCGGTTCGACATCGCGAACGCCACCGTGGAGACCGCCATGCTCGCGGGCGAGTTGTATCGCCGGGGCGGGGCCTGGAAGTTCCGGGCGATCGGGCAGGGCTACTCGACCGGCCTGGAAGGGCTCGCCACCGACTTCGGCATCTCGGTGACCGCCCCGCCGCCGCCCGCTCCCCCGCGGGTGCAGGCGCCGCCGCCGCCTCCGCCCCCGGTGCAGCAGCCGGCTCCGCCCCGGCTGAACGTCCGCAAGCCGGAGCCGGCGCCGCGGCCCGCCTCCACGCCGCCGCCCGTCACCCGGCAGTCGCCGGCCCCGAGCAATCCGGCCCGGCCGCCGGTGCGGCTGAGCAAGGTGACGTTGACCAAGGCGTCGCCGATGGTCTCGCTGAGCAAGGAAGGCATCACCGGGAGTCGGATGCGGGTGAACCTGAACTGGGTTCAGGCCGCTCCCGGGCGCGGCATGCTCAAGCGGTTGATGGGGCCGACGGACCTCGACCTGTGCTGCCTGTGGGAGCTGTCCGACGGTAGGAAGGGGATCGTGCAGGCGCTCGGCAACTCGTTCGGCTCGGCCGACTCGCCCCCGTACGTGTACCTGGACGGCGACGACCGCACGGGCGCCAATGCCGCCGGCGAGAACCTGTTCATCAACCTCGATCACAAGAGCAGCTTCAAGCGCCTGTTGATCTTCGCGTTCATCTACAAGGGTGTGACGTTCGACGACGCACAGGCGGTGGTGACGTTGACGCCGGCGACCGGACCCGAGCTGGAGATCAGGCTCGACGAGACCGGTGGCGCGGCGCGGTCGTGCGCGATCGCGTTGGTGCAGAACCAGGGTGGGGATCTGACGATCCAGCGCGAGGTGCGCTACATCAAGGGCAACCAGGAGAAGGTCGACCAGGCGTACGGCTGGGGCCTGCAGTGGCGGGCGGGCACGAAGGACTGACGCGAAGCCGACGCCCGCACCCGAGCTCGCACACGTCGCGGGCACGGGCGCGGGCGCCGTCGCGATCGTGGGCGCGGGCGGTCACAGGGCATGGACTTGGGTGCAGGCGCACGGGCCCGGAGAGCGGTGGCAGGTGCGGCCTCGGTCGCGGTTGCAGCCGTAGGCGCAGGCGCAGGCGCACGGAAGCGATCGCGGGTACGCATTTGGTCGCGGGCGCAAACGCACAAATGTGGTTGCAAGCGCGGCCTCTGTCGCCGTTGCAGCCACAGGCGCACGGGAGGGATGGCGAGTGTGCACTTGGTCGACTGCGCAGGCGCACGAATGTAGTCGCGGGCGTGGACTCACGGCGGCCGGAACAAGGCGTGCCGGTGGTCGCAGGAGCATTCGGTCGCAGGTGTAGTCCACGGGCGCCCTCCCGGTCGCGAGTAATCACGGATCCCCGTGCAGGCGCCCTCCGTGCGGCCACTCGGCGCCTGCGGCCAACTCGCGGCCGGCCCGGGCCCGCGGTCGCCCTACGCCCGGAGGGCCGCCCCGTGCCCGCTCACGCGTCGTCCGGGTGGGTTCCCTCCGGGCGTACGCCGATGCCCGGCAGGTCGACGTAACCGCCGGACGTCCACGCCCGGGTGCGCAGTCTGCGGACGCCGTCGATGCCCCAGTGGGCGAATGCCTCCAGGATCGACTCGGCGGCCTCGACCGCGTGTTCGGCGCCGGGGCGCAGCCAGACCTGGCGTCCGTTGCCCGGCATGTTGCCGAGTTCGAGCCGGTCCTGTCCGACCCGGATCTCGGCCGTGTGCGCGGGTTCGGCGACGTCGCCCAAGACCAGCAGCACCGGTTCCACCCATCCGACCAGGGGCATGTCCACCACCAGCGAGGACAGTACGCGCGGAAGCGCGTCGCAAAAGTCGGCCCAGTCGCGCGGGTCCGGCCCGAACGGCAGGAACAGCTCGGCCAGGCTCATGTCGGGCCGGCTGACGCACCAGATGTACGGCAGTCCGGCGAGCGATTCCGCGCGCTCGAATCCGCGCCGTTCGAAGGCCTCGCCCGCGCGGGTGGGGAACAACTCCATCACCAGCGCCTCGTTCGCGTCGTCACGCGAGAGCCGCAGGGTGATCCGGCGCGACCGCCACCGCAACCACGCGGCCGGCCCGCCACGCCAGGGCGCGGGCCCCAGGGTCGCGGTGAGCGCCGCGCCGAGCCGGGTGTGCGCGGCGTCCAACTCCCGCCCGCGGTCGCGGACATAGGGCACCGTGCCCCAGGCGCCGATCCCGCCTCCGCCGCCGTAGGCGTACTGGCCGGGCACCACGGGGCCCTGCAGGCCCGGCGTCGGCGGCGGTGGATCCACGCGGACCGGCAGCGGAGCGGTGAGGCGTACGCACGGCGCTCCCTCGGCATGCTCGCCGGGATCGCCCCGGCACAGCAGTCCGGGGATGCCGGTCTCGATCACCAGGCGCCCGTCCTCGTCCCGGCGAGTCTCCCAGCCGAGCCGCCCGGCGGTCTCCTGGAGGGCTTCGACGGACCAATCCCCCCACTCGGCGCCTCGGGCGGCGAGCAGCGTTCGGGCGAGTGTGTCGGCGGCAGGCATCACGGAGACGGCCATGCTCGACATGGTCACAGCACACGGGTCGATCGGACCAGACCCTTTACCGATCCGCGCTCGAAAAGATCGTCGGCGAACCCGCGTTCCCGCGGGCCCGCCGCGCCCCGAACCACCCCGGCCGTCCGCGCCGACGACCGACCGCCGACCGCGGACCGCGGACCAGCGACCCGCAGTGCACCGAACACCCGGCCCCGAAAACCAGGCACCGAGCACCAACCCCCGAACCCCATCAGAGCAGGCTGGTCTCCGGATACTTGCCGCTCGGCGTGACGATCGTCCCGGCATTGCCCCGCAGGATCTCCGCGGCCTGATCCAACGCGCCGATCGCCGCCATGTCACCGGTCATCTCGACGAACCGGCAGATGGCGTCGACCTTGGGCCCCATCGACCCGGCCGGGAAGTCGCCGGCGCGCAGTTGCATGGGCGTGGCGTTGGCGATCTCCTGCGCATCGGGCTGCCCGAATCCGCGCATCACCCGGGGCACGTCCGTGAGCAGCAACAGCGCGTCGGCGTCGAGGGCTTCGGCGAGCAGCGCCGCGGTGAGGTCCTTGTCCACCACGGCCTCGACGCCGGTGAGCTGGCCGAGTTCGTTGCGCACCACGGGCACGCCTCCGCCGCCCGCGCACACCGCGACCGCGCCGGAGGCGAGCAGTTGGCGGATCAGCCGGGTCTCCACCACGCGCGCGGGTTTGGGCGAGGGCACCACGCGGCGCCACCACTTGCCGTCCTGCTTGACGATCCAGCCGCGCTCCTGCGCGAGCCGTTTGGCCTCGTCCTCCTCGTAGACGGGGCCGACGAACTTGGTCGGGTCCTGGAAGGCGGGGTCGGCGGTGGAGACGAGGGTCTGGTTGATCAGTGAGCACACCTGGCGGCCGGGCAGCGCGTTCTGCAGCGACTGGAGCAGCCAGTAGCCGATCATGCCCTGGGTCATCGCGCCCAGCACGTCGAACGGGTAGGGCTGGCTGAGCGACTGGTCGGCGGCGGATTGCAGGGCCAGTACGCCGACCTGGGGACCGTTGCCGTGGGTCACCACCAGCTCGTGCTCACGCGCCAACGGGGCCAGTGACTTGACCGCCTTTTGGATGTTGTGCAGTTGGATGTCGGCGTCGGGCTTGTCCCCGCGCTGAAGCATCGCGTTTCCGCCGAGGGCGACGACGACGCGCATGGTGGATCCCTTCGGTCCGGGGCGAAGATCGCAAACGGCGGTCGGCCGATCGCGATCGTCGCGGCAAAGCGGGATGAATAGGGCGTTCCGTAACCACGCGCGGCCCGGGTACCGGTGGTCCGGTGCCAGGGCCGCGCCGATCCTTCCGCCGCGTGTCAGTCGCCGAGGGTGGCGACCATGACGGCTTTGATCGTGTGCAGGCGGTTCTCGGCCTCGTCGAAGACGATCGAGAACTCCGATTCGAAGACCTCGTCGGTGACCTCCAGCGCCTCCATGCCGGTCTTCTCGAAGATGTCCCGACCGACCGCGGTGTTGCGGTCGTGGAAGGCGGGGAGGCAGTGCATGAACTTGACCTTGGGGTTCCCGGTCGCCTTCACCACGTCCATGTTGACCTGGTACGCCTTGAGTTGCGCGATCCGGGTGTCCCAGACCTCCTTGGGCTCGCCCATGGACACCCACACGTCGGTGTACAGGAAGTCCACGCCCTTGACGCCTTCGGCGACGTCGGTGGTGTGGGTGATCGTGGCTCCGGTCCCGACCGCGATCTCCTTGGCCTTGTCGACGATCTCCGGGTGGTTCCACAATGCCTCGGGCGCCACCATGCGTACGTCCATGCCCAGCATCGCGGCGGTGATCAGCAGCGAGTTGCCCATGTTGTTGCGGGCGTCGCCGAGGTAGGCGAACGAGACGCGGTGCAGCGGCTTGTCCGAGTGTTCGCGCATCGTGAGCATGTCCGCGAGCATCTGCGTGGGGTGCCACTCGTCGGTCAGGCCGTTCCACACGGGCACGCCCGCGTACTTGCCGAGTTCCTCGACGTACTCCTGCTTGCTGCCTCGGTATTCGATGCCGTCGTACATCCGGCCGAGCACCCGCGCAGTGTCCTTCATCGACTCCTTGTGGCCGATCTGCGAGCCACTCGGGTCGAGGTAGGTCACGCCCGCGCCCTGGTCGTACGCGGCGACCTCGAACGCGCACCGCGTGCGGGTCGAGGTCTTCTCGAAGATCAGCGCGATGTTCTTGCCGACGAGGCGCTTTTGCTCGATGCCCGCGTACTTCGCGGCCTTCAGGTCCGCGGCGAGGTCGAGCAGGTGATTGAACTCCTTGGGCGTGAAGTCCAATTCCTTGAGGAAGTTGCGGTGACGCAGATTGAAGGCCATGGCTCCGGGCTTCTCTTCGAACGGGGATCGGGGGATCCGGGGGATCGGGGAGCCGTCGGACACCGGGGGTTCGACGGATCGCACGTGGGTGCACGACGGTCGGGCGACGGTCGTACGGATCGGCAAACCGCCAGGTTAGACGGCCTCGCGCTCGACGGGACAACTCATGCAGCGCGGTCCGCCGCGGCCGCGGCCGAGTTCGCTGCCACGGATGGTGACCACCTCGATGCCGTTCTTGCGCAGGAAGGTGTTCGTGGTGACGTTGCGTTCGTAGGCGAAGACCACGCCGGGCTCCACGGCCAGTACGTTGCACCCGTCGTCCCACTGCTCGCGCTCGGCCGAGCGCACGTCCTGGGTGGCGGCCAGGACTCGGATGTCGGACAGGTCCAGCGCGCTCGCGATCGCCTTGTGCATGTCGTGGGCGGGGTGGTCGGTGACCTTGAGCGCCTCCTCGTGGTCGCCCGGTTCGATCGTGTACGAGGGCAGCATGCCCATGCCCGCGTACTTGGTGAACGTCTCGCCGTCGAGCATCGTCATCACCGTGTCGAGGTGCATGAACGCGCGCTTCTTCGGCATGCTCAGCGCCACCACCTTGGTCGCGGAGCCGTGCTTGAACAGTGCCCGCGCCAGCGCCTCGACGCCCTGCGGGGTGGTGCGCTCGCTCATGCCGACCAGTACCGCCCCGTTGCCGATGACCAGGACGTCGCCGCCCTCCATCGTCGCGGGGAAGCTTTTCTGACCGGGGTTCCACACGTTGAAGTCGCCCTTGGCGAAGTTCGGGTGGTAGGTGTAGATCGCCTCGAAGTGCACCGTCTCGCGCCGGCGGGCGGGCATCGTCATCGCGTTCACCGCGACGCCGTCGTAGACCCAGCACGAGGTGTCGCGGGTGAAGATGTGGTTGGGCAGCGGCTTGAGCACGAAGTCGTCCACGTCCATGGTGTGGAACGCGACGCTGTGCGGCTCCTCCATGTACTCCAGGATCTCCCGCTTGGTGATCCCGCCGACCAGGTAGCGCACCAGTTCGTTGACGTCGAAGCCCTCGAACAGGCCGCGCAGTTCATCCACCGCGAGCAGGCCGAACTCGCGTTCGTCGAAGACTCGGTCCAGGACCATCTTCTTCGCCGGCGGCTCGCTCGCGAGGGTCTCGCGCAGCAGGTCGGTGAACAGGTGCACGCGAATGCCCCGATCGCGCAGCGCGTCCGCGAAGGCGTCGTGCTCCTCGCGGGCCCGCTTGACCCACAGGACGTCGTCGAACAGGAGTTCGTCCTTGTTCGTCGGGGTCAGCCGCTTCATCTCCAGGTCCGGACGGTGCAGGATCACCTGCTTGAGACGACCGGTCTCCGACTCGACGTGGAACCCCATGGAATGGTCCTCCTGACCGTTGCGAACTGCGGTGTACGTGCCGGTCGTCGGGACCGGACAGGCTTGCGGATGGTGTTTCCGGTTCGTGGGGACACGATGCGCGCGCCGGGCGCGCACCGCGCTAGTGCCCGCGCATGTCGACGGTGATGTCCACCGGCTCGGTGGGTGGCGCCTCGGCGCCGCCGGGGCCGTACTCGCCGCGCGCGGCCTTGACCCAGATGTAGACCGGGATGCCGAGCAGCAGCATGATCAGGCTCTTGAGCACCGCGTCGGAGCCCGCGCCGTAGACCATCCACAGCGTGAACGCGAAGCCCACGACCGCGATGACCAGGTCCTTGGCCAGCGCCGCGCGAGAGACCGGGCGCTCACGGGTGACCAGCCAGAACAGTTGCGCCGACGCGGAGAACAGGTACGGGATCACGGTGGTGACGGTGGCGAGCAGCAGGATCGTCTCGAACGCGTCCTCGGACCACAGGTAGTTCACCGCGACCACGACCGAGGTCAGGACCGTCGCGACAAGGATGCCGAACGCAGGCACCCCCGCCCGGTTGACCTCGGCGAACGGGCGGGGGAACATGCCGTCCCTGGCCGCGGCGTACGGCATCTCCGCGCACAGCATGGTCCAGCCGTTGAGCGCACCGATCCCGGAGACGATCGCCATCGCGGCCATCAGGCCGCCCCAGACGCTCCCGCCGAACATATTGTTCAGCGCGTCGGAGAACGGGGCCGAGGAGTCGACGAGTTCGCCGTGCGGCACGTTGCCCATCACCGCGATTGTGCTCAGCATGTACACCGCGGCGCAGGCGAGCGTGCCGAGGATCGAGGCCCTGCCGATGTTGCGTCGGGGGTCCTTGACCTTCGCCGCGGCGACCGAGGCGGCCTCGATGCCCGAGTAGGCGAACACCACCAGCGCGGCAGAGACCTGGAGGGCGCCGAGGAAGCTCTTGCCGCTCGCGTTGAACGGGCCGAAGTTGGCGTTGTCGATGAAGAACAGGCCGACGATGGCGACGAACATCAGCGGGACGAACTTGAGCACGGTGGTGACGACCTGGAACAGGCCCATGTTCTTGACGCCGGACAGGTTGATCAGGGCCGGGATCCACAGGCCGACGAGCGCGATCGCGATCTTGCCCGGTGTGGAGTCCCAGTGCAGGAAGTAGTTGACGTAGCCGACCCAGGCCACCGCGATGCCCGCGTTGCCGGCCCATGCGGTGATCCAGAAGGACCACGCGTTCAGGAAGCCCGGGAACTCGCCGAACGCCTCGCGGGCGTAGGCGTACGGGCCGCCGGCCGCGGGAACGCGGGCACCGATTTTACCGAAGATCGCGGCGATCGCCAGCGCGCCGACGGTGACCAGGCCGAAGGCAAGGATGCTGATGGTGCCGTACTTGGCGAGCGTGGCCGGCAGCAGGAAGATGCCGGTGCCGACCACGCCGCCGATCACGAGCGCGGTCGCCTGTGGCAGGCCGAGGGTGCCCTGTGCCGGATCCGGGTCGTCCGCCGCGGGTGGGGGCGCCGATGTGACGGCCGGGGACTCGGGATCCACCGCGTGGCTCATCGCTGCTCCTCCGTGTGTCGAGGCGACCGGCGTCGAGTGTGTTCGGCGCCGCTTTCCGCCACATTCGAATCCTGCACCCGGACCCGGGGCCCCGACCTCCGACACAGGTCCCCACCTGCGGCGACGCTCGGACCGATCGACCCGGGACCTTCGACCCGCCGCAATCGGCACATGGCTTTGAAGCGACATACCCGAAGTTTCCGGCATTCACCTACAAAAGGGCGGCATCCGCGTTTCCGCGGATGCCGCCCTTGCTGCGAACAGGTGGCGTGGACTCAAAGTCGCGGGTCCACCGGCTCCGATTCGAGCGCGAGTACGGCAAAGACCGCCTCGTGCACGCGCCACAGCGCCTCGCCGGACACGAGCCGCGCCAGCGCCTCCGCGCCCAGCGCGTGCTCGCGCAGTGCCATCGAGCGCTTGTGGCCGAGGCCGCGGTCGCGCAACCGGTCGAGGTTCACCGGTTCGGTGTAGTCGGCGCCGTAGATGATCCGCAGGTACTCCGGGCCGCGGCACTTGACTCCCGGCTGCACGCGCCGGTTGGCGACCCGGTCGGCCTCGCCCGCGAGCGGCTTGACCACCATGCCCTCGCCGCCGGTGGAGGTCAGTTCGGTCCACCAGGCGATGCCGGCCGCGACCTGCTCCTCGTCGGTGACGTCCACGACCAGTCGCCCCGTGGGCGCGAGCAGCCCGGAGGGGTCGGCCGCGACCAGCCGGTCGGCGAGCGCGAGATGCCACTCGTGATCGCGGCCCAGGTAGGAGCCGCCACGGCCGGCGAGCACCTGGAACGGGGCGAAGCGCAGCCCGGTCAGGCCGTCGGTGGGCCAGCAGTACCGGCCGTAGGCGTCCACGAACGCGCGGGCGTTGGCCGTGCGTCCGGCGATCCGGTCGGCCAGGTCCCCGACGTCGATACCGCGTTCGAGTGCACGCGCCAGCGCGGCGCCGACAACCGGCAGCGCGGCGGTCGCGGCCGCGCCCACCGACGCGTACTGCTGCCGCAGCAGCTCCTGCGCCTTGGCCGACCAGGGCATCAGCTCGGCGTCGAACAGCAACCAGTCGGTGTCCAGTTCGGCCCACAGGCCCGCCGCGTCGATCGCCCCGCGCACCCGGTCGAGGAAGCCGTCGGTGGTGGCTCGGTCGGGGAAGAAGCCACGCCCGGTGCGGGTCCACACCGCGCCCGCGCCCATCCCCTCGTCCACGCCGAACGCCTCGCGTGCGACGGCCTCGTCCCGGCACACCAGGGCGATCGCACGCGAGCCCATGTGCTTTTCCTCGCAGATCACCCGGGTGACGCCGTCCGCGCGGAACTGGGCGAACGCCTCGGCCGGGTGTTCGAGCAGACCGGGCAGCGTGCTCGTGGTGCAGGGCGCCATCGTCGGCGGCAGGTAGACCAGCCAGCGCGGGTCGATGGCGAACCGGCTCATCACCTCCAGGGCCGCGGCTGCGTTCTCCTGGCGCACCGTCACCAGGCCCGCGCCGGCGGTCTCGATGTGCCGGCGACCGACCCCGCCGGGGGCCAGGTCCAGCACGTCGCCGAGGTCGAGGGCGCGCCCGTCGCGACCGCCGGGGGTGGCGGAGGCGAGCGGTCGCACCGGCTCGTACCAAACCTGTTCGGCCGGTACCGCGACCAGTTGGCGCTCCGGCCAGCGCAGCGCGGTCAACTCGCCGCCGAACACCGCGCCGGTGTCCAGGCAGATCGTGTTGTTCACCCACACGGCGCGTGGCGTGGGCGTGTGACCGTAGACCACGGTGGCCTTGCCGCGGTACTCGTCGGCCCACGGGTAGCGCACCGGCAGGCCGTACTCGTCGGTCTCGCCGGTGGTGTCGCCGTACAGCGCGAAGCTGCGCACCCGCCCGGACATCCGGCCGTGGTACTTCTCCGGCAGACCGGCGTGACACACCACGAGGCGACCCCCGTCGAGCACGTAGTGGCTGACCAGGGATTCGCAGAAGTCGACCACCTCGGCGCGGAACTCCTCGCTCTCCGCAGCCAGTTGTTCGAGCGATTCGGCAAGGCCGTGGGTGGTCTTGACCTGGCGGCCCTTGAGCGCGCGCACCAGCTTGTTCTCGTGGTTGCCCGGCACGCACAGGGCGTGTCCGGCACCGACCATGCCCATCACCAGGCGCAGTACGCCGGGCGTGTCCGGCCCGCGGTCGACCAGGTCGCCGACGAAGACGGCGGTGCGGCCCTCGGGGTGCGCCGCGTCGACCGCCCGCCCGGCCTCGTCGCGGGTGAGCGTGTATCCGAGTTCGACCAGCAGCGACTCCAATTCGGCGCGGCAGCCGTGGATGTCGCCGATCACGTCGAACGGGCCGGTCAGGTGTCGCAGGTCGTTGTAGCGGCGCTCGTGGACGATCTCGGCGCGCGCGACCTCGTCGGTGCCGGAGAGTACATGCACCCGGCGAAAGCCCTCGCGCTGGAGACCGCGCAGCGAGCGGCGCATGTCGCGGTGCTGGCGCTGGATCACCTGCGGGGGCAGGTGCATGCGGTCCGGGCGCTCGGCGTTGCGCGCCTGGCATTCGTCCTGGGGTATGTCCAGCACGATCGCGACCGGGAACACGTCGTGGTCGCGGGCGATCCGGATCAGTTGCGCCCGGGCCTCGCGCTGCACGTTGGTCGCGTCCACCACCGTCAGCCGGCCGGAGGCGAGGCGCATGCGGGCGACGTGGTGCAGCAGTTCGAATGCGTCGCCGGAGGCCGACTGGTCGTTCTCGTCGTCGGCGACCAGGCCGCGGAAGTAGTCGGAGGAGAGGACCTGGGTGTGCTTGAAGTGGGTGCGGGCGAAGGTGGACTTGCCCGCGCCGGTGGTGCCGATCAAAACCACCAGACACAGGTCGGGCATGGTCAGTGCGCGGCGGGCGCTCGCGTCGTGGGTCATGCCGTCGCTCCGGTGCCTTCGTCGTCGGTGGGGGTGGTGGGGGTGGCGCCGGTGTGGGTGATCGCGCCCGCGCCGACGTCGGTACGGGTGAACACGACCATCTGGGTGGAGGGGCCGACCTCGGGGTCGACCTCGCCGACCGGCTCGAAGCGTGTCGCGTAGCCGTAGGTCGCCGCCGCTCGTTCGGCCCAGGCACGAAACGTCGCGCGGTCCCATTCGAAGCGGTGGTCGCCGTGGCGCATGGCGCCGGCGGCGAGGCCGTGGCCGCCCGGTTCCTCGGGCGCGTAGCGGACGTTGTACTCGACGTTGGGCGTGGTGACCACGACGGTCGCCGGTCGGGCCGCGCCGAGTACCGCGTACTCGAGGGCAGGCAGTCGCGGTTCGTCCAAGTGCTCGATCACCTCGCACAGCACCGCCGCGTCGTAGCCCACGAGCCGTTTGTCGGTGTAGGTCAGCGCGCCCTGGATCAGGCGCACTCGATCGCGTTGGCGCTCCGACATCCGGTCGAGCTTGAGCTTGCGCTCGGCGATGGTGAGCGCGCGAACGGACACGTCGACGCCGACGATCTCGCGGAAACGCGGTTCCCCGAGCAGGGCTCCGATCAACTTGCCGTCACCGCACCCGAGGTCGAGCACCCGTTCGGCGCCGGCTGCCCGCAGGGCCCCCAGGATCGCGTCCCGCCGCTGCCGGGCAAGCGACAGGCCGACCCCGCCGGCGACCTCGCCCGCAGAAGCGGAGGTCCCGGGCGCAGACGACTCGACACCGGTCGCGGGCGCGGACGCAACACCCGAGGCCGCAAGCGCACCCGCAGGCGCAACACCCGACGCCGCGGACACGGACGCATTCGTCGCAGGCACACCCGCAGACGCGCCGCCCAGGCTCTCAGGCACACCCGCAGGCGCAGCACCCGCGGTCTCAGACGCACCCGCAGGCGCATGCGCAGCGTTCGACGCCGCAGGTACGGACATACCCGCCGCAGGCGCACCCGCCGGCGCGATGCCCGAGGTCGCACCCGCACCCGCAGGCGCAACACCCGAGGCCGCAGGCGCGGACGCGGCGGTCGCGGGCGTCGGCGTACCGGTCGCCGGAGGGTGCGTGACGCCCGCAGGCGCAGGCGCAACGCCGGCGCTCGCTACCGTGACGGCTGCGGGAGCTGCGTCGTCAGTCGCGACCGCATGCCCCGATCCCGGCCCCGGGTCCTCATCCGGCTCGTCCGGTATCGCGTTGTCGAGGTCTTCCGGTGCGGTCTCGTCGACTTCGGCCAGTCGTTCGATCGCGCTGCGGGTGAGGGTGGCTCGGCGCGCGAGGTATCGGCTCGCGATCAGGTCACGGTCCGGGTGCGCGGCCAGCCAGCCCTCGCCGGCGCGGAGCAGTTTGTCCACCTCGTCCGGCGCGACCCAGTAGTGCTTCGCGTTGTCCAGCACCGGGAGGAGCACGTACAGCTGCCGCAGCGCCTCCGCGAGCGGCATGGTGCCGGTCAACGCCAGGCGCACGTAACGCGATTCGCCCCACTCCGGGAAGCCCGCGTCCAGCGGCACGGTCTCGGTCCGCACCTGCCACCCCAGCGGCTCGAACAGCCGCCGGACCATCTCCGCGCCCCCGCGCGCGGAAAGCGCGGGCACCTCGATCTCCAGCGGCAGCGCCATCGCGGGCAGTTCGGGGCGCGCGTCGCAGCGCCCCTGCATCGCGGTGCGAAAGACCGTGCCGAGCGCGACCGCGAGCAACGACGAGGCGGCGTAGGGCCGATCGTTGACGTACTGCGCGAGCGTGAGGTCTGGCGAGCCCTTGCCCCGCTTGACCCCGCGCGTGAGCGCGATCGGGTCGACGTCGAGCAGCAGCGCCGCGGTGCAGCGTGCCTCGTCCGCCTCGGGGTAGAAGACGTGGGCGTTGCCATAGGTGGTGGAGAACCGCTGGGCCTTCCCGGGATGCTTGTGCAGCAGGAAGCCGAGGTCGGTGGCGGGCCGATGCGTGGTTGCGATGGTCAGGAACACCGGACCGATTATGTGTCAGATGTACCGGTGTCGACGATCGCTTTATTCGCCCGTCGGGTGCGTGCCCTCGACCGCCACGGACAGTTCCACCGCCGTCCCGGACGTCCCGGATCCGGGCGCGCCCGGCACCTCGCGCGGGCAGTGTTGTCGCAGCGTGCCCAGGTCGATCGACAAGCCCCGTTCGGCGGCGGCGCGAACGAGGGCTGCGAACGCCGGATGCACGGCGGTGTCGTCGTCGGGGTCGTCGTCGGTGACCGCGTGGTCGGTGGCGAGCTCGCGACCGGCCGGGCGCACGCCGGCGACCGTCCGCCGGCCCGGAACGGACCAGCCCTCGGGCGCCGGCGCGGACAGCGGCAGGCACAGCACGACCTCGGCGCCGGCGTCCGCGGTGGGTCGGCCCAGGTCCAGCCAGAAGGGGCCGCTCGGGGTGATCCCGTCCGCCACCAGACTCGCGTACAGGTCGAACAGTGCCTCCTCGACCGCGACATCGGCGTCCACGACCGTCCCGTCCGCCCCCGCGACCACCGCGCCCGAGCCCGCACTACCTGCGCCCGCACCCGCCGGCTCCGCGCCCGCACCTGCGCCCGCGCCCCCACCCGCCGACTCCGCGCCGCCCCCGGGCGTCGCGACGTACTCGACGACGCCGACCCACGCCTGCGCTTGGATGGGCCGCAACCGCACGTCGTAGCGCGCCTCCGTGCCGGCAAGCACCCGCTCGGCCGCCGCGAGCGCCCGGTCCTCGCGAGCCCGTTCGACGCGCACCGCCTCACGACGGGCGTGCAGGGCCTGCTGCGGGGAGCCGCCGGCGGCCACCGCGATCCGTACCTCCGCGAGTGGCACTCCCGCCGCCCGCAACGCGCGGACCACGCCCGCCTGTTCGAGTTGGCCGACCGAGTAGCGGCGATACCGCGTGCCCGGGTCCACGTCGGCGGGTACCAATACGCCCTGTTCGTCGTACCAGCGCAGGGCCTTGACGGTCAGGCCCGTGGCGCGAGCGAAGTCTCCGATGCCGAGGAACATCCTCATCACCTCCCGACCGACCACGGTGCCCCCTCCCGTGACGGGAGGGTCCACCGGCCCGGGCCGGGCGGGTGCGCCGCGGGTGCGCCGCGGGTGCGCACCGCCACGATCGGTGCGATCGCGGCGGTGCCATCGCGGCGGGCACGCGGCCCGGGTCACCAGTCGTCGGGCTCGGTGACGGTCAGCAGGCGGACGAATCTCTCGTAGGACACCTGGCAACTCTCCAGGCGCTCGTAGGTACGGGCCGACAACGCGACGGGGGCGCTGGGTTCGAGAGCAACGCTCCAGAACCAGCCCGGCGCCCCCGTCGCCCGTCCGATGACGGGCACCAGGTCCACGACCCGGCGACGCAGTCGGTCGAGCTCGATGCGGCAGGCCCCCGCCGTGACATGGCCCCGAGCGGACCGCGCGAGCACGCGGCCGTTCGGGGCGATGAGCCGCCACCGCACGTGCTGCTCGGCGTCCAGGTGGACGTCGTAGCGCGCGTGCCGTTCCGGCGTACCGTCCGGGGCCTGCGACTCATCCGAAGCGACCGGCGACATAGTCGGCCGTCCGGGGGTCGCGGGGGGCACCGAAGATCGCGGTGGTGGGTCCGGCCTCGACGATGTGGCCGGGGGTGTTCTCCGCCGCGAGGAAGAACGCACAGTGGTCGGATACACGTTGGGCCTGTTGCATGTTGTGCGTGACGATGACGATGGTGACCTGGTCGCGCAACTCGCCGATGGTGTCCTCGATCCGCCTGGTGGAGGTCGGGTCCAGGGCCGAGCACGGCTCGTCCATGAGCAGCACGTCCGGATCGACCGCGAGCGAACGGGCGATGCAGAGACGTTGCTGCTGGCCTCCCGACAGCGCGCCGCCGGGTTGCCTGAGTCGGTTGCGCACCTCCATCCACAGGCCGGCGCGGGTCAGCGAGGACTCCACGACGGCGTCCTTGTCCGCGTTGCGCACGCCGGTCAGCTTGAGGCCGGCGACCACGTTGTCGTAGATGGACATCGCCGGGAACGGGTTGGGCTTTTGGAAGACCATCCCGACCCGGCGCCGGGTCTCGATCGGCCGGCGGGCGGAGTCGTAGATGTCCTCGCCGTCGAGCAGGACCCGGCCCGCGAGTTGGGCGCTGGGTACCAGCTCGTGCATCCGGTTGAGGATGCGCAGGAACGTGGATTTGCCGCAGCCGGACGGCCCGATCAGGGCCGTGACGGAGTTGGCCGCCATCACGAGGTCGACACGTTCGAGCACCTTGTGGGTGCCGAACCAGGCGCTGACGGTCTCCGCGGTGAGCGTCGAGCCACGCCCGCCGGCGGATTGAGCCGGTAAAGGCTGGGTCTCGGCTGCGGGAGCGAGAGTCGTCGCACCGCTGTCCGGGCTGGTCACGTGCGGAGCCTCCGGGGTGTGGAGTGGGACGGGAACCGGCGTCAGAGCGTCGCCGGGAGTACGCGTGCGGCGGATTCGTACAGTGCCCACACGACGGCGAGCACGACCGGGGTGCCGAGCAGGAGCGTGACTCGGCGATCGGGGTGACGGCGCAGGGCCCAGACCAGGACGGCGACCACGATGGTGAACGCCTGCGCCCACAGGAGTAGTCGCACGCCGGCGTTCGCGTAGCCGCCGGTGCCCTTCTCGTCCGCGCGTAGACCTTGCGGACGCCGGCCCTCCTGGGCCTTGGGGGCGCCCTGCAGTTCGGCGACGACCACCGTGCGCCCGCCGGGGCGGATCCACGAGTCGGCGGTGATCAGCACCAGTCGGTTCTCCCGGCCGGGGGCGAGCACGTCGTCCTTGCCGTTGGCGATGTGCCTGCGCTCGATCACCTTGTAGGTGAAATCGCCCTGCTGGGTGGTCGCCTCGATGCGCTGGCCGACGCGCAGGTCGTCGAGGTCGTGGAACGGGCCGCCGAAGCTGTACGCGCGGCCCATGATCACGCTGTGTCCGCCCTGCCCGGGCAGGCCGCTGGTCCGCAGGTGTCCGGGGCCCTTGGCGAGCGAGTCGGCGGTGGTGCCCTCGACCACGACCTGGCGCAGGCCGATCGCGGGGATCCGCAACATCGCCACCGGTCTGCCCTTGGCGATGGTGCCGCCGAGAGGAGCGAGGTCGCGGTAGAGCTCGTCGGAGAGTCGGTCGGCCAGGATGCTCTGGTCGCGGGCCTGTTGGATGTCGGAGACGACGTACACGTAGCCGACGAAGCCCGCGATGAGCAGCGCGAGCAGCGCGACCGCGGCGCCCGCGACGGTGTACGGGTCGGCCCGGCTCGCACGGGTCCCGCCTGCGGTCGCCGGCGGGTGCCCGCCGGCGCCTGCGGGTGCGGTCGCAGGCGCAGGCGCGGGTGCGGTCGCGAGGGCGGTCGCCGGCGCGGTCGCGGGGACCTTGGAGACGGTGTCGGCGGTCATGCGGGCACTCCCTGGCGACCGATCAGGCGCAGGACGGCGGCCACCGGTGGTGGCCAGTTGCCGGTGCGGCGTTTGTGTCCGAGGGAGAGCAGTACGGGGCAGGCGACGAGCGCACCCGCGCTCACGCACATCAGTACGAGCAGCACGATCGCGGACCCGTCGCCGTCGAGCGCGTCCTTGATCACGCTGGCGACCTTCGGGAACGGCCCCTTGTCGGCGGGCGGCGCGGCGGCACCCACCGGTGCGGTGGAGGGCGCGGCGGTCGACGGCGCGGCCGAGGGCGAGGCGCCGGGGTCGCCGGCGACCGGGGTGTTCGGGATGCCGGTGTTGCCGGCACTGGTGCCCGCGGAGGTACCGGTGTTGTTGTCGGTGTTTCCGTTCACGGGTGGGTTGGTGGGCGGCGGGGTTTCCCCGGTCCACTTGGGCGCGTCGGCGATCTTCTTGCGGGCATCCGCGATCTGCTGCTTCTGCGTGTCGGTGAGCGGGGTGTAGCCGGGCGGCAGCGCGCCGGGCTGGAAGGTGCCCGTCTGCGTTTGCCCGGCGCTCGCCGCGTAGGCGAGGAAGGTGTCGATCTTGGCGGCCTTGGCGGCGGTGAGCTTGTCGGTGGAGACCATCGCCACGTCGGTGGCGGTGAGCGGATAGGCGTTCGCGGCGGTGCTGCGGTAGTCGTTGGTCAGCGTCGCCCCGTCCGGGCCCGGCTTGGCGGCGGCGATTCCGGCGCGCACGGTCGCGGGGTCGGTCGGGTCCACGAAGTTGCCCGCGGCATTGCGGAGTTTGGCGACCGGGGTGCCCATGCGCAGGGCCGCCTCGACCGAGGTCACGGCCATCACGGTGTGCGAACCGAAGGCGTCCTGGCCGTCGTCCTTGGGCCCGAAGTCGCCCACGGTGCGGTTCATCGGCAGCGCGTTGCCCAGTCGGTTGACGATGTCCTCGTACACCGTCTGCGGCACGTTCACGTTGGACTGGGCCTCGAGGCGGTTGGTGTACACCGCCAGCGGGTATGTCGCCGCGCCGATGCGCCACTCCGGCGGGCACGCGATGCCGTTGGCATCGGGTGTTCCGGAGAGCCATGTGGCCGTTTCCGGGTCGGCGGCGAGCCAGGCGGTGAGTGCCCAGATCATGTCGTCCTGGACGCCGCGCAGGATCGGGCTGCGGTCGGCGACGGGCCATACGTGCGGTTGGTTGATGGCCTTGAACTCGGGGTCGTCGTAGACCTTGATGATCGCGCCCGGCCCCCGCGGCCCCGTCGTGTAGGCCCCGGTGATCATTTTCGCGACCAGGCGCGGGGTCAGGCTCATCGACGTGATCGGCTCGTGGGTGCCGGCGTCGTCGATGTTGAACGCGATCGCCAGCGCACCGTTGGTCAGCGGCGCGTACACGGTCTTGTCCTTGTCCCGGGTGCCGGCCAACGCCACCGGGCGGGCCTGGTCGAGCGCGCCGCCGATGGGCTGCTGGGTGACACCGATGTCGGCTCCGTCCCGGAGGAAGACCTCGCGGGCGTTGGGGCCGGAGCCGGAACTGACCGTCATGTTCGCGGGGTTGGTCCGCGCGCCGCACAAGCCGAACACCCACGAGGCGCCGGCCTGGGAGAACTCGCCGGTGCCGCTGATCGACAGGTCCGGGTGTTCCATGCCCGGGCACGCGTCGGGCGCGGGGATGAACGACAGCGGCGTCACCGCCACCTGTCCGGCGGCGAAGGCCAGGTCCATGTCGGTGTCGGTGATCTGGTACTGGACGCCCAGATCGATGTGTTGCTTCGCCTGGAAGGAGGTGGCGGTACTGCCCGCCTCGGGCATCACGAATGCCACGACCGAACACGCCTGTCGGTCCGAGCAGCCCAGTTGCGGCAGTCGCAGCGCCGGCCTGACCTGGAGCCACGCCTCTCCGGATCCGTCCGCGCGGGTGGGAACTCCGGTCTGCTTGGTGGCGAGAATCGGCGGATTGCCGTCGGGTTGTTGGAAGACGCCGTTTTCGGTGTAGGTCGGCGACCAGCAGTCCCGAGGCCGGGGCGTGGTGCCCTTGCACTGCATCACGACGACGCTGTTGGTACCGGCGGCGAGGGTGAAGCCGGTCCACTTGACCAGGATGCGCTGGTTGACGAGGTTGGTGCTCTGCGACACCGTCACCGCCGGGCGGGCGGCGGGCTCGGCCGCGCCGGCCGTCCCGGCGACCACGCCGAGCCACCCGGCGAGCAGCGCGACGCACAGCGCGATGACGCCGGCGACGGACAACGCGCGGCCCGGCGAAGCGGTGGAACGCTCGATGGCGCTCACGGCAACCCCACTTCCCTCGCCCCCGTTCGAGGCCGATTTCCCCACCGATTCCCCCCGGCGAGAACGACCCGCGCCGATCCTCGCGCGGCGCGGCGGCACGAGGGGAGCGGAAACCGACACGGTGTTCGAAAGTTCGCCTGCGGCGTACGGACCGGACATCTCCCGGTCACCCGACGCGGCCTTCCCGCGCGGGTCAGCGGACATCGGGACCACGTCCTCGACCGAGTCGGCTGTACAGGAACGGTGCGCCGAACACCGCCGCCATCAGGCACACCAGGGTGAGTGCGTAGAACCAGACCGGTGGCAGCGGCGGCGAGTCGCCGGCTTCGACCGATCCGGCGCTGACCGGCCCGCCGGGGCCGGACTTGTCGCCGCCGGCCACGACTTCGCCGGTGTCCGGGTCGAGGGTGGCCCCGCCGCCGGTGTCCGGCCCCTGGGTTGCGCCGGTTCCGCCGCCGGCGGCTCCCGGCGTGTCACCGGGCTTGGGCGTGTTGCCGCCGGTGCCGTTGGTGTTGGTGCCGTTGTTGTTCTGGTTGTTGGCACCGCCCGGACCGCCCTGCTGGGGCTGTTGTTGCTGCTGCTTCTGCTCCGGCGGCACCCAGGCCGGGTCGAAGGTCGGGTTCGGGCAGGCGTCGTGGTCCGCCTTGGTCGGCTTGTCCAGGTTCGCCGGCAGTGCCCCCGGGTCGGGCGCGCCGGGGATCGACTTGATCGCGTCGTAGCCGAAGCTGACCAGCTTGGGGGGCAGCGGCGAGTATCCCAGCCGTGGCGCCTGTCCCTGCCCGGCGCACAGGAAGTACTTGATGAACTTGCCGAGCGTTTCGCCCTTGGACTCGTCGAAGGAGAACTGCTTGGCGGCCGGCACGATCATGTAGCTGTAGCTGGAGATCGGATAGGCGCGCTTGTCCGGGTTGGTGTAGACGTCGTCGAGGATCTGCGTGCTGTCCGGGTTCAGCCGGGCCTTGGTGAGCGCGATGGACACCGCATCCGAGCTGGGCTGGGTGTAGACGCCGGCGACGTTCTTGACCGAGGCGACCGGGAATTGCCGCTGGATCGCGTAGGCGGTCTCGACGTAGGTGATCGCGCCCTCGCCGTATCCGGCCGCGACGTAGTTGGCCACGCCTTCGGAGCCGGCCTGCGCCTTGGTGGCTCCCTTGACCGGGAACTCGGAGGTCATGCCGCCGGGGAAGAACGGCCGCCAGATGTCGTTGACCTGGTTGGTCAAGAAGGCGGTGAACTGCGCGCTGGTGCCCGAGCCGTCCGAGCGCACGACCGGGGTGATCGGGGTGGCGGGCAGGGACAGGGCCGGGTTGTCGTCCTTGATCGCCTTGTCGTTCCACACCCTGATCTGGTTGGTGAAGATCCCGGCGATGGTGCGCGGCGACAGTTGGAGGTTGCGCACCTGTTGGCCGCGGATCTTCAGGTTGTACATGAACGAGGTACCGCCCGCGACGATCGGCAGGTACTTGAACTTGGTGTTGTCGGCCTGCAGGCGCGCGAGTTCGTTGGTCGCCTGCCCGGCCCGGTCGACGTAGTTGCCTTGGAAGGGGATCTCCGAGACCGCGAAGTCGACCAGGTGGCTCATGAAGTCGTTGCGTCCGGCGGTGGATCCGTTGGGGGTGTAGTCGACCGCGAGGCCGCGGGCGGCGACGTCGGCCGACCACTGCATGGTCGCGGGCGAGCTCCAGGTGGAGCCGCTGCCGTGGATGCCGGCGGCGGCCGAGGCAGTGCCGGACGGCAGGACGAGCAGGGGGACGGCGAGCACGGACGCGATCGCCACGCGTAGCAGATGCGCGGGCAGGCGCGTGGTCCTGGTCATGAAGTGGGCTCCGGGGTGAGGGACTTGGTGGCGGCGCCGGCGCGGCGCCGCTTGCGGCGTCCGGACTCGCCGGGGGCGCGACCGCCGATCAGGCGCGCGAGGGAGAACAGCACGAGGACGATGAGCAGCAAGGTCACGGCGGCGCCCCACGCGAGGGAGTTGAGCTCGTCGCTGGGCGACTTGTAGTTCACCCAGATGAAGTACGGCAGGGAGGTCTGCACACCGCTGAACGGGTCCCAGTTCATGCCCGCGCCGCCGCCCGCGACCAGCAGCACGGGCGCGGTCTCGCCGACCACGCGCGCGCAGCCGAGGATGACGGCGGTGACCAGGCCGCTGCGCGCGGTGGGCAGTACAACGTTCCACAGGGTGCGGAACTCCCCGGCGCCCAGGGCCAGCGACGCCTCACGCAGGCCGTTGGGCACCAGGCGCAACACCACCTCGGTGGCGCGGGTGACCACCGGCATCATCTCCACCGACAGCGCCAGGCCCGCGGCCAGGCCGCAAAAGCCCTGGCCGAGCGAGATGACGAAGAAGGCGTAGACGAACAGGCCGGCGACCACCGAGGGGATCGCGGTCATCGCTTCGACGACCACGCGCACCACGACGGCGAACCGGCCGCCGACCTCGTTCATGTAGATCGCGGCGATCACCCCGAGCGGGACGCTCAGCAGGATCGCGATGCCCATTTGTTCGAAGGTGCCGACGATCGCGTGTGCGGCGCCCACCGAGACCCCGTGCGGGCTCAGCGCGCTGAAGTGGCGCTGGGTGGCGGTGAAGAAGTCCGTGTTCAGGATGCGGCCGAAGCCCTTGACGAAGACGTAGCCGATCACGGTCGCCACCGTGCCGACCATCAGGGCCGCGCCGGTGGAGATCACCGCGCCGGCGACCCGGTCGCCGGCGGCCACCCGGTCCAGGCGCATGTGGGTGGCGATCGCGTACAGCAGCAGGAAGCTGAGGTAGGCGGTGATCAGGTAGCCCTGCCAGCCGGCGACCGGCAGGATCCGCCCGTACAGCACCCACGCGAAGCTCGCGCCGGCGACCATGGCGCCGAGCGCGACGCCGATGTCGTCGGGGGCGACCCGGCGCAGCGCCACGCGGGCCTGCTCCGGTGCTCGCGGCGCGGACGCGGGCGGCGGCGCGTCGGGTCCGGGCCGAACGATCGGCTCGGTGACGGTCATCGTCGTGGATCCCCTCGGTGGTGGGTCTGGTGGAGCCGTGGGTCGCTGTCGGGAGTTCGGTGGACCGGGACGCGATGTCCCGGGGCTCGGTGTCTCGGGTCGCGGCGTCGGGCCCCGTCGGACCTCGGTCAGATCTCGGTGGACTTGCCGCTGCGCGAGCGGGCGACCAGGACGCCGGCGACGGTGTTCACGGCGAGCGTGAGAACGAAGAGCGCGAGGCCGGCGGCCATCAGCGCGGAGATCGACTCGGTGTCGGCCTCGCCGTACTTGAGCACGATCAGCGACGAGATCGTCGAGCCCTGGCCGTCGAGGATGCGGAACGAGAAGTCGGTGTTGAACGAGATGATCATCGCGACGGCGATGGTCTCGCCGAGGGCTCGACCCAGGCCGAGCATCACGCCGCCGATCATGCCGCCGCGGCCGAACGGCAGGACCACCGCGCGGATCACCCCCCAGCGGGTGGCGCCGAGCGCCAGCGCGCCCTCCTTCTCGCCGACCGGCGCCTGGCCGAACACCTCGCGGCTGACCGCGCAGCAGATGGGGATGACCATCGTGGACACCACCACGCCGGAGATGAACAGCGAGGAGCTGAACTGGCTGTCCACGAAACGGGCCTTCACGTCGATCGTGCGGATCTCGAAGATCGGCAGGAAGTCGAAGTTGGTGGCCAACCACCGGCTGACCGGGATCAGTTGGGGTTGCAGTACGAAGAAGCCGAAGATGCCGTAGATGATGCTGGGCACCGCGGCCATCAGGTCGACGATCGAGGTGAGCACCCCGCGTAGACGTCGTGGGGCGAACTCGGTGATGTACAGGGCCGCGGTGAGCGCGATGGGTACCGCGACGATCAGCGCGACGATGGCCACGAGCACGGTTCCGGTGAGCAGTCCGCGTACACCGAAGGTGCCGCCCTTGGGCTCCCACGCGTCCTCGGTGAGGAATCCCCAGCCGGCCCGGTCGAGCGCGCTGCTGCCCTGGTAGAGCAGGTAGCCACCGATCGCGGCGAGCAGGGCCAGGACCAGCATCGCGACACCACGCGTGGTCCAGCGGAACACGTGGTCGGCCCTGGTGCGACGGACCACGATCCGGCGGGGCCGATCGAGCAGCTCCGGCGATTCGGGGGCGAACACGGTCGGGTGTGCCATGGGTTGCGGCTCCTGGAAGCGGGTGGCGAACCGATCTGACCGTTCGTCAGACGGCCGGCGATCAAGCCGGAAACCCCTGCCTGGAGACAACCAGAGCGCAGCCCCCGGGCAACTGTCCGCTACGGAAACAACCGGTGCCGAGGGTGTACGGCAGACGTCGTGTCCGTGCCGCACGGGTGCCGGAGTATCCGGTTTCCGTTACAGGCGCGGCCCGTTCGTGTCGGCGCCTTGTGCGGCCCGGTGCCGTTTCCCTGCCGGACATCCCACCACGATCGGGCCGCCGGCAGCGTTGTCGGCGTCGGCCACTGCGGGTCGACGGCCAGCAAATGCCAAGAGAGAGTTGAGACTTCGAATGTCCAGCGTCTTCAGCATGCGCAAGACCGCCACCGTTTTGGGCACCGTCGGTGCCGCCATGGCGCTCGTCGTCGGCGCCAACGCGTCGGCCAACGCCAACACCTACGTCAACGCCGGTTCCGACACCCTCCAGAACGTCACCCAGGCGCTGACGACGGAGTACGCGGCGAACGTCGATCCCAATGGCAACGACTGGGTGACGGTGAACGCCGGGATAGCCGCCGGTGGCATCAACACCGGCAAGGCCGAGTGCAACACGCAGTACGGTGCCGGCACCGGCCACGCGTGGCCGAACGGTTCGGGTGACGGCATCAAGGCGCTGCTGGACCAGCGTGCGGGCACGAACGCCAAGTGCCTCGACTTCGCCCGTTCCTCGCGCGGCCCGAAGACCGGCACCGCCGAGACCACCCTGACCTTCGAGCGGGTCGCCGGCGACGCCGTGACCTGGGCGACCAAGAAGGCCGGCGCGCCGACCAACCTGACCCGGGCGCAGCTCCAGGACATCTACCACTGCAACATCACCAACTGGAACCAGATCCCGGGCAGCACCGTGTCCGGCGTGATCCAGAAGCACATCCCGCAGGCCGGCTCCGGCACCCGCTCGGAGTTCCAGGACAAGGTGCTCGGCTTCGACCCGACCGCCGCCTCCAACGGCGCGTGCGCCGCCACGGTCATCCAGACCGCGCAGGAGAACCGCGGTGACGCGCCGCAGATCACCTCCACCGACGCGATCATCGCCTACTCGGCCGCGGCCTACGGCGAGCAGACCACCCCCGCCTCCGGTGTGCCGAACCACACCAACGGCTTCAAGCTCGGCAACATCGACTCCAAGGCGCCGAACGCGACCGGCTTCGTCGGCAACCGCTCGGTGTACTTCGTCTACGACCCGCAGAACGGCACGGCGGCCAACGCCAACGTCGTCGCCTTCATCAACTGGGCCAAGAACCCGGCGCAGCGCCCGATCTGGAACACCTTCGGCTTCGCCGTCTGAGCCACGCCCGATCGGCATCGCATGACATGACGTGATCGGCAGCGGGCCGTCTCGGATCGGCGATTCGAGACGGCCCGTTCCCGCCCGCCGCGTCAGGTGTCTCCACCGCACGAATGGCTTTCGGCTCGGCAACATCGACGGCAAGGTTCCCGGGCAGACCGGACGGAACGGCACCGACCCGAGCGCCTCCCGGCAATCGCGGCGTCTACTTCGTCCATTACCCGATCATCGACGCGGAAACGGTCGCCGTCATCACGTGGACCTGTGCCCCGCATCAACGGGCGATCCGGGCCACGTAGGGGTTCATGCCCTGAACCGTGTGGTGGGCCCGCGCCCTCGAGTCCGCCGATCCGGCCCTCCGCACACGTCGCGGAAGAACTGTTCACCCTCCGGTGGCGGATCGCTCATCCGTCCGCCATCGCGAGCGTCCGACGTTTCCCCCGCGGATGCCCAACAGGCCGCCGCGTGCTGTTTTGCTCGAACCCACCGACCCCGGAAGGGCATTCTTCATGAAGCTCCGTCGTCTGCTCGCGCTCGCCGTCGCGGTTCCGGCCGCGTTCGCGATCGCCACCGTGCCGGCCGTCGCCGAGGACGCCGCTCCCGCCGCGCCCGCGACCGCCGCACAGGGCACCGTCACGGTGAGCCCGCTGTACGGTCCGGCCGACAGCACCGGCAAGGCGACCGCCCGGGCGAGCGTGCCGTGCGGCCCGGACGCGACCAAGTTCCGCTTCGTCCTGCGTTCGCCCGGCGCCAACGAGCGTGTGTTCGGCGGCTCGTTCCTCGGCACCGCCCTGCCGGCCGACAAGGTCGCGGACACCGCGGTCGTCGGTCAGCGCGCGCTGTTCCCGGCGGGCTCCGCCGCCCAGGAGGGCGTCGCGCACAAGCTGGTCGCGCAGTGCTACACCTTCGACGCCGACGGCGCGCTGACCATCACCGAGCCGGCGTCGGTCGACCTGCGCGTCAACAACGGTGTGTGGACCTCGCTTTCACCCGAGGTGCGCGCGCTGCCGACCAAGATCGGCGCGCTGCGCTTCGGTCTGGTCCTGTTCCGCGGCTTCGCGCCCGGTGACCGCGTGGACGGCGTCGTGCGCGCCGCCGACGGCACCTCCACCCCGGTCTCGCTGCAGCCGCAGATCACCCCCGACGGCACCTGGGGCGGCGCGCTGCTGACGCTGCCGGCCAACCTGGCCGACGGTTCCTACACCCTCGTGCTCTCCGGCACGAACTCGCACGCGACCTCCTCGGTCGCGATCACCCTCGACTCGTCCCGCCTGTGGTGGTGACGCGGCGTCGGTGACACGCCTTGGGCCATCGGGATTCGTCCCGGTGGCCCACTTGCCGTCCGTCCCCGTTTCCTTTATTTCTCAACGGAGTTGACCAGATGAGCCTAAGACTCGCGCGCGTGCTGGCATCGTGCGGAGCCGGGCTGCTCGTGCTGTCGGCGCTGCCGGCGATCGCAGCGGCCGCCGACGGCGGTACACCCGCGCCGACGATCGTCGTCGACCCGGGGACCGGTGGGGCCACCACCAAGGTGACGTTGAAGGCCACTGCGCCGTGCCCGGAACCGGCGACGAACTACCGGTGGGTCGTCACCGGCGGCACCTTGACCGCACCGAGGTTGATCGGTGGCACCACGGGCAACACCTTGCCCCCGGACCGAATCCCGGTTCGGGAGAACCCGATCCAGCTCTTCCTGACCGGCACCGTCTTGGACGGTACGTTCAAGTTGTCCTCGGAGTGCATGGACAACGCCGGGAATGTGCTCAAGGAACTCGCGGCGGTCGATCTCACCACCGCCGACGGCCCCGACGGCAAGGCGTGGACCGTGGCGGCCCCGCCCACCACCGCGCCGCCGACCAGCACGCCCCCGACGACCACGCCGCCGACCACCACGCCGCCCGGTGGGTCGGACGAGGTGCTGGTGCTCAATCCCACCACGGGGCCGATGGACCAGAAGACGACCATCACCTCCTCGAAGGCGTGCCCGACGACGGCGACCTCGGCCCTGTTCCAGCTGAAGCTTCCCGGCCAGGAGTCGGAGCAGCGTATGGGTGGCTTCACTCCCCTGCCGCTGCCCGCCGACCTCAAGCCCGTCTACCCGAACAAGAAGATGTTCCCGGGCGGCGCCGCCACCACCGGCAACTACCACATTCGCGCCCAATGCCTCGATGCCGGCGGAGCCATCGTGGTGGACGACCTCGCTCGCGTCGACCTGCTGGCAACGGATGGCACGTGGAAGGTCGTCGAACACGCCACTCCGGCCGGCACCTTCGACGATGAGATACGAATCCCGGACGCGGGCCCCGTCGCGGCGCGCCTGAGCCTGTCCGGCTTCCCCGCGGGTGAAGACTTCAAGGCCGTCATCACCAAGTCGGGTGACGCCGCCTTCCCGTCCGTAGAGCTCACCAAGGCCAAAACGGACACTATCGGTGCTTATGTCAACAACCAGCTCATCTTCCCTCGTGACGGCGCCACCTGGGTCGACGGGAACTACACGGTGACGGCCACGGCCACCCCGTCCGGCACGAAGGTCGAGATTCCCTTCAAGCTGCTGCTGGTTCACGCCGGCGCCACCAACGGCTCGACCGCCGGCACCACGACGGGTACGACGACAGGCACCACGACGGGTACGACCACCGGCACCACCACAGGGACGACCACGGGCACCACCACAGGGACGACCTCCGGGACCACGGCCGGTGACACCGCCGGCACCACGACCGGGACGACCACGGGGACGACCACGGGCACCACGACCGGAACGAGCACCGGGACCAGCTCGGGCAGTTCGGCCGGGACCGGTAACGGTGGCGGGGGCGGTGGGCTCGCGCACACCGGGGCGCTGCTCGACCCGCGGCTGCTCGGCACCGCCGGTGGCACGTTGCTGCTGATCGGCGGCGTCATGTGGTACCGCGCCCGCGGCAGTCGCAGCGCGCTGCTCGCCGGCAGCGGCACCTTCGGCGAGGGCGACGAGGACACTCCCGCGACCGCCTGACGAGGAAACACACCGCACGGCCGCCTGCGACACCCGGGCGGTGGGGTGAGAAGGGGGCTCTGTCGCAGCGCACGGGCTGCGACAGGGCCCTTTCCCGTCCCCCGGGCCGTCGGGCCCTCGGCTCAGCCGAGTTGGGGCATCACCTCCGAGGCGATCAGTTCCAGGTGGTCGAGGTCGTGCAGGTCCAGGATCTGGAAGTAGATCCGGGTCGAGCCGACCTCGGCGAAGCGGCCGATCCGGTCCACCACTTCGGCGGGCGAGCCCGCGAGACCGTTCTCCTTGAGTTCGGCGGGCTCGCGGCCGATCGTCGCGGCGCGCCGGGACACCTCGGCGTCGTCCCGGCCCACGCAGGCCACGAGGGCGTTGGACAAGACCAGGTCCTCGGCCTTGCGGCCGTGCTCGACCAGGGCCTCGCGGACCCGGCCGAACTGCTGCGCGCTGGTTTCCACCGACGCGAAGGGGATGTTGAACTCGTCGGCGAAGCGGGCCGCCAGCGCGGGCGTGCGCTTGGCGCCGAGGCCGCCGACCAGGATCGGCGGATGCGGACGCTGCGCGGGCTTGGGCAGCGCGGGCGAGTCGGCCAACGAGTAGTAGCGCCCCTCGTAGCGGAAGTCGGCGCCGACCGGGGTGTCCCAGAGCCCGGTGACGATCTCCAGCTGCTCTTCGAGGCGGCCGAACTTCTCGCGCGGGAACGGTATGCCGTAGGCGGTGTGCTCCTCCTCGAACCAGCCTGCGCCGATGCCCAGTTCGACCCGGCCGCCGGACATCGCGTCGACCTGCGCGACCTGGATGGCCAGCACGCCCGGCAGTCGGAAGGTCGCCGCCGTCATCAGTGTGCCCAGACGGATGCGCTTGGTCTCGCGGGCCAGTCCGGCCAGGGTGATCCACGCGTCGGTGGGACCCGGTAGGCCGTCGCCGCTCATGTGCAGGTAGTGGTCCGAGCGGAAGAAGGCTCCGAAGCCGAGGTCTTCGGTGGCCTTGGCCACGGTCAGGAGTGTGTCGTAGGTCGCGCCCTGCTGGGGCTCGGTGAAGATACGAAGATCCATGCGCCCATCCTCTCCCGAGAGCGCGGGACGCGTGCGAGGCGAGGGCGCGAAGCACCCCGGACCCGATCATGCGAGCCGCGCGGGAAAGGGCACCACGCGCGCCGAGCCGCGCCGTCGCCGCTGGGGAATCGCCGGGGCGTGCCGGTGCGGTTGACCCGACCAGGCGGCGCTCTCCTCGGCCGCACGCAGCCTGATCAGGTTGCGGAAGACGATCGCCCAGGCCGCCGCGCAGGCCCGGCGCTCGGCGGGCGCCAACCGCGCCCAGTCCGCGCAGGGACTGCCCGCCACGCCCTGTCGGGCCAGCAGGGTGAGCACCTTGGCCGCCCGACCCAGCACCCGGGCGGCGCCCGCGATCGGCACGCCGGCCGGGTCGCCTCCGGGCAGCGGGACGACCGTGTCGGCGGCCGAGCCCACGACCCGGGCGACGATCTCCCGCGCGTCGCCCAGTTCGTCGGCGACCCGACACAGGCAGCCGCCGCGGTCCGGCTTGCCGCTCCAGGCGTGTACCACTTCCTGCACGGTGTGCAGGGCGAGCGCGACCGCGGTCAGCGCGCGTGGCGTGGAATCGACCGTGGCCAGCTCGTCGTCCAACTCGGCGAAGGTCTCGATGGTGTGCATGGTGATCGCTCCCTCGTGCGGTGCCCGTCCGGCTCGTCCGGAGTTCGGCCGGTGTGTTCCGACGACTCCAGGTTGCGCCCGGGGAGCGGACGGATCGCTCGCCATCGAACAATCTGTGGACAACCGAGCGTATTTCGGCGGGGTTTCACTCGTCGGAGTGATGTATTCCGGAGTTGTCCACAGGGCTTCTGCACGCAGGGTGACCACTGTGCCAACCTCGTCGTTTCCCGAAGGGGTGTCGCGATCGGCCTCGGGCGAGCGTCGAGTTCGCGCCGGCTGCGATCCCCGAGGGCGATCGGCGATCCAGCACAGATCAAGGGGGTGGTGGCATGTCCCGCACCGACTGCGGCGGCGCGAGCGGCTACGCGGTCGACACGGCCGAACTGCACGGGTTGGTACGACGCCTGCACAACATCGGAGCCGATTACCTGGCACCGGGCTGCGCCGCCGAGCCCGGCCGGGTCACCGACCACACCGCGCTCGACACGGAGGCGCTGGGACGGTTCCCCGGCGCCGCCGAGTTGGCCGACCGGCATCGCCGCGCCGCCGCGCGGATGGTCGACCTGTTGACCGAGATCCGCGCCGAGTTGGCCACGACGCGGGTCGAGCTCGGCCGTACCGCCGACCGGTTCGCCGACACCGAGACCGAGGTCGGCACCCTGCTGCGCGCGGTGGCGGCACGGTGAGCGCCGGTGACAACACGGATCCGTTCGCGGCGATCCACGCCGCCCGCCCCGGTCTGGTCGGCGCGGCGGCCGACGGGTGGCGCCTGGCCGCCGCGCGGTTGACCGAACTGCGGGACGAGTTGGCCGAGACCGCCCGCCTCGGCACGCGGGTGTGGTCCGGCGGCGGCGCCGAACGCTTCACCGCCCGCTGCCACGCACTGGCCGACAGCGCGGATCGGCTCGCCGGCCAGGGCACCGCGCTGCACGAACACCTCACCGAGGCGGCACATGCCCTTGCCCGGGCCCAGAAGAGCGCCACCGACCCGAAGGCCGCCGAGGTCGCCATCGCGCAACTGGAGGGCACCTACCGCGACTTGGGCGAGCGCCTGCCCCTCCTGCCGTGCACTCCCGCCGACACCGCGCCGAGCCGACCGACCACCACGCTCCCCACCACCACCCCGGCCGACGCACCGCCTCCTAGCCGACCATGCGCCACGACCGCTCCCCCGAGCGGCGACCCGGACATCGCCGCCTCGGCTCCGACCGCAACGGAGGCGGCCGTCGCGGATCCGACTCCCCCGCCGACACCCGTCGATCCGACCACCCCCTGCGCGCCACCGACGCCCGACACACCCGCGGCGCCTCCGCCCGCGCCCCCGGCGCAACCACCACCGCCCACCGCCCCACTGGCCACGTGCATCGCCGCCACCACGCCACCACCGCCACCGACCACCCCGCCGGCGCCGGGACCACCGCCGATCACCTGCCCACCACAAGCCGCGATGCCCACCCCGCTGACACCAGCCGTCGTCGGAACCCCGCTCCCCCGCGATCCCCGCCCGGTACAGCCGGCCGGCATCGGCCCGCGTCTGCGTCAGGCCGCCCCACCGCCGTCGCCCCCGATCGCCCCGGTGACCGGCATCCGGATCGCCCCCGGCCTGCGCGGCGGCGCCGGCGACCACCCGGCGGCCACACACGACGCCGCACACACCGCCGACCCCGTCACGACCGTCCTCGGCGGCACCACCCACGACGGCACGCCCACCACGCCCACATCACCCACGTGGGTGACCGCCCCCACCACGGGCGGCACCCCCACCACCCCGGCCCGCCCCCGCCGGAGCAACCGCTACGCCACCCACCCGGCCCAAGCCTGGTCGACCTCGGAAGAACCCCCCGAGGAGCGCCCCTGAAGACGACACGGACAAAGGCCGAGCCGGGCACAGACCCGAAACACAGCCGCAACCCCGGAAGCAAACGGAAATGGGGACGCGGGCGGGGTGAGGACGCAGACACAGGCGCGGGTGGGGGCGCAGACACGAGCGCGGACGTGGACCCGGGCGCAAACGCCGACGCGGGCGCGGGCACGGCGGTTCGGGGCCGCGGCAAGGGACTGGGGCGTGTGGAGGTCGATGCGGACCCGGTGCGGCCGTAGGGGTGGACGAGCCCGCCGCCCCCTGCGAGGGCGCGGGTGCGAACCAGGGTTGCGGCGCGACCAACAACGCCACGATGGGCCGCATCGCGCGCGACCACGAGCGCGGATACAAGTGCGGCACGGCCACGGGCACGGGCACGGGTGCGGGCACGGGCACGGGCACGGGTGCGGGTGCGGGTGCGGGTGCGGGTGCGGGCACGCGGGCCAGGGCCGGGCGGAGTGCCAGTGCGCGGGCCGGAGCCCGGCGGAGTGCCAGTGCGCGGGCCGGAGCCCGGCGGAGTGCCAGTGCGCGGGCCGGAGCCCGGCGGAGTGCCAGTGCGCGGGCCGGAGCCGGGCGGAGGGCGGGTGCGCAAGGACGGATGCGCAGCGCGGACTCCGGCAACGCACGGTTACACGTGGCTCCCACCAACCGAGCACGCTTCCCAGCACCCCGCCACCCCGCCACCCCGCCACCCCGCCACCCGCAACGCCGTACGCGGTGTACGCAACATGCAACATGCGACACGCAGACCGAGGCATCCATACGCCGCATAAACACGGCCACCCGCTCAAGCGCCGATCCCGCCCCGCCCCGGCAAACGATCAAGCCGCCCCGGCCCTGCCGGGGCGGCCCGATCGGCGGCGCCACCGAGGCGTCGTCGTCCTCCGGTCAGCGGCGGCCGCGTGCGCCCTCTCGCTTGGCTGCCCGAGGCGCCGGTTCCAGGATGGCGACCGACTCGATGTGGTGCGTGTTCGGGAAGAGGTCGGAATCGAAAACACACTGGTCAGCTAGGCAATCGCGCTACTGGCGGCAGTGCCGTGCAATGGTGGTGCAATGCGCGCCCACGCATCGGTGACGGCCTGGTGGGCGTCCGGCGCCAGGTGTGCGTACCGCTGAGTCGTCGTGTGGCTCTCGTGGCCGAGCAGGTGCTGGACGACGTACAGGCTGACGCCCTCCTGCACGAGCCAACTTGCGCATGTATGCCGCATCACGTGCGGCGGATAGTGCCGCACGGGCAGCACCTTGTCGTCGGTCTTGTAGGTGGCGCGCTTGACTGACGGCCACCACGTTTGCCTGCGCCAGTTGCCATCACTGAGCAGTCGGCCGGACCGGCCGGGTGTCACGGTGGTGAACACCACGCCATCGCGGTCTCTGCCGTGCATGTGGCGCGACAGAGACTCGATTACCTCGGCCGTCAGCGGCACTTCACGCCGAGAAGCGGCAGACTTCGGGTACTGCTTGATTCCCGACTTCGTGTTGACCTCGACCACGAACAGCCTGCTCCGCAACCAGTCGATTCGGTGACCGTGCAGGCCGGACAGCTCACCCCATCGCAGCCCGGTGTAGATGCCGGTCAGGCACATCGTGCGCCAGGGTTCGACAAGTTCGCCCAGAACCGCATACGCCTCGTCGCGGGTGAACCATTGCGGCGGCTTCTCCGCAATCGGAGGCAGGTCGATACCCCGGCATGGGGACACGGCGATCACTTCGTCATACAAGGCCGCCTTCATCATCGACGAGAACAAGTTGTAGGCGCGGTGGATCGCGCTGGTGCCGACGCCAGCCGCGACGAGCCGCCGGATCCACGCCTGCACGTCAAGCCTGGTGATCGACGCGAGAGACCACGTTTCCCAGTGCGGCAGCACGTGGGTCCGGATGCACGACTGATCGCCCCGGAGAGTATGAGGCTCGACGACGCGGGCCGCCTCCCACCGCTCGTGCCACACTTTCACCTTCTGCTTGCCCGCGCGTGGATCGCGCCACGCGCCGCGCGCAAGCTTTACCTCCTGCTCCTGAACCCAGGCTTTGGCCTGAGACTTCAGTGGGAACGTCTCGGGGATCTGCTTTCCGTCCGGCCCGATGACGATGCCCTGAAATTTTCCTGATGGCAATTTTCGAATGTGACCCATCGGTCACCCTCCTACCTGAAGTACGTCGAGGTCATCACCGCCCAATGCCTGGTGAATTCGCAGGCGTTCGGTGGTGGTCAGGTATTTGATTCGCACATGCAACATTCGTTCGGTTACCGCGAGCTGTTCGGCAGCGTCGAACGCTGGTAGGCGTTCTGCGAGAACGCTCATCAGAGAACCGAGCGGGATGAGCCTGGTTGCGGCGAGCGTGGTAGTCCACCGCTCCAGCCGTCGGGCGATGCGCGCGGTGCCCGGCCCCCCACCTGCACACTGTGCGTGGTCGTACTCGGCGTGCACCAGCTCGTGGGCCAGTGCACACCGTCGCTCAACGCGCGTCAGTCGGGAGTCGGTTGCGATTCCTCGGATATCGGGGAACCACATTCCCGCCATACCACCGGGCAGCGGGGTTTCACCGTACGTAATATCTGGTCGCTCACTCAGGGCCACCCACGGGCAATACGGCCGGCCGGACAAGGTCATTCCCCCTCGCGCATCCCACAGCGCCGCGCCGTACAGAGCGGACTCCCACGCTCCGGTCGGCCGAACCGTCAAGATAACGCAGATCAGGGAAACATTCAGGAACGTTCGAAACTATAACCGCATGTAGCTAGATCGTTACGCTCTTCGGCGACCCGGGTCGCCGTACTTGATCCCGAGTAGGAAATCCTTGACCCTCTGGATCTGCTCTGGCGTAGCCGTGGCCAGCTCGACCAGGACGTCCGGGTCGATCCCGTAGCCAACTGGCGTGGCGTCAGTGGGCCGCGATCCCTGCTCACCCGGGCCGTCCTCGGCCAGCCTGGGACTACCACCTGCGAGAACGCTTTCGTACGAGCCAGTAGTCCACCCCACTGCCCGCTCCACTCGATGCAGAGTGCTCGGCCGGTAGCTCTCCCTACGCCCCGCCTCGATGTCGCCGAGGATCCGGCTCGATAGGTTCACGGCGCGCGCGAGATCTTCCAAGGTGTTGAACCCGGCAGCGATCCGGGCGGCCTGGAGTTCGCGCCCGAGATGCTTCCAGTCGCGTGTCGACATAGCTCCTCCTCTCTCCTCCGTTCCGGAACGTACAGGAACGATGCCCATCATGGGGCTGCATGTTCCTCATTGACAGGCACAGATTCGGCCGATTCCGCGACACGTGCCACACGGCGATGAACGTTCCGAATGTTCTTGACGAACGTTCCGGAATGTTCCTACGATCAGGGCATGCCGAACCTCCACAGGACCGGTCTCCCGGTCAACGGCGCTGCCCTGTGCGCCATCCGCACCCGCAGCGGCTGGGGCCTCACCCGCCTCGCCGCTGCGGTCGGCATCTCGCACAGCTACCTGTCCAACATCGAGTCCGGCCGGCGCGACCAGTGCCGCCCGGAGATCGCCACCGCGCTGGCGGCCACCCTCCAGGTTCCGCTCGCCGCGATCACCCAGGGCATCCCCGTCGAGGCCCTGACCGACAACGGGAGCGCGGCATGACGGCGGCACGGGCCGCCGGGCTGCTCAGCATCCCCGTGGTTGCCGACCGTCTCGGCATCTCCCGGACGTCCGTGTACGACCTCATCGCCCGCGGCGACCTGGGCGACGTCGTGGATGTCGGCACGGCCACGCGGTCCCGAGTCCGCGTCACCGAGGCCGGACTGGCCGCCTGCATCGAGCGCCGGACGCACCGCGCCCGCCGCGGTCGAGCGGCCTGAGCCAACCACCCACATGGGTAGGGCCGGCCGCCGACGACCGGATACGACCCGGTCTCGCCAGCGGCACGGCCCCTGCCCGCACCACTCACCACTCACAGACAGGTGGCACGAACGTGAACCACAGTATCGAGACCCGCCCCGACGACCTGGCGCAGGTGCGCGCCGCCAGCATCATGCAGTCCCTGGTCTGCCAGCGCGCCGACCTGCCGCGGCTGACGTGGTCGGTGGACCCGGCCGGGCACGTGGTCGGCACCCGCACCGCCGGCCCGGACGCCGACGTCGCCGCCGACCTGGGGGCGTGGGCGGGCGCGCTCGACGCCACCGTGCTGGCGACGCCGCACCGCTGCGACGGCCGCATCGTCTACCGGGGGCGCATCGACCTGACCGGCAGCGGGCGGATCGAGCCGGGCGCCGGGCCGACGCCGGTCACCATCACCGGCGTCGGTGTCCTGAACGGCGTCGATCGGCGGCCGGTGGCCCGCCTGTTCGCGGCGGACGGCCTGACCCGGGCCCAGCTGGACGGCGTCGCGTGTGTCCTGTGCGGCGTCGAGCCGCGCGTGAGCACGCCCGTGGGGCGGATCGACGGCGGCGGCCAGGCGTTCGCCTGCGCGCCGGCCTGCGCGCCGGTCGTGCCCGGCACTCGGGTGTGCGGCCAGTGCGTGGGCGACCCGCAGCCGGACCCGACCGACCCGGCCGAGGACGACGAGCCGCAGCCGCATCCCGCGTGGGCCGAGACCGGCGACGCGCGGTGGAAGCGCACCGTTGCCGGGGTGACCTGGATCGCCGAGGGGTTCGACGAGGGCAGCGTCTGGCTCGGCAGCAACCTGGCTGGCCTGTACCTGATCGGGCCCGGCGAGTTCGCGACGGGCCGGTGGGTCGGTGCCGACCTCACGGCGGGGCTGCTCGCCGCGGACCGTGCGATCAGCGAGTGGGCGGCCGACTTGGCGGCGGCGATCGGCCGCGCGGCGGGTGGTCGCTGATGGCCGCCAAGGCCGCGCACGTGTGGAACGCGGGCACGGGCGGGAAGGCCCGCAAGCCGGCCGGTGCGCCGGTGGTCGACCGCTGCACGGTCGACGGCTGCGGCCGGCCCGCCGAGGGCGCCGCGCCCGCCGAGGGCTGGCACCGCACCGACGTGCCCGCGTCGTCCGAGCCGCCGCGCGACTGGTGCTCCGCCTGGTGTGCCGCCGTCGGGCGGGCGCTCGCCGACCTGCGGCCGGCCCGCCGGTGACCGCGCCCACCACCGCCGCCCCCACCACGGGGGCGGCGGCCCCCCGCACCGCCTACGCGTGGGGTCTGGTGCACCGTGCCGACGTCGCCGCCGACGGCCGGATCACCGGCTCGATCGCCCGGCCGACCCGGCACGGATCGCCCGCCCACGCCGAGCGGCACTACGCGATCCAGTCCGTCGAGATCGCCCGCGCCGAGGACCAGGCCGCCGGCCGCGACCCGGCGGTGTGGCTCCTGGCCTGGCACGACGGCGACCGCTGGCACACCACCGACAACATCCCGGGAGACACCCGATGACCATGTCCGCCAGCCGCCTCGCGGTCATCCGCGAGATGAAGTTCACCGAGCGCGACCGCCACGTTTTCGGTGTCTTCCACGACGCCGTCGAGCACGGCCTGTTCGTCCAGGCCGTCGGGCACCACAACGCCCGCATCGAGGTGCTGGCCGAGGTCGACCGGCTCGCTGCACAGGTCGCCGCCGTCGTCGGGCTGCACGAGTGGGACGAGGCGTTCGGTGTCCGGTTCTGCCGGCACTGCTCGCGGCCCGCCGTCACCGTGCCGTGGCCGTGCCCGACCGTCGGCCTGGTCCTCGACGCCGAGCAGGCCGCACACCACGTCCGCACCACCCGCACCCAGGCCACCGCCAAGGAGGACCCGTGCTGACCGACGCACAGATCAGGCAGTTGTTCACGCCCATTCCAAGGAACCGCGTCCTCTACAAGCAGGGCCAGGCCCACCTCGCCGCGTGGGACGTCCGTCGAACGCTTACCCGGATCTTCGGGTTCACCGGCTGGTCGTTCGAGATCAAGTCGACCGAACTGGTCAGCGAGGTGAACCAGGGCGGGAAGTGGACGGCGATCTACCGGGCGACCGGCCGGCTGACCATCCGCGACCGGCACGGGGTCGAGGTTGGCCACTGGGAGGACGGCGCGACGGGCGCCGGTAAGAACCAGCCGAGCGCGGCCGGCGCGCACGACCTGGCGTACAAGTCGGCGATCAGCGTGGCGCTGAAGCGGTGCGCCGCGAACCTCGGCGACCAGTTCGGGCTCAGCCTGTACAACGACGGATCCCTGGATCCGGTCGTCGGCCTCTCGCTGGCGTACCGCGACGAGACCGAGCCGGTCGCGCAGCCGGACGACCCGCAGGTCGCGGACGACACCGACCCTGACGGCGCGCCGGCACAAGCCGAGGCCGAGAACACACGACAACCGGAACGGGTGCAGCACCCCGCCCAGGATGCCGACCGCCTGGCCGAGCTGGTTGCCGAGGCCCAGCTGGCGTGGACCACCCGCGACGCGCTCACCACCCTGCTCGGGGCGGCCGGTCGCGCGGGCCTGGCCGATGCGATGGTCGACAGCAAGGCGGGTCCGGTGCCGTTCGGTGCGATGCTCGCCGCCCGGGTGCGCACCCTCGACGTTGCCGCCGCACAGCTCGACCAGGCGAACGCGACCGCCGAGGCCGCCGAGGAGGAGCCGCCGCCGGACGACGTCCCGGCCCGCGATCCCCTGGCGACCCTGCTCGACGCGATCCGTGTGGGCTGGAACAACCATGTGGCGCTGGCGACATGCCGGCAGACGGCGACCGATCAGGGCCTGCTCGATCGCGAGGTGCCGACTCGCGACGGCAGCACGATCCCGCTGCACCGAATGATCGACGGCCGCCTGGGCGACCTCGCTGGCACCCGGCCGCAGCCGGTGCAGGAGGCGACGCCCGCCAACCAGGTGCCGCCGCCGGGCGAGTGGAACCAGCGCGAGCCGCAGCGCGCGAGCGCCGGCCAGACCCGGGCCATCGCCACCGTGATGAACGCCGTGGGCGTGCAGAGCAGCGAGCGCGCCCGGCGGTTGGCGATCGTCTCGGGCATCGTCGGCCGGCCGGTCCTCACGATGAAGGACCTGACCGTGCCGGAAGCCGGCCGCGTACTCGACGCGCTGAACCTGGTGCAGCAGATGCCGGCCGACGGGCGCGCGGCCGAGCTGGGCCGGTACGCGGACGCTGCGGCGGCGACGTCGCAGGCGGCGTGACGGCGACCGTGGTGGTGGCGGGGCGGGGCGTTCGCGCCCCGGCCCGCCTGGCTCCCACCACCGCCGACGGCGGCGCGCACCGGATCGCCGCCCCGCCCGCCGAGACCGCCCAGGATTGCCCGACCTGCCGGGGCACCCGCCGCCTGGGCACGCACACTCGCGGCGGCTGGCGCTGCTGGACCTGCCGGGTGGTGCACCCGTGGCGCTGATCCCCGTCATCCTCGGCGCCATCGTTGCTGGCCTGGCCGCCGGCTGGCTGGCCGATGTGGTCCTGCGCCGGCTGTCCCGGTCGACGCTCGCCGCCCCGGCCGCACCCCGGCCGCCTGTGCCGGTCGTCCCGCTGCCGCTGCACCTGGTCGACCCGGCGCTCGATCGCTGCTGGCTGTGCTCGCCCACGCCCGACCCGGGCCGCTACGACGGCCAACCGTGCCCGACGTGCCGGCTGCTCGCCGACGTGTTCCCCGACCACCCGATCCCGTACTGGCCGACCGAGGGAGAGGCGACGTGAGCACCCACACGATCACCGTCGACATCGACCTGGACGAACAGGGGCTGCACACCCCCGAGGACTGCCCGGCCGATGACTCGCCGCTGCGGGTCGCGTACATCGGCCTGCACCGCCAGGCCCACCCGGACGAGCCGTCCTCGCCCGACCGCTGCATGCGCCAGCCGTGCCTGGACCTGTCGTACGTCTACGACTGGGGGACGGACAAGTGAAGACCTGTTCGCGGTGCAAGCGCACCCTGCTGATCGATGCGTTCGTCATTGACCGCAGCCGCCCCGACGGCCGCTGCCGTCGCTGCCGCACCTGCCACAACGAGCGCGTTCGGGACTACCGCCGGCGCGTGCGGGCCCAGCTCGGGCCGGCCCGGCGGCCGACCACCGACGTCGAGGAGGCATACGTCCTGCGGGCTGTCGACGGGGATCCTCTGCCGGACATGACGCCCGCCGAACGGTATGAGGCGGTGCGCCGGTTGACCGCCCGCGGCTTGGCGGCCGGGCCGATCGCCGAGTTGCTGCACGTGGCGAAGCGCACCGTGCAGCGCGCCCGGACCGCGACCGGCGCCGTCCCGGCGGCGTGCCAGGGCTGCCTCGGGCGGGCCTGCCGTTGGCACACCAGGGCGGCGGCGTGAGCACCGCGACCGCCGTCCGCACCTGTGCCCGCGGCCTGCCCGGCGGGCCGTGCGGGTCCGACGTCGGCGTCCGCCGCTACCAGCACGGCGTGCTGTGTGCCGAGCACGCGCCCGCCTACAACCGGGAGACACACCCGATGCAACCCACTGCCGAGCAGGCCGAGGTGGTCGACACCTACGGCGACGGCATCGACATGGTCGTTCAGGCCGGCGCGGGCTGCGGCAAGACCTCGACGTTGAAGTTGATCGCCAGGTCCGATCCGCGCACCCGCATCCAGGCCATTGCCTACAACAAGAGCGCGTCGGCGGACATGGCCCGCGCGTTCCCCCCGAACGCTGTCTGCAAGACCGGGCATTCGCTGGCGTTCGACCCCAGGTTCGGCCGCCGACTTCAGGCCCCGCGCCAGACCGCGCACCAACTCGCGCAGGATCTCGACGTCCAGCACCTCCTCGGGTTGCAGCCCGGGATCGTGCCGACGGTGGACGGCGACCTGGGCGCTCCCGTGCCGTTCACCGGCAAACGCATCGCCCGTCTGGCGTTGGACGCGATCACGGCCTGGTGCTACTCGGCGGACCCCGAACTCGACCAGCAGCACATCCCGTTCATCGTCAACCTGTTGTCGGCACCGGTCCGTGAGGCTGTCGCCGCTCTGGTGTTGCCGGTTGCCCGCGCCATCTGGGACGACCTCTGCCGCGACGACGGCGCGGTCAGGATGGAGCACGATCACTACCTGAAGATGTGGGCGTTGTCGGAGCCGCGCATCGCCGCCGACTGCATCCTGCTGGACGAGGGGCAGGACACGAACGACGTTCTCGCCGACGTGATCCAGCGCCAGGACCACGCTCAGCGGGTTGTGGTCGGCGACTCCGCACAGCAGATCTACGCCTGGCGCGGGGCGAACGACGCGCTCGGCAAGTTCGTCGCCGCTGGCGCCGAGGAACGGTTGCTCAGCCAGTCGTTCCGGTTCGGGCCGAGCATCGCCGAGCAGGCGAACCAGTGGCTGCACTGGGTGGGTGGCCCGCTCCGGCTGCGCGGTCACGAGGGCACCGATTCCACCGTCGGCGAGGTCACCGACCCGGACGCGATCCTGACCCGCAGCAACGCGGGCGCGATGGCGGCGGTCATGGACGCCGTGGGCAGCGGCCGGCGCACCGCGCTGGTCGGCGGCGGCCTCGACATCCAGCGCTTGGCCTGGGCCGCCCGAGATCTCCAGGCCGGCCGCCCGACCGACCACCCGGAGCTGTGCGGGTTCGGATCGTGGGCCGAGCTGCGCGAGTACGCGGCCGAGGACGGCGGATCGCTGCGCGTCCTGGTCGAGCTGGTCTCGCTGCACGGGCCCGCCCGGATCCTCGCGGCTGTCGACCAGTTGGTCGAGGAGTCTGCGGCCGAGCTGGTCATCAGCACCGCGCACAAGAGCAAGGGGCGCGAGTGGGACCGCGTCCTGATCGGCGAGTGGGCACCGCCCAAGCCGAACGCCGACGGCGTGGTTGTCCTCCGCCGGGAGGAGGCCCGGTTGCTGTACGTCGCGGTCACCCGTGCCCGCCGCCGCCTCGACTGCTCCGCGCTCGCCTGGCGCTCGACCGTCGGCGCCGTCACCGACTAGACCCCGTGGCCGGCGGCGACCCGACCCGCCGGCCACGGATTCAGAAAGTTCGCTTTCACGCGCGAAAAACGAGCCTCCCACGACATAGACGAAGTGAAGGGGTCGTTACCGCGTCCCGCCGCACAACCCGAGAGGCACCACCAGTGGGAATCCGTCTGTTCGTCGAGGTGCTGGACCACGCGCCCGACGCGCTGACGTGGCGCGAGCGGCACGTGTTGAGCGTGCTCGCCGAGACGGCGCGGGACGACACACGCAAGTGCTGGCCCGGGGTCGAGGACGACCCCGCGATCGCCCACCGCATGCGGCTACCCGCGCGATCGAGCCGATACGAAGTGCTCCAGGCCCTGCGCTCGAAGGGTGTCCTGGAGACGGTCTCTGCGGGCCGCCGAGGCAACCGCGCCGTCTACCGAATCGTGGAACTGAGTACCGAGCAGGGTCCGGAAACTTCGGACCCTAACTCCGAGAAAGGGTCCGGGGTTTCCGGACCCAAAGAGTCCGAAAGGGTCCGGGAACCCCGGACCCAATCGACCCCACAGGGTCCGGAAACCTCGGACCCTAAGCCGGAGAAAGGGTCCGGGAACCACGTGAATAGGGTCCGGGAACCCCGGACCCCTACTCCTCAAGAAACCCTCAAAGAAGAGAAAGAACTACCTCCCGCCCGCGCAGACGTCGAGCAGGTGTGCCAGCACCTGGCCGACCGCGTCGCGGACAACGGCAGCAAGCGACCGACGATCACCGCGAAGTGGCGAACCCAGGCCCGGCTGCTCATCGATGAGGACGGCCGCACCGTCGACCAAATCCTGCGCGCCATCGACTGGTGCCAGGACAGCACGTTCTGGCGATCGAACGTCATGAGCATGCCGAAGCTGCGCGAGAAGTACGACGTTCTCCGGCTGAAGGCGATGGAGGAGCGCGAACGAGCCGCGCCGCGTCCCGGCGCTGGCCCGTCGCAGCCGCCATCCCGTCGCCTCACACCCGCCGAGGTTCTCGCCCAGGCCGCCGCCGAGCTCGACGAGCGCGACCGCCTCGCCACCGCACACGCACGACAGGAAGGTGCCCACTGATGCACCGCGACGCCATCGTGAACCTGCTGACGTACGCCGCCACCCTCGACCCCCGCATGGCCCGCGTCATGAGCGATACCGAGGCCGCCATGCAGGCGATTGAGTCCTGGAACACCGCGCTCCGCGACGTCCCGGCCTCGCACGAGGCGGTCGGCTGGCGGGCCGGAGTCGCCGTCAACGAGTACTACGAGGCCAACGACCAGGCCCGGTTCTGGGCGATCAGCCCCGCCGCCGTCATGGCCGCGTGGGCGCCGAAGCGCCGGACGCTGCTGGAGCGGCACACCGATCCGCTGCCGCCCGTCGACCCGGACGACGAGGCCGCCTACCGCGCCCACCTGGCCGCGTCGCGCGGTGCCGTCGTTGCCGGACACGCCGACCCGGCACCGAACCGCGAGATCGACGGCCAGTGGCCGAGCCTCGCGCAGCTCGCCGCGGCCCGGCCCGCCGACCGATGCCGCGCCGAGATCGCCGCGATCACCCGGGGCCCGGCCAGCACGCGATTTCCCGAGCTCGGCATCGCCTGCCCGTACCAGCAGTGCCGCGCCGCCGCCGGCGACCAGTGCCGCGGCTCGATCAGCGGCACCCGGCTCCAGCACGGTACCCACCGCAGCCGGCAAGAGGCATATGCCGCCGCCGTCAACCCCACCACCTGACCACCCGTCACCAACCAGACAGGACACAGCACATGGCCGGAGACACCTCCATCACTGTGGTCGGCAACCTGACCGCCGACCCGGAATTGCGCTACCTGCCCAACGGGGCTGCGGTCGCGAACTTCACCCTGGCATCCACGCCGCGCACCTTCGACCGGCAGGCGAACGAGTGGAAGGACGGCGTGCCGCTGTTCCTCCGCTGCACGGCCTGGAAGCAACTGGCCGAGAACATTGCGGAATCCCTCCAGCGCGGCACCGCGGTCATCGCCCAGGGCCGGCTGCGCCAGCGGTCCTACGAGACCAAGGAAGGCGAGAAGCGCACCGTCGTCGAGCTTGAGGTCGACGAGATCGGGCCGACCCTGAAGTGGGCCACCGCCAAGGTCACCAAGGCGAGCCGCGGAGGCGGCGGCCAGGGCGGCGGGCGGCAGCAGGGCGGCTACGGCAGCCAGGCTCAGCAGCGCGGCGGACCGCCCGCCGACGACCCGTGGGCCGTCCCCTCCGGCGGCGGGCGGCAGCAGGGCGGCGGGTGGGGACCCCCGCCCGGTAGCGACTCGGAACCCCCCTTCTAGCCCGACCTGCCGGGCGCCCACCACCGGGCGCCCGGCACCCCGGAGGTGACCCCATGACCCGAATGACCCCGCTGGAGCGCGAAGTTCACGACCTCATCGCCGAAGCGTTCATCGCCGACCGCGACACCAGCCTGGCCGACCTCGCCCGCACCGTCGTTGCCACAGTGCAGGGCCCGAGCCCCATCACCACCAAACAGCGCGCCCTGCCCGAGGACGCGCGCCGCATTGCCCGCCAGCTGGAGACGACCCGGTGACCGGCACCGTTCGCCGGCACCTGGTCGTGCGCCTGCCGATCCCGGTCGGCCGCTTCTGCGCCGTCCTCGACCGAGCCGCTGACCGGGCCACTGCCCGCGGCGTCACCCTCCGCATGACCGACCTGCGCCAGACCGAGCACGACGGCCGCCGCATTCTCCGCATCACCCACCCCGCACCCGCCACCCGGAGCGAGACGTGACCACGCCCACCACGAGCGTCCAGCTCCGCCGCGACCGGGTCCGCGACCTCGTCGCCCACGGCCTCGACACCGCCGCCATCGCCCACCAACTCGGCGTCGATGCCAGCAGCATCCGCCGCGACAGAGTTGCCCTCGGCATCCCTTCCACGTCCCGCGACGTCCTCACCCACCGGCAGCGCCAGGCCGTTTCCGCAGGCGCCCGCGGTCTCACCATCGAGGAAACCGCCGCCGAGATGTGGATTACGACCCACACCGTGTACGGACACCGCCTGGCCGTCATCCGGCGCCTGGGCGCCCGCAACTTCACCCACGCGGTGGCCCTCGCAATCGCACTCGATCAGGTCTCCGCCGACATCGCACTCACCACCAGGAGTAGGACGTGACCGACGAGCCCGCCGACACCATCCGCCGCGCCGCCGAACACCTGCGCGCCCTCGCCGCCGCCGCCTCCGCGCCGCCCTGGGCGGTCCGGCCGCGCTGGGCCGACGACCCGACCGGATCGGCCGACGTGACCGACGGCAGCGGCGGCACCCTCGTTCACGGCCGATCCGGCACCCGCGGCCGGGCCCCGTTCTTGCGCGGTCCCGACGCCCGGTACGTCGCCGCCATGGGCCCGGCCGTTGGCCTCGCCCTGGCCACCTGGCTCGACGAGTGCGCCACCCAGGCAGCGACCGGGTCGGTCGACGAACCCGGCGCCGTTGCCGCCGCCCTGACCATCGCCCGAACCATCCTCGGAGGCCAGCCGTGACCGACCCGCATGAACCGCGCAGCTACCACTTCACCGACGAGACCGGCTGCGAGCTGGTGATCACACCAATCGACCAGGCCACCGCCCGCGGCGTCTCGCTCGCCCCCTCCTGCGAGTGCGGCATCTGCATCCGCCCCGGCGACGCCGAATCGGTCATCGCCGCGATCCGACGCGGCTGCGGCCTCGACCCGGCGCCCGTGCCCGGCCGGCTCGACCTGGCCCCGATCATCGCGGACCTGCACACCGCCGCCACGCCACCCACTAGCGGCGGCCTGGTCGACGTCACCATGACCGACTCGTTCCAGGCACTCGAACGCATCTCCGACCGGCACGTCCTCGACCTGCTCGCCGAAGTGACGATGCTCCGTGGCCTCCTGGCCGAGGCCCGCACCGACGCCGACCGCGACCGACTCGGTGCCGAACTCGCCCACGCCAGGGCCGAACGCGACCGGCACGCCGCCGAGCTCACCACCGTGTGTGGCGCCGTCGATCGCGTGCGCGCCGTCCTCAGCAGCCGACTCCCACAGGACTCCGACCCGGACCGCTGCGGCGAGCGATACCTGGCCGCGCAGGTCCGCGCGGCACTCGACGGCGCCACCTGACCCACGCGCGGCCCGCCCCGTCGCGAGGGGCGGGCCCCACGGCCCCGAACCCGACACCGTACGACCGCAGGAGAACCCCGTGCAGCACACCGACACCCCGCCGGCCGACGTCATCGCCGTGCACTGGGCCGACCTGCGGGCCGCCGCCGTACCCGGCACCCGCCGGCCGCGCGCCAGCCACATCGGACGGCACCTCGCCGCGGCGATCGCCGAGCGCGACCGGATCGAGCGGGCGGAGCGGTCGACGCTCGCCCGGGGTACGTCGCCCGCCGCCGCCAACCTGGCCGCCGTCGACGTCATGCGCACGGTCGAACAGGCCGTGCTGTACGTCGAGGCCGAGACGCGAGCAACCCTCGGCCTCGCCCTCTACAGCCGGCCCGCAGGCAACCCGAACACCGTGCCAGCGGCGTGCGCCGACCTTGGCATTTACCGGGCCTGGCTCAACCGCGAGCAGAACGCGTGGATCGACACCACCCTGCGGCCGGTCGCCCGCCAGGTCGTCGGCGTCCTCGGGTTCGGCGACGAACGGCCGCTGCGGCTGCTCCAGCCGTGCCCATGGTGCGGGTCGGTGCTGATGATGCGGCCGGTGCACCCGCTCGGCCCGCACGTCGAGTGCACCGGCCGCCGAGTCATCTGCCGGGCGCCGTCGAGCACCTGGATCCAGGGTCGGCCGATGTGGCGCTGGGACGATCTCGCCGACCTCGGGCGTGCGCTCGACGCACCGCCGCGGGCCGACCGGGCAGAACTGGTGACCGATGCGGAACTGGCCGGGCGGGCGCCCGGGTTGACCGAGGCCGAGCGTGACCGGCTGCGGGCCGAGTTGACGCCCGACGCGGCGTGACCGGTCGTGTCCGGACACCGAGCGTCGGACACGGCGTGATCGGTGTCCGGACACGAACCCGCCAACCGTGCGGATGCGATGCGCCAACCGAACTGCCGGGTCGACGCGTTGAGCGCTGGCCAACCCGTTGATCGGACGGGTCAGTTGCGCACGCCGTCAGCGACGCCTAACCTGATCTGAGTTATCCACAGCTCGTGATTTCGGCATGCCCGGAAACACCCAAGAGCCCCGAGCCGGAACACCGACCCGGGGCTCGCGCGCGCCCCTACCTCGCCAACAGGTAGGCGATCAGCGCCAGTAGACCCACCGCGATGACGCTGCCCACAACTTGAACGGCTACGTCACGGCCGAACCTCAACCAGCGGCGTCGGTGCTCGCCGATAACGTCGGTGCTAGCTTCGGACATATGGGTTCTCCCGAGAACTCGTACGGTGGGCCGTCCCGCATCCGCCAAGATCACTGGACGGCCCGCCAACTCACCCCGCAATCAGGGCGCATCCAGTCTGAACGAGGGTGGAGACATTCCGCGCGCACGCAACCACGCCCCTGTGGACAACACACGCAGCACTCGCGGAACACGAAACGTGCAGGTCAGCGTTGCGTAGCGTTTCCCGGCGTTCGCTGGGCCGTGGCAATTCACTGCTCTCCGCTGCTCTCCGTTGCAATTCTTGGTCGATATTTCCCCGGTAAAATCTTTCCCTCGGGCGTGTCGTTCGCCCTCGGTGCGATTCCACCGCCCGCCGTACAACCTCTCAACCGCGCCGCCGGTCTACCAGGGAACACACACCCTGGGGGCACAGTGCAGCGCATCACCCGACACACCACCACCACCGCCCTGGCGGCGGTGCTCCTCCTAGCCACCGGCTGTAGCAGCGACGGAGACGGCGACAAGAAGGCCACCGCAACGGTGACCTCCGTCCCGCTACCGGCATCACCCGGGCCGGTCAACACTGGCCCGGACACCGCTCCTCTGGAGACTGCGGTCCGCGCCTACACCGCGCGCATGTTCGCCGGAGACGGCCCCGGCGCCTACGAGATCCTGTCGACCCGATGCCAAGGCAAGACCACCACCACCGAGTACGGCGCGATCGTCGCCCAGGCCAAGAAGGTCTACGGCGCGCTGACGGTCAAGTCGATCAAGGTCGATGAGATCACCGGCGACCGGGCCCGGGTCACGTACTCCGTGGGCGTCCCCACCCTCGACCGCACCGCCCAGACCTGGACCCGCGAGGCCGGAACCTGGCGCTGGGACGGCTGCTAGCACCGATCGACCAGCGAGGGGGTGACCATGTGCCCCCTCGCATCGACGACACCGTACGGGCGGCGATCCTCGCCGACGTCGCCGCTGGCGCCCTGTCGTGCCGCGCCATCGCGAAGCGGCACGGTGTCAGCCCCAGCACCGTCTCGAAGCTCGCCGCCGAGGCTGGCCCTGCGGACGCGTTCGAACGTACGCAGACCCAAAAGGCCACCGCCGCCGCGACCGTCGACCAGGCCGCCCGCCGGGCCGCCCTCGGCGACGCCTGGCTGACCCTCGCCGAAGAAGCCGTCGCCCACACGCGGGCCGAGCTGGACGACGCCAACGCCGCAAAGGCCGCAGTCATCGCCGCCGTTGCGACGGACAAGCACCTGGCGTTGGACAAGCACGGCATCGACCCCAACGGCCTGTCCGCCGTTGACGCGTGGCTTGCCGCGATGACCGGCGAGGAGGCGACGTGATCGCCCCCCTGGTCGGCAAGCAAGCCGAGAGCGTGCGACTGGCCACCGCCCGCGGCAACCTCTGGGAAGGTTCCGTTCGATCGTCCAAGACGGTCAGCAGCATCTTCCGGTGGCTCCAGTACGTGCGCCGCGGCCCCCAGGGACCGTTGCTGATGGTCGGCAAGACCGAACGGACCCTGAAGCGGAACATCATCGACCCGATCATCGAGATGGTCGGGCGGTCGCGGTGTACGTACCGCAGCGGCGCCGGCGAAGTCGACCTGTTCGACCGCACCATCTACACCGCGGGCGCCCACGACGAGCGCAGCGCGGACAAGGTCAAGGGCATGACCCTGGCCGGCGGCTACCTGGACGAGGTCACCACGTACCCGGAGAGCTTCTTCTCCATGTTCACCACCCGGCTGAGCATTCCCGGCGCCCAGTGGTTCGGCACCACCAACCCCGAGTCGAAGAACCACTGGCTGATGCGCGACCACCTGTCGAGGGCGTCGCTGCATCTCACCCGCGACGGCTCGGTGTTGCGGTCGTCGGGGGACGACGTGCTCGACCTGCACCGGTTCTCGTTCCAGCTCGACGACAACCCGCACCTCTCCGCCGACTACCTGGCGTCGCTCAAGCGCGGCTACGTCGGCCTGTTCTACAAGCGGTACATCCTCGGCGAGTGGGTCGCCGCCGAAGGCGCCATCTACGACATGTGGGACGACGACCGGCACATCGTCGACACCTTGCCGAACATGATCCGCTGGCCGGGCCTGGGCGTGGACTACGGCACGACGAACCCCCTCGTCGGCCTGCTCCTGGGCTTGGGCGAGGATCGCCGGCTGTACCTGGCGTCCGAGTACCGCTACGACTCGCGCGTGTCCCGGCGGGCGATGACCGACGCCGAGTACTCCGCCGCGTTGCGCGCCCACGTCCGCGGCTACCAGCCCCTGGCCGGTCAGGTTCCGGCCTGGACGGTCGTCGACCCGTCGGCAGCCTCGTTCATCACCCAACTGTTCCGCGACGGCTGGCCGGGCGTCACCCAGGCCGACAACGAGGTGCTGCCGGGCATCCGGGCGATCGGGTCGCTCCTGGGCAACGACCGCCTGCGCGTGCACAGTTCATGCCGCGGCTGGATCGACGAGATCACCGGCTACTCGTGGGATCCGAAGGCGACCGCCCAGGGCCGTGACGAGCCGCTGAAGCAGGACGACCACAGCATGGACGCCGGCCGGTACGCGGTCTACACCACCGAGTCCCTGTGGCGCGGCCACATCCCCACCCAACCGCAGGAGGTGACCCGCTGATGCCCCTGCCCGAGGGAGGCAAGACCCCGTGGCCGCCCCGCGCCCTGGCCGGGCCCGACCAGCAGATCGCCGTCTGGGACGCCTGGTACCGCGGCGACCCCGACGAGATCAGCAGCCTGTACGGCGGCGCCCGCTCCTACGCGGGCGCGGCCGGCGACTTCTTCGGCTCGGAGTCCGGGCGGCCCGGACTGCTCGGCCGCGCACGGACCGCGTTCACCCGCTGGTTCTGGGGTACCCGGCTGACGCCCGGCGAGCAGCGCACCAAGTACCACGTGCCGCTCCCCGCCGACATCTGCAAGGCGAGCGCGCAACTGCTGTACTCCGAGCCGCCGACCGCCCTGGTCGGCGACTCGACCACCCAGGCCCGCCTTGACGAACTCATGGACGACGGCATGCACGCCGTCCTCGCCGAGGCCGCCGAGCTGGAGGCGGCCCGCGGCGGCGGCTACCTGCGGGTCGTGTGGGACCGCAACATGCGGCCCCGACCCTGGATCGCGTCCGCCTCGACCCGGCACGCCGTCCCCGAATGGCGGTGGGGCGAACTCGCCGCCGTCACGTTCTGGCGCGTCCTGCACTGCGACGGCGACAAGGTTCGCCGGCACCTGGAGCGCCACGAACGCGGCGTGATCCTGCACGGCCTGTACGACGGCACCCGCGACACCCTCGGCCTGGCCGTAGGGCTGGAGGCGGACCCGGCGACCGCCGGCCTGAAGCCCGCCGTACCAACCGGGTTGAAGGACCGACTGACGGCCGTGTACGTGCCCAACATGCGGCCGACCATCTGGGAGGACAACCCGGCCGCCGCGCACCTCGGCCGGTCCGACCTGCACCAGTGCGAGCCGCTGTTCGACGGCTTGGACGAAACGCTGTCGTCCTGGATGCGGGACGTCCGGCAGGCCCGCGGCCGGCTGATCGTGCCCGAGTCCATGCTGGAGTCCCAGGGGCCGGGCAAGGGAGCGGTGTTCGACCAGGACCGCGAGATCTACAGCGGCCTCAACATCCTGCAACGGGCTGGCGGCACCACGGACCTGACGATCGTTCAGTTCGCCATCCGCGTGGCCGAGCACCGCGACACCTGCGACGAGCTGACCGAACTGACCCTGCGGGCCGCCGGATACAGCTCGCAGACGTTCGGCGGCACGGGCGACGCGGCGATGACCGCCACCGAGGTGAACGCCCGCGAGCGCCGCTCGTTCATCACCCGGGACCGCAAGATCCTGTACCAGCGGCCCGCCATCAGCGAAATCCTGGAAACCCTGCTGATGGTCGACGCCCTCATGATCGGCACCCGCGGCATCGTGCCCGAGCGGCCGAGCATCGCGTTCGGCGACAGCGTGTCCGAGGACATGCTGACCCTGGCGAACACGGCCGAGGTCCTGCATCGCGCCCAGGCCGCCTCGACCGACGCCCTGGTGCGGCTCGTGCATCCCGACTGGGCAGAGCCGCAGATCGCCGAGGAGGTCGACCGGATCCATGTCGAGTTCGGCCTGGTGGCGAGCGACCCGACCGAGGTGGGCGCCGACCCGGTCACCGAACCCCCCGATCCGGAACCGACGTACGCGTAGGGGGTGGCCGTGCCGGTCTCACCCGCCATCGCCGAGGAGTTGGCCGCGGTCTTGGGCGACCTGTACCGAGCGGCCGAGTACAGCCTGATCCAGGTGATCCGCGGCATGCTCGCCCGCAACGAAGGGCTGCCGACGTGGGCCGAGGACCGCCTGGCCGCTCTGCGGGACCTGTCGGGCGCGCTGGCCGAGGTGGTCGACGCCCTGGCGGTCGACGCCGACGGCACGGTGCGCCAGGCCCTGTCTACCGCCTACGAACGGGGCCAGGCCGCCGCCATCGCCGAAATGGGCGCCGTCCCGGTCGCGCAGGCCGCCGCCGCGGCCACCGTGCTGCCGACGGCGTCCGTCGTCGACCGCCTGGCCGCCGCTGTGCTCGACACGACCACGGCCGTGCACTCGTCGATTCTGCGCCAGACCACGGACGTGTACCGGGAGGTGATCGCCCGGTCGGCGGCGGCGCCCGTGCTCGGCGTCGAGACCCGGCGGGCGGCCACACAGCAGGCGCTGAACCAGTTCGTCGACCGCGGCGTTGCTCGGTTCACCGACAGTGCGGGCCGCTCCTGGGGCATGGCCGAGTACGCCGAGATGGCGCTGAGGTCGGCGACTGGGCGGGCCGGGATCGAGGCCCACAGCGACCGCCTGGCCGCCGCCGGTCAGCAGGTCGTCATGGTCAGCGAACAGCCGCTGCACTGCAAACGCTGCGACCCCTGGGCGGGCAAAGTACTGTGGCGGACGTCCGGAGCGGCCGGCACGGTGATGCTCCAGCACGCCACGGACGGGGGATGGGTCAGCGTCACGGTGGCCGGGTCCCTGCCCGACGCCCGTAGCCGCGGCCTCCTGCACCCGAACTGCCGGTGCAGCATCAGCGTGTACCTGCCCGGCGTCTCGACGCCGCCGCGACCAATCCCGCACCCAGACGGCGCCACCTACGAGGACACCCAGCGGCAGCGGGCGATCGAGCGGCAGATCCGCAAATGGAAGAAGCGCCGCGAGGCCGCGCTGGACGAGCCCACACGCAAGGCCGCCGCTGCCCGCATCCGCGCCCATCAGGCCGCGATGCGCGAACACGTCGAACGCACCGGCCTGCGGCGCAAGTCGGAGCGCGAGCAGCCGATGCGCGGCTACGGCGGCCAAGGCGGTCCCGCGCCGGGACCGCGCACACCACGACCCGATTCCGGACCCACTCCGGCGCCGGTCTCCCCGCGCCCGCCGACACCCGCGGCACCGACCGCCGCCCCGTCGGGCCCCAGGGCGCCGAGGACGGAAATCCCGCGCCGGGACCTGCGACGCATGACCCGGGACGACCTTCGCAACGAGTACACGCAGCGCGCCGCACAGCGGGCCGCCGCCGCCTCGGGCGCCGAGACATCCGAGGCCATTGCACGCCAGTTGCGGATCATCGCCGAGATGCGCCGCCGCCGTATGAAGAACATCCCGAAGTACGTACCGCCCTCTGCCGCCGAACAGGCCGCAGCCGAGGCCGTTCTGACCCCCTTCGAGCGCGCCTTCATCCAGACCTTGCGCTGATCGCGCCTACCCGCCCTGGAGGGCATCGTGACCACACCCACCCCGCCGACCCCGGCGCCCGCCCCGGAACCGGGCGCGCCGGCCCCCGCGACCGGGCCGGCCCCGGTACCTGCTCCGGTCGCCCCGCCCACGCCCGCGCCTGCACCTGGAGCACCGGCGCCGATCGAGATCCCCGAGGGACGGCTGGACGCCCTGCCCAAGTGGGCCCAGAAGCTGATCACCGACACCAGCGGCAAGGCGAGCGCGGCCGAGCAGCGGGCCCAGGCCGTCCTCGACGCCATCGCCACCGCAACCGGGCAGAAGCAGCCCGACGACCCGGCGGTTTTGGGCCAGAAGCTCAGCGAGCAGCAGAAGGCCACACACACGGCGCTGATCAAGGCCGCGTTGTACGAGCACGCCGCCGAGCACGGCGCCAACCCGGCTGCGCTCGCCGACTCCCTCGCGTTCCAGGCCGCGACCGCCGGCCTCGACGCAACCGACACCGCCGCCGTCGTCGCCGCGGCCAAGGCCGCCGCTGAGGGCAACGCCGCGCTGCGCGCCATCCCGGCCGGACCCGCGTCCGGCCCGGCCGACCTGACCGGCGCCGGTCAGCCCGGCCAGCGCCAGCTCACCGAGGCCGACCTGGCCACCATGACCGCCGAGCAGATCGTAGAGGCCCAGGACAAGGGCCTCCTCGCGCACCTGCTCTAACCCCGAGGAGCAACCCGCATGGCCTTCACCCGGTTTCGCCCGGAGATCTGGAGCGCGCGCTTGCTCGTCGCGCTCCGCAAGCGGCTCGTCTACGCGGGCCCGACCATCGTCAACCGCGACTACGAAGGCGAGATCAGCGAGGCCGGCGACACGGTCCGCATCACGTCCGTCAGCCGCCCGACCGTCGGCACCTACGTGCCGAACTCGACCATCATCACCCCCGAGGAACTGACCGACGCACAGCGCACGCTGACGGTCGATCAGGCGAAGTACTTCGCCTTCCGCGTCGACGACGTCGACGCCCGCCAGGCCAAGGGCAACGTCATGCCGCAGGCCATGGACGAAGCGGCCTACGCCCTGGCCGACGTCATCGACCAGTACATCGCCAGCCTCTACACCCAGGCCCAGGCGGCGAACCAGCTCGGCACCATCGCGGTCACCGACGCCTCCCCGAAGGACTTCTACGACAAGGTCCTGGTGCCGCTGAAGGTCCGCCTGGACGACGCGTCCGTGCCGCTGGAGGGCCGCTACTGCATTGTGCCGCCGTGGCTGCACGGCCGGGCCCTCCGCGACGACCGGTTCGTCAAGGTCAACGAGTCCGGCACGGACACCGGCCTGCGCAACGGCATGGTGGCGCGTGCTGCCGGGTTCGACATCCTCATCAGCCAGAACGCGCCGAACCCGACCGGCGACGACTACGTGGTGACCGCGGGCACCAACGCGGCGATTTCCTACGCCGAGCAGATCAACAAGACCGAGGCGTACCGGCCCGAAAGCAGCTTCAGCGACGCGATCAAGGGCCTGTGCCTGTACGGCGCGAAGGTCATCCGTCCCGAATCGCTGGCGACCGCGGTCGTCTCCCAGACCTGATCGGAGGACAAGACCCATGGCACGCACCGCTGTTGCGTACAGCAACCTCATTCCCAACTCGAACCTGGCCGACCCGGCGGGCACCGCCACCAACGCCGGTGTCGGCAACGGCCACACCATCGCCAAGGCGGCGCCGGAACTGACCGTGCTGCGGCTGGTCGCCGGCGCGACCGGCGGCAACGTCACGATCAAAGCCGGCGCCAACCCGCCCGCCATCGCCGCCGGCCAGGGCGACCTGGTCATTGCGGTCGGCAACGGCGCAACGGTCTGGGCCGGACCGTTCGAGTCCGGCCGCTTCCTTCAGAACGACGGGTCGATGCTCGTGGACGTGGCGACCGGCTACGTCGCCGGCTCGATCACCGCGTTCCGCGTCCCGAGGAACACCTGATGGCCGAGACCGTTCACCTCCTGGGCGAGGGCGGCGGCGTGTGGGCGATGGACCTGCCGCTGTCCGAGCCGATCGCCGAACGTCTCGCCCGCGGGCATCTGCGGCGGGTCAACCCGGACGGGTCGCCCTGGACCGACCCGGACGACGCCGACCCGGCCGAGGTACCCGCGCCGCCGACCGAGCGACCCGCGCCGTCCGCCCCCAAAGCGGCGTGGGTCGGCTGGGCGGTCGCCTGCGGCGCCGACCCGGAGACCGCCGACGGCATGACCAAAGCCGACCTGATCGAGAAGTACGGAGGTGCCGCCGATGGCCAGGGCTGACCTGACTGTTCAGGCCGTTTCGCGCGCCGGCCTCACGCCCGCGTTCACTGCGGCCGTGGTCGACGGCCACATGTTCCCGAACGACGGCCGCACGCTCCTGCGCGTGAAGAACTCGGACGCCGCCGCCAAAACGGTGACGTTCGCCATCCCGGCCACGGTCGACGGCCAGGCCGTGACCGCCCGCCAGGTCACCATCCCGGCGAACACCGGCGATGTCGTGATCGGCCCGTGGCCGGCCGCCTACAACCAGGCCAGCGGCAAGGTCTGGGTCGACTACAGCGCCGTCACCGGCGTCACCGTCGCGGCCGTCGCCGTGCCGCCCGCCTGAACCCGGAGGTGCCGGAATGGTGTACGCCACGACGGCCGACCTGGAGGCCGCATGGCCCAGCGCGAACCTGCCGATACCAGCCGACTCGGACCGGCTGCTCGCCGACGCGTCCGCCGTCCTCGACACACAGGTGCTGCTGACCGCCGTGTACGACGCCGACGCGAACGGCAACCCCACCGACCCCGTCGTGATCGCCGCGTTCGCCGCCGCCACGTGCGCACTCGTGCGGTGGTGGGACGAACTCGGCGATGACCTGGGGACGGCGGCGGCGTACGCGTCGGTGTCAATCGGGTCGGTGTCGCTCTCGCGGGCAGCCACCGGCCAGGCCGCGGCGGGCGACGAGGTTCCGCCGAGGGTGTGGACGCTGCTGCGGTCGCCGCGACTCGCCGGCCGGTTGCGCCTGGGCGCGGTCGGGACGTGGTCCTGATGGGCGCGGTACCGGGCTGGCTGCTGCGGCACCAGGTGCGGATCGAGCCGCATATAGGGGACGGCGCGTACGGCCCGATCTACGGGCCCGAGGCGACCGTTCGGGCGATGGTCGACGACACGGTGCGGATCGTGCGGGCGCCCACCGGCGCCGAGGTCACGTCGTCGTCGACCATCTACACCCGCCGCGGCGTGGTGTGCCCGCCCGGGTCGCGGGTCACTCTGCCGTCGGGCCGACGCACCACGGCGATCACGACGGCCGATCGGGACGGCGGCGGCCTGCCCACGCCCGACCACCAGGAGGTGACGCTGGAATGACGCGCGCAACGCTGCGGCTCACCGTCGACCAGGCCGTGACCGCACTCCGCGACGCGATGGCTCAGGGCCTGTACGAGGGCATGGAGTACGCCCTGAGCGAGAGCCGCAAACTGGTCCCTCTCGACGAGGCGACCCTGGAGCGGTCCGGCGTCGCCTCGGTCGACCGCAACACGATGACGGGCGCGGTCAGCTACTCGACGCCGTACGCGGTCCGGCAGCATGAGGAGCTGACCTGGCAGCACCTGCCGGGCAGGGCCGCGAAATACCTGGAAACACCGTTCAACGCGGCCGGTGATCAGGTCATGGCCCTGGTCGCGGCTCGGGCCCGGCGGGTGACCGGTGGCTGACGACCTCGACCTGGTCGACGGCCTCGCCCGCTACCTGGCTGCCCGCGGCCTGGTCACCTACGACCCGACCGGAGCGGCCGGCGACACCTTCGCCGAGCACATGCCACCGGCGCCGGATGGGGTCGTCGTGCTCACCCTGTACGGCGGGCCCGAGCCGGACTCGCGGATCCCGGTGGACGAGCCGTCGCTACAGGTGCGGGTGCGCGGCACGGCCGACCCGCGCGTCTCGCGCCGCCGTTCTTACGCCATCTACTCGGCCCTGCACGGCCTGACCCGCACCGCTCTGCCGGACGGCACCTGGCTGGTGCTGTGCGTCGCCCAGGCCCCACCGGCGTCGATGGGCGTGGACGCGAACGGCCGGCACGAGCACGTCACGAACTACCGCCTGACCGTGGGTGCCCCCACGGACCACCGCCCCTGAGGAGGCAACACCCATGGCACAGCGACCGATCGACGCGAGGGGCTGGCTGTTCCAGGTCGAGACCGCCGCGAACGCGTGGCTCGACATCGGCCACATCTCGACGTTCACCCACAACCCCGGGGAGAACGAAGAGACTGCCGAAACAACGCACTTCGGCAGTGACGGTTACTACGAGGAAGACGTCATGCAAAGGGGGGCGTCGCTGAGCCTGGAGGGCCAGCACGCCGCCGACACCGCGACCGGTGCCCAGGACCCCGGCCAGGCGTACATCGACGGCGTGTGGGCGCTCGGCCTCGGCGTCGCCTCCCACAACCGGGTGAGGTTCCGCCACGAGACCCAGACCACCACCTGGGTCGTGTGGGACGCCACCATGTCCCCGGGCGAGCAGGGCGGCGGCAACAACGACAAGTCGAGTTGGTCCTGCACGATCCGCCGGTCCGGCGCCCCCACCACCATGGCGGTCTCGTGAGCACCGCGGCGCCGCTGGAACCGGAGGACTTCGACGCGTGGATCGAGGAGACCAACGCCGACGTCCGCCCGGCGAGCATCCGCATCGGCGGCCAGGTGCACGTGATGCCGCTTGGCGTGCCGATCGCGTTCACGCTCCAGACCCGGCGCCTGGCCGACCGCGAGGACGCGGGCGCCCTCCGGCTGATCCTCGCGCCCATCTTCGGCGAGGCCGCCCTGGACGCCTGGGAGTCGACAAGCCCGTTCGGCACCGAGGCCCTGCCGGTGCTGCTGCGCTGGTGCGGCGCGAACATGGCCCGCCCCGGGTCCATGACCATCGCCGAGGCGGCGGCGTCCGTCGAGGAGGACGAGGCGGGAAAAGCCCCGAAGAACAGGGCCGAGAAGCGAGCCGCCGCCAAGAAGACCAAGAGTTCTGGCAAGCGGTCCTGATCCATTGGCGCGTGGTCGAGGCCGACCTACGGCGCGAGTATCGCCTGACACCCCGTGAGATCCGCCGGTTGACCACCCGCGAGTTCGGCGTCTGCCTCGGCGGTCTCAGCGCTGATGCCCTGTTCCGCGAGGCATGGAGACGCACTCCGCGGGCGGTCGTCGACCCGGCCGAGATCGCAGCGATCACCGGTATCCCCAGCACCTGACGCAGCACCCACGGAGGTGGTGATCCGTGGCGCTCAACGTCGGCGAACTGGTGGGCTTCGCGAGCCTGGACACGCGCGACCTGGACCGCGGCGCCGGCCACGTCACGGCCGTGATGCAGGGTCTCGCGGGCGACGTGACCCGCACATCCGAGCAGGCCGGTACGGGGGCCGGGCAGGGCCTGATCGGGCGGCTGATCGACCAGATCCGGGCGGGCGCCGCCTCGGCCGTGCAGGGCCTGGCGAACGTACTCACGCCGGGGTCGACGCAGGCCGGCAACCAGGCGGGCGACGCGTCGGCCGCCGCGCTCCAGGCCCAGCTCGACGCCGGCGCCCGGCAGGCCGGGGCGAGCGCGGGTACCGCCCTCGATCGATCCCTGGGCAGCGCGGCCACGTCGGCGGGCACCGACGCCGGCCAGGACGCGGGCGCCGCTCTCGGTGACGCCCTGGCGGAAGAGGCTGCCGACGCGGGCGGCGAGGCTGGCGAGAAGGCCGGCATGTCGCTGAAGCAGAAGCTCATCGCGGGCGCCGCCCTCGCCGCGACGGCTGCGGGCGCCGCCCTGGTCGCCGGCCTCAAGTCGGCGATGGACCAGGAGCAGGCATCCGACCTGCTCGCCGCCCAGCTCGGCGCGTCGCCCGAGATGGCGAAGGAGTTCGGCGGAATCGCCGGCCACCTGTTCTCTCGCGCCTACGGGGAGAGCATCAGCGAGGTCAACGACGCGCTACGCGGAGTGTGGCAGCAGGGTCTGATCGACGAGGACGCGGCGACCGCCGACATCGAGGCCGTGGCGGCGAAGGCCATGGACCTCTCGACGATCCTCCAGGAGGACGTCGGAAAGGTGACCGCGACCGTCGGCCAGATGATCAAGACAGGCATGGCCAAGGACGCCAGCGAGGCGTTCGACGTCCTGGTGCGCGGCGCCCAGCAGGGCGTCAACAAGTCCGAAGATCTTCTGGACACATTCAACGAATACCCCACGCAGTTCCGGAAGTTGGGGCTCGACGCCACCACCGCGATGGGCCTGCTCAGCCAAGGGCTGAAGAACGGGGCCAGGGACAGCGACCTGGTCGCCGACGCGCTCAAAGAGTTCTCGATCCGCGCTGTTGACGGGTCGAAGTCGTCGGCCGAGGCGTTCAAGGCATTGGGTCTCGATGCCGAGGAGATGACGGCGAAGATCGCCAGGGGCGGCCCCGAGGCGTCCGCCGGCCTGCAAACCGTCCTCGACAGGCTGAGGGCCATGAAGGACCCGGTGGAGCAGAACGCTGCCGCCGTGGGCCTGTTCGGCACCCAGAGCGAAGACCTCGGCAAGGCGTTGTACGCGCTCGACCCGTCCAAGGCCGTGGCCGCGCTCGGCGACGTGGCCGGCGCCGCCGACAAGGCGGGCAAGACCATGCACGACAACGCGGCTACCAAGGTGGAGGCGTTCAAGCGCAAGGTCACTCAGGCGTTCGTCGAGACCCTGGGCGACAAGGTGTTGCCGCGCGCAGAGGAGTTCGCGCGGTCGATGAAGGACCGGTTCGGGCCGTCCGTACGCGATGCCGGCCGGTGGGTGCGCGACGACCTAGTGCCAGTCCTGCGGGACGTCGCGGGCTGGCTCGACGACCACGTGGTACCGGCGGCGGTCGCCACCGGTCGGGTCCTGCGCGACGACGTCGTGCCCGCCGTGAAGGACACGGCCACCTGGATCGGCAACAACAAGGAACCCATCCTGGCGGTCGCCGCCGCAATCACGCTGTTCCTCCTGCCGTCGATGGTCGCGGCCGGTGTTGGTGCCACGGTGAGCGCGGCCACGCAGGTGACCGCGTGGGTGCTGACCCGCACGACCGCAACGACGTCGGCCATCACCTCGGCTGCTGCTCACTGGACGACGATTGCGGGCTGGGTCGCGGCCGGCGCGGCAGCCACCTGGAACGCGGCGATCGTTGTGGCTGGCTGGGTCACGATGGGCACTCAGGCCCTGATCCGCGGCGCGCAGATGGCGGCGGCCTGGATTCTGGCGATGGGTCCGATCGCGTGGGTGACGGTGGCGATCATCGCGATTGCCGCGCTGGTCATTTACTACTGGGACGAGATCGTCTCGGGGACGCGCGCGGCCTGGTCGTGGGTGACCGGGCTGGTATCCGGGGCCTGGCAGTCGATCAAGGACGGGGCAGCGTCGGCCGGCCGGTGGGTGTCGGACAAGGTCAGCGCGCTCAGCTCGGCCGTGGTCGGGTTCTTCGCCAGCATGAAGGACGGCGCCGAGGAGAAGGGCCGTGCGCTGATGGATTGGGTCCGGGGCATCCCGGGGTCCATCCGCGATGGCCTGGGTGACGTCGGTCGGCTCCTCTGGGATGCGGGCACCAAGGTCATCCAGGGGTTGATCGACGGCATCAGTTCCAAGATCAGCTCGGTCAAGGGCGTCCTGAGTTCGATCACGGACATGATCCCGTTCTCCAAGGGCCCGCCCGTGAAGGACGCCAAGCTCTTGACGCCGAACGGCAAGTTGATCATGCAGGGGCTACTCGACGGAATCGACTCGCAGACACCGGCCCTGCGTGCCCAACTCGCGGGCCTGACCGCGTCGATGCCGTCGTTGGCGGCGCTGCCGCGGATCACCTCGGTCGGCGGCACCACCCCCGTCGCTGCGGACCGCACGGGCCCGATGGTGCAGATCAACGGCGGATGGCACTCGGCCGGCGAATCGCCCGACCAGCTCGCCGCCGCGCTGGACTGGCAGATGCGCGGACGGGGGTGACCGGATGGCGGGCGAACTCGTAACGGGACCCGGCCTGATCCAGTTTCGCGACCTGGTCCTCGGCCCCGACCCGCTGCGCTGGCGCGGCCTGGACGGATGGCAGGAACTGCCGTCCCCCGACGACGCGTCGGTACCCCGGTCGGGACAGCACGGGTCGATGCCGGGGCCGCTCCTCGCTCAGGCCCGCACGGTCACCCTCGACGTGCTGATGCGCGTCGCGGGTGACCCCGGGGAGGTCGTCGACCGGATCGAGCGGGCGACCGCACTCACCGACGAGGAGACCCCGCTGGTCGTGTGGCTCGATTCGCGCGGGCCGCGGATGGTGTTCGGCCGGGTGGTCCGGTGCCGGATCCCGGTTGACCGCGCGTACCGGATCGGGACCGTGGTCGGCATCCCGATTCAGTGGTCGTGCTCGGACCCGCGCCGGTACGAACTCGTCGAGCAGACTGCGACGACCAAGCTGCCCCAGGCGGAAGGCGGGTTGACGTTCCCGTTGACGTTCCCGCTCGACTGGGGCACACCGGCCGTCTCCGGCACTCTCACGGCCGTGAACTCCGGCTACGCGCCGACGAGTCCGGTCGTCGAGTTCGTCGGACCGGTCGACACTCCGGCGATGGTGCGTATGTCCGACGGCGTGCGCCTGGAGTACGACCTGGTGCTGGGCGCGGGTGAAACCCTCACCGTCGACACACGCTCTCAGTCGGTGCGCTTGGCCGGCGCCGACCGGTTGTACGCGGCGACCAGCCGCTCCGTGCCGGAGGAGTGGTTTCGCCTTGAACCCGGAGCAACGGACCTGGCGTTCAGGGCCGCGTCCGGCTCGACCGATCCCGCCGCGTCGATGACCGTGCGCTGGCGTTCCGCCTTCTGGTGACCTGGAGGTCAGCGTGACTGTACGTGTGAGCTGGCTGTACCCGTCCCCGGCCTCCCCCGGCGGCGGCCAGTCCCGCGAGGACACCCGGCTGTCGCCGGTCGGCACGATGTGGCCGACCGGCCCGACGACCACCCGGTCCGGCGTGATTCCGGGCGGCAGCCCGCTGGCGTTGTCCGGGTCGGGCATGACCGCGACCATCGGCCTCGGGCGCGCGGTCGTGCAGGGCACCACCGCCCAGGGGGCCTACGCTGCCGCCGTCACGGCGCCGCACGCGGTGACCGTCGGCAACGGGCACGCCAGCTTGCCGCGCATCGACGTGATTGCGCTCCGCGTGTACGACACGGTGTACGACGCGACCGGGCAGAGCATCGGCGACATCGTGGTGGTGCAGGGCGCGGCGAACGCGTCGCCCGTGGCGCCCGCGATGCCCTCACCCACCACGATGCCGCTCTACCAGATCACGGTCCCGGCCGGCGCGAGCGCGGGCACGGGCGGCCTGACGTGGGGCACCGCAACCGACCTGCGGGTGTACACGGTTGCTGCGGGCGGCATCCTGCCGGTCGACGCGTCCAACGCCGCCGGGTCCTACGTGGGCCAGGCGCGGATCGTCTCCGGCCGCCTGGTCCAGTGGGACGGGTCCGCGTGGGTCGAGTTCACGCTGCCATCGGCAATCTCGCCGAGCACCTGGGGCGCGTGGACGCAGAGCACGCCGACCTGGCAGGCCGACGGCGCCGCCTGCACCATTGGCAACGGTGCGCTGTATCAGCGGTGGTGTCGGATCGGGCGCCTGATCCAGGTCAGGATCCGACTCAAGTTCGGCTCGACCACCTCGGCAGGAGCCACGAACTCGCAGTGGACATGGTCGATCCCGGTCGCGGCATCGACGACGCCGGACAACGCGGAGTACGCGGCGGGCTCGGCCGGGGCGATCCGGACCGGGGCCGCCTACTACAGCGGCACTGCGCTACTGAACCCTGGGACGAGTCGGGTGGCCGTGATCGAGGACGGCAGCGGGTTCAACTGGGGCCCCACGCTCAACACACCGTTCCCGACGGCCACGCCCGGGACGACGGACAGTCTGTGGCTGTCCTACAGCTACGAGGCTGCTTCGTGACGGCGGCGACCTACCGCGTCGTGTTCTGCGACCTGCGCACGGACCAGGTCATCGACGCCATCCCGCTCGACGGCCTGAGCTTCGACGACTACATCGGCAAGGCGGGCTCCCTCCGCGGGACAATCCCGGTGACCTCCGCCGAGATGGCCCGCCGGGCGCTGCTGCTCGAACCGGCCCGCACCGCGGTGTGGGTGTACCGGGGTGGTCAGATCTGGTGGGGCGGCATCGTGTGGCAGGCTACCCCGGCGGTCGGCGACCGCGGCGGGGCGTCCTACGCGATCCAGGCCGCGACGTGGGACAGCTACCTCGATCGGCGCGTCCTGATGACGACGTACGAGACCCCGCCGGGCGGCGTCGACCAGTTGGACATCGCGCGCGAGCTGGTCGCCGCCACGGCCGCGCAGCCGGGCGGCGACATCGGGATCGTCATCGACTACGGCCAGGTGTCCGGGATCGTGCGGGACCGGACCTACAGCCGCTACGACCAGCCCAGGATCCGGCAACTGTTGGACCAACTGGCGGCCGTCCAGGGTGGGTTCGAGTGGCGGATCTCCAGCGAACTCGACGCCGCGGGCGCCCGGGTCAAACGCCTCCAGCTCGGCTACCCCCGGATCACTGCCGGCTCGACGGACGTGGTCCTGGACTACCCGGGGCCGATCCGGGCGTACGCGGATCCGGAGGACGGCGGCGGCCGGGCAACCCACTGGCAGAGCCGCGGCGCGACAACCAACCGCAACCAGGCCGCCGAGAGCACGCCCTCGCTTACCGACGTCCAGGAGGTGCCCGGCGCGATCGATGCCGGGTGGCCGCGGCTCGACGGCACCAGCGACCACACCACGGTCGAAGACCCGGCGACCCTGCTCGGGCACGCCCAGGCCGACCTCGGCCGGGCCTGGTCGCAGACGACGATCCCGGAGATCACCATCATCCCGGGCGACCGCCTGTCGCCGGCGATGCTCGGCGCGACGGTGCGGGTCCGCCGCCGCGACCTGTGGCACCCGGACGGCGACGATCGCCGGTACCGGGTCGTCGGCATGGCCGTGACCCCACCGACCCGCAGCAGCGGCGAGACCGCCCGCCTGTTCCTGGAGGCCGCCTGATGCCCGCGATCCCCAATGATCTGCTCGACCGCATCCGGCGCCTGGAGGACGCCGTCAGGGTCCTCGCCGGCCGGGCCAACATCCGGCCGGCGCTCGACGAGATCCTGGCCGGCCGGGTCCGGATCGGCGAGGGCGGCACGCTGTGGGTGGAGGCCCCCAGCGGCGAGCCGGTATTGGCCACGGGCCTGTACGACGCCGGTAAGTACGGCCTGTACGTCGGCAGATCCGACGGTTCCGGCGCCGCCATGGTGGTCGGCGGCGAGGAGGCCGGGGTCCGGCAAATGATCAGGCTGTTCCCTCGGCCCGCGGGCCACGAGGCCATCGTGATGGACGACGCGAACGACGACGGGTGGCTCGGCCGCCCGTGGATCCCCCTGCCGCTGCCTGTGTCCGTGTTCGGCACGGACTGGCCGTCGACCACCGGCGGGTCCTGGGGTGCCGTATCGCGGTCGCATGCGCCGCGCCAGCACTCGCACATCGTCGTGTTCGGGTCGGCCTACTGCGACGCAGGCACGACCGGGCAGATGCGCCTGGTGATCAACGGGACCCCGGTCGGGCCGACCGTCAGCGTGCCGTCCGGCGGGTTCGCGAACCTCGACTGGCGCGGCCCGCTCGGCGCCGGCGCGTGGGGCGATCTGCTGACGATCGAGGTCCAGTGCCAACGCACGACCGGCGGCGGGCAGGTGTACGCCATCCTCCGTGAACTGTTTGGAGTGAACTCGTCATGAGCGATGACCCGCGCCCTGTTGAGCCGGTGGTCGTGCCCACGGCCCACCCGGACCCCAGCGCCGGAACCGGGCCGCCGACGATGCTGCCCGATTCCCCTGATTCCACCATCGACACGTAGTCGATTCGCCACGTTCCCAACGCACGCCCCGCGCCGACGGCCGGGGCGTTTCGCATGTCCAGAGAGGACCACGCATGTCGACATGGGATGACCTGATCGCCCATCTCCAGGCGGTACCGGAGGGCGTCTACGAGGGCTGGAACGCCCAGGAGGGATACGACAACCACACCAAGTGGGGGCGCCAGTTCGGGGAGGACGGCGTGCCGTGGTGCGTCATCTTCGACTGGTGCATGTACAGCGATGTCGGCCTGGCGGGGATCGTGCCGAAGGTCGACAACGTCAGCGCGTTCTCGTCCTGGGCGCGGGCGCGCGGGCAGTGGTCGGAGTACCCCTCGGTGGGCGCGTGGGTGAACTTCGGCGACGGCGCGCACACCGAGATCGTGACCCGCTTCGACAGCTCCCGGGTCTGGACCAAGGGCGGCAACACGCTGCCGGCCGGCGGCGACGGCGGCCAGGGCCGGGGCGTGTACTCGCACGTGTACGAGCGGCGGTCGGCGAGGATCACCGGGTACTTCGCGCCGCGGTTCCCGGACGGGTGCCCGCCCACTGCCGACCCGAGCGACTACCGGGGCGGCAGCGGCGGCGACCAGCCGACCGTCAGCCTGGCCGCGGTGATCGACGCGGCCCGGCGGGACCCGTCGGCGCCGCAGGGCTCGGCGTCGCACCGCACGGACAGCCTGATCGTCGAGCAGGCGCTACAGGCCGAGGGCCTGCTGGCCAGCAGCTGGGTCGACGGCTCGTTCGGGACCAGGACGACGGCGGCCTACGCCACCTACCAGCAGCGGCTCGGCTACTCCGGGTCGGACGCCGACGGCATCCCCGGCCGCACGTCGCTGACCCGCCTGGGCAGCCAGCACGGATTCGAGGTGACCGCATGATCAGCGACGGCACCCGGCGCACGATTCGCACGTCGGTGCAGTGGGTGATCAGCGCGGCGGCTGCGGCGCCGCTGATCGTCAACGCGTCCGGCGTCCCGGAGGCAACGCCCGGTGTCGCGGTCGGCCTGGCCGTGGCCGCCGGCCTGACCCGGGTGATGGCTCTGCCGGCGGTCGATCGGCTGCTGCCGAGCTGGCTGCGGGCGGCGCCGGCGCCGGCCGGGTCGGCGACCCGCGACGCCTGATCGGACTTGGCGTGACGGAGGACTGTGCATGGACGCTGCCATGGTCACGGCGATCGCCGCACTGGTGGGCGCGCCGCTGGCTGCGGCGGCGGCCATGTACGGATCGAGACAGTCGGGGCGCGCGCAGAGGGAGGGCGGAGTGATCGGCGGCTACAACAGCCTGACGGATCAGCTCCAAGAGGAGCGCGGTGATCTCCGCCAGCAGGTGCAGGATTTGCGACGCGAACTCGCCGCCGAACGCGCGGCGAAGGCGACCCTCGAAGCGGAGTGTTCGCTGTTGCGTACTCAACTCGCCGCGAGGGGCGGTGGTTCGCCGTGACCCGGACTCAGCGCGTACTCGCCCGGCAGTGGCGATGGTGGGCGCTCGCCGCCGTCCTGTTGACCCTGGCCGGCGCGGTGCTGCTGGTGTGGATCCGGGTGTCCGCCGAGGCGGGTCGCGCCGACCGGATCGCGGCGGAAAGCAACCGCCGAGCCGCGGCAGTCGCGACCCTCGCGGACGATGTCCGGGCGATGCGCGCCCAGGTGCAGGCCACGGGCGGCACACCCGTGGTCCCGGACCCGGGTACGTCGGTGCCGGATCTGCCCGCGCGTGCGGGCGAGCGCGGCCCGGCCGGACCGCCTGGTCCCGCCGGGCCGCCCGGCCGGGACGGCGAGTCGATCGTCGGTCCCGCCGGGCCGGGCGGTCAGCCGGGCGTACCTGGTGAGTCGGTGACCGGGCCGGCTGGTGTCGACGGCGTGGCCGGGCCTGCGGGTCCAGCCGGTCCGCCTGGTCCTGCGGGTCCGGCGGGTGAGCCCGGCCCGGCCGGGGCTGCCGGCGCGGACGGCCGCGACGGCGCGCCCGGTCCGGCCGGTCCGACGTGCCCGGCCAGCTACTCGCTCGCGGCGCCGGCCTGGGATTCGGCGGCGCTGGTGTGCCGCCGCGACGGCGCGCCCGCACCGACCAGCCCGCCGCCGACGCTGCCGCCGAGCACCGAGCCGAGCAGCCGCCGGCGATGAACGACAACGGCCCGCCCCATCTCGGGGCGGGCCGGCTTCGTCGTGTCCTGGGTCAGCCGAGGCTCCACTGGTAGTACAGCCGACCGTCGGCCGGGTCGGCGCCCGGCTCGTAGCTGTGCAGCCGGTCGTCGTCGCCCTCGGTCTGGGGCAGCAGTACGCCGTCGCCGCCGTGGTCGGGCGGCAGGGTGATGACCTCGCCGTCGAGGGGTCCACCTGTGAGGGTGCGGGCGCGGCTGGGCGGTGTGTCCATGGTGGCCAGGGTAGGCCGAGTCCGGCAGAGGCATGGGCAGTTCACGGTCTCCTGTCCGTGCCTGCGGCCAGGAGGATCGCGGACAGCCGGGCAGTGCTGATGCCAGCGAGGGTGGCCAGGGCGGTGGGGCTGGCGCCGTGCCGGTGGGCGGTACGGATCGCGGCATGCGTGGTCGGGTGCGCGGTGCCGTACGCCAGCACGGCATCGACGACCGCGCCGAGGGTCAGCGTGCGCTGTCCGCTCATCCGTTCGCGGCCGGGGATGGGACGGGTGAGATCGCGCTCGCGCCGCAGCACGGCGGCGACGGAGCGGACCGTGGCGCGGGCGGTTACGGCGATCTCGGCGGTCGGTACGCCGTGGCGTTGGGCGTCGACCATGCTGGCGTGCAGCAGGATGGCGGCGGCGCGCAGGGCGCCGCGGCATGCGCGGCGTTCGTCGATTGTCCCGGCCGCCGCCAGGTCGCGGGCGGTCTCGTCGCGGGTGGCGGCAGCGGCGGCCAGGCGGTCGAGCGCGGACCGGCGGGCGGCGGGCGTGCTGGTCACGGTGGCCTACTCGGCGGTGGGCTCGACCCACGGCGTGATGCGCCCGGCTTGGTCGATGACGGCGCAGCGGTGATCCCACGCCAGCAGCTCGGCGGCGGGCAGGGTCTCCCGGCTGTACGGGGCGATCACGTGCTCGACCTCGGCGGTCCACCGGGTGCCGTCGTGCCGCAGGCTCCGGACCGTCCCGCGGGTCCGGCGGCCGTCGGGGTGGATGCGGATGGTGACCCCGTCGCCGATCGCCCACGGAGCCGGCTCGATGTCGGGGTTGATGATGCTCATGGTCATGGTGTCCTCGGGTTGCGTGGTGGCGGCGTCGCGCCCAGGGGATCGGGGGTGCGGGGCGGGGTCGGTGCCGCCGTCGGGACGGCGCGGGGTAGACCTCCAGCCGGGCCCCTCCGACCGCGCCCCGCAGGACCCCGACCCGGCGGCAGGGAGTTGCCGCCGGACCGGGGGCATGGGTCAGCCTCCGCTGCTGGTCATGCGCAGTGGCTGAGCGGGGATGGTCCGGATCAGGTGGGCGCCGAGCTGTCGGTACAGCGCGGCGGCCTCGTCCCGGGTGATGTCGGGGAGAACGCGACCGGGAATGTACATCCGCACCTGGTCGCCGTCGGTACCGCTGCTCTCTACGCGCACGGTGTCATCGGCCATGTATCCAGCGTGATGGCGGCATGGCGACGGACCGGGTACAAGGTGTACCCGGTCCGTCAAGAGAAGGTAAAGCGGAGAGGTCAGCGGCTAGCTCACACCGATGCGGCGGGCCATGCGGTGCACCGGCTCACGCGACGTCAGCAGGTCCCGTCGGCGCGCGGTCACGACCATGTCGCGCACCATCGCATGCGAGTGCACATACTCCGGCGCCAGACGGTCGGCATCCAACAGGGCACGCATCGACGCGGCGTCGTCGCGCGCCTGGGCGTGGGCCCGGCCAACGTCGATGAGATGCCGAGCGCGTCGCTCCGTGGGCAGCGCCGACAGGTCGACGCCCTGCGTCGCCTCCAGGGCTGCCCGCCCATCTCCGAGTTCGAGGCGGGACGATAGCTCCATCAACGCCGCGTTCGCCGGACCGAAGCAGGTCCCGTGGTCGTTGCGATCACCGGTCCGCTCAGCCGCGGCTGTGGCCTCCCGGATGTGGTCCTCGACGGTCGCCCGGTCCGACCACTGCGCGGCCTGCACCGCCGCAACCAGGTGCATGGTCCCCCACAGACTCCAGGCGGGCATGTCGTCGTCGCTCAGCAGCGCGTCGAGTCGATCGAGCCCGGCCCGCACGATGCCCAGACCCTCGACCCGCGCACCGGCGGACACGCACACCTCCGCCTGGGTCCACATCGCAGCGATCTCCAGCAGAGGATCACCAGCGGCCACGGCCGCATCGACGGCCTGCCGAGCCGAGACGGTCGCCAGGTCGATCTGCCCAAGCCGTTTGACCAACATCGCCGTATCGCACAGCACCGCCGACAGCAGCCCGTGGGTCTGCTGCCGTTCGTCGCCGCCGTGGGCAGCGGCGGCGGTCGACGCGTCATCGATCAGCCCAGGGAGAAGGGCGCCGAGGTCGCCGAACCTCGCGGCCTGCCGGTGGCGGTGTGCGGTGTGCGCGTCCAGGCGCAGGTCTGCGAGCGGTCGCGGGTGGCCGGTGGGCTGCCCGAGCTGGTGCCGCAGCAGCGACCGACGGATTTGAGGTACGGCGTCGTAGCCGGTGCGCGGGCTGCGGTCGTCCCGCGGTGCCACGCCGATGAGTTCGGTGAGGTCGACGCCGAGCCGGTCGGCGATGGCCATGAGCGGGCCGATGCGGTCGAGCTGCCGGCGGCCCAACTCCACCGATTTGAGCCAGTCCGTGCTGCGGTCGGCAACGGCGGCGAGGTCGGCGCGGGAGATGCCCTCCCGGCGGCGGATGTCGTGGATGCGTTGTCCGATGCTGCGAATGTCGTGGTCGTCAGCCACTGTGTCCCCTGCCTGTGCAGTGGGCGGTGCCCCCTGTGGTGCGCGGGCGGGGGCGGTACCCTGCCTGTAGGTATCTGTCCCGGCCAGGCTACGCCTGTCGGTGGCATCTGCGGCCCCGTGATCCGGCTCGTCACCGGTACGGGGCCGTTGTGTAATGAGAGGCGGCGGCATGCCGTATGACATCCCTGCCTACCAGCGGGTTGCCGCCGAACTGCGCCGGCAGATCCTCGACGGCACGCTGCCGCCCGGCGCCCGGGTCCCGTCACGGGTCGACATCGGCGCACGGTACGGGGTGTCCGAGACCGTCGCGCACTCGGCAGTCAGGTTGCTGATCGCCGAGGGCCTGGTTGGGGGTCGCACCGCCGAGGGGGGCATGTACGTTCACGAGCCGCCCGCGCTCAGCCGACTGGTACGCCACCCCCGACCGCATCACGGGCGGGCCCCCTGGGCGGCGGCAATGGCTCGCCGCGGACAGACCGGCACCTGGTCGTCGCGGTCACAAATCATCGACGCCTCCGCCGAGATCGCGACTCGGCTGCACATCCCTGCCGGAGCGCGGGTGATGCGTACCCAGTACGTCTATCGGGCGGACGGCATGCCCGTGATGCTGACGTACTCGGTCGAGCCGCTGGAGATCACGGGCGGTACGCCGATCGCCCTGCCCGAGGAGGGCCCGCACGCCGGCCAGGGCGTGCCGCTCAGGATGGCAGCGATCGGGATCGAGGTGATCGGGGCCGAGGAGGACATCACTGCGCGGCCCGCCGCCGCCGAGGACGCCGCGCTCCTGGGTGAGCCGGCCGGCGCGATCGTGATGGTGATCCGACGCACCTACCACGACACGGTGGGGCGGCCGGTCGAGACCGCCGACATCCTGTCGGCGGCGGCCCGGTTCAGCCTGGTGTACCGACTGCCGGTCGACCCTGGCTGAGGACAGCAAACGGCCGCCCTGACGCTGGTCAGGGCGGCCGTTTCATGCAATCGCTGTGCACTCCGTGCAATCAAAATGCACTGATCGGCTCGACATTCTCGACACTCTCGACACCCTCGACATTGCTAACGCCGAGGTCGGACCGCCCGAGGCGCCGGTTCCAGGATGGCGACCGACTCGATGTGGTGCGTGTTCGGGAAGAGGTCGAACGAGCGCAACGACCGGAGCTTGAAGCCCGCGCTCGCGAAGTAGGCCACATCGCGGGCCAGTGCGGCGGGGTCGCAGGCGACGTAGGCGACCCGGCGCGGGGTCAGGCGCGCGATGCGCTCGACGACCGCCTTGCCCGCGCCCGCGCGCGGCGGGTCCAGGACCACGATGTCGGCGCGGCGCAGGAAGCCGGGTCGGCTCAGCACCTTCTCCACCGTGCCGACCTCGAAGCGCGCGCCCGGCACGTCCCGCAGGTTGTGGATCGCGTCCTCGACCGCCTGCCTGGAGCTCTCGATGCCGATGATCGTGTCGCTGTCCGCGAGCCGCTCGGAGAGGGCACCCGCGAACAGCCCGACCCCGCAATACAGGTCGAGCGCCAGATCGCCCGGCCGCGGCTCCAAACCCTCGACGACGGCCGCCACGAGCACGTCGGCCGCGGCCGGGTGCACCTGCCAGAAGCCGCCGCCCGACACCTTCCAGGTCCGTCCCGCGGCCACCTCGCGCACTGCCGGCCGACCGTGCACCTTGCGTACCCGGCCCTTGTCGTCGGCCCGGAACACCGACACGGCCCGGTTCAGCTCGACGATCGGCATGCGCCCGTCCGCGCCCTCGGCCGGCACCACGGTGACCGCGCGGTCCAGCGAGCCGGTCGCGGAGACCGCCTCGATCGACGCCACGCCGGGCCACTCGTGCGCCTCGATGCCCAACTCCTCGACACCGGGCGCCGCGATCGGGCACGCGTCGATCGGCTGGACGTCGTGCGAGCGGTGCTTGCGCAGCCCCGCCCGGCCCGTCGCCGGGTCCACCGCGAACTGCACCCGCGTGCGCCACCCCAGGCCCTCGGGCTGCCCGGGCGGGCTGTCCACGGCCTCCACCTCGACCTGTACGTCGACCTTGCCGAGCCGCAGCAGCTGCTCGGCGACCACATCGCCCTTGAGTCGGCGCTGCGCGGCGGGCGTGGCGTGCTGCCAGTCGCAACCGCCGCACATGCCGGGCCCGGCCACCGGGCACGCGGGCGTGATGCGATCCGGCGACGCGTGCAGCACCTCGACCACGTCTGCGCGCAGGAAACGCGACGTCGGCCCGCCGTCGGTGATCTCCACGACGGCCCGCTCGCCCGGAAGGCCGTGCCGAACGAAGATCACACGGCCCTCGTGGCGAGCGACGCAGTGCCCACCGTGAGCAACCGGGCCGATCTCGACCTCGTACCGCTCACCCCGCAGGGACTGGTCCGACTCGGGGGTGGTGGATCCGACAGACACGGCACTCCTCGCACAGCTCGTAGCACAGCTCGTACAACGTCGATGAAAACAGTCGATGAAAACAACGGGCAGCAGACGAAAAACCAGGGGCCGAACACAACCGACGCACGACAAGGGACCTCGGATGCCCCGCGGCCGACCACGCCCAGGCGCGCACACCGACACCACGACGACACAAAGAAAGCGCCTCACGGAGGTGGGCGCGGCTTCCAGGGTAGTCCCTACCCGAAGAACCCGCGCCCACCGTCACCACACACCGTCACGACCCACCCGAACTCAGGACGCTCCAGCCCCGGACCCCGGGCCCGAGCCCGACCCGGACCCCGAGCCCGACCCGGACGCAGAGCCCGGCCCCGAACCCGAGCCCGGCCCACCCCGCTTCCCGTCCCCACCCCGAGGCGTCCGCGCCGGCCCCCGCCGCACCGACCCCGGCGCCACCCAGGCCTTCGGCTCCTTCAACCGCTCGGACGACTCCAACTGCCACGGCACCGACGTCACCATGACCCCCGGCGTGAACAACAACCGCCCCTTGAGCCGCAGCGCACTCTGGTTGTGCAGGATCTGCTCGTACCAGCGGCCGACCACGTACTCCGGGATGTACACGTTCACCACATCGCGCGGGCTGGACCGACGCACCGACTTCACGTACTCGATCACCGGCCGGGTGATCTCCCGATACGGCGAGTCGAGCACCTTGAGCGGCACCTCTATCCCGCGCTCGTCCCACTCGCGCCGCAGTGCCTCGGTCTCGGCCGGGTCCACGTTGACCGTGACCGCCTCGACCACGTTCGGCCGCGAGTAGCGCGCGTACGCCAACGCCCGCAGCGAGGGCTTGTGCAGCTTGGACACCAGCACGATGGCATGCACCCGCGAGGGCAGCTTGGTGTCGTCCATCTCCACGGCCGCCAGCTCCGTGGCCACCCGGTCATAGTGTCGCCGGATCTGCTTCATCAACAGGAACAGCACGCCCATCGCGGCGATCGCGATCCAGGCGCCCTGCACGAACTTGGTCACCAAAACGATCACCAGGACCGCGCCGGTCATGCACAGGCCGAAGGCGTTGATCACCCGGCTGCGCATCATCCGCCGGCGCTCGGCCGGTTCGGTCTCGGTCTTCAGGTGCCGGGTCCAGTGCCGGATCATGCCCGCCTGGCTCATCGTGAAGGACACGAAGACGCCGACCACGTACAGCTGGATCAGCTTGGTGGGCTCGGCCTCGAACGCGACGATCAACACGATCGCGAACGCGGCCAGCATGATGATGCCGTTGCTGAACGCGAGGCGGTCGCCGCGCGTGTGCAACTGCCGGGGCAGGTAGCGGTCCTGGGCCAGGATCGAGCCGAGCACCGGGAAGCCGTTGAACGCGGTGTTCGCGGCCAGGATCAGGATCAGGCCGGTGACCGCGAGTACGAGATAGAACAGCGGCGACGCGAACGTGCCACCGAAGACCGCGTCGGCGACCTGCGCGACCACGGTCTTTTGTTCATATCCGGCCGGTGCCCCCTGGATCTGGCTCTCCGGGTTCTCCGCGAAGCGCACCTTGGTCATGTTGGCCAGCGCCAGCATGCCCATCAGCATGGTCACCGAGATGGTGCCCATCAGCAGCAGCGTGGAGGCCGCGTTCTTGCTCTTGGGCTTGCGAAACGCCGGTACACCGTTGCTGATCGCCTCGACACCGGTCAGCGCCGCGCACCCGGAGGAGAAGGTGCGCAGCAGCAGGAACACCAGCGCGAAGCCGCTGAAGCTGTCCTCGGCCTCGATGTGGAACCCGGCGCTCTCGGCCTCCATGGTGGCGCCGGTGGCGCCCCGGATCAGGCCGAACAGGGTCATCCCGAGGATGGCGGCCATGAACGCGTAGGTGGGGACGGCGAAGAGCTTGCCCGACTCGCGAACGCCGCGCAGGTTCATCGCCATCAGCAGCAGCACCAGGCCGACCGCCAACAACACCTTGTGCCCCTCGAGCGCGGGCACCGCGGAGGCCATGTTGGCGACGCCGGAGGAGACCGATACCGCCACGGTCAGCACGTAGTCGACCAGGAGCGCGCTGCCGACCGTCAAACCGGCGTTGGGACCGAGGTTGACGTTCGCGACCTCGTAGTCACCGCCGCCACTGGGATAGGCGTGGACGTTCTGGCGATAGGAGGCGACCACGGTCAGCATGACCACGACGACGGCCAGACCGACCTTCCACGAGAAGTGGTAGGTCGCCATTCCCGCCATGGAAAGGGTGAGCAGGATCTCGTCCGGCGCGTACGCGACGGAGGACAGTGCGTCGGAGGCGAAAATGGGCAGCGCGATGCGCTTCGGCAGGAGCGTCTCGGACAGCTTGTCGCTGCGCAAGGCTCTGCCGACAAGGATGCGCTTGGACAGATCGGTCAGTCTTGACACGCAGGTGATCGTAAGCCCATCGACTTTTGCCGGGCCGGGGGCATGCCGTAAGGCGTCCACGTGTAACGTCTCGGCGAGGTCTGCCACCCTGGTAACACCACAAACGAGCATCAGACCGGGCACAACGGACCAAATCCGGAAGGACGGCCGTGCACATCGTCATCATGGGCTGCGGGCGCGTGGGATCCACGCTGGCCCAGACGCTCGAGGAACTGGGGCATTCGGTGGCGGTCATCGACCGCGATCCCTCCGCGTTCCGCCGGCTGGGGTCGCACTTCTCCGGCCGCCGGATCAAGGGCATCGGTTTCGACCAGGACACCCTGCGCGAGGCCGGTATAGAAGAGGCCGGCGCGTTCGCGGCGGTCAGCAGCGGCGACAACTCGAACATCATCGCGGCGCGCGTCGCGCGCGAGACGTTCGGTGTGGAGAACGTGGCCGCGCGCATCTACGACCCGCGCCGGGCAGAGGTGTACGAACGCCTGGGTATCCCCACGGTGGCCACCGTGCGCTGGACCGCGGACCAGATGTTGCGCCGGTTGTTGCCCAGTGGCGCCGAACCGCTGTGGCGCGACCCCTCCGGCAGCGTGCAACTGGCCGAGGTGCATGTGAACTCGGCGTGGGTGGGGCACCGCATCACCCGGCTCGAACAGGCATCGGGCGCCCGGGTCGCCTTCGTCACCCGTTTGGGCGAAGGCATCCTGCCGACCTCCGAGACCGTGATCCAAGAGGGCGACCTCGTGCACGTGGTCATGCACCAGGCGGATGTGGCCGCCGTCGAGGCGGCCTTCGAGAAAGCACCGGAGGAGGGCTGATGCGGGTCGCAATCGCGGGCGCCGGCGCGGTGGGTCGCTCCATCGCCGCGGAGCTGTTGGAAAACGGCCACGAGGTCCTGCTCGTCGACAAGGCACCGGACGCCATCAAGGTGGACAGCGTGCCGCAGGCCGAGTGGCTGCTCGCCGACGCGTGCGAGATCTCCTCGCTGGACGAGGCCGCGTTGCAGCGCTGCAACGTGGTGATCGCGGCGACCGGCGACGACAAGGTGAACCTGGTCGTCTCGCTGCTGGCCAAGACCGAGTACGGCGTGCCGCGCGTGGTCGCCCGGGTGAACAACCCGAAGAACGAGTGGTTGTTCAACGAGGCATGGGGCGTGGACGTCGCCGTGTCCACGCCGCGCCTGATGTCGGCTCTGGTCGAGGAAGCGGTCAGTGTCGGCGACCTGGTCCGCCTGATGCGGTTCAGCCAGGGCGATGCCAACCTGGTCGAGCTGACCCTTCCGGGCGACGCCGCCCTCGTCGGCACGCGCGTCGGCGACGTGGCGTGGCCCGAGGACACGGCGCTGGTGACGATCATCCGCGAGGGCCGGGTACTGGTCCCGGGCAAGGACGACTCGCTGGAGGCCGGCGACGAACTGCTGTTCGTCGCGGCGCCGCACCGCGAAGAGGAGCTGGAGGAGCTGCTGTCGGCCTGACCGACGGCAGTGCCGGTCCTACCGGCGACCGGCTCCGGTCCGACGGATCCCGGCGGGGCCGTATCGCCCGGGCCCACCTCACCGCACCGGAGAAGCAGCCGCACGCAACCACCCCGCGCCTGCTTCTCCGGCACACCCGTGCCGCACGGCGCCGGGATCCGCCCGCCAAGTCCTAGGCGGCGGCCAGGTCGCCGAGGATGTGGTCCGCCTCCTCGCTGAACGCACGCGCGATCGGTTCCTTCGCGTACGGGCGCAGCCGCCTGCGGAAGTCCGCCAGGAAGTCGTTGCATTGGGTGGACGACAGGTTGCCCGTGATCCGCAGCGCCTCACCGGCCTTGGCGCACGCCGCGTCGAGATCACCCTGGGCCAGGTGCGCCGCGGCCATGAACGTGGTGTCCTGCGCACACCGACGGGTCGCGCCGGCCCGGCGCAGCTTCATCGACGCGCCCGCGAAGCCGTGGATCTTGTCCGGCAGGCCCAGGTCGCGGTGGCTGTGCGCGAACTCGTGCTGCAACTCGGACTCGTCGAAGTAGTTGCACCACGACGGGTCGTCCTCGACCGCGTTCGCCGCGTCCAGATGCCGCTCGGCCGTCCCCATCGCCCGCTCGCACGCGCGCCGGTCGCCCAGCGCCGCGTAGCCCCGCGCCTCCATCGAGGCCACGATCGCGCGCGCCCGCGGGCCCAACCGGCTCCCGCCGCCCTGCTCGGCGGCCCGGGCCAGCTGGACCGCCTCCCACCCGTGGCCCAGATACACCGCCTGGCAGGCCATGTTGGCCATCACATACGCCCCGTACGCCGGGTCGTCGGCCGCCTGGGCCAGCCGCAGCGCCTGGATGTGATAGCGCTGGGCGAGCGCGTGCCGGCCGGAATCGAACGACAACCACCCCGCCAACTCGGTGAGTTCGGCCACCGCCCGGAACAATCGGCGGCCCACCTCCTCGCCGTAGGAGCCGGCCAACTTGGTCCGCGCGACGCCGTTGAGGTGGTGGACCACGGTGTCCCGCAGATCCCCGCCGCCCTGGGCACGGTCGAGTCGGCGAAACGCCAGGACGGTCTGGTGAATGCGTAGTACGTCTGCGTCGCGCACCGTGGTGGGGCCGTGCGAGGCAAGCTGCTCGGGCTCGCCCTCGGCCCCGGATGCGGTCGACCAGAACAACGCGGGAGCGGCGAACGCCCCGGCGCCGAAGGCCGTGTTGGCCAGGAAAGTACGGCGGTTCATGTCTCTCTCCGACAATTCGGCCACGGCGTGTCTGACTTCGGCCGCGGTCCGGGCGACGATCAGCCCGTCGAAGGGGTCGGGGGTCGGTGGTCGCCGATCACGCAAGCCGAGGTCCGCGACGGTCAGTTCGCAGCCCAGACGTCGGCCCAGGGCCTCCGCCAACAGCTCGGGAATCGGCCACCGCGGCTGCGCGCCTTCGAGCCATCGGGCCACCGAGGTGTGGCTGCACCCGAGGTGCAGCCCGCGGCGCTCGGCCACCACGTTGACCCAGCGGGCCAGTTCGCGCCGGGAGAGACCGGCTTGTGTCACCAATGCGATGAGGTCACCGTTTCCGGCCACCGTCCCCGCCTCCTTCGTCCACTGGAGGTCTAACGGGACGCTAATCGCACAGTTACGGGATCATGCGGTAATGACTGATTCGACCGCAGCTGGTCCAAATTCTCCGGGATCGACCGGAGTTCTCGGCAGGAATGATCACTCGAGCGACCAATTCGGCAAATCTTCCGATAATAAACTCCGACAGCTGGACAACGATAGCCGGAATCGAAGCGGGAACCGAGGTCGAAGCGAAAATCCGCACGCACGCCGCGACGCCCGTCGTGCCGCAAGCCGAGAACGCGGTCCGGAAAAAGAAGCCGGACACACAAGCCGAAAATACGAGCGCGCCAAGCCGAAATGGCAAGCCCGAACGAATGCCGGACTCGCCCTTCCGAACTCGCCCTTCCGGGCTCGACCCGCCCCGCTCAGTCCGCGACGCGGCCTTCCCGCCGCTCGTCGCGCTGCTCCACCACCGGAGCCGCGCCCGACTCCACGCCGGCGGCACGCTCCCCCTCCGCACCCTCGCCCTCGTCCTCCTCGTCGGCGACCTTCACCGGCGGCGGAGCCTTGGACATGATCAGCCAGGTGATGTAGCAGGCCACCAGGAACGGCGGCACACCCAGCGCGACCTTCGCGATGCCCAGAGCCGTGACGTTGCCCGTCCAGTAGATCGGGATCTGGATCACGATGCGCAGCACGAACATGACGAACCAGACCCAGGTGGCCTTGCGGTACGCCGCGTAGCGGGCCGGGATCCGCCGCCAGGTGAAGTTCTCGCCCAGCATCGGGCCGAGCAGGACGCCGATGATCGGCCAGCGGACCAGAATCGAGATCAGGTAGGCGAGCGCGTAGCCGCCCGACAACAACATCCCGAACGCGTAGAAGTTCTCCGCCTTGCCGGACTTCACCGCGATCCACCCGGCCAGCGCGACGCCCAGGAAGCCGCCGAGCGCGTGCTGCAGCGTCTCCCGGCGGATGATCCGTACCACCGCGAACGCCAGCGCGACACCGCCGGCGGTCATCGCCGCCGTCCAGGTGGACCGACTGATCGTGTAGGCGATCACGAAGACCAGCCCCGGCACGGTCATGTCGATCATGCCCCGAACACCGCCGAAGGCGGCGATCATCGAGGCCGCGCTGTCGGTGGGGGCCTGGCGGTCGCCGGGCGCGCCGGAAGCGGGTTTATCCATGGAGGCGGTCACTCGTTCACTCTCGGCCGACGGGGCGCAGTTCATACCTGGGGTTGAACAGAACGGGCCGCCCCTGAGTGGTGCTGACCCGACCGTGGGCGACCAACTGCCGCCCCGGCTCGATCCCGGCTATTCGCCGCCGACCCAACCAGACCACCGACAACGCGCCCGATCCGTCGTAGATCTCCGCCTCGAGCGCGGGTACGCCCGCCCGCGGCCGGAAGGTCACCGTGCGCAGCGTGCCGCCGACCGTGATCAGATCCCGCTCGACCACGTCCACGATCTTCGTGCAGCCCAGCCGCTGGGTGTCGTGCAGCAGCTCCTCGGCGTGCAACTCCTCATGGGTCGACGTCCATCGATCCAACATCCGCCGCAATCGCCCGGATCTACGCTCCACGCCGGCTGCGCTACCACTCATGCCGGCAAGGGTACCGCCTATCCCACGGCCCTCCGAGGTCCGAAACCTCCCACCCACCGTCGGCCCCCACGGCCCGACCGACACCACCGGCCCCGGACCCCGCCGCCGCGTCGCGCCACGCCCGCGGTCCACGAACCGCACCGCGCCGGCAAGGCGCGGCGCTAACCCTCGAACCGATACCCCATCCCGGGCTCGGTCAGCAGATGCCTGGGGTGCGACGGGTCGTGCTCCAGCTTGCGCCGCAGTTGCGCCATGTAGACCCGCAGATAGTTCGTCTCCGTCCCGTACTGCGGCCCCCACACCTCCTGCAACAGCGCCCGCTGGCTGACCAGCCGGCCCGCGTGCCGGACCAGCACCTCCAGCAGATGCCACTCGGTCGGCGTCAGTCGCACGTCCGCGCCGTCGCGCGAGACCCGCTTGGCCGCGAGGTCCACCGTGAACGAGTCGGTGACCACGACCGGCGCCTCCTCCTCCGGCACCGCGCGCCGCACCGCCGCCCGCAGTCGGGCCAGCAGCTCGTCCATCCCGAACGGCTTCGTCACATAGTCGTCCGCGCCCGCGTCCAGGGCCGCGACCTTCTCGGCCGAGGCGTGCCGCGCGGACAGCACGATGATCGGGATCCTGGTCCACCCGCGCAGACCTTTGATCACCTCGACCCCGTCGATGTCCGGCAGCCCCAAGTCCAGCAGCACCACGTCCGGATGCCGGTCCGCGGCGGCGGTCAGCGCCGCCGTACCGTCGCCCGCGGTGTCCACGTCGTAGCCGCGGGCCTTGAGGTTGATGGCCAGGGCCCGCACGATCTGTGGCTCGTCGTCGACGACCAGGACCCGTGTCATCGTTGTTCCTCCCAAGTGGTTCGTTCCTCGGCCGCGGGGGTGGATCCCGCGACCGCGCCGCCGGCCGGCGATCCGGCCGTGCGCAGCGCCAGCACCATCGTCAATCCGCCACCGGGGGTGTCCTCCGCGGTCAGTGTGCCGTCCATGGCCTCCGCGAAGCCGCGGGCGACCGCGAGCCCGAGTCCCACCCCGTTGCCCTTCGGCGCGTCGCCCAGGCGTTGGAACGGTTCGAAGATCCGCCCCTTCGACTCGTCCGGCACCCCGGGACCGCGGTCGGCCACCCGCAGTTCGACCCGGTCCCTGAGCGCGCCGGCCGACACGTGTACCCGGCGGCCCGGCGGGTTGTGCTTGACCGCGTTCTCGATCACGTTGGCCAGTACCCGCTCCAACAGCCCCGCGTCCGCGCACACCGCCGGCAGCGTCTCGGGGATGTCCAGCGCCACCCGCTCCTCGGCCACCCCGGCCAGCGCGCCCGGCACCACCTCGTCCAGACCGATGTCGCCCATCAGCGGGGTGACCGTACCCGTCTGCAACCGGCTCATGTCGAGCAGATTGCCGATCAGCGTGTCCAGCCGATCGGCGCCGAACTCGATCGCCGCGAGCAGTTCCGCCTCGTCCTCCTCCGACCAGCTCACGTCCTCGGCCCGCAGGCTGGACACGCTCGCCTTGATCGTGGCCAGCGGGGTGCGCAGGTCGTGCGAGACGGCGGCGAGCAGCGCGGTGCGGATCCGGTTGCCCTCCTTGAGCTGCCGCGCCTGCGCGGCCTCCGCGACCAGTTGCCGGCGCTCCAGGACCACCGCGGCCTGCGCCGCGAACGCCCCGAGCACCCGCCGGTCCTCGGCCGGCAACACCCGCCCGGACAGGGTGAGCGCGAGCGAGTCGGACACCGGCACGTCCACGTCGGCGTCGTCGGGCCTGATCGCGGGATGCGGTCCCACGCTGCCGACGCACGACCACGGGCTGTGGTGTTCCTCGCGCTGGAGCAGCGCGACCGACTCCATCCCGAACGTCTCGCGCACGCGGTCGAGCAGCGCCGGCAGCGCCTGCTCGCCGCGCAGCACGCTGCCCGCCAAAAAGCTCAGGGTCTGCGCCTCGGCCTGGCTGCGCGCGGCCTGGTGGGTGCGCCTGGCCGCCAGGTCCACCACCGAGGCCACCGACAGCGCGACCAGCACGAAGATGCCGAGCGCGAGCATGTTCTCCGGGTCGGCGATGGTCAGGTTGTGCAGCGGCGGCGTGAAGTAGTAGTTGAGCAGGACCGAGGACACCACGGCGGTCAGGATCGAGGCCCACAGGCCGCCGATGAGGGCGACCGCGACGGTGACCGTCAGGAACAGCAACATCTCGGTGGACAACCCGTGGCTGCCGCGCGTCGCGTCCAGGATGAAGGTGAGCGCGACCGGCCCGATCACCGTCACCGCCCACGACGCGAGCCGCCTGCCGCGCCCCAGGGGTGAGCGCAGTGGGCGCAGCACCCGCCCCACGCCCGCGTGTTCGTGGGTGACGATGTGCGTGTCGATGTCGCCGGACTGCGCGGCGACGGTGGCGCCCACGCCGGGGCCGAACAGGTACTGCCAGGGCTTGCGCCGGCTGCTGCCGAGCACGATCTGCGTCGCGTTGACGCCGCGCGCGAAGGACAGCAGCGCGGTGGGCACGTTCTCGCCGACCACCGAGTGGAAGGTGCCGCCGAGCGACTCGACCAGCGCGCGCTGGCGGGCCAGCGCCTCCGGGGAGGCGCCGGTGAGGCCGTCGCTGCGCGAGACGTAGACCGCGAGCAGTTCGCCGCCGGAGCCGCGGGTGGCGATCCGCGCGGCGCGGCGCAGCAGCGTCTCGCCCTCGGGGCCGCCGGTCAGGCCGACGACGATGCGCTCGCGCGCCGGCCAGGTCGCGTCGATCTGGTGTTCGCTGCGGTACTGCTGGAGGTATTCGTCCACCCGGTCCGCGGTCCACAGCAGCGCCAACTCGCGCAGCGCGGTCAGGTTGCCGACCCGGAAGTAGTTGGACAGCGCCGCGTCGACCTTCTCCGGCGCGTACACGTTGCCGTGTGCCATTCGCCGGCGCAGTGCCTCCGGCGCCATGTCGACCAGTTCGATCTGGTCGGCCCGGCGGACCACCTCGTCGGGCACGGTCTCGCGCTGGGGCACGCCTGTGATCGACTCGACCACGTCGTTGAGCGATTCGAGGTGCTGCACGTTGACCGTGGAGATCACGTCGATCCCCGCGTCGAGGATTTCCTCGATGTCCTGCCAGCGCTTCTCGTTGCGCGAGCCGGGCACATTGGTGTGCGCGAGTTCGTCGACGAGGGCGATTTTCGGCCGCCGGGTGATCACCGCGTCCACGTCCATCTCGGTGAACGAGCCGCCTCGGTGGACCATGTCCCGCCGGGGGACCACCTCCAGACCCTGAAGTGCCTCCTCGGTGCTGGGTCGGCCGTGGCATTCCACGAAACCGACCACGACGTCGCTGCCGCGCCTGCGCCGACGCTGCCCCTCGCCCAACATCGCGTAGGTCTTGCCGACGCCGGGCGCCGCACCGAGATAGATCCGGAGCTTGCCGCGTGCCATGACATCCATTCTCTGTCTCGGGTCGGAGGGTGCCGGCACCGGCACGCTCCGACCCGCGAACATCGTGACCGCCCCGTCAGCGGGCGAGCTTGGCGAGGGCGATGTTGAGCTCCAGCACGTTCACCCGCTCCTGGCCGAGGAAGCCGATGTTACGTCCGTCCTCGTGCTTGTCGACCAGCGCGCGCACCTTGGCAACGTCCAGGTTGCCGCGCTCCTTGGCCACCCGCTCGACCTGGATCAGCGCGTACGCCCTGGAGATGTGCGGGTCCAGGCCGGATCCGCTCGCGGTGACCGCGTCCACGGGGACCCGGTCCTCTCCGACGCCGTTGAACTTGGCCACCTGTGCCTTGCGGTCGGCGACGAGCTTGACGAAGGTCGGGTTCTCGGGGCCGTAGTTGGACGCGCCCGAACCGAGGCCGTCGTAGTTCGCGGCCGATGGACGCGGCTGGAACCACTTCGGGTCGGGCAGCGTACCGACGCCCGCCGCCTGCTCGGCGGTCAGCGCGCCGCCGCCCTGGAGGTAGGTGTATCCGGCGCCGTCCGCCGTCGCCAGCACCTCGCGGCCGTCCGCGTCGAACTTGCGCGGGTTGCCCTGGGCGTCGACGAGGTCGAAGGACTGGCCGATCAGGCTGGAGCCGACGTCCTTGCCGTTCACACTGACCATCGAGCCGTCGGCGTTGTCCTTGAACAGCGCCTGGGCGATCCCGGTCATCGACAGCGGATACAGGATGCCCAGGAGCACGGTGAGGACGAGGAAGGCGCGCAGGGCCGCGCCCAGGACGCGGATGCGGGTACTGAAGTTGGTGGCCATCTGAATCAACCGATTCCGGGGATGAGCGAGACGAGCAGGTCGATGATCTTGATCCCGACGAACGGGGCGATCAGGCCGCCGAGTCCGTAGATCCGCAGGTTGCGGGCGAGCAGCTTGTCGGCCGACATCGGCCGATAGCGCACACCGCGCAGGGCCAGCGGGATCAGGGCGACGATGATCAGGGCGTTGAAGATCACCGCCGAGATGATCGCCGACTCGGGGGTGGCGAGCTGCATGATGTTGAGCTTGTCCAGCGGGCCCAGGGCCTCGGCGCCCTTGATGCTCGCGAACATGGCCGGGATGATCGCGAAGTACTTCGCGACGTCGTTGGCGATGGAGAACGTGGTCAGCGCGCCGCGCGTGATCAGCAACTGCTTGCCGATCTCCACGATCTCGATCAGCTTGGTCGGGTTCGAGTCGAGGTCGACCATGTTCCCGGCCTCTTTGGCCGCCGAGGTGCCGGTGTTCATCGCCACGCCGACGTCGGCCTGGGCCAGCGCCGGCGCGTCGTTGGTGCCGTCGCCGGTCATCGCGACCAGCTTGCCGCCCGCCTGCTCGCGCTTGATCAGCGCGAGCTTGTCCTCGGGGGTGGCCTCGGCGAGGAAGTCGTCCACGCCCGCCTCGTCCGCGATCGCCTTGGCGGTCAGCGGGTTGTCGCCGGTGATCATCACCGTGCGGATGCCCATGCGGCGCAGCTCGTCGAAGCGCTCCCGCATGCCCTCCTTGACCACGTCCTTGAGGTGGATGACGCCCAGGATCCGGGCGCCCTCGGTGTCCTCGACCGCGACCAGGAGCGGCGTGCCGCCGGCGGCGGAGATGGCGTCGACCAGTTCGCCGGACCGGGCGGGAACGTTGCCGCCGCGTTCGGACACCCAGGCGTTGATCGCGGAGGCGGCGCCCTTGCGGACCATGCGCACGCCGCGCTCGTCGCTCAGGTCCACACCCGACATCCGGGTCTGTGCGGTGAAGGCGATCCACTCGGCGTGGGCGAGTTCGCCCTGGTGCCGCTCGCGCAGCCCGTACCGCTCCTTGGCCAGCACCACGATCGAGCGGCCCTCGGGCGTCTCGTCGGCGAGCGAGGACAGTTGTGCCGCGTCGGCCAGTTCCGCCTCCTCTACCCCGTCCACGGGGACGAACTCCGACGCCTGCCGGTTGCCCAGCGTGATCGTGCCGGTCTTGTCGAGCAGCAGCGTCGACACGTCGCCCGCCGCCTCCACGGCGCGCCCCGACATGGCCAGCACGTTGCGCTGCACCAGTCGGTCCATGCCGGCGATGCCGATCGCCGACAGCAGCGCCCCGATGGTGGTCGGGATCAGGCAGATCAGCAGCGCGACGAGGATGATCATCGACTGCTCGGCGTGCGCGTACATCGCCATCGGCTGCAGCGTGACGACCGCGAACAGGAAGATGATCGTCAGCGACGCGAGCAGGATGTTGAGCGCGATCTCGTTCGGCGTCTTCTGCCGGGCGGCGCCCTCGACGAGGGCAATCATCCGGTCGATGAAGGTCTTGCCGGGCTCGGTGGTGATCTTGACGACGATCCGGTCCGACAGCACCTTCGTGCCGCCGGTGACCGCCGAGCGGTCCCCGCCCGACTCGCGGATCACCGGCGCGGACTCGCCGGTGATCGCCGACTCGTCCACACTCGCGACCCCGTCGACGACGTCGCCGTCACCGGGGATGATGTCGCCGGCCTCGCAGACCACCAGGTCGCCGATGGCCAACGCGGTGGCCGCGACCTTCTCCTCGCGGCCGTCGACCAGGCGGCGGGCGACCGTGTCGGTCTTGGCCTTGCGCAGCGTGTCCGCCTGCGCCTTGCCGCGCCCTTCGGCGACCGCCTCGGCCAGGTTGGCGAACACCACGGTCAGCCACAGCCAGACGGCGACCAGCCAGGCGAAGGTGCTCGGGTCCTTGATCGCCATGACGGTGGTGATCACCGAGCCGATCTCGACCACGAACATGACCGGGGTGCGGACCATGATCCGGGGGTCGAGCTTGCGCAGCGCGCCGGGCAGCGACTTCAGCAGTTGACGGGGTTCGAACAGGCCGGCCGAGACCCGGCCGGGGCCGGCGGGGGCATCGACGTGTTCTTCGGTGGGGCGTATTGCGGTGTCTGTCATGCCAATCCCTCGGCAAGCGGCCCGAGAGCCAGGGCGGGGAAGAAGGTGAGGCCGGTGATGATCAGGATCACGCCGACGAGTTGGCCCACGAACAGGGGCTTGTGCGTCTGCAGGGTGCCCGCGGTGTCGGGGACGCTCTTTTGTTCGGCGAGTCGACCGGCCAGGGCCAGCACCAGTGCGATCGGCACGAACCGGCCGATCAGCATGGCCAACCCGATCGTCGTGTTGTAGAACTCGGTGTTCGCGCCGAGCCCGGCGAACGCGCTGCCGTTGTTGTTCGCCCCCGAGGTGAACGCGTACAGCACCTCCGAGATGCCGTGTGGCGAATCGGAGTTGAGGATCGCCGCCTGTTCACCGGGCAGCGCGATGGCGATGCCGGTGAAGGTCAGGATGGTCGCCGGCACCACGAGGATGTACATCGCGACCAGCTTCATCTCGCCGGCGCCGATCTTCTTGCCCAGGTATTCGGGCGTGCGGCCGACCATCAGACCGGCCACGAAGACCGCCAGGATCGCCATGATCAGGATCCCGTACAGGCCCGAGCCGACGCCGCCCGGCGTGATCTCGCCGAGCATCATGCCCAGCATGGTGATGCCGCCGCCGAGGCCGGTGAACGAGGAGTGGAACGAGTTGACCGCGCCGGTGGAGGTCATCGTGGTGGAGACCGCGAAGACCGACGAGCCGGGGATGCCGAACCGCTGTTCCTTGCCCTCCATCGCGCCGCCGGCCAGTTCCGGCCCGGCGCCGTTGCCGTGCGCCTCGGTCCACCACATCAGGCAGACCGCGACGAACCAGATCACGAACATCGCGGCGAGGATCGCGTAGCCCTGCTTGAGGTTGCCCACGAGCCGGCCGAAGGTGCGCGGCATGGAGAAGGGGATGACCAGGATCAGGAAGATCTCGAACAGGTTGGTGAAGGCGTTCGGGTTCTCGAACGGGTGCGCCGAGTTGGCGTTGAAGAAGCCGCCACCGTTGGTGCCCAGCTCCTTGATCACCTCCTGCGAGGCCACCGGACCGCCGGGGATGGTCTGCGTCCCGCCCGACAACGTCTGCACGGTGTGCGGGTCGGAGAGGTTTTGGATCGTGCCGGACGCGACGAGCACGATCGTGCCGATGATCGCGATGGGCAGCAGGATCCGGATCGAACCGCGGATCAGGTCGACCCAGAAGTTGCCGATCTCACCCGAGCGGACCCGCACGAACCCGCGCACCAGCGCGATCGCCACGGCCATGCCGACGGCGGCCGACACGAAGTTCTGCACGGTCAGGCCGACCATCTGGACCGTGTGGCCCATGGCGGTCTCACCGGAGTACGACTGCCAGTTCGTGTTCGCCGTGAACGACGCCGCAGTGTTGAACGCCTGGTCCGGCGTGATCGGCTTCATCCCGAGGTCGAACGGCAGGTGGTCCTGGAACCGCTGCAGGGCGTAGAGCCCGAGCAGCGAGAACATGGAGAACCCGAGCACGCTGCGCAGGTAGACGGTCCAGCGCTGTTCGGCGTTCGGATCGGCGCCGATCAGCTTGTACAGGACGCGCTCGCCGCGCAGGTGTTTGTCACTGGAGTACACGCGGGCCATGTAGTCGCCGAAGGGGCGATGTACCGCGGCCAGGACGGCTATCAGCAGGGACAGTTGGAGTATCCCCGCGAGCGTGACGCTCACCTAGAACCTCTCGGGGAAGATCAGGGCCAGGACCAGGTAGCCGAGCAGGGCGATGGCGACGCTCAGGCCGACGATGCTGTCCGCGTTCACAGCTTCGCCACCCCCTTGGCGATCACGACGACCAGCGCGAAGAACGCGATCGTCAGGCATACGAAGGCCAGATCAGCCATCGCGGGTACTCCTTGGAACGGACGGGCGCTTGATCGCCCGTGGCGAGCTCATTGATAGCAGTTCCAAGCCGTCAAAAGTCACCATAAAAGGGGCAAAACCGAAAGCGTTGGCGGCGCCCTAACGTGCTTATATGCCTTCTTGACGCGCCCTTGACATCAAGATTCGCGAGTGCCCGGAACCGCAACGCACGAAGCCCGGTTCCGCCTTTCGGCGGAACCGGGCTTCGGTGTCCTCGGGGTACAGCGGTGGAGCGGTGTAGCTAGCGCACCTCGGTGATCTCCGGGCCGCGCTGGAAGGGGTCCAAGTCGCCCGCGAAGCGGTTGTCCTCGGCGCCCTGCTGCGGCACCGCAAGCCCGCTGTTCGGGTCCACCTGGGCGTTTTCCGGCAGGCGCAGCAGGATCGGGTCGCGCGGCGCCATCGGGTCGTTGCCGCGGACCACGACGGTGTCGCGGAACATGGCCTCCAGGTCGGCGCCCACGGCGGGATCCACCGCGGCCCGGCCGGAGATCACCCCGCGCAGGAACCAGCGCGGGCCGTCGCAGCCGACGAACCGGACCAGCTGGTGGCCCTGCGTGCCGTCGGGGAGCTGGACCGGCACCTGGGCCCGCAGCTCCCAGCCCAGGCCCGCGTCCTGCTCGTCCACGACACCACCCTGCTGGGTGATGCCGGAGGCGATCTCGGCGCGCACCTCGTGCCAGATGCTCTCGTTGCGCGGGGCGGCGAACGCCTGCAGCTGCAGGCCGCTGTCCTCCAGCACCACGGTGGCCGCGATGATCATGTCGTTGGAGACCTCGACCCGCAATTCCATCCGCGGATCGGCCGGGATGAGCATCCCGCCGAGGTCGATGCGATCCTCGTGCGGATCCTCGAGCTCGTCGAAGTCCCACGGTCCGTCCGGCCGGGGCGCGGGCGGGACCGGTCGACTCAGCTCGTCGAGGTCCGCGTCGTCGGAGTCCGATGCGGCTCCGGCGTCGGGCGCCTCGTCGGCATCGTCCTCGTCCTCGATGATCTCGTCGAGGTCTTCGCGCTCCTCGACGGGCAGATCATCCTTTTCGCTGCGTCGGCGACGACCGAACACGTCACAGTCCTTCCCTGTCGGAAGCCGAGTGTTGCACGATGCCCGCGCTGCCCGCCGCGCCGACGCTCGAAACGCCGACCGCCGCGTGCCCGCCGGTGGAACCGAAGCCGCCTTCGCCCCGCCCGGACCCGGGCAGTTCGGCGACCTCGTGGAACCCCGCTCGCTCGACCCGTTGGATCACGAGTTGGGCGATGCGGTCGCCGCGTCGGAAGACGACCGGCGTACGCAGGTCGTGATTGACCACGACAACCTTGATTTCGCCACGGTATCCCGCATCGACTGTGCCCGGGGCGTTCACCAGGGATACTCCGCACCGCGCGGCGAGTCCCGAGCGCGGATGCACGAACGCGGCGTAGCCGTCGGGCAGCGCGATCGCGATGCCCGTGGGCAGCACCACACGCTCGCCGGGGGCGATCTCCGCGTCCTGCGCGGTCACCAGGTCGGCGCCGGCGTCGCCGGGGTGCTCGTACGCGGGCAGCGGCAATTCGGGGTCGAGCCGACGCACCAGGACGTCCACACTCGTGCTCACGGGTTCACCTCGAACGCTCGGCCTGCCTTGATCAAATCGGGGTTGTCCAGCACGCGCCGAACTTCCTCCGCACGTCCATTGTCGACGAAGTGCTCGAGTCCGACGCTGACGAACAACGCGGCCGCCTCGACCGCGATCGGCCCGTCCGCGGCGTCGAGCCGGCCCACCGCACGCGAGTAGATCTTGCGGCCGGCCACCGCCTCGCACCAGGCGTGGATGTACAGGGTGCTGCCCACCGGCACCGGGCGGCGGAAGTCCGTCTCCAGGTGCCCGGTCACCGCCGTGGTGTGCAGCATGTATCCGATCGCCCCGAGCGCCTCGTCGAACGCGCAGGTCAGCAGCCCGCCGTGGGCCAGGCCCGGGGCGCCCTGGTGCTGGGTGGTGACGGTGAACTCGGCGTCCACGGATACGCCCTCGCCGGCGCGCGTACGAAGGCGCAGCCCGCCCGGGGCGGCCTCGCCGCAGCCGAAGCAGTCGCTGTAGTGCTCGCCCAGCTCGGTGCCGGGTGACGGGGCGTCCGGGTGGGGCTGGGGCACCACCGCTTCCGGAGGCGGGGTCAGGGATGTTGGTCGACTCACGCCGAAGGACACTACCGTCGTTCCGACCGACACCTGCGCAGAGGCTCGGGGGCCTCGAGCGCCGCGGCCCGAGAGGGTCGCGGGACGGAAGGAAGCGCATGACCAAGAGTGTGGTCGTCACCGGGGCGACCGGTGGGATCGGCCTGGCCGTCGCCCTGGAACTGGCCGGATCCGGGTTCGACGTGATCGGCACCGCCCGGACCGAGGAGAAGGCCGAGCGGCTGCGCGAGAGCGCCGAGCGGGCCGAGGTGGGCGTGCGCACGGTCCTGCTCGACGTCGCCGACGCCACCTCGACGGTGCGGGCCTTCACCGAGATCGCCCAGATGACCGACGGCGGCCCGTGGGCGGTGGTCAACAACGCCGGCATCGCCCAGCCCGGCGCGATCGAGGACGTGGACGACGAGGGGGTCCGCGCGCAGCTGGAGACCAACCTGGTCGCGCCCGCGCGGATCGCGCGCCTGGTCCTGCCGCAGATGCGCCGCCGCCGCGACGGGCGGATCGTCAACATCTCCTCGATCTCCGGCCGGGTCTCCTCGCCCTTCGTGGGCTGGTACTGCGCGAGCAAGCAGGGCCTGGCGGCGATCTCGAACGCGCTGCGGATCGAGACCGCCGGTTTCGGCGTCAAGGTGGTGCTGATCGAACCGGGCAGCTTCGGCACCGACATCTGGGAGCGGAGCATGGCCCGGATGCCGCCGCGCAAGACGTCGGCGTACCACGACTCCTACGAGGTCGCCGACGAGGTGTTGCGGCGGGCCAAGACGCTGCCCGATCCGGCTCCGGTGGCGCACGCGGTGCGCACCGCGCTGAGCGTGCCCCGCCCGCGTCCGCGCTATCTGGTGGGCAACGACGCCCGGGCCGGGGCGGCGCTGGACCTGCTGGCCCCGACCGTGCTTTCGGATTACGCCAAAGGAGTGGCGACGGGCCTGCGTACGCCCCCGGAGCGGGTCACCCGCGCCCTCGCCCGGTTGACCCGGCGGCACGGCCCCCGCTGAAACCCGCGGGCCGCCCATGACAGGCTTGGGGCCATGCAGGCGTACAGCGAACGACTCGGCGTGCCGGCCTCGTGGTGGGCCCTGACCGTGCTCATGGCCGTCTCGGGCGGGCTGGTGGGCCTGGCCTTCGGGATCGTGCCGACCATCGTGCTCACCCTGGTTCTGGGCGCACTGACCGCCTGGGCCACGAGCGCCTACGGCTCGGCGCGGATCACCGTGACCGAGACCGAGGTGTGCGCGGGGCGCGCGCGGGTGCCGCTGAGCGCGCTGGGCGCGGGCGTCGCGCTCGACCCCGAGCAGGCGCGCTCGTTGCGGATGGAAAACGCCGACCCGCGCGCGTTCATGCTGCTGCGCGCCTACATCCCCGGGGCGGCGCGGATCGAGGTCGTCGACCCGGCCGATCCGACGCCCTACCTCTACCTGTCCTCGCGCAACCCCCAGCGTCTGGTCGACGTGGTGGCCGCGCTGCGCGCCCGCGCCTGACCCGGTCGCGGGCGGGCCCGGTCCGACTCGATCGAGCCGAAAGGGCTCGATCCGGACCGGCGCCGACAGTCAAGAACGCCCGCCCTGTGCCGGCGGACGTTCGACTTCGTACGTCATGCGTGCGTCTTCGGTATCTCCTGTACCCCATGTCGTGTCCTTGTGTTCAAGGACGCTCGGCGAACGTCGACGGTCCAACTCCTGCCGGTACCCGTGTGGCGTGTGCAGGGTTGCCGTTCATCGCCGGTCGTCCTCGACCGAACACGGTCAGGCGCAGTCGCTGCAGATCGGCTGGCCGTCCTTTTCCTTGGCCAGCTGGCTGCGGTGGTGCACCAGGAAGCAGCTGGAGCAGGTGAACTCGTCGGCCTGCTTCGGGACGACCCGGACGGACAGCTCCTCATTGGAGAGGTCCGCGCCGGGAAGCTCGAGAGACTCGGCCTGCTCGAACTCGTCGACGTCGACCGAACCGGCCGACTTGTCCACGCGCCGAGCCTTCAGCTCCTCGATGCTGTCTTCGTTGATGTCGTCGTCGGTCTTACGCGGGGTGTCGTAGTCGGTTGCCATGTACCTCTCCCCCTCCGGGTGGATCTGCGGTGCTCAGTCGTGCAGGCACCGCCCCTGAACCTTCATTGGACGATGCCTTCAGCGCACGTAACGCGCGAGGGGCCGGAGTTGTGCCCGACCCGAAGCGCAGATTTTGCCTTACATCAAGGCTCGTTACGCAATCGACACCCAACCGAACCCCCAAAGAGGTGACTTGGTTGGATGGGGGGCCACTGTAACCCCGTACCGCCCTGCACAACCAGGAGGAATCGTGACGGTCTACGCGCTGGGTGATCAAGTACCCAAGGTGCACCCCGATGCGTATGTGCACCCGGACGCGGTCGTGATCGGCAGCGTGGAGATCGGCGCGGATTCTACGGTGTGGCCGGGCGCCGTATTGCGCGCGGACCACGGCCGCATCGTGATCGGCGAGCGCACGTCGGTGCAGGACGGGTGCGTCCTGCACACCACGGCGCCGTGGCCGACGGTAGTGGGCGACGAGTGCGTGATCGGTCACATTGTGCATTTGGAGGGCTGCGTGATCGAGGATCGCTGCCTGGTCGGCAACGGCGCGGTGGTCATGCATCAGGCCGTGGTGCGCACGGGTGCCCTGGTGGGAGCGGGTGCGGTGGTCGGAAATCGGATCGAGGTGCCGTCCTACGCGATGGCGCTCGGGGTGCCGGCGAAGATTCGGGAGAACGCCGTCAAGCCCGGCGCGTTCGCCGAGGCGGTGCGCAGCTACGTCGAGAACGGCCGCCGTTTCCGCCGCGACCTGCGCCGCCTGGACTGATCCGCGGCCGCCGGCCACGCTGACCGGATGTGTCCGATCGCACACGCGGGCGCGGGTTTGAATGCCCGGATCGACCCGTATATAAGTGCGACACGGGGGGTTGGAACCATACGGGGAGATACGTGCTCGAGTTGGCCGGCCTGGACAAACGGTTCGGCGCGAAGGTCGTCCTCGACGACCTCTCGTTGACCGTACAGCCAGGCCAGATGTTCGGATTCGTCGGCACCAACGGGGCGGGCAAGACCACGACCATGCGCATCGCGCTGGGCGTGTTGGCGGCCGATCGGGGCGAGATCCGCTGGCGGGGTGCCCCGGTGGACCGGAAGGTGCGACGACGCTGGGGATACATGCCGGAGGAACGCGGCCTGTATCCGAAGATGCGCATCCGGGACCAGCTGGTCTACTTGGCCGAGCTGCACGGGATGTCGCGGACCGAGGCGCAGACGTCGGCCGCGCACTGGTTGACCCGGCTGCGGGTGACCGGCGCTCCCGGGGACCGCCTGGAGACCCTGTCGCTGGGCAATCAGCAGCGTGTGCAGCTGGCCGCCGCGCTGGTGCACGAGCCGGAGCTGCTGGTCCTGGACGAGCCGTTCTCCGGCCTGGACCCGGTCGGTGTGGACGTGATGGCAGGTGTGTTGCGCGAGCGCACCGCGGCGGGGGCCTCGGTGGTCTTCTCCAGCCATCAGCTCGAACTCGTCGAGTCGCTCTGCGACGCGGTCGGGATCATCAACGGCGGGCGCATGCACGCCTCGGGCACGGTGGCCGAATTGCGCGGCGACGATCGCGCGGTGCGCTATCGGGTGCGCGTGGTGGGGGCGCCCGCGGGCTGGGCGGAGGCGCTGCCCGGCGTGCGGGTGCTCGGCCCGGCCGCTGAGGACGCGGTGTTGGTCGAACTGCTCCCGGGGACGAGCGAGCAGACGCTGCTGAACGCGGCCCGGGCGGCGGGCCGGGTGCTCGCCTTCGCGCCCGCCGCCCCTTCCCTTGCGGAACTCTTCCGCGAGGTGGTCAACGGCGAGGGCGCCGACCCGGGGGCAGGCGCCCCGGAAGCAGGCGACCCGCCGGTCTCGAACCCGGAGGAGACAGGCGGCACCGCGGGCTCGAACCCGGCGGTCGGCGAGGAATCGGAGGTCGGCGCGTGAGCACCGGTGGCAGCACGTTTTGGTCCGCCGTGCGTCTGGTCGCGCGCCGCGAGTTCACCGAGCGCATCCGGGACCGGGGTTTCCAGATCTCGGTGGGCGTCATGCTGGTGATCCTGCTCGCCTCGGTGACCGTCCCGGCCATGCTCGGCGGCGGCTCGGACAAGTACGACGTGGCCTTCCTCGGTCCGCAGAGCACGCAGCTGGCGCAGACCGCCGAGCGCCAGGCGGCGCTGCTCGACGTGGACGTGCGCGTGGGTACGGTGGCCGACCGCGCGGCGGCGGAGAAGGCGCTGGCCGACGGCAAGCTGGACGCGGTCGTGGACGACGGCCGGATCCTGGTGGACTCCAAGCTGTCCGACCCGCTGGCGGCCGTGCTGCAGAGCGCCTGGGCCACTGTGGAGCGCGATCTGCGGCTGAGCGCGCGCGGCATCGACCCCGGCGCGGTGAACCAGGCGTCGGCGATCCAGCCGATGCCCAAGACCACGCTGGATCCCGACGCCGACCAGCGCGACGCGCGCAAGGGCATCGCCTTCGTCGGCACCCTGGTGCTCTACGGCATGTTGATGCTCTTCTGCATGTGGGTGGCCACCGGCGTGGTGGAGGAGAAGTCGAGCCGGATCGTGGAGATCCTGCTGGCCACCGTGCCCGCTCGGGCGCTGCTGACCGGCAAGGTCCTCGGGATCGGCCTGCTCGGGCTGCTGCAGATGCTGGTGACCGCGGTGGTCGGGCTGGCCGCGGCGACCGCGCTCGGCACCGTCGAGTTGACCGCGGCGATGATCTATCCGGTGGCGCTGGTGCTGCTGTGGTTCGTGGTGGGCTACGCGCTCTACGCGTGCATGTTCGCCGCGGCGGCGGCACGGGTGTCCCGCCAGGAGGATCTGCAGAACGTGATCACGCCGATGACCTCGCTGCTGATCGGCTCGTTCCTGGCCGCCGTCTTCCTCGGGCAAAAGGGCGGCACGATCGCCCACGTGCTCGCCTACGTCCCGCCGTTCTCGGCGATGCTCCAGCCGGTGCTGACCGCCGCCGACGGGGTGTCGGTGGTGGAGAACCTGGTCGCCTTCGCGATCGCGCTGGTGGCACTGGTGGCGCTGGTGCGGCTCGCGGCCCGGATGTACGAGGGCGCGGTGTTGCGGATGGGCGGCAAGGTCGGCTTCAGGGAGTCCCTCGGCGCGGCCCGCAAGGGCTGACCCGGGCACCGCGCGCGACGGCGGGCAGGGGTCGACCCGGGCACCGCGTACGACGGGCCCGCCGCCTCCGACCGGGAGGCGGCGGGCCCGTCGCGCGTCGTGGTGCCGGTCAGGCGCGGTTGGCTGCCTTGCGGGCCTCCAGGGCCAGTCGGCGCTCCTCGAAGCGGGTCGCCTGGGTGTTCAGGCCGTCCAGGAACACCGCGAGCTCCTCGCGGGACTTCTCGCCCTCGGGGCCCAGGTCGGTGCGCTCCATCACCTTGAGGTTGCGCAGCACCGGCAGGAGCACGTCGTTCTGGTGGATCGGCAGGTTGTACACGCCACCCACGGCGAGCTTGACCGCCGCGCGCTCGAAGCCGCCGATGCCGTGTCCGGGCATCCGGAAGTCGGTGACCATGTCGGTCACCGCGCGCATCGCCTGGTCCGGCGCGATCTCGAAGGCGGCCCTGAGCAGGTTCCGGTAGAAGACCATGTGCAGGTTCTCGTCGGTCGCCACCTTCGCGAGCAGCTGCTCGGCGATCGGGTCGCCGCAGGTGCGGCCCGAGTTGCGGTGCGAGACCCGGGTGGCCAGCTCCTGGAAGGTCACGTAGGCGATCACGTGCAGCGGATTGTCCATGTGGTCGCCCTGGTAGCCGGCCTCCATGTGTTCCATCCGCGAACGCTCCAGCGCGACCGGGTCCACCGCCCGGGCGGCCATCAGGTAGTCGCGGATCGCGATGCCGTGCCGGCCCTCCTCGGCCGTCCACCGGTGCACCCACGTGCCCCACGCGCCGTCGCGGCCGAACATCGCCGCGATCTCGTAGTGGTAGCTGGGCAGGTTGTCCTCGGTCAGCAGGTTCAGCGTCAGCGCTATCCGGCCGACGTCGGTGAGCCCCGACTCCTCCGGGGTCCACGCCTCGCCGCCGAGTACGCCGTCGAAGTCGCGACCCGCGCTCCACGGCACGTACTCGTGCGGGAACCACTCCTTGGCCGCGGCGAGATGGCGGTCGAGCTCGACGGCGACGACCTGCTCCAACTCACGAAGCAGGTGCGGGCCGGTCGGTGCGGCGGCGAGAAGATTCATCGGCACTCCAGTGCATAGGCAGACGGCGTCGTACAGCGGCAGACAGGGAGGACGACGCTGTGCATCGCCCGCACGACGCGTCCCTACGTTCCCGTAACTTACGACAGCGTAGGTTGGTTCCACCCTCAGACGGAAATGTGATCCCCGACTCTCGTACATGCGTACGAATACGGGCGCTCGCGGCGGCCCTCGACAGCGGGCCGCCGCCGGCCGGAAACAGTCGGTGACCAGAGGGCGATCAGCCGATCGGGAAACCGATCCGCATCATCAGGCCGCCCTCTTCCCGGGGCTCGACCTCGATCCAGCCGCCGTGCGCGCGCACGATCGAACGCACGATGGACAACCCCAGGCCCACGCCCTTGTCGCTGGCGATCCGTTCGGTCCGCAGCCGCCGGAACGGCTCGAACATGTTGTCCACCTCGTAGGCAGGCACCACCGGCCCGGTGTTGGTCACGGTCAGCACCGCGACACCCGCGCCCGACTCGGTGGAGATGTCGACGGTGCCGCCGGCCCGGTTGTAGCGCACCGCGTTTTGGATCAGGTTCATCGCGACCCGCTCCAACAACACCCCGTTGCCCTGGAGCACGGCCGGACCCAGCTCGTCGTGCAGGGTCACCTCGCGCTCGGCCGCCTCGGCGCCGGTCTGGTCCACCGCGCGGCGGGCCACCTCGGCCAGGTCCACCGGCTTGCGCTCGGTCAGCTCGTTGTCGCTGCGGGCCAGCAGCAGCAGGCCCTCGATCAGTCCCTCGCTGCGCTCGTTGGTGGCCAGCAGGGTCTTGCCGAGCTGTTTGAGCTCGACCGACGCCTCCGGGTCGCCGAGCGCGACCTCCAGGAGGGTGCGGTTGATCGCCAGCGGCGTGCGCAACTCGTGCGAGGCGTTGGCGACGAACTTGCGCTGCGACTCCAGCGAGCGGTCCAGCCGGTCGAGCATGTCGTCGAAGGTGTCGGCCAGCTCCTTGAACTCGTCGTCGGGCCCCTCCAGGTCGATGCGCCGGTGCAGGTTGGATCCGGCCACCTCGCGGGCGATGGAGGTGATCCGCCCCAGCGGGCGCAACACCCGACCCGCCATCACGTAGCCGAAGCCGAAGGCGATCACCGAGAGCAGCAGCAGCGCGAGCAGCGACTGCTGCAGGAGCGAGTTCAGCGCCGCGTCGCGCTGGTGGATCTGCTGGAGGCTCTGCCACTGGTCGAACTGGTCGGGCGTCATCGGCACACCGTTGATGGTCATCAAGGTGTTCGGGGCCAGGGTCAGATTCAGCCGGCCCTCGTTCAGGCTCTGCCGCACCAGCAGGTAGACGGTGGCGAGCAGGAGCACCCCGGCGATCACGAACATGCCGCCGTAGAGCGCGGTCAGGCGCATCTTGATGGTGGACCGCAGCAGGTCCGGAAGCTGTGAGGGGGCCATCCGCGACAGCCGCGACATCTCCGCCGCGTCGTCGGCGTCGCGGCCCAGGATCAGCCGCCGACCGCCGGCGGTCGGGCGCTGCGGGTCGCGGCCCGCCTCGCGCGCGGGCTCCCGGTTCGGTTTGGTGGGTGGCGCGCTCGGCGGCGCGCTGGGGCGCGGCGGCTGGGGCGGCCGGCCCGGGCGCGGCGGCGGTCCGGAGCGCGGCGAGGCGGCGGACCCCGCCGAGGCGGGCGCGGGCGCGGTCGAGGCGCCCGGGGCCGGTGCCGCGGTCGACCCCGACGTCGGGGCGGGGGGTGTCGCCGCGGCCGGGGTCGCGGCGGGGCCGGCTTCCGCCGGGACGGCCCGAGAGCTGTCGTTCATGGCGGTCCTCAAATGCGGTATCCGGCGCCGGGCACCGTCAGGATGACGGGCGGCTCGCCGAGCTTGCGGCGCAGTGTCATCACCGTGACGCGGACGACGTTGGTGAAGGGGTCGGTGTTCTCGTCCCAGGCCTTCTCGAGCAGTTGCTCGGCCGAGACCACCGCGCCGTCGGCGCGCATCAGCACGTCGAGGACGGCGAACTCCTTGGGCGACAGGTGCACCGGCACCCCCTCGCGCAACACCTCGCGCCGGTTCGGGTCGAGCCGGATGCCGGCCCGCTCCAGGACCGGCGGCAGCGGGGAGACGGCCCGCCGGCCGAGCGCGCGCACCCGGGCGATCAGCTCGCTGAACGCGAACGGCTTGGGCAGGTAGTCGTCGGCGCCCAACTCCAGACCCTCGACCCGGTCGCTGACGTCGCCGGCGGCGGTCAGCATCAGCACCCGCATCGGGATGCCGGTGTCCACGACCGCCCGGCACACGTCGTCGCCGTGCACGATCGGCAGGTCCCGGTCGAGCACCACCACGTCGTAGTCGTTGACGGCGATCCGCTCCAGGGCAGCCTCCCCGTCGTATACGACATCGACGGCCATGGCCTCTCGGCGCAACCCGGTAGCGACCGCGTCCGCCAGAAGCTGCTCGTCCTCGACTACGAGAACCCGCACCGGCTGTGCCTCCTGCTCGAAAGACTCGAAAGCTTCACGGGACGCGAAGGAATCGAGGATGAAGACGGGGATGGAGATGAGGTGGATCCGTTGTCCATCTTCCCTCGCGGCCCGGTAAAGCCCCGGTAAGCCGGCGCCGGACCCGATCCGGCCCGGGGCGGGCGCGGCCGGCCCCGGCGTACATGTCCGGTTGCCGACGTTACGGGACCCCCCGAAGGAGGGAAGGATTCCGGTACGCCCCGGAAAGTCCGACACCGGATCGTTGGCTCGCACAAGTCCCCTGGTCAGACCCCTGGATCGAGGGGCCGCAAAGGCCCCGCTTCGGTGGTTTCCCCGGCGTTGCACGGGGGGTAGGACAACCGAAACCGGCGACGACGAGTGACATTGGGGCGGCCTTATGGACGAATTCACGGCCGGCGTACTGCGGCGCATACGTGAGACCGAACAGGCGTTGAAGCAGGCATGCGACACCGGTGACGATTTCCTCGTCGAGGTCGAGCAGTCCGAGTTGGACGATCTTCTGCGGATGGCGTCGGAGCACGGCGTGCGGGTGCTGCCCGAGAGCGCCTGAGCCACACCGGCCACACATCACCGCGGTACAGCAGCAGACACACCCGTTCTTGTTTCCCCCGGCGAGGTCCCCAGCGGACGCCGGGGGTTCGGCTGTCCGGCCGAGACCCGTGAGGCCCGGATCACCTCGATCCGGGCCTCACGCATGAGCGGATCTACGCGTGCAGAGCAACCAGGGCGTCCTGTAGCTCCGCGCGCAGTCCGGCGGGGGCGGCCAGGCACATCGTCGAGCCGTCCGCCTCGGGCCACAGGTCGACAAACACCTCGGCGCCGGCCTCGCGGGCGATCAGCGCGCCGGCCGCGACGTCCCACGGGTTCAGGCCGCGTTCGTAGTAGGCGTCGACCCGGCCCGCCGCCACCGAGCACAGGTCGATCGCGGCCGAGCCCGCCCGGCGCAGGTCGCGCACCCGCGGGAGCAGCGCGGCGATCGCCGCGGCCTGTCGGGTGCGCCGCTCGACGGTGTAGCCGAATCCGGTCGCCACCAGCGCCCGGGCCGCCGGGACCGCGGGCCGGCAGTGGATCGGCTTGCCGTTGCGGAAGGCGCCGCCGTCGCGCACGGCGTGGAAGGTCTCGCCGACCACCGGGACCTCGACCACGCCCAGGAGCGTGCCCTCGGCGGTCTCGGCGGCGATCGACACGCACCAGCCGGGCAGGTCGTACAGGTAGTTGACGGTGCCGTCGATCGGGTCGATCACCCACCGCACCCCGCTGCTGCCCTCGCTCGCGTCGCCCTCCTCGCCGAGGAAGCCGTCGTGCGGTCGATGCGCCCGGATGCGTTCGATGATCAGCTTCTCCGCGGCCGTGTCCATCTCGGTGACCACGTCGGTGGGGCTGCTCTTGGTCGCCGCGACGCCGAGGTCGGCGGGGCGCTCGTGCAGCAGGAAGCCTCCGGTGTGGCGCGCCGCGTCGCGGGCGATGGCCAGGAGTTCCGCGGTGTCGATCGTCATGGGTCCATCCTGCCGGAGCGCTCGCCCAGGAGCGCCGCCCCGCGCGGCGCCCGCCCGGGCGCCTGCGGGTCGGCGGCCGACGCCGCGGGGCGCGGACGCAGGGTCCGGGGGTCGGGACAGCAGCCGACGGGGCACACGTCGTGCGCGGCGCCCAGCACGCCCAGCGCGCACCGCGCGGGCGCCTCGCCGCGCACCGTCGCGGCCCGCTCGAGCACAAGTTCGCGCACCGCGGCGGCGAACCTGGGGTCGGCGCCGGTGGTCGCGGCCCGGGCCAGCGGCAGGCCGATCCGGGCGGCCGTGGCGGCGGCCTCGACGTCGAGGTCGTAGACCACCTCCATGTGGTCGGACAGGAATCCGATCGGCACCAGCACGACGGCGGGCACCCCGGCCGCGCCCAGTTCGACGAGATGGTCGTTGACATCCGGCTCCAGCCAAGGGACCTGCGGGGGGCCGCTGCGGCTGGAGTACACCAGGTCCCAGTCGTGTTCGCGGCCGACCGCGCGCGCGACGCCGTCGGCGACCAGGCGCGCGGTCTCCCGGTGCTGGGTGACGTAGGCGTTGCCGGCCGGGCCCGCGGTGCGTGCGGTGGCCGTGGGGATCGAGTGGGTGACCATGACCAGACGGGCGCCGGCCCGGACCTGCTCGGGCAGCCGCGCCAACGCCTCCGCCGTGTGGTCCACCAGCGGCTCGACGAAGCCCGGGTGGTTGAAGAAGTGCCGCAGCTTGTCGAACACCGGGGCCCGCTCGCCGACTTCGGCGCGGGCCGCGAGCAGGTTCTCGTGGTACTGCGCGCAGCCCGAGTAGGAGCCGTAGGCGCTGGTCACCAGGACCGCGGCGCGTTCGATCCCGTCGTCGGCCATCCGGCGCACGGTGTCCGCCAGGTAGGGGCGCCAGTTGCGGTTGCCCCAGTAGACGGGCAGCCGCACCCCGTGGGCGGCGAGGTCGGCCTCCACCGCCGCGATCAGCGCCCGGTTCTGCGCGTTGATCGGACTGGCGCCGCCGAAGTGCGCGTAGTGGCCGGCCGCCTCCTCGAGGCGTTCGCGGGGGACTCCGCGTCCCGCGGTCACGTTCTCCAGGAACGGCAGTACCTCGTCGGGGGCGTCCGGGCCGCCGAAGGAGAGCACCAGGAGCGCGTCGAACGGCTCGGGGTCGGGGGCCTGTGTCGCGTACATGCCTGTGATCCTCGCATCGTGCGCCGCCCCCGCCCACATCACACCCCGGGCTGCGGGGGTGTGGCGCGGGTGAGTTGCCGCCCATCCTCCGGCGACCCCTTCCCGGTCCGTTGACCGGCGGGTAATGTCCGGCAGATCCCGCGTCCGACCCCAGGAGGAATCCCGTTGAGCAGCGCCGGCCCCGCCGTCTCCAAGACGCCCCCCGCCTGGCGGAACTGGACCGGGAACCAGTCCGCGCGACCGCACTCGGTGCTCACCCCGGGATCGGCGGAGGAGATCTCGGCCGCGGTCCGCCGCGCCGCCGCGCAGGGGCTCTCGGTCAAGGCCGTCGGCGCCGGTCACTCGTTCACCTCGATCGCGGTGACCGACGGCGTGCAGATCCGCCCGGAAGGGCTGACCGAGGTGCACGCGCTCGACCGCGCGGCCGGCACCATCACGGTCGGCTCCGGGATGCGGCTGAGCGACTTCAACACGCTGCTCACCGGGTACGGCCTCGCACTGACCAACATGGGCGACATCGCGGTGCAGAGCCTGGCCGGCGCCACCTCCACCGGCACCCACGGCACGGGTCGGGCGTCCGGCTCGCTGGCGGCGCAGATCCGCGGCATGGAGATCGTGCTGGCCGACGGCGAGATCACCACGTGCTCGCCGACCGAGAACGCCGAGTTGTTCGCGGGTGCGCGGGTCGGTCTGGGTGCGCTGGGCATCGTGACCGCGCTGACCTTCGACGTCGAGCCGAGCTTCCTGTTGGAGGCGCGCGAGGAGCCGATGCGGTTCGACGCGGTGCTCGCCGACTTCGACGAGCTGTGCGCGGACAACGAGCACTTCGAGTTCTATTGGTTCCCGCACACCGACAACTGCAACGTGAAGCGCAACAACCGGATCGAGGGGCCGGCGAAGCCGCTGTCGAAGGCGCGTTTCCTGCTCGACGACGAGTTGTTGTCCAACGGGGTGTTCTCGCTCGCGTGTCGGGTCGGCCGCGCCGCGCCGCGCACGGTGCCCACCATCGCCCGGCTCTCCAGCCGCGCGTTGTCGGCGCGCACCTACTCGGACACCTCGCACAAGGTGTTCACCAGTCCGCGCCGGGTGCGCTTCATCGAGATGGAGTACGCGCTGCCGCGCGCGGCGGCGACCGAGGCGCTGACCGAAGTGCGCGCGTTCGTGGACGCCGCCGGTCTGCCGATCGGCTTCCCGGTCGAGGTGCGCGTGGCCCCGGCGGACGATCTGTGGATGTCCACCGCGTACGGGCGCGAGACCGCCTACATCGCGGTGCACCTGTACAAGGGGACGCCGCACGAGCGGTACTTCACCGAGGTGGAGAAGATCATGGTGGCCCACGGCGGGCGCCCGCACTGGGGCAAGATGCACACCCGCGACGCGGATTACCTGGCCGACCTCTATCCGAGGTTCGCCGACTTCACGGCGCTGCGGAACCGGGTGGACCCGGAGCGCCGCTTCGGCAACGACTATCTGCGTCGGGTGCTGGGCGACTGAGACACCGGGGCGCCGGTCGGTCAGCGGGTGCCCGCGCCCGACCCCGCGTTCGCGTTCGTGCCGCCCCGGCCACCCGCCTCGTTCCCGGCCGCCGCGCCGCCGCCGGCGTCCGTGTCGCCGCCGGCCGAGCCGCCCGCCGGGGGTGTGGTCGGGGACGCGGGCGTGGTCGGCGGCGTGGAGCCGGTCGGGTTCGACGAGGCGCTGCCGCTGGGTCGGGTGGTCGGGGTGGTCGAGGGGACCGAGGTCGCGCCCCCGCCGCCGTTCGGGGTCGACGTGGCCTTGTCGCCGGTGTCCGGGGCGTGGCTCGACGTCGATCCGGTCGATCCGGTCGGGCCGGGGGTGGCCCCGCCGGGCGACTTCGGGGTCTCGTTTCGGGTGCGCTTGTCGTCGACGATGCGCGAGATGGTCGAGCCGTCGTCGCCGTGCCCGAACAGGCTCGCGAAGGAACGACCGATCGCGGTCTCGGCGAGGGTAACCACGCCCATCGCCACCACGAACACCACCACCGCGCCGACCAGCGAACGCGCCAGCCAGACCCGCCGCTCGCCGGTCGGGGCGGGCTCCGCCCCGGGGGCGGTCCCGGCCTCGCCCGGGGTCCGGGTGTACTCGCCGACCGGCAGCACCATCGTCTCGTCGGTCGCCCGCCCCGGATCGGCCACGCCCGTCGGCCGGTCGGGGATCGCGGTCGGCTCGGTGGCCGGCCCGCTCTCGGGCGGCGGGGTCAGCGTCGCGCGCACGTCGCGCAGTTGTTCGCCGGTGCGCCGGAACAGGTGGACGTAGACCGCGCTTCCGACGGTGGCGACCACGCTCGCGAGCGCCGCGCCGATCACCGTCCCGGCGACGCCGAGGGTGGAGAGCAGGAACGCCGAGGAGATGGCCGCCAGGGCACTGCCCACGACCTGTACCCCATTGACATCGATCCGGCGACGTTCACGCTCGGTCCTTTCCGGCATCACTTTCCTTGCACGTTCGTTCACAACCGGCGGCTAATCATGAAAAACACGACTTCACCCTGGTTACGACTGAACGGCCCAGCGACATCGTTCCAATCGGCCCAATCTTGTGATCGACATCACCCCGGACGGCCGAAAACGACTCGTCCGAACGGGACGCGCCGATGCGGCGCGGTGTGTCCCGGTAGAGCCCCCGAATGGAGTACTGTTCACGCCAGGTTCCGGAAAGGCCTGTGCGCGAAGGGGGAGGCGACCGACCGCAGGGGTCAGGGTGGGGCACCGCCCCGGTATCTACCCGAAATGGTGTAACCAAGGCAATTCGGCCAGTCAGGTAATAAATCCGACACGCCGGACAACTCGGTCAGGTTGTGGTCATGCCGAGGCTGGGCAGGTCACACTCGTAGCGGGAGCAACGACGCAGGTGACGTCGGCAGGCACCACCCGGGAGGTCCCCATGCCCGAACTGCGTGTCGTGGCCGTCAGCAACGACGGCACACGGTTGGTGCTGAAGGCTGCCGACGGCACTGAGTACATGTTGCCCATCGACGAGCGGCTCCGCGCCGCCGTCCGGGGCGACCGCGCCAGACTCGGTCAGATCGAGATCGAGGTCGAGAGCCAGCTGCGTCCGCGTGACATCCAGGCCCGGATAAGGGCCGGCGCCACCGCGGAGGAGGTCGCACAGCTCGCCGGCATCCCCGTGGACCGCGTACGGCGGTTCGAGGGTCCGGTGCTCGCCGAGCGTGCCTTCATGGCCGAGCGTGCCCGCAAGACCCCGATCCGCCGGCAGGGCGAGACCACTGGTCCGCTGCTCGGCGAGATCGTCACCGAGCGACTGCACCTGCGCGGCGCCGACTCCGAGTCGGTGCAGTGGGATTCGTGGCGCCGCGACGACGGCAGCTGGGAGATCCTGCTGCTGTACCGCGCCGACGGCGAGATGCGCTCGGCGAGTTGGAGCTTCGACCCGCCCCGCCGCCTGGTCACCACCAACGACGACGAGGCGCGTTCGCTGATCGGCGAGCACCCGGCGGCGTCCGAGACCCCGTTCCCGTTTCGCCCGCGCCTGGCCACCATCCCGCGCGAGAGCGACGACGACGCGATCACCAGCCTGCTCGACGCCGTACCCGGACTGCGCGGCGAGCCGGCCGCACAGGAGCGGCAGGCCTCCCCCGGACCGATGCGGATCGACGTCACCGCGCTGGCCGAGCGCCCGCGCGTGGGCAGCATCGAGCGTACGGAGCGGCCCGAGCGCCCGGAGCGGATCGAACGTGTCGAGCGGCCCGAGCGGATCGAACGCGCGGAGCGGGCGGAACGCCCCGAGCGCGCCGAGCCGATCGAGGAAGAGGAGACCCAGGCCCCCGCCGCGGCAGCGGGCGCGGGCAGCGCCTACGAGAACGTGCTGGTGCCGCGCGGTGTGGTCGGCCCGCACCGCGAGCGGCTGGTCGGCAGCACCGACCGGCAGGCCGAGGCCGACGGGGTGCGCCCCGGCCGCCGGGCGACCGTGCCCAGTTGGGACGAGATCGTCTTCGGCAGCAGGCGCAAACGGCGCGAATAACCACGAACGACGGGAAAAGACGACGGTAAAGGAGCCGAGGTCTTCCTCGGCTCCTTTACCGTGTCCCGACCCCGGCGGCGCCGACCGCTCGCGGCTACTCGCCCGTGGCCACCGGGCGTTCCGGGTCGGAGATCCAGTCGCTCCACGAACCGGCGTACAGCGCGGCGGGTACGCCGATCAGGTGCAGCGCCAGCACCTCGTGCGCGGCGGTCGCGCCGGAGCCGCAGTAGGCGGCCACCCGCGCGCCGGGAACCACGCCCTTGCTCGCGAAGTATTCCGCCAGCTCGGCGGGTTCGCGGAACCGGCCGTCGGCGTGGGTGTAGTCGGTCGCGGGCGCGCTGACCGCGCCGGGGATGTGGCCGGCCTTGGCGTCGATCGGCTCGGTCTCGCCGCGGAAACGTTCCCCGGCGCGCGCGTCGAGCAGCACGCCGCCACCCGCCACGAACGCCGCGGTCTGGTCCGCGTCGAGCCGGGTCGTACCGCCGGGGCGCGGTACGAAGGTGCCCGGCTCGGCGGGTGCCGGCACCACGTCGGTGACCGGCAGGTTCGCCGCCGTCCAGGCGCCGAGGCCGCCGTCGAGCACGCGCACCCGGTCGTGACCGAAGTGGCGCAACAACCACCACGCGCGTGCCGCGGCGACGCTCTGCCCCGCGTCGTAGACGACCACGTCGGTCTCCGGGCCGATCCCGTACCGCCGCATGGCCGCGCCGAACGCGGCCGGTTCGGGCACCGGATGCCGGCCGCCGGCGCCGGTCGGGGTGTGCGGTCCCGACAACTCCTTCGCGAGGTCGACGAAGTGCGCGCCGGGCACGTGTGCGACCCGATAGGCGTCGATGCCGGGCGGGCCACCCAGTTGCCAGGAGACGTCGAGCACGATCGGGGGCGACGAACCGTCCAGGGCGGCGGCCAGGTCGGCCGCGCTGATCAGGGAACTCATGACGGCATCCTGCCTCGTGTGACGGCTCGGCGACGAGCACTTGCGGCACGCGGCCGGCAGCATCGATGTCGTATCGTCCCCGATTGTCACCTTCTGCCGAGGAGGCAGCGATGAGTGTGTGGACCTCGCGATATCCCACCGGCGTGCCGTGTTGGGTGGACCTGGCCGTGCCCGATGTCGCGGCCGGACTGGCGTTCTATCGCGGACTGTTCGGCTGGGACGACGAGATCGAGCCGGCCCCGCCGGGCAGTTACACGACCTGCACCCTCGGCGGGCGGCCCGTCGCCGGCCTGCTCGACCGACCGCCCGGGCAGCCGGGGCCGATCGCCTGGACCACCCACCTCGCGGCGGACGACATCGACGCGGTGGCCCGCGCGATCCTCGCCGCCGGCGGCGAGGTGACGGTGCCGCCGACGGACGTGCGCACGCTCGGCCGCACGGCGGTGGCCGCCGACCCGACGGGCGGGGTGTTCGCCGTCTGGCAGGCGCGCGAACACATCGGCGCGGGGGTGGTGGACGAGCCCGGCGCGGTGGTGTGGAACGAGTTGTACACACCGGACAGCGACCGGGCGAAGCGGTTCTACGCGGACGTGTTCGGCGTCACCTTCCAGGACATGTCCGACGCCGACTTCGACTACGCCACCTTCCACGTCGACGGTGTGCCGCGCGGCGGGCTCGCGGGGGTGCGCAACGGGCCGCCGCCGCACTGGGCCGTCTACTTCGCGGTGCGCGACGCGGACGAGAGCGTCGCACGGGTCGACGACCTGGGCGGCACCGTGCTGCGCGGGCCGGAGGAGTCCCCGTACGGCCGGGTGGCCGCCATACGGGATCCGCAGGGCGCGCTGTTCAACGTGATCGCGGTAGCCTCGAATCCGAATGGTCCGGAATAGTCGACTGCTCCCGATCCGCCGCCCGGTCGGGCCGAACCGGGCCGCCACTCCGACCGGAAACCGCTCCCCCCTTGAACCAAACGGGTGACGTAGAGTCGAGCTTGACGGGCTTCCGACCGGAGCGGGGTCCGGGATCGGCGGGACCCGTGCGCCTACGTACACACGGGCCGCGTCGCCCGCGACCTTCCCCGACCGGGAGACGCACCATCGTTTCGACCATCGAGGGGGTCCATTTCCATGGGCAAGCTGTTCAAGATCGTCCTGCTGCTCGCCGCCGCCGCGGGTGTCGCGCTCGTTGTGCAGAAGAAGCGCAACCAGGCCTGAACCGACGGCGATTCGGCACAAAGGGGCGACCCCCACCGGGGGCCGCCCCTTTTGCCTATGGAAAAGCCGCGCTCGCCGACGAGCCGCGCCCGCCGAATCCGGCGCGCGGGCGTTAACTCCGTACTTCGAGCAGCGGGATCAGTTGTTCGGCCGCGGTCATCGAGCCGTGCACGCCGGTGAGTCGGGACTCGCCGGGCTCGCGCCGGGAGGCGACCACCGCGACGTCGCCGAAGGCCGCCGCGACGATGTCGCCGATGCGCTCGCGGACCCGGTCCTCGACCTTGGGCCCGAACCAGCCCGACTCGATCGCCTCGTCGCGGGTGACCACCCACATCCGGTCGCCCAGCATGTCGTCCCAGATCGCGTACACGTCCCGGGTCGCGCCGGGTCGGGTGTAGACGTGCCGGGCGCGCGCCTCGCCGCCGAGCAGGGCCACTCCGGCGGACAGGCCGGGGTCGGCGTCCACGTCGACCCGCTGCTCGGCGGCGACGTCGACCATGCCGTGGTCGGCCGTGACGTACAACACCGAGTCGGCGGGCATCCCCTCGGCCATCGCCCGCACCACCCCGTCGATCCGGCGCAACTCCGCGCGCCACTCGGGCGAGTCGACGCCCATGCCGTGCCCGACGCGGTCCAGCTCACTCGCGTACGTGTAGATCAGGACCGGGCCCGGCTGCGCCAACTGCCGGTGTACCGCCTCGATCCTGGGGGCACCGAACTCGGCGCCGAAGTAGCGCCCGCCGGCGAGCGCCGCCCTGGTCAGCGGCGTGTGCTCGAACATGGTGTCGTTGACCTGCGCGACGGTGATCCCGGCCGCCGCGGCGCGTTCGAGGACGCTCGGATACGGCTGCCACGCCCGGGGTTCGATGTCGCCGACCCAGCGCAGCTGGTTCATCAGCCGGTTCTCCCCGGGCACCGCCACCGCGTAGCCGACCAGGCCGTGCACACCGGGGGTGAGCCCGGTGCCGAACGACGCGAGGCTGGTCGCGGTGGTCGCCGGGAAGCCCGCAGTGAGCGGTGTGCCGCTGCCGGCGAACGAGCCGGCCAGGAGCGAGTGCAGATACGGCGCCTCGACGGGATGCGCCCGCAACAACTCCCACCCCAGGCCGTCGATCAGGAACACGCACGCGGCGCGCGCGGGCGCGAGGCCGAGGATGTTCCGCTCCCCCGGCATGCCGAGGGAGGCGGCTATGGAGGGCAGCAGGTCGCACAGCGCCCCGGCCCCGTAGCGGGGCAGCGGGACCGGGGGTTGCTCGTCGAGCCAGACGGAGGTGCTCACTGGTTGATGCCGGCCACGGCCTCGGACAGCGCGCGGGCGAAGGTGAGCGTACGCTCCACCGCCTCGGGGCCGTCGGCGGCCTCGCTCACCCGCAGCGACAGGTCGTCGGCGGTCAACGAGCCGGTGTAGCCGTGGTCGACCTCACAGTTCGGGTCGGCGCACCCGGCCGGTTCGAGGTCGATGCGGCCGACCGCGCCCCAGCCGATGGTGAGCACGGCTTCGCGCGGCGGGGCCCCCGGAACATATTCGGCGGGGTTGCCCACGACCCGACTGACCACGACCGACTCGAGTCGGTCGATCCGCACGGTCTCGGTGGAGGTGGTCGCGTAGGGCGTGGGCGACGTGTCGTCGGGTGCGTGTTCGTCGGTGTGGCTGACCAGGAATCGGCCTGGCGTGAGCACCAGAACGGTGATGTGGCGGCGGACCTCATTGGAATCGAACGTGGTCTCCTGGTGCACCAGGAAAGCGTCGACCGGCTCGGTGCCGATCGTGGACTCGACCGCGTCGGCAACGAGGCTCGGGTAGTAACCGCTGCGCTCGATGGCCGTGCGCAGCCCCTGGGTCGAGGTGGTGGTCTTAGCCATACCCCCCATCCTGGCACCTCCGAGGGCACCCGTGCGCCATCCACCTCGTCCGAAGATCGGGTCGGATACCGGCCGTTGCCGAATGGTGACGGTTTGTCGACGTAATGACAGGACCGAACGGGTGAGGTGGATGCGCACCGTTGGGGCGCCCTCTACGGATCGCCACCGTGCGCCTTTCGTGCGCCCTCCCGTTCGACGGTTCGGCGGGGTTGACTGATCTCTCGAGAGACCCGGCCGGGGCAACAGGGACGCGCCGTGCAGACGGTGGCACCGGCGGATCTCTCGCGACACTCGTGCCCCCGGGCGGGGGGACGAGTGACACCGCCTCATCGCCGGGGACACTCGGGGAAACGACCGGCGCGGGGCGGCTCGGTCCGGACAGCGTGAACGGCATGAAATGCGCAGCCATGTGGAGGGTAGGCGCGGAGGGGCATGCCGCGGAGCGGATCCGGCCCGGAGCCGCCGCCGTACGTAGGTGCCACAGCTCGGGGTGGCATGTGAGTACGGCGGCGGTTCCACATTTCCGGGCAACCACGGGACGTCCGGGCGACCTCGGGCGCTACGGCCGCGACAATGCCCTCGGGCCCAGGTCGGTGCGCGCCGGTGGGCGGGACAGCCGGATTCGCGCACCCAGCACGTGTGCGCCCTCGGGCGCCACCACCACCGGGTTCAGCTCGACGGACGTCACCTGCGGCAGGTCGTCGGCGAGCCGGGACAGGCGCAGGAGCACGTCCTCCAGCGCGGGTACGTCCACCGGTCGGGCGCCGCGATACCCGAACAACATCGGCGCCGCCCGTACCTCGCGGACCAGATCCGCCACGTCCTGGTCGGTGGCCGGCACCAGGCGGTGGGCCACGTCGCCCAAAAGCTCGCTCGCCGGTCCGGCCAGGCCGAAGGACAACACCGCGCCGAACGACTCGTCGTAGGTGAGCCCGAGCACCGTCGCGATCCCGTGCGGCGCCATCGACTGCACCACGAGCCGGGCCTGGTCCGGGCCGCCGAGGCGGGTGGTCAACTCGCGGAACACCCGACGCAGTCCGGCCTCGGCGCCGATGTCCAGGCGCACGCCGTCCACGTCGACCCGGTGGCGCAGGTGTTCGGCGATGGTCTTGAGCGCGACCGGATAGCCCAGTTCGGCCGCCGCGCGCACCGCCGCGTCCTCGCTGTCCACCCGCACCGCCGGGCGCAGCCGAATGCCGTAGCAGTCCAGGAGTTCGGCGGCGTCGGCCGGCGACAGGCCGACCGCGTCCGCGCCGCCGAGCCGGGCCCGGACCAGCGCGCGGGCCTGGTCGGTGCGTACCTCGGCGTGTTCGGGCACCCGGCCCGTGGGCCGCCGGCGCCACGCGGCGTAGCGCACCACCTCGGCCAGCGCGCGCACCGCGTTCTCCGGGGCCGGGTAGGAGGGCACCGAGCCGAACGCGGGCACGCCGTCGGCGTCCAGCCGGCGCAGCTGTGTGGGCAGCCCCTCGTGTGCGAGGTAGGTGGTCAGCAGCGGTTTGCCGATCTCCGCCGCCTGCCCGGCCATCTCCGCGATGGCGCTCGCGACCTCGTCGCCGGAGGTGGTCAGCGGCGGGATGAACACGGTGATCACCGCGTCGGTCTCGGCGTCGGCCAGCGCGTCGGCGAGCGCCGCGCGGAAGTCGTCGGCGGTGGCGCCGGTGGTCAGGTCGACCGGGCGCAGCGGGCGCAGGCCCGCGCTCGCGCAGGCGTCCTGGGTGAGCAGGCCGAGCGAGTCGGAGTTGCCGATGATCGCGATCCGGTCGCCGGCGGGCAGGGGTTGGTAGGCGAGCAGTTGGCCGACGTCGAACAGTTCGGCGACGGTGGGCACGCGGATCACGCCGGCCTGGCGAAAGAGCGCGTCGACGGCCGCGTCGGGCAGGGTCAGCGCGCGGGTGACGTGGCCGAGCGGGATGCCCTGGCTGTGCCGTCCGGACTTGACCGCGACCACGGGTTTGGTGCGCGAGATCCGGCGGGCGAGGCGGGTGAACTTGCGCGGGTTGCCGATCGATTCGAGGTGCAGCAGCACCACGTCGGTGGCCGGGTCGTCCTCCCAGTACTGGAGCAGGTCGTTGCCGGAGACGTCGGCGCGGTTGCCGGCGGACACGAAGGTGGAAAGGCCGATCCCGCGACCGACGGTGGATTCGAGGATCGCGATCCCGAGTGCGCCGGACTGGGCGAACATGCCCACCCGGCCGCGGCGCGGCATCCGCGGCGACAGGCTCGCGTTGACCCGCAGATCGGGGTCGGTGTTCAGCACCCCGAGGCAGTTGGGGCCGATCACCCGCATGCCGCGCCGGCGGGCGGCGCGGACCAGGCGGCGCTGGCGCTCGCGTCCCTCGGGTCCGGTCTCGGCGAAGCCGGAGGACACCACGACCAGGCCGTGCACGCCCTTGCGGCCGCATTCGTCGACCACCCGGCGTACCGCGTCGGCCGGGACGGCGACCAGCGCGAGGTCCACGTCGCCGGGGATGTCGGACACCGACGCGTAGGTCGGCACGCCGTCGATCGGCTCGCCGCCCGCCTTCGGGTTGACCGCGTAGATCTCGCCGGTGAACTCGCCCGCGCGCAGGTTGGTCAACAGCGTGTGGCCGACCGTGCCCTCGCGCCGGCCGGCGCCGATCACGGCGACCGATCGGGGGGTCAGCAGGCGGGCGATCGAGCGTGCCTCGGCCCGGTGTTCGCGCCCGAGCATCACGCCGAGCGAGGTCTCGGTGGGGGCGAGTTCGAGGTTGAGTCGAACCACGCCGTCCTCGAACGCGGACTGCTGGGTGTAGCCGGCTTCGGTGAACACGGTGACCATGCGCCGGTTCGAGGGCAGTACGTCGGCCACGAAGCGTCGGATGCCGCGTTCGCGGGCGACCGCGGCGATGTGTTCGAGCAGGACCGATCCGACGCCGCGGCCCTGCTGGTCGTCCTGGACCAGGAAGGCGACCTCGGCGGTGGACGAGCGGCCCTGCGGACCGGTGCGCACCGAGCGGCCGTCGGGGCCGATCCGGTCGTAGCGCACGATCGCCACCATCTCGTCGTCGACGAACAACCCCAGGCCCACCCGGTCGACCCAGTCGTGCGTGGTGAAGCGCCGCACGTCGCGGTCGGACAGGCGGGGGTAGGGGGTGAAGAAGCGCAGGTATTTCGACTCGGCGGACACGCGCGCGTAGAAGTCGACGAGGCGACCGGCGTCGTCCGGGCCGACGGGGCGCACGTGGGCGGTCGCGCCGTCGCGCAGCACGACGTCGGCCTCCCAGTGCTCGGGGGGCTTCGGCGGCGGACCTGCGGTGTCGGTGGGCTCCACGTTTGCGAGGCTAACCCCTGTGTCGTGCCACCGGCGGATTCGAGGCGCCCCGACTCGGTTGGTGTCCGGCACGCCTGATAGACCATCAGATACCGTTCCCGGTCTCACTCCAGGAGGCAACCCATGTCCGCCAAGGGCCTGTCCGCCGCTTTCCCCGTCGCCGACATGGCCGCAGCGGTGCGGTTCATGACCGCCGTGCTCGGGGCCGAACCGACCTTCGTCGACGGGGAGCGCTGGGCGCAGTTCGACGTGGCCGGCGGCCGGCTGGCGCTGGCGGGTACCGACCGCGAGGGCGACGCGGCCTCGGTGATGGTCAAGGTCGCCGACCTGGAGGCGGCGCTCGCGCCGCTGCGCGAGGGCGGGTTCACGGTGGGCGAGCCGGTCGAGGGGCCGCACGAGGTGCGGGTCCGGGTGAGCGGCCCGGATGGCTGGGCGGCCGTGCTGTACCAGCCCCGGCGCTGACCCCGCGTCGGGGTGGAACGGTGAATTGCCATGATCATCGGAGTATCGGAGCGTCGGGGCGAGGCCGAACCGGCACGTCCCGGCGCGTATGCCACCCCGCTGCCGCTCGCGCCCGGTAGCGTCCTTCCGGTGAACGGCTTGCGGATTCTGCCGGAGGTCGCCGACGCGCTGGCCGCGGGCCGGCCGGTGGTCGCGCTGGAGAGCACGATCATCGCGCACGGGCTGCCGCGGCCGGAGAATCTGCGGATCGCGCGGGAGATCGAGGGGCGGGTCCGGGCCGCGGGCGCGGTGCCGGCGACGATCGCGATCGTGCACGGGCGCCCGTCGATCGGCCTGGACGCCGAGACGCTCGAATTCGTGGCCGGCTCCCGGGAGGTGCTCAAGGCCGGGATCCGGGACCTGGCGCCGGTCACCGCGCGGGGCGGGCACGCCGCGACCACCGTGGGGGCGACCGCGCATCTGGCGCATCAGGCCGGGATCCGGGTCTTCGCCACCGGCGGCCTGGGCGGGGTGCATCGCCAGGCCCGGGACAGTTGGGACGAGTCGGCCGACCTGATCGCGCTGACCGGGTGCGGGCTGACCGTGGTGTGTTCGGGGGTCAAGTCGATCCTGGACGTGGGCGCGACGCTGGAGCGGTTGGAATCGCTCAACGTCACGGTCCTCGGCTTCGGTACGCACGCCTTCCCCGGGTTCTATCTGGCCGACTCCGGCCATCGCCTGGAGTGGCGGGTGGACACCGCCGACGAGGTGGCGGACGTGGTGCGCGCGCACGAGGCGCTGGGGTTGGGTCGTACCGCCGTGGTGGTGGCCAATCCGGTGCCCCGGGGCGATCAGATGGATCCGGACCTGCACGATCGGGTGCTGGAGCGGGCGCTGGCCGCGCTGGCGGACAGCGGGGTGCGCGGCAAGGCGGTCACCCCGTTCCTGCTGGAGTTCTTCCATCGGGAGACCCGCGGGGCGAGCCTGGCCGCGAACATCGCGCTGATCCTGGGCAACGCCGACCTGGCCGCGCGGATCGCGAGGGCGTTGACCATCACCTGACCGCGCCCGGGGTCGATCGTCACCGGACGGCGTGCCGGGTACGTTCGTCACCCGGCCGGGTCGACCACCCGGGGCCAGGTCGCCCGCAGGCGCGGCACCGCGGGCGCGAACCGCGCGGCCGTGCGCACCGCCTCGCGCATCGACGCGTATTCGGCGACGCCGGTGCCCGCGATGTCGAACGCGGTGCCGTGGTCCACCGAGGTGCGCAGGATCGGCAGCCCGACGGTGACCGAGACGGTGCCGTCGAAGTCGAAGGTCTTGGCCGCGATGTGGCCCTGGTCGTGGAAGTGCGACAACACCCCCGCCCAGCGCCCGCGCAGCCCCTGGTGGAAGACCGAGTCGGCGGGGATGGGGCCGACCACGGCCAGGCCGCGGTCCCGGGCCCGGGCCACGGCGGGCGCCAGTACCTCGATCTCCTCGTCGCCGAACGCGCCGCCCTCGCCGCCGTGCGGATTGACCGCCGCCACCGCGAGCACGGGGTCCGGCTCGTCGCCGAACACCCGCAGTGCCTGGTGCGCGGCCGTGATCGCCGCGTCCACCCGCTCGGGGGTGAGCAGGTCGAGTGCGGTGCGCAGCGAGGCGTGCCGGGTGGTGAAGAAGATCTTCAGGCCGCCGACCACGAACATCGTGTCGGAGTGGGCGGCGCCGGTGAGTTCGCCGAGCAGTTCGGTGTGGCCCAACTGCCCGGCGCCCGCCGCCCAGATCGACTCCTTGTTGATCGGGGCGGTCGCGATCGCGTCGACCGCGCCGGTCTCGGCGGCCCGGACCGCGAGCCGGATCGCGGCGAGCGCGGCGGCGCCGGCGGGTGCGCCGACCCGGCCCCACGGCATCGTGTCGGCGATCTCCGCGTCGGTCACGGTGGCGGTGTCCAGGATGTCGACCACCCCGGACTCCGGCCGCGTCCCGATCCCGGCCGTGTCGATCGAGCGCACCTTCATCTCCAGGCCGCAGGCCCGGGCACCGCGCCGCAGCGCCGCCGCGTCGCCGACCGCGACACACCGGGCGATGCGCGGCAGCCCCGAGTCGGCCAGGGTGCGGGCGACGATCTCCGGGCCGATCCCGGCCGGATCGCCGAGGGTGAGCGCCACCACGGGCGGCGGGTCGCCGGCGTGGTCCATCGGGTTACCGGCGTGATCCATCGTCTCTCTCCCCGGTCGTGATCGGCATCGGCGAGGTCGTCGCCGTGACGGTGGAACTCATCCGAAGGTGCAGCGCGCACGCCACCGCCGCGTCCGCGTCGCCGACCAGACCGCCCTTGGCCGCGAACGGCAACCCGTCGTGCGCTCCGCCGACCAGGCGGCCGGCCACCACCAGGGGCTGGACCTCGGTCTCCACCGCCAGCCCGTCGGCGCCGAGCGCCGTGCACACCGCCCCCGCGATGTCCCCGCCGGTGGCGTACACGCCCGCGAACGGCGCGGTGGCCAGCGCGCGTTTGACCGCCTCGCCGAGCAGCACCGGCAGGCGGGCGGCGATCACCGGGTCGACCCGATCGGGTATGCGGGTGCGGATCCCGGCCAGCGCGGCGCCGGTGCGGGCCAGCGCGACCAGGTCGGCGGCGAGCCGGATCGGGTCCGGCGCGTCGCCCACGTCCAGCCAGCGCGCGTCCAGGCAGCGCTGGGTCTGCGCGATCTGCTCCCGGCTGAGCCGGCTCAGGCTGCCGGCCACGCCGAGCACCGGGCGGCCGGTGGGCACCGTGCCCAGCGCGCCGGCCAGGGCCGCGCCGAACGGTCCGGGGTCGACCGGCAACCAGCGCAGATCCCCCTCCAGCGCGAGGGCCGCGGCGGCCAGCGCGAGGGTCTCCACGTCGGCGTCGGTGATCGCGTCGCAGACCAGCATCCGCGCGCCCGGATCGCCCAGGGCACGGGCCAGCGCCGGCCGATCGCCGCGCACCACGTCGAGCGGGATGTGCGCGACGGTGTGCCCGCTCGTGGCGAACGTACCGAGCACGCAGGAGGACCTGACCGGGTGGAACGGGTCGCGGGCCGCCTCGCTGTCCGCGATCGGCACGCCGTGTACGCGGTGCACGCCGCCCTCGGTGGTCCGACCGGCCTCGGGATGGGCCGGCACCACCAGCGCCCGCACCGGCGGCCCCGGGCGGGCGTCCAGCACGTGCAGCAAAGCGGCGGTCTCCGCGCCCGGGTTGCCGCGCAGCGTGCTGTCCACCCGCTTGGCCACCAGCGGGGTGTCCGGGAACACCGAGGCGCCCGCGACGACCCGGCGCGCGGCCTGGACACCGGGCAGGTGCCGGGTGGCCAGGTCGAGCACGAGCACGTCGGGGGCGCTGACACACGTGCGCGGCGGCCCGCCGGTGACGAGCGTGCGCATCCCGCGCCGGGCGAAGCGCACCGCGGTGGCGTTGGCGCCGGTGAGGTCGTCGGCCAGGACGAGCACGCGTGGGCCGGATCGCGCCGTACTCTCTGTCAATTACGGTCCCGAATGTCAGATCAAGATCATCTTTGTGCGCTTCGTTCCGTGTCCCCGGGGAGTCTGGCCGCCCCGCGCCGGACGGTCAACGCGTATGGCCCGGTCTCGGTCGTTGACCGCTCGAACGGGTGATGCGAGGGTGCGTTTCTGCACGGGCGACGCCGTGTTGCGGTACAGCGAGACCACACGACAGACGGAGGAATTCGGCGATGACGACGGGTGCGACCGAGGCGTTTCGCGCTGCGCGCGACTTCCTGCTCGAACACCGCGAGGATCAGCCCACCGCGTGCCGGGACTTCCCGCGCCCCGACCCCACCGAATTCAACTGGGCGCTCGACTGGTTCGACGCGATCGCGCGCGACAACGACACCACCGCGCTGTGGATCGTGGCCGAGGACGGCACCGACACCAAGGTCTCCTTCGCCGAGTTGTCCCGGCGTTCCGACCGGGTCGCCGGGTGGTTGCGGGCGCGCGGGGTGCGGCGCGGCGACCGGATCCTGCTCGTGCTGGGCAACCGGGTCGAGTTGTGGGAGGCGATGTTGGCCGCGATGAAGCTCGGCGCGGTGATCATCCCGGCCACCACGATGCTGGCGCCGGCCGACCTGACCGACCGGGTCACCCGGGGCGGCGTCGCGCACGTGATCGCCGAGTCGGCGGTGACAGCGGGCTTCGCCGAGGTGCCGGGCGAGTGGACCCGGATCGTGGTGGGCGAGCCGACCGAGGGCTGGCTGTCGTTCGACGACGCGCGGGAGTCCGACGCCCCGTTCGCACCCGACGGGCCGACCGCCGCGAGCGATCCGCTGCTGCTCTACTTCACCTCCGGCACCACCGCGCAGCCCAAGCTGGTCGGGCACACCCAGGCGAGCTATCCGATCGGGCACCTGTCCACCATGTACTGGATCGGCCTGCGGCCCGGCGACGTGCACCTGAACATCTCCTCGCCCGGCTGGGCCAAGCATGCGTGGAGCAACTTCTTCGCCCCCTGGAACGCCGGCGCCACGATCCTGGTCGTGCGTCAGGAGCGGTTCGCCGCCCGCCCGTTGCTGGACACCATGGTGCGCTGCGGGGCGACCTCGTTCTGTGCGCCGCCGACCGTGTGGCGGATGCTGGTCCAGGAGGACCTGGGCGCGTGGCGCACCTCACTGCGCGAGGTGATCGGCGCGGGCGAGCCGCTGAACCCCGAGGTGATCGAACAGGTGCGGGCCGCCTGGGGGTTGACCATCCGCGACGGCTTCGGGCAGACCGAGACCACCGCGCAGATCGGCAACGCGCCCGGGCAGGAGGTCCGTCCGGGGTCGATGGGCCGCCCGCTGCCCGGATACACGGTGGCGCTGGTCGACCCGATCTCCGGCGAAGTGGTCACCGAAACCGGCGCCGAGGGCGAGATCTGCCTCGAACTGGCGGCGCGCCCGCTGGGTCTGATGACGGGCTACCTCGACGACCCGGAGCGCACCGCCGAGTCGATGCGCGACGGTTTCTACCACACGGGCGACGTCGGCACCCGGGACGCGGACGGCTACATCACCTATGTCGGCCGCTCCGACGACGTGTTCAAGGCGTCCGACTACCGGATCTCGCCGTTCGAGTTGGAGAGCGTACTGATCGAGCACGACGCGGTGGCCGAGGCCGCCGTGGTGCCCTCGCCCGATCCGGTCCGGCTCGCGGTACCCAAGGCGTACGTGGTGCTCGCCCCGGGGCACGAGCCCACCCGGGAGACGGCGCTGTCGATCCTGCGGCACGCGCGCGCGGCGCTCTCGCCGTACAAGCGGGTGCGCCGGATCGAGTTCGCGGAGTTGCCCAAGACCATCTCCGGCAAAATCCGCCGGGTCGAACTACGGGGTCGCGAGCGCGAGTTGCACGACGAGGATCTGGCCTCGCGCGGCACCCTGGAATGGTTCGAGGAGGACTTCCCCGAGCTCAAGGGCAGCTGACCCGGGGGTACGAACGACCGGGATCGCGCGGGGGCCGAGCCGAGCCCGGCCCCCGCGCGGCGGCTCAGATCTTGTCGGCGATGATCTTCGCGATCGCGATGTGCTGCGCGCGCGGCAGATCCTTCGCGGCGGGTGACAGACTGACGTGCATGTCGACGATCACGTCGCCGTGCGTCTTGGCGAAGTAGACCTCGGGGACACTGGGCGCCGGGTAGCTGCCGGTGCCCGGCACGTACAGCGTGGGGAACGCGCCGAGGTCGGTGATCGGCTTGCCGTACTTCGACACCTCGTTCTTGGCCACCACGCTCTCCGGCGTGTCGGCGCCCTTGCTGCTGCGCAGGAAGTACTGCAGGGTCACCAGGCCGGAGTCGCCGGGCCCGTAGTAGCGGCAGGTGCGCAGCGTGTCGTCGTTCTTGGTGCGGGTGACCTCGGTGTTCAGCACGCCCTTGAGCTCGGCGGGCGTGAGCAGTTCGCAGAACGCCTTGGGGTCGAGGTTGCCGGTCCCGCCGGGCTTGGTGGTGCCGGGCGCCGTCGCCGGCGCGGTGCCCTTGCCCCCGCCGGGTGCCGTGGCGGGGGCGCCGGTCGCGCCTCCGGTCGTGTTCCCCGTGCTGCCGCCCGCTTGGGGCGCGGCCGTGGCCGGATCCTTCTTCTTGTCGTCGTCACCCTTGACCTTGTCGGCCAGACCGCAGCCGCTCGACAGAGCGATGACGGACGCGGCGACGAGCAGTCCCGAGAGGGCAGGCTTACGCAGGTACAACTGGTTCTCCATCCCCGTGTGGCGACCCGGCGCCGTCTTCCACCCCCGTGGACGCGTGACGGGACGTCACGCCGGCGCCGCTCGCTCGATGTTGCCGGTGCGTGTGTTCGGCAGGGTGAGGCTAATGCAGGAAATGGCCCGCCGCTGAAGTGCCGTGGGAGCGATACCGTGCCGGATGTGACGATTACCGCAGGTGACTTCGACCGGTTCGGGCGCGCGGCGGCGCTGGCTTGGGGTGGCGCCCGTACGGCACTGGGGGTGGTCGCGCTGCTCGACCCGCCCCGGGTGGCCCGCCCCTGGATCGGCGACGACGCGGACCGCGTCGGAGCGCTGGTATTCGCCCGCGCCCTGGGCGGCCGCGACCTGGCCCTCGGCCTCGGAACCATGGTCACGGCAGCACGCGGCGAACCGATCCGCCTATGGGCCCTGATGGCCGCCGCAGCCGACCTGGGCGACGTCCTGATCACCGCAGGACACGCCAAGACCCTCCCCAAAGGCCACCGCGCCCTCATCGCAACCCTGGCCACCGGCTCGGCCCTGCTCGGCACAACCCTGGCCCTGACGGAACGCCACGCCCCCTGAAGCAGCCCCCCAAACCGCCCCACCACTACCCAGCCCTCCCCCACTCCGCGCAAAGCGCCCCCAAGGCGCGTCAGCGCCCCCCGACCCGGGCCGCCCGCGTGATCGACGCGCGAAGCGCGGAGAGCGGCGGAGCCGCAGAACTCGGGCTGGGTGACCCGGAGCGAAGCGGAGGGGCGCGCAGCCCCGAGCGAGGGGCCGCTTTTTCTACGGAGGAGCGAAGCGGGGGAGCAGAAAAGTGGTGCCTCGCGAGCCGGCGCGAAGCGCCCAACAAGAAGCAACGCCGCCGACACGACCCCGCCCCGCGCTTCACTCACCCACGACTCCGCCCACCCGCCTGCCGCCCCACCCCCTCACAAGCCGCCGCAAAGCCCCCACCGAACAGCGCCGCCCCAAATCACCAAGCAACCGAGGCGCCGCTCACGCCCGTCACCCCATCACGCCGACGCCGACGGCGCCCCCGCCGCCGCGACCTCCAGCGCCAATCGCCGCTTGTTCCAGAACGCGACCACCTCGAGCAGCAGCCCCGCGACGACCGCCAACCCGACCGCCGTCCACGGCATCTGCGTACCGACCAGCTTGAGTTCGAAGAACCGCTGCAACCACGGCACCGTCAGCACCAAGGCGAATCCCGCGCCCATCACCAGAACCAGCGCTATCCGCCACCACGTGTACGGCCGCGCGATGATCGCCAACACCCACAGGCCGACCAGGAACAGCGTCAGCGTCGCAATCGAGGTCTCCGCCGTACGCGTGGCATCCGTCGCCCCGTAGTGCGAACGCGCCAGCAGATACGCGGTGAACGTCGCGGTACCCGCGATCACGCCGGACGGTCCGGAGTAGCGCAACACCCGCTTGACGAAGCCCGCCCGGGCCCGCTCCTTGTTCGGCGCCAGCGCCAGGAAGAACGCCGGCGTGCCGATGGTGAACCAGGCGAGCAGCGTCAGGTGCCGCGGCAGGAACGGATACGGCACGTTGGCGATGACCACCAGGATGGCCAGCAGCACCGAGTAGGCGGTCTTGGTCAGGAACAGGTTCGAGACCCGCTCGATGTTCCCGATCACCCGCCGGCCCTCGCCGACCACCGACGGCAGCGTGGCGAAGCTGTTGTCGAGGAGCACGATCTGCGCGACGCCCTTGGTGGCCTCGCTGCCCGAGCCCATCGACACGCCGATGTCGGCGTCCTTGAGCGCGAGCACGTCGTTGACGCCGTCGCCGGTCATCGCCACGTTGTGGCCGCGCGACTGGAGGGCGGCGACCATGTCCCGCTTCTGCTGCGGGGTGACCCGGCCGAAGACCGTGTTGGCCTCCAGCACGTCGGCCAGTTCGTTCTGGTCGGTGGGCAACGTCCGGGCGTCCACCGGGTGGTCGGCGCCCTTGATGCCGAGCTTGGCGGCCACCGCGCCGACCGAGATCGCATTGTCCCCGGAGATGACCTTGGCGGCCACCCCCTGGTCGGCGAAGTAGTCCAGCGTCGCGCCCGCGTCGTGCCGCAACCGCTGCTCCAGCACGACCAGCGCCGCGGGCACGACATCGGCCCCGTCGGGGCCGCCGACCAGCGCGTCGACCGTGTCCGCGAGGGAGGCGTCGGTACGCACGAGCAGCAGCACCCGCAGGCCCTGCGCGCCGAGCCGCTCGGCCTCGCCCAGCAGGTCGCCGTGCGCCTGCGTGGTCACCAGCACCTCGGGGGCGCCGATCAGCCACGTGGCACGGGCGCCGGCCACCTCGAGGGTCGCCCCGCTGTACTTGCGCGCCGAGGAGAACGGCACGCTCTCCACCGAGGTCCAGCCCTGCTCGGCCGGGCATTCGTCGATGATCGCGGCCAGGCTCGCGTTCGGCCGGGGCTCGGTGGTGCCGAGCGCGCCGAGCGCGGAGCGCACCGGCAGGCCCTCGGCCAGCTCGCGGACCTCGGCGACGTTCATCCCGCCCTCGGTCAGCGTGCCGGTCTTGTCCAGGCACACCACGTCGACCCGGGCCAGGCCCTCGATCGCGGGCAACTCCTGGACCAGGCACTGCTTGCGACCCAGGCGCACCACGCCGACCGCGAAGGCCAGCGAGGTGAGCAGCACCAGGCCCTCGGGCACCATCGGCACGATGCCCGCGATCATCCGGGTCACCGCCTCGCGCCAGGTGGTGTCCTCCAGCCGGTACTGGCTGATGATCAGCGCGATCGAGGCCGGGAAGAGGATCCAGGTGACGTACTTGAGGATCGTGCTGATCCCGTTGCGCAGCTCGGACGCCACCAGCGTGAACTTGCTGGCCTCCTCCATCAGCTGCGCGGCGTACGCCTCGCGACCCACCCGGGTCGCGGTGAACGCGCCGTTGCCGGCCACCACGAAGCTGCCGGACATCACCGGGTCGCCCGGGCGCTTGATCACCGGGTCGGCCTCGCCCGTGAGCAGCGACTCGTCGATCTCGAGGTTGTCGGCCTCGACCACGACACCGTCCACGGCGGCCTTGTCGCCCGCACCCAGCTCGATCACGTCGTCGAGCACCAGTTCGGACGGGGACAGTGCAATGGCCCGTCCGTCACGGCGCACCACCGGCTTCGACTCGCCGATCACCGCGAGGCGGTCCAGGGTGCGCTTGGCGCGCATCTCCTGGATGATGCCGATCCCGGTGTTGGCGATGATCACGAAGCCGAACAGACCGTCCTTGACCGACCCGACGGACAGGATGATCAGCCAGAGCACGCCGATGACGGCGTTGAACCGGGTGAAGACGTTCGCCTTGACGATCTCGGTGGTGGATCGGCTCGACCGCACGGGGACGTCGTTGACGTCGCCTCGCGCGACCCGTTCCGCGACGTCCGCGGTGGTCAGTCCGACACCGAGGCGCACGTTCGGTTCGCTTTCTTTCCCGTCGGGTCTGTCGACCGGCGGGATGGCTGTCGTCTCTCCGGGCCCGGCGCCCGGCAACGGCTGAGTCATGGGTCTACCGTAAGTGCCCGGGGTGATCCCGGTTGGCGGTGGGCCGACCGTTGTGATCCGCCCACCGCCGCGGCGCCCTATTCGACGACCGTGACCGGTCCCAGATCGAGGGCTTCCAGGGGCTCGCGGATCTTGTCCGCGTCACCGACGAGCACCGCCACCAGGCGCGCGGGATCGAAGCCGCGCGTGGCCGCCTCGGCGGCGTCCTTGGTGGCCACGTCGGCCAGCTTCAGGTAGAGCTCGGGCAGATAGCCGTCGGGCAGCCGCTCGGCGGCCATGTCGGCGAGCGAGTCGCACACCGCGCGCGGCGTCACGTACTTCAGCGGCGCGACCCCCACGATGCTCTGCACGGCCGCGTCCCGCTCGCCGTCGGTCAGGCCCTCGGCGGCGAGTGTGCGCAGCACGGTGACCAGGTCCGCGACGGCCGGTCCGGTGACGTCGGTCTCCACCGAGCCGTGGATGGCGAGCAGCGAGCCGTTCGGCAGCGACTGGTTCGCCGCCCGCACGCCGTAGGTGTAGCCCTTCTCCTCGCGCAGCACCCGGTCCAGGCGCGAGGTGAGGGTGCCGCCGAGGCAGTAGGTGCCGATGGTCAGCGCCGGCCACGAGGCGTCCTCGCGGCCCGGGCCGATCCGGCCGACCAGCAGTTGCGTCTGCACGCTGCCGGCGCGGTGCACGATCACCACGCGCGCGTGGTCGTCGGCCACCACCGGACCCGGCCGCGAGGGCTCGGCGGGCGACGCGCTCCACGTGCCGATGGTGCGCTCCAGCACGCCGGTGACATCCACGCCGGCGAAGTCGCCGACCACCACGAGGGTGGCGGTCTGCGGGCGCACGTGTGCGGTGAAGAAGTCCCACACCGCCGCCCGGTCCACCCGCGCGACGCTCTCCGCGGTGCCCGCGCGCGGCCGGGACAGCCGCACCGCGTCGTCGAACAGCGTCGCGTTCAGCGCGAACGCCGCGCGCCGGGGCGGGCTGGCCATCTCGTGCACGATCTCGTCCAGCCGCTGGCGCACCAGACGGTCCACCTCGGCCGCCGGGAAGGCCGGCGCCCGGACCGCGTCCGCGAGCAGCCCCAGGGCCCGCTCCAGGCGCGAGGCCGGCACGTCGAGCGCGACCCGCACGCCCGGGTGGTCGGCGTCGGTGTCGATCGTCGCGCCGCAGCTCTCCAGTTCGGCGGCGAACTCCTCCGCGCCCATCCGATCCGTGCCCTCGGTGAACGCGCGCGCCATGATCGTGGCGACGCCCTCGCACTCGGTCGGCTCGGCGGCCAGCGGCGAGTCGAGCACCAGCTCGACCGCCACCACCTTCTGTCCGGGCCGGTCCACCCGCAACACCGCGAGGCCGTTGCCGAGCACCGAGCGCTCGGGCGCGGGGAAGGTCCACTCGCGGGCCGCTCCCGCGCCGGGGCGCGGGTGGAACACCATCTCGCCGGTCTGGGTCACGCGACCTGCTCCTCGTTCTCGTCCGCGTCGTCGGTCGGTTCGTACACGAGCACCGCACGGTTGTCCGGCACCAGGCGCTCGGCGGCCACCGCCCGCACCTCCTCGGCCGTGATGTCCAACAGCCGATCCAACGCGGTGAACGCCAGGTTCGCGTCGCCGAACAGCGTCGCGTAGCGGCACAGTTCGTCGGCCCGACCGCCGACGGTTGCCATCGTGTCCAGGTAGGCACGCTCCAACTGGGCCTGCGCGCGCTCGAGTTCGGCCGGGGTGGGGCCCTCCTCGGCGAACCGGGTGAACTCCTCGGCCAGCGCCGCGTCGATCGCCGCCACCGCACCCGAACCGGACGCCTTGACATCGAGCATGGCCACCGAAGCGGTCCCGGACAGCCGCATCAGACCGACCCCGGCGTACACCGCGAGTTCGTCGTGCCGCACCAGGCGGGTGTTCAGCCGCGAACTCTCCCCCTCCCCCAGCACGGTCAGCGCGATGTCGGCCGCGTCGGCGCCCCGGGTGCCGTCGGCCGGCATCCGGTAGGCGGCCATCAGGGCGGGCGAGGGGACCTCCTCGTGCACCGTCTCGCGCACTTCCGCGCCGATCACCGGCGCCAGCGCGCCGTCGGCCGGCACCGGCTTGCCGTCGTGCGCGGGGATCGTGCCGAAATACTTCTCCACCCAGGCCAGCGTCTGCTCCGGGTCCACGTCTCCGACGATCGCCAGGACCGCGTTGTTCGGCGCGTAGTAGGTCCGGAAGAAGGCCCGGCAGTCCTCCAGGGAGGTGGCGTCCAGGTCGGCCATCGAGCCGATCGGCATGTGGTGGTACGGGTGGCCCTCGGGGAAGGCCATGGCCACGAGCCGCTCCCACGCGGTGCCGTAGGGCACGTTGTCGTAGCGCTGCCGGCGCTCGTTCTTGACCACGTCGCGCTGGTTGTCCAGGCTCTCCTCGGTGAGCGCCTGCAGCAGCCCGCCCATGCGGTCCGCCTCCAGCCACAGCGCGAGTTCCACCTGGTGCGCGGGCATCGTCTCGAAGTAGTTCGTGCGCTCGAAGCTGGTGGTGCCGTTGAGCGAACCACCCGCGGACTGCACGAACTCGAAGTGCTCGTTGCCGTGCACGTTGGCCGAACCCTGGAACATCAGGTGCTCGAAGAGGTGCGCGAGCCCGGTCCGCCCGGGCCTTTCGTGCCGTGAACCCACGTCGTACCAGAGGCAGACGGCGGCCACGGGGTCGACGTGGTCCTCCGAGAGCACCACGCGGAGCCCGTTGCCGAGGGTGTGCGTGGTCGCGGTGAACCCCAACGATGCAGTCGCCGGTCCTGCCATAAGCCCATCCGTCCTCTCCTGGAGGGTGACCGCCGCGACGGCGGCCACCCTCACCCTAACGACGCGCGGGACCGGTTCGACTCCCGCGCACGGGGCTGTTCGCGACGGGCGAAGCGGGGCCGCGCGGAGCTACTGCTGGTAGCCCTCGACCTGGCGCGCGGGACGCGCCGCGGCCGTCTCCGGATCCGCGCCGGCGTCGCGCAGCGCCTGACGTTGCCTCAGCAGATCCCAGCACCGGTCCAGTTCGGCCTCCACCTCGGCGAGCCGCCCGTGTTCCTCGTCGGTGGTGAGCGCGCCTTGCGCAAGTCGGTCGCGCAAGGCACGCTCCTGCTCGACCATGTCGGTGATGCGGTCGCGGATCTGCTTGTCGTCCATCGCGCGGAACCTTTCTTCCTCCTGCTCGAACGGCGGCCGGGAACTGCGGCACAACCGTGGGCCAAAGGGCTGTCCTTCCCCCCTCGCACGGCCCCCAAGCACGCTGTCACCCGGGTCGATGCACTCACTTGTCGCACCGGCGCGCCACAATGGGCACGCCGTGCGGGCCGTCCCCGGCCGCGCCGCCCTCGGGCGGACACGGGAGACACGGCCCGGCGCCGGCCCGAAGAAGCAAAGGAGCAACGCCGCGCATGGCCCGCCGTAGTACGAAAACCTCCGGTCCGCAGCCACCCGACGACTTCGAGGAACGCATCCTCGACATCGACGTCGTCGACGAGATGCAGGGCTCCTTCCTGGAGTACGCCTACTCGGTGATCTACTCGCGGGCACTGCCGGACGCCCGCGACGGGCTCAAGCCCGTACATCGCCGCATCCTGTACCAGGCCGCCGAGATGGGCCTTCGCCCCGACAAGGGCTACGTCAAGTGCGCCCGCGTCGTGGGCGAGGTGATGGGCAAGCTGCACCCGCACGGTGACGGCCCCATCTACGACACCCTGGTGCGCATGGCGCAGCCGTTCTCGATGCGCCTGCCGCTGATCGACGGCCACGGGAACTTCGGCTCCCTCGGCGGCGACGACCCGCCCGCCGCGATGCGCTACACCGAGTCCCGGCTGTCCACGGCCGCGATGTTGATGGTCGACTCGATCGACGAGGACGTCGTCGACTTCGGCCCCAACTACGACGGCCAGGAGCAGGAACCGGGCGTGCTGCCCGCCGCGTTCCCGAACCTGCTCGTCAACGGCGCGTCCGGGATCGCGGTCGGCATGGCGACCAACATGCCGCCGCACAACCTGGTCGAGGTGGTCGCCGCCGCCCGGCACCTGATCCGCCACCCCACCGCCGACCTCGACGACCTGATGCGCCACGTGCCCGGCCCCGACCTGCCCACCGGCGGTCGGATCGTCGGCCTCGGCGGTGTCCGCGACGCCTACGAGAAGGGCCGCGGCACCTTCAAGATCCGGGCGACCGCCACGGTCGAGTCGGTCACCGCGCGCCGCAAGGGCATCGTGGTCACCGAACTGCCGTACAACGTCGGCCCGGAGCGGGTGATCGCCAAGATCAAGGAGCTGGTGCAGTCCAAGAAGGTCCAGGGCATCGCCGACCTGAAGGACCTCACCGACCGCTCGCACGGCTTGCGCCTGGTCATCGAGATCAAGAACGGCTTCAACCCCGAGGCGATCCTCCAGCAGCTCTACAAGCTGACGCCGATGGAGGAGACGTTCGGCATCAACAACGTCGCCCTGGTCGACGGTCAGCCGCTCACCCTGGGTCTGAAGGAACTGCTCCAGGTCTACGTGGACCACCGCTTCGAGGTGGTCCGCCGGCGCAGCGAGTTCCGCCGCCGCAAGCGCCAGGAGCGTCTGCACCTGGTCGACGGCCTGCTGGTCGCGCTGATCGACATCGACCGCGTGATCGAGCTGATCCGCTCCAGCGACAACTCCGCCCAGGCGAAGGAACGCCTGATGGAGACCTTCTCGCTGTCCGACATCCAGGCGTCCTACATCCTGGACACCCCGCTGCGCCGGCTCACCCGGTTCGACCGGATCGAACTGGAGGCCGAGCAGGAGCGGCTGCGCGCCGAGATCGCCGAGCTGACCAAGATCCTGGACGACGACAAGCTGTTGCGAAAGGTCGTCTCCGACGAGTTGGCCGCGGTGTCCAAGAAGTACGGCACGCCGCGCCGCACGGTCCTGCTCGAATCGGCCGACGTCCCCGCCGCGGCGGTCCCGCTGCAGGTCACCGACGCGCCGTGCACGGTCCTGCTGTCCTCGACCGGCCTGCTGGCCCGCACCTCCACCGGCGGCCCGCTGCCGCCCGAGGGGGGCCGGGCCAAACACGACCTGGTGGTCTCCTCGGTCGCCGCGACGGTGCGCGGCGAGGTCGGCGCGGTCACCAGTACCGGCCGGCTGCTGCGGATCAACGTGGTCGACCTGCCCGCACTCCCGGAGACCGCGACAGCGCCGAACCTGGCCGGCGGTGCCCCGCTGTCCGAGTTCGTCTCCCTGGAGTCCGAAGAGCGTGTGGTGTGCCTGACCACGCTCTCCGCCGACTCCCCCGGGCTCGCGCTCGGCACCGCGCAGGGGGTGGTCAAGCGGGTCGTGCCGGACTATCCGGCCAACAAGGACGACCTGGAGGTGATCGCGCTGCGCGAAGGCGACTCGATCATCGGCGCGGTCGAGTTGCGCACCGGCGAGGAGGACCTGGTCTTCATCACCGACGACGCGCAGCTGCTGCGCTTCCAGGCGTCCATGGTCCGGCCCCAGGGCCGCCCGGCCGGCGGCATGGCCGGCATCAAGCTCGGCGACCGGCAGTCCGTGCTCTCGTTCACCGCGGTCGACCCGGGCGCCGACGCGGTGGTGGTCACCGTGGCCGCGTACAGCGGCGACGCACTGTTCGGCGCGGAACACGGCACCTGCAAGGTCACCCCGTTCGCCGAGTATCCGCGCAAGGGCCGGGCCACCGGCGGGGTGCGCTGTCAGCGCTTCCTCAAGGGCGAGACCACGCTGCGCCTGGCCTGGGCGGGCCCGGCGCCGGCGCGCGGCTCCGACGCCAAGGGACAGCCGGTCGAGCTGCCCACCCCGGACCCGCGTCGGGACGGCTCGGGCACCCCGCTGGCCAAGCACGTCGAAGTGGTCGGCGGCCCGCCCGGCGCGGTCTGACCGAGGAGCCCGCCCCACGGGCCGGCTCCCACGAAACGGGCCCCCGCGGCGTCCCTCGCCGCGGGGGCCTCTCCCGTCCCGGGGCGTCCCGACCACGGCCGGGACGCCCGCTCAGCGCGCCGCGAACTTCTCCAGAAGTTCGATCGAGCGCGTGTACTTCTTGCGCAGTCTCACCTGCGTCGCCGGATCGAGCTGACCCAGGCGGGCCTCGGACCGGTTGTCCGCGATGTCCGCCCGCTTGACCACCAACGCGATCGGGTCCGCCGCCGCGCGGGCCATGCTGCGCTCCAGCGGCTCGCCGGGCAGCTTGGACAGCGCGATCACCGCGACCACGACCTGCTCCGGCACACCGGCGGCGCGCAGGTCGTCCGCACCCACCGGCGTGTCCTCGATCACATCGTGCAGGACTGCCGCCATCCGCGTGTAGGTCCCCTCGACGTGCTGCATCACCCGCAGCGGGTGCGTGATGTACGGGTGACCACCCTTGTCCAACTGACCGTCGTGCGCGGCCCTGGCGAGCGCCACCGCGTCGTCCAACGTGAAGCCGGCTATCGCCGGGCTCCCGTCGGTCCGTCCCTGGGGCATGGCCGCCTCCCATCGTTACCGTGTGCAACAACCGTACCGGGATCACCCGATCGTGGCGCCCGGGGCGGGGCCGATCCGCCGGCCGCCCCCGTCGCGGTTGTACCGTGCACGGTCGTGGAAACCTGCGTCTTTCTCTCGCACGAACTGGCCGAGCCGATGGCCGGCACCGCTCCCACCACGCGCGGATGGTTGCTGATCGAGCATCCCGGGCCGTGGGCGGCGAAGGCGCTGGTGGACAGCCGGGGCCTGGCCGACGGCGTGGGTCGCGAACTGGAGGCGCGCGCGGCACGGGCGGGCTTTCGCGCGACGCTGATCCGCAGGCCCGACGAGACGGGCGCGCGGGCCGAAGCGGAGCCGGCCGAGCCCGACGCACCGCGCACCGTCTTCCTGGCCTGGACCGAACCGGGCGCGACCTGGCTGCGCCGACTGCGCGTGAGCAACGTCACCGAGTTGCTCGCCCACGACCTCGCCGCGCTCGCCGGACCGGTCGAGCCCTCGGTGGGCGAACCGGTCGCCGAGCCGCTGATGCTGGTGTGTACGAACGGCAAGCGCGACCGCTGCTGCGCGGTCGAGGGCCGCCCGCTGGCCGCCGCCCTCGCCACGAGCTTCCCGGAGGCCACGTGGGAGGCCACCCACCTGGGCGGGCACCGATTCGCCCCGACCGCCGTGGTGCTGCCCCAGGGCTACCTGTACGGCCGCCTGGACCCCGTCGCGGCCGGCGCCGTGCTCACCGCCGCACGCCGCGGCGAGATCGCGCCGGAGCACTGCCGGGGCCGGGCCACCTGGTCCCGCGCCGGCCAGGCCGCCGAACTCGCGGTCCGGGAGGAATGCGGCGAGCGCCGGGCCGACACGCTGTCGGTGCACGACGAGCGGGCCGAGGACGACGGCGGTTGGACCGTGCTCGTCCACCACGTCGACGGGCGCCGCTGGACCGTCGTGGTGAACCCGCGCGAGGAGACCCCGGCCCGGCCGGAGAGCTGCGGCAAGGGCGGCGGCCTCCCGACCAGCATGCGGGCCAGGGTGGCGGCGACCGCGCGTCGGTAGGCGCCCGGCCCGGTCTCAGTAGGCGCCCGCCCCGGTCAGCGAACGCACCTCCATCTCGGCGTACTTCGCCGCGTCCGCCTCCTCGTCCGAGCGCAACGTGCCGATCCAGCCGCACAGGAAGCCGATCGGGATGGACACGATCCCCGGGTTCTCCAGCGGGAACCAGTGGAAGTCGACGCCGGTCACCAGCGGCGTCTTGCCCCCGGAGACCACCGGCGAGAACAGCACGAGCACCAGCGCCGAGCCGAGCCCGCCGTAGATCGCCCATACCGTGCCGTTGGTGTTGAACCGCCGCCAGAACAGCGTGTAGAGCAACGTGGGCAGATTCGCCGAGGCGGCCACCGCAAAAGCGAGCGCGACCAGGAAGGCGACGTTGAGTTTCTGCGCGGACAGGCTCAGCCCGATCGCGATCCCGCCGATCACGATCGCGGACAACCGCGCCGCCCGCAGTTCGCTCTTCTCGTCGGTCGCCTCCTTGCGGATCACGTTCGTGTACAGGTCGTGCGCGAACGACGCCGAGGAGGCCAGGGTCAGCCCGGCCACCACCGCCAGGATGGTCGCGAACGCCACCGCCGCGATCACCGCGAGCAGCACCACACCGCCGAACGTGTCCGGCCCGCCGCCCAGTTCCTCCGCGAGCAGCGGCAGCGCGGTGTTGCCCGCCGCGTTCGACTTGCGGATCCGGTCCGACCCGAGCACCGCCGCCGCGCCGAACCCGAGCACGATGGTGAGCAGGTAGAACGTGCCGATCAACCCGATCGCCCACATCACCGAGTGCCGCGCGGCCCGCGCGGTGGGCACGGTGTAGAACCGCACCAGGATGTGCGGCAGCCCCGCCGTGCCGAGCACGAGGGCGATGGCCAGGCTGATGAAGTCCAGCCGGCTGGTCAGGTTCTTCCCGTACTTCAGGCCCGGCTCGAGGAACTGCTGCCCGTGGCCGCTGGTGTGCGCGGCGGTGTGCAGCAACGCGTCGAGATCGAAGTGGAAACGCCACAGGACCAGCAGGGTCATCAAGATCGCGCCGCCGAGCAGCAACACCGCCTTGACGATCTGGATCCAGGTGGTGCCCTTCATCCCGCCGAAGGTCACGTAGACCACCATCAGCGCGCCGACCCCGACGATCGTCCAGGTCTGCGCCGAGCCGCCGCTGTCGCCGAGCAGCAGCGCCACCAGCGTGCCCGCGCCGACCATCTGGGCGATCAGGTAGAAGATCGAGACCACGATCGTCGCGGCGCCGGCGGCGGTGCGCACCGGTTTGCGGCTCATCCGGAACGCCACCACGTCGGCCATGGTGAACCGGCCGCAGTTGCGCACGAGTTCGGCCACGAGCATGAGCACGACCAGCCACGCGACCAGGAAGCCGATCGAGTACAGAAAGCCGTCGTAGCCGAACAGCGCGATCAACCCGGCGATGCCCAGGAAGGACGCCGCCGACATGTAGTCGCCCGCGATCGCGAGCCCGTTCTGCGCGGCGGAGAACTCCCGCCCGCCGGCGTAGAAGTCGTTCGCCGTGCGGTTGTTGCGGCTGGCCCACACGGTGATGCCGAGGGTGATCAGCACGAAGACCACGAACAGCAGGCCGGTCAGGCCGCGATGGCCGGCGGCGGCGGCCAGGTGCGGGCCGGTCATCGGAACATCTCCTGGGTCTCCCAGCGCAGGTTCAGCGCCGCGCGGTCGCGCTTGGTCCGGGCGTTGCGCGCGTACGCCCACGTGATCAGGAAGGTGCTCGCGAACTGGAGCAGCCCGAACGCCAGCGCGACGTTGAACGTGCCCAGGAGGCGGTGCGCCATGAAGTGCCGCGCGAACGTGGACGCGAACACGTAGAGCAGGTACCACGCGAGGAAGGCCAGCGACATCGGGAAGACGAAGTCGCGGTAGCGGCGCCGAATCTCCTGGAACTCGGGGCTCGCCTGCACGCGCAGGTAGATCTCCGCCCCCGGATCCGGCTCCGGGTCGCCGAACGGCACACCCAGGGTGGGCGTGGGTCGGTACGAACTGGTCGTCACCGTAGCTCTCCTCGTCGATCGCCGAACCGCGCGATGCCTCCCGGCCCGAGCGCCGACACAGGCGTTCGATGGGACTGGTGTTCAGCATGGGCAGCGGGCGCGGGCTGCACGGCCAGGTTCTGCGCGATTCACCTGTACGGATGAACCACCGGCACGGCCGCACTCCTGGCGCCGCCATGCGTCGTGGAATCGTCTGGCCAACGAGGGGTCGAGCTCCGCCGATACGGGAGAGCGGTCGGTCACACGCCAATGAGTGACATTCGTCCTTCTATCGCAGATATACGGGCCGTTTGGCCCGGATGTCCCGATCATGAAAAAGCCGGGCCCGATGGGACGAATCCCACCGGGCCCGGCGTGTGTGCGTCGGGAGTCCTCGCACCGGGATCCCCGGTCCGAGGGCCCTCGATCAGGCGTCGATGCGTGACCGGTCGAGCAGCGACGCGGAGTTGGTGATGAACTCCTTGCGCGGCGCGACCTCGTTGCCCATCAGCAGGTCGAACACCCGCTCCGCCGCCTCCAGATCGCCGAGGTTGATCCGGCGCAGGGTGCGGTGTCGGGGGTCGACCGTGGTCTCCGCGAGCTGATCGGCGTCCATCTCGCCCAGGCCCTTGTAGCGCTGGACCGGATCCTTCCAGGCCACGCCCTTGCGCTCGAACTCGAGCAGCGTGCGCCGCAGTTCACCGTCGGAGTAGGTGTAGACGTACTTGTCCTGACCCTTCTTCGGCCGGGACAACTCGATCCGGTGCAGCGGCGGGACCGCGGCGAACACCCGGCCGGCCTCGACCATCGGGCGCATGTAGCGCTGGAAGAGGGTCAACAGCAGACAGCGGATGTGCGAGCCGTCGACGTCGGCGTCGGCCATGAAGATGATCTTGCCGTAGCGGGCCTGGTCGATGTCGAAGGTGCGCCCCGAGCCGGCCCCTATCACCTGGATGATCGCGGCGCACTCGGCGTTCTTGAGCATGTCCGAGACGGACGCCTTCTGCACGTTCAGGATCTTGCCCCGAATCGGCAGGAGGGCCTGGAACTCCGAGTTGCGGGCGAGCTTGGCGGTGCCGAGGGCGGAGTCGCCCTCGACGATGAACAACTCGCTGCGGTCGACGTCGTCGCTGCGGCAGTCGGCCAGCTTGGCGGGCAGCGCCGAGGTCTCCAGCGCCGTTTTGCGACGCTGGGCCTCCTTGTGCTGGCGCGCGGCGATCCGGGTGCGGGCCGCCGAGACGACCTTCTCCAGGACGGCGCGCGCCTGCGCCTTGTGGTCGCGCGCGGTGGAGGTCAGAAACGCCTTGAGTTCCTTGGACACCACGTTCTGCACGATCCGCGCGGCGGCCGAGGTGCCCAGCACCTCCTTGGTCTGCCCCTCGAACTGCGGCTCGGCCAACCGGACGGTGACCACGGCGGTCAGCCCCTCGGTGGCGTCGTCCTTGGTGATGTCGTCCTCGGCCACGCGCAGCAGCTTGGCCGAACGCAGCGCGTCGTTGACCGTGCGCCGCAGCGCCTGGTCGAACCCGGCGACGTGGGTGCCGCCCTTGGGGGTGGCGATGATGTTCACGAACGAGCGCAGGGTCGAGTCGTAGCCGGTGCCCCAGCGCAGCGCCACGTCGACGCCCAGCTCGCGCTGGACCTCGGTGGGCACCATGTGTCCCTGCTCGTCGAGCACGGGCACGGTTTCCTTGAACGTGCCGGAGCCGGTGAAGCGCAACACGTCGCAAAGCGCGCGGTCGGGAGCGAGGTATTCGCAGAACTCGCTGATCCCGCCGGAGTAGTGAAAGACCTGTTCGTCTACTTCGCCCTGATTCGCCCCATTACGCTCGTCGCGAACAACGAGGGTCAGTCCGGGCACCAGGAACGCGGTCTGGCGGGCCCGCGCGTGGAGCAGTTCGAGATCGAGGGCGGCGTCCTTGAGGAAGATCTGCCGGTCCGCCCAGTAGCGGGTCCGGGTCCCACTCTTGCTCTTGGCGATCTTCTTGATCCGGCGCAGTCCGTTACCACTGCTGAACGGAGCGTCGGCACCGAGGTCGGCGAACTCGCCGGGCACGCCGCGGCGGAACGAGATGGCGTGGGTGTGCCCGCCGCGGTCCACCTCGATGTCGAGTCGGGCGGACAGGGCGTTGACCACCGATGCGCCGACGCCGTGCAGGCCGCCGGACGCGGCGTAGGAACCGCCGCCGAACTTGCCGCCGGCGTGCAGCTTGGTCATGACGACCTCGACACCGGACAGGCCGGTCTTGGGCTCCACGTCGACGGGAATACCGCGACCGTTGTCCCGAACCTCCACCGAGCCGTCCGCGTGCAGGAGCACCTCGATTCGGTCGCCGAAGCCCCCGAGGGCCTCGTCGACCGAGTTGTCGATGATCTCCCACAGACAGTGCATCAGGCCCCGACTGTCGGTGGAGCCGATGTACATGCCGGGGCGCTTGCGGACCGCGTCCAGACCCTCGAGGACGAGGAGGTGCCGTGCGGTGTAGTTCGAGTGGTCGGGCTCGCCCGCCAGGAGCGCGGTGGACTGCGCGGTCGTCTGGGCGGTCACGCGGTGCAACTCCTCGCATGTAGTCGAGTAGTCGGATCGCCGCGTACGCGTCGATCCGTACGGCGCGTTCGCGGTGTGTCGAACCCACAAAAGTGGGCCCGGTGATCACCCTCGTCGCGCCGGAGAGCAAGGCTACCGGGGCCGGAAGACACCCCGGCGACGGCTCGCCGCCGCATACTAGCCGGCATCCGAACACATCTTCGACCACCCGATCGGGTGGCCGGCATGAACCGTACGCGCACAGGGCACGTCCTATGCACAAGGAACGAGTTGCAAAAGGGGTGTGCCGAGAAGCTGTTGAACATGACACGATCACCCCGGGAACGTTCGAGGCTGATTTGATGTTGGACATCGATGAAGGCTTCGTCGAGTAGAGAAGAGGCGACGTGAATTCGGTTCTGACACCCGCCAGTCCGTTGACGGCCGCCGACCGTTGTGATCGGTGCGGCGCCCAGGCATACCTTCGGGTTGTCCTTTCCAGCGGCGGCGAACTGCTGTTCTGTGCGCACCACGCCCGCAAGTTCGAGCCGGAACTTCGGAAGGTGGCCGTGGAGATACAGGACGAGACCGACCGCCTCACGGCGGTCCCCGTTACCGCACCGGACGACGACAACTGACCAAACAGCCGACCCTCTGAGATCCCGACGAGCAGACATCGCGCCGATGGCGGCCACCGAGGTGGCCGCCATCGGCGTCTGTCCCGCGCGCCCGCCCGCTTCAGGGCAGGTGGTCGGGGTCCGAAACGTGCGTGATATCCCTCACAATCCGGCGGCATCCCGGATGTCCCGGACGAACGCGGCGACCCGGGTATACACGCCCGGCTTGCCCGCCAGTGCACATCCATCGCCCCAGGACACGATCCCGGCGACCCGGCCGCCGATCAGCAGCGGTCCGCCGCTGTCCGCGCTGCACGCGTCCTTGCCGCCCCGCTTCTCCCCCGCGCACACCATCGACGCGGCGTCGTAGGTGCCGTAGCGCCCACCCGGATACGCGGTACTGCACGTGGTATCGGACACCAGCGGTACGGTGACCTGCCGCAGCGTCGGGGAGTAGTCGCCCCGTCCCGTGGTGTCACCCCAGCCGACCACCGTCGACGGGGTGTCGACGGCGTACACGTCCTCGTCCGCACCGACCAGCGACGCACTGCCCGTGCTCAGCGGCTCCTCCAGAGTCAGCACCGCCCAGTCGCCCGAGATCCAGGCGGCGTCGAAATCCGGGTTCACGTACACCGAGCCGACCGCGACCTCGCGGCCCGCGGTGGTGCGCAGATCCGTTCGGCCCTGGATCACCTTGAGATCCGGGCGATCGTCACGTTTTCCGTTCTGGTCGAACATGCAGTGCGCGGCGGTCAGCACCTTCGTGGGTGCGATCAGCGTGCCACCGCAGAACTGCCCCGATCGCGCGGAGCCGTACTCGGCACGACTGGAGAGGGCCACCGCCCACGGATAGGTCGCGGTGTCGGCGGGCGACCCGCCGACCACACCGCGCGGGGGCCCGGCGGGCGCGGAGGGCGCGGCCCCCGTCAGGACCGCCGCGACCACGATCGCGGCCAATGCGGCCGTCGATCCTCGTGTGTACCGCCGGAAACTGCTGCGTTCGTTCCGCTCGGGCGCTCGCACCATCATGGGGAACCTCTCGCCGGCTACCGTCAGGTAGTGTCCGGTGCCCAGGCGTGACGATCCGGAATCCTTCGCCCCTGCGAACGGGTGATTGACCCGCATCCGCACACACGAAGGCCCCGGATGGTGTATCCGGGGCCGTGCGGACGGTCGATCGTGTCGGACGCGTCAGTCGAGGTAGTCGCGCAGTACCTGGGAGCGGGACGGGTGGCGCAGCTTGGACATCGTCTTCGACTCGATCTGCCGGATGCGCTCGCGGGTGACGCCGTAGACCTTGCCGATCTCGTCCAGCGTCTTGGGCTGTCCGTCGGTGAGCCCGAAGCGCATCGAAACCACACCCGCCTCGCGCTCGGAGAGCGTGTCGAGCACCGAGTGCAGCTGCTCCTGGAGCAGGGTGAAGCTGACCGCGTCGGCGGGCACGACCGCCTCGGAGTCCTCGATCAGGTCGCCGAACTCGCTGTCCCCGTCCTCGCCGAGGGGGGTGTGCAGCGAGATCGGCTCGCGCCCGTACTTCTGGACCTCGATGACCTTCTCCGGCGTCATGTCGAGTTCCTTGGCCAGTTCCTCCGGCGTGGGCTCGCGGCCCAGGTCCTGGAGCATCTGGCGCTGCACGCGGGCGAGCTTGTTGATCACCTCGACCATGTGGACCGGGATGCGGATCGTCCGCGCCTGGTCGGCCATGGCCCGGGTGATCGCCTGCCGGATCCACCACGTGGCGTAGGTGGAGAACTTGTAGCCCTTGGTGTAGTCGAACTTCTCCACCGCGCGGATCAGACCCAGGTTGCCCTCCTGGATCAGGTCCAGGAAGAGCATGCCGCGGCCGGTGTAGCGCTTGGCCAGCGAGACCACCAGGCGGAGGTTGGCCTCGAGCAGGTGGTTCTTCGCCCGGCGGCCGTCCTCGGCGATGATCTCCAGTTCCATCCGGAGCTTGGGTTGCAACTTCTCGCCGGAGCCCAGCTTGTCCTCGGCGAACAGGCCGGCCTCGATGCGCTTGGCGAGGTTGACCTCCTGCTCGGCGTTGAGCAGCGGGACCTTGCCGATCTGCTTGAGGTAGTCCTTGACCGGGTCGGCGGTGGCGCCCGCGGCCGCGACCTGCTGGGCCGGCGCGTCGTCCTCGTCGTCGGAAAGGATGAAGCCCTTGCTCTCCGGCTCGTCGGGGACCGCGTCCTCGACGACGACGTCGGGCTCGTCGGGCAACTCCTCGGCGTCCGGCTCGGCTTCGCCGGCCTTGCCGGCCGTCTTCTTGGCGGCGACCTTCTTCGGCGCGGCCTTCTTGGCGCCGGCGGCGGTCTTCTTCGCGGCGACCTTGCGCGGCGCGGCGGCGGGTGCCGGGGCGGCCTCGGCGATCGGGGCCGGGGTGGCGTTCTCGTGGGGTGTCGTGGTGCTCGTGGTCGGCGCCGGCGAGATCCCGGGCGCGGGGGTTGCCGGCACGGGGGCGGTCGCGGCGCGGTTGGTGACGACGGTCTTGGTCGCGGTGCGCTTGGCCGCGCTCTTCGCCGCCACGCTCTTGCGACTGCGCTTGGGCGCCGCCGAGTCCGCGGCACTGACCATGATGGTCACCCCCTCCTGGTCGAGGACCTGGTTGAGGCTGCGCAGGACGTTCTTCCACTGGGTGGCCGGAATCTGGTCGGCCTCGAACGCCTGGCGCACCTCGTCGCTGGCGATGTACCCCTGGGCCTCACCCCGCTCGATCAACGACTTCACATTGACGAATTCGGCGATCTCGGGCGGGAGCGAACGGGATGTGCTGGCCGACACAAACAACCTCTCGACGATCTGGACGGCGTCACGGCCTGGTGAACAGGCAGGCGCCGCCAAGCGAACGACACTCGGGCGGACAGCGCGTGGTTCCGGCAAACCGGTTGCACTCGAGTCAGCGCTTCGGCTTGTTTTGCTATTCCCGAACGGCTGCCACCTTCGTACTCATCGGGCCAGGCGAAGAAGTGTTACGCGCCCCTTCAGTGGCGCAGCTCACACGATTCCCCCTTGCGGCGCGCGCCACACCCTGTGTGAGGGATGTATGCGGGATCCGCGTCAATCGCCGCCGGTGATCCGCACCCCCAGGATGGTCACGTCGTCGTCGCGGCCCCGGTCGCCGATGAGTCCGTCGAGGATGGCGGTCAACAGCGGCTCCAGGCCCTCGTTGGCCCCTCGGGCCATGTCGACGAGGTCGTCCAGCCCCTCGTCGATGCCGCGTCCGCGCGTTTCCACGAGTCCGTCGGAGAAGCCGATGAGGATGTCGCCGGGGTCGAGGCGCACGGTGTGCTGGGTGCGGTGTTCCGCCACCCCCAGGGGTGTGGACTCCTCACCGATCTCGACCAGTCGGGACTTGCCGTCGGCCGAGACGACCACCACCGGCAGATGCCCCGCGTCGGCGAGATCGAGCAGGCCGGTGTTGGGGTCGATCACCGCATAGACGAGCGTGGTCAGCGACTCGTCGTCCTCGGTGGCGGTGAACAGCCGGTCCAGGCCGGTGAGTACGGCGGCGGGTTCGGGATCGGTGAAGGCGAGCGCCCGCAGCGCCGAACGCACCCGGCCCATGCCGGCCGCCGCGGTCAACCCCTTGCCGATCACGTCGCCGACCACGATCGCCACCCGCCCGTCGGGCAGTTGGAACACGTCGTACCAGTCGCCGCCGACCTCGAAGTCCGGCGCGCCCGGCAGGTAGCGGAAGCCGAACTCGACCCCGGGCACCGCGGGTAACCGATCCGGCAGCAGGCTGCGCTGCAGGGCGACCGCGGTGCGGTGTTCGCGCTCGTACAGCCGCGACCGCTCGACCGCGAGCGCGCACTGCCCGGCGAACGCCTCCAGGAAGACGCGGTCGTCCGCCCCGAACGCCCGTCCGTCGTCGAAGGTGTAGCGCAGCACGCCCAGCGGCGCGCCGGAGCCGACCAGCGGCAGGATCGCCCGGGATGCGCCGGGGCCGTCGGCGCAGGTGTACCGCGCCACGCCGTCGGTGACCGCCGCCACCAGGTCCGCCGGCCAGTGTGCGGGCATGCCGCGGCGGCGGCCGACGGTGCGCTGCGCGGGCACGTTCGGCCAGGGGTACACCGGTGTGGTCTCGTCGAGGAGGTACGCCTCCGAGCACACGGCGGCGATGCCGACGCCGAGTTCGCCGATCGCGTCCTCGACCTCGGGCACGCTCAAGGTGCCGGCGATCCGCGCGGTCATCGCCTGGAGGCCGGCGGTGCGCCACTGCCCGGCGCGCAGCAAATCCTCACAGCGACGCTGCTCGGTGACATCGCGCACCACCAGCAGCACGCCGATCGCCGGGCCGTCCCGGTCGGCGGGGTCGGGAACAGGCAACCACTGTGCCTCGTAAGCCCGTTCGTGCCCGTCCACGGGCTCCGGCCGGGCCGGGTCGCCGGAGTCCGCGGGATCTTGGGCGTCCGCGGCGCCGTCGGGGCCGGTCGCGTGCGGCTCGATGTGGGGTTCACCGTCGGCCAGCACGCGGGACAACACCGCCTCGATCCGCCGACCCCGCGCGTCCGGGGAGACCTCGCCGGGACGTTTGCCGAGCAGATCGGCGGCGGCGCGCCGATGCATCCGGGCGAGCGCGCCGCTGACCCGGCGACAGCGCAACTGCCGGTCATAGAAGGCGAATGCGGTGGATCCATGGGCGCTCAAGGTGTCGAGCAACGCCGCGTCGACGGCCGCGGGCCGCTCGCTTCCGCCCTTGTCGTCGTTCATTGCCTCACAACCCCACCTGTTGGCAATTACGGGCCGGCGAGTCGGATCGAGTCAGATATCGAGAGTACGCACGCGAACCGCCTCACCGGGAGGATTGCCCCGAACTCTCCCCGTCTCGCGCGCCGCGTCGCGAACTGCCGTGCGCATGTGGACGGATCGGGGTCGGTCGTCGCTCCGTCGGCGGCCGACCGGGCCAAGCATCGGAGCGGGGCCCGAGGCATACGCGCGCCCCTCCGGCGACCCGGGCGGTGGGTCGGCGAAGGGGCGATGCGCGGTATCCGGGACGCGGCGGCGCGGGTCATCCCTCGCGGGGGGCGGGGAACTGGCGGTCCACCTCGGGGTGTACCGCGAGCAGCGACCGCATGGCGGTCTCGGCGCTTTCCCCGTCGCCGGCGGCGACCGCGTCGACCAGGCGCGCGTGCAGCGCGACCGAAGCCTCCGACAGGTGTTCGCACCCGGCGACATGCCCGCCGGACACCTGGAGGGCGGCGGCCAGGATGCTCGCGAGGTGGTCGAGCATCCGGTTGCCGGCGACCTGGAGCAGCAGGCCGTGGAACTCGGCGTCGGCACGGCTGAAGGTCAGCGGATCGGGCTGGGCCACCGCCCGCTGCATGATCTCCACGACGTCGGCGAGCCGACGGACGATCTCCGGGTGGTTGCGACACGCGGCCATGTGCGCGGCCAGCGGCTCGATCCCCCAGCGCAGTTCGAACAATTCGCGACGCTGCGAATCACGCTGCGGGCCGCATGCGCGCCACTCGATCACGTCGGGGTCGAGCAGGTTCCAGTCGCTCACCGGACGCACCCGGGTGCCGACGTTGGGCCGGGCGCTGACCAGGCCCTTGGCCTCCAGGACCCGGAGCGATTCGCGCACGACGGTCCGGGAGACCTCGAAACGCTGGCCGATCTCCTCGGGCACCAGCGGGCGTTCGGCGCCCACCTCGCCCGCGACGATCATCTGGCCGAGCTGCTGGACGAGTTGGCCGTGCAGGCCCCGCCCCCGGCCGACGCCGGGTTTGCGGACGGCGCGGGCCGGTTCGAGGTCGGGTCCGTCCCACACGTACGGCCGGCGGGACATCGGGTCGGTGCCGGCGGCGCCCGGCTCGCCGGCGCGGAACGCGTCGGCCGAGCCGCTCGCCGGGGCGTGGGTCATTGTCTGATGGGCAGCGATACTCACGCTCTCCATCTCGGCTTCGAACGGGTCGGGCTTGAGCTGCAAACCCGCTCCCGACTGAAAAACACACGAAAGGGTGATCTACCTTGCGGGTCGATCGTCCGAAAGTGTGAAGCCCGCACAACCCCACGAAGCGGACCCCTCCTCAGGCCCGCCGACGACGGAACGTCACCATCGCCAGTACGGCGACCACACCCGTGAGTCCGGCCAGAACCGCGCCGTCGACCAGCGGCGACCACGTACCGCCACCCTCGCCGACCACGAGCATCCGGTCGGCGGCGCGGAACGGAAGGTAACGCACCAGGTCCCGCTGCGCCGGCGGAACGCCGGCCCGAATGGCCGCCGCGATCAACCGTTCGGCGCCCGCGGGCAGCGCCGCGACGGCGACCGCGACCAGCGGCGCGCCGCGGGACAACACCCCGACGCCCAGGCCGAGTACGGCGGCGAGCACCACGTAGCCGACGAAGCCGACCAGGATCCGCGGCGCCGGGGGGTCGATCGCCGCGAGGTCCGGGAAGGTCGGGCCGAACACCGCGCGGGCCGTGGCCAGATCGGCGCCCACCGCCAGGACCGCGACCAGCGCAGCGGCGAGCGCGGTGCCGACGACCTTGGCCAGGAACACCCGGTTGCGTCGCGGCAGGGCGAGGAAGAGCGTGGGCAGCGCGTCGCGACGCTGCTCGCGCGCACACGCCAGCGCGATCGAGAGCATGATCGCCGGGACCAGGACGGGGGTGTGGCCGGGGCCCGCGGTGAGCAGGTTGGCCACCTCGCCGGAGCCGATCGGCGCGGCCCCGGCCTGGCGGACCGCCACCCATGTGCTCCCGGCGGCGAGCGCGATCAGCGCCAACGCGCCCCACCACGTGGCGCGCAGGCTCCGGGCTCGCGCGAGTTCGTACCGGATCGCGCTCATGCGCTCCTCACCTCGTCGGTCTGTCGGGCGCGGTCGGCGGAGCGCCAGGCGCGGGCGAATCGACGCCGCGGCGGACGCGCGGCGGGTGGGTCCTCGGGGGGCGGCCCGGACGCGTCGAGCGGGTGTACCTCGGGCGCGGCCTCCGGGGCCGGTTCGGCGCGTCGGGGGTCGGAGGCGAGGGCGGTTCGCGGGAGGTCGACGCGGGTGGGGGTGTCGAAGCGGGGGGCGGATCGGGCGAGCGTGGACTCGGCGAGGGCTTCGGTGAGGTGATCCGTGGTCGTCGGGGCGGGATCGACGCGGTGGCCGGTGAGCGATCCGGGGGTGGGGACGGGTGCGGGTGCGGGTGCGGGTGCGGCCGGGTGGTGGTCGGCGCGGAGCGGGTCGTCCGTCCAGGCCAGGTCGTCGGTCCAGGCCGAATCGTCCGTCTGTACCGGGTCGGCGAGGTGCTGTGTCACCCGATCGGCGCGTGTCGGGTCGGCACGGTGTCCCGTTTCGGTGGACACCGCGTCGGCGGGGTGCTCGGGCGGGTGGATGGCGGGGATCTCGGTCCGGTGCTCGGTCCGGTGCTCGGCTCGGTGCTCGGTGCGGTGCTCGGTGCGGGCGAGTTCGGCCGTGACGGCCGCGCGCTCGCGGCGGCGGGTGATCGCGTCGGCGAACGCATCGCCCACGCCCGGCTCGCGTTCGGTCAACTCGTGCAGCAGCACACCGCCGCGGAAGGCGATCTCGCCGACCCGGGCCCGATCCGCACCGATCGCGGTGAGCGTGGTGCCCCCGGGGCGTGTGGTGTGTACCCCCTCGGCCCGCAACAGCGCGGACAGCCGGGCCACCTGCGGGGTCCGTACCGCCACCCCCGTGCGCACCCCTCGGCGCAGGAAGTCGGCGGCCGACTCGTCCGCGACCAGCCGCCCGCGGCTGATCACCAGCACCCGGTCGGCGCAGCGCGCGGTCTCGGCCAGGATGTGCCCCGCGACCAGGACGGTACGGCCCTGGGTGGCATAGGCACGCAGGAAGTCGCGCAGCCACCGCACCCCCTGCGGGTCCAGGCCGGCGGCCGGTTCGTCCAGGATCAGCGTGTCCGGATCGCCGAGCAGCGCCGAGGCGAGCGCGAGTCGGCCGAGCGCGCCGGCCGAGAGCACCCGGGCCCGGGCGCCGGCCACGGGGGTCAGGCCGACCAGGTCCAGCACCTCGTCGACCCGACGTGCCGGAATGCGCCCGGCCGCGGCGAGCATCCGCAGGTGCGCCCGCACGCGCCGGCCGGGGTGGGCCGCACCCGGGCCGACGCAGGCGCCGACCACGGTGGCGGGGCGGCGCAGTCGGCGATAGCGACGGCCGTCGTACCGCGTCTCGCCGCCACCGCGTTCGAGGTCGAGCATCAGCCGCAGCGTGGTGGTCTTGCCCGCGCCGTTGGGCCCGAGGAGGGCGGTCACCTTGCCCGGCAGCACGTCGAAGGAAAGGTCGTCGACGGCCACGATGCCGCCGTATCTCTTGGTCAGCGCACGTGTCTGGATCATCGCCATCGCCATCGCTCCTGGTCATCCCATGTGTGGGAGATCTTTGGATCTTTGGCAACATACCGGCGAAACCACAATTTTCCCGGCATTTGATCCCGTATCGGCGAGCTGGGGAAAAGTCCCCCGAACCTGGACAGGTCACGGGGTGTGGGAGGACCATCGAACTACCGCCGAGCACGTCTCTGGAGGTCGGCATGTCTCTTCCCGATCCGGGCGTCCTGGACGCCGTCCGCCGCAGGCGGAGCGACCTCGACGACGCGTTGTTGATCGTTCGTGACGGTCTGGTCGCCGACCGCGCGGGTCCGCGCCGGATGGCCGTGCTGTGTGCGGGGCTGCGCGAGTTGCGGGCCGATCTGTACGAACACGTCGCCGCCACCGAGGGGCCCGACGGGCTCTACGAGGAGGTGCGCCGCGCGGATCCCAGATTCGAACCGACGGTGTGGCGGCTGCGGGGTGAGCACACCCACCTCGGCCTGCTCCTCGACGACCTGCTCTCGGACCTGGCGTACGGCCCGCAGGACGCGGCCGGCCGGCCGGCGCTGCGGCCGAGGGTGCTGGACCTGCTCGCCCAACTGGTCCGCCACCGCAGCCGTGACGCCCAGCTCGCGTATGACGCGATGGCAGTGGACCTGGGCGGACAGGGCTGACGCCGACGAGGAGTGCGGCCGGGTCGGTGTGTCGGGGGTCCGCCGCGCCACGCAATCAGGGCTTGGCGATTGGGCGGGGCTTGGCGGTCAGGCGGGGGTTGACGGTCAGGCTTCGGGGCGCAACATCGGCGGGTTGAGCTTCTCCGCGGACCCGCGACGGAACAGTTGGGCGGGGCGGCCGCCCTGGCGCGTGGTGGTGCCGCCGGTGGGCACGAGGAAGTCGGGGGTGCCGGTGACCTTGCGGTGGAAGTTGCGTGGGTCCAGCGCCACGCCCCACACCGACTCGTATACCCGGCGCAGCTCGCCCACGGTGAACTCCTCGGGGCAGAACGCGGCGGCCAGCGAGGAGTATTCGATCTTGGACCGGGCCCGCTCCACGCCGTCCTCCAGGATCCGCGCGTGGTCGAACGCGAGCCGACCGCCGTCGCCCAGCAGTTCGCCGACCGGGGACCAGCGCGCACCCGCCGCGTCTCCGCCGGGGCGCGGCGCGGGCAGGTCGGGGGCTAGGACCAGATAGGCGACGCTGACCACGCGCATCCGGGGATCCCGGCCGGGGTCGCCGAAGGTGGCGAGTTGTTCGAGGTGCACGGGCAGCCGATCCAGCCCGGTCTCCTCGGCCAACTCCCGCGCCGCGGCGGCCTCCAGCCCCTCCCCCTCGCGCACGAATCCCCCGGGCAACGCCCAGGCCCCCTGGAACGGCGGCTCGCCCCGACGAATGGTCAGGGCACTCAGAGCGTGCTCGCGCACCGTGAGGACGACAAGATCCACGGTGACTCCGAAGGGCGGGAAGAGCGAGGTATCGGAGCGCGGCATGGAGCGATCCTAGTGCCCGAAAGCCACTAGCTGTCTGGCTGACGATAAAACCACCCCCAACCTCACCCTTCCCGCCGGCCCCTCGAACAACATCCGAACTCCCACCGAAGCGGAGCAACGTTCCGCCGCCGAATTGCCCCACCGACGGGCGGGGTGGCACATCGGGCGAAACGGGGCGTGGTACCGATCGGGACCTGCACGACCACACCACGGACCGGCCCGGACCGACAGGTTCGGTGCGGGTGGTCACCGACGGGGCAGCGGCACGCGGGCGGCTGTCCGCCGTGACGGAACACAGCGCGGGGACTGTGCCCGTCGGCACCGGACGACGGGAGCGCAGGTGTGGGCCCGGCTTGATGAGGCATTCCACGGCTCACGGTCCGCACGGGCCCGATGGGGCTGGGGCGGGACGGCGGCCTGATGAGGGCCCGGGGTGGTGAACACGATCGCGGCACGTGCGGCCGCGGCCCGGCGGGCAAGGCGAGATCGTGGCGTGACGCCGCGTGCGGCGGGCGGAGGGTCGCGGCAGCGGCCGGCCCGGGGATGCCGGCACGGCAGCGGATACCCCGCCCCGCGCCAGGAGACCCGCCACGCCACACCACACCCGACATCGCGCCGCCCTCTGCCCGGGCCCACCGCCGCCACATCCCGCCGCCGCCCGGGTCGCTCCTGCTGCCGGCGGGCGGGGGTTGGCTACGTGGAGAGTTGGAGGGATTCGGGGGCCTCTTCGATGATGGGTTGGCCGGCTCGGTTGACCCGGACCGTGAAGGGGTCGCCGGCGATGCGCAGGTCGCGCAGTTCGAGTTCGCCGATGTCCAAGGGGCCGCCCGGGCGCACGATGACGCGGCCGGTGGGGGCGTCGGGGCGGATGCCGGCGAAGGCGACCAGGACCGGCAGGATCGCGCCGGCGGCACGGGCGAGGGGGCGGCAGGCCAGCGGGTGGGCCACGGGTACGTGGCCCTCGACGCGTTGTTCGCCCACGTGCATCTCCGGCAGCCGGTACTGGAACCACGGCGCGGCGTCGAGCAGTCCGGCGAACAACCGCTGTGCGGCGTCGGGATGACCGGCCTCGGCCAGCCCGGCCACCGCCACGCACGTGTCGTGGGTGCGCACCACTCCGCCGCGCGCGGCGAGCGGGTGATAGCCGGGCGTACGGGCCGAGGTGCCGCGTAGGCCCCAGCCGCAGTCCAGGTCGGGCGCGGTCAGCCGACGGGCCACCGCCTCGCTGCCGGTTTCGTCCAGGATGCCGCTGCCGGGCAGGTGCGCCATCGCCGACGAGGCCACCGGGATCGGCCGACCGCCGGGATCGAGCGCCGCCGCGTAGTACTCCCCCGCCGCGTCCTCGGCCCGAAACGCGCGGCGAAACGCCACGGCCAGCTGCTCGGCGCGCTCGCGCAACGCCGGCCCGCCCGGCAGGTCGTGCGCGTCGAGGAGCGCGGCACCGTGCCGCGCGGCCTCGTACGTCTGGGCCTGGAGTTCGCACGGCGCCGGCCCCTCGGGCCCCAGTCGGACGAAGTCGCCGGGCCGCTCGCCCAGCGTCCGGGTCAGATGTCCGAGCGCGCGGCCGCACGCGGGCAGCAGCGCGGCGGTCTCGGTGGCGGGCAACCCCCACCGCCATGCCTCGCCGAGCAGCGTGACGAACAGCGCGGTCGAGCCCGCGCAGTCGTAGCGCACCGGCCCGCCGCCCCGCCCCAGGGTGTGCGGGATGCGCCCGACCTCCTCGCCGACCCCCGGTCGCGACCTCACCCCCTGGCGCGACGCGAGCAACCGCAGCACGCCGCTCGCGAAGCGGGTGCCCAGCGGCAGCAACATCCGGGCCGTCCACAGCGCGTCACGCCCGGTGGGGGCGAGTTGCCAGGGCGCGCCGACGGCGGGCAGCACCGCGGTCGGCAGGTCCGGATCGGGGACCACGAGCAACGCCCGCAGATCGCGCAGGCCCTGGTCGACCCAGGCCGCCACCCGTACGTCGTCGCAGCGCACCCGCGGCTCGGTCCACGGCGGTCGGCCCGAGACCGCGCGCGGGCCGGACCGGCCGGGGACCGGCTCGGCGAGCACGCGCAGTTCGACCGCCCACGAGCGGGCAGGCTCCAGCGCCACGTCCCAGCGCAGCGTCGCGGTGGCGGCCAGCGCGGTGTCCGGCGCGGGCTCGGTCACCGCGCGCACGGACATCCCGTCCGGCGCGCTCCAGCCCAGGCCCGCCGCCGCGACCCGGGCGCGCAGTTCGGCCGGCCGGTATCCGGCGCGCAGCGCGTCGAGCGGGATCAGGTCGGCGCCCAGCACCATCTCGACCGGGAAGCTCAGCGACCGGCGACCGGTGTTGCGCACCACGATCCGCTCCCGGCCGTCGGCGAACCGGGTGCGCTCGACCACCAGGGCGGGGTCGGGCGTGGTGTCCGCGGCGAATCGGCGCATCGCCAGATATCGCACGGTCCCCGCGGCGACCACGTGCCCGGACAGCGGCTCCGGCTCGATGCCGCCGAGCGTCAGCACGTTGCGCGAGAGCGTGCGCCGCCCGTCGTGGTAGATGCCCTCCACGCCCCGACCGCGCAGTTGCCCGTCGCGACCGCTGATCACCATGCCCGGCGCGTCCACGCAGACGAGCGCGTCGTGCGCGACCGGATGTGGAATCGTGCTCACCGTCACCGCTCTCGCCTCCCGCTTCTCCCAGGTCCCACGCGGGGCCGTGATCGCGCCGGTCCACCCGGACGGCGGCGACGCGCCGAGCCGCACCGCACCCCCGCGTTCGACAACCGGCCCCCGGCCCCCCAACGCTCACGGCGCCCGGTTGGTCACGGCATCACGGAAGATCCGCCGCCGCACCTCGGCGGCGCTCAGCGGACTGTTGATCGCCGAGTGCAGCAGCCGCGCCATGGTGTATCCGGGATCCGCGCGCAACGCCCCGGTCACCGCGACCCGGGCCAGCACCCCGTCGTGCGCCGTCCAGGCCGCCCACGCGGCGAGGGTGAGCGGCGGCGCGGACGCGGGCGCGAACGCCCGACGGGCAAGCACGGTCCACAGAGCGAGCAACGTGCGGTCGTCGGCCTCCCCCGGCGTCTCCCCGTGCCAGGCCATCACCTCGTCGCGCACCCGCGCATCGCCGAGCCCCAGCACCAGCCGCGCCGCCTCCTCCGGCTCGATCTCGGTATCACCGCCCCGAAACCGAAGACGGTGGCCCGCCAACGCCATCAACGTGCGCCCCGGCTCGAAGCCCGCGGGATCACCCCGCACGTCGGTATACGCACGCAGTATCCGCTCACGCATCGCATACTCCGGCGGCCGAAACAGCCGCACCAACTCCGCCAACGAGGCCGGCTCCGGCAACCCGGCCCAAACCGCGGTCGCGGCCACGGTCGAATTACGTTCGGTACGCAGGGGCGTGCCTTCCATCGGACAACACCGCGCATCGGCGCACCCGTAGGACCACCACCGCCCGGCGGCAACACACACCGCTTCCCGAACCTCGATCCCCAGAGCCGCACACTCCCGAGCAATCGCCATATACAGGGGCCGCAACCGACCAACGGCTACGGGCAGGCCGTCGAGGGGGGTGGAGGGGGAGCCGGGCAACGCCTCGGGGACCTCGGGGGCAACCGGGGGCTCCGGGGTAACCGGGGCACCCGAACCGCCTGACGCCGCACATCCTCCCGACGGATCCGAAGCACCCAACGCACCCGAAGCACCGGAAGCACCGGAAGCACCGGAAGCACCGGAAGCACCGGAAGCACCGGAAGCACCGGAAGCACCGGACAAGCCGGCCACTCGCGACGCACCCGACCCATCGGATCCACCGGCGGTGTCGGCCGCACTCCACGTCCCGGCAGCCTCCGCCCCGCTCACGCGGCCGTGCTCCCCGTCCGCGTATATCGCCACCGCCACCCCGCGCGCGCCGGTCCGCACCAGCAGGCGCGCAAAGTGCCGGGCAGCGTTCGCGAAGTCGGCGGGCGCTGGAAGATCGTGCCGCAGAACCGGCCCGACCCGGCTCCGATCCCCCGGCAGGATCCCGAGCAGCACCACGCTGTCGGTGGGCCGCACGCCGATCAAATACGGCACGGCCTCCACGAGGTCGGCCGGCGAGCGAACCCGCAGGACGGACTGCGGGGACATGGCCACATAGGGCGTACGGTCGAACCCATCGGTGTCGTTCATGCATCGAGCGTGCGCTCGCCCCACTCCCGACCGGACTTGTCCAACCGGGCTGTGCACAACTCGCCCCTTGTGGACCGACGACTCGACACCACCGAACCACAGCGCCCCCCACGGCCGAGGCCCACGCAAGCCTTCGGCAGCCGTAGCGAACCCAACCGGAGTCACCGACCGGCCGCAGCCATGAGGCGAGCGGGCGGACTCGGGTCGAGTCCGCCGGGGAGCCTTCCCGAGCGGGTCGCGTGCCTCAGCGACCGTTGCGCTTGTGGTCGCGGGTGGCCGGTGCGGGGCGGGTCTGAGTCGGTGGTGGGTCGCCGCCGGCGTGCGGGGCTCCGAGACTTGGGGCTTGTGGCGGGGCGGGTGTGTTGGTCGGCTTAAAAGCGGCCAGCGGCGGCGGGCGGGGTGGGTACTCGGGTTGGGTTCGCCGGGCTTGCGTTTTTGAGTGGGCCGGGTGGTTTCGGCGCGCGTCGCGCTTTGGGTTGCGGGTGGCCGGTGCGGGGCCGGTCAGAGTCGGTGATGGGTCGCCGCCGGCGTGCGGGGCTCCGACCCGAAGCTCCCGACGAGACGGGTGTGTCGGTCGGCTTAAAAGCGACCAGCGGCGGCGGGCGGGGTGGGTGCTCGGGTTGGGTTCGCCGGGCGTGCGTTTTGGAGTGGGCCGGGTGGTTTCGGCGCGCGGTCCGCTTTGGGTTGCGGGCGGCTGGTGCGGGGCCGGCCAGAGTCGGTGATGGGCCGCCACCGGCGTGCGGGGCTCCGAGACTTGGGGCTTTTGGCGAGGCGGGTGTGGCGGTCGGCTTAAAAGCGGCCAGCAGCGGCGGGCAGGGTGGGTGCTCGGGTCGGGTTCGCCGAGGGTGCGTTTTGGAGTGGGCCGGGTGGTTTCGGCGCGCGGTCCGCTTTGGGTTGCGGGCGGCTGGTGCGGGGCCGGTCGGAGTCGGTGGTGGGCCGCCGCCGGCGTGCGGGGCTCCGACCCGAAGCTCCCGACGAGACGGGCGTGTTGCTCACTGAAAACCGGCCGGCAGCGGCGGGCAGGAGGGCGCTCGGGTCGAGTCCGCCGAGGAGTCTTCCCAAGTGGGCCGGGTGTTTTCGGCGTGCGGTCAGCGTGTGGGTGGCGAGGGTTCCAAAACCGGACGGCGTGGGGTGCCGTGACCTCGGCGTAAAAGAAAACCGCAGGTCAGCGTGGAGAGGGGAGCGTTTGAGGCGCCTCGGGATCCGGTTTCGGCCCCCACTGGGCACTTTCGGTCTCTTCAACGGCCTCCGCGAGGTCGCAGCGCCCGCAGCCAACCCCAACCAGGCACATTCGGTCTCCACACTCGCGCCGAAGAGGCCGAAGAACACGAAACCGGCACTCGACACCCGACTCTCCAACTCGACACCGCAAAACCGCAGGTCACAGAGACTCGAAGCCCACAAGCACCCACCGAGATCCGGTTCCGATCCCCACCCCCCACACCACCAAACGCACCACCCACCCCGGAAGGCCTCTCGGCAAACTCGACCCGAGCACCCACCCGTTCCCTCGCTGCCAGCCGGTTTTCCGCCTGGCAACACGTCCGCCTCACCGGACGCCCGGAGTCTCGGGGCCCCGCACGCCGGCGGCGACCCATCACCGACTCCGACCGGCCCCGCACCAGCCGCCCGCAACCCAAAGCGGACCGCGCGCCGAAACCACCCGGCCCACTCAAAAACGCACCCCCGGCGAACCCAACCCGAGCACCCACCCCGCCCGCCGCTGCTGGCCGCTTTTAAGCCGACCGACACACCCGCCTCGCCACAAGCCCCAAGTCTCGAAGCCCCGCACGCCGACGGCGACCCACCACCGACTCAGACCCGCCCCGCACCAGCCACCCGCAACCCAAAGCGCAACGCGCGCCGAAACCACCCGGCCCACTCAAAAACGCACCCCCGGCGAACCCAACCCGAGCACCCACCCCGCCCGCCGCCGCTGGCCGCTTTTAAGCCGACCAACACACCCGCCCCGCCGCAAGCCCCAAGTCTCGAAGCCCCGCACGCCGGCGGCGACCCACCACCGACTCAGACCAGCCCCGCACCAGCCACCCGCAACCACAAGCGCAACGCGCGCCCGTCCCCCACCCCCGAGCAAACCGGCGCGCCAACGTCGCGCAGCGAACCCGGCCGGGTCGCCGGCGTCGCACGGTGAGGCGGACGTGCGGCCGAGTCGGGTATCGAAGGGGGTCGGGCCGGTAGTGGTGGGCGGGGGTCGTGGGTGGGCAGGCGACACGTTTCTGCACAAAAGCGTGCACCGGCTCTCCTCTCCGTCGGGGTGGGGGGTTACAAAGGGGGCATGAAACAGGACGACGCCGGCACCGGCCCGAGCGATACCGGCTCCAGCGATACCGAGCCGGGCGGCACCGAACCAGGCGCCACCGAGCCGGGCGCCACCGCATCAAGCGCCACCGCATCAAGCGCCACCGACCCCGCCCGGCCCGACTCCGGGTCCGCCCCGGGGGTCGGGTTGCGGGATCGTGCCGATGCCGTGTTGCGGGAGCTCGTGGGGGGTGCGGCTCGGCTGCGGGAGGATCAGTGGCGGGCCGTGGAGGCCCTGGTCGCGCGGCATCGGCGGGTTCTGGTGGTGCAGCGCACCGGGTGGGGCAAGTCGGCGGTGTACTTCGTGGCCACTGCGCTGCTGCGTGCTCGTGGGGCGGGGCCCACCGTGATCGTTTCGCCGTTGTTGGCGTTGATGCGCAATCAGGTCGATGCCGCCGCTCGTGCCGGGATCCGGGCCCGCACCATCAACTCGGCCAACGTCGACGATTGGGACGCGGTACAGGCGGAGGTTGCCGACGGCACGGTGGATGTGCTTCTGGTCAGCCCGGAGCGGCTCAACAATCCCGATTTTCGGGACACCGTGTTGCCCAAGTTGGCCGCCACGACGGGGCTGCTCGTGGTGGACGAGGCGCACTGCGTCTCCGACTGGGGGCACGACTTCCGGCCCGACTACCGTCGCCTGCGCACCCTCCTGGAGGAGTTGCCGGCGGGCGTTCCGGTCCTGGCCACCACCGCCACCGCCAATGCCCGGGTGAGCACCGACGTGGCCGAGCAACTGGACCCGACCGGCGACGCGTTGGTCCTGCGCGGCGCGCTCGATCGGGAGAGCCTGTCGCTGGGCGTGTTGCGGCTGCCCGATCCGGTCGAGCGGCTGGCCTGGCTCGACACGCACCTGCCCGAGCTGCCGGGCTCGGGGATCGTCTACACGCTGACCGTCGCCGCCGCCGAGGAGGTCACCGCGTTCCTGCGCTCGCGCGGCCACGCGGTCGCCTCCTACTCGGGCCGCACCGAGGACGCCGAGCGGCGGGTCGCCGAGGCCGACCTGCTGGCCAACCGGGTCAAGGCGCTGGTGGCCACCTCGGCCCTGGGCATGGGCTTCGACAAGGGCGACCTGGGCTTCGTCGTGCACTTGGGCGCCCCGCAGTCGCCGATCGCCTACTACCAGCAGATCGGCCGGGCCGGGCGCGCGGTGGAGCGGGCCGACGTGCTGCTGCTGCCCGGCCGGGAGGACGAGGCGATCTGGCGCTACTTCGGCTCGCTCGGCTTCCCCGCCCGCGAGCAGGTCGAGCGCACCCTGGCCGCGCTGGAGGGAGCCGGGCGCCCGCTGTCCACCCAGGCCCTCGAACCCCTCGTGGAACTGCGGCGCAACCGCCTGGAGCTGATGCTCAAGGTGCTCGACGTCGACGGCGCGGTCAAGCGGGTGCGCGGGGGCTGGATCACCACCGGTCAGCCCTGGGCCTACGACGCCGAGCGCTACGCGCGCGTGGCCGCCGCGCGCGAGCACGAGCAGCAGTCCATGCGCGACTACCAGGCCGACGGCACCTGCCGGATGGAGTTCCTGCGCCGCTGCCTGGACGACCCGGGCGCCGCCCCCTGCGGTCGCTGCGACACGTGCGCCGGGCCGCGCCACGACACGCGGGTGGATCGGGCCTCGCGCGACGCGGCCCGCGCCGCGCTGGGCCGGCCGGGCGTGGAGGTGGAGGCACGCCGGATGTGGCCCACCGGCATGGCGGTCACCGGGGTCGCGTTCAAGGGCCGCATCCCCGACGGCGAGCAGGCCGCCGCGGGTCGGGCCCTTGGCCGCTCCTCCGACATCGGCTGGGGCAACCGACTGCGTCCGATCCTGGCCCCGGGCGCGCCCGACGGACCCGTCCCCGACGCCGTGTTCGCCGCCGTCGTCGAGGTCCTGGCCGGATGGGGCTGGCAGCGGCGACCCGGCGGCGTGGTCACCATCGCCTCGCACACGCGCGCCACGCTGATCGACAGCCTGGGCGAGCGGTTGGCCGAGGTCGGCCGGCTGCCCTGGCTGGGCCGGGTGGAATACGCGCCGGGCGCCGGCGGCCCCGCCCCGCGCAGCAACAGCGCCCAGCGGCTGCGTACGGTTGCCGACGCGTTCGTGCTGCCGCCCGATGTCGCCGAGCGGGTGGCCGCCCTCGGCGCCCCGGTCCTGCTGGTCGACGACCGCACCGACACGGGGTGGACGCTCACCGTGGCGGCCCGCCTGCTGCGTCGCGCCGGCGCCGTTCAGGTGTTGCCCTTGGTGCTCATGATGGAGGGGTGACCCGCCCCGTTCGGTCGTCCGCCCCACGCGGGCCGATTGCCCGCCCAGCCCCGGCCGGTCGCCGTGCCGTCACACGGACGTAGCGAATGATCACCGGTACGTGTTGCCGAGTTCGTCGGCGTCACGCAAGAATCGACAAGGCGTTCTCTTCACTTTCCCGTGCGGGCCCCGTCGGCGCCGCTCCGCCGCGAGCCGCCCGTAGTCGGAGTGTGCGCCGCTGTCCGCCATGGACGGAAGGAGGACCGTGCACATCGCCGCAACCGCGTCCCCGGCGCCGGCCCACACCGGCACGCCCCCGGCCAGTCCCTCCCGCTGGTTGGACCCGGAGTCCTGGCGCGCGCGCCGGATTCCCCTGCTGCGCGATCCGCGAGCACTGCTCAAACGGCTCCACGATCTGCATCGGCCGGCGGCCCGCACGGCGGTGGTCGCGGTTTTGGATCGCTCCGAACGGCCGGTCGCCAGCGCGTCCTTCGGCTTCGGCGAGGGCCGCACCGACGGCTGGCGCTGCCGCAATCTGATCCTGGCCAACCTGCGCCTGATCGTCCCCGACGACCTGCGCCGGGGCACCCCCACGCACACCACGGTGTTGGCGGTGCATCGCGAGGGCGGGCGCGGCTGGGCGGCGGACGACGGCCGCTGGATGTGGGGGCTGCACGACGCGTGCGTCCTGCACGGTCTGCGCTGCGGCGCCTTCGCGATCGTCGCGGAGGACGGCTGGCAACTGGTCGCCGACGGGCGTCACGGACGTACCCCCGCGCTGCCCCCGGGCCGCAACGGCGGCCCCGGCGCCAAAACGCCGATCAGGGCAGCGGGCATCGCCCCGGCCCGCCCCGCGACGGAACTGCCGCAGGTGCGCTACCTGCCGGAGACGGGGCCCACTCCCCTGGTACGACCCTCCGCGTCCTGATGGACACGTGTGTGATCAGGCGGTGAGACCACGTTCGGCGAGCCAGTCGACCAGATCGGTCGTGACCGTCAACGCGTGGTCCTGAACTAGCTCCGGACTCTGCAGCCGCATGCGCAGATGTTGCGCGTGGAACGGCTTGATCCCGGAGATCAACTTGCGTACCCCGAACACGTTGCAGAACGCCCGGTCGTCACCGGCCGAGAAGGCGCGGTCCCATTCCTGGCGTTCTTCCCCGATCAGGGTCGTGTAGGCGTACCGGTTGAGATAGCCCGACAACATGTCGATGACGGTGCTACAGGCCCGGTACTGCTGGATTTTCAGCCGGTCCTCCTGGTCGCTGAGGAACCGGTCAAGGAGCTGCGCGATCGACGGCGATTCCGACATGGCAACGAACCGTAGCCGACCTTGGCGATCCGCGGGGCAGGGGGCCCGAGTTCGGTCGGACCGGATACGGCCGGGCCCCCTACGTGCTACGACGTGTTACGCGGCGCCGGTGAGCGCGCGCACCCGCTCCACGTCGCCGCAGACCGTGACCGACGCCCCGGCCGTGAGCGCCGAGGTCAGGATCCGACCCGCGTCGGCGCCCTCGGCGAAACCGTTGACCACGACGACGACCGCGGCCCGCCGCAGCGGACGCGAGGCCGGCAGCGACGCGTAGAACACGTCCTTGCCCTCGTCGTACTGGCGCCAGTACTGCGCGGCGCCGAACGTCTCCTCGTGCTGCTGCCACGGGTGCGGCCCACCCGTGGTCAGCACCAGGATCGCGCCGGGCTCGGTACCGGCCTCCAGGAGCGCGTCAACCGCGTCGTCGGCGACGTCGAAGACGTCGTCGGCACCGGCGGGGATCAGCGTCACGCGCGGCGTCGGCGAGGCGGACAGGTCGGGGCCGGGCTTGGCCGCACCCGGCTTCGGGGGACCGGGCTTGGCCGGACCGGGCTTGCCCGCGCTCGCCTGCCGCGGCACGGCGGGCTTGGGCGGGCTCGGCTTCGGGCGCGGTCCGGGCTTGGGCACCGCGCCGGAGGGACGCGGCACGGACGGGGTCTCTGCTGCGGACGTCGTGTCCGCGGTGTTTTCGGCAGTCACCGGATTCACAGTCATGTCTGGGGAAGGCTCGGTTCGTTCGTGGCGGTACCGGGATGCCCGGCGGTGAGGAGACGCGGGGAGGGATCGGTGGAGTCCCGTTCCCCGGAGAACACGCGCGGCATGGTGGCAGTCCTATCAAAGCCGCGCGGGGCGTGCCCACCCAGGGTGCTCCTGGGGTGTGGCCCGGGCGTACGACGGCGCATACTACGATGCCCCGTCAGCTCGGCCGGATCAATCGTCCACCACCACCCCGTGCTCGATCACCAAAGCTGCCAACCCCTCCGCATAGCCCTGACCGACCGCCCGCAGGCGCCAGGAGTCGCCGCGCCGATAGACCTCGGCCAGGATCATGACGGTCTCGTCGCCTCCGCTCAACCGGAATTCGGCGAGTCGACGGCAGGTCACGGGGTCGACGATACCGACGGTCACCGGCACCTGGGCGAAGGTGGTGCCACTCGTCGCGTCCAGCGCGAGCGCGACGACGACCCGACTGCGGCCGGCGGGCAGCGTGGTGACGTCGATCTCGACCGAATCCGAGCCCGGTTCCACGTCGTTGGTGGTCCCGGTCTGGAGTTTGCCGGCCAACCGCACCGCCCCGCTGGCGTGTACCGGCTGGTTGAAGAACACCAGGTCGCCGTCGTCGGCCACCCGCCGATCGTCGTCGAGGACGAGGGCCACCGTGTCGCCGTCCACCTGCGCCGGCGCCCACCACGCGGCCTCGATCCGCACCGTGCCCGCGAACGGGCCCAGATCCTCGATCGTGACCGCCTGCCCCCGCGTCAGCCCGCGCGGCGGCGCGATCGCCGGCCGCGGCGGCACGGTCGGCGCCGGACCCGCGACCGCCGACTCCGCCGACACCTCGCCCGACGCCGGGTGTTCGGGCTTCGGCGGCACCGACGGGACCGGCCCGGGCGGCACCGGCATCGTCGGCCGCGGCGGCGTACGCGCCCCCGCGTGCGGCGGCGTCTGCGGACCCGGCACGGACGGCGTCTGCGGACCCGGCACGGGCGGCGGCGTACGCGGCCCCGCGTCCGGCACCGGCGGCACCTCGGGCGGCGGCGGCAACACGTCCGGGACGGTCGCCTCCAACACCTCGGCGGCCGACGACCCGGCCGCGACCGGCAGATCGGCCGCGGTCGGCGGCGGCGGAATGCTCGGCAGCGTCGCCCCGGCCCCCGGCACCGGCGCCGGCGTGGTGGCGGACCCGGCCCCGGACATCGGCGCGCCCGACGCGGACTGCGCCTCGGTGACGTCGAACGCCTCCGTCGGCGCCGCCGACGCGTCCGGCCCGAACGCCTCCGTCGCCTCGAATGCCTCGGTCGGCTCCGCCACCGCGGGCAGCACGTCCGAACCGTCCACCGGGGTGTCGTAGGGTCGGTACGGCCCCGGCGTGAACGACCCGGCGCCGGCCGCCACCGACGCGCTGGGCCGGGGCAGCAGGAAGCCGCTGGTGGTGCGCGGCATCCCCGGTACGGCCAGCGCCAACGAGGCGGCGGCCACCTGGGAGGCCGCGTCGGCCGCGCTGCTGCGCCCGCGCTCCAGGTCCGCGAGCAGGGCCAGGAACACCGGCTCGATCAGCACCCGGATGCCGCGCTGCCGGGCCCAGTAGGTGCGGTCCGCGGACTCGTCCGGATCGGCGACCACGAGCACGTCCACCCGGTCGTGGATGCCGGACGCCACGGACAGGTCCGCCCGGGCCATGCGACGCTCCAACTCGCCCCGGGTGACCGCGAGATAGCCGTGGAACAGCACGTGCAGACCCGATTCGAGCGGTCGCCCCCGGGCCAGGATGCGCGGCCCGCCGCGACCCTCCTCGACGGTGGAGCGGGCCATCCCGACGATCTCGTCGAGCGCGATGCGCGGAATGCCCAACTGCGCCGCCACCCGGGTCAGATCGGCCCGTTCCTCCCGGTCGATCGGCCCGGCGGCGACCATCGAGGCGGCCAGCGCGGTCACGTACAACCGGTCCAGGTCCTTGCGCTGCTCCTCGGAGATGCCCAGGGAGACCGCGAGTTCGGCGAGGTCGATCGCCTCCTGCGGGGTGATCACCCGGTCCTCCAGGGCCGCGTCGAGCACCGCCAGGTAGCTGTCGGGCCCCTCCCCCACGCCGGTCGGCGGCCCGTACGCGCGGGCCTTCTCCAGGTACGACACCGCGTCCCGGCGGCGCACCTGCTCGGCCTCCTCGCGGGCGCGCCGGGCCGTGTGCGCGTCGTCGCGGGTGAACACGCGCGGCGGATCGGCGCTGCGCCGCGGCCAGTTGAGCGAGGCGGCCACGGTCCGGGCCTGCTGCCAGTGCCGGGCCTCGCCCGCGCCGCGACTCAGGTAGTGCTCCAACAGGCGCGCCGTACCCATCGCCTTGGCCGCCGCGCCGTGTCCGCCGTCCACCGGCACCCCGGCCGCCTCGCAGCAGGCGAGCAGGGTGAACCTGGGCGCCTCCGGCAGGTGGTGCGGCGCCTCGCGCATGGTGCATACGGTGGTCAGCGGCGGCACGGTCGGCCGGCCCCGGCGCTGGAACTCGCGCTCGACGAAGCCGATGTCGAAGCGCGCGTTGTGCGCGACCACGACCCGCTGCCGGAACAGGTTGGCCAGCCACGGCGCGACCTCGGCGAAGGTCGGGGCGTTGACCACGTCGTCGTCGAACAGCCCGTGGGCCTGGAAGTCGCCGGCGGGACCCTGTGGATCGAGCAGGGTCGTGAAGAACTCGGTCACGCGCCCGTCGAGATCGCATTGCGCGACCGCGATCTCGATGATGCGATGTCGATGTGGGGACAAACCCGTCGTCTCCACGGCCACCACCGAGTAGCCGGGGCATGCGAGGCGATCACCGATGCGCACAGTCACCCCCCAATGATGATGTGCCCGGTGCGGCCTCCTTCGGTCGCACCCCGGCAAGCCCGACCTGCGGCGCGCGTCCACCGTACGCGCTCGCGACCGGTGCGGGGTACGGCGCGACCGATCGGTCGTAACCGTACCGCTGGTGACGAGTCATCAGATATGACACACGATCAGGACGTGCTCGCCGAGGGCTGCGGCTCGCCGACCCGGATGCCCTTCAGGACGGTGTCGAGCGTCGCCTTGTCCGGAGCCCCGGCGGTGATCGCCAACTTGAGCAGCACACACGGGTATCTGCCGCGCTCGTTCTTCTCGTCGATCACCACCGCCTGCGCCCAGGCGGAGTCCGCGTTCGTACCCAGGTCCTCGGGCTTGCCCGAGACCCGGCCGCGCAGGACGTAGCCCGGGTGGCCGTCCACCGTGATCGCCTTGTCCAGCTCCAGGCTCTCCAACTTGACCTTGCCCTTGTCGCCGCCGCTCACGTCCTTCTTCAGATCGGCGACCAGCGCGGCCAGGGAGTCGGCCTTGCGGGCGGTCAGCGTCACCCCCGCCACGTAGCACTTGCGCTCCGCCTGGAACCGGGTCTCGACGTCGGATCCGCCGCTGCGCGACGCCGACCTGCTCGGGCAGGGACCCTCCACCGCCTGGTCCGCCGGGGAGTCGGGGTCGGGGACGATCCAGTCCTTGAACCTGGGTACGGTCAGCCCGGTGGTGGGGTCGGTGAGCGTGCCGTCCGTGGCCACGGTCGTGCCGCCGTCGTCGTCCCCGCCCAGGAGCACGATCAGCGCGGCGATCAGTCCGCCCACCACGACCAGCGCCAGCGCGCTCAGCCCGATCGCCTTGCCCCGACCGGGTCGGGCGGCGCCGGGGGGCGGCCCGATCGGCTGATAGCCGCCGGGGTATCCCCCCTGGGGGTAGCCGGCGTGCGGCGGACCGAGCGGGGCGCTGCTCGGCGGCGGCGGAATCTCGCCCTGCGCGCGGGCCCGGGTCGAGGCGGTCCACTGCGCTCCGTCCCACCATCGCTCGGAGCCGGGAGCCGACGGGTCTTCGTACCAGCCGGGAGGAATCGAGGCAGTCACCCGCGTGACGGTACAACCGGCCCCGGCGCGACACGAGCGTCACCCGGCAAACGTGACCGTTCGGAGACGCGAACCCCACCGGCGGGCGCCGATCAGCCCAGGTCGAGGCCGAGTTGACCGTCGACGGTCGGCTCCACGCGGGGTCGCTTCAGATGCCGCCACGCGGGCAGGTCGTCCCAGTACGCCCACGACATCCGGTGGTGGGGCGTGGGGCCGAATTCGGCCAACGCGGCGCGGTGCACCGGGGCCGGATAGCCGGCGTTGCCCGCGAAGCCGTACTCGGGATACTTCTCGCCGAGCCCGGCCATCATCGCGTCGCGATGCACCTTCGCGAGCACCGAGGCCGCCGCGACGCTGACGCACGACTGGTCGCCCTTGATCACGCAGCGCACGGCCCACGGCGCGCCGAGGAAGTCGTGCTTGCCGTCCAGCACGATCGTGTCGGGGCGGATCGGCAGCGCGGCCAACGCGCGCACCGCGGCCAGCCGCAGCGCGGCGGTCATGCCGAGCGTGTCGATCTCCTCCGGCTCGGCCGCACCGAACGCGTACGCCCGCACCCACGGATCGACCGCGGCGGCCACCTCCTCGCGACGCCGCGCGGTGAGCAACTTCGAGTCGGTGAGGCCGGCGGGCGGTACGGACAGGTCGGTGATCGCCGCGGCGACCAACACCGGCCCGGCCCACGCACCACGCCCGACCTCATCCACGCCCGCGACCACACGTGCGCCCCGAGCGATCAGCTCCCGCTCGACGTCGTAGGTCGGCGGCGCGATCCGCCCACCGCCCTTACGCGGCCCGACGACCTTCTTGCCGGCGGCCTTCTTGCCGGCCACCTTCTTGGCCGCAATCGTCTTGCCCGCGACCTTCTTGGCTACGACCTTCTTGGCAGCAACCTTCTTGCCGGCGACCTGCCCGGCGGCGACCGCCTCGGCAGCGGCCTTCGTGCCCGCCGTTGCCCTCGGAGCGCTGCGCGCCCGGGTGTGCGGCGTGCTGTCGGTGCTCGGCTCCGGGGCCGTTGCCGTGGTGTCCGCCGGGGTGTTCGTCGGTTCGGCGCTGGGCTGCTTCACGCCTCCACCGTAGGTCACCCGTCAGCGGTGGCCGACCACCGTCTCGCGCTCGCCATCGGCGATCGAAAGCGGCGGCTTCGGCTCGAAGTAGGTCGACACCCCCGTCGCCCGCAACCGGTCGCGCAGCGCCCGCGCCCCGGCCGCGCCCGCCAACGCGGCCTCGGCCGCCGCGGCCAGGTCCAGTTCGACGCCGTCGTGGTCGGTGACGGTGCCCGTACCGGCCCAACTCGGCCGCATCCGGCCCCGCCCCGACTCGACCCACGCGCACTCCAGCAGGGCCGCCAGCGCCTCGGCGGTGTCCTCGCCGTGCCGAGCGATCAGTTCGTCGCCCCGCCCCTCCACGAGCAGGCCGAGCACCCCGCCGAGGGTGACCGGATACTCCACGCCCGCCCGCCGCGCGGACATCCCGAGCGCCGCCGCCCGACGGGCCGACCCGAATCCGAGCAGGTGCCCCAGGAACGCCTCGTCGGACAACTTCACCAGGCCGTCCAGCGGCGCGAACCCGCGCCGCCCGAGATGCCCGTCGTCGTCGGTGGCCAGCAGGTACGGGTGCACATGCGCCAACAACCTCGGTTCGGCCGACGCACCACCCACCAGGTCCGTACCTGCGGGTGTGCCCCGCCCGTCCGTCGGCCGCGCCCGCAGCCGTTCGATCCGGGTCACCAGGGCCGGCTCCGGCTCGCTCCCGGCCTCGTCCCGCTCCGCCCGAAACGCCCGGAAGCCGGCGATCGGATCGCGCGGTACGCACCCGGCCGCCATCCCCGGCACCAGGAGTTCGTCCCGGAACCGCCGCCAGTCCGCCCGCACCAGAGCCAGCTCGGTCAGCGCGTCCACGACCGCCTCGGTGCCGTACGCGCGCGCGGCGGCCCGATCTGCGGCCCGCTCCTCGAAGTCCACCACCGGCGCGCACACCCGCCGGTACAGCGCCGCGTAGCCGGCCGCGATCCGGGCCGACGCACCCCGTCCGGCGAACGCATCGGCCAGCCCGACCACCGCGTCCACGCCGTGGCAGGCGATGCGGTCCGCCAGCGGGGGTCGGCGGCGGCGGGAGTGGCCCAGCGCGTGCGCGATCACCACCCGCAGCGGGCGGCCGGTCATCACGTAGGGCAGCGTGCCGCCGAGGACCAGGTGTCGGTGCAGCAGGGTCCCGGGCCGGCGCACCACCCGCAGTTCGCACCCCGCGCCGCCGGTCAGCACGATCCCGTCCGGGACCGGCACTCGCAGGTCGGCGGCCACGTCCTCGACCAGCTCCCACAACACCGGCTGCGCCACCGCGTCGACGGCGAGTCCGACCGGCAACCGGCGCGGGCCGGCGAGTTCGAGCAGCAGTGCGACCACCGCGACCACACCCAGGCCCCACAACACCGCAGCGCCCGAGGTGAAGAACCGCCCGTGGTCGACGATCGCGCCCGTGGCGAAGGCCACGACCAGGAGCGGCAGCGCGAGCACGACGTAGAGCACGCCCAGGAGCAGCACCCCGGCGAGTGCGCGTAGGCCCGTCCGTGCGCCCATCGGTCCCCCTCGAGGAATATTCACCCGTTCGAGGACGACCCTAGAGCCTGGCCCACGACCCGCGCGGGATCCGCGGTCATCCGCGGTCATCCGTGCGCGTCGACCGGCGGCCGGGCGCCCGCCGAGGGCCCGTCGAGCGCCCGTTGCCCGCCGGCAACTCCCTCAGGGCAGCAGCGGCTCCAGCAGCCGATGCGGCTGCCGCATCGCCCGGGTCACGGGATCGTCCCGGCGCAGCAGGTTCGCCCCCGGCCCCGGCGCCACCTCGGTCTCCGCCGGCGTGACCGTCGCCCCGCACGCCGCGCAGACCCCGTGTGGGTCGACCGCCCCGCCACAACCCTCGTGCCGGAAGATCCGGCAGGGCACCCCGTTCTGCACATGCTGCTCGCCCCAGCGGGCCATCGCCCGGATGATCGGCCACAGGTCGATGCCACGCTCGGTGAGCACGTACTCGTCGCGCGGCGGGGATTCCTGATAGCGGTGCCGATCCAGCACACCCGCGTCGACCAGCGTCTGCAACCGACCGGAGAGCACCGCGCGCGGGATGTCGAGGTGTCCGAGGAAGTCGCTGTAGCGCCGCACGCCGTAGAAGGCGTCCCGGACGATCAACAGCGTCCATCGCTCGCCGACGAGTTCCAGCGTGCGGGCGAGCGCGCAGTCCTGCTGTCCGTAGTCCTTGCCCAAAGCCATGCAAGCACTTTAACCCCGGGTCGGTTCATTCATCGAACCAATGGATGCTACGTTGCTCGGGCACCGTCGGTTCATTCACCGAACCTACGCGCCAGGAGTCGCAATCCGGGGAGCACAACCATGTCCATCGCCACATCCGCCGCCGCCACGCGCACGACATCCGCAACGCCCGCCACGTCCGAGTCCGCCCTCGACAGAACCGGCGGCGCCGACCGCACCCTGCCGGTGGTGGCGCTGGGCACGCTGCTGCTCCTGGCGACCTACACGATGCCGATGGCGATCGTTCCGGACACCCTCCGCGACCTGCACGCCGGTTCGAGCGGTCCGGCCTGGATCCTCAGCGCCATCGGCCTGGGCCTGTCCGCCGCCCTGCTGATCACCGGCAGCCTCGCCGACGACCTGGGCCGCCGCCGGGTATTCACGGCGGGCGCGCTCGGCCTGGCGCTGTCCTCCGCACTCACCGCACTGGCCCCGTCGTTGCCGCTGTACGTGATCGGCCGCGCCCTCCAAGGCGTCGCCGGCGCGGCGATCATGTCCGCCGGGCTCGGCCTGCTCGCGCACAACCACCGGGGCGCCGCACGCGGGCGGGCGATGGCCGCCTACGGCTCCTCGATCGGCGTGGGCATGGTGCTCGGGCCGCCGACCGGCGCCGCCCTGGTGCAACTGCACCGGTCCGCGCCCTACTGGTTCACCGCACTGGCCGCACTGGGCCTGGCCGTCGTCGCCCGCAGCATGCCCGAGTCGCGCGCCGAGCACCCGCGCCGGCCGGACGCGTGGGGCACGCTCACCCTGGGCCCGGGACTGATCGCGCTCACCGCCGCGCTGATCGAGGGCCGCCAGGGGTGGTCGCGCCCGGTGGTCGACGCACTGCTGGTGGCCGCCGTACTCCTGCTGGCCGGCTACGCCGCGACCGCGCTGCGCGGCCGGGCGCCGATGCTGGACCTGCGCATGTTCGCCCGGCCCGCGTTCCTGGCCGCCACGTTCGGTGCGCTGATCGCCGGCATCGCGGTGATCGCCATCGCCGCCTACCTGGCGACCGTGTTCCAGGGCACCCTCGGCCTGAGCGCCCTGGACTCCGCGCTCCTGCTCGGCCTGTGGTCGGCCATGGCCGCGATCACCTCGTTCGTCGTCGGCCGGGTGCATGTGCTGCCCGACCCCGCCCACCGCTTCGCAGCGGGCCTGCTCGTCTCCGCCGTCGGCTTCCTGGGCCTGTACGGGATCGGCCCCGCCGACTCCTGGCTCCGGGCCGTACCGGGCCTGCTGGTCGGCGGCTTCGGGGTCGGCCTCGTCAACACCGCACTGGCCCGCCTCGGGGTGGAGAGCGTGCCCGCCGACCGCGCGAGCATGGGCTCCGGCGCCAACAGCACCGCCCGCTACACCGGCGCCTCGATCGGCGCCGCGCTCGTGGTCGCCCTCGTCGACGCGGGCGGCATGGACCTGGCCATCCTGATGGCGGCCGGCGCGTCCCTGCTCGGCGCCCTCGTCGTACTCGGCCTCCGGCGCGCCGAGCAGCGGGGATAGACCAAGCAGCCCGCACCGGCCGGGCAGCAGCAGGCAGCGGCACAACGGCACAACCTGCGGGAATACCCTCGGCATCAAAGCGAATAAACCCACAAAACTGCCCATGTCGGACACCCGCCGGCGACGCCGAGCCCCGCGTCTGGAAAACTCGGGTCATGTGACGAGCGATGTGCAGACACCGACGACGGATCGACCCGCAGCGCCGGCGGATCGCCGTCGTTTCCGGGCACTCGCCAACGCGATCATCGAGCGTCCCTACCTGATAACCGCGGGTCTGATCGGCCTGATCATCGTCACCGGGGTGAACGGCCCCGACTGGCCGGCGCAATACTTCCGCACCTGGCTGATCCGCGACCACGGCACCTACCTGTGGAACAACCAGTGGTACGGCGGCCACCTGCTCCCGGGCTACAGCATCCTCGCGCCGGTGATCGCCTCCAAGATCGGCACCGCCACCCTCACCGCGCTGTCCTGCGTCACCTCGGCGTGGGCCTGGGACAAGCTCCGGGTCGGCGCCAACGACTTCGCCCGCCAGGTGGGCAGCTGCTGGTTCGCGGTGATGTGCAGCGTCGACTACCTGATCGGCCGCACCCCGTTCGCGCTCGGCGTCGCGGCGGGCATGCTCGCGATACTGGCCGCCCGCCGCAGGCACCCCCTGTGGGCCGGCTTCGCCGCGCTGCTGTGCGGCCTGTCCAGCCCGCTGTCCGGCGCGTTCCTGATGCTGGTCGCGCTCGCGTGGGTACCCCGGGAGCGGGTCTGGCCGACCCGGCTGTGCTTCGCCCCGGCCGCGCTCGGCCTGGTCGCCGCGCTCGCGTTCCCGAACGAGGGCATGTTCCCGTTCCCGTGGTGGCGGTTCCTGCCGATCCTGGCCTTCGCCGCGGTCGGCCTGGCGATACTGCCCAAGGAGCTGAAGAGCGCCCGGCGCTTCCTGTGGTTGTACGCCGCCACCGCGGTGATCTTCTTCTTCGTGCCGACCTCGCTCGGCGGCAACCTGGCCCGGCTGGGCGAGCTGACGTCCGGGCCGCTGATGGCGGTGGTCCTGCTCTCGGCCGGCCGGCGCCGGCTGGTGGTGCTGCTGACCCTGCCGCTGCTGGTCTGGCAGTTCCAGTCCGCCGCGCTGGCCATCACGCACGACATCAAGGACTCGCCGGGCGAGAAGCCGCAGTACTACGCGGGCATGCTCGACTACCTCCAGAAGAACAACACCCACCCGCTGGGCCGGGTGGAGATCCCGTTCACGCGCGGGCACTGGGAGTCGGTCTTCGTCGCCGAGAAGATGCCGCTGGCGCGCGGCTGGGAGCGCCAGTTGGACCGCAACTACAACGCGGTGCTCTACCAGAAGGACCTGACCGTCGAGGAGTATCGCGACTGGATCGACGACACGGGCGTGCGCTTCGTGGCCCTGCCCGACATCCCGATCGATCCGTCGGCGATCCCCGAGGCCGACCTGATCCGCAAGGGCATCCCGTGGCTCAAGCCGGTCTACACGGAAAAGGACGGGCGCTGGCAGATCTGGGAGGTGGAGAACCCGAGCCCGATCGTCGAGGGGCCGGGCGAGCTGACCGAGCTGACGCCCAGCCGGTTCTCCTTCAACGCGCACTCCGCGGGCACGTTCGTGGTGAAGATCCACCCGACCTTCTGGGTGACCGCCGACCGGCCCGAGATCGTGATCAAGGCGACCAAGGACGAGTGGAGCGAGATCACCGTCGACCGCCCCGGACCGGTCACGGTGTCCGCGCGCGACGCCAAACTCTTCAAGGGCAAGGGCAACAAACCCTGACCCGCCGAGTGGGCGGGGGCGGGTCCGCGACCCACCCCCGCCCCGCTCACGGCGCCGGCGGCGCGTCCGGGTCCAGACCGCCGGCCCACTTGGGTGCCCGGGGCTGCCACGCCTTGACCTCGGCCAACAGGCTCGCGGCGCCCCGCGCCACCAGCAGCGTCGAGCGCAGGTCCGGCTTGAGGAAGCCGTTGGCGGTCATCGTGTCCAGCGCGTCGAGCAGCGGACGCCAGAAGCCGTCCACCTCCAGGACCGCGACCGGCTTGGTGTGGATGGCCAGGTGCTGCCAGGTCCAGACCTCGAACAACTCCTCCAGCGTGCCCGCACCGCCGGGCAGCGCGACGAAGGCGTCCGCCTGGGCCGCCATCGCCGCCTTGCGCTCGTGCATCGTCTCGGTGACCTGAAGATCGGTCAGACCGCGGTGGGCGATCTCGCGATCCACCAGCGAGCGCGGCATCACGCCGATCACCTCGCCGCCCGCCGCCAGACAGGCGTCGGCGACCGCGCCCATCAGACCCACGTGTCCGCCGCCGTAGACGATCCCGACACCCGCCTCCGCGAGCCCGCGGCCGAGTTCGGTCGCCGCCTCCCGGAACCGGGGCGAGACGCCCGACGCCGACCCCGCGAACACCGCTACCCGCATGACGGGCTCCCCTCGTCGAAGACCACCGTGGTGGTGTGCGCAGAAAAATACGCCGATCGAATTCTGCCGAATCCGGTCACGCCCGCGGACGACGGTCCCGTCCGGAGCGGCGTGGTCGAGCGTCATCGGGTCGGTGCCGAATCGATGGCGAATGGAGTCGATGAATCGCCTCTCACCCGCCATGACAGCGGCACAGTCCCGGCATAGAAGGGCAAATTCGGCCATCGTCGGTGGCTGTCACCGAACCCGACGTTGACGGGAAGACCCCTCGCCACGGCAGAATGCCCGCGTGCCCGCCACCGAGCGCCCTGCCTCGGACATCCCGTTCGAGCGGCTGTTTCCCGATCTGGACGACCATGGCCGTGAACGCCTGGTCGCCGCCGCGAGAGCGCTCGATCTGCGCCGCTCCCTCGACGACCCCGCGCGCTGGTTCTGGAACGAGCCCGATCCGCTGAGCCCGGAACCCGAGCCCGAGCCGTCGCCGCACATCCTGGGCACCGCGCTGCTCCTGTACGAGGCCGACGGGGACTGGCTCGAACTGGGTCTGGACGTCTGGCAGCTGGACGGGCCCTTCGTCAGCGTCACCGCCACCGTCGAGGTGGCGTGCTGGTGCGACACCGACCACAACATGCACGCGGTCCAACGCGCCGAATGGCCGGCGTCCACCGCGCAGGCGTTCCTGGAGGCGTTCCACACCGCCGCGCTGTCCGTGATCCGCCGTATCGAGGGCCCGCGCGACCCGCGCGACCTGCGCGCCCGCGCGGGGCTGCCCAACCCGCCCGAACCACCCCCTGAGGATGACCTCGCCGTCCCCCCGAACGGCCCCGTGGTCTGAACCACCGATTCATCCGAACGAAGGATTTTTTCGCGGCACACCGGTGATTTCTCGATGGACATTGCGTCATGGCCCGTCATACATCGGACAATCCGGCGTCCTACCTCAATGCCCACCTGCACCCCATCGGCCCCGGCGTGAAAAACTGGGGCTGTCATGACACATGCTCTGGACGGCCGCATACCCCTGGGGGAGCCCACATCGGGCGCGGGCGGCACCGCCCGCCGTACGTGGCGCCGACACGCGCGCACGGTGCTGATCGGGATCACCGAGCACCCGTACGTGATCACTCTGGCCCTGGTCGGCCTGCTGACCGTGCTCGGCATCAACGGCGCCGACTGGCCGGCCCAGATCTTCCGCGCCTGGCTGGTGCGCGACCACGGCGCGGTGTTGTGGAACAACCAGTGGTACGGCGGGCACCTGCTGCCCGGCTACAGCGTGATCACCCCGGTTCTGGCCGGCGGCATCGGCACGCGCCTGCTCACCGCGATCTCCTGCGTCGCCGCCGCGTGGGCGTTCTCCCGGTTGCGCCTGGGACGCGGTGACCTGGCCCGCCGGGTCGGCAGTTGTTGGTTCGCGGTCATCGTCAGCATCGAATACCTGATCGGCCGCACCCCGTTCGTGCTCGGCGTGGCCGCCGGCCTGATGGCGATCCTGGCGGCCCGATCCGGGCATCGGGCGTGGGCGGCGGTGGCGGCCGGCTTCTGCGGCCTGGCCAGCCCGCTGGCCGCGGCGTTCCTGTTGATGATCGCGCTGGCGTGGGTGCCCTCCGAGCGGGTGTGGGCAACCCGGTTCAGCCTGTCCCCGGCCGTGCTCGGCCTGGTGATGTCGCTGGTCTTCCCCGGCGGCGGCGACTTCGCCTTCCCGCTGTGGCGGTTCGCCGCGATCCTGGGCTTCGCGGGCGTGGGCCTGGCCCTGGTCCCGCGCACCGAGGTCAGCGCGCGCCGCTTCCTGTGGTTGTACGCGCTCTCCTCCACCGTGCTGTACCTGATCCCCAGCGCCGTGGGCGGCAACGTGGCCCGGCTCGGCGAGTTGTGCGCCGGCCCGCTGATGGCCGTGGTGCTGCTCTCGCTGGGTCGCCGTCGCCTGGTGATCCTGCTCGCCGTACCGCTGCTCGCCTGGCAGTTCTCCTCGGCCGGCAAGGCGGTCGCCTTCAACAACCAGGACAGCACCGGCAAGAACTCCGCCTACTACACCGGGATGCTCGACTTCCTGGAGCGGGCCAATCTGCCGGTGGGCCGGATCGAGATCCCGTTCACCCGCGGCCATTGGGAGACGGTCTACGTCGCCGAGCACATGCCGCTCGCCCGCGGCTGGGAGCGCCAGCTCGACCGCGCGCACAACTCGGTGTTGTACGGCCCCGGCCTGGACGAGGCGCAGTACCACGCGTGGGTGCGCGAGACCGGGGTGCGCTTCATCGCGCTGCCCGACGTCCCGCTGGACCCGTCGGCCAAGCGCGAGGCGGAGATCCTGCGCGCGGGCGCCGACTGGCTGGTGCCGGTGTGGTCCGACCCGCACTGGGTGATCTGGGAGGTGGCCGACCCGGTTCCGCTCCTGGACGGCCCCGGGCAGCTGGTCGACATCACCCCGAGCGGCTTCACCCTGCTCGCCCAGCAGGCCGGCACGTTCACCGTACGGATCCACCGGACCAGCTGGTTCGTCGCGAACAAGCCCAATACGAGCATCGGCGAGACCGAGGACGGCTGGACCGAGGTGACCGTCACCGAACCCGGCGAGGTCACCATCACGGCGAAGGCGTCGGCCGTCCTGCCCTGACCGGGGCGGGTAGGGTGATTCGGGTTCATGCCCTGGTGGAAAGGTAAAGCAGACCGATGGCCGAGCACCACGACCACTCCAGCCACGATCACCACGATCACGAAAAGGGCCGGATCTTTGTGATGGGCCGCCCGGTGGACTCGTACCCCGCCATGGCGCCCGAGGCCGCGCGCGGCAAGGTCCTGCGCGTCACCGTGGTCGGCGAGGAAGTCCTGCACCGGCCCTGCGCCGAGATCACCGAGTTCGGCACCGACGAGCTGAACACGCTGATCGACGACATGTTCCTGACCATGTACGTCGCCGATGGCGTGGGCCTGGCCGCGAACCAGGTCGACGTCGGCATCAGGCTGTTCGTCTACGACTGCGTGGACGAGGACGGCCACCGGCACGTCGGCCACATCCTCAACCCGGTCCTGGACGAACTGCCCGCGACCGAGCGGCACCTGGAGGAGGCGGGCGAGGGCTGCCTGTCCGTCCCGGGCCCGCACGAGGACCTGGCCCGCCCCGACCGCGCCATCGCGCGGGGGGTGGACAAGGACGGCAACCCGCTGGTGATCGAGGGCGAGGGCTACTTCGCCCGCTGCCTCCAGCACGAGACCGACCACCTCAACGGCTACCTGTACATCGACCGGCTCTCCAAGCGCGAGCGCAAGAACGTGCTCAAGGAGATGGAGTCGATGCGCGACGAGGTGTTCGCCAAGCGCGAGGCGAAGGCCAAGCAGCTCGCGGGCTGAGGCCCGAAAGCGGGAAACACCGAAAGGGGCGGGGAACCGGTACCGGTTCCCCGCCCCTTTCAGGCGTTCACCTCATCCCTGAGGCCGTACCGCTCTCGCGATCAGCTGCACCCGCTGGTCGAGCCGCAGCCCTCGCAGACGTAGCAGCTGCCCGCCGGGCGCATTTTGATCCCGCAGGAGAAGCACAGCGGGGCGTCCGCGCTGCGGCCCTGGCGGGCCTCCAGCAGCTCGGTGGAGGAGTGCACCGCGGCCGGCACCGGCTTCAGGTCCGGGGCCTTGGGCGCGGCATCGGTCGGCGCGGACTGCGCGAGGGTGCGCATGTCCTCCGCGGCGGCCGGCTCGTCCGGCTCGTAGGAACCGGTCTCCAGGTGCCGGGTGCGCTCCGCGGCCGAGTGGATGCCGAGCGCCGAGCGGGTCTCGAACGGCAGGTGGTCGAGCGCCAGGCGGCGGAAGATGTAGTCGACGATCGACTGGGCCATCCGCACGTCCGGGTCGTCGGTCAGACCGGCCGGCTCGAACCGCATGTTGGTGAACTTGGAGACGTAGGTCTCCAGCGGCACGCCGTACTGCAGGCCCACCGAGACCGCGATCGAGAAGGCGTCCATCATGCCCGCCAGGGTCGAGCCCTGCTTGGACATCTTCAGGAAGACCTCGCCGAGGCCGTCGTCCGGGTAGGAGTTGGCGGTCATGTAGCCCTCGGCACCGCCCACCGAGAAGGAGGTGGTGATGCCGGGCCGGCCCTTGGGCAGGCGCTTGCGGACCGGGCGGTACTCGACGACCTTCTCCACCACGGTGGCCGCGGTCGACTTGCCGTCGTCGGCCTTGCCCTTGTTCTCGCCCTTGCCGGCCGAGAGCGGCTGGCCGACCTTGCAGTTGTCGCGGTAGATCGCGAGCGCCTTGATGCCCAGCTTCCAGCCCTGGAAGTAGATCTCCTCGATCTCCTCCACGGTGGCGTCCTCGGACATGTTGACCGTCTTGGAGATCGCGCCGGAGATCCACGGCTGGATCGCCGCCATCATCCGCACGTGGCCCATCGGCGAGATGGTGCGCTCGCCCATCGCGCAGTCGAACACCTCGTAGTGCTCGGTCTTCAGGCCGGGCGCGTCCACCACGTGGCCGTGCTCGGCGATGTGCTCGACGATCGCCTCGACCTGCTCCGGCTGGTAGCCGAGCCGGGTCAGCGCCCGGGCGACCGTGCCGTTGACGATCTGCATCGAGCCGCCGCCGACCAGCTTCTTGAACTTCACCAGCGCGAGGTCGGGCTCGACACCGGTGGTGTCGCAGTCCATCATCAGGCCGATCGTGCCGGTGGGGGCCAGCACCGAGGCCTGCGCGTTGCGGAAGCCGTGCTTGTCGCCGAGCTTGGCGACGTCCTTCCACGCCTTGGTGGCCAGGTCCCACACGGGGGTGTCCAGGTCGTCCATACGCTTGCCGGCGTCGTTGGCGTCGGCGTGCTGGCGCATCACCCGCTTGTGCGGCTCGGCGTTGCGGGCGTAGCCGTCGTACGCGCCGACGATCGCGGCCAGCTCGGCGGAGCGCTTGTACGCGGTGCCGGTCATCAGCGAGGTGATCGCACCGGCCAGCGCCCGGCCGCCGTCGCTGTCGTACGCGTGGCCGGTGGCCATCAGCAGCGCGCCGAGGTTGGCGTAGCCGATGCCCAGCTGGCGGAACGCGCGGGTGGTCTCGCCGATCTTCTCGGTCGGGAAGTCGGCGAAGCAGATCGAGATGTCCATCGCGGTGATGACCAGCTCGACGACCTTGGCGAAGTTGACCGCGTCGAAGGTGTCGTCCTCGCGCAGGAACTTCATCAGGTTCAGCGAGGCGAGGTTGCAGGACGAGTTGTCCAGGTGCATGTACTCCGAGCACGGGTTGGACGCGGTGATCCGACCCGACTCGGGGCACGTGTGCCACTTGTTGATCTCGTCGTCGTACTGGATGCCGGGGTCGGCGCAGGCCCACGCGGCCTCGGCCATGCGCCGGAACAGCGACTTGGCGTCGACCGTCTCCAGCACGTCGCCGGTGAGCCGGGCGCGCAGCCCGAACTCCTTGCCCTGCTCGACGGCGTTCATGAACTCGTCCGAGACCCGGACCGAGTTGTTCGCGTTCTGGTACTGCACCGACGCGATGTCGGCGCCACCGAGGTCCATGTCGAAGCCCGCGTCGCGCAGCGCGCGGATCTTCTCCTCCTCCTTGACCTTGGTGTCGATGAAGTCCTCGATGTCGGGGTGGTCGACGTCGAGCACGACCATCTTGGCCGCGCGGCGGGTGGCGCCGCCCGACTTGATCGTTCCGGCGGAGGCGTCGGCGCCGCGCATGAAGGAGACCGGACCCGAGGCGTTGCCGCCCGAGGTGAGCAGTTCCTTGCTGGAGCGGATCCGGGACAGGTTCAGGCCGGCGCCCGAGCCGCCCTTGAAGATCAGACCCTCTTCCTTGTACCAGTCCAGGATCGAGTCCATCGAGTCGTCGACCGACAGGATGAAGCACGCGCTGACCTGCTGCTTCTGCGCGGTGCCGACGTTGAACCAGACCGGCGAGTTGAAGCTGAAGATCTGGTGCAGGAGGGCGTACGCCAACTCGTGCTCGAAGATCTCCGCGTCGGCGGGGCCGGCGAAGTAGCCGTTCTCCTCGCCCGACTTGCGGTAGGTCTTCACGACCCGGTCGATCAGCTGCTTCAGGCTCCACTCGCGCTGCGGCGTGCCCACCGCACCGCGGAAGTACTTGCTCGTGACGATGTTGACCGCGTTCACCGACCAGGAGTCGGGGAACTCGACGCCGCGCTGTTCGAAGTTGATCGAACCGTCGCGCCAGTTGGTCATGACGACGTCACGACGCTCCCAGACCACCTCGTCGTACGGGTGGACGCCGGGGGTCGTGTAGACGCGCTCGATCCGCAGGCCCTTGCCGGGTCGTGACCGACCGGCACCGCGTGCTGAGCCGCTCGTCGTCTCTGTCATGCCGTCTCCTCTTTTGAACAACGCCGTGGGCAGGCCGGGGCATCCCGATGGGAGGACCCGGATGACCGGTCGGGTGGTCCGTCGTTCCTGTGCTACCGACGTGTACTACCGAATGAAAATGTGAATGACCCGCGCGTGGGTGACCCGCGCTAGTCCGCGGCGGGAGCGTCCGCCGCGTTCGCGGGCACCTCGGGCCCGATCGACTCCGCGCGACCCGCGCGCAGCAGCGCGACCTCGGCCTCGAAGTCCTCCAGGGACTCGAAGGCCCGGTACACGGACGCGAACCGCAGGTAGGCGACCTCGTCGAGCTCACGGAGCGGGCCCAATATGGTCAGGCCCACGTCGTGGGTGGTCAACTCGGCGCACCCGGTGGCCCGCACCGCCTCCTCGACCCGCTGGCCGAGCAGGGCCAGCGCGTCACCGGTGACCGGGCGGCCCTGGCACGCCTTGCGCACACCGGCGATGACCTTGTCCCGGCTGAACGGCTCGGTGACGCCGCTGCGCTTGATCACCGTGAGCGAGGCGGTCTCGATCGTGGTGAAGCGTCGTCCGCAGTCGGGGCACGAGCGGCGGCGCCGGATGGCGGCCCCGTCGTCGGTGGTCCGGCTGTCCACGACGCGGCTGTCCGCTCGCCGACAGAAGGGGCAGTGCATGCCGTTCCCTCTCCCCCTCGTTCAGACGCAGGTCCTGCGTGGTGCTCGTGCGCGTCGCGCGCGGAGCGGCGAAACGTGCCCTGGTGGTGCCGCGGGTTGCCGCGCCCTCGCCCCGAGGGCCCACGCCTGGGGGCCCGTCCGGTGCGGTCCGGGAATGCTCCGGGAACATAGTATATACGGCAACCACAACTTGTGGGCTTCTGCAACGCCCTCGACCACAAGATGTAGTGGCTACGGTAGACCGCGACCCGAGGCGCTGCAAGCCGACTCGCAGACACTCGGAGAGCCCGTGGTGACCTCTCGTCATCCCCGCAGGTCACCGCCCGAGGAGTCGGCGAAATTAACCCGACCGGCCGCGTGTCGCGGCACACGAGCGGCGCTCGCGACATTTCGGGCATCGGTTCCGTGGGCAATTCCCGAACGGAATTCGAATGTATGTACGATTACTACAGCGGGAACCGAATGATCGCCACCGGATTGGCCTAAATTCACTCGAACGTGTGTTTGGCGCAACCTTTCGAACCCGACTACCGTTCTCCACGTGCGAGCAATCCGTCGAAAGGGCCAGCCGTGACCGGAGAAGCCACCGGAGCCATCCACCCCGGAATCCGCACCGAAACCCTCCCCGCGAAACACCCGCACAGCGCCACCGTGCCGCCGCCGGCGCCCGCCCCGGGCACCGAGAACGCGCAGGTCCAGGGCGGTGCGACGCGGCGTCCGGCGGGGGGGCTGACGCCGCGCCAGACGCGCGTCCTCGAAGTGATCCGCACCTCCGTCGAGTCGCGCGGATATCCGCCGAGCATGCGCGAGATCGGCGAGGCGGTCGGACTGTCCAGCACGTCCTCCGTCGCGCACCAGTTGATGGCGCTCGAACGCAAGGGCTATTTGCGCCGTGATCCGCATCGTCCGCGCGCCTACGAGGTGCGTTCGCCCGACGGCGGGCGTCCGCTCGCGCCGGCCGGGCCGCACGCCGAGCGCGGCTCGCAGGCCGCGTCCTACGTCCCGGTGGTCGGCCGGATCGCGGCCGGCGGTCCGATCCTGGCCGAGCAGTCCGTCGAGGACGTCTTCCCGCTGCCGCGCCAGTTGGTCGGCGACGGTGACGTGTTCCTGCTCAAGGTCAGCGGCGACTCGATGATCGAGGCCGCGATCATGGACGGCGACTACGTCGCGGTCCGCCGCCAGCCGGTCGCCGAGAACGGCGACATCGTCGCGGCGATGCTCGACGGCGAGGCCACCGTCAAGCGCTTGCGGCACCGGGACGGCCACCGCTGGCTGATGCCGCACAACCCGGCCTACGAGCCCATCCCGGGCGACGAGGCCACCATCCTGGGCCGTGTGGTCGCCGTCATGCGCCGAGTCTGAGATGACCGGGGACCCCCACATACCGCCCACGGGCGGTCGTCCGGCAAACCCACGCCGAACGACCGCCCGTTTCCCGTCCGGCGCAACCCCGCCGCCCCGGTGACCCCGGATCACCCACACAACGCAGCACCCTTTCGGCCATCGAAACGACACGGTCCGCCCCCCGAACCGGTCCACCCCCAAGCGCGTCAGCGCCCCCGCCCCGGGCCGACCGTGGAGATCGACACGCGGAGAGCGGCGGAGCCGCAGAAAAAATCGGGCCGGGTGACCCGGAGCGAAGCGGAGGGGCACACGGCCCCGAGCGAGGGGCCGCTTTTCTGCGGAGGAGCGAAGCGGGGGAGCAGAAAAGTGGTGCCTCGCGAGCCGGCGCGAAGCGCCCGAGAGTCAGTCCTTGTCGATCGCGGCCAATGATCGGCGGACCTGGTTGCGGTCCTCCGTGTACCACAGCGGGGGCATCGAAGCCCTGAAGAAGCCGCCGTACTGGGCGGTGGCCAGGCGCGAGTCGAGCACCGCCACCACTCCCCGGTCGTTCATCGACCGGATCAGCCGGCCGGCCCCCTGGGCCATCAACAGCGCGGCGTGGGTGGCCGAGACCGCCATGAAGCCGTTGCCGCCGCTTTCCTGGACCGTCTGGGTTCGTGCGCTCATCAGCGGGTCGTCGGGACGCGGGAACGGGATCCTGTCCATGATCACCAACTGGCAGGACGGCCCGGGTACGTCCACGCCCTGCCACAGCGACAACGTGCCGAACAGGCACGTGCGCGGCTCGGCCGCGAACCGCCGCAACAGCTCGGCCAGCGAGTCGTCGCCCTGGCACAGGATCGGCACGTCGAGTCGCTCGCGCAGCGCCTCGGTGGCCGCCTCCGCGCCGCGCCGCGAGGAGAACAGGCCCAGCGCCCGGCCGCCCGCGGCCTCGATCAGCTCGGCCAGCTCGTCCAGCGCGTCCGCGCCGATCCCGCCCTGCCCGGGGCGTGGCAGGTGTCGCGCCACGTAGAGGATGCCCTGCCTGGGGTAGTCGAACGGCGAACCCACATCGAGACAGCGCCACTGCGCCAGGTCGTCGTCGGCATCGTCCTCCCCCGCCGCCTCCTCGTCGTCGCCCGGGCGCACCGCGACCTCCGTGGGCACCGGCTCGGGCGCGTCGGTCAACATGCCCTCGGGGCTCAGCCCCAGGCTGCTCGCCACACCGCGGAAGTTGCCGCCGAGCATGAGCGTGGCCGACGTGAGCACCACGGTGCGGTCGCCGAACAGGGCCTCGCGCAGCAGCCCGGCCACCGCGATCGGGGCCACCCGCAGCGACGCGCCGGTGCGCTCGTTGCGCTCCATCCAGATCACGTCGTGCGGCGACTCGCGCAGGATGCGCTCGCAGGTGTCGTGGATGTGCTCGACACCGGCCAGCGCCTGGCGGCGGGCCGCGTCCTCGTTGCTCAGCGACTTGTCCCGGACCTCGCCGAGCGAGGTGATCACGCCCCGGCTCGCGTCGCGCAGCGCGGTCACCGTCCAGCCCAGGTCCGGATCCACCTCGCGCAACCGGCCCGGCTCGCGCCCGTCCAGCGTCTTGCGGAACGCCTCCGAGGCGGCGTTCAGGTTGTCCACCGCGCCCTCGTTGGCCAGCTTGCCGGCGCGCCGCGCGGCCCGGTCGACCGCGCTCAGGCTCAGCTCGGCGGTGGCCACGCCCGTGGCCCGGCTCGCGAACTCGTGCGCCTCGTCGACGATCAGCAACTCGTGCTCGGGCAGCACCGGCGCGTCCTCCAACGCGTCGATGGCGAGCAGCGCGTGGTTGGTCACCACGATGTCGGCCTGCTTGGCCCGCTCGCGCGCGGCCTCGGCGAAGCAGTCGTCGCCGTACGGGCAGCGCGAGGCGCCCAGGCACTCGCGCGAGGACACCGACACCTGGGCCCAGGCTCGGTCGTTGACCCCCGGGCTCAGGTCGTCGCGGTCGCCGGTGTCGGTCTCGTCGGCCCAGTCGCGCACCCGGACCACGTCCTGCCCGAGTTTGCTCGTGGGCGCCGGGTCGAACAGCACCTCGCCCTCGTCGGGCGGCCCGTCGTGCAGCCGGTGCAGGCACAGGTAGTTGCCGCGCCCCTTGAGCGTGGCGAAGGTCGGCGAACGGCGCAGTTGCGGGCGCAGCGCCTCGACCGTGCGCGGCAGGTCGCGCTCGACGAGTTGGCGCTGGAGCGCGAGGGTCGCGGTGGCCACCACGACCTTGCGGTGCGCGGCCAGCGCGGGCACCAGGTAGGCCAACGATTTGCCGGTGCCGGTGCCGGCCTGGACCAGCAGGTGTTCGGCACGGGCAACCGCGCCGGCGACGGCCTCGGCCATCGATACTTGTCCGGGTCGCTCCGATCCGCCGACGGCGGCGACGGCGGCGTGCAGGAGTTCGGTCAGCGCGGGACGGTCGGAGTCGCTCATCGGGCGACAAGCCTAGATGCTCCGACCGACATCCCCGACCGCGCGGCCCGCTTCGTCCGACTCCTCCCCGAAGGTTTTCCGGCTCAGCCGAGCTTGGCCAGCACCGCCTTGGCCATGGCCTCCTGGCCGAGCGCGTTGGGGTGCACGGGGCCGGCGGGCGACTCCGGCTTGACGCCCTCGACCCACTTGGTGCCGACCGGCTTGCACACGTCGTGGCCGGCCGAGCCGGTGTAGGTGTCGACGTATTCCGCGCCCTGCTTGGCCGCCTCCTTGGCGATCATGTCGTTGAGCGCGGGCACCACCTTGCGCAGGTACGGCAGGTCGCCGTCGGCGACGGGCACCTGGGTGGGGCAGCCTGGGCCGCTCTCCGGCAGGATCGTGGGGTAGCCGACGACCAGGATCCGGGCCTTGGGCGAGCGCTCCTTGATACCGGTGATGGCGGCGGCCAACTTGGGCCCGGTGTCCCCGATCCGCTTGGTCAACTCGTCGTTGCCGCCCGGGGCGTACTTGTCGGTGCACGGCTGGGTCGAGGTGGTGCTGCGGCTTTGCAGCACGCACATCGTGACGATCTCGGAGAAGCCGATGTCGTTGCCGCCCACGCCCAGGGTGACCAACGCGGTGTCCGGGCGCAGCGCGTCGAACTGCGGCGGCGGGGTGCCCTGGGTCTGCTGGCCGACCGTCAGGTCCGGGGTCCTGGCTCCCCCGCAGGTGACGTCGACGAAGCCGGCGATGTTCTTCTGCTTGGCCACCAGGTGCGCGTAGTTGCTCTCCGAGCGGCTGCAGCCGGGCGGCGCGGTGGGCACGATCACCGGTATCTTCACGCCGGCCGCGTACGAGTCGCCGAGCGCGACGTAGGTGGCGCCACTGGCGGCGGCGGGCAGTGCGCCGGCCGGTGCGGGGGCGGCCTGCGTCCCCGCGGGGGCGCCGCTCTTCGCGGCGGCGGATGCCTTGGCATCGCCGGAGTCGTCCGAGCAGGCGGACAGCGCGCCGAGCGCCGTCAGTGCGGCCAGGCCCGCGATCGCCCTGCGAGTTGTGCGCACGAGCGCTCCCCTCTCGTCGTTGCCCGACCATTACCCGTCGGTAGGTATCGGCGTTCCGGCGAGACTACGGTCTTCCGCGCCCGAATGCCGGCCTCGGCGCCGGCTCAGTCGAGCTTGATCGTCTCGCGGCGCGCGCCCGCCGCCGCACGTGCTCGCGAGGGCAGGTCCTCCAGCATGGTCAGGCACTCGCGGGCGGCGTCGATCTCGATGTCCTGGAAGGTGGCCGCGACCACGTCCACCCGTTCCCCGTCGGCCTCGATCACCACGCGCCCATCCGGTCCGTACACCCCGCTGCGTCCGCAGGCGGGGCCCAGGCCGGTGTCGCCGATGTGGTTGGCCACCACCGTGTAGCAGGTGTTCTCCAGGGCGCGGGCGGCGAAGTAGAGGTCGCGCCGGTGTTCACTGTCGCCGCGGGTGTACACCCCCGGGCACAGGTACGCGTCGCAACCGTCGTGCACGGCCGCGCGCGCGTGTTCGGGAAAGCTCACGTCGTAGGCGCTGCCCAGGCCCAGCCGCCAGCCGGCGATCTCGATCGTGCAGCCGTGGTCGCCGGGGCGGAACAGTTCGCGTTCCTCGCGCCACAGGTGTTGGCGGTCGTAGGCCACGTGCGCGTCGCCGTCGCGGCCGATCACCAGCAGCGAGATGGTCCGCCCGCCCGCGCGGCGCACCGCGGCGCCGACCACGGCGACCGTGCGGGTGGCGTAGCAGGCGGCCTGCAACTCGCCGAGCCGGGTGTCGCCGGGCACGATGTCGCACGGTTTCACGTCGGGTCGGAACAGGTCGAGGTCGTAGCCCGACAGGAACAGCTCCGGCAACACCACGACATCGGCGCCGGCCGAGGAACCGAAGCGCACGAGTTGCGCGGCCGTGGCGACATTCGCGGGGATGTCGCCCGGCCGCGCCTGGGCCTGTGCGGCGGCGACCCTCAGGGGTTGCCTCGCGTTTTCGGCGACGTCGGTCACCCGCCGCATTCTGGCATCGTGATGGGGATCACACCATCGGCAAACCGGACAGGTTGTTCGCGAGACCGGGTCGGATCGGGGCGCGTCTCACCTGCACAGCGGGTTGGGCACGGTCCCGTGCGCGCCCACGTGCGGGCGCGTGGGGCGGTCCCGGTAGCCGTCCAGGAGCAGCCGATTGCGGTTCAGGCACAGCCGGTCGATCCGGGGCGTGAGCAGGTCGAACAGCTCGAAGCGGTCCGCCAGTTCGGGGAACGCCGCCTGATGTTCCAGCACCTCCTCGCGGACCAGCGCCCAGAACCCCTCCTGGGGGATGCCCAGGTGGGCGACCGCGAGATCGGCGAGGTAGCGGTGGTGGCCGACCAGGAGCGCGGCGTGGATGAACTGGCACAGGTAGTCGGGCTTCTCCCGGAGCAGGACCGCGTCCACGTCGGCGGGCAGCGCGGCCAACTCCGGCAGCGGCCGGTCGCTGATGTTGACGTCGTCGACGAAGTCCTTGATCGCCAGCCGGACCGGGACGTCGTGCTCGTCGAAGACCACGATCGTGTTCTCCCCGTGCGGCGAGAACACCAGGCCGTAGCGGTACAGGCAGTGCAGCAGCGGCGGCAGCAGCGTGTGGAAGAGCCGGCGCAGCCACACCCGGGGGGCCAGGCCGGAGCGTTCGATCAGTTCGACGACGAACGGCCGCCCGGCCTGGTCCACGTGCAGTAGCGAGGCGAGGGTGCGGGCACGCTCGCCGGGGTCGAGGTGCGGGGCCAGCGGTTCGCGCCAGATCGCGCCGAGCAGTTCGCGGTACTGGTAGGGCACGCCGGGCAGTTCCTCGAGGACCGGATGGCGCACGGTGATCGACGCGGTCTCGCCGAGCATGATCACCCGGCATTCGTCGCGCAGGAACGGGTCCGCGTCGCGCAGGCCGTGCACCCACGCGGTGACCGCGGGCGCGGCGAGCGTGCGCTCGCTGGGCAGGCCGCGCCACACCAGCGTGTTGAGCACCGACAGCGGCAGTTTGACGGTGCGGCGGGTGGGGCGGTCCACGTTGAGGAACGTACGGACCGACTGCTGGGCCAGGTGCCGGTCCTCGGCCTCGCCCAGCGGCACGATCCGCCCGGCGGCCAACTCCGGCGCGAACAGCGTCGCGATCGCCTCGTCCCACTGCCACGGGTGCACCGGAAGCCACCGGTACTCCTCCGGCGCCGACACCCGCGCGGCCAGTGCGCGGCAAAAGCGCTCACTGGTCGCCGGGTCCAGTTCCTCGTCGTAGAGCCGCTGTTCGGCCAGGCCCGGCACCGCCCGCCACTGTGCCAGGTCCCGGTGCACCGCGATCCACGGCAGCCGCATCGGGCGGCGCGCCTCGGGCGCGTAGGCGCGCGCGTCGCTCGCCGAGAAGCCGACGCGGCCCTTGTTCGGCACGATCCACGGGTGACCGGTCTGGTGGCCCTCCAGTTCGGCGTAGCCCAGGTCGGCCAGCACGGCCGCGGCCGGCGCGCTCGCCGCGATCGCCGCGTCGGCGGCCAGCGTCGCGGTCAACTCGCGCACCAGGTGCCCGGCGGTGTCGCCGGCGAGGCCGATCACGGTGTGCGCGTCGAGCAGGAACTGGAGCATGTCCTCGGCCGGATCGGCGCCGCCCTCCCACTCGCGCACCACCGACGCCGGGTCCACGTGCCACGCGTCGTAGGCGCCGCGTCGGGCCCGGAAACGGTAGTGCACGTCGCCGGACACCCCGACGGTGTAGGTGTCGCCGTCGGCGACGGGGGCGAGCAGTTCCTCGTAGGCGAACTCGGCGATCGCCTTGGCGATCATGTCCCGGTTGACCCGCCGCCACAGCTCCGAATCCGTGGAGGGCGCCCCGTGGCGCGCGGCGGGCACCCGGGAGGCGGGCTCAGGCGCTGCGTGTCGGGCGCCCTGGTGCGGCAGTTCGGCCTCGATGGGCTCCGCTTCCGGGTTCGACTGCGACATTGCGTACCTCTGCGGGGTCGGTCGCGCTCCGTCGGTGCGGTCGGCGGGCGGGCTCGGTGTCGCCCGCGGCCAGGCCGAACGTGGTGAACGCGGTGCGGATCGGCAGTCGGTAGACCGCACCACCGCACACGGAGTTGAGGATGGTCGCGGCCCGGTGCGCGCCCAGGCCCAGATCGGGTGTGCCCACGCCGTGCGTGTGCAGCTCGGCGTTTTGCGTGTACAGGCCGCCGGTGACGTGCGCCGGCAGGGTGACCCGGTGGTCCAGGCCGATCAGCGGGCGCCCGGCGGCGTCGCGATTGATCAGGTCCCACAGCGGGTCGAGCATCGCGGGGTGCCGCTGTGCGTAGCCGGTGGCCAGCACCACCCGATCGGTGCGGACGGTGAACGCGCGGTCCTGCTCGCCGTGTCGGCAGCCCAGTTCCACCCCGTCGCCGGTGATCCGCGCGGCGGTGACCGTCACGTCGGGCATCAGCGTGGCGCGCACCCGGCCGCCGGCGATGCCGCGCTCGTACAACTCGTCGTGGATCGCGGCGATGGTGTCCGCGCTGATCGCCTTGTACAACTGCCACTGCTCGGGCAGCAGTCGGTCGCGCACCGGCTCGGGCAGGCCGTGGAAGTAGCGCGTGTAGTCGGGCGTGAAGTGCTCCAGGCCGAGTTTGGAGTATTCCATCGGGGCGAACGCGGGCGATCGGGTCAGCCAGGTCAGCCGCCGGCTGGGGCCGGTGCGCCGGCGCAGCAGGTCCAGGAACACCTCCGCGCCGGACTGGCCCGAGCCGAGCACCGTGACGTCCTCGGCGTCGGTGAGATCGGCGCGGTGGTCGAGGTAGTCGGCCGCGTGCAGCACGCTGTCCCCGAGCAGGTGCGCGAACGGCTCGGGCACCACCGGTTCGGTGCCGATGCCCAGCACCACGTGCCGCGCGTGCACCCGGTGGTGCTCGCCGCCGGCCACGTCGCGAAAGTCGATCCGGTACAGGTCGCCCTCCCAGGCGACGGAGACCACCTCGCTGCCGAAGCGGCAGGCGGGCAGTGCCTCGGCGACCCAGCGGCAGTAGTGGTCGTATTCGCGCCGGGGCACATGCAGGCGTTCGGCGAAGTAGAACGGGAACAGCCGGTCGTGCGCGCGCAGATAGGCCAGGAACGACCACGGGTTGGTCGGGTCGACCAGGGTGACCAGGTCGGCCAGGAACGGCACCTGGAGGGTAGTGCCGTCCAGGAGCAGCCCCGGATGCCAACTGAACGTGGGCGCGCGGTCCAGGAACAGCGTGCGCAGCGGCTCGACCCGGTCGGCCAGCGCCGCCAGCGCCAGGTTGAACGGCCCGATGCCGATGCCCACCAGGTCGTGCACCACCGCGCCGGGGTCGGCCGCCCGACGCGGCGCGGGCAGGAGATCGGTCACGGCCGGGCACCCGATTCCCGCGCGGTGCGTGGGCGCACCATCAGCGCGGCGGTCTTGTCCGGCAGGAGCACATCGTCCAGGCGCTGAAAGCCGGCCCGCTCGAAGGCGCGCACCGATGCCTCGTTGCGCACGTCCGGCTCGGCCACCACCCGCATCGTGTCGGGCGCGGCGCGCAGCACCAGTTCGGCGACCGCGCGCAGCAGCAGCGAGCCGATCCCGCGCCCGCGCACGCCGGCGGGCCCGATCAGCAGGTGGATGCCCACGTCGTGCGGGCGCGCGGGGTAGTGCCGGGCCAGGTCGTCCAGGTCGGCCCGGTACAGCTCCCAGTAGCTGACCGGCTCGTCGTCGAGGCAGCCCAGGTAGGCGCTGCTGTGACCGCGCACGGCCTGGCCGGCCAGGTGTCGGCGCACCACCTCCTCGTCCCCGGCCAACTCCCACCAGCGGGCGGTCACCGGGTCGTTCATCCACGCGTGCAGAAGCGGCAGATCGCGCTTGGGGTTCACCTCGTGCAGCGAGAACCGGCCGACCGGCAGGGTGAGCGCACCCCAGCGGGCCGCCTCGGTCAGCGGGCCGGTCGGCCCCGTGCGCGGCCGGCGGGTGGTCAGGCGCAGCGTCTCGGCCTCGGCGAGCGGGATCTCGGGGGACGAGAGGAATGACGGGCTCATACGGGGACGGAACCTCCTGGGGCCGGGCTCACGCGGGGGCGTCGGCGAGCGGATTGCGGATGTGCACGTAGATCGACTGGGTGGCGACCGGCCCGACGAGTTCGTCGAGGCCGTGCAGACGGGTCAGCAGGTTGGCCTTGCAGCGCGGGCGCGGATCGGTGAGCAGCGAGCGCGCGGCGCCGCTGTCCTCGGCGTGGCGGGCCAACAGGGCGCGCAGGCGGGCCAGCAGGACCCCTTCGTCGGCCAGCCCCTGGGCGCCGAACGCGCCGATCAGGCCGAGCAGGTTGTTGACCCCCAGGTAGTAGGTCAGGCGTTCGTCGGCGATCTCGTCCGGCACGATCGTGTCGCTGGCCACCCCGGCCGCGGGCAGCCGGCGAGCCAGGTCGCCCGCGCGCGAGGCGCGGAAGTAGTAGCCCTGGTTGTCCCGGTAGCGCCCGCCCGAGGGCAGCCCGTCGGCGTCGAGTAGGACCAGGGTGTTCTGCTGGTGCGCCTCCAGCGCGATGCCGGCGTGCCGGTCCAGCCACAACACCGGCTCGGCCACCACCGCCAGGTAGCGCTCGAACCACTCCTCGGCCACCGACGCCGGCGCGCGCCCGGTGCGCTCGGCGAGAGTGTGTACGTGTCCGGCCAGGCGCGAGGGGCCGATCCCGGGGCGTTCGGCGACCAGCGCGGCCAGGCACGAGACCCGGTCGCCGGCGCCGAACGGGTTGGCCCGCAGCACCAGTTCCAGGCCGGCCGCGGGCCGGTCCGGGCGCGGGAACGGCTCCGGGGGTGCCACCGAGATCCAGGCCGGGTCCCGGACGATGTCGAACGTGGGGTGCACGGCCCGCAGTTCGTGTTCCAGGCCGGAGCGCAGGATGCGGTGCACCTCGATGCCGCGCAGCAGTTCCTTGGGCAGGTTCTCCCGGCGGGAGTTGGTGATCCGCAGGCCGAGGGAGAGCTTGAGCATCACCTCGGCGTCGGGCCGGTACACCGTGCGCACCGAGGAGGTGGGGTGCCAGGGGGCGCCGGCGGGGCCCAGGTCGCGCAACCGGCCGGCGTCGAGCAGGGCACGCAGGTGCGGGCGCCGCGGCAGGTCGCGGGCCTGCCACGGGTGGGCGGGCACGAGCACGGTGCCCTCGGGGGCGCGCAACTCCCCGGCGAGGTCGGCCAGCACGTCGGCGGCCTCCCGGTCCAGCGCACTGTCCTGGCCGACCAGGTCGACGTCGGCGGCGAACCAGTGCAGCGGGAAGGATCCGCGCAACTCCGGCGACCACGCGGCATCCTCGTCGGGGTCGAGCCGGTCCCGGCTCTTGGGTGTGGGGTGCATCGGGTGGCCGAGCACCAGGGACTGCTCGGCGGCCAGGAACGGGGCGGTCCCGGGCGGGTCTTCGGGATGCGCGCGCCGGTGGGCGATGTAGCGCTCGGTGTGGGTGACCGAGTCGGCCACCCGGATCGCGGTGTCACCGCAGGCCTCGCCCGCCGCGCCGGCCCCGCTCGCGCTCGCCTCGTCGCCGAGCACCAGGGCCAGCGTGACCGCGTTCAGCGGCCCCTCGTCGTCCAGGTGCGCGGCGCCGAAGCGGTGCCAGCCCGCCGGCGACCAGTAGCGCACCACGACCGTCAGGGTCCGGCCGACCCCGGGCAGTTCGACGGTGAGCACGCCCGACTCCGGTCTCGGCAGCGCGTGTTCGCGCACCCAGCAGCGGAGCAGGCATTCGACCGTCGCCGCGTCGGCGGCGTGCCGGGGGTTCGGCGCGTCGAGGTGGTCCGTGTCGGGATCCGTCCGCACGGCGGACGGGTCGGGACCCGCGATGGTCATCGCTGCTCCGTGTGGTGTCGGTCGACCCGGGGGTCGATGCCCGTGAATCGTGAATCGTGCATCGTGCCGAAGGCGGCACTCGGGATATGGAGATTTCGACCCGTGTCGATTGTTTGGCGAGGATGGTCGCGAATATGCGAGGCGCGCGGTAACGAAGATTGTTGACGGAGCGTCAGCCCGAGGTCGCGCTTTCCGCGCGCCCCGCCTCGACCACGGCGGCGAGCAGCGCGCCGAGGTCGGCGCCGGTGGTGTCGGGGTTGAGCAGGGTGAGTTTGAGGCGGACCGCGCCGGGCCCGTCGCCCAGTTCGGTACGGCCGACCACCGCGCGCCCCTCGTGCAGCAGTCGGCGGCGCAGCGCCGCGTTGACCCGGTCCGCCTCGACCCGGTCGGCCGGGTCGTGGGGGTCGTGCCCTCGGGGGAGGTAGCGGAAGACCACGGTGGTGAGCACGGGCTCGGCGGCCAGTTCCAGGTGCGGGTCGGCCCGGATCGCCGCGGCCGCGTGTCGGGCCAGGTCGTGGCAGCGGTCCACCAACTCGCCCAGCCCGGCCCGGCCGAGCGCACGCAGGGTGACCGCGATCTTGAACACGTCGGCGCGGCGCGTGGTGCGCGGCGAGTTGCCCAACAGGCTGACGTAGCCGGCCCGTTGGTCGTCGTCGGGGTTGAGGTAGGCGGCGCGCTGGGCGAGCGGCCCGAGTAAGGCCGCGTCGCGAACCAGGAACACCCCGGCCGCGATCGGCTGCCAGCCGAGTTTGTGCAGGTCCAGGCCCACCGAGTGGGCCCCTTCGAGACCGGTGAGCAGCGGCGTGAGCCGGTCCGAGAACAACGCGCCGCCGCCGTAGGCCGCGTCCACGTGCAACCACGCGCCCGCCGCGCGCGCCACCGCGGCGATCGCCGGCAGCGGGTCGATCGCGCCCAGGTCGGTGGTGCCGGCCGTGGCCACGATCGCCGCGATCCGGTCGTTGCCCGCCCGCACCCGTCCGACCGCGGCCGCCAGCGCGTGCGGGTCCATCCGGTGGTCGGCGTCGGTGGGCACGGTGACCACCGCGTCCTCGCCCAGGCCCAGGTGGCCGGCGCAGCGGCGGATGGTGAAGTGCGCGGCCTGCGAGCACAGGATCCGTCGCCGGCCGACGCCGGGGCCGAGCGCGTCGCGGGCGAGGAGCAGTCCCATCAGGTTGGACTCGGTGCCGCCGCTGGTGATCGTGCCGCCGGCGCCGCCGGGCGGGAAGCCGACCAGGCCGGCGAGCGCGGCCACCACCTCGGCCTCCAGGGCCACCGCCGCCGGCGCCTGGTCCCACGAGTCGAGTGAGGGGTTCAGCGCGGAGGCGATCAGGTCGGCGGCCACCGCGACGGCCAGCGGCGGGCAGTGCAGATGGCCGGCGCAGCGCGGGTCGGCCGGGTCGGCGGACCCCCACGCGAGCAGCGCGGACAACTCGCGCAACGCGGCGAAGTCGCCCACCCCGATGTCCGGCAGTGTCCCGGGCCCCGGGCCCGCCGATGCCGCACCACGCGCGGCCGGCACCGGCCCCGCCGCGCCGGAGCCGAGCACCCGGGCCACCTCGACCGCGACCCCGACCGGCCCACCCGACGGCAACGGCCCACCCCGCGCACCAACCCCGGCGCCCATCGCGCCGAGCGCGACGTCCACCAGCGCCCGCAACGCGTCGGCCCCGGCCACACCCCCCGAGAGCGACACCCCGACGGGGTGCCCCACCCCCCGCCCGGCACTCACACCGACTCCGATCCGACAACCACACACCCGGCCCCCGAGGACCCGACGCTCCCACCCCCGACACCCTCGGACCCACCACCCGAGGACCCGCTCACTTCGGACCCGGCAACCCCCCACCCGACCCCCGAAAATCCGGCGCTCCCACTTCCGGCACCCTCGAACCCGCCGCTCCCGGACCCGGCCGACTCGGACTCGGACTCGGACTCGACGACCACACACCCGCCACCCGAGAATCCGCCACTCCCACCTCCGGCACCCTCGAACCCGCCGCTCCCGGACCCGCTCGCCTCGGACTCGGCAACCCCGCACCCGCCACCCGAAGATCCGACACTCGGAGCCCTGGCGCCCTCGGACCCGACACCCGGGCATCCGGCGCCCCCAACCCCGGAATCCTCGGACCCGCCACCCGGGGGCCCGGCGGTCGGGCCGCCGTTTCCGGTCCCGGTCGCCCCGTTCGCGGACGCGGGCATCGAGGCTCCGGCACTCGCGAACCCGGCCGCCCCCGGCCCGGAGCCCGCCGCTCCGGCACTCGCGGACGCGGCGCGGGCGCGCCGGGCCGTCCCGGTTCCGGCGCCACCCGGACCGGCGGCCGGGCCGCGGTATCCCACCCCGGCCGCCTCGATGGCCTCGGCCAAACGCTCGAAGACCGCGTCGGCCTGGACCTCGGTCATCGTCAGCGGCGGCAGCAACCGCACCACGCTGTCGTGCCGCCCGCCCAGCTCCACGATCAGCCCCCGAGCCAACGCCTCGCGCTGCACCGCGAGCGCCAGGCCGGGCGCCGCGGGCCGGGCCCCGAGCGCATCCGGCGCCGCGTCGGGCTCGACGATCTCCACGCCGAGCATCAGGCCCCGCCCGCGCACCTCGCCGATCGCGGGCCGCCCGGGCATCAGGCCGCGCAGCGCGCCCGCGAGTCGGGCCCCGACGCGGGCCGCGTGCTCGTGCAGGCGGTGCTCGCGCACGAAGGCGATGGTCGCGGTGCCGGCCGCCATCGCCAGCTGGTTGCCGCGGAAGGTGCCCGCGTGCGCGCCGGGCCACCAGCGGTCGAGCTCGGCCCGGTAGACCACCACGGCCAGCGGCAGGCTGCCGCCGATCGCCTTGGAGACCACCATCACGTCGGGCACCACGCCGGCGTGGTCCACTCCCCACATCGCGCCGGTGCGCCCCAGGCCGGTCTGTACCTCGTCGGCGATCAGCGGAATCCCCCGCTCGGCGGTGAGCCGGCGCAGCTCGCGCAACCACTCGTCGGGCGCCGGCAGCACCCCGCCCTCGCCCTGGACCGGTTCCACGATCATCCCGGCGGGCGTCGGCACGCCGCCGCCGGGGTCGGCGAGCAGCGTGCCCGCGTAGTGCGCGGCGATCCGCGCGCCCTCGGCCCCGCCGACGCCGAACGGGCAGCGGTAGTCCTGCGGGAACGGCAGCCGCACCGTGTCGCCCGTGCCCGCCCCGGTCGCGTCCCGGATCGCGGTGTCGCCGCTCACGGCCAGCGCCCCCGCGGTCATCCCGTGGTAGGCCCCGGTGAACGCGACCACCCCGCGCCGCCCGGTCGCGGTCCGCACCAGCTTGAGCGCCGCCTCCACCGCGTCGGTGCCGGCCGGCCCGCAGAACTGGATGCGCCCGTCGCGCGCCAACTCCGCCGGCAGCGTGGCGAACAACTCCTCGACGAACCGGTCCTTGACGGGGGTGGCCAGGTCGAGCACGTGCAGCGGCGCACCGGTGTCGAGCACGCCCCTGATCGCGGCGAGCACTACGGGGTGGTTGTGGCCCAGGGCCAGCGTGCCGGCGCCGGAGAGGCAGTCGAGGTAGCGCCGCCCGTCCGCGCCCTCCACGGTCATGCCGCGGGCCCGCACCGGCACGATCGGCAACGAGCGCGCGTAGGTGCGGGCCGAGGACTCGCGGGCGGCCTGCCGCCGCAGGATGCCCGGCGCGTCGGCGCTCGTGGTCCCCGAGCGCTGCCGGCCGATCGCCGCGCCGACCTGCCCCCCGCCATCGGAGCTCACGGCGTCGGCGGGCGGTCCGAGTGGGGTCGGGTCTGGGGCACCGGAGCGGTCGTCCGGCCTGGTCAGGGCGGCGGTCATGACTGCGGCACCTCCACGAGGGCGATCGGAAACTTAGGTAAGGCTTACCTTTGCACGACAGCGGATCGCAACGCCATCACCACAAAGAGTGACGCTCGTCGAATCGACGACTCCCTTGCTGACAACGACCGAACGGCCGCCCGATCACGGGCGGCGGTCCCTCCGATACTGTCGACCGGCACACACGGGGGGCGCACACGGGGAGGTAGGCGCTTGACGCGCGGCGTTCGCACGCTGTTCGTCACGCTGACGGTGGCGGTGTCGCTGCTGGTGACGGGCACCGTCATGGCACTGACACTGGGCGGCGTCGGCACCGACGACGGCCACGGCCGGGGGCCGGCGGCACTCGCCGATCCGGGCGATCCCGCGCACTGGACCCCGGAGCGGATGAGTCGGGCCAAACCGCGCGAGCCGCGCGGCAACGAGGAGGGCCCGGCCGTACCCCCGCCCTCGCCCGACCCTGGACGCACCGGGGCACCGACCGGCCCCGAACCGCTGCCCGACGTGCTCGCCGAGGCCAAACCACCCCCGGTACAGGCCCGCGCGGTCCCCCGCCCGTACACCGGCGAGGCCGGCACGGTCGCCGTCGGCAAACTGTTCTTCGAGGCCCCCGACGGCCCCTCCGTCTGCTCGGGCACCGTGATCGCCGACCCCAAGCGGCCCGGCCGCAGCAACCTGGTGTGGACCGCCGGCCACTGCGTACACGCCGGACGCGGCGGCACCTGGTTCAACAGCCTGCAATTCGTACCCGCGTTCAACAGCAGCGGCCAGGCCACCCTCGCCAACCTCGGCAACCCCGGCCCGGTCGCCCCCTTCGGCCAGTGGTGGGCGACCTCCGTGGCCACCTCCGACCAGTGGCGCGCCGGCGGCACCAACGCCACCTCCGCCGCCACGTCGTACGACTACGCGGTGGTCGAGGTGAAGAACCCCGACCGCAGCGGACCCAGCCTGGAGGAGGCGGTCGGCCGCGCCCTGCCCGTGTGGTTCGACGCCCCGCGCGAGCTGGCCGAGGCCGGCACCTACGGCTATCCGCAGGACGCCCCCTTCGACGGCCTGACCATGTTCGGCTGCGCCCAGGCCCCGCGCCGGATGACCGTCGACCCGAACACCCCGCCCCTGCTGCGGATCGGCTGCACCATGACCGCCGGCGCCAGCGGCGGCGGCTGGTACGCCACCGCCCCCGACGGCACGCTGTGCCTGATCGGGAACAGTGCGCTCGGCGGCGCCGGCCACACCTGGATCGCCGGCCCCTACCTGGACCAGGAGGCCCGCCGCATGCTGGACAACCTCAAGCGCAAGCGCTGACCCGGCCGGACACGACGAAGGCCCGGGTCGCGAACGCGACCCGGGCCCTCACCATTCGACGATCAGCGCGTGACCACCACGAACCGCTCCAGCTCGGCCGCGAGTTGCCGGCCCACCCGGGCATGCAGCCAGGTGCCCGACTCGCGGTGCTCGGTGCCGAGCAGCTCACCGCTCGCGTGCACCTTGGCCACCAGGTCGCCGCGCTCGTACGGCACGACCACCTCGACCTCGACGTCGGGACGCGGCAGTTCCTCGTCGATCAGCGCGAGCAGCTCGTCGATGCCCTGTCCGGTGCGGGCGGACACCACGATCGCGTGCTTCTCCCGACGGAGCAGCCGCGCCAACACCTCCGGATCGGCCGCGTCGGCCTTGTTCACCACCACGATCTCCCGCACGCGGTGTGCGTCGACCTCGGTGAACACCTCACGCACGGCCGCCAGTTGGGCCTCCGGCGTGGGGTCGGAGCCGTCCACCACGTGCAGGATCAGGTCGGCGTCGGCGACCTCCTCCAGGGTGGACCGAAACGCCTCGACCAACTGGTGCGGCAGGTGTCGCACGAAACCGACCGTGTCCGCCAGCGTGTAGCCGCGTCCGCTGGGCGTCTCCGCCCGACGCACCGTCGGATCCAGCGTGGCGAACAGCGCGTTCTCCACCAGCACGCCCGCGCCGGTCAACCGGTTCAGGATCGAGGACTTGCCGGCGTTGGTGTAACCCGCGATGGCCACCGAGGGAACCGCGTTGCGGCGGCGCTCCTGGCGCTTGGTGTCGCGGGCCTTCTTCATGTCCGCGATCTCGCGGCGCATCTTGGCCATCTTCTCCCGGATGCGCCGACGATCGGTCTCGATCTTCGTCTCACCGGGACCACGCGTGGCCATGCCACCACCGCCGCCGCCACCCATCTGGCGCGACAGCGAGGCACCCCAGCCGCGCAGGCGCGGCAACATGTATTGCATCTGCGCCAGCGAGACCTGCGCCTTGCCCTCTCGGGACTTGGCGTGCTGGGCGAAGATGTCCAGGATCAGCGCCGTGCGGTCCACGACCTTGACCTTGACGACGTCTTCCAGCTGGATGAGCTGACCGGGCGTCAGTTCACCGTCGCAGACCACGGTGTCCGCGCCGGTGGCGATCACCACGTCGCGCAGTTCGCGGGCCTTGCCGGAGCCGATGTAGGTCGCCGGGTCGGGCTTGTCGCGGCGCTGGATCAGTCCGTCCAGCACCTCCGAGCCCGCGGTCTCCGCGAGCGCGGCGAGTTCCTTGAGCGAGTATTCGGCGTCGGCGGCGGTTCCGTCGGTCCAGACCCCGACGAGGACCACCCGTTCCAGGCGAAGCTGTCGGTATTCGACCTCGGTGACGTCGGTCAGCTCGGTGGAGAGACCGACCACCCGGCGCAGCGCGCTGCGCTCGTCACGGTCGAATTGGTCGCCGTCGTAGTCGACCGGACGACCTCCGACGTCATCGCCCGGTCCGAATCCGTCGAAGGCCGCTCCGTCGTCGAAGCCGTCGGCGTCGTCGAAATGGGGAGTCGAGTCCGTGTCGTCGTGTCCGGCGCGGTGTGAGCGAGAAGTCATATCGTCCTGTTCAACGTAGTCGGCGGGCCGCTCCATTCCCCGAAGCGGCCGTCACGATGGTCCCACGAGGGTCCGGGCTCGGGCATCCGGGTTTTCGGCCGGTTCGCCCGAAGCGAACCGGGGCGCGACCCGCCGCGTTCTCACGAGGTCAGCAGTCGGGCCTGCCCGACTTCGGTGCGCACCTTGATCTTGTGCGGCGACTGGTCGTTGCGCGAGACCTTGACGTCGCTGTCGCCGATCGTGGTGGACACATCCGCCGCGTACTGCTGCCCGCCGGGCACCCGCACCGTCGCGCGACCCGCGTCGGTCTTGGCGCTGACGTCGGAGGGCGCCTTGGTGAAGGTCATGTCGATCGAGCCCGCGCTCGTCTGCGCGGTCACCTTCGCCGAGGTGATCCCCTCGCCGTCGATCTTGCCCGCGCTGGTGTGCAGGTTGAGCGTCCCGGTCACATCGCGCAGCGTCACGTTGCCCGCGTCGGTGCGGATGTCGAGCGCGGCGCCGCCGCGCGGGATGGTCACCTCGTACGCCACGAAGCAGGCCTTCTTGCTCGCGCAGTCGTAGTCCAGGACCAACTGGCCGCTGCCGTCCACGTTGTGCGTGGTCGTCGGCGCGGTCTTGTCGTAATGCTGTTTCTCGGTCACCTTGACCACGTTGACGTCGCCCTCGGTCACCTTGACGTTGCCCGCCGCGCTGTCCACCTTGAGCGACTTCACGCTCTGTGTGACGTCGTAGGACGTGGTCTTCTTCTCCGCGTCGTGGTCGGTGTCCACGTTGAACTCGCACGCGGTCAGCACCAGCGGAAGCGCGACGAGCGGGACGAGCAGGGCCAGACGACGGTTGCGGGCAGCCATAAGGGTCTCCTTGGGTCGGGGCGGGGTACGCCGCCCGAACGCACGACCACTCCCCCGCTGTCCTCTTGCCCTCCAGGCTAGGAAGCACCCCTGTTCCCCGCGTCGGTCCGGCGTCGGGTTGGCCGGCTCCTTCCCTGGCAGGAGGCGACCCCGAGGCACTCCACCTCCGGGCAGGGCCCGCCTCGGGGTTCTCCCGGACCCCGGTACCGGTACCGGTACCGCCGGTCAGTGCGCCAGCCGCGCGCCCAAGGCCGGTGCCAGCGCCGCGAATTCGGCCGACTCGGCATCGTCGAGCACGGCATACGCGGCCGCCACCAGCTCGTCCGTGGTGTCCTCCGCGGCCTGTCGGCGTGCCGTCAGCTCGTCCGTGACCTGCGGAAACGCCTCGGTGTGGCCGTAGAACTCGAGGTAGGGGCTCGCCTCGGCCACCTGTGCCTCCACCGCGGTCAGGCGATGTGCGGCCAGGGCCAGGATGTGCAGCCCGCCGCGGTGCTCGCGCAGCGTCTGGAGGTTCTGCGCGAGCAGAGCGGGCGCATCATCCGGAAGAGGTACACCGCGCCAGGCCGAGTACAGCGGGGCCAGCGCGCCCAGGTCGTTCGCCCGCACGATCGTGGTGGTGATCTCCGCCAGCCGGGCGGTCTCCGGCAGGTCGGCGAGGTGCTCGCGCCCCCAGTCGCGGGCACATTCGGCGTACAGCGCGCCGACCCGCTCGGGCGGCGCGACCTTCCTGCCGCCCTGCCACAGCGGAAGCAGCGCGTCGGCGGTGAAGTGATGGAACGCGGCGACCACCGCGGCGTCGTCGACGTCACCGAGCACCCCGCCGCGGCCGGCGACGTAGAGCGTCACGCCGTCCAGCCCCAGTTCGGCGCCGCGCGCGACGGTGTGCGGCGCGAAGAAGAACGCCGCGGCCGCCTGCACCGTCGTCTTGACCGCGCGGGTGGTCTCGCGGGCGGTGTCCATGCTGCTCATGCTCGTGTCTCCCCGGGGACGACCTTGCTTGACCGTGTCAGGCAAGACCTATCACGGCGGATCGAATAAGCGCAGGTGTTCGGACACCGGCTCCGCGACGCCCGCACCGGGGTCACAGGCGGGCGAGGTCGACCCGTCCCTCGGCGACGATCACGGCCGGGCCGGTCATCTCGATGTGCCCGTCCACCCGCTCGGTGATCACCAGGCGCCCGCCGGGCACGTCCACCGTGTAGGTGACGGGCTCGCCGGTGACCGAGGGCTCCGCGCCGTCGGCGCGCGCCGCGGCGACCATCACCGCACACGCGCCCGTGCCGCAGGACCGGGTCTCCCCCGAGCCGCGCTCGTGCACCCGCATGGCCACGTGACCCGGCGCCCGGCGCACCACGAACTCGACGTTGACCCCGTGCGGATAGGCCCCCGCGGGCGTCACGGTCGGCGCGGTGTACAGGGTGCCCGCCTGGGCCAGGTCCTCGACGAAGACCACCGCGTGCGGGTTGCCCATGTCCACGTTGGTGGCCGGCCGCACCCGCCCCTCGACGTCGACCCCGATGCCCTCGGAACCGGGCAGCCGGGCCGGGCCCATGTCCACGGTGACCGGGCCCTCGGCGGACACGGTGACCGCCTTGACCCCACCGCGCGTGGCCACCCGCAACTCGCCCGCCTCGGCCAGGCCCCGCTCGACCAGGAACCGTGCGAACACCCGCACGCCGTTGCCGCACATCTCCGCGATCGAGCCGTCGCCGTTGCGGTAGTCCATGAACCACTCGGCCTCGCCGGCCAGGTGCTCGGCGGCCGGATCCTTGGCCGCGCGCACCACCCGGAGCACCCCGTCGCCGCCGATGCCCGCCCGCCGGTCGCACAGCGCGGCGACCTGCGCGGCGGACAGGTCCAGTTCGCCGTCGGCGTCCGGCACGATGACGAAGTCGTTCTCGGTGCCGTGCCCCTTGAAGAAGTGCAAAGTGCTCACTCCGCAATCCTAGGGCGGACCACGCGCGAGCGGCCTCGGCGGAATCCGCCGAGGCCGCTCGCGCGTTTCATTGGCCCGTTATCGGTCCGGGTGCACCACGCCGGCCGCGCCGCCGCCCCGGCGGGTGGGCTCGGCCACCGCTTGGACGCGCCCGCCGGGCAGGAATTCCAGCGCCGCCGCGGCGCCGATCTCCGGGTTGGCCTTGAGCACGTGCCCGCGTTGTTCCAGCCCCGTGCGCAACCACGCCGGCACCCCCGGTTCGACCTCGGTGGCCGCGCCGTTGCGCTGCGACAGTCGCGGCGCCGCGACCGCCTGCGGCAGCGAGAGGCCACGATCGAGCCGCTCGGTCAGCACCTGGAGCACCGTGGTGATGATGGTCGCCCCACCGGGCGAGCCCACCGCGATGAACGGCCGACCGTCGCGCAGCACGATCGTCGGCGACATGCTGCTGCGCGGGCGTTTTCCCGGCGCGGGCAGGTTCGGGTCGAATACGCCCGGGGTCAGCGGCGCGAAGTTGAAGTCGGTCAATTCGTTGTTGAGCAGGAACCCGCGTCCGGGCACGGTGATCGCACTGCCGCCGGTCTGCTCGATGGTCAGCGTGTAGGAGACCACGTTGCCCCAGCGGTCGGCGGTAACCAGGTGCGTCGTGGACAACCCCTCGATCGGCTCGGTCGCCTCCGGCGTGCCGCTCGCCCGGCACGGCCGGTCGTACGGCGGCTTCGGGTCACCCGGCGGCACCGGGCTCACCGCGGCGTGGTCCGGGTCGATCAGACACGCGCGTTCCTTGGCGAAACCGTCGGCGAGCAGGCCCTTGAGCGGCACGTCCACGAACGCGGGGTCGCCCACGTAGCGGTTGCGGTCGGCGAAGGCCAGGCGCGACGCCTCCAGGTAGTGGTGCGTCGCGGCAACCTCGTCCTGCGTGCGCGGGTCGGTGGTCTCCAGGATGTTCAGCGCCTCGCCCACGGTGGAGCCGCCCGACGAGGACGGGGCCATGCCGTAGACGTCCAGGCCCCGGTAGTCGAGGTGGGTCGGCCGCTGCTCCCGGATCCGGTAGTTCGCCAGGTCGCCGTTCTCGATCAGTCCGGGCCGGAAGACCCGGTCGGCTCCCGGTGCCACCGGCGGTTGTTGCGCGGTGCGCACCACCTCGCGGCCGAGGCCGCCGCGATAGAACCAGTCGACGCCGTTGCGACCGAGTTGCTCGTACGTGCGGGCCAGGTCCGGATTGCGGAACACGCTGCCCACGACCGGCGGTTGCCCGTTCGGCAGAAACAACTGCGCGGTCGGCGTGATGTCGTCGAACCGGGACGCGTTCGCCGCGGTCTGGTCATGGAACGTCTGGTCCACCACGAACCCGCGCTCGGCCAGTTGCCGAGCCGGTTCGAGGGCGGAGCGCAGACTGGTCGTACCCCACGTGCGCAGCGCGGTGTTCCACGTCTGCGGCGTGCCGGGAACCCCCACCGAAAGCCCGGAGTTGACCCCCTGGTCGAACGGGATGGGCAACCCGGTGGCGGGGTCGAGGAACGCGTCCTCCCGCATCTTCGCGGGCGCCGTCTCCCGCCCGTCCAGGGTGCGCACGCTGCGACTGCGCGCGTCGTAGTAGACGAAGTAGCCGCCACCGCCGATCCCCGACGAGTACGGCTCGGTCACGCCCAGCGCGGCGGCCGTGGCCACGGCGGCGTCCACCGCGTTGCCGCCCCGGCGCAGCACGTCCAGGCCGATCCGGGTGGCGTCGGGATCGACGCTGGACACCGCGCCGCCCCACCCGGTGGCCACGGGTTGTTTGGCCGGCGCCTGCGCCGGCTCACCGGGCGACGCGGACGCCACTCCCGGGATGGTCATTGCGAGCCCCAGCGCCGCGACCGACGCCATGGCGCGACGAACCGAGCGAATCACGACCAGCCTCCCCCGAACAGGTTCCGGTGTGTCACGAACCCCCACCGTGCCACGCCGGCCCCACCCGCAACACCCCCAAGTCCCCGACCGGGCCAAGGTTCACCCGGTTGTGCGCACCACCGCGCACCCGGCGCGGAGCGGACCCGCATCGACCCGCCCGGTGGGCAGTACACCTAGGGAGCACTCACCTTTTCCAGGGCCGCTTCGAGCAGGTCGGCGCGGGTGTGGTCCAGCCATTCGATTCTCGGGTCGCGGCGGAACCAGGTGTCCTGGCGGCGGGCGAACCGGCGCGTGGTGCGGACCGTGTCCTCGCGGGCCTCCTCGTCGCCGCACTCGCCCGCGAGCATGCGCAGCACCTGGGCGTAGCCCAGCGCGCGGGAGGCGGTGCGGCCCTCGCGCAGCCCGACCCGCTCCAGCTCGCGCACCTCCTCGACCAGGCCCGCCGCCCACATGCGGTCCACCCGTGTGGTGATCCGCTCGTCCAGCACCGGCCGGGGAACGTCCACCCCGATCTGCACGCTGTCGTAGAGCGAGCGGTGGGTGGGCAGGGTCGCGGTGAACGGCCGCCCGGTCAGCTCGATGACCTCCAGCGCGCGTACGATCCGCCGGGCGTTGCTCGGCAGGATCACCGCGGCGGCAGGCGGATCGGCGACCGCCAGGCGCGCGTGCAGCGGCCCGGGCCCCACCCGCTCGGCCTCGGCCTCCAGGCGGGCCCGGATCTCCGGGTCGGTGCCGGGAAACTCCAGGTCGTCCAGGACGGCGCGGACGTACAGCCCCGAGCCGCCGACCAGGATCGGGGTCCGCCCGCGCGCGAGCAGGTCGTCGACCACAGCTCGCGCGTCGCGTTGGTATTCGGCCACGCTGGCGGAGCTGGTCACCTCCCACACGTCGAGCAGGTGATGCGGGACGCCGCCGCGCTCGGAGACGGTCAGCTTGGCGGTACCGATGTCCATGCCTCGGTAGAGCTGCATGGAGTCGGTATTGATCACCTCCCCGTCCAGCGCACGGGCCAAGGCGACCCCCAGATCGGACTTTCCGGCCGCAGTGGGACCGACGACGGCAATGACACGGGGACTCACCCCCCAAGTCTGCCGGATCGCCGACCGGTCGCCGCGCACGGCGGGGTACGACGGCGCCTGTCCCGGCACGCGCCGGCGTGCGCGCGCCGTCGCTCGTTGCGGTACGGCCGTGCGCGAGGTCGTGACCGGCCACGTTCGCTCTCGTTGAGCTCGGACACAGACATACGGTCAAGGAGCAAACGTGAGTGTTTTCGACTGGTTCAAGCGGCGCCCCGACACGGCGGAGACGGGCGGCTCGTGCTGCTCGGGCAACACGGCGGGCACGGACACCGCCACGCTGGTCGAGGACCGGCCCGGGACGCCGGCCGAGGGGCACGCCGCGACCGAGACCGACGAACCGGTCGCCGCCCCGACGCCCCGGACCGCCGGGGACGCGGTCGTCGCGGCGGAGGCGGCACAGACCCCGGAGGAGCCGGACACGGGTGTCGCCCACGACGCCGACGCGGAGGACGCGCCTGCCGAGACCGGCGATGGCACGCCCGAGGCGGCCGGGAAGCAACCCGCGGCGGCATCGGGCGCGTGAGTCGGACAGCGGGCGGCGGTCACCGGATCCGGTGACCGCCGCCCGTCGCGTTCACGGGGGCACGTGCATCGGGGCACGGCGGCGGCGCCACCGGCGCGGCCGACGGCCGGCCCGCGGCCTCCCACCAGTCACCCGTCAGGCGTGCCTCAGGCCTCAGGCCTCAGGCCTCAGGACCACAGCGCCACGAAATACCCCACGCCATAAGGCGCTTCGTCATACAACAGCCGCCCGCTCCGGCCTGGGCCCGTCGCCCCGGCCAACACCTGGAGCGCCGGTCGGCCCCCCACCCACAGCTCGTCGGCGAGCGCGGGGTCGAGCGCCGCCAGCGCCGCCGGGTCGGCCGCATCCAGTGCCGCCGCGAGCGCGACGTCGTACGGCTCGGCGCGCGCGTCGAGGTAGCCGGGGGCCTTCTCGGTCCGGCACGCGGACCCGTCGCCCACCACCAGGAGCGCCACCCGATCCGCTCCCGCGACCAGCTCCGCACCCCGCGTCGCACAGCGCGCCGGATCGGCGTCGGCGGCGATCACCGCGCCGGACACCGGGCTCGGGGCGGTGCCCGCGGCGATCCGGTCGGCGGCCCACGGGGAACGGCCGAGCAGCCACGCGCCGACGGCCAGCGCGGGCGGCAGTTCGTGGTCCGCGCCGCCGCCGAGGGTGACCTCCAGGTCGACCCCGTACCGCGCGAAGGAGCCGATCCCGCCGTCGCCGAGGGTCGCCTCGACGGGGCCCGCCCCCACCACCACCAACCGGTCCGGCGCGCTCGCGGCCAGCGCGGCGAGCGCCTGATCGCACGCCGCACGCAGCGCGTCCAGCTCCGCTACGGCCCCGCGGGCCAGCTCGGGCACGATCATCGGGGGGCACGGGACTACCGCGGCGGCTACGAGCATTCAGGGAGAGTACTAAGCGGCCGACGCGACGCCTCCCGGGTCGCATGATGGGATGGATCACATGCGTGAACTGATGCTGGTGCGACACGGTGAGACCGAGTGGAGCAGGTCCGGGCGGCACACGGGGCTGACCGACATCCCGCTCACCCCCGAGGGCGAGACGCAGGCGAAGGCGGTGGCCGACCTGCTCGCCGGACGCGAGTTCGGGTTGACCCTGGTGAGCCCGCTGAGCCGGGCCCGGCAGACCGCCGAACTGGCCGGGATCACCGGCGGGACCCCGGAACCCGACCTGGTCGAGTGGGACTACGGCGGCTACGAGGGCATCACCACGGATCAGATCCGCGAGCGGGTGCCCGGCTGGGTGTTGTGGCGCGACGGGGTGATCCCCGGCGACGCGGCCCACCCCGGCGAGTCGATCGCCGACGTGGGCCGGCGGGTGGACCGGGTGCTGGAGAAGGTGCGCCCGGTGCTGGCGCGCGGCGAGGACGCGGTGCTGGTCGCGCACGGCCACCTGCTCCGGGTGCTCACCGCCCGCTGGCTGGGCCTGCCGCCCGAGGACGGCCGGCTGTTCCGCCTGGAGACCGCCCGGCTGTCCACCCTCGGCTACGAGCGTGAACAGCCGGCGATGCTCGGCTGGAACGTGTCCTGACCGAGCGGCGCAAACGCGGCCCCACCGGTCAGTCGCAACAACCCGCCGGCGCCGACGGCGCCCCCACCGTGACCGGGGCGCCGATGCTCGGCATCCCGAGCAGTACGCCCGGGCTCGGCGCGGGGGTCGAGGTGCGGCGCTCCCACGCGTCGCCCGCGCGGGTGCGCCGGACAGCGAGCGGGGGGCGCTCGGCCAGCAGGTGGTGCGGCGCGGCGTAGGTGATCTCGACCGCGACCATGTCGCCGGGCCGCACACCGTCGGCGGGGCGCTCGAAGTGCACGAGCCGGTTGTCCGGGGCGCGCCCGGACAACCGCGCGGTGTCGTGGTCCTTGCGGCCCTCGCCCTCGGCGACCAGCACCTCGAGGGTGCGACCGACCTGGGTGCGGTTCTCCGCCCAGGAGATCTCCTCCTGGAGCGCGAGCAGCCGCTGGTAGCGCTCGGTGACCACTTCCTTGGGCACCTGGCCGTCCATCGTGGCGGCGGGGGTGCCGGGGCGCTTGGAGTACTGGAAGGTGAACGCGGCGGCGAAGCGGGCCTCGCGCACCGTGTGCAGGGTCTGCTCGAAGTCCTCGTCGGTCTCCCCGGGGAAGCCCACGATGATGTCGGTGGAGATGGCCGCGTCGGGCATCGCCGCGCGCACCCGCTCGATGATCCCCAGGTAGCGGTCCTGGCGGTAGGAGCGGCGCATCGCCCGCAACATCGAGTCGGACCCGGACTGCAGCGGCATGTGCAGCTGGTGCATGACGTTCGGCGTCTCGGCCATCGCGGCGATCACGTCGTCGGTGAAGTCGCGCGGGTGCGGCGAGGTGAAGCGCACCCGCTCCAGGCCGTCGATCCGCCCGCACGAGCGGAGCAGCTTGGAGAACGCCTCGCGGTCGCCCATGTCGGAGCCGTACGCGTTGACGTTCTGGCCGAGCAGGGTGACCTCGATCACGCCCTCGCCGACCAGCGTCTCGATCTCGGCGAGCACGTCGCCGGGGCGGCGGTCCTTCTCCTTGCCACGCAGCGCGGGCACGATGCAGAACGTGCAGGTGTTGTTGCAGCCCACCGAGATCGCCACCCAGGCCGCGTAGGCCGACTCGCGGCGGGTGGGCAGCGTGGAGGGGAACACGTCGAGCGATTCCAGGATCTCGACCTGGGCCTCCTGCTCGACCCGGGCCCGCTCCAGGAGCACCGGCAGCGAACCCACGTTGTGCGTGCCGAAGACCACGTCGACCCACGGCGCCTTGCGCACGATGGTGTCCCGGTCCTTCTGCGCGAGGCAGCCGCCGACCGCGATCTGCATCCCGGGGCGTTCGGCCTTCGCGGGCGCGAGATGGCCCAGATTCCCGTACAGCTTGTTGTCCGCGTTCTCCCGGACGGCGCACGTGTTGAAGACGACCACGTCGGCCGGCTCCCCCTTGGGCGCGCGGACGTAGCCCGCCTCCTCGAGGAGGCCGGACAGCCGCTCGGAGTCGTGGACGTTCATCTGGCACCCGTAGGTGCGGACCTCATAGCTTCGCGCAGTCATAACACCCGACAGGGTACGGGGTTTGCTTCCTGGCGTGTGTGGCCGACCTCCATGGCAATATCGCCGCCGTGCCCTCCTTGTCGTTCCTCCCCGTTTCCCTGCGCGACGCCTACGCGCGACGCCCCCGCCTGGTGCAGGCCGGGGTGGCGACGCTGCTGCTGTTCTGCCTGGTCGGGGGCTACCTGGTGCTCGGCCGGGACGACCGGCAGGCGCCGAGCGGGCCGGTCTCGCTGGCCACCGGGGTGCCGATGGGGGTGTACCACCGCTACGGCGAACTGCTGCGGCCCCGGCTGTCCGCGGACCTGGGCGTGCGGGTGAGCGTGGATGCCAGCGGAGGGTCGGTGGAGAACCTGCGTCGGGTGGTCGCGGGCGTGGACACCTTCGGCATCTCCACCGCCGACGCGGTGGCCGACCTGGGACCGGGCGACCGGGACCAGTTGCGCGCGGTGGCGCGGCTGTACGACGACTACGTGCAACTCGTGGTGCCGGTCGGTTCGCCGGTGCAGAAGATCACCGACCTGCGCGGGCGTCGGGTGGTGGTCGGGCTGCCCGGCTCGGGGGTGGAGTTGATCACTCGCCGGCTGCTGAGCGAGGTGGGCATGAGCGACATGGAGCAGGCCATCACCCCGGTGCGGGTCGGCATCGGCGAGGCCACCGAGCGGCTCAGGGACGGCACCGTCGACGCGTTCTTCTGGTCCGGCGGGCTGCCCACCGGCGCGGTCTCCGATCTCGCCGAGCACTGGCAGGTGCGGTTGGTGCAACTCGGCGACCTCGCGGGCAAGCTGCGCGATCGTTACGGGCCGGTGTACCGCGAGGCGGTGGTGCCGGCCGACGCCTATCCCGGCGGGACCGAGACGCCGACCATCGCGGTGCCGAATCTGCTGGTCACCCAGGCGTCGCAGGATCCGGAGCTGATCAGGCGGGTGACCGAGACGGTGATGGAGAACCGTGAGGCGATCGGACGCGAGGTGCACGCCGCCCAGTTGGTCGACCCGAGGACGGCGATCTTCACCGATCCGCTGCCGCTGCACACGGGCGCGCTGCGGTGGTACCGATCGGTGAAACCCTGATGGGACAGATCGTGATGCCCAGGGCGTCGCGCGAACGGCTTCGATGGCACATGCTGGGTCGTGTCATCGTGTTCGGGACCGACATCTACGCTCTGAGCCTGTGGGCCAGACCGTGCGCGGTCCCCGAACCGACGCCGTGAGCCGACCGGGGGGAAGGCTGCACAGCATGTTCAGGGAGGCCCGCTTGCTCGGGAGGAGGGTGCGACCGCGGTGTCCGAGGGGGAGATCGGCCGAATACTGAACAATCGTTACCGGCTGAGCCGCAGTCTCGGCCGAGGCGGTATGGGCGAGGTCTGGCTGGCCGTCGACACCGCCCTCGGTCGCGAGGTCGCGATCAAGGAACTGCTGCTGCCCAAGTCGCTGGACGCGGGATCCCAGCGTTCCTGGCTGGAGCGCAGCAAGCGCGAGGCGATCGCGGCGGCCCGTATTCGCCACGAGAACGTGGTGACGGTCCACGACGTCTTCGAGGAAGACGGTTTGCCGTGGATCGTCATGGAATTGGTGATTTCGCGGTCGCTGGCCGACGTGATCCGCGCGGAGGGTCGACTCGACCACGCCGAGGCGGCCCGGATCGGCCTGGACGTACTGCGGGCGTTGCGCGCCGCGCACGCCAAGGGTGTGCTGCACCGTGACGTGAAGCCGGCCAACGTCCTGCTCGGCATGGACGGCCGGGTGGTGCTCACCGACTTCGGCATCGCCACCTTCGTCGACGCGCCGCAGGTGACCCAGTTCGGCGAACTGCTCGGCACGCCGGGCTATCTGGCGCCCGAGCGCGCGGAACAGTTCGCCCGGTCCCGGCCCAGCGTGCTTACCGACGACGCGAACGGGGACCACACGCTCGCCGACCGGCCGGACGGGCTCGATCCCGCCTCAGACCTGTGGTCGTTGGGCGCGACGCTGTACGAAATGGTCGAGGGCATGGCCCCGTTCCGCCGGGCCTCGCCGGTGGAGGTCGTGGACGCGGTGGTCAACGCGCCGCCCGCGCCGCCCAGGCACGCCGGTCCGCTGGAGTCGGTGATCATGGGCCTGTTGCGCAAGGACCCGACCCGGCGCCTGGACGCCAAGGAGACCGACGCGCTGCTGACCCGGGTGGTGCAGGACTCGGTGCCGGTGACGTGGGGCGGTGATCCGCTGCCCCGCCGTGACGAGCGCGCCGATCGGGACGAGGACGTCGACGCGACCTTCGCGGGCGAGCCGCCGGCCGACGAGCCGTCCGCGCGCCCGGCGCGCCCGTCCCGCTGGTGGCGGCGTACCCGGATCGCGCTGCCCGCCGCGCTGGCCTTCCTGCTGGTCGCCGTCGGGGTGTCGTGGCTGGCGGTGGAGAACAACCGGGCCGAGGGCGGCACGCATCAGGCCGACCCGCTCGCGAACCTGCGCAAGAACTCGCCGACCTACCGGGAGATGGTGGCCCGGGGCCGGGTGATCATCGGGGTCAAGCCGGACCAGCCGGGGTGGAGCGTGCGCACCGGCGATCAGGCGTATCAGGGCTTCGACGACGACGTGGCCCTGATGATCGCCGAGGACCTGGGGTTCAAGGACCGCGTCACGTTCATGGACGTGGAGACGCAAAACCGCGAGTACCGGATCACCAGCGGCCAGGTCGACCTGGTCGTGGCGAGCTACACGATCAACGCGGTCCGCGCGCAGAAGGTCTCCTTCGCCGGGCCGTACTACATCGCCGGGCAGGACTTCCTGGTCCGCACCGACGATCCCGGGGTCAACGGCCCCGAGGACCTCGCGCACAGTTCCGTGTGCGTGGTGCGCGAGTCGACCTCGGCGTTGCGCATCCGCGGCGAGTTCCCGACCATGCGGGTCGAGGAGCGCGGCAAGTATTCGGAGTGTGTGGACGAGTTGCTGGCCGGCAGAGTGCGCGGGGTCAGCACCGACGACGCGATCCTGTCCGGCTTCGTCGTGCAACACCCGGGGGCACTGCGGATCCTGGGCCGGCCGTTCTCCGACGAGCCGTACGGAGTGGGCCTGAGCAAGGGCGACGTGGCGCTCGCCGAAGCCGTGTGCGGCGCGTTGAACCGGCACATCGCCAACGGCGACTGGCAGCGCGCCTACGACGCGCGGTTGCGCCCGCTGGGCCTGCCGCAGCCGCGCGCGCCGCAGTGCCGGGTGAACGAGTAGGCCGCCGACCGGACGGGCCCGCGTCCGCCTTCCCGGCGGCCGGGTCAGCGCGGGTGAACTCGGCGCGAGGTGAACCGGAGGCGGCTTCGGCGCCGGGTGGATCGCCTCTCGCGCGGCGCCGGTTCAGTCGGCCCTGGGGACCGTCAGCGTGACGGTGAGGCCGCCGCCCTCGCGCGCGGCGAAGTCGATCGTGCCGCCGCTCGCGGCGAGCAGCGTGCGGGCGATGGACAGGCCCAGACCGGAGCCGTCCACGTTCTGGTGCCGGGGGCTGCGCCAGAAGCGGTCGCCCACCCGGCGCATCTCCTCGAAGGTGAGCCCGGGGCCGCGGTCGCTGACCCGGATCTCCACCTCGCCGCCCACCGCCGCGCACGCGACGGTGATCGTGCTGTCCTCCGGGGCGAACTTGAGCGCGTTGTCCAGGATCGCGTCCAGCGCGCTGCCGAGCGTGACCGGGTCCACGTTCCCGGTGAGCGCGAGCGGGCCCTCCTGCTCGAACCGCCGGGCGCGCGAGCGGGCCAGGGTCTGCCACGCGTCCACCCGCTCGTGCACCAGCGCCGCCACGTCGACGGCCCGGGCGGACGGGCGCGCATTCTCGGCCAGTGCCAGTTCGAGGAGTTCGTCCAACACGCGGGTAAGCCGACGGCCCTCGTCCCGCACCCCCTCCAGCGTCTCGCCGTGTCCCGGCGGCAACGACAGACCCAGTTCCTCGATCCGCAGGAGCAGCGCCGACAGCGGATTGCGCAACTGGTGCGAGGCGTCGGCGGCGAACGCCCGCTGCTGGTCCACCACGGTCTCCACGTGGTCCGCCATCTCGTTGAACGACCGTGCCAGGCGCCGCAGTTCCGGCGGCCCCTGGGCGCCGGCCACGCGCGCCCCGAGCCGGCCGGTGGCGATCTCGTGGGTCACCGAGTCGAGCACTCGCACCGGGCGCAGCACCCAGCCGGTCAGCCGGGTCGCGAGCAGCAACGCGGCCAGTACCGCGACCACTTCGCCGGCGAACAGAATCAGCCACACCTGCTGGATTTTCGAACGCATGCGACCGGTCGGCGAGTCGGTGAGCACCACCGCGACCACATCGCCCCGGTGGATCACCGGCACCGCCACCACGATGCGATCGCGCTGCCAGGGCCACACCTGTCCGGGGTCGTCGCTGCGCCGTCCGGCCAGCGCCTCGGTGAACGCGGGCGAGCGCGGATCGACCCGAAATCCCTGATGGGACACGGCGATCGGCTGGCCGCGCCGGTCGAAGGCGCCGACCCGGATGCCGTAGACGGCCTCGTAGCGCTCCAGTTCGGAGCGGAGCATGTCGAGGTCGACGGCGTCCGGTCCGGGCGGCACGTCGCTTTCGGTCTGCGCGCGCAGCGTGTCCGAGACCACGGTCAGCTGGGTGTCCGAAACGAAGCGGGTCAGGTCGTCCACGCGATCGCGGATCAGCTCCTGCTGATGCGCGGCGGCACGGGAGATGGCCAACGGGATGCCGAGGGCGATCAGCACCGCGGTCATCAGGGCGAGGAGCAATGCGAGCAGGCGGGTGCGCACGGGAACCGGTGACGATCCTTCGGGAAGCCGGTGGGATCAGGCCTCGGGGACGACACGGTAGCCCACGCCGCGCACCGTCTCGACGATCGCCGGGTTCCCGAGCTTGGAGCGCAGCGACGCGACGTGCACCTCCAGGGTGCGATTGTTGCCCGCCCAGCTGGTGTGCCAGACCTCGCTGATGATCTGTTCGCGGCGAAAGACCACGCCCGGACGCTGGGCGAGGAGGGCGAGCAGGTCGAACTCCTTGCGGGTGAGCACCACGTCGACGCCGCCGACGGTGACCCGCCGGGTGGCCGGGTCCAGCTCGATGCCGCCGGGCCCCTTGGCGGGCGGCGGGGTCTCCGCGGCGGGCGCGTCGCTGCGCGTACGCCTGCTCACCGCGTGTATTCGGGCCAGCAGTTCACCGATGTCGTAGGGCTTGGTGACGTAGTCGTCGGCGCCCAGGTTCAGTCCGTGTATCCGGGATCGAATGTCCGCCCGCGCGGTCACCATGATCACCGGGACGTCGCACAGCCTGCGGATCCGGCTGCACACCTCGAAGCCGTCGTGGTCGGGCAGCGACAGGTCCAGGAGCACCACGTCGGGCACGTCGTCGAGCGCGGCGAGGGCCTCCTCGCCGGTGGTGGCGTGCCGCACGGTGAATCCGTGTCGGCCCAGCACCGCGCGTAGCGGCGCGGCGACACGCAGGTCGTCCTCAACGAGCAGGAGGCGCACGTGGTTCCTCACATCTGACGGTCCGTTACCGACTCTTGACCTCAAGACAAGCTCAAGTGCACTGACTGGAGGGGTGCTGCCTGCCTTAGTGTCACGCACCACCCGGCCTCGCCGGGAGCCCTCGAACCCACCTGCCACCCGGTCGCGCAAAAAGATACGGGACGACTCTGGACGGAGCCCGCCATCGTGACGACGGATGCCTCTGACACCACACCGAAGCCGCCGGTGCTCACCAAGAGCGAAGTCGGCAAGGACGCCGTCCACCCCGGCGCACCCCTTGTCGTCTTGGAGAACGTCAACAAGCACTTCGGCGCCCTGCACGTGCTGCAGGACATCGACCTGACCATCCACAAGGGCGAGGTCGTCGTCGTCATCGGTCCGTCGGGATCGGGCAAGTCGACCCTGTGCCGCACGATCAACCGCCTCGAGGCGATCGACGGCGGTCGGATCACCATCGACGGCGCCCTGCTGCCGCAGGAGGGCCGCGAGCTGGCCCGGCTGCGCTCCGACGTGGGCATGGTGTTCCAGTCGTTCAACCTGTTCGCGCACAAGACCGTGCTGCAGAACGTCACGCTGGGCCCGCTCAAGGTTCGCCGCGAGAAGGCCGATGTGGTCACCCGGCGCGCGCACGAGCTGCTCGACCGGGTCGGCGTGGGCAGCCAGGCGGACAAGTACCCCGCCCAGCTCTCCGGTGGCCAGCAGCAGCGCGTCGCGATCGCCCGCGCGCTGGCCATGGAGCCCAAGGTGATGCTCTTCGACGAGCCCACCTCGGCGCTCGACCCGGAGATGATCAACGAGGTCCTCGAGGTCATGCGCGACCTGGCCCGCGAGGGCATGACGATGGTCGTGGTGACCCACGAGATGGGCTTCGCGCGCTCCGCCGCGAACCGGGTGATCTTCATGGCCGACGGCCGCATCGTCGAGGAGAACACGCCCGAGGAGTTCTTCAGCAACCCGCGCAGCGACCGGGCCCGGGACTTCCTCTCCAAGATCCTGCACCACTGAGCGCCGTCGGGCGCCCCCAGCCCGCCCGACGACGTCGCGACTCCCGCTCCGCAGCCCGTGGTTCGGCCACCGCCAGGCCTGTTCCCCTTTTCCGAAGGACGTTGATCATGAAGATGCGCTCATCCGTGGCCGTCGCCGGCATCGCCGTGCTCGCCCTGTTCGGCACCGCGTGTGGCAAGGACGGTTCGCCCGAGGCCAAAACCCCGGCCGGTTCGACCGGCGGTTCGCAAGGTGCCCCCGGCGCGCCCGGCGGCGCCGCGCCCGAACTGCCCACCTACACCCCCAAGACGGGTGTGGCGCTCACCGGCTCGAAGACGTTCGACGCGGCCAAGTCGCGCGGCAAGCTGGTCGTCGGCGCCAAGGAGGACCAGCCCTTCCTCGGCTCCAAGGACCCGGCCACCGGCAAGGTCTCCGGTTTCGACATCGAGATCGCCAAGATGATCGCGGCCGACCTCGGCTTCGGCCCGGACAAGATCGAGTTCAAGGCGATCGCCTCGACCAACCGTGAGAACGCCCTGGTCAACGGCGACATCGACTACTACGTCGGCACCTACAGCATCACCGACAAGCGTAAGCAGCAGGTGTCCTTCGCGGGTCCGTACTACATCGCCGGCCAGTCCCTCCTGGTCCGCAAGAACGAGACCGCGATCACCGGCAAGGACACCATCAAGGGCAAGACGGTCTGCTCGGCGAAGGGCTCGACCCCGCTGCAGAACCTCCAGACCAACTTCCCCGACACCACCACCCGCGTCTTCGACACCTACTCGCTGTGTGTCGAGAGCCTGCTCTCCAACCAGGTCGACGCGGTCTCCACCGACGACGCGATCCTCAAGGGCTACGCGGCCAAGGACCCCAAGGCGCTCAAGGTGGTCGGCGAGCCGTTCACCACCGAGAACTACGGCGTCGGCCTGAACAAGGACGACTCGGTCTTCCGCAACGCGGTCAGCGACGCCATCGAGGCGCACGAGAAGAACGGCGACTGGAAGAAGGCGTACGACGCCACCCTGGGCCTGTCCGGCTCGGCGGCCCCGGCCATCCCGGCGCTCGTCCGCTACTGATCGTCCGCAGTCCCGCGCGCCGGCCGGTCCCGGCTCCCCCTCGACCGGCCGGCGCGTGCCCCTCCCGTCCCCGCCGCACCAGACCGTGGGTACGGGCCGTCACGCCAACCCTTGAACCCACGATCACGGAGAGGAGGGCTCGATCACGATGCTCGAAGTGATCCAGGACAACTGGGACCTCTTGCGGCACGGCTTCGTCGGGACGCTCAAGCTGACCGTCGTCTGTGGGATCGTGTCGCTTCTGCTCGGCACGCTGATAGCCGCGTGTCGGGTCTCGCCGGTGCCGCCGCTGCGCTGGTTCGGCGCCACCTACGTCAACCTTTTCCGCAACACCCCCCTGACACTGATCTTCTTCGCCGTCGCGCTCGGTTTCCCGAAGCTGCGCTTCAACTTCTCCTACTTCGAGTTCGCGGTCATCGCGCTGAGCACCTACACCGCCGCGTTCATCTGCGAGGCGATCCGCTCGGGCATCAACACCGTGCCGATCGGCCAGGCCGAGGCGGCCCGCAGCCTCGGGATGTCCTTCACCCAGACGCTGAGCCAGATCGTGCTGCCCCAGGCCGGTCGGGCGGCGGTCCCGCCGATCGGCAGCCTGCTGATCGCGATGGTCCGCAACTCGGCCATCGCCAGCGCCTTCAACGTCACCGAACTCATGGGCACCAGCGCGCAGATGGTCGAGAACGGCTACAAGTCGCTGTGGGTCCTGCTGTGGATCGCGGTCGGCTACCTGATCATCACCCTGTCCATGAGCGCCGCGCTGGCCGCGCTCGAAAAGAAGCTGGCGGTGGTCCGATGAGCCGCGAAGCGAGCGTGCTGTTCGACGTCCCCGGCCCCAGGGCGCGTCGCCGCAACCTGATCATCGGCGTCGTCGGCAGTCTGGGTCTGGCCGCGTTCCTGGTCTTCGTGATCGTGCGGTTCAACGACACCGGCCAGTTCGAGTCGGCCAAGTGGGACCCGTTCCAGTACAACGGTGTCCAGCAGTTCATCTTCGACGGCCTCAAGGCCACGCTGAAGGCGTTCGCGCTGGCTGCGGTGTTCTCCATCGTGCTCGGTGCCTTCCTGGCCGCCGGCCGGCTCTCGGATCACAAGATCGTGCGCTGGGCCTCGACCACGTTCGTGACCTTCTTCCGCGCCATGCCGCTGCTGGTGCTGATCTTCATGCTCTACCTCGTCCCGGGCAGCCAGGGCTGGTGGAAGTGGGATCCGATGTGGCCGCTGGTGGTCGGTCTGACCATCTACAACGGCACCGTGCAGGCGGAGAACATCCGCGCCGGCATCCTGGCCGTGCCCAAGGGGCAGAGCGAGGCGGCCTACGCGCTGGGCATGCGCAAGACCCAGGTGATGACGATGATCCTGGTCCCCCAGGGCATCCGCACCATGCTTCCGACGATCATCAGCCAGATCGTGGTGACCCTCAAGGACACCTCGCTCGGCTTCCTGATCACCTACCCGGAACTGCTCGCGGCGGCCAAGCTGATCGGCGGCTACCAGGACTACAACATGCCGTTCATCCCGGTCACCATCATCGTCGGCACCATCTACGTGGCGATGTGCATGATCCTGTCGGCGTTCGCGACCTGGCTGGAGCGCAGGCTGCGCACCTCCCGCAAGGGCAAGCCGCCGGTCGTCGTCCCGCCGACGCAGGCCGAGTCGTCCCTCGACAAGATGGCCATCGTCTGACCCCGTCGACACGCCGTCCCACCCCGCACCACCGACCGACGCCCCGCGGTGAACGCCACCCGCGGGGCGTCGCTTTGTCGTCGTAGGGCCCCGGTGCCGGATGATGGGCGACGAGTACGACACGTCTTGCAACACTTGGGGGGCCACGATGGCGGGCAACGCTCCGCGCGCGGACTCGGTGATCATCGCGGGCGCCGGGCCCGCCGGTTTGGCCGCCGCACTGGCGCTGGCCGGGCGCGGGGTGCGCTCGGTGGTGCTCGACATGGGCAACGGCACGCCCCGCGCGGGTTCGCGGGCCTGTGGTCTGGAGGCCTCGACGCTGGCCTTCGTCTACGACCTGACCGGCACCCGGCTCGACGGCGCCGCCGAACCGTGGGGGGTCCAGCGCATCCGCCGGCGCGGTCGCGACGTACCGCAGCCGGTGGCCGAGCCCGAGGCTCCGGTGCGCTACGGGCTGTCCCAACAGCGGCTGGAGCGTGCCCTGTTGGACGCCGCGCACGCCAGTCCCCTGGTGACCACCGCGTGGCGTCACCGGATCGAGGGCGTCGAGCAGGACGAAACATCGGTCACCGTGCTCGCCCGGGGCCCGGGCGGGCCGGTCAGGTTTCGGGCCCAGTGGCTGGTCGGCTGCGACGGCGCCCGCTCGGTGGTGCGCCGCGCGGTCGACGTGCGCTTTCCGGGTCGGCCGCGGGTGGACCGGCTGTTGTGCGCCGACGTGAAGGTACGGCTGCCGCGCCGGATCACCGCGACGGCGCTGGTGCCGCCGGACCCCTCGCTCGCCGACGAGCCCGCGAGCCCGGACCTCGGCGGGCCGGCCACGCCGTGGTTGTTCGTCGACCCGCCGTTCCACCGCGGCGGTACCGTCTTGGCCCAGCCGCTGCCGGACGACGTGTGGCGGCTGACCTGGCAGTTGCCGATGGCGCACGGGGTGGCCAAGGCCGCCGAGGAGACGCGGGTGATCCCGGTGACGGGCGATCCGGCCGACCCCAAGCGCATCGCCGCGCGGGTGCGTTCGGTGCTGCGCACCCTCGACGCGCTCTCGCCCGAGCCCGACGCGTCCGAGGATCCCGCGCACGACCTGCTGTGGAGTGGCGAGTACGAGGTGCATCAGCGGCTCGCCCGGCGATTTCGGGTCGGCCGGGTGCTGCTCGCCGGCGACGCCGCGCACCTGGTCCACCCGTCCGCCGCCGACGCGGTCGAACTCGGCCTGCAGGACGTGCGCAACCTGGCCTGGAAGCTGGCCTTCACGCTGCGGGGTTACGCGCCCATCCGGCTCCTGGAGACGTACCACGGCGAACGCCGGGGCGCCGCCCGCCGTCGACTCGCGCTCGGGGAGGACGCGCTCCACTTCCTCGCGCCCGCGAGCCCGGCGCAGAAGGTCGGCCGCCGGCTGACCCTGATGGGCGCGCGCGGCAAGGGCACCACGCTGCGCCGGCTCGACCCGCGCGGGCCGGCGGCGAGCACGTCCGGCCCGGACTACGCCGGCTCGCCGCTGCTCACCCCCGGGCCGGGTGTGGGCGAGTGGATCCGCGACGTCGAGGTGTTTCGCGCGGACGGCGCCGAGGGATGGCTGAGCGAGTGCCTGGACCGCGGCCTGGTCGTGCTGCTGATCGCCCCCGGCATACAGGTGTGGCACGGCGACGGCTGGCGCGAGGCCGGCCTGATGCCCAGGCTGCGCGGCCGGCTGGACAAACTCGCCGCGCCCGCCGAGCTGGTGGTCACCCCGGACTACCCGGGCACCACCGCCCACACGATCCTGCTCATCCGCCCCGACGGCTACATAGCCGCCCACCTGCCCCCCGAAAACCTGGACATCCTCGAGGAATCCATAAACCGAGCCCGCGGAGCCGGCCACTGACACCCGGAAACGGCCCGGCCCACGTCGTCCTCGACCGCCGGCCGGGCCGAAGTGTGCCGCCGGGTTCGGAACCCGCCCTCGGCAAAACCAAGCACCGCACGGGTTGATTGCAGCCCGTCCGGCGTTCGAGGACACCCGAAACAGCCGGCACCGCACTCGTGCCGAACAAACAAAGCCCGTCCGGCGCTTGAGGACGCGGCGCCGCAGGCCGGCCGGGCTTCGGTCAGATTCCGTAGTGCCACGTGGTCAGCATGTACGCGCCGTACCACATCCCGAACAGGCACGCGCCGCCCAGCACCAGCACGGCCGTGCGGGTCCGCGCCCTCGCCAGCACCGTCGCCAGTGGGACGAAGAACAGCAGCGTGGGGATCATCAGCCGCAACTTCGAGTGGTAGTAGTTGCTCTGACACAGCGTCATCACCAGGATCGACAGCCCGTACACCGCCAACGGCGGCCAGATGCGCCGGTTCAGCGCGACCAGCGAGCCGACCACCGCCGCGATGATCAGCACCGCCGTGCTGACCGCTATCCACTGGTCGCCGTTGCGCAGCGTGTCGGTGAGGAAGTGCCGGACCGCGTCCCCGTTGTCCCACTTGGTGCCCCACCCGGCGTCCTGGATGGTGAACCACGCATCGATCTCGCCCAGCCGCTCGCCCACCCACAACAGGTAGAGCGGCATCCCCATGCACGCGATCGCACACGCGGCGATCGGCGCGGACATCAGCCGCCGATGCCGCCACATCTCCATCAGCGCCGCCACCCCGAGCGCGGCGATCGCCGCGATGCCCGCCGGTCGGGTCACGCTCGTCAGACACGCGAGCAGGCCCGCGGTCAACCAGGCCTTGCGATGCGCGGCCAACAGCGTGCCCACCGCGAGCGCCAGGAAGAGCGTCTCGCTGTAGGCCATCGAGAACACCACGGACATCGGCTGCGCGCCGCCCACCAGGACGACCATCACCAACGCCGCGCGCCGGTCGTACAGGCGCGTCATGAACACGTACAGCACGCACATCGCGGCGGCGGTGGCCAGGTGCCCGGCGATCAGGCCGGCCGTCTCGTAGTCGGTGCCGGTCAGGTAGTGCACGATCCGGACCAGGCCCGGATACAGCGGGAAGAACGCGAGCGTGTTCCCGGTGAGGTCGCCCTCGGGGGTGTACGTGAAGCTGTCCGGGTAGCCGTGCGCGGCGACGTCCACGTACCAGTGCGCGTCCCACTGCAACAGCCGATCGCGCAGGCTCGGTCCGCCCGGCGGGATCATCCACGAGAGCACGAGCAGTTGCGCCAGCGCGGTGGCGGCGTAGACGGCCAGCGGGCGCCACAGGAGGCGAAGGCCGCGCTCCACGAACGACAGGGCTCCCGACACGCGCTCGTCGGATGCGCCCCGGCCCGGTCCGGACGGGGGCGCGCCCGGTATCCGGGGTTCGTCGATGACGGTCAACACGTACTCCTCGTTGGGTTCGTCTATTGAACGCTGGGGGCAACTGGGACGGTTGACGCCCTTCGTGCCGTTTCTGTGTGGCCTATGTCACGCGCTCGACTTCTGACGCTCTGTCAACTCCGGGCGTGAAGTTCTACTGTGCTGCTTCGTAGTTCCGTTCGGAGGAGTCGCATGCCCGTCGCACCGCAGATCCAGCCGATCCTCGACGCTGTCGCCGCCGCGCCGCCCCTTCCGGCCGACCTGCCCCTGGCGGAGCGTCGTGCCGCGTCGAACAAAGGTCTCGAGACGACCATCCTCGCGTCCGTCGAGCCCGCGCCGAAAGATGTGACGACGCGGGAAGTGAGCATCACCGTCAAGGAGCCCGAGCCGGGGAAGATCACCGCCCGCGTGTACACGCCGGCCGGACCCGCGCCGAAGGGCGGTCGTCCAGGCTACGTGTACCTCCACGGCGGCGCGTGGTGGCTGGGCTCGGTCGACGCGTCCGACAGCCACTGCGCGCACATCGCCGCGGAGAGCGGCGCGGTGGTGGTCTCGGTCGAGTATCGCCTTGCCCCCGAGTTCAAGTTCCCCTGGCCCCTGGAGGACGCGTACGCCGCGTGGATCTGGGTCCAGGAGCGCGCGTTCCAGTTGGGCGTCAACGCGGACAAGGTCGCCATCGGCGGCACGAGCGCGGGGGCCAACCTGGCCGCCGCCTGCGCCCTGATGTTGCGTGACCGCCGCCAGCCGACCCCGGTGGCCCAGGTGCTGGACTGCCCGATCCTGGACCTGACCCTGGCGCAGCCGTCGGTGACGGAGAACGGCGAGGGGTACCTGCTCACCCGCGCCGGCCTGGAGTTCGCGATCGCGCAGTACCTGTCCAGCCCGCGCAGCGAGGCCACCGACCCGCTGGCCTCACCACTGCACGCCGAGGACCTGGCGGGGCTGCCCACCGCGCTGGTGCTCACCGCCGAGTACGACCCGCTGCGGGACGAGGGCGAGGGCTACGCGAAGCGCCTGGCGGAGGCCGGCGTCGCGGTCGAGAGCAAGCGCTGGGACGGTTTCGTGCACGGGGCCGGCGAGCTGACCGCGCTGCTTCCCGAGGCGCGCGAGTATCGCTCGACGATGGCGGAGTTCCTCGAGCGCACCCTGGGTTGATCCGGGCTCGGGGCCGCCTCACCCGCCCCCGCCCCGAACATGCGGCGGCCGTCCCGTCGGGCTTGCGCTCGACGGGACGGCCACAGGTCCACGGCCTTCGGGCGACAGCAGAAACATCCGGCGCGCGGACATTCCAAGTGTGGCGTGCATGATCGAATCCGGCCACCCCTCGACCGGACTTTGATCATGTCTGGTACCGATTCCGCTCACAGCGCAGCGTGTATCGGACAGTGGCGCGGCTACTCGTGCCCGACCGTGGCCCCCTCGGCGTCCAGCGCCTCACGCACGGTGTCGTGCACGGCGACCATCAGCGTGAAGCCGGTCAGCCGCAACACCCGCTCGACCGCGCGCGTCGGCGCGATCAGCCGCAGTGAACCGCCCGCCTCCCGCACACGTCGCTCCGCACGGACCAGGATGCGCAGTCCGAAGGAGTCGATGAAGGCGACCGACGACAGGTCCAGGAGCAGACGGGTCGGCTCGGCCGACACCTGTCGACCCAACGCGTCGTCCAGGATCGGGCCGCTGTCCATGTCGATCTCACCGTGCACGGTCACCAACGTATGACCGGCTCCGACCGCCGACACCTGCACCAGGAGGGGACCACTCTCGTCATTCACGGGCGCATCCCTACCCCTCGTCTCCACAAGCACACCTCACCCATCGATGCGATCGCGCACCCCCGCGACCGGGCCCCCGACGAGACTCAGCACTCGATGATGTTCACCGCGAGGCCGCCCCGGGCGGTCTCCTTGTACTTGGTCTTCATGTCGGCGCCGGTCTCCTTCATGGTCTTGATGACCTTGTCCAGCGACACGTGGTGCCGGCCGTCACCGCGCAGCGCCATGCGGGCCGCGGTGACCGCCTTGACCCCGGCCATGCCGTTGCGCTCGATGCACGGGATCTGGACCAGGCCGCCGACCGGGTCGCAGGTCAGCCCGAGGTTGTGTTCCATCCCGATCTCGGCGGCGTTCTCCACCTGCTCGGGGGTGCCGCCCAGCACCTCGGCCAGACCGCCGGCGGCCATCGCGCAGGCCGAGCCGACCTCGCCCTGGCAGCCGACCTCCGCGCCGGAGATCGAGGCGTTCTCCTTGAACAACATGCCGATCGCTCCCGCGGCGAGCAGGAAGCGCACCACACCGTCGTCGTCGGCGCCGGGGACGGTCTCCACGTAGTGGTGCAGCACGGCCGGAATGATCCCGGCGGCGCCGTTGGTGGGTGCGGTGACCACCCGCCCGCCCGCCGCGTTCTCCTCGTTGACCGCCATCGCCCACAGGGTGACCCACTCCATCGCGTGCGTGGGCCGGTCCCCCTCGGCGCGCAGCGTGCGGGCGGTACGGGCGGCGCGACGGCGCACCTTGAGACCGCCCGGCAGGATGCCCTCGGTGGCCAGGCCGCGCTCGACGCACCCGCGCATCACCTGCCAGATCTCGAGCAGTTCGGCCCGGATCTCCGCCTCGGTGCGCCAGGCCTTCTCGTTCTCCAGCATCAGCGCGGACACCGACAACCCGGTCTCGCGGGTCAGCCGCAACAACTCGTCGCCGGTGCGGAAGGGGTGGCGCAGCACGGTGTCGTCGGGCTTGACCCGGTCCGCGCCCACCGCGTCCTCGTCCACCACGAAGCCGCCGCCGACGGAGTAGTAGGTCTTGCTCAGCAGCTCGGTGCCGTCGGCGTCCCGGGCCCACGCGGTCATCCCGTTGGCGTGGTACGGCAGCGCCTTGCGCCGGTGCAGCACCAGGTCGCGGTCGCCGTCGAAGGCGATGTCGTGCACGCCGTGCAGCCGCAACATCCCCGACTCGCGGATCCGGGCCAGCTCCGGCTCGACCTCCTCCGGATCGACCGTGCGCGGCGAGTAACCCTCCAGGCCGAGCAGCACCGCGCGCGGGGTGCCGTGTCCGTGCCCGGTCGCGCCCAGGGAGCCGTACAGCTCGACCCGGACCGAGGCGACCCGGTCGAGGACACCCTCGCTCTTCAGCCGCTGCGCGAACATCCGCGCGGCGCGCATCGGACCCACCGTGTGGGAGCTCGACGGGCCGATCCCGATCGAGAACATGTCGAACACACTGATCGCCAAGGCGGATGGCCCTTCAAGCGGACGGCTGGAGCGCAACGGTGCCGACGGACACGCTTGTGACGCCCCGACGGCTGGGACAACGCTCCCAGGCTAGGTCACCGGCCGACCTGGCGGGGGTCGGGATCAGGCCGGCCCGTCCCAGGCGCGCCACGGGGTCTCGGCCGGGTCGTCGTTCTCGTCGGCCTCGGCCTCGTGATCGAGCGCCTCGCGGACGACGCGGACGGCCAGTCCCTCGCCGTATCCCTTGCGCGCGAGCATGCCCGCCAACCTGCGGATTCGCTTGTCCCGGTCCAGGCCACGCGTGCCCGGCAACCGGCGGGCGACCAGGGCCCGGGCGGTCTCCAACTCCTGCTCGGGTTCCAGTTGCGCGACCGCCTCGTCGACCACGACCGCGTCCACCCCGCGCCGGCGAAGTTCCTGGGCCAGGGCCCGTCGGGCCAGCCCCTTGCCCGTGTGCCTGGTGCTCACCCACGCGTCGGCGAAGGCCGTGTCGTCGATCAGACCGACGTCGGTGAAGCGGCCCAGTACGTATTCCGCGACCTCGTCGGGCACTTCCCGGCGGCGCAGCGCGTCGGCCAGTTGGGCCCGGGTGCGCGCCCGCCCGGTCAGCAGCCGCAGACAGATCGCCCGCGCCGTCGCCTCCGGATCGGCGAGCGGTTCCGGAGCCGCGTCGACGTCCTCGTCGGCCGGCCGCTCCGAATCCTCGGTGTCACGACGGGCCCGGCCCCGAGTCCCGGCCCGCCTGTCGCGTTTCGCCCGACCACTCCCGGTCCCACGACCGCGAGCGTGTCGGTCCGTGCCCGTGACGTCGGCCCCCGAGCCGTCGTCGATCGGATCCTGTTCGCCCGCCTCGTGCTCTTGCGGGTCACGGCGCGCCGCGCGAGTCCGGCGGGTGCCGGCTCCCGGAGCACCGCGTCGCCCGCCACCACCACCGTGTGCGCCACCGGCCCCGGTGTCGGCGCCCGAGGGAGCGGCGGCCTCGATGGCGGCCATCGCGGCTCGCAGTTCGGCGGCATCGACGGGTGGCCGGGCGGCTGGGGAGACGGATCCGTCGGCGGACCCGTCTCCCCACGTGTTCGACCACTCGCCGGCAGGGCGAACCACGGACTCAGCCCTCCTCGGGTTCCGCCTCCGCCGGTGCGTCGACCCGCGGGCCCACTCCCAGCTTCTCCTTGATCTTCTTCTCGATCTCGTCGGAGAGGTCGGGGTTGTCACGGAGGAACTTGCGCGCGTTCTCCTTGCCCTGACCGAGCTGGTCGCCCTCGTACGTGTACCAGGCGCCGGACTTGCGCACGAAGCCGTGCTCCACGCCCATGTCGATCAGGCCGCCCTCGCGGCTGATCCCGATGCCGTAGAGGATGTCGAACTCGGCCTGCTTGAACGGCGACGCGAGCTTGTTCTTGACGACCTTGACCCGGGTGCGGTTGCCGACCGCCTCGGTGCCGTCCTTGAGGGTCTCGATCCGGCGGATGTCGAGGCGGACGGAGGCGTAGAACTTCAGCGCCCGGCCACCGGTCGTGGTCTCCGGCGAACCGAACATCACGCCGATCTTCTCGCGCAGCTGGTTGATGAACAGCGCGGTGGTGTTCGTCTGGTTGAGCGCACCGGTGATCTTGCGCAGCGCCTGGCTCATCAGTCGGGCCTGGAGACCCACGTGCGAGTCGCCCATTTCGCCCTCGATCTCGGCGCGCGGCACGAGCGCCGCCACCGAGTCGATCACGATGATGTCGACCGCGCCGGAGCGGGTCAGCATGTCGACGATCTCCAGCGCCTGCTCGCCGGTGTCCGGCTGGGAGACCAGGAGGGCGTCGGTGTCGACGCCGAGCTTCTTGGCGTATTCCGGGTCGAGCGCGTGCTCCGCGTCGACGATGGCCGCGATGCCGCCGGCCCGCTGGACGCTCGCGATGGCGTGCAGCGCGAGGCTCGTCTTGCCGGAGCCTTCCGGGCCGTAGACCTCGATGACCCGGCCGCGCGGGAGCCCGCCGATGCCCAGCGCCACGTCGAGCGAGATCGAGCCGGTGGGAATGACCTCGATCGGTGCGCGCACCTCGTCGCCGAGGCGCATCACCGAGCCCTTCCCGAACTGCCGTTCAATTTGGGCGAGGGCGTTTTCGAGCGCCTTCTCGCGATCCTGTCCAGCCATGGATGCCGCCTTGCCGGTCTGTGGTGTTCGCTTCACACCTTGAACGCTAACCCGTCGCACCGACACGGAGGCACGACCGGCGCACGCCTGTGGACAACGTCGGATCGAAGCGTAGCCCGAACCTTTGTTCGAATTGATGCCGACACGCCATCCGGCACCGGCATCCACCCTTACGGGGGACGGCCGGCGGGTGGCGGGAGCGGGGTCGGGCAGCGGGGGTCGGCAGCGGGGATCAGGCCCGCGCGGCGAGGTCGCGCGCACGGCGCACCCGCTGCCGGCGCAGGTAGTAGAACGCGATGTTGCCGTCGAGCGCGGCGAGGAGCACGAACGGCAGGCCGAGCCAGCTCCCGTTGACGAAGGCCACCACGGCGGCGGCGAGCGCCAGCACACACACGATCACGGCGAGGACGACGATGCGGGGCATGGCGGGGGCTCCAGACGGGTGCGGACGGACCTCGGTCGCGGCGCTTTCCGGCGCGACGCGGCTCCATTGTCGCCCCCGACGACCGCCCGACCGGCACCCACCCGGCACCCACACCCGGCACCCTCGGCGCCCACTCGGCAATCGGAAGTTGAATCCGCAACAAGCCCGCGCTACATTGTTAAACGTTCAACAACATGCTTCGCGCCCTACCCGGCACCCTCTCTCCATCCACGGAGGAACCATGTCTCGCATCCTTGCCATCTCCGGTTCGCTGCGCGCCGAGTCGTTCAACACGGCACTGCTGAACGCCCTCCAGCCGTACGCGCCCGAGGGCATGCAGATCGAGGTGTTCAAGGGTCTCGACGAACTGCCGCACTTCAACCAGGACCTGGAGCCGAACCCGCCCGCCACCGTGGTGCGCCTGCGCGAGGCGATCGCCGAGGCCGACGGCCTGATCATCACCACCCCCGAGTACAACCGCAGCCTGCCGGGCGTGCTCAAGAACGCGCTGGACTGGGCCTCGCGTCCGTACGCCCAGGGCGTGCTGACCGGCAAGTCGATCGTCGCGATCTCCGCCTCGCCCGGCCCCCAGGGCGGCATCCGAGCGCTGATCCAGCTCAAGGCGCTGCTGCGGGACCTGGGCAACTTCGTCGTCTCCGGCCCGGAGATCGCGGTGCCCGAGGTGCACACCCGGCTCGGCGTCGAGGCCGACGTACAGCACGTGCTGACCGACCCGGTCACCGCCGGCATGGTCACCCACGTGCTCGGCGGCCTGCGGGACGCGATCGACAACGGCGCCGGCGAGTTGGTCACCCGCCCGCTCCAGACCTGGAACGCCGCCCAGGTCTGATCCCCGGGCGACCCCGGGCGATCTCCCGGCACCCTCGGCTCCGGCCCGAAAAGCACGAACGGCGTGCGGCCCCCACATCCTCGGATGCGCGGGGCCGCACGCCGTCGTGCGTCGGACGGGCACGTGCGGGCGCGGCCGGGCCGGCTCACACGTCGGTGACGCGCAGTCCGGCGTGTGCCTTGTAGCGGCGGTTGGTCGAGATCAGGTTGGCGGTCAGCCCCTCGACCTGCCGCGCATTGCGCAGCCGGCCGGCGTACACCCCGCGCATGCCGGGGATCCGCGACGCGAGCGCCTGCACCGCGTCGGTGGCCTCGCGCTTGTCGCCGAGCACCATGATGTCGGTGTCGAGCGACTCCACGTTCGGGTCGAGCAGCAACACCGCGGACACGTGGTGGAAGGCGGCGGTGACGGTCGAGTCGGGGAGCACGGCGGCGGCCTGCTGGGCGGCGCTGCCCTCCTCGACGTCGAGCACGAACGCGCCCTGCTTGTCGAAGCCCATCGGGTTCACGCAGTCGACCACGATCTTGCCCGCCAGCTCGCCCGTGAGGGAGAGCAGCAGATCGCGGTGGCCCTCCCAGGGCACGGCGATGATCACGATGTCGCTCTCGGCCGCGCAGGTGGCGTTGTCGGCGCCGCGCACGCCGGCACCGAGTTCGGCTGCGGCGGACGCCGCACGGTCGGCGCTGCGCGAGCCGATGATCACTTTTTGGCCGGCGACGGCCAGGCGGTACGCGAGGCCGCGGCCCTGCTCACCGGTGCCGCCGAGGACGCCGACCACCAGATCGTCGATGTTCGGCAGGTCACGCGGGTCACGCTTGGGGGACGAGGGGGTTGTCATGGGCGCGATCCTGCCGGCCGAAACCGAAGAGAACACGGGGTCCGCGCCCGGATGCAGTCGACGTCACAGTGGTTTTCGGCTGCGGAGGTCGATTCACCCGTAAATAGCCCTTATATATGACAACCGGGACGAACCATGTTTCCGTGGAGGAGAAAACTTTCTCTTCTCTCCCAAGGAGATGTCGTGCCGGCCAAATTCATCGTCACCAAGGGACGCTCCGGCAAGTTCGGATTCGTGCTGACCGCCGCCAACGGTTCGACGGTCATCAAGTCCGCGTCCTATGAAACGAAGCGCGAGGCGCTCACCGCACTTCGCTACATTCAGCGCAACGGCGACACCGAAACGGTCGACGACCGTACGGTCGACGCCCCGGCGGCGCCCGCGGCGATGCGCAAGCGCCCGGTGTCCAAACCCGTCGCCTCGCGTCCCCGAAAGGCGGTATCCGGTACCCGAAAGGCGGTATCGAGTCCCCGAAAGGCCGCGTCCCAGCGAAAGGCCGTATCCAAGACGGCCGGCTCGCGCCCCCGAAAGGCCGTATCCAAGACGGCCACGTCGCGTCCGCGTAAGGCCGTGACCCGGACGACCGCCTCGCGCAAGCGCAGCACGGCTCGCTCGCGCGCCTGATTTTCGCCGGCCCACCCCTCCCTCGATCGCGGTATCCGAACCTCGGCCGTGACCCATTGCTCCGTATGGAGTCATAGCGTGCGAGCAGAGGAAGAAGATCGAGCAGCCCCGGGACCCCGGTCCCGGGCGGAGGAGGTGGGCGCGTGCATTCCGGAACGACCCTGGCGGCGTGGTCGGAGGGGATCGGCGCGAGTCAGGGGTGGACCCAGTTCTCCGAGTTGATGCTCTCCTTCGTGCTCTCCAGCGTCATCGGCGTCGAGCGCGAGGTGCGGCAGAAGAGCGCGGGGCTGCGCACCCACGCGCTGGTCGGGGTCGGCACCACGCTGTTCATGGAGATCTCCAAGTACGGCTTCGCCGACGTGTTGCCCGCGGGCCACGTCGGCTGGGACCCCTCCCGGATCGCCGCGCAGGTGGTCTCCGGCATCGGCTTCATCGGCGGCGGCCTGATCTTCGTCCGCCGCGACACCGTGCGCGGCCTCACCACGGCCGCGGTGGTCTGGCTCACCTGCGCGATCGGCATGGCCTGCGGCGCGGGCCTGCCGTATCTGGCGATCGGGGTCACCACGCTGCACTTCGTGGTCGTCTACGGCTATCCGCCGATCATCCGCCGGATCGGCGGCCCCCGGGATCGGGCGGCCGAGATCCGGATCTCCTACCTGCCCGGACACGGCGTGTTGTCCGCGGTCCTGGTGGCCTGTACCGGCGCCGGATTCACCGTGGTGGACGTCTCCGTGCACAACCGCGAGCGCGAGCCCGTCGAGGATGTCGGCGAGGCGCCGGCGACGGAACCGAGGGCGGCGGCGGTGGTGTTGCTCCTGGAGGGGCCGGGCGAACCCGGCGAGCTGGTGTCGGGCCTGTCCGAACTGCCCGGGGTGCTCACCGTCGGCGGCGGGCGGGTCCCCGAACCCGCCGAGTGACCCGCCCGCCGCGCCGTACGCCAGGTCAGCGGCGGCCGGGGTCGTTCCAGTGCGGATCGTTCTCCCACGCCTGATTGCGGGTCTTGGCGGTCTCCAACGCGTTCGCCGCCTCGGCGCGGGTCGCGTACGGGCCGAGCCGGTCGCGGGCCGGACAGTCGGGTCCCTCCTCGACCTTGCCGTGTTTGATGCAGTAGTACCACTCGCCGGCGCGACCCTCGGGCCTGCGCCACAGTCTGAACCTCACGGCCGTCCTCCACCCACTCGATGCCGTCGCCGACCGGATCACCCGCCGGCTCGGTCGCGGCGCCGGCTACACTCGCTGGTTATGGCGATTCTCGTACCCGGTAAGCCGACCCCCATCCGCTCCGTACCCGCCGACATCCCGCGGCCGGAGTATGTCGGCAAGCCCGCCCCCACCCCGTACACCGGGCCCGAGGTGCAGGACGCCGAGACCATCGAGCGCATGCGGATCGCCGGGCGGATCGCGGCGGGCGCCATGGAGGCCGCCGCCGCGCACATCGCGCCCGGGGTGAGCACCGACGCGCTGGACAAGGTCGCCCACGAGTACGTGCTCGACCACCACGCCTACCCGTCCTGCCTGGGCTACCGGGGCTTCCCGAAGACCATCTGCACCTCGATCAACGAGGTGATCTGCCACGGCATCCCCGACACCACCCGGCTCGAGGACGGCGACATCGTCAACATCGACGTCACCGTGTTCATCGGTGGCGTGCACGGCGACACCGACGCGACCTACCTCGTGGGCGACGTGGACGAGGAGTCGCGGCTGCTCGTCGAGCGCACCCGCGAGGCGCTGAACCGGGGCATCAAGGCGGTCAAGCCGGGTCGGCAGATCAATGTGATCGGCCGGGTCATCGAGTCCTACGCGAAGCGCTTCGGCTACGGCGTGGTGCGCGACTTCACCGGCCACGGCATCAACAGCTCGTTCCACTCCGGCCTGATCATCCCGCACTACGACGACGAGCGGGCGACCACCGTGATGGAGCCCGGGATGACCTTCACCATCGAGCCGATGTTGACGCTGGGCACCCACGACTACGACATGTGGGACGACGGCTGGACCGTGGTCACCAAGGACCGCAAGCGCACCGCCCAGTTCGAGCACACGCTGGTCGTCACCGACACCGGGGCCGAGATCCTCACCTTGGCATAGGGCTTGTCTCGACGCACCCGCCGGGCGGGCGCGGTGTGTTGCGGGGTGCGGGCAGTATGGTTTCGCGAGATCTCCTCCTGCCCGCTCCCCCGGAAGAGTTGCCGACTACCGATGCGCATATCCCGCATGCCGGCCGCGGTCGCCGCCCTGCTCGCGATCGCGCTCGCCGCGACCGGCTGTGTCACCGTCAGCGGCGCGAGCACGCCCGTCGCGGCGCTGGACAAGCACGAGGCCGCCAAGGTGCTGCACGAGTACGAGGTGCAGAACAACCAGGCGTACGCGAACCGCGATCTCCCGCTCAACGCGCGGGCCGAGACGGGCTCGCTCGGCGTGCTCGACCAGGCCGGCCTGCGCATCCTCGCCTTCACCGACCCGAACGGCAATCTGGGCCGGGCGCCGATCCTGCACGAGCGGCCGGAGTTCCTGATCCCGAAGGTGATCGGCTGGCCCAAGTGGTTCGCCGTGCAGAACACGCCGAACTTCAACAACGCCAAGCCGCAGTTCCTGGTCTTCCTCCGGGCGGGCCCGGACGCGGTGTGGCAGGCGGCGTGGGGGCCGACGCTGCAGAGCGAACTGCCCAAGCTGAAGCGGGATTCGTCCGGCTACCTGGAGCAGGTCTCTGCCGGCGCTACCGGACTTGCCGCCTCGCCCGGCGAACTGGCTCCCGTACTCAGCGAGTTCCTCAAGGACGGCAAGACCCGCGCCGAGTTGTTCGGGCCCGACCCGTACACCGCGCAGTTGCGCAAGCAGCGGGACGAGCCGATCGGTGACGGCTACGTCCGGCAGGCCGTGGACAGCCCCGCGGCGCAGTTCCCGCCGCTGGCGGTGCGTACCGCGGACGGCGGCGCGCTGGTGTTGTTCGCGCTCCAGCACAGCATCAAGCTCACCGTGCAGCCCCCGCGCCGACTCGGCGACGTGGACCCCTCGACGCTGGCGTTTTTGACCGGCAAGCCGAGCCGGTCGGTCACCGAGCACCGGCTCTCGGAGTATGTCGCGGTGGTTCCGAAGGCCGGTGGCAAGGTGCAGCTGGTCGGCTGGGTGTACGGCCTGGTCGGCGCCGAGGGCGAGTGAGCGGTCGGCGGGACGGTCGCCGACCCGACGGCCGTTGTGTCGGCCGCTAGGACCAGTGTCCGTCGGCCGCCGCGGCGCCCACGGTGTCGCACGCGTCGGTGAGGACGTCGAGCACCCGCAGCGGGTCGGGCAGCGCGAGTTCGGGGCCGCGGATCCAGCGCACCGACTGCCCCGAGGGGTGTTGCGAGGACGGCACCAGGACGTAGCTGCCGCGGCAGTGCCAGCGCAGCCCCGGGTGGGCGTCCAGCGTCTCGGGGTGGCAGTCCAACTCGCAGGGCCACCACTCGTCCTCGTCGGCGGGGGTGCCTCGGGTCGCGGTGAAGAACAGCGTGCGGTCGGGGCCGCAGGAGGCCACCGGGCCGATCTCGATGCCCTGCTCGGCGAACACCGCGAGGGCGATCTCGCCGGCCCGTGCGGGCACGTCGAGCACGTCGTGGCCCGTGCCGGTCGCGGTCACGAAGTTGGCCTCGGGATACAGCTCCAGCCAGCGCGCCACCTGTACGGGGTCGGTGGACGCCTGGGTCTGCCAGGCGAAGGAGACCGGGTGCATGCCCGGCGACGGACAGCCGACCCGGTCGCAGGAACAGCCGAAACCCACCGGGTGCGCCGCCGGACAGACGGGCCAGCCGCGCTCCACCACGTCCATGAGCAGTCCGGCCCGCCGGTCGCGAACGATGTCCGGATCCTCACGCGGTCGACGGCGCAGCCATCCGGCCATTCTGCCCATTCGCTCCATGGAACCCCTTCTTCCGCGTGCGTTTCGTGCGCGCCCCACACGGCGCCTCTGCGTATACAACGCGGAAGACCCGTCCGGGCAATCCCCATCATCGCGGGTCGCCCGTGTCCATCTGCCGACCGGGTTCGGAGATGACCGGACCGGTGTGAAATGGCGCGGAATGGCACGGGTAAGACGCCGCGAGCCTGCGAGAAATGTACATCGCGGATCGCTTGTGTTCGGTGCGGCGCTCACAACGACGACCGCCCCGTTCCCGGAAAACCGGGAACGGGGCGGTTGCGCCGGCCACCGACCAAGGAGGCGGGCCGGGGCGGCGAGTCAGCCGGCGTTGACGCAGGTGTTGCCGAACGTCGGGTTGAGCACGCCGATCAGGATGTCGACCGTGTTGCCGCAGACGTTGACCGGCACGTGAATGGGGGCCTCGATGTTGTTGCCCGAGACGACACCGGGCGAGTTGACCGCCGCGCCGTCCGCGTCGGCGCTCGCGTTGGCGATTCCGGCGCCCATGGCCGCGATGCCACCGGCCATGGCCGCGACGGCGGCGATCTTCTTCATGTTCGTCACTGCGTTCGTTCCTCCACGTAGCGTGCCGACCAGGTTCGGCATGCTGGTCAACGACGTGATCGTGAAGGGGAAACGCCCGGCCCGCGAGATTCACTCGTTCACCTCGCGGGCCGGGATCGTCCGGCGCCGAGCCGGTTTTCAGGCCGGCGTTCGGGCGGTGGGGCGGGTCAGGAGACCTTGCCCGACTGGTCCGGGCAGAACGCCGCGATGGCGCCGCCGACGAGCATGCCCTTTTCGGACACGCCGCTGACCGCGGTCACCTTCATCGCGGTGTCGAGCAGGGTCTTGCCCGACTTGAGGTCGGAGCAGGCCTGCTTGCCCTGCGAGATCAGCTCGGCGTCCGCCGTCGACTTCGTGCCCGGGATCAGGCGGTGCATCGTGGTGAGGAAGTTGTCCTCACCCAGCCCGCGCGTACCGGGGCCGGGGGCGGTGGTCGCGTCGTCGTCGGAGGTGGGATCGGGCGCGACGGTGCGCTTGGTCGCCTTGCCCGTCGGGGTCGGCGAACCCGACTTCGGGGCGCCTGTGGTGGTCGCCGACGACGTGGAGGAGGCCGTCGACTTCTTGTCGTCGTCGCCGCCGGACAACCCCACGGCGACGAGCACGCCGACGATCGCGAGCACGGCGACCACCGAGACGCCGATCCACAGCCCCTTGCGGCTCTGGTTCGGCGGGGGCGGGTAGCCGCCGCCCTGCGGGTAGGCGCCGGGGTATTGCGGTTGTCCGTACGGGCCCGGTTGCCCCTGCGGGTACTGGGGCTGCTGGTACTGACCGGGGTACTGGCCCTGGCCCTGGCTCTGACCCGGATAGGGCGGTTGCCCGTACTGGGGCTGGCCGTACGGCTGGTTCGGGTCCTGGCCGGGCGGCGGCGGGTAACTCACTCATCCCCCATGGATGTCGGGTCGTCCACTCCGTCTGACGTGACGCGCGGATCGTCCGAAAGTAGGACGAAATGCTTTGTTTTCCGTCTGCGGAGGAAGCGTCAGGATCATGAAGCTCCCCGGTTTTGTCAAGATGGGATCGACGGCGATCGCGATCGCCCTCTTGCCACTTGCCGTGGGGTGCACCGGAAACGATGCCAGGAAGGTTGTCGCGCAGGGCACCCGGGAGGCCGGGGACCGGATCGGCGGGACCGCCGACGCGGTGACCCGCTCGGCCGCGGAGCGTTTCGCCGTCGAGCAGTCGAAGCGGGTCGGCGTCGACGTCGCGGGCGATCTCGACTGCTTCGACACCCGGGGCTCGGGGAGTTCGTCGGCACGCCGGCCGGGCGGGAGGTGTTTCGGCGGCGGGGGTGAGGGGTCAGACCGCCGCGACCACGACGTCCAGGGCCCAGGGGGTGCCCGCCTGCTTCGGCTCGGCGGTCTCCACGGTCCAGCCCAGTTCCCGTAGCGCGTCGGCGAGTTCGGCCGGGTTGCGCGGTTCGGCGCCGGAGACCAGCAGGTCGCGGGTGATCCGGCCCTTGGTCGCCTTGTTGAAGTGGCTGACCACCGAGCGCTTGGCCACCCCGTCCACGATCCGCTCGTGCAGCACCCGCACGGTCGCGGTGCGTTCGGCCACGGCACCGACCGGCTTCCAGGCCGCGGCGTACGCCGCCGACCGCAGGTCCAAAACGAGGTCGTCGCCCGCGAGCCTGGGCAACACCGGCGCCGTCACCGCGCGCCACTGGCCGGCGAGCGCGCCGATCCCGGGCAGCCGTACCCCCATCGAGCAGCGGTAGGGCGGCACCCGGTCGGTCGGGCGCAGCGCACCCCACAGTCCGGAGAAGACCAGGATCGACCCGGCCGCGCGCGCCGCCGCCGCGCCGGTGAGCGAGGACAGGTCCAGCGCGTCGTAGAGCACTCCGGTATACAGCCCGGCCACCGGCAGCGTCGCCGCCTCGCGCAGGTCGAGGTTGCGCAGCACCTCGCCGCGCAGCTTCGGGCCGAGGCCGAGCACCTCCAGTGCCTTGCGCTCGTCGCCCTCGCACAGGGTGATCAGCGAGTCGAGCACCTGCCGCCGCACGGAGTTCAGTTCCGGCATCGAAAGACCGGCGAGATCGAGCGCGGGGCCCGCCCCCGCGGCGGCCTTGCCCTCGGAGGGCGGCAACAACACGAGCACGGGCGCAACTCCAAGCGACGCGGACGGCAGGGCGGCCGACCGGGTTTGCGGACGGCGGGGCGACGATCAAGTTTATGGGGACGACCCGGACGGAAGGCGCCGCCGGCGCTCCGGGCGCGCGGGCGAAAAGCCGGGAAAGTCCTTCTCGGCGCAGCGGATCTTTCCTAAGCTCGACTCGTGCCTCGTCGTCATCTCCACATCAGGTCCGCCGACGGTGATCTCCTGCGGGCGGGTTTCGCCCGCCTGCGCACCGATCTGGCGCTGCCGGGCGCGTTCGTCCCGGAGGTGCTGGCGGAGGCCGACGCGGCGGTGCGGCGCGGGCCCACGCCGACTCGGCGGCGGGATCTGACCGGGCTGCCGTTCCTCACCATCGATCCGGCCGAGTCGATGGACCTGGACCAGGCGATGCACCTGGCCCGTCGGGACGGCGGCTATCGGGTGCACTACGCGATCGCCGACGTCGCGGCGTGGGTCGTCCCGGGCGGCGCGCTGGACGCGGAGACCATGCGCCGGGTGGAGACGCTGTACCTGCCCGACGAGCGCATCCCGCTGCATCCGCCGGCCCTGTCCGAGGCGGCGGCGAGCCTGCTGCCGGGTCGTGACCGGCCGGCCCTGGTGTGGGTGCTCGACCTGGACGGGTCCGGCGACCTGGTCGGCACCGACGTCTTTCGCGCGCTGGTGCGCAGCCGCGCCCGGTACGACTATCCGGGGGTGCAGCGGGCGGTCGAGAGCGGGTCGGCGGCGGAGCCGTTGGCGCTGCTCGCCGAGATCGGCCGGTTGCGCGAGGGGCTGGAGATCGAGCGCGGCGGGGTGAGCCTGCCGATCCCGGAGCAGGAGATCGTCGAGCACGGCGACTCGTGGCGACTGGAGTACCGCGCGCCGCTCCCCGCCGAGGGCTGGAACGCGCAGATCTCGCTGCTCACCGGGATCGCCGCCGCCGACCTGATGACCCGCGCGGGCATCGGCGTCCTGCGCACCCTGCCGCAACCGGCGCCCGAGGCGCTCGACCGGGTCCGCCGGGTCGGGCGCGCGCTCGACGTGGCGTGGCCCGAGGGCGCCACCTACGGCGCGGTGATCCGCTCGCTCGATCCCGACAACCCCCGGCACGCCGCGTTCCTGGAGGAGGCCACCGGGCTGCTGCGCGGAGCCGGCTACACCGCGTTCGACGCGGGCGCGCCCGAGCAGGCCGGGCACGCGGCGGTCGCCGACGAGTACGCGCACGTGACCGCGCCGCTGCGGCGCCTGGTCGACCGGTACGCGGGCGAGATCTGCGTCTCGCTGGTCGCGGGCGTCGAGGTGCCCGAGTGGGTGGGCGCGCGGCTGCACGAGTTGCCCAAGGCGATGGAGACCGGCGATCGCCGGGCCCACGAGGTCGAGCGCGAGGCGGTCTCCCTGGTCGAGGCGGTGGTGCTGGCGGACCACGTCGGCGACGTGTTCGACGCGGTGGTGGTGGATCTCAACGAGCGCGGCGACGGCGGCACGGTACAACTCGCCGAGCCGGCCGTCCGGGCCCGCTTCGACGGGCCGGGCCTGGGGCTCGGCGAGCGGGTGCGGGTGCGGCTCACCGAGGCCGACGACACCCGGCGAAGGGTTCGCTTCGCCCCGGCTAGGATGGACGACACGGCGGATGAGTCGGCCGGGCGGCCGCGTCGGGATTCCTCCTCGGAGGGTTCCGCCGAGGAACGTCCGGGCTCCACAGGGCAGGGTGGTCGGTAACACCGACCCGGGGCGACCCGCGGGACAGTGCCACAGAAAACAGACCGCCGGCGTCCTCGGACGACCGGTAAGGGTGAAACGGTGGTGTAAGAGACCACCAGCGCCCGAGGTGACTCGGGCGGCTAGGTAAACCCCACCCGGAGCAAGGTCAAGAGGGGCACCGTCAAACGTGCTCTGCGCGAACGTTCGAGGGCGGCCCGCCCGAGTTCGCGGGTAGACCGCTGGAGGCTGTCGGCAACGGCAGTCGTAGATGGATGGCCGCCTCCCCGGGCGCCGCAAGGCTCCCGGGAGACAGAACCCGGCGTAGAGGCCGACTCATCCGCCGCCTCTGCGCCCGGGAAAAGCTTCCCGCAGGGTCCCGGCCGCATGGCGGGTGCGATTGCCGGCCGCCTGGGAAGTGCCCCGATCGACACGGGATTCGCCTGCCGCGACTGTTGTGATCGGCATTCGGGTGATGGCCGAATAGTTGGGCATTTACCGACGATTAGCATCCATTCACGTGACAGAACATCACAATGCGCGGATGTTACGCGACACGACCGACGTGCTCATCCTCGGCTCCGGGCCTGCCGGGCTTGTCCTCGCGAACATCCTGCACGGGCACGGAATCGACTGCGTCGTCCTGGAACGGGCCGCCCGGGCACACATCGAGACCCGGGCGCGGGCGGGGTTCCTGGCCGCGAACACCGTGCGGGTGCTGGAGCGCAACGGTCTGGCCGAGGGCTTGCGCAGGCGGGGCCGCGAGCACGGCGTCTGCGAGTTCCGCACCGAGGGTGAGCGCTTCCGGCTGGACTACGGCCGGCTCGGCAGCGGGGAGGCGCACACGGTCTACCCGCAACAGGATCTGGTCACCGACCTGTTGGCGCGGTATCTCGACGCGGGCGGGCGGATCCGGTTCGGGGCCGAGGCGACGGCGGTGATCGACGCGGACACCTCACGGCCGTCCGTGCGGGTGCGGGAGGCAGACGGGCGCCTCGGCGGCTGGACGGCGGGGTACGTCGCCGGCTGCGACGGCCGGCACGGGGCCGCCCGGCGGTCGATCCCGCCAGGTGCGGTCCGGCACCACCGGCGCGACCACGGCGTGTCCTGGCTGGGCGTGCTCGCCGACGCGCCGCCGAGCATGGACGCCGTCGGCTACGCGATGCACGCGCGCGGCTTCGCAGGCCACATGGCGCGCACCCCGGACGCCACGCGCTACTACCTCCAGTGCGAGCCGGGCACCTCGATCGACGCCTGGCCCGACGAGCGGATCTGGGACGAGTTGGCGGTGCGGATGCGCGCGGCGGACTACGGGCCGCTGCGGACCGGTCCGATCCGGCAGCGCACCGTCGTGGACCTGGAGTCGGACGTGCTGGAACCGCTGCGGTACGGCTCGCTGTTCCTGGTCGGGGATGCGGCGAGTTTGGTGAGCCCGTCCGCCGCGAAGGGCGCGAACCTCGCGGTCCTGGAGGCGGAGATCCTGGCACACGCGCTGATCGCGGACCTCGTGCACGCCGACCCCGAGCCACTGGCCCGCTATTCGGCGCGCTGCCTGGCGTACATCTGGCGGGCGCAGGAGTTCTCGTCGTGGATGATCCGGCTGCTGCACCGCACGCCCGGGTCGGACGACGAGAGGTTGTTCCGGGACGGGTTGCGCCGCGCGCGCGTCGAATCGCTGCGCACCTCACGGGCCCAACAGGACTGGTTCGCCGAGAACTACGTCGGCGTGTGACGAGATCCATCGCGACGAGGGAGTCCCTTTGATGACCGCACACCCGCCGACGAGGACGAACGGTGGTGACGACACGGCCCGCCTGAGCGCGGCGATCGACATCGTCCGACACCAGGACACCGCGACGCTGCTCGCGCTGCTGTTGCCGCGCCTGGACGGACCGGAGTTGCGGGCGCTCGTGGATCGTTGCCGCTTCGCGCACGCCGGGCTGCTCGTGTGCCCGCCGAGCATGGCGCAATTGCGCGCGGAGTTGGCCGCGCACGGGCTGGACGCGGACGGCCCGCGGCACCCCAGCGTGGTGGTCCGCGAACGGCTCGCATTACGACACCGGCGCGACATCGCCGATCTCGACGTGGGCATCCTGCGCCCCGCCGTACGGGGTCTGGACGGCGAGTGCCGGGCGGTCGAGGTGTTCGTGCTCCCCGTGCCGCCGGGGTCGGGGTTGGCGGACATCGCCACGCACGAGCGGGAGCGGGAACACGAGACGCACCTGGCGTTCGACGTCGAGCGGCCCGATCCGCTGGTGCTGCGCGGGCTGTGCGCGACGTTCGCCCGGCACGGGGCGCTCGCCGACGGCGGCGGGTACAACCCGCACGAGGACGGCACGGTCTTCTACTTCACCGCTCCCGCCGACTCGAAGGCCGGGTACGGCCGCCTGGAGCTGTACGCGGGCGGCGACCACCGCCAGGTGCTCGCCGCCCACCCAGCGCGTGTCTTCAAACCCCCGCCGAGCTCCACGACGCCCGGCACCGCACCTCGCCACCCCGGAGAAACAGGCGAATAAAACCACTATGCACCTGCTTCTCCGGCACGCCGATGCACGGCATCCGCCCTTCGGGCTCCCCGCCGCGCTCACGCCACTGCGCGACCGCCATGCCCGCGCACGCCGACCTGCTCGTCGTCGAGCGCCTGCTGCCGGCCGAGGTCGGGCTCCGGCTCGTCGACGCCTCGCCGCTGCCGCTGGGCGCGAGTGTGCTGCACGCCCGCAGGGCCGACACGTCACGTCCCTGAGGTCCGGGGGCTCGATACGACGAAAGCCCCGGCCGGGATCGGCTCGGGGCTTTCGGAAGCTTGGTCCTCCGCGTGGTCCGCCCGGATTCCACTGGCGGGCACGCTAAAGGCACTCGCCACTATGCCACACGCTCCGCACCGAGGTCAAACTTTTGTTCGATCCGGGGTCGGTCAGCGCAGGTGTGCGGTCTCGTTGAAGACGCGCAGCGACGCGTTGCCGTCGGACCACCACTGGACCGCGCTGATCGCCGCCGCCGACAGCTCCATCCGGAACATCGACTCCGCCGGTGCGCCGAGGGCGATCCGGACCAGGGTCTTGATCGGCGTCACGTGGGTGACCACGAGCACGGTGCGGCCGGCGTACCGGGCGATCGTCTTGTCCCGGGCCACCTCGACCCGGCGAGCCACCTCGGTGAAGCTCTCGCCGCCGGGCGGAGCCGCGTCGGCCGAGGTCAGCCACGCGTCCAGGGCATCCGGCGTACGCTCGCGCGCCTCGGCGAAGGTCAACCCCTCCCAGGCGCCGAAGTCGGTCTCCCGAAAGCCCGGCTCCTCGCGCACCTTCAGCCCGAGCCGCTGCGCCACCGCCTCGGCGGTCTGCCGGCAACGACCCAGCGGGGAGGACACGATCGCCTCGATGGTGCCGCGCTCGGCCAACGCCTCGGCCGCGCGGGCGGCCTGCCACCGGCCGCGCTCGGACAGGTCCGGGTCGGCGCCGGTGCCGGAGAAGCGCTTTTGCGGGGTGAGCGCGGTCTCGCCGTGGCGCAGCAGTACCAGGGTGGTCGGGCGGCCCAGGTCCGGCCCCCAGCCGGGAGCGGTCGGGCGCACCTTGGGCGCCGCGGTCGACTCGCTCGGCGCGGGTTCGGCGGCCGGCGCGGCCTCGGCCGGCCCGGCCGTCGCGAACGCGGTGGAGTTCTGCGGGGTCCAGGCCCGGCCCTTGGCCGCCGCGTCCATCGCCTCGTTGGCGAGGCGGTCGGCGTGCTTGTTCCGCTCGCGCGGGATCCACGTGTAGGTGACCTGCCCCGGTGAATAAATCCCCCGAGCCTTGGCCGCCAGGTCGCGCATGTCGGCGTGCTTGATCTTCCAGCGGCCCGACATCTGCTCGACCACGAGCTTGGAGTCGGCCCGCACCTCCACGGTCGCCGTCGGGTCGATCGTGTGCGCGGCGGTCAGCCCCGCGATCAGGCCCCGGTACTCGGCCACGTTGTTCGTGGCCACCCCGATCGCCTCGGCGATCTCGTGCAGCACCTCGCCGGTGTCCGCGTCGCGCACCAGCGCGCCGTAGGCCGCCGGGCCCGGGTTGCCCCGGGAGCCGCCGTCGGCCTCGACGACGAGCCTCACAGGCCCGACTCGGCGGTGCGGACGAGGATGCGCCGACAGTTCTCGCAGCGCACGATCGCGTCCGGCGCCGCGGCCCGGATCGCGCCCAGGTCGGTGATCCCCAACTCCAGCCGGCAGCCCTCGCAGCGGCGCTGGAACAGCGGGGCCACCGCCACGCCGTGCGACTGCTCGCGGATGCGCTCGTACAGCTTGATCAGGTCGGCCGGGATCGCGCTCGCGACCACCGTGCGCTGCTTGCGGGCGGCGTCCGCCTCGGCGTCGATCTCCGCCTCGGCGGCACCGCGGCGTGCCTCGGCGGCGTCCCGGGCGGTCTGCGCCGCGTCCCGCTCGCCGACCAGCTGCCCCAGGCGGCCCTGGATCTCCTCGCGACGCTCCATGACCTCCAGGACGACCTCTTCGAGGTCGTCCTGGCGCTTGGCGAGCGAGGCCACCTCGCGCTGCAGGTTCTCCAGGTCCTTGGGCGAGGTGACGTGGCCCGAGTCGAGCCGCTGCCGGTCGCGCTCGGCGCGCTTGCGGACCTGGTCGACGTCCTGCTCGGCCTTGGCCTGGTCGCGGGCCGCGTCGCTCTCCTCGGTCTCGGCAGCGACCACGAGGTCGCGCAGCCGGGCGAGCTGCGAGCCGAGGCGGTCGATCTCCTCGTTCTCCGGCAGCGTGCGCTTCTTGTGGGCGAGCAGGTCGATTCGCGAGTCCAGGGCCTGGAGGTCGAGCAGGCGAAGCTGGTCGGCGGGCGCGGCGTTCAGCGGAGGCTCCTTGGATACGGCTCGGGTGGATACGGCTCGGGTGGGCGGGAGGTTGTGTTCCCACCCGGCCACCCGGGTGCGTTCGGTGGGTGGGTTCGGGTGCTGCGGACGGCGGACGGGCCGGGCGGGCCCGATCACCCGCGTCGCGGTGCCCGGTCGCGGTGTGGCAAGTGTGGTGTGGCTGTGTGACGGTGTCGCTGTGTGTACGGCGGTGTTCAGGGATGCGGTGTGTGGAACGTCCATGGGTCGGTGACTAGTTCCGAGACGTGGGTTTCCACCGTAGTACCGTCGGCGGTCAGTGCACGGGTGAGTTCGTCGGCCGCGCAGCGCAACCACGGCCACTCGGTGGCCCAGTGTGGGGCATCGAGCAGCGCGGGGCCGCCGGCCTCCAGCGCCTCGGACGCCGGGTGGTGGCGCAGGTCGGCGGTGACGTAGACGTCGGCGCGACTGCGCCGGACCGCGGCGAAGAGGCTGTCGCCCGCGCCGCCGCACACCGCGACGGTACGCACGAGGCGATCCGGGTCGCCGGCCACCCGCAGGCCCGTCGCGGTGGCGGGCAGGGCTCGGGCGGCCCGGGCGGCGAACGCGGCCAGCGTCTCGGGGGCGGCCAACTCGCCGATCCGGCCGATACCCCGGCACTCGCTCGGGTCGGCCGGGGCCGGGTCGAGCGGCGCGGTGACGGTCAGTCCGAGGGCGGCGGCCAGTGCGTCGGAGACGCCGGGGGCGGCCGAGTCGGCATTGGTGTGCGCCACGTGCAGGGCGCAGCCACCGGTGATCAGTCGGTGGACGACACGCCCCTTGAACCCGGTCGCGGCCACCGAGTGCACGCCACGCAGGAAGAGCGGGTGGTGGGTGACCAGGAGGTCGGCGCCGCGCGCGAGCGCTTCCTCCGCGACCGCCAGGGTCGGGTCGACGGCGAACAGCACCGAGCGCACCTCGGCGTCCGGGTCGCCGCAGACCAACCCGACCGCGTCCCAGGATTCGGCCCAGTCGGGGTGGTAGATCCGTTCGAGGGTGGCGACGACGTCGGAGAGCTTGGGCACGAAGGGAGGTTACCTCTCCGCGCCCGCCGCCCCGATTCGGGCATCCCGGACGGACGGTGACGGAGCACACCGGAATGCCTCCGGGTTGTGTGAAGTCGGCCCCATCCGAAGCGTTTGTGCGGTATGCAGGCTCGCACTGTCGTACACACGAGGGGGACGACGACGATGCTGCACTGTCTGCTGTGCGGTACGCCCTATCTGGAGACGGACGCGTACTGCCCGGGCGAACAATGCGGCACCGACCTGCACGGCCAGCGCATGGGCGACCCGGCCTGCGCGGTACAGGCGTGGTGCGAGCCCCGTCGGATCACCGCGGTTCCCGGCGAGACGGTCATGGTGACGCTGACCCTGCGCAACACGGGCAGCGTGTCGGACGTCTACGACCCGGAACTGCCCCGGGACGCCGCCCGGCGGATCGGCCTCGACCGGCCCGGGCCGCCCGAGCTGCATCCGGGCGAGGTGCGGACCTGGACGATCGTGTACACGGTGCCCCCGGACGTGGAGGACCAGCTCGCGCCGAACGGGATGTTCGGCCTCGGCGAGGTCGGCGCGGACGGTAGCGGCAGCGCGTTCGAAGAGGACTCCCGGGTCGTCGAGGAGAACGACGTGCCGGTGCGGGTGGTCTCCGCCCGGGACATGCGGGTGGCGGCGTGCGCGCCGTTCTCGGTACAGGTGGTCGCCGGCGGCGGTGCGGGGGCGTGGGGCGCGGCGGGGGCGGCCTCGGGCGCGGCGGTCGACCGCGAGCACCGGAACGGGAATCGGCGGACGAAGGTCGTCGCGGCCGTGTTCGCCACCGTGGCCGCGATCGTGGTGGCCGTGGTGGTCGGCATGGCGATGGCGGATTCGGACGACACCTCGCCGGCGGCCAAGACGAGTCCGACCACGTCCGTGCCGGAGTCGACGAGCCCGAGGCCGGCCGCCGGGCCGACCACGGAGGCGCCGGTGACCAGCACGCCGGATGCGAGCGACTCGGCCGTACCGAGTACGAGCGCGCCCACCCGGCTGACCGTGCCGAACGTGGTCGGGATGAGCGAGGCGCAGGGCGTCGCGCTGCTGCGCGAGAAGGGCTTCCGGGGCACCGTCCGGGGCAGCGGCGGCACAATCGTGTCCACCGATCCGGCGGCAGGGACGAAGCTGGACCGGGACCGGGCCGAGGTCGTGGTGGTGATGTCGGGGGCCAGGACGACCCCGCCGCCGACCACCGCCGCGCCGATCTCCTCCCCCACGGCGACCGCGCCGGCGACGACCACGGTGCCGCCGCTGATCGGCGCGTCGTCGTCCGAGGCGGAGTCCCGGCTGCGCGGGGCCGACCTGGTGGCGCACATCGTGCGGGTGCCGACCGCCGATACGCCGGAGGACACGGTCGTCGACTGCGCTCCGGGCGAGGGGGCGAAGGTTCGGCGCGGCTCGACGGTGACCGTGAAGGTGGCGACGGCGCCGAGCACGGGGTCGCCGGCGCCGCGCTGACAGCGGGGCCGGGGCCGGGGCCGGTCGACGCTGCGGGCCTGGCCGCTTCCCCATGCCATGCAATAGCTTGCTTCAGTCAAGAACAGGCGAAGGGAGCTTGCTCATGCTGGATCTCACCGGCGCGTCCGCGATCGTCACCGGCGGGGCCTCCGGGCTCGGCGAGGCCACCGCCCGCCGGCTCGCGGCCGGCGGCACCTCCGTGGTGATCGCGGACAAGAACGAGGAACGCGGCAAGGCGGTCGCCGCCGAGATCGGCGGTGTCTTCGTCGCCACCGACGTCACGCAGGAGGACCAGGTACAGGCCGCGGTGGACGCGGCCGTCGCCGTCGCGCCGCTGCGCGCCCTGGTGTCCTGCGCCGGCACCGGCATGGGCGCGCGTACCGTGGCCCGGGACGGCACCCCGCACGCGCTGGCCGCGTTCGAGTTCATCGTCCGGCTGAACCTGATCGGCACGTTCAACGCCGTCCGCCTGGCCGCCGCCGCGATGGCCTCGGTCGAGCCGCAGGCCGACGGCGAGCGGGGCGCGATCGTGTGCACCGCCTCGGTGGCCGCGTTCGACGGGCAGATCGGGCAGGCCGCGTACGGCGCCTCCAAGGCCGGTGTGGTCGGCCTGACCCTGCCGGTGGCACGCGACCTGTCCGCGATCGGCGTACGGGTCAACACCATCGCGCCGGGCACGATGGACACCGCGCTGTTCGCCGCCGCGCCGCAGGCGGTCAAGGACACCCTCGGCGCGCAGGTGCTCTTCCCCAAGCGCATGGGCGTGCCCGACGAGTTCGCCTCGCTGGCGTACGAATTGCTCACGAACAGCTACCTCAACGCCGAGGTGATCCGGCTCGACGGCGGGATTCGCTTTCAGCCGAAATAGCGGTAATCGCTGTGAACCGGGAGATTTCCCCCGTCGATCGGCGGCAATGGTCGGCACACCCGTCCCCATGATGTTGGGATGGGGTCGTGAGCGATCAGACCTCCGCATGGCAGCGTCCCCTGCCCCTGCACCTGCCCGGCCTGGCGCCGCCGATCCGTCGCGACTGCGCGATCGGCGGCGTGGTGTTCGCGGGCGCGCTCGTCCTGCTCTTCACCCGTTCGTATGTGGTCTGGAACGTGTGGGATCCGAGTCCGTGGTTGCGGCTCGCGCCGTTGCTGCTGCTCACCGTCGCCCAATGCCACCGCAGTTCGTCGCCGCGCTTCGCACTCGCCATCGGACTCGTCGGCGAGGGCGTCGACACCGTGCTCGGGCCCTCGATCGGCGGCCTGATCATGTGGTCGGACGTGCTGTACGCGGTCAGCGTGTACGGCAGTTCGCGGCTGGCCTGGCGCCTGTTGTACGGCAATCTGACGGTGCTGGTGGTGAGTACGATCACCATCTGGGCGACGACCCGCAGCTTCCGGATCTTCGTCCTCGCCGTCTTCTACATCGGCCTGGTCGCCATCTCCCCCGCGCTCACCGGGTTCTCGGTGCGCGAGCACCGGGAGAAGGCCGAGGTGGAACGACTGCGCTCCGCCCAGACGGCACGGCTGGCCGAACTCGACCACCAGGCCGCCGTGATCGCCGAACGTGCCCGGATGGCCCGCGAGTTGCACGACGTGATCGCCAACCATCTGAGCGCGGTCGCGGTCCAGTCGACCGCCGCGTTGTCCGTGAAGAGCCTGGACGAGGCGCGGCTGCGCGAGGCGCTGGAGGTGATCCGGGAGAGCAGCGTGCAGGGGCTCACCGAGATGCGCCGGATGATCGGTCTGCTGCGCTCGGAGAACACTCCCGAGGAGCCGGTGTCGGTTCCTCGGCTGGCCGAGACCGATCGACTGGTCGAACACGTGCGCCGCGCCGGGCTGCTCGTGGACATCGAGATCGTCGGCGTGGTGCGCGAGTTGCCCACCCCGGTCGACCTCGCGGCCTATCGGGTGGTCCAGGAGACACTGACCAACGCCCTCAAGCACGCCACGCCGCAGCGGTTGCGCCTGGTCTTCACCTATCGCGCCGATGATGTGGTGATCACCGGCGAGAACGGGATCGACCCCGACCACGTCACCGGACTGCCCGGCGCGCGGGCGGGTCTGGTCGGCATGTCGGAGCGGGTCTCGTTGCTCGGCGGCCTGTTCGAGGCGGGCCCGCGCGACGGCCGGTGGCATCTGCGGGCCGAACTCCCGTGCGGTGACGACGTGGTGCTCGACGCCGGAATCAAGAACGCCCCGATGGGGCCGAAAGGTGGGACCGGGTGAGCGACGCCGAGACGCTGCGGGTGCTGGTCGCGGAGGATCAGGCGGCGGTCCGGGCGGGGCTCGTCCTGATCCTGGACGCGGAGCCGGGCATCGAGGTGGTCGGCGAGGCCGCCGACGGCGAGGACGCGGTGGCGCTGGCCCGGACGCTGCGGCCGGACGTGGTGCTGATGGACGTACGGATGCCGCGCCTCGACGGGATCAGCGCCACCCGGGAGTTGACCGCGGCGGGCCTGGACGTGCTCGTGCTGACCACGTTCGACCTGGACGAGTACGTCTTCGGCGCACTGCGCGCGGGCGCGGCCGGGTTCCTGCTCAAGACGGCCGACGCCGCCCGGTTGGTCGAGGCGGTACGCCTGGTCGCGCGCGGCGACGGCTTCGTCGCGCCGGAGGTCACCCGTCGGCTGATCCACGCGTTCGCGAGCCCGCCCCCGACCCGGCCGACGGACGGCCCGGAGGTCCCCGCCGAGGCCCTGGCCTCACTCACCCCACGCGAAAGCGACGTCCTGGCCTGCCTGGGCCGCGGCATGTCGAACCAACGCATCGCCGCCCACCTGGACATGGCCGAGGCCACCGCGAAGACCCACGTCAGCCGCATCCTCACCAAACTCGGCCTCAACAGCCGAGTCCAAGCCGCAATCCTGGCCCAACAACGCGGCATCGCCGAGTAGCGGCGGCTGCTTCGGGTCGGGATCGGTTCACTCCGGTGGCATCGACCAGGTCACGTCGCTGCGGAACGGGGCGAGCGGTGGAGGCGGGTGGTCGGTCGGCAAGGGGGAGGCGGCCAGGAGTTGGCCTGGGTGCCGTGTGCGTCGCGCGTCGGGGGTGATCGCCACCCCCACACCGAAAGATGGTCGATCGAGGCAGTGGAGATTTTATTGGGCTCGATGTGATCGGCCGTCTCCGCAGCCAGGGTGAGAGTTTCCTTGAGTCTTCCTTGTCTCAGCATCATCCAGCACAGCCACATGACCCCGGAAGCGATATCCAGATCACTACTGATTTCCTGGGCATCATCGATGGACTGCGACAGTGCGTGATAGGCGAGATCGTACTCGCGTGTCTGCGTGAGATAGTTTCCCGCCATTCGCATGGCGGTGATGCGGGCCTCCAACGCATGCGTGCGCTCCGGGCCCGATTCGTAGTGCCGAACCGCCGTGTTCACATCTCGCATGAGATCTGGAAGTCGATGTGAGATCTCTTCGTAGTCGTCCGCAAAATATGATCGCTCAAAATCTACGATAACATGACGCAACGCAGCCAGATTGGGCACTTCGTCGTCGGCGGGCACGGGAGCCGAGAAGCCTTTGGGAGGGGTGAGAACCTTCCGCAATTCCATGACTTGCAAGCTGTGGAAATCCGATTCCACGATCGGTTCTCGACCGGCGGACACCATAAGGTCCGATGTCTCGACGTCGAGCGCCCGCGCGATCATATGAAGAGTCTCGATGCGGACCGTGCCGCCCTGTTCAAGCTTTGCGACGGTCGAGAGGCCGAGGCCCGCCCTGTGCGCCGGCTCCTCCTGGCTGAGACCGACTACCCGCCGGTACTTTCTGACGTTGTCCCCGAGGTTCCCCGCCATGATCGCCACCTGTCGATGTGTGGTTGCCGGAACACCACGTTACGCCGCCGGCGCGCATGCGAGGGCAACCGAAGTCCCGGCGATGGACCTCCCGTTGCGTCCGGACGCGCGATGTCGCGGCCGAGTCGGGGCAGTCCTTCCGTGTCGCAGTCGGTGATGTGAGGACGTGGACGCGGATCATTGTTTTGCCGGTGTCTACAATTCCGCGAACCCAGGGGCTGTCGTGCCATTCTTCCGGCATGCGCCCGCCGTTCAGGAACAGGCGGAATTCTGCCCGCTCTTGCTTGACGTCGAGAAGTCTCGGGTCTCCATCTTGAAGGCGGACATCTGGAATGAGCGAAAGAGGTCGTTGAAGTCTTCGCCGTTGTACCGCCCTTCCTCCGTGCGGCACGGGAGTGCGGCAGCATCCGTCTCAGCCGTCGCCGGCAAGCCTGGTCGGCGCCATCGATGCCTTCGTGCAATGCACGCTCCGTTGCGTCCGATGCTGCTTTCGGCTCCGGATTCCCGGTCAGGTTCGGTGGGTTTCCGGGACGGGAGATCTGCTTGGCCTCGCTCTCTGTGCGCTGCCCGTGGGGGGCGGGTGGGGGCTCGCTCGAATGGGCCATGCTCTGGCGTTTGGGGGTGGGGTGGTGGGTGGGCTGAGCTGGGGGGATGGCGGCTGGGCGGGAATATGCAGATGAACTGACCAACTGGTCCTCAATGCGGGTCACTTCACTCAATTGGGTGAAGGGAGTCGCAACTCGTTGAGGTGGCCCGAAGGCGCTGCGTACGGTCATGCCGTCCCGTCGGGGGGAGCGATCCGAGGCGGGGCGGCCGCGTCGGCGACCGGGGCACCCGGTCGCTCGACAACCGTTTCCGGGCATCGGTCGACGGGCGCGCGACGCGTCGTCGGCCGGGGCGCGAGGGCACTGTCGAGGGGGGAAGTCCAGGGATGGCGACGACGACTCGTGGGCACCGGGCGGAGCGCACCGGCGGCCACGGCGCGCCGGGTACGAACCTGGTCGACCGCGTCCGTGCGGCGCTCGATCGCGATGCGGTCGGTGCCCGGGAACAGGGAAACGGGGAGCAGGCCCCGGGCTCGGCCGATGCGTGGGATGTGCGCTCCGACGACTTCTGGTGCACCGTACGGCCGCCGGGCCACGCGGCTCGCGCGCAGGGCTGGAAGATCCATGTCAGCGCGCGGACCGGGGACGCCCCGCATGTGCTCGGCCGGGTGTGCGACGTGTTGTTGCCGCGCCGGGTGGCGTTCAAGTTCGCCGGTGACCTGGAGCGGTTGCGGATGCTCAACTCCCGTGAGGCGGACCGGGCTTCGGCGGGCAAGTTCATCACCGTCTATCCCGACGACGACGAGCAGTTCATGGAACTGGTGGACGCGCTCGACGAGGTCACCCGCGAGCTGACCGGCCCGGGCATCCTCTCCGACCGGCCGTGCCGGCCCGGCAGCGTGGTGCACTACCGCTACGGCGGGTTCGGCCGTCGAGCGGTGCTCGGCAACGACGGCGGCTATCACGCGGTGCTGACCGATCCCGACGGGTCGGCCGTGGACGACGCCCGGGAGGCGTGGTTCACTCCGCCGTCGTGGGCGCCCGATCCGCTGGTACGGCGGGCCCGTTCGGCACCGGCCGCCGCGTCCGAGCCGGCGCCTCGGCGGGCGGAGGTGCTGATCGGCGGCCGATTCGCGGTCACCTCGGCGCTGCGGCACTCCGCCAAGGGCGGCGTGTTCCTGGGCAAGGACACCACCGACGATGCCGACGTCGTGGTCAAGCAGGCCCGCGCGCACATCGAGGTGGACCGCTCCGGGCGGGACGCGTGTGCGGCGCTGCGGCACGAGGCGGTGCTGATGCGGCGGCTCGAGCACACCGGCGTGACCCCTCGGCACGTCGCGCTGCTCGAAGAGGCCGAGACGATCTTCCTGGCCCAGGAGCGGATACCGGGCGAGCCGTTGCGTGCCTGGGTGGTCCGGCACGCCGCGGATCCGGGTGTGGCGTGGACACTCGCTCGGCCTCTCGTCGAGGGGCTGATCCGACTGGTTCGGACCGTGCACGGCGAGGGTCTGGTGATTCGCGACCTGTCGCCGACGAATGTGCTGGTCGGGCCGGACGGCGCGCTGCGGCTGGTGGATCTGGAGCTGGCCGCCGACATCGGTGTGCCGGCCGGCGCCGCGGGTACGCCCGGCTATCGGGCGCCGGAGCAGCGGCCGGGCGTCGACGGCAACCATCGTGCGCATCCCTCGGCCGACCTGTACAGCCTCGGCGGCCTGTTCTTCCTGCTCGCCACCGGCGCCGACCCGGCCCTGCCCGAGGACGTGGGAACCACCCGCGACACGGTGGAACGCCTGGGTGCGTGGCTGGAGTTGGCGGCCCGACACGGCGAAACCGCACAGCGCCTGACCCCGGCGATCCGCGGCCTGTGGCGCGAGGACCCGACACAACGCTGGTCGACGGAGCGGACGTCGGCCTTCGTGGCGGGACTTGCGCGCGGGAGCGGGGGCGGGGACGGGGCGGACACGGTCGACGATGCACGCTCGGGCTCGGGCGACGGGCCAAGCGGTGAGCCGGACAACGGGGCTGCCGCCGAGCCGAACGGCAGGTCGGCCACCGGTTCGCGCTGCGAACCGAGCGACAGGGCAGCCACGGGGACGAGCTACGGGACGCCTACCGGCGTGGGAAATGTGACGCGCGCACAGTCGGCGGGCCTGTCGGGCGATCGGGTGGGCAGCCGGTCGGACCGCATGACGGCAGACCTGCCGAGCGACGACCCCCGCCGCGAATCAGGCCGCGCCGTGGGCGCGGTGGGCGAACGGTCGGCACTCTTGCCGGCAGGGCTGCCGGGCGACGGCCCTCGCCGCTCCGGCCTCGGCGGTGCCGTCGATGGGCGTGGCGGGTGTGCCGGCCGGCGGGATGTGCCGGATGGGCCTCGGCCGCATCCGGATACCGAGGGCGACAAGGTGCCGCCGCATCCGCAGCCGCCCGAGGACGACGTGCTGCTTCGGGACGGGCTCGCGCACCTCGTGGCCACGATGACGCCCGGGCGGGTGGATCGGCTGTGGCCGATGACGGCCGGCGCGGCGGCGATGGATCCGTGCAGCGTGCAGTACGGCGCGGCCGGCGTGCTCGGCGTACTGGCCCGAGCCGCGCACACCACCACGCTCGAACCCCGGCTGCGCTACACCCTGCATCGCGCGGTCGAGGACGGCGCCGCCTGGCTACGCGATCGGGCCGCGGCCGAGCCGGTGGTCTTACCCGGGCTGCACTTCGGGCGTTCCGGCACCGCCTGGGCGCTGCACGACGCGGCGGCGCTGCTCGGCGACGCCGAACTGGCCGCCGGCGCCGCCGACCTCGCCCTGCGCGTACCGATCGCCTGGCCCAACCCGGACGTGTGCCACGGCGCCGCCGGGGCCGGTCTGCTCCAGGTCCGGATGTGGCGGGCCACCGGCGACGAACGTTTCCGGCAGCGCGTCGTCGCGTGTGCCGACTCGCTGCTCGGCGCCGCCCGGCAGGCCGGCGACCTGACCCTGTGGCCCGTACCGCAGGACTTCGATTCGCGCCTCGCCGGCGCCGCGCACCTCGGATTCGCGCACGGCGTCGCCGGGGTGGGTACGTTCCTCCTCGAAGCGGCGCTGGCCACCGGCCGCGAGGGCTACCTCGACGGCGCCCGGGCGGCGGCGCACACCCTCACCCGCACCGCGCGCGTGGACGGCGACGGCGCGTGGTGGCCTCAGGGGCCGGGCGATCCGGCCGGGGTCCGGCTGGCGTACTGGTGCAGCGGCTCGGCCGGCGTCGGGACGTTCCTGATCCGGCTGTGGCGGGCGGACCACGATCCGCTCCACCGCGACCTGGCCGAGGCAGCCGGCGCGGCGGCCCATCGTGCCCGGTGGCATTCGGGCACCACCGCGTGCCACGGCCTCGCGGGCAACGGGGAGTTCCTGCTCGACCTGGCCGAGGCGCTGGACGAGCCGATCCATCGTGCGCGGGCCGCCGAGCTCGCCGATCAGCTGCGGGTGCGAACCGCGATCGTCGACGGCCTGCGGGTGCCGGCCGACGAAAGCGCCACGGGTGTGTCCGCCTCGTACGGCACCGGCACCGCCGGTGTCCTCGGCTTCCTGCTCCGGCTCCGCCACCGCGGACCGCGGTTGTGGTTGGACGGTGAGGAAGCGTGAGCACCATGGTGACGACTCGACCGATGCGCCGGATCAGTTGGTCGTTCGCGGCCGACGGCGGGCACGCAGCGTGCCTGGCCACGCCGGGCGACGGCACGTGGCGGGTGGAGTCGTGGTCGTTGCGGCCGGGGCGGGCCAGTGGCGCGATCCCGGTCGGCACCGGTGCGCCCGAGCGGCTGCACACCCAGTTGCTCGCCCTCCCCGACGGTCGGGTACTGGCCTGCCGACACGAGCCCGGGCGCCACGAGTTGGTCCTGCTCGAAGCCGACGACGCGGGCAGCGAACGGCACTTGGCCATGGTGCGGCTGCCCGGTCTGCGACTGCTCCCCTACCCCGGTACGGACGCGCTCGCCCTCGCCCTCGGGGCGGACACGTCCCCGTCGACGACGGTGTGGCTGGTCCGCGAGGACGGGCGATTGGACCCCGTCGCCGAATTGTCGGGGCTGTACAGCGGCGGGGTCTGGCTCGACCCGGACGGCTACCGGCTCGCCTTGGACGAGGTGCGCGGCGGCCGGGTCAAGACCGTCGCGCTCGACTTGGAGACGGCGACCGTACGCCCGTTCCTGGAGCTGACCGACGAGAGCAACGACCGGCTCCTGCTCGCCGATCCGGTCGGCGGCCTGCTGGTGATCGCCAGCGACGCGCCGGGTTCGGACCGGCTCGGCTGGATCCGGCTGCCCGCCGAGCGCACGCAGGCGCCGGGCCGGGTGCGGTTTCCCGAGGTCGTACACGTGCCCGACGCGCAGGTACGCCCGATCGCGATCGCGCCGGACGGCCGCCGGGTGGCGGTCCAGCTCGACCGGGGGGCGATCTCGCGGCTGGCCGTGTGGACCCCGGAGGATGGCGAACTGGTCGAGGCGACCACGCCGGACGGGTGCCTGGGCGCGGTCGGCCGGTGGACCGAACAGGGGTTGCGCATCCCGTTCTCCGCGCCGGATCGGCCCAGTTGCCTGGCTCGGCTCGACCCGTCCCGGCCGGGGTCGTGGCGCCAGGACGGCGAACCGGGCCCGTTCGTCGGCTTCGACGACGCGGACCGGCCGCAGTGGCGGCCGGCCCATCTGGAACTGCTGGTCGGCGGGGCCGGTCCGGTCGAGTCGATCGTCTACGGCGGCCCCGACTGGCGGTGCGCCGAGCACGTCCTGCTCGCCCTGCACGGCGGTCCGGCGGCGGCGTGGCGGTTCGAGTTCGATCCGCTGCTGCAACGGCTCGCGGCGGCGGGCATCGCGGTGGTGGCGCCGAACCAGCGCGGCAGTACCGGATACGGCGCCCGCTTCGCCCGCGAGTTGCACGGCGCGTGGGGCGGCCCGGACCTGGCCGACGTCACCGCGATCGGCCGCACCCTGGCCGCCGAGCGGGCCGCCTTCGGCCGCGCGCCGGCCGCCCTGTTCGGGGTCAGCTACGGGGCCTACCTCGCGCTGCTCGCCGCGTCGTTCGCGCCGGGTGCGTGGTCGCGCTGCCTCGCGGTCGCGCCGTTCCTGTCCGGGCCGCGGCTGATCGCCGAGGCGTCGCTGCCGATCCGCGCGCTGATGACCCGGCTCGGCGGCGACACCGAGTACGTCGACGACCAGGGTCCGCGCGACGTGCTCGCGGTGTGCGAACGCATCGCCGTACCGCTGCTGTTCGTCCACGGCGGCCGGGACGACACCATCCCGGTCGGCCAGTCCAGGGCGCTGCGCCACACGCTGCTGGCGCACGGCCGGGTCGAGGGCGCCGACTTTCGTTATCTGGAGCTTCCCGGCCTCGGCCACGAGGCCCTGGCCGGGGATGGGGCACCCGAACTCCACGCCCACCTCACCGGTTTCCTGCAAACCGGCCGAGTGTGACGAGGGGGGGAGTCGCCCCGCACCACCCGTCGCGGGCAACCGCTCGCGGCGGCGGCACGTCCCGAAGGAGATTCACCATGGAGCACATCGAGACCGACCTCGCCGCGCTGCAGCAGCTTCCCGAGACCGAGTCGGTCGAGCTGGGTGGGCACGGCGGCAACGGGTGTCAGTTCACCTGTCTGCTGATCACCTGCCTGCTCTTCACGATCAACTAGCGCACCGCGTCCGGGACGCGGATTCGGTACACGGATTCGGACACGGGTTCGGCAGCCGGACTCGGCACCCGGACTCGGCACCCGGACTCGATCCGCGGGCACGATCGGTCGCGCTCGTGAGACCGGTCGACGCTCGGGTTCGATCGACAGCGTGATCGTTCGGCGGGCGGGTGGACTGCCCGTCCGGTGTTCCCGATCGGTCGGCGCGTCGGTCGGGTCGGCAGGTTGTTCGACAAGTACGAACCCGGGACCGGGAGTTCCTGCCGGAATCAGGAGCTCCCGGTCACCGGGCCCAGATCAGCATCGCAATCCGGGCGACCGACGCCCAGGGGGCACGCCGCTCGCGCGCGTTTTTCCCTCGCGGCGGCGTCGGCGAGAGCGGGGGCACGGCTGCCGCGCCGGTCCGCTGCGCTCGACGGTCCGCGCATCCGAGGAGGCACGCCGTGGTCGACGTCCCGATAGCCGCGCCGGCACTCCCGGCGGGTGCGCCGGCATCGATGCCGGCGCCGACGGATCGCACCGGCACCGGGGTGCGCGGAGCGCTGCGGGTGGCGCCCGGGGCGACGGTGACCCTCGCGCTCGCCGTCCCGGCCGGATCGATCGCCGCGCTGTTGTTGCCGGCGGCGGTGGCCGGCTCGGTGGACGCGGTGGTGCGCGGCGACTCCGCCTCGGGGCCGACCGTACGGCTGATCGCCGTCCTGGTCCTCGGCCTGCTGGCCGGGCTGCTCGCGGAGATCGCCGGTCCGGGGCTGGCCGCCGAACTCACCGCGCGCCTGCGCCGCAGACTGGCCGTGCACGTCACCGATCTGGGCACCGGGTCGCGGAATCCTTTTCCCGCCGGCGACGTCACCTCGCGGCTGGTCGGCGCCGCGCCCGACGCGGCCGGGCTCGTCCCGTCGCTGCTCGGCACGCTCGGCGCGCTGGTCACCTCGCTCGGCGGCATCGTCGCGCTGGCCCTGATCGATCCGTGGCTCGCGGTCGGCTTCCTCGGCGGACTGCTGCCGGGGCTGCTCGTGGTGCGGGTGTTCATGGCCCGCGCAACCGACCTGTTCACTCGCTACCAGGCGGTACAGGGCGGGTTGGCCGGCCGGTTGACCGACGCGCTCGCGGGGGCGCGGACGATCCGCGCGTGCGGCACGCGTGATCGGGAGATCGCCCGGATCCTGGCCCCGCTGCCGGAGCTCTCGGCCGCCGGGCACGGCCTGTGGCGGGCCCAACGCAGCGCCGTCGCACAGGTGTTGCTGCTCGCGCCGATGGTCGAGCTGACGGTCCTCGCGACGGCGGGGTGGTTGCTCGCCGAGGGGCGGATTCCGCCGGGGCAGTTGGTCGCGGCGGCCGGATACGCGGCGCTCGGTCTGGGGTTCCTGGAGCAGGTGGAGGCGCTGGTCGGGGTGGCCCATGCCCGCGCGGGGCGGGTACGGGCGGCCGAGTTGCTGGCGGTCGAGGCCGCCGGGTACGGCACCGCGCGCACTCTGCCGCCGGGGGGCGGCGAACTGGTCTTCCGGGGAATCCGGGTGCGGGTGCCGGAGGTCGGCTCGGGCGGGGGTCGGGTGGTGCTCGACGGGATCGATCTGACGGTGCCGGCGGGGGCGTGTGTGGCGCTGGTGGGGGCGTCCGGGTCGGGCAAGTCGACGCTGGCGGCGCTGGCGGGGCGGCTGTGCGAACCGGACGAGGGCGAGGTGCTGCTCGACGGGCTGCCGGTGACCCGGTTGGCGCGCGGCGAGTTGCGACGGGGGGTCGCGTACGCGTTTCCGCGCCCGGTCCTGGTGGGCGCCGATCTGGCGGAGGCGCTGGCGTACGGCCGACCCGGGGCGGATCCGGAGGCGGTGACCGGGGCGGCCCGGATGGCCTACGCGGACGACTTCGTCCGCCGACTGCCGGCCGGCTACGCGACCCGGACCGACGGCTTGGCGCTGTCCGGCGGCGAGGTGCAACGGCTCGGCCTGGCACGTGCGTTGGTCCAGGACGCGCGGGTCCTGGTGCTGGACGACGCGACCAGCGGCCTGGACACGGTCACCGAACACCACATCCACGAGGCTTTCCGCACGGGCCTGGCCGACCGCACCCGAATCGTCGTCGTCCACCGCGCCACGGCAGCGGCCGACGCCGACTTCGTGGCCTGGCTCGAATCCGGCCGCATCAAGGCCCTCGGCCCACACACGGAACTGTGGAACGACCCGGCATACCGCGCGGTATTCACGAGGGAGGAGCGGACGTGACGGGGGCGACGGGGGACGGGGTCGAGGCCGAGGCCGAGGTCGAGGTCGAGGTCGAGGTCGAGGCCGATCCCAAGGCGGAGACGAAGGCCGACACCCGAGCCGGCGCCGAGCGCGAGACATGGCCGAAGGCCGCGCCGGGGTCTTGGGCCGGGCCCGGGATCGGGCCCGGGGTCGGGGTCGGGGTCGGATCCGGGACGGGCGACCGAGCCGGGGCCGACGTCACGACCGGGCCCGAGGTCGACGCCCCGGTGGCGACCGACGGCAGGCCCGAGTCCCCGTCTCGGGCCGTGACCGGCCCCTGGGACGAGACATGGATGGGGGCCGCGCCGGGGCCATGGGCCCGGCCCGAGGTCGGGGCCGAATCCGGGACGGGCGACCGGGGCGGGGCCGACATCACGACCGGGCCCGAGGCCGATGGCCCCGTGGCGACCGCCGGCGGGCACGGATCCCCGTCACGCGCCGCGATCAGCTCCTGGGAGGAGACCCGAACGGAGACCGCGCCGGGGCCATGGGCCCGGCCCGAGGTCGAGATCGGATCCGGGACGGGCGACCGGGGCGGGGCCGACATCACGACCGGGCCCGAGGCCGGTGGCCCGGTGGCGACCACTGCCGGGCACGGGTCCCCGTCTTGGGCACCGATCAGATCCTGGGAGGAGACCCGGACAGGTGGCCGGGCCGGCCCCTACTCCGCGATCGGGCGCGAGGTCGATGCCCCCGTGGCGACCGCCGGCGGGTCTCCACCTCGAGAGGCGATCGGGACCTGGGACGAGACAGGGACGCGGGCCTCGTCGGGGTCTTGGGCCGGGCCCGAGGTCGGAGTCGAGTCCCGGACGGGCGACCGGGTCGAGGTCGACATCACGACCGGGTCCGAGGCCGACGCCCCCGAGCCGACCGCCGGCAGGTCCCCGCCCCGGGACGCGATCGGGCCTTGGGGTGAGGGTTGGGTCGGGGGGCGAAGTGGTGAGTGGGCCTGGTGTTCGGCGGTGTCCGTGCACGCGACGCGGATGGTCGAACCACGCGCGAGCGCCCCGCGCCCGACGGCGAATGCCGCCGACGACAGGACGAAATCCGGTGAACCGGCCGGGTCCGAAGGGGGAGGCCGGATGACGGACGACGATCACGACGGGCCGACGGGCCGCCGCCGACGGGTGGTGATCCCGGTCTGGGACCTGGGCGGCCTTCCCGCCGAGCCGGCCGAGCGCGCCACCGCTTCCGACGACGGCGACCGCGAGCCGCCTCGGGCCACGGAGACCCGATCCGCCCGCCGCCTGGTGGTGTGGTCGGGCACCGCGCCGGAGGTCGCCCGGACCCCGATCCCGGTAGACCCGGACGGATCACCCGACCGTCCGGGCCGCCGACGAGCGCCCCACCCCGGCCGCCCACACCGCGCAGCGGCGCCGCGTCGGGACACCGACGAGGGGCCCGGGCCGGACGAAACACCGCCAAAGCCGGCAAACGGAGGCGGGTGGCGGATCCTGCGCACCGGCCGACGACGTGAGGCGGCGGTACCGAAGCCGGGCGCCGACAACGCTCCGGCCACCTCGGAATCGAGCCCCGCCCCCACGCGGGCCGACGTACAGAACCCACCGAACAGACAGGCTCGGCGCCGGCTCCTGCACAGCGGCCGACTCCCGGGCCCGAGCCCGGCCCGGGAGTCGGCCACGGACGACTCGACACTCGACCCGACGCCGGCGGCCTCCACGCGTACCGGCCCGGAAGACCCGCTCGGCCGCCCGCAGGCCGACGCCCGACCGGCGGCAGCGGTACCGGAGCCGCGCCACGAGGACGGCTCGGCCTCCGAAGCGCAGCCCACGCCGGCCGCCCCGGCGCAACGACCCGACGCGGGACGCCGCCGACGGATCCTGGGCACGGGCCGGCGGCGGGAGTCGGCGGCTGCGGAGGAAGTCCCGGCGCCCGCCTCGAACTTGGATGCGCTCCCCACACAAGGCAACACGGCAGGAACACCCGACGCGCGCCGGCACCGGGAACCGGCCGCAGGCGAGGAAGGCCCCGCATCCGCCCCGGACCCGGGCGGGGATCCCACCCGAGGGGACACGGTAGGAACGCCCGGCCCGGGCCGCAGGTGGCACAGGCCGCGCACGAGCCCGTGCCAAGAGCCGGCGGCAGCAGCAGCGGAGGAAGGTCCG
>NZ_JBHZAE010000001.1:232399-752276 GCF_042754105.1 Embleya sp. NPDC059237 | reverse complement strand
ACAGGCCGCGCACGAGCCCGTGCCAAGAGCCGGCGGCAGCAGCAGCGGAGGAAGGTCCGGCACCCACCTCGGATCCGGGCGTGGACCCCACCCGAGGTGACACGGCGGGAACGCCCGGCCCGGGCCGCAGGTGGCACAGGCCGCGCACGAGCCCGTGCCAAGAGCCGGCGGCAGCAGCAGCGGAGGAAGGTCCGGCACCCACCTCGGATCCGGGCGTGGACCCCACCCGAGGCGACACGGCGGGAACGCCCGACCCGGGCCGCAGGTGGCACAGGCCGCGCGCCGACCCGCACCGGGAACCGGCCGCAGGCGAGGAAGGCCCCGCATCCGCCCCGGACCCGGGCGGGGATCCCACCCGAGGGGACACGGTAGGGACGCCTACGGGCCGCCGTCGACGCATCTCGCGCACGGGGCCGCAGGGGGGTTCGGCGGAAGCTGTGGCGGCCGCTTCGGCCTCGGGTGCGGAGCCCACGCGCGGTGACGCGGCGCGGAAAGCCGATGGAGACCGTCGGCGGCGTGCCTGGAGTGGCAAGCGGCAACAGGTGCCGGGCACGTCGGAGTTGGGTGCCGACGGCGAGCCGGTGTCGGCGGTAGCTCCGGCGGTCGGTTCGGGAGACGCGGCCGAAAGGCAGCGGCGGATCCTGGGCATGGGTGGAGCGGACGGGCGGCGGCAGCGGGCGGAGGTGGGGCTTCCGGGCCACACGATCGGTTCGGAAACCCGCCCGGAGGAGGTTCGTCCGGGACGGCGTTGGCGGGTTCGGGGGTCGAAGCCGGCGGGCGACGTACCGGGCGGGGGGCCGCAACCTGCGGACTTGGTCGAGGCCGACCCCGCTGGTGGTGAGGTCGAGTCGGGCCTGGACCCCCACCACCCGCACCCGACCGACCGTCGACCCCAAGTCGCCTCCCCGGAAGACGAGCCGGCGACCGGCTCGGCGCAGCCGCCGCTCCCGCCCGATGCCTCCGCGCGCAAACCCCGTCGGCATCGGCGCGTGGGCCGTGCCCCGGCCCCGGATCCGGCCCGCGCCGAAGACGGCGACCGCCCGACACCCACCCGACGAAGCGGCGGCCGACGCCGCAAGCCGCGCAAACAATCGGTGCGCGGCATCCGAAACGCGCTTGCGCGCAACGCACTTCCCGAAGATCGACCCGCCGCACCGCCCGACGACGGCTCGGCTCCTTCCTCCCCGCCACCGGACGCCCTCCTCGCAACGCCCCGGTCCGCAGCGGCCGGCGCTCTCGATCCGTCGAACGGCGTTCGCGACGAGGGGGCCGCGCAGCCGCTCGCCCTCCCCGCACCGCACCGACCGAACCGCCTGAACCGCCCGCACGAACCTTGGCGCCCATCCACCCCCAACGACCCCGCGTCGGCCGACCCCGCCGATGTCGGGCTCGACGACACGGCGGGCGACGACATGGCGGGCAACGACGGCCGGCCGGCCGAGCCCGGCGGCGACCGGCCGAGCCGGACCCAGGGCCCCGATCCGGCATCACAACATGATCCGAGCGAAGCGATCGGCGACACGGCGACGCCCCACGCGGTAACGCCCGACTCCGCCACGCCGCTCGCGGCACGGCCCGACACCGATGAGCCGCCGGCCGCCCGCGCCGAAGAGGCGGCGTCGACACCGCCCCCAGGCACGACCGCCCCCGAGCGCCGAAGGCGACACAGCGCCGGCCCCTACGGCGGCGGACTGCGCGCCGGGCGGGGGTTGTTGATGCAGGCGTTGCGGGAGCGGCGGGCGGCGTTGGGGCGGGTCCTGGGGTGGTCGGTGGCCGAGGGGGTGCCGGCGTTGTTGTCGGGGGCGCTGCTGGCCGCCGCGCTCGATCGTGGGTTCCTGGTCGGGCGGCCCGGCGTGGGGTTCGTGCTCCTGGGCGTACTCGCGTTGGCGATGCTGATCCGGGCCGCCGCCACCTACGCGATGTTCCCGCATCTGGCGGACGTGGTGGAGCCCTTCCGGGACACCCTGGTCCGGCGGGTGGTGACCTCGGCGGTGCTCGACGCGACGTCGGGACGGCCGGACGCGGGCCGCGGCGCCGACGCGGCGGTGGCCCGGCTCACCGAGCAGGTGGAGAGTTGCCGCAATCTGACCGCCTCGCTGCTGCGCACGCTGCGCCAGCTCGGCGTGACCATCGTCGCCGCCCTGCTCGGACTCGCCCTCCTCGCCCCCGTGTTGCTCCCGCTCGTGCTGATCCCGCTCGCCCTCGCGACCTGGTTGTTCGTCCGCCTGCTGCCCCCACTGGCCAGGCGACGGCGCAAACTCGTACTCGCCGACGAGCGCATCGCGATCCGCACCGCCCACACCGTGGCCGGGCTCCGGGACGTGGTGGCCTGCGGTGCCCAGGAGCGGGTGGCCGCCGAGATCGGCGCCGCCGCCGACGCCCAGGCGCGCGCGACCAGGCTGCTCGCGCGCGCCTCGTCCGTACGCCTGCTCGTGGTCGCCCTGGGCGGCCAACTCCCGCTGTTGGCCGTGCTGATCGCGGCCCCGTGGCTGGTCCGCGAGGGCATGCTCAGTACCGGCGAGGTGGCGGGCGCCGCGCTCTATCTGGCCCAGCATCTGGAGCCCGCCGTACGCGCCGCGACCGCGACCGTGGGCGGCTGGTTGCTGGAACTCCTCGTGGTCGCAGGGCGGTTGGCCCAGGCAGGCGCGGCGGCCACGGATCCGGCGGCTCCGGACCCGGCGACTCCCGGCGCGGCGGCCCCGAACACGACAGGCCCCACCCGGATCCCGTCACCCGCCACCGCCCCCGGCCCCCTCGTCCTCGACCGCGTCACCTTCGCCTACGGCCCCTTCGCCGAACCGGTGGTCCGCGACCTGTCGATGACCCTCGACGCCGGTTCGCACCTGGCCGTCGTCGGCCCCAGCGGGATCGGCAAATCCACCCTCGCGGCGCTGCTCGCCGGCCTGCTGACGCCCGATCAGGGCACCGTGTCGCTGGCCGGCCGCCCCCTTGCCGCGCATCCGGAGGCCACGCTTCGGAATACGATCGCGGTGGTCCCGCAGGAGGCGTACGTCTTCGCCGGCTCCGTCCACGAGAACCTGAGCTACCTCGACCCCGACGTCTCCCGGGCCGACCTGGACCGCGCGGTGCGTCTGGTCGGTGCCGCCGAACTGGTCGCCCGGCTCGGCGGCTACGAGGCCCACCTCGCCGACCCTGGCACATTGTCGGCAGGCGAGCGCCAACTGATCGCGCTGGCGCGGACGTACCTCTCCCCCGCCCGCTTCGTCATCCTCGACGAGGCCACCTGCCACCTGGATCCGCCCGCCGAGGCGCTGGCCGAGGCCGCGTTCGCGACGCGCGCGGGCGCCCTGGTGGTGATCGCGCACCGGATCGACTCGGCCCGCCGCGCGGACCGCGTCCTGCTCATGGACGGCAACCGGCCGATCCCGGGCACCCACCACGAACTGCTCGCCCGCGCACCGCTGTACCGCGACCTGGTCGGCGCGTGGGAGCACCGACCCGCCGACGCCGGCGGCTGGTTCGAGAAGCCGACCAGGATCGCGGAGGGCGCACCGCGCCGGACCTGACCCAGGGTCAGCCCGCGTACCCGTCGAGGATCTCCTTGAAGCCGTACGGCACATGCGGCCCGAAGAACAACTGCTCCACCACACCGACCCCGACCCGGCCCGCGCCGGTCAGTTCGGTCACCCGAATCACCTGCTGCTGGTGCTGGCGGTCGAACCGGAGCGGGTCCACCTTGTCCAGCTCCCAGCTCTCGTAGCCGACCTTCAGCTCGCCCTGCCAGACGCCGTGCCCCCACTCCGGGTGCAGATAGCCGAGCCCGGCGAGCAGTCCGCGCGCGCCGATCGGCTCGATCCGGTATGCGAACGGCTCCCCGTTCTCGTCCGTCATGTGGAACTCGCCACCCTCGATCCGCCGCGTGCCCGGAACCCATGTGAGCGCGTGCCGATGCGGCGTCAGCTTGGCGAACGCGGGCTCGTCCTCGGGCAGCGGTACGGCGGCCGGGTCCGGGGCCGCGCCCAGCGGCGTGGCCGCCACCCGCTTGCCGTCCACGTGGTACATCCGCCCGTCCGCGCGCTCGAACGAGGCCCACAGGCTGACCTCGTCGGCCCAGTGGATCGGCGTCCACAACCACAACATCGGGTTGAACGGCTTGGGCGCGCCCTCCTCGCGCTCGCCGACCGGGCGTACGCCCCACGAGCGGTCGCGGGTGCCGAGGGTGGTCGCCGGGTCGATCTCGAGGACCCGGCCGCCGGGCAGCGTGATGGTGCCCGACCAGACGCCGAGCTGGGTCAGCCTGGTCGAGTCCATGATCACGTGGTGGCCGTTGCGGGTGGTGGTGCGCTCCTCCTCGATCGCCGCGGCGCGGGCGGTGAACGTCAGATCACAGCCGAGGCCGTGTTCGTTCGGCTCGACGTACAGGCGCAGCACCTTCAGCGGTGTGCGTACCTCGATGCCGATCGGTCCGACGGTGAGGTCGAATCGGTCCAGCGGCGCCCGCCGGGACGCGTGCAGGCTGTGCTGGACACCGTCGATCCCGATCGTGAAGTGCGCGTCGGCGACGAACCGGTTCGGGTACAGGCCGTGCGAGGCGGCGAAGTAGAACCCGCCGTCGCGGTCGTAGCCGTTGAACCAGTAGCGGTCGTAGGCGTTGCGGTCCGAGGTGGCAGGTGTGGCCACCGGCTCGGGCGTCTGGTGGATCGGGAAGTCGTCGGCGGAGGTCAGCACGGGGAACCCCTTCTCGGTGCGGCCCGAGAGGCGACCCTCGCGGCACGACACGTGTCAACGGTGCGGGCGAAAGGCGGGGCCGGAGGTGATCGCGCCACCTCCGGCCCCGCGCTTCGGAGTCAGCGCGGGTCGCGCTTGAGGAACAGCAGGTCGTCCGCGGTGTAGCCGGCGCCGAGCTTGCGGTCGGCGTAGTGCGCGGAGAGCACCTGGTCCAGCTCCTCCGGCGTGAAGGTGGCCTGCTTGGAGTCGAACTTGGCCTGGAGAGTGGGGCGTTCGATCACCGCGACGAAGCCGCCGTGCACCACGAACGCCTGCCCGGTGACCTGTTCGGCGGCCGGGCTGGCCAGGTACGCGACCAGCGGCGCGACGTGCTCGGGCGCCAGCGGGTCCAGCTCGCCCTCGGCCAGCGCGCCCGCGCTCTCCCCGAACACGTGCGTGGTCATGCTCGTCCGCGCCCGCGGGCAGATCACGTTGGCCCGTACGCCGTACTTGACCAGCGCGTTGGCGGTGGACATGGTCAGCCCGACGATCGCCGACTTGGCGGCGGCGTAGTTCGGCTGCCCGGCCGAACCGGCCAGCCACGCCTCGGACGCGGTGTTGATCACCCGCGCGTACACCGCGCCGCCGGTCGCCTTGGACTTCTCCCGCCAGTACTTCGAGGCGTGGTGGGTGGTGTTGAAGTGGCCCTTGGCGTGCACCGCCAGGACCGAGTCCCACTCCTGCTCCGTCATCGAGAAGATCATCCGGTCGCGCAGGATGCCCGCGTTGTTGACCACGATGTCGATCGAGCCGAAGGTGTCGATCGCGAGCTGTATCAGCTTGCCGGCCGCGTCGAAGTCGGAGACGTCGCCGCGGTGCGCGGCCGCCTTGCCGCCGGCCGCGACGATCTCGGCGACGACGTCGTCGGCGGGGTTGGGGCTGCCTTCGGGGGCGAAGTCGTTGATCACGACGGCCGCGCCCTGCTTCGCGAGTTCGAGGGCTTCGGCGCGGCCGAGGCCACGACCGGCGCCGGTGACTACGGCGACCTTGCCATCCAGCGACGTGGTCATGCGGATTCTCCCGTGGGGTCGGTGGCTTTGCCGCGGTCGCGTGTGGGTTGGCTCGGGCATTGGTCTGCCCACCCGCCCACCCGGTGTGTCGGGTGGGCGGGTTGCGGATTACGGCGCCGCTTGGTGTGGGCTTGTGGGTGCTGCGGGGTGCTGCCGGGTGCTGCGAGGTGCTGCCGAGTGCTTTCGGTGCGCTTCGTCAGAGGGTGACGATGGTGCGGATCGACTCGCCGCTCTTCATCAGGTCGAACGCGTCGTTGATGTCGGCGAGGGTGAGGCGGTGGGTGATCATCGCCTCCAGGTCGAGCCGACCGGCGCGCCACAGCTTGGTGATCCGCTCGTACTCGGAGACGATGTCGCCGCCGCCGTAGATGCTGCCGATGATGCGCTTCTGGTCGAAGAACAGCTCGAACATGTTGAACGAGACGTTGTCGTCCATCGCGCCCGCGCCGACGATGATCACGTCGCCGCCGCGGCGGGTGAGCTCATACGCGCTGCGGGCGGTGAACGACTTGCCGACCACCTCGAAGACGTAGTCGAAGCCCTGGCCGGCGGTCAGGTCGCGCTTGGCGTCCGCGGCCTGGTCCGGGGTGATCGCGTGCGTGGCGCCGAACTTCTTCGCCCACACGTGCTTGGACTCGGCCGGGTCGATCGCCACGATGTCGGCGGCGCCGGCCGCGCGAAGCCCCTGGATCACCGCGATGCCCACGCCGCCGGCGCCGATCACCGCGCAGGACGCGCCCGGCTGGATGCGCGCGCTGTTGAACACCGCGCCGACGCCGGTGGTGACACCGCAGCCGATCAGCGCCGCGATCTCGTAGGGCACGTCGTCGGCGACCTTGACCGCGCACGGCGCGGCGACGACGACCTCCTCGGCGAAGGTGCCGGTGCCGGTGAAGCCGTACGACGGGGTGCCGCCGAAGGTGAAGTTCTGGTTGCCGGCGTTCATGAACCCGGCCAGGCACAGGTTGGACTGGCCGCCGCGGCAGTAGTTGCAGGCGCCACACGGCGGCGCCCAGCAGATGATGACGCGGTCGCCGACCGCGACGCTGCTCACGCCGTCGCCGACCTCGACCACCTCGCCGGCGCCCTCGTGGCCGGGTACGAACGGCGCGGGCTGGGGCAGGACCCCGGTCATCGCGGACAGGTCCGAGTGGCATACACCGGTCGCGTGCAGCTTGACCCGCACGCGCCCCGGGCCCATGCCCACCGCCTCGACGTCGTCGCGAACGTCGAGCTTGTCCTGGCCGGTCTCGTGCAGAACCGCTGCGCGCATGGGGGCTCCTCGTCTTTCCTGCACCAATACTTGGCTCGGTCAAGAACTATAACGTGTTCCTGTTTTGACTCAAGACCAATGACACGGTCAAGGTATCCGCCCCCGCTGCGGGACGAAAGGCATGCAGCTCCCCCAACGAAACCTCACCCCTGTACGTCACATCACATGGCGGTCGGGGGGCGGAACGAAAGGGGGCTCGGATGGCAGGCACGTCGAAGGACGGCGACGCCGACGGTACGGCGTTGGCCCGGCTGTTGGCCGCACGCGGGACGGTACTCAAGGGCTACGCGTACCTGCTGTGCGGCGACGCGTCGCTCGCGGAGGACCTCGTCCAGGAGGCGCTGGTGCGGGCACTGGGCACCCGACGGGCCCGGTCGGTGGAGCATCTGGAGTCCTACGTCCGCAAGGCGATCCTGAACCTGGTGATGGACGGCACACGCCGGCGCACCCGCTGGTTGCGGGTCCGACCGCTGTTCGTGATGCCGACGGAGCCCACCGGGGACGAGGGTTCCAACGCCGCGGTGCGGCTCACCGTTCGCGACGCGCTCCTCGGCCTGTCCCCGCGGCAACGCGCGTGCGTGGTCCTTCGCTACTACGAGGACCGCTCGGTGACCCAGATCGCCGAGGAGTTGGGGTGCGGCGAGGGCACGGTCAAGCGCCATCTGCACGACGCCAGGAGGACACTCGCGGACCTGCTCCGCGAGCTTGACACGACAGCGGAGAAGGTGGGTCATGGAGCCTGAGGAAGCACGCATCACCGACGCCCTGCACGAGTTCGCCGCCGGCGCCGGCCCGTTGGAATTGCGCCCGGACGATCTGGCGCGAGCGGGTCGACGCAGAGTGCGGCGGCGGCGCGCCGCGATCACGACAGCGGCGACCCTGACGGTTTGCGCGGTGGTGGGGACGACGGTGGCGGTGGGTGGTGGGACGAGCGGAAACGAACGCCCGGCGGCCTCGGCGCCGCCGGATATCGTGCGCGGACCACTGAACTTCGAATGCGGGAAGCCGCTACCGGTGCGGCCGGTGTCGGCGCTGCCGGGAACTTCGCTGCGGATCGTATCGGTGGAGGAGAATCCGCCCCAGCGAACGGCGCCGCAGGTCGCGTACGAGATCCGAAGCGCGTCGCCACCGAATCTCGGGCCGGCCCACGTCGACGGGCGCGCGCTGATCCTGCGCGACGGAATCATTGTGGGTGGGCCCTTCGTCCCGTCGCCACCCGAATCGCCGATGCGCGCGTTCTCCACGAAGTCCTTCGGCCCGATCACGAATATGCCGGGACGAGCACTGCAAATCACCGAGGGCTTGCCGGCGACGCTGTGCGGCACGACGACCTGGTCCGCGATCCGCGCGGACCCGGCGCCATACCGGATCGCCGTCGTGAGCACCGCCTACGGCGAGCCCGGGCAGCCGGCACCGGACAGTCCGCTGCTGATCGCCGAGACCGGACTCGGGGGGCGCTGACCCCGCCCGGACGACAGCGGGTCGGGCACGGGCACGAGGCGGAGGCGATCCGCCTCGTGCCCGTGGCGCGCCGTCAGGCGCTGTACTCCACCACCGTGTCGGACAGCACGATCGCCTCGTCGCGCTCGACGGCGCAGGTGTTGATCAGCAGCTTGCCGTCCTCCTCCCAGACCCGCACCCGCATCGTCTCGCCGGGGAAGAAGATGCCGGCGAACTTGGTGCGGTAGCGCTTGACCCGCGAGACGTCGCCGCCCAGGACGTTGTCCACGACGGCCTTCAGGGTCAGCCCGTACGAGCACAGGCCGTGCAGGATCGGGGTGTCGAAGCCGGCCGCCTTGGCGAAGTCCGGGTCCGCGTGCAGCGGGTTCCAGTCGCCGGACAGGCGGTACAGGAGCGCCTGGTCGGCGCTGGTGGCCACATCGATCGTGTGGTCGGCCGGGCGCTCCGGTACGTCGATCTTCGTTGCCGGACCGCGCTCGCCGCCGAAGCCGCCCTCGCCCCGGACGAAGATCTCGGCGCGGGAGTCGTACAGCTTGGTGCCGTCCTCGAGTTCGGCCGACGATTCGAGCACGATCACCGCGGCCTTGCCCTTGTCGAACACGTCGGCCACCCGGCTGGTCGCCTTGACGCCCTTGGCCTTGGCCGGCAGCGGGTTGTGCACCACGATCTCCTGGCCGCCGTGCAGCACCGCGCGCAGGTTGATGTCGATGCCGGGCAGCGAGGAGAGGCTGCCGCCCACCTTGGTGCCGGCCACGGTCGCGAACGTGGGCAGCACGTGCAGGTTCTTCTCGTACGTGTAGCGCAACTCGTCCGCGCCGGTGGCGGGCGTGCCCGCGCCCAGGCCCAGGTGGTAGAGGATCACGTCCTTGTTCGACCAGGCGATCTCACCCGTGCGGGGCTCTGCTCCGGTGGCCTTCGCGGCGTCGATCGGCATGGTGTCTCCTCTGGTGTGGCTGTGATGATGACCGGTGACTCCGGACTGCGATGGCGCCGACCACCCGGACCGCGCCACCCGCCCAAAACTAGAACTCGTTCTTTTTACATGCAATGATCGGCCATTCGCCCGGCTGCGGCCGGGATCACGTCACCCCGGGAGCCGTCATGACCGCCGCCGCCCCCGAAGCCGCGGACGCCGCCGCCGAGCCGCCGCCCGTACCGGCCGACGTACTGCGCGAATTGCGCCTGACCTGGACGCCGCGCCCGGACCCCGACAGCGCGGGCCGCGCGGCCCGACACCGCCTGGCCGAGGCAACCCGCCGCCTGATCGAGGCGGTGAAGACGGTCGACCCGCACGACGCCGAGGCCATGCTCGAAAGCGTAGCTGACGATGTATCAGATTTGGCGGATCGCATCGCCGCATTGACCCGTGTGGGCGAGCGCACACCGACCTCGCGCGACCTGGCCCTGCACGAGCGCAGCCCGTTCATCGGCGCCGCGAACCCGATCGCCCCGCCGATGTCGATCACCGGCGACGGTCCGCTGGTGCGCGCGCACGCGACGTTCGGCGCCGCGTTCGAGGGCCCCAACGGGCGGGTGCACGGCGGCATCGTGGCGGCGGCGTTCGACGAGGTGATGGGCTGCGCCCAGTCCGGCGCGGGGGCACTCGGGATGACCGTGTCGCTGACCGTGCGGATGCGGCGGGCGACGCCGCTGTACACGCGGATCGACTACGAGGCGGGCGTCACCCGGGTCGAGGGCCGCAAGGCGTGGGTCACCGCGCGCTCGTACGCCGGGGGCGAACTGGTGGCGGACGCGGAGGCGTTGTTCATCCGGGCGGCGCGGGCCTGAGGCGGGGCGGGGCGGGCCGATCACGCGAGACGGCGTCGGGGGCGTACACCTCGTACGCCCCCGACGCCCCGCTCATCCGATCCTGATCCCGCCGTCGGCCCGGTTGCCCGCGCGCCCGGTCGCCGTGGGCGGGGCTACTTGAGCGCGATCCGGTCGAACAGGATCAGGCCGTCCTCGAACAGCGACAGGCCGTCGATCTTGGCGCTCTTCCCCTGGACCGCCGCGGCGAAGGACTTCTCGTAGGCGAAGAACGGGACATCCTTGACGATCTCGGCCTGCACCGTCTGGTACGCGGCCTTGCGCACCGCCGGGTCGTCACTGTTGCGGGCGTCGTCGAGCGCCTTGTCCACCGCGGGGTTGTTCCACTTGGTGCGGTTCTCCGGACCCTTCGAGTGGGTGAAGTTGTAGAGCACCGGCTCCGGTTCGTCGAAGGTGATCACGAACTCCGAGGCCTGGAAGTCGTTGTTGATCATCACCTTCTGGATGTAGGCCGCTCCCTCGAGGAATTCGGTCTTCATCGTGATGTTCTTCATGTTGCCGATCTGGGTGAGCCAATACTCGGCGGTCAGTCGCGCGCTGGCGCTGCTGTTGGTGGTGTACGTGAAGTTCAACGACTTGCCCTCGGCGGCCAGTTCGTCGAGCAGCTTCTGCGCCTCGACCCGGTTGTTGGTCGCGTACACGGCCTCCGGGTTCGCGAACGGCGACGCGGGCTGGAACAGGCCCTTGAGGGTCTGGCCCGGCGAGCCCTGGATCGTCTGGTTGCGGTCGTCCGGGTTCATGATCAACGCGAACGCGCGGCGGGCGCGCGGGTCGTTGAACGGCGGCTTGGACGTGTCGAACATGGTCATGAAGCCACCGCTCTTGGGGTCGAGCGTGACCGTCATGCCGTCCTTGCGGGCCTGTTCGGTGGACGGGAAGTGCGCGGTGGTCATCAGCTGGGCCTGGCCCGAGGACAGCGCGGCCAGCCGCTGCTTCTGGTCCATCACCGGCTTGAAGATCAATTCCTTGAGCGCGGGCTTGCCCTGGCCCCAGTACGAGTTGTTGCGCTCCAGCGTGAGCTGCGAGTCGCGCATCCACGTCTTGAGCTTGAACGGGCCCGCGCCGACCGGCTTTTGCGCGAACAGCTTCGGGTCGGAGCGGATCGCCGTGGGCGATCCGATGAACGCGAGGTTGTGCGCCACGACGAGGTCGAAGTGGGCGTTCGGCGCGGGCAGCGTGACCTTGACGGTGAGCCCGTCGACCGCCTCGAACTTCATCCCCTTGACAGCGGTGAACTGTACCGACCGGTTCGCGGGATCGGCGTGCCGCTCCCAGTTGAACTTGACCGCCTCGGCGTCCAAGGCGGTGCCGTCGGAGAACTTCACGTTCGGCTTGAGCTTGATCGTCCACACCGAGTTGCCCTCGGCGGCGGTCGCGCTCTCCGCGATCTGCGGTTCGGCCTTGCCGGTCTTGGGGTTGATCCAGAAGAGCATGTCGAACACGGCCGCGGCCTGGTTGCCGCCGGTCAGGGAGGACACCGTGGTCATGACCGGGTCGATGCCCTTGGCCTCCTGGGTGATGAGCACCGTCATCGAGCCGGAGGCTCCGCTGCCGGCGTCGTCGTCGCCGCCGCAGGCGGTGGCGCCGAGCGTCAGGCCGACGAGTCCCGCGACCACGCCGGATCGGCGCAGCAGGCGGGTTGAGAAGGGTGTGGAGTTCACGGTTCGCACGGGACGCTCCTGCGTTCGGGAAGCACAAGGCACGCCGTCCCGGGAGCGGGGTGGCGTCGTTTTCCTTGATCCAGACGTGGATGTACGGCCACGGTAAGGAGAAATCTGACGGGCCGTCAAATAACAATTCGGCACCGTCCGTGACGGTACCGCACCCCCAATCCCCAATTTCCACCACCCGATGTGACGCTCCGTCAGCAATCATGGACCCTGGGCCCGGAGCACAATCCACCCAGGCCACGGACCGGACAAGACCCGCGATTGAACGCCTTCCGGACCGTCGGCCTGCCCAGCCCTCGACGAATACCCCACTCGGATCCCGGACGCGGCCCAATCCCCAAAGTCGGCACTCGACTTCCTGGCGCTCGATCGCCGAAGCCCACCCAACCATCACCACCGGCAACCCAGGACAGGCACCCACATCGCCCCGGCCCCGAGCCCTCGAAAACAACGCGCCGCACAGCGGCGGCGCGCGACGAACACGGGCGCGGGCGCGGGGCTCGCCGCACGGGCCGGACGCCCCGGGGCACAGGCGGGATGCTCGCCACACAGGCAGGACAGCCCGGGCGCGGGTGCGGTGGCTCGCCACACGGGCGAGGCGACCCGGGCGCGGGCGCTGTGGCTCGCCACACAGGCAGGGCGACCCGGGCGCGGGTGCGGTGGCTCGCCACACGGGCGAGGCGACCCGGGCGCGGGCGCTGTGGCTCGCCACACAGGCAGGGCGACCCGGGCGCGGGCGCTGTGGCTCGCCACACAGGCAGGGCGACCCGGGCGCGGGGCGCGATGGCTCGCCACACAGGCAGGGCGACCCGGGCGCGGGGCGGGATGGTCCGAGCATGGGCGGAACGACCGGGGCGCCCAGCGGGACGGCCCGGACACCGGTCGGGGCGGCCCCGGACGCCTGACGCGACGGCGGCAACGCGATCCACATCGGCACCCCTTGCGACCCGTGCCGCGCCGACGCCATGAAGCAGGTCGGCGGCCGGACCGCGAGCTCGAAGGTCAACCGAGATCCGCACCGCGGACGGAAGTCGGGGAGGGTGCGGCACCAAACGCCGACACAGGGGGGGCGCGACGCCGGAGCGGCAACGCCCACAAGGCACAATGCCGAGTCGCAACGACGAATACCGATTCGACGAACAAGGCCGAACCCGAACGGGACCGGCACGGCGCCACTACGTTGTGCCGATGCACATATCGAAGCGTGGTACGGCGTGGCCCGTGCTGGCGATGGCCCTGCTCGTGGCCGGATGCGGCTCGGGCGACTCCGATGGCTCGTCCGCCGCCCGGAGTACCGCGGTGTCGTCCACCGGCTCATCGGGCGGTGGGGCGCCGGGCGCGACCTCGTCTCCCACGGCGCAGTCCCGCCCGCCGACGCTGCCGGGTGGCGGCGTCCTCGTGACCGACGCGCCGCCGTTGCCGCAGACCCGCTCGGCGGCGCCCACCACGCAGGCACCGGGTGCGCCCTACGCCACGGTCACCACCTGGGTGACGGCAATGCGCGACGCCGACGCGGGCGCGCCCCAGCGTCCGGACCTCGATTCCTACCGGGGGGCGTTCAACTTCCTCTTGACCCGTTGCCGGGAAAAGCCCGAGGAGATCAAGGCGTACGTCATGAGGATCGCGCCGGCCTCCACCCAGGACGCCGAGGGCAAGCACTACTGGACGCTCACGGCGCTCGGCGCCATGCATGCGCCCACGACCGGGAACCAGTGCGTGCAGGTCAGCGGATAGCCGTCACGACGCGCGCACCGGCGCGCTCCACAAGACCGGCCCACGCCGCCGGGTGCACGGCGAGCACCGGGGAGTCGACGACCTTGCTGTCCCTCACCCCGACAACGGCTCCCAGAACCGCGACCTCGACGCAGTTGTCGGTGTCCGTGTACGAAGAGGTGCGCCAGCCTGGTGCGCTGCCACCTCGACCGCCGTGCATAGTGCCCGTCTCCGCTCGTCGATGCGTTCGAGCGTAGTCACGGTCGGCAGAGCCGTCGTGGACAGGCGCTCGAAGACTGCCCGGAAGGACATCACATCATCGGGGGATTCCACCAGCACAGAACCGGTCGGTTGTTCCAGCCACGCGACTACCCGGCCGGGCGACATCTCCAAAAGCAGGCACGGCGACGGCACCACGAAGGCCGCGCCGAGCGGAAGCACCTGAATCGACACCTGAGGGTCCTCCGAAGCCAGCGCCAGGAGATGCCCCATCTGGTCGGCGAGTACCGCGAGTCCGCCGATCGGCTGGTGCAGAGCCGCCTCGGAGACGATGAATGAGGCAGGTCGGCCGGAACGCATCAACCGTTCCGATCGCCGCATCCGGATCCGCACCCTTTCGTACGCAGCCGAGCTGGGAATCGTGGGGTTGCGCATCTGAGCCGCCGACAACGCGTAGGCAGGCGACTGAAGCAATCCGGGGATCATCAACGTCTCGTAGGACCGCAGCGAGATCGCATCCTTCTCCAGCCGGATCAGCTGCCCCAGGCGCTCGGGGATGTCATCCAGGAGGTTGCGCCAACCCGCATCGTCTTCCCGCTCCATGCCACTCGCATCACGCGGAGCCAGTGCAGCTCGCTCGACGGCAGCCAGATCGTAGGGCGCTCGGAAACCCAGATCCTCCAGCGACAGTCCGAACATCGCGGTCAACACCCCGCGCGTCGGGGTGCGGCCAAGGCGGGTTGGCCGACTCCCAGCGGCGCACCTGGCGCACGGAGATGGAGATCTTGATGCCCTCCGCTCGCGCCACGCGGTCGTACGCTTCGGCAAAAGCCTCCTGTGAATACCACTTTCGCAGGTGCCGGGCGGCAACGAATGCCGGGTTGCCGGGCGTGATCGAGCGCTTCACGACACTCCCAAGATGGCCACCAAAACACGGTAACAACCTTGATCAGCGCATTTGGCCGAATCTCGATTCTTCGCCCTGGCGAAGAGTGGCGATCGGGGTCATCGATGCGCGTACCGTCCTCGGCGAGTCAGGGGCGAAGGCCCTTGAGGGTCAAGTCGACCAGGCTGTCGGCGTATTCGGGGGTCAGGGGGCCGCTGCGGAGTAGCCAGCGTTGGTACAGGGGGGCATAGAGGAGTTCCAGAGCCAGGTCGAGATCCAGGTCGGGAGCGAGTTGGCCGGCGCGTTGGGCGCTGCGTAGGCGCTCCTTCTTGGCCTCGTCCACGGGGGCGGCCATTTTTTCGTGGTAAAGCCTGGCCAGCTTGGGATCGTTGATGATCTCGGCGTTGAGGGCGCGGATCGGGCCTTCGAAGGCGGGGTCGGCGAACTCCGCGACGGTCTCGCGCATCAGGTATTTGAGGTCCGTCTCGAGATCCCCCGAGTCGGGCAGCACGATGCCCTCCCCCGGGTCGCTCAGGGCAAGGAATGCCTCGAAGACGACCTCCCCCTTCGAGCCCCACCAGCGGTAGATGGTCTGCTTGCCGACGCCCGCCCGCGCGGCGATCGCCTCGATGGAGAGCTTGGCGAAGCCCAGTTCGGAGACGAGTTCGCGGGCGGCGGTCAGGATCGCCCGACGGGACTGTTCGCTGCGTCGGGACGGATTCGGCCTGCCGGCGGATCCACCCTCGGCACGCGCACCCTCCGCGCTGCGGTCACTGCTGTCGTCGATGGTCATGCACCCACTGTATCGCATGAACGAGACGATACGTCTCGTCTTGACATTCCAGCACCGACGATGCATGCTTCAACGAAAGGAAGCGAGACGCAACGTCTCGTCTCACGAATCAAGGAGTTGTCACCCATGTTCCGCACCCGGCTCTCCCTCTCCGTCGCACCCGTCGCCCACGAGGTCACCGACGCGTTCTCGGTCCTCGACATGCGGACCACGGGTGCCCCGGCTCCAAGACTCACCACCGAGGCCGCCCGGCCGATCGTGCCGCCTCGGCCGCAGCTTCGGCGCGCTCGGCGCGTCGGCGTCCCCCAGCCCCCTCAGTCCGGTCGTCGCGCGGCGACCTCGTCCGGCTACCGACCCAGGTGAACCCGATGACGACAACCACAACATCCACACCGCCCGCCCAGGCCGACCCCACCGACCCCAGCCACCTGGAAGAGAGCACGCACATGACCACCACCGCGCCTACTGCCGCCACAGCCACAGCCACAGCCACCCAAGCAACCACCGCCGCCGTCCCCCGAGACCCCCGCGTCTGGTTCATCACCGGTGCCTCTCGTGGCCTGGGCCGTGCCTTCGCCGAGGCAGCGCTGGTCGCCGGTGACCGGGTCGTCGGGGCCGCGCGGGATGTCACTCCGCTGGCCGACCTGGTCGCCGCGCACGAGGATCGCTTGCGGCTTCTGACCCTCGACGTCACCGACCGCGACGCGGTGTTCCGCGGCGTGGCGCGAGCCGTGGCCGCCTTCGGGCGAATCGACATCGTCGTCAACAACGCGGGGGCCGGCCTGATCGGCATGGTCGAGGAGGTGACGGAGGCCCAGGTCCGGGCCCACTTCGACGTCAACTTCTTCGGCGCCCTGTGGGTCAGCCAGGCCATACTCCCCCATCTCCGCGACCAGGGCTCGGGCCACATCGTGCAGATCAGCTCGATGGGCTCGGCCGTGGGCTTCGCCGCCACCGGTCTCTACAGCGCGAGCAAGGGCGCCCTCGACAACATGTCCGGTGCGCTGGCCATGGAGGCGGCGGGCTTCGGGGTGAAGGTAACCCTGGTCCAACCCGGTGGCTACGAAACCACGTTGTTCACCCAGGGCCTGACCATGACGACCGAGAACGAGGTGTACGCGCCGCTGCGCGCCGAACTGGCAGAAATGTGGGGGGAGTCGAAGGATGCCGACCCGGCGAAGGCGGCCGCCCTGTTGCTGCGCATCGTCGATATGCCCGAGCCGCCGCGTCGGATCATCCTGGGCGGCGCGGCCTACGACATGATCGCCGAGCTCGACCGGGCCCGCCGGGAGGAGGTGGCCCGGTGGGAGGAGCTGAGTCGGGAGGGCGACTGATGTCTCGGATCGGCCGCCTGCGCGGCGGCTGCTGGTCCACCTCTTCGGAATTGGCTCCTGACGGCAGGCCACTCGGCCAGTACGGTCGGCACCATGGGTGCAGAACGTCGCGGTTTGCTGTTGGGCATGGCGGCCTACGTCATGTGGGGCCTGTTCCCCCTCTTCTGGCCACATCTGAAGCCTGCGGGCCCGGTCGAGATCCTGGCCCACCGGATGGCCTGGTCGCTGCTGTGCATGCTGGTCCTGCTCGCGGTGCTCCGGCAGTGGTCGTGGATCCGCGAGTTGGCCCGCACCCCGGGCAAGCTGATCACCGTGACCGTGGCTGCCGTGATGATCTCGATCAACTGGGGCACGTACATCTACGGCGTCAACCACGACCAGGTCGTGGAGACCTCGCTGGGCTACTTCATCACGCCGCTGGTACTGATCGGCATCGGTGTCGTGGTCCTCGGCGAGCGCCTGCGCAGGATTCAGTGGGCCGCGGTGGCGCTGGGGGTCGCCGCGGTGGTGGTCCTGATCGTGGCCTACGGCCGGGTCCCGTGGATCGCGCTCACGTTGGCCGCGTCGTTCGCCACCTACGGCTACGTCAAGAAGCGGATGAACCTCCCCGCGACCCACTCGCTCGCGGTCGAGACGGCGGTGATGTTCCTGCCCGCGCTCGGCTACCTGACCTGGTTGGCCTGGACCGGCGAGGGCACGTACGGGCACGAGGGGGCACCGCAGGCGCTGATGCTGATGGGCGCGGGCGTGATCACCGTGATCCCGCTGCTGTGCTTCGCGGTGGCGGCCAACTCGGTGCCGCTCAGTTCGATCGGCATGCTGCAATACCTGGCTCCGATCATCCAGTTCGGGATCGGCGTGGCGGTCAACCACGAGCCCATGCCGGCGGCCCGGTGGGCGGGGTTCGGTCTGGTGTGGATCGCACTCGTGGTGCTCACGTTCGATGCGATCCGCCAGTCCAGGCGCGAGCGGGTCGCCGTTCTGCCCACCGCGCGGGCGGCCGAGGCCCCGGCCGCCGTCGAGCCCCGGGATCTGCCGGTCTCGGCCGCACCGGAGCGGGAGGCGGCCTCGTGAGCGTCGAACAGTTGCGGCTGGCCGTCTATCGGGGCTTCGCCGACACCGGGCGGGCGCCCTCCGACGCGGAATTGGCGGCGACGCTGGGCGTGTCGGAGCCGACCGTGCGTGCGGGGTTGCGGGCCCTGCACGAGCAGCGGCACATCGTGCTGCGCGACGACGCGATCGTGATGGCGCATCCGTTCAGCGCGGTGCCGTTGGGCTTCTCGGTGATGGGGCGGCACACGCTGTGGTGGGGCGGCTGCGCATGGGATTCCTTCGCCGTGCCGCACCTGGTGGGCGAGGAGGTGCTGGTCGCGACCCGATGTCCGGGGTGCGAGGGGGCACTGGCCTGGAACGTGGGCATCGACGAGCCGCCGAAGGGCGACGAGGTGGCGCACTTCCTGGTCCCGATCACGATGTTGTGGGACGACGTGGTGCACGCGTGTGGCAACCAGCGGCTGTTCTGCGACGAGGGCTGCGTGGATCACTGGCTCGCCCGCACCGGCCAGACCCGGGGCTACGTCCTCGACCTCACCAAGCTGTGGCGCCTGGCCGAACACTGGTACGAGGGCCGCATGCACCGAGGCTACGAACGCCGAGACCCGGCGTCGGCAGCCACATACTTCACCTCGGTGGGCCTCCAGGGCCGGTTCTGGGGCCTGTGACACCTACGCACACCGGACCACCCTCGCGGCCGAGGCCGAAAACCCGAGGGCCGGCGAGCAGCCGGGGTACGGCCGATGGTCAGTTGTCGGCCACCGCGAGCGTGACGCCGAAGCCGGCGATGACCGTACCGGTCGACGCATCGAGCGCACGCCGAAAACGCGGCCGGCGCAGCCTCGCGCGCAGGCTGTTCGCGCCGAGGATGATCGCCGCGAACCACACCATGCCCTCGATGTCGTGGACGAGGGCGAGCAGTATCCCGAAGGCCAGATGCGGGGCACCGGAGGGAATGAACTGCGGGATCATCGCCATATAGAAAACGCCGACCTTCGGATTGGTCAACGACGTGAGCACGCCGCGCCCCCACGCCGACCACAACCCGGGGGCGGCCTTGGCACCGACCGCCGAGGTGGCCTCGACGTCGACGTCGACCTCGGTATAGCGATTCGCCCACGCAGCCCGCAGCAATCCGTAAGCAAGCCAAAGCAGGTAGCAGGCACCGACAACGCGCAGACTCGTGTACGCAACCTGAGATGTGGTCAGCACCGCAGAAACACCGGCCGCCGCAGCCGCACCCCAAACCAACGTCCCGGACCCTATGCCAAGCGCGGTCGCGAACCCGTGCCGATTCCCCCGAACCAGCGCCGCCCGCAACACAATCGCGGTATCCGGCCCCGGCACAACCGTCAACAGCCCCGCAACCAGGGCAAACGAAGCAAGGTGCGAGAGAGCATCCATGAAGTCATGCTGCCGGCGCCGGAAGCTGACGCATAGTCGGATCGGGTTCGCCGACGAGGCTTCCCGAGTGGGCCAGGCTGGTCCTGGCTCGCGTTGCACTTCCGGTCGCGGGGCGCCGGTGCGGGGCTGATCTGAGCCGAAGGCGGGCAGGCGGACGGTCGGGTCGAGTCCGCCGAGGAACCTCCCCAAGCGGGCCGGGCGTTCCCAGCGGGCGTCGCGCCTCGGGTTGCGGGTGGCCGGTGCGAGGCTGATCAGAGTCGGTGGTGAGCCGCCGCCGGCCGTGCGGGGCTCCGAGACGGCGGCTCCCAACGAGAGGGGCATCTTGCTCGGCGAAAACCGGCCTGCAGCAGGGGCGGGGAGGGTGGTCAGGTCGGGTCCTCTGAGGCGCCTTCCCAAGGGGGTCGAGCGTTCTCGGCGCGCTTTGCGCTGTTGGTTGCGTGGGCTGGTCCGGGGCTGGCCGGAGTCGGTGGTGGGCCGCCGCCGGCGTGCGGGGCTCCAAGACTCCGGGCTTCCGGCGAGGCGGGCGCATCGCTCGGCGAAAACCGGCCGGCAGCGGCGGGGAGGGAGGGTGGTCGAGTCGGGCTCCCCGAGGGGCCTTCCCGGGTGAGTCAGGTGTTCTCAACGGCCGTTGCGCTGTTGGTTGCGGGTGGCTGGTGCGGGGCTGGTCCGAGTCGGTGGTGGGCCGCCGCCGGCGTTCGGGGCTCCGAGACTCCGGGGTCCTGACGAGCCGGGTGCATTGCCTGGCAAAACCCGGCCGGCAGCGGCGGGGAGGGTGGGCGGTCGGGTCGAGTCTGGCGGGTGACCTTCCTGAATGGGTCGGGGCGCTTCGGGATGCGGTGGGTATGTGGGTGACGAAGGTTCACGAACTCGGATCGTGTGGGGTGCGGTTGCCTCGGAGTGAGAGAAAACCGCAGGTCGGTGCAGGCGGGGGCTGTTTGGGGTGCATCGGGATCCGGTTTTGGTCTTCACGCCGGCGTTGAGGGGGCTGGAGCACACGAAACCGGCACTCGGCGCTCAACTTTCCGCGCCGATCCCGCAAAACCGCAGGTCACCGAAGCTCGAAGCCCACAACCACCCCGCCGAGATCCGGTTTCGAACCCCAACTCCTCCCCAACGCCACCGAAATGTCCTGATCCGCTTGAGAAGCCTCCCCGGCGGATTCGACCCGAGTCCCCTCCCTCCCGCCGCTGGCGGCCGGTTTTCGCCGAGCAACACACCCGCCTCGCCGGAAGCCCGGAGTCTTGGAGCCCCGCACGCCGGCGGCGGCCCATCACCGACTCGGACCGGCCCCGCACCGGCCACCCGCAACCAACAGCGCAACGCCCGCCGGGAACGCCCGACCCACTCGGGAAAGCCCCTCGGGAGCCCAACTCGACCACCCTCCCTGCCCGCCGCTGCCGGCCGGTTTTCGCCGAGCAACACGCCCGCCTCGCCGGGAATATCGAGTCTTGGAGCCCCGAACGCCGGCGGCGGCCCATCACCGACCCGGACAAGCCCCGCACCAGCCACCCGCAACCCGAAGCGCGACGCCCGCCGGGAACGCCCGACCCACCCGGGAAAGCCCCTCGGGAGCCCAACTCGACCACCCTCCCTGCCCGCCGCTGCCGGCCAGGTTTCGCCAAGCGACACGTTCGTCTCACCGAAAGCCGGAGTCTCGGAGCCCCGAACGCCGGCGGCGGCCCATCAGCGGCTCGGACAAGCCCCACACCAGCCGTCCGCAACCAACAGCGCGACGCCCGCCGGAAGGGCCCGACCCACTCGGGAAGGCCCCCGGAGAACCGGCCCGAGCACCCTCCTGCTTTCCGCTGCCGGCCGGTTTTCGGTGAGCGACACGGCCATCTCGACGGGAGCTTCGGGCGGTTGGAGTCCCGCGCGCCGGGGGCGGACCACTGCGCTACCCGCCTCGGCCATGCGCCGGACGTCTGTGGGCCTCGGGTTGGGTGGAGGGCGGGGGTGTCAGGCCTCTCTGGATATCAGGGACAGGATGTGGGTGCGGCCTCGGGCGGTGAAGGCTGATTCCAGGGTTTTGCGGTCGGATTCGGTGAAGGGGCGGTATGGGGTGGCTGGGTCCCCTCTGGGGTCGCGCCACCAGATGGGGTCGGGGGCCGTGTGCCAGGCTTGGCGGGTCAGGACTCTGGTGAGGATCTTGTTCGTGCTGGTTTGTGGGAGTGCGTCGGCGATCCGGATGTAGCGCGGGTGCCAGGCGCGGGACAGGTCCGGCTGGGCCGCCAGCCAGCCCGCGAAGGCGGCCGGGTCGAAGGTGGCGCCCTCGCGCAGGACCAGGGCCGCCATCGCCTGGTCGCCCGCCGCCTCGTCGGGGACGCCGTACACCGTCGCCACCGCCACGTCCGGGTGCCGGGACAGGATTCGGGCGACCGGTGCCGCGCCGAAGTTCTCCCCGCCGACGCGCAGCCACTCCCCCGTGCGGCCGGCGAAGAAGACCAGGCCGTCCTCGGTGCGGTAGGCGAGGTCGCCGCTCCAGTACCAGCCGTCGCGCATGCGCTGCGCGGTCGCCGCCGCGTTGTTGTAGTAGCCCTCGAAGGTGCCCGCGCCGCCCACGTTGACCAGTTCGCCGACCGCCGCCTCGGTGTTGGTCATCCGGCCCGCCGCGTCGAAGGTGGCCGGCGGGCATTGCTCGCGCGTGTCCGGGTTCAGGATCCGGATGTCGCCGTTCGGCCGGCCCAGCGCGCCCGGCGGCATGTCCGGGACCGGGCTGAACGACAACCCGCCCTCGGTCGAGCCGAACCCGTCCCGCACCGTGCAGCCGAAGCGTCGGGCGAAGCGCTCGACGTCCTGCGGCCCGCCCTCGTTGCCGAACACGCGCGTCAGCGGGTTGTCCGCGTCGTCGGGGCGCTCGGGCGTGGCCAGGATGTACGACAGCGGCTTGCCCACGTAGTTGGCGTAGGTGACCCCGAACCGCCGCACGTCCGGCAGGAATCCCGACGCGGAGAACCGCCGCCGCAGCACCAGTTCCGCCCCGGCCGCCAGCGCCGGCGCCCAGCACGTGACCACCGCGTTGGAGTGGAACAGCGGCATCGCGCAGTAGGCCACGTCCGTCCCGTCCAACCGCTCCATGGCCACCACGCTCGCCCCCTGCCCGGCAATCTTGCCCTGCGAGCAGATCACCGCCTTGGGGTGCCCGGTCGTCCCGGACGTCAGGATCAACATGAACGTGTCCTCGACCCCCGGCCGCTCGACCGGCGGCTCGACCCCCGCGTACGGCTCCAGCGCCCGCGCCCAGGCCGGATCGTCCACGCACAGCAGCCGGTCCGCCGGGAAGTCCGGCGCGGCGGTGCGCAGCTGCTCCAGATGCGCCGCGTCGGTCAGGACGAGCGAGCAGTCGGTGTGGTCGATGTCGCGCGCCAACTCGGTCCCGACCCGAGTCGGGTTGAGCCCCACGATCACCGCGCCGGACAGCGCCGCGGCGCCGAGCAGCAGCGGAAACTCGGGCACGTTCTCCAGCATCACCCCGATGTGCCACGGTCGACCCTCGACCCGCAGCGCCCGCAGCAGGGCGGCTCGACTCGCTGATTCCGCGACCACCTCGGCCCAGGTCCACGCCCGGTCCTCGTCGCGCAGACCGGCGCTGTGATCCCCGGCCCGCTCGCGTAGCAGTGCGTCCAGTGTGGTGCTCCAACGTCCAGACACGACAGGACTCCTGACGGACAGACAGACAAAACGAACGGACAGACGGACGGACGGACAGACGGACGGACAGATAGGCGGACGGATGAATGGGTGGATGGATACACGGGTGGACAAACCGACCGACGCACCTACATGGCACGATCAAGCTTCTGCTTGGCGCAACCTAACCCGCGTGCGCGCGGATCGGAAGACGGCCAAGATCGATACCGGACCGGAACCGCACCGAATGTGGCCTCGCTTGCCCGCACGTGACGCGTCGGACAGATTGAAGCCGTACGCATCGGGGGAGGCAGGCATGGACATGAGTATGGATTCGGGCATACCAGGCAGAATTCGCAGCGCACTTTTCCTTGACTTTGACAATATTTACAGCGGACTGCGGGAGACGGACCGCGCGTCCGCGGAGATTTTCGCCCGCAAACCGTCCCAGTGGTTGGAGTGGTTGGAGAACGAGGCGACCGAGCGCGGCCTGCGCCGATCGTTGCTCGTCCGCAACTGCTATCTCAACCCGGTGATGCACGACCGTTACCGGGCGTTCTTCACGCGGTCGGCCTTTCGCGTGATCGACTGCCCGCCGCTGACGGGCCGGGGCAAGAACAGTGCCGACATCCACATGGTGATGGACGTACTCGACACGCTCCAGCACTCGACCAGGTTCGACGAGGTGATCATCATGAGCGCCGACGCGGACTTCACTCCGGTCCTGCTGCGGCTGCGCAGCCACGACCGGCGCACGATGGTGATCGCCAGCGGTCCGGCCGCCCAGGCGTATGTCGCCGCGGGCGACGTGGTGATCAGCGACCAGGAGTTCATCGAGCGGGCGCTGCGCGACGAGATCGACGTGGCGCCGGCCGACGAGGGGGTGCGCGAGCAGGTGATGGCGCACGTACGCGAGCAACTCGACGGCTCCGAGGAGCCGATCGTGCTCGCCACCCTCGCCCACTCGGTGCTGCAACAGGTCGGTCGCGAGCAGGTCACCCGCACCCGCTGGGGCGGCGCGGCCACCTTCTCCTCGCTGCTCGAACTGATGCTGGAGCAGGGCACCGACGAGAAGTTGTCGATCAGTCGGGTCCCACCCGGGTACATCTACGACCGCACCCGACATCAGCCGCCCTCGGCTCGTCCCAACGGCCAGGGTCGGATGGACCACCTGCGCGAGCCGGTCCGCGACCTGATCGACCGGGTGGCCACGGTCACCGGCGCGCCGCGGCTGTCCCCGGAGGAATACCACGTGCTCTTCGCCGAGTTGCACGCCGAGGTCAGCGAGAACGGCTTCCAAGGCAACCAGACCTCGGGCGCGGTCCGCGACCGCTGTGCCGAGCGGATGCAGACCATCGCCCGCAAGGCGATCGCGTTCGTCACCACGGGCCTGGTCTACTCCGGCTACTGGTCCTCCACCGCACACCCGGTCGCCTCCGCCGACGACCTCGCCGTCGCCTTCCTGCGCAACGTCGAGACGCTGTGCGCCAACGCCCGCCTCTACCTCAACGACACCGAGCGCGCCCTCCTGGCCGAATGGCTGCTCGGCACCCCGACCACGAACCACACGACCGCGAACCACGCGCCCGCGCATCACGCGGGGGCCGACCACGCGGCCGGCAACCCGGCCACCGCCGACCTCTCCACCATCCCGGGCACCGACAGCGCGTAGCCGGTCCGGCGGGTGCGACCCCGAGGGCGCACCCGCCGGACCGAAAAGGCGGCCCGCACCGGGGCCGCCCGCGTCAGAACTGTCCGCGCCGGTACAACCCGACCACCGCGGCGCCGCCGAGCCCGATGTTGTGGGTGAGCCCGACCTTGGCGTCGGCGACCTGGCGCGCGTCCGCCAGACCGCGCAGCTGCCAGCTGATCTCGGCGGCTTGGGCCAGCCCGGTGGCGCCCAGCGGGTGGCCCTTGGAGATCAGCCCGCCCGAGGGGTTGACCACCCAGCGCCCGCCGTACGTGGTGGCGCCCTCGGCGACCAGCTTGCCGCCCTCGCCCTCACCGCACATGCCCAGCGCCTCGTAGGTGAGGATCTCGTTGATCGAGAAGCAGTCGTGCAGCTCGATTACGTCGACATCCTCGATCCCCAGGCCGGACTGCTCGAAGACCTGCCGCCCGGCCGCCGCCGACATCGGCTTGCCGACCACGTCGATGCAGCTGTTCGAGGCGAAGCTCTCCTCGGTGTCGGTGGTCATCGACTGGGCCAGGATCTCGATCGCCTGCTCCTCCAGGCCGTGTTCGCGCACGAAGCGCTCGCTGACCACGACCGCCGCGGCGGCGCCGTCGGAGGTGGGCGAACACTGCAGCCGGGTGAGCGGCGAGTGGATCTCCTTGGCGGCCAGCACCTCGTCGAGCGAGTACTCGACCTGGAACTGCGCGTACGGGTTGTTCACCGAGTGCCGGTGGTTCTTGACCCCCACGTGCGCGATCTGCTCGGCGGTGGTGCCGTAGCGTGCCATGTGCTCGCGCGCCGCGTTGCCGAAGATCTGCGCGGTCGGCGGCGCGGTCATCGAGAACCCGTGCGCGTCACCCATGATCTTGTAGTGCCGGGCCACCGGCGACGTGGAGAAGTCGCCCTCGCCGCCCCCGCCGAGCGAACCGCGCTTCATCTTCTCGAAGCCGATCGCGAGCACACAGTCGTTCAGCCCGCCGGCGACGAACTGACGGGCCATCATCAGCGCGCTGGAGCCGGTCGCGCAGTTGTTGTTCACGTTGTAGACCGGGATGCCGCTCAGGCCCAGCTCGTACACCGCGCGCTGACCGGCGGTGGACGCCTGGAAGCAGTAGCCGACCGGGGCCTGCTCCACCTTGTCGTAGCCGACGCCCGCGTCCGCAAGCGCCTTGCCGCCGGCCTCCTTGACCATGTCCCAGTACTGCCAGTCGCGGCTCTCCGGCTTCTCGAATTTGGTCATGCCGACGCCGACGATGAACGCCTTTTGTGCCATGTCGCCAACTCCTACGGGAACGGATCAGGATCGGGAAGGGGAAGAGAAGGGAAGAGAAGAGGAGCGCAACCGGAAACGAGACCGGAAACGAAGCCGGAACCCGGAACGGCCCGGCGAACGGCAGGAACTATTTCTCGCTCGGCTGCGGATCCCTGGGCAGCCCGAGGATGCGCTCGCCGACCACGTTGAGCTGGACCTGCGTGGTGCCACCCGCGATGGTCAGGCAGCGGCTCATCAAAAATCCGAACGCCGCCTTCTGGCCGTCCCCCTCGTCCACCGCGCCCAGCGGGCCGAGCAGTTCGAGGCTCAGCTCGGACTCGCGCTGCTGGTGCGGGGTGCCGACGAGCTTGCGTACCGACGCGCCCGCGCCCGGCTCCAGGCCGGACAGCCGGGCCAGCGTGGTGCGCAGCTCGATCAGCGCCAACGAGGACGCCTCGGCCACCAGCGCGCCCAGGCGCTCCCGGAAGCCGCCGTCCACGAACTCGCCCGCCGGGCCGTTCACCGCCGCGACCAGATTCGCGATGCCCGCGCCGAACGAGCTGCCCGCGCCCATGTGCACCCGCTCGTTGCCGAGCGTGTTGCGGGCCACCTGCCAGCCGCCGTCGACCTCGCCGACGACCATCTCGTCCGGTACGAAGAGGTCTTCGAGGAAGATCTCGTTGAACATCGCCAGGCCGCTGATCTCCTTGAGTGGACGGATGTCCAGGCCCGCCGAGGCCATGTCCACGATGAAGTACGTCAGGCCCTCGTGCTTGGGCTTGTCCGGCGAGGTGCGCGCGAGCAGGATGCCCCACTGCGACTCGCGGGCCCGCGAGGTCCACACCTTCTGGCCGTTGATCAGCCAGCCGCCCTCGGTCCGGGTCGCGCGCGTGGAGATCGCGGCCAGGTCGGAGCCCGCGCCGGGCTCGGAGAACAGCTGGCACCACTGGATCTCGCCGCGCAACGTCGGCGGCGCGAACCGCTCCTGCTGGGCCTGCGTCCCGTAGGCGATCAGCGACGGGATCACCCAGTTGCCCATGGTGATGTCCGGCAGCCGCACGCCGAGCGCCTTCATCTCCTGCTGGATCACCAACTGCTCGACCGGGCCGGCCCCGATGCCGTACGGCTTGGGCAGGTACGGCGCCGCGTAGCCCAACGGGGCGAGCCGCGCGCGCTGTTCGGCCCCGGACTCGCCGGCCACCTCGGCCAGGATCGCCCGCGCGGTGTCGCGCAGCCGCTCCGCCTCCTCGGGCAGGTCCAGGACCAGGTCCCGGCGCGCACCGGCGCTCGCCAGCTCGGTCACCCGCAGCCGCCACTGCGCGGCGGGCCCCGCGTACTGGCGCAGGGTCAGCCCCCGGCGCAGGTAGATGTGCGCGTCGTGCTCCCAGGTGAAGCCGATGCCGCCGAGGATCTGTACGCAGTCCTTGGTCGTGGTGAAGGCCGCCTCGATCGCATACGTGGCGGCGATCGCGGCGGTCAGCGACCGGGTCGGCGCGTCCGAGCCCGCGTCGAACGCGCGCGCCGCGTCCCACGTGACCGCGCGCGACTGTTCGACCCGAACCAGCATGTCCGCGCACAGGTGCTTGATCGCCTGGAACTGCCCGATGGGGCGGCCGAACTGCTCGCGCACCTTGGCGTACTCGGTCGCCGTGTCGAGCGCCCACGCGGCCACGCCGCAGGCCTCGGCGGACATCAGTACGGCCGCCAGGTCGCGGGCCAGGGCCTCGTTCACCGCGGCCAGCACCCGCGTGGCCGGGACCACGGTGTCCACCGTCACCTCGGCGCTGCGCCGGGTCGGGTCCACGCTCTTGAGCGCCCGGATGTCGACGTCCGGCGCGTCCACCGCGACGTACACCACCGCGCCGTCGGCTCGGCGGGCCGCCAGCACCAGCACGTCGGCGAGCGCACCGCCCAGGATCGGCGTGGCCACCCCGCTCACCCGCAGCCCACCCGCCTCCTCGGCGGCCGTCACGGTGCCGGGCCCGGTCGCGACCGCGCCGATCAGCGTGCCGTCGACCAGGCCGGGCAGCAGCTCCTTCGCCGCGTCGCCGCCGTCGGCCTGCAGCAGCGCCGAGGCCAGGACGGTGGGCAGGAACGGGCCGGGGAGCATGCCGAGGCCGGCCTGTTCGAGGGCCACCGCGGTCTCGACCAGGCCGTAGCCGGCGCCGCCGAACTCCTCGGCGACATGCATCCCGAGCAGGCCCTGCTCGGCGAGGGCCGGCCAGTGTCCGGGGCGCTCCTCGCCGTCCGCCTCCAGCACCCGGCGCACCTCCTGGATGGGTGCAACACGTTGCACCCATCCGCGTACCGATTCCGCCAGGGAGCGGTGCTCCTCCGTGATGCCGATGGCCATATCGCGCCTTCCATGACTTCCGTGACTGGGTCCAGTACTTGCGATAGTAGAACCCGTTTCAATTGTTGGGGACCCCGATGTGGCCCCCGACACGGTGGCGCGGGGGCGGCTGCGGCAGCATGGGGTCCGGCCGGCCGACGGCGGCCCGGCGGTGCACCGACCCGGCCCGCGTGGTCCGACCCAGGAGATCCCGACATGAGCACCATCGACCCCGCCGTGCGGGCCGCGTTCGAGGCGGCCACCGGATTCATGCCGGCCGACGAGGGCGACGCGCTGTACGCCGCGGCGGTCCTGGCGGCCCGGGTCGGCCCGCTGGTCGAACTGGGCACGTACTGCGGGCGGTCGACGATCCTGCTCGCCGCGGTCGCGCGCGACGCGGGCACGGTGGTGGTCACGCTCGACCACCACCGCGGCTCCGAGGAGCAGCAGCCCGGGTGGGAGTACCACGACCCGAATCTGGTCGACGCCGAACTGGGCGTGATGGACACGCTGCCGACGTTCCGCCGCACGCTGTATCGCAGCGGGCTCGAACCGTATGTGGTGGCCCTGGTCGGACACAGCCGGACGATCGCCCCGCTGTGGAACACCCCGGTGGGCCTGGTGTTCATCGACGGCGGGCACACCGACGAGCACGCGCAGGGCGACTACGAGGGCTGGGCGCCGCACGTCGCGGTCGGCGGACTGCTGCTGATCCACGACGTGTTCCCGGACCCGACCGACGGCGGCCAGGCACCGTACCGGGTCTACCGACGCGCACTCGCCTCCGGCGCGTTCGAGGAACTCCCGGGCCGGGGCTCACTGCGGGTGCTGCGCCGCGTGGCGGCCGGGATCTGACCGGAGCGGCTCATGGGCGGTCGCGGGAAACGAGCCGCGGGCGAAGCGGGGGCGCTCCCGTCGAAACGACCTGGGGCACCCGAAGGCGGTCCGGCGAGCCGTACCCCTGCCCGCCCGCCGCCGGTCCCCGGTCGGCCCGGCGGCGAAGCGACGGCGATGCGGACCGCGATCCGTGCGGTCGACACCCCGTCGTTCGGCGTCAAGATCGATTCGAGCCTGATTCGATTCCCGAAAGCAATCCGATCCGGTCCCGCGCGGGTCCCGTTTGCTGGGACAATGCCCATCCGGAAGGACGCGGGGGGATGGTCATGTCCGATCAGCATCAGCACGACGACGGGCCCGGCGAACCCGCGGCGGACGGCGAGCGGTTCGAGACGGTCTGGGATCGGACGGCCAACGGCGGCGTGGGCGGCTGGGTGCGCCGCCGGATCACCGCCGGGCCGACCGCCGTGAACCCGGGCGCGCCGCCGCGTCCGCATCACGAGCCCACCGCCCACCTGCCGGCCGCCACGCCGCCGGCGCGGCCCGACATGCCGCCGCCCGTACCACCCGCACCACCCGCGTCGCCCGACGAGCAGGACACCGTCGACAACCCGGCGGCGGCCCGCGGCATGCCCGCCGGCCCGCCACCCCCGGGGTGGCCGGTTTCCACCCCGCCCCCGGTGTCCACCCCGCCCCGGGTGTCCCCCCAGCCGCCCGCCGTCACCCCGCCACCGGTGCCCGTGCCGCCTCCGCCGATGTCCCCGAACCCGTCGGCGCCGACCGCGGACTGGTACCGCCAGGGCCCCGGGCACACCCCCGTCCACGGCATCCCGGGCGACCGGCCCGACCACGGTGTGCCGCCGGCCCGCGACGTCCCCGTCGCCCCGGACTGGTACCGCGGCGCCACCCCGCCGGCCCCCGGCCCGCTCTCGCCCACCCCGCCCGGCCCCTCGTTCGAGCGCACCCTCCTGTTCATCGTGGCCGCGGTCGTCCTGATCGCCGCCGTCGGCACCCTGGTCGCCCTGAAGCCGTGGGCGGAGGACGACAAGAAGCCGGCCGCCCACGGCTCACCGAGCGTGGAATCCACCGCCGGCTCGACCTCCCCCTCCGGCGACGCGGCGGGCGCTCAGCCCGGTGCCCCGTCGACCCCGCCGCCGGCCCAACAGACCACGATCACCACCCCGCCGCCCGCGAGCCCCTCGCCGGACGGCCGCGCGCAGGCCGCCGCGTTGGACACCCTGCTCTCCCGCAGCGGTTCGTCCCGGCAGTCGGTGATCGACGCGGTGAACAACATCGGCTCCTGCTCGTCGCTGGCCGCGTCCCGCTCCGCGCTGCTCGACGCCGCCGCGCAACGTGACCAGCTGGTCACCCAGTTGGACGCGATGCGCTTCGACGCGGCCCCCGAACTCCAGTCCGCCGCACCGACGTTGCGCACCGCGTGGACCGCCTCCGCGCGCGCCGACCGATCGTTCGCCGCGTGGGCACAGTCCGCGGCCGACTCGGGCTGTCCGGGCACCCGGGCGCTCTACGACGAGGGCGCCACGATCAGTTCCGAGGCGTCCACCGCGAAGAAGTCGTTCGTGACGACCTGGAACGCCGTCGCCTCGCGCTACGGCCTCACGTCCAGGAGTGAACTTGACCTCTGACCGCCGCGACGATCGCGGCCGTCCCGACGACCCCGCTCCCCGCTACCGCCATCCCCCGGCCGCCGCCGACCCGTTCGGCCACGCGCCCGCGCAGGAGGCCCGGATCGAGGCGGCACACGAGCGCCTGCGCCGCCGGCGGCGGATCACCCTGACCGTGGCCGCCCTGGCGCTGGCCGCCGCCGGCGCCGGCACCATCGCGGTGGCCTGGCCGAGCGGGCACGACGCGGCGCGCACCGAGGCCGCCCACACGCGGTCGGCGACCGCGGCCGGCGACCCGCCGAGTACGCCCCACGCCGCGCCGGCCGACGGCGCGCCCGCCCCGAACGCGACCACCTCGACCGGCGAACCACCGCCCGCGGCCCCGGCGCAGCCCCCCGCGACCGCGGCCGTCCCGCCCCCACCCCGCGCCGGCGGCGGACTCCCGCTGTCGGGGCGGGTGGTGGTGCTCGACCCCGGCCACAATCCGGGCAACGGCGGCCATGCCCGCGAGATCAACAAGCAGGTGTACGCGGGCGGGCTGACCAAGGAGTGCGACACCACCGGCACCGAGACCAACCAGGGTTACACCGAGGCCGAGTTCACCCTCGACGTGGCACACCGCGCGAAGCGCTTGCTGGAGGCCCAGGGCGCCACGGTGGTGTACACGTGGGAGACCGAGGCGTGGGGGCCGTGCGTCGACGAGCGCGCGGCGCGGGGCAACACGGCCAAGGCGGACGCGGTGGTGTCCATCCACGCCGACGGCGGCCCGGCCGGCGGGCGCGGCTTCCACGTCATCCTGCCCGCCGCGGTCAAGGACAAGAACGTGGACACCACGCCGATCCTGGCGCCCTCGCGCGATCTCGGCGGCCTGCTCGCCAAGGCGTTTCGGGCGGCCACCGGCACCTCCCCGGCCACCTACCTGGGCACCGACGACGGGCTGGTCACCCGTACCGATCTCGGCGGACTCAACCTGTCCACCCGACCCAAGGTGTTCATCGAATGCGGCAACATGCGCAATGCGTCGGACGCCGCGCAGTTCACCGACCCGAACTGGCGTGAGCGCGCCGCGTCCGGGATCGCGACCGGGATCACGGCCTATCTGTTGAAGGGGACGTGAGCCACGAGTCCCCTGTCCCCTAGGGTCGTTGCGATCGTCCCGACGCGCGTGCGCGACGGTGACGCTCCCCGGTTCGCGACGTCCACGCGTGCCGGGCACCGCCGGACGGTTCCCGGTCGGGCCACGGACCACCGCGAGCCGCACGATCGGGCCCGGCGCGAGCCGCCCACACACCGCACGTCGCCCGGCGCACCCCGCGCCGCCGGCGTCACGTCCCCCTCCGTATCGCCAAAGGAGCAACGTTGAACCGGAAAGGGATCACGAGGGGCGATGCGATCGTCATTCTCGCGATCGTCCTGATCTTCATCTTCTCGTTCTTCAAATACTACGAAGTCAGCGCCACCTCCCACGGCAGCAGCAACATCAGCGACGACGGAGACCTGCTCGGCGGCGGTCGCAGCGAGTCCAAGAGTTGGAACGCCTGGACGGTCGACTTCTACCCGCTGATGCCGGCCGTCGTCCTGGTGCCGCTGCTGGCCGTGCTGCTCATGGTCATCGGCCGTTTCACCGCGCAGCCGGACAAGCCGGCCCTGGGTCTGGCCCCGCGCCAGTGGGCGATCGCGTTCGTCGTCTCCGGCGCGATCAGCGGTTTCTTCGCCCCGTTCGGGGCGGGCGGTATGATCGGCGACCTCGTCGAGGGCTCGGCCCCGTCCCGCTTTACGGTCGATTCCGGACCCACCGTCTTCGCCTGGCTGATGATGGTGGCCGGACTGGTCGCGGCGTTGTTCCTGATCATCGGCGACCGCATCCCCAGCCTGGCGTCACCGCTGTTCAGCCCGGTCCCGCAACAACCGTGGGGCTACCCGCCGAACGCCACCGGCGGCTACCCGGTCCCGCTGGACCCGAACACCGGCCTGCCGATGGCGATCGACCCGAACACGGGCTACCCGCTGCCGAACGCCACCGGTGGCTATCCCGCGCCGCCCGGCTACCCGGCGACGGGGGTGGGCACCGCCGCCGCGCCGATGGCCGGCGTCCCCGCGCACATGCCGCCGCCGACCCCCTCCGGGTCGACCGCCGCCGTTCCCGAGGCCGCGCCCGGCACCACCGCGCCGGGCGCACCCGCCGCTCCGGGCGCCGTCGAGTCCGGCACCGGCGCACAGCCGGCCGCCGCCGAGACCGGCGCGCAGCCGCCGGAGTTCGCCCAGTTCTGGTTCGCCGTGCCCGAGGCCCGCCCGCTGGCCCCCACCGAGGGCCTGTCCAAGGAGCCGGTGGCCACCCTGCGGACCGGGCAGTGGTACCTCGCCGTCGCCCCCCACCCGGGCGGCGTCCTGGTCGAGGCCGACGGCGTTCGCGGGGTCCTGAGCGACGTCTCCGGAATCCAACGCGGAGAATGACGGTATGTCAGGCCCCGGTGCCGGTGCGGGCGACCGTACCGGCACCGGGCCGCGGCGCGACGGCCGCGGTCCGTCGCGACACGCGCATGTCCACGCAGTACGAAAGCCCCGTCAGGGAGGAGCACGATGCCACGCAAAGGCGTCACCCGAGGTGATCTGATCGTCGCGGTGGCGGCGATCGGAGTTCTGGTCTTCTCGTTTCTCCCCTGGTACACGGTGACCGCCAAGGGCAGAGACCTCACCGAGGGCACCACCCACTACTCGGCGTGGATCGGCGACTTCACACCGCTCGCGCCCGCCGTCGTGCTGCTGTCCTCGATCTCGCTGGTGTTGCTGCTGATCGGCCGGTACACCTTCCGTCCCGGCTCGCCGCCGACCGAGATCCAGTTCGCCGGGGTCGCCCTGCGGCAGTGGGGCGTCGTGCTCGGCGTGGCGTCGGCGTGGAGCGCGGTGTGGGCCGTGCTGGGCGCGGACGGCGGCTACGACAAGCTGGCCCGCACCGCGCAGCGGATCGCCCGTGCCGGCGGCGACTCGCAGGCGACCGTGGACGCCGCGCACGGCTACGGCGCGTGGGGGCTGGCCGGGTTCGCCGTGTTGCAGGCCCTGTTGCTGCTCACCGTGGACCGGATCGGCGGGCTGAACGTGCCGCTGGTGCGCCCGCGCGAGGCCGGCTGGCCCGGCTACCCCGGCGGCGGCTTCCCCGGCGCGCCCGGCGGCTATCCGCCCGGCCCGCCCGGAACCGGCGGCTTCCCGGTGCCGCCTCCGGTCGCGCCGCCCGTGTACGGCCCCTCGGGCAACACTCCCCCGCCGCAGACCCCGCCGATGCAGCCCCCGGCGATGCAGCCGCCCGCGGTGCAACCTCCGGTGCTGCTGCTCAAGTCGGACGACTCGGCGGCGAATCCGGCGATCGGCGCCGACCGGGTGCCCGCCGCCACGGGCGGGGACGCCCGGGACTCGGCGACGGATTCCGGCGATCCGGGCACGTTCGAACAGTACTGGCTGGCTGTGCCCGAACCCCGCACGCTGCGGCCGCTCGACGTCTCCGGCGACGCGCCGGCCACGCTGCTTCCCGGGGTCTGGTACCTCGCGGTGGGCGTGCGCGACGACGGCATCGTCATCGATCTCGACGGCGTTCAGGGTGTGTTGACCGACCTGACGGGTATTCAGCGCGGCGAATAGACATCCGTGGAAAATGCCCCCATACGGTGTGTCGTATGGGGTCGGGGCACAGATCGTTCCCCCGTCTGGCACAGTGTCCCCGGACCAATGCACCGAGGACGCGCGGGGGCGATGTCGGTGGCACGACTTGGGTCGCCCCCGTACGCTGTCGGCGCCCATCCCCCTCGGGAGGAGTATTCAGTGGACGTCAGAAAGCTCTCGCGTGGCGACGCGGTCATCGGGGTCGCCGCCGTGCTCATCTTCATTTTCTCGTTCTTCGACTACATCGGTTTGAAGAGCGAGTTTCGCGGCGTCGACGGCTCGGCGAGCGCCTGGTCGGGCGACGTGGCTCCGGTCGTCTTCGCGTGCGTGTTGACCCCGATCATCGCCGGCGTGCTGTTCATCCTCGGCGGTCTGCTGCCGCAACTGCAGGACAAGCAGATCCTCGGGCTGACCGCTCGCCAGTGGGCCCTGCCGCTCGCGGTGGTCTCGCCGATCAACGCCCTGTGGTCGATCGCCCGCGCCTCCGATGGCCTGGAGATGAAGGCCGGCGGAATTCTCGTCGTCCTGTCCGTCCTCGTGCTCAGCGGCGCCCTGATCGCCACCAGCGTGGTGCCGGCCCTCCAGGTGCCGCTGCTCGGCGCGGGCGGTCCGCGTCCGGGTGCGGGTCAGCCCGGCCAGTACGGCGCCCCGCAGGGTCAGCAGCAGTTCGGCGGCGCGCCCTACGGCGGTCCGCAGGGCCCCCAGGGTCAGCAGCCGTATGGCGGCGCCCCGCAGCAGGGCGGCTTCGGCGGCCCGGCGCCGCAGGGTCCCCAGGGACCGCAGGGCGGCTTCGGCGCCCCGGGCCCGCAGGGCCCCGGCGGTGGGCAGCAGCCCGCCCCGGGCGGTGCGCCGTTCCAGCCCTTCTGGTTCTCGGTGCCGGACTCGCGTCCGATGCTGGACGAGCACACCAACCAGGAGAAGGGCGTGCTGAACACGGGCGTCTGGTACCTGGCGGTGGCCGAGCACCCGAACGGCCTGCTCGTCGAGGTCGACAACGTGCGCGGCGTGCTCCAGAACACGATGGGCATCCAGCGCTCGTGACACCGGTGCTCCCGAGGAACCGGTAATACCGAGACCCCGCGAACAGACACAGGCAGGGGCGTCGTCCACTTCGGACGGCGCCCTTTCGCCTGCCCGCGGGCGGACCGGCCCGGCCCCCGGCGGAGGCGGCCTCCCCGAAAAGTAAAACGTGTTCTAGTCTGCGGAGGCGATTCACCGCGCCGCGTCGCGCGGTTCCGTACGACTTCGGGCAACCGTGGGCAAACATGGAGGTACCGCCATGAGGCTGGGTCTGACGTTCGGGTATTGGGGCCGAGGCCCGTCCGCCGACTTCGTCGAGACGGCGCGCGAGGCCGAACGCCTCGGCTTCGACTCGGTCTGGACCGCCGAGTCGTGGGGCTCGGACGTGTTCACCCCGCTGACCTGGATCGCGGCCAACACCTCGCGGATCGGCCTGGGTACCGCCGTCACCCAGATGACCGCCCGCACCCCCACCGCGACCGCAATGCACGCGTTGACCCTGGACCACCTGTCCGGCGGGCGGATGATCCTCGGCCTCGGGCTCTCCGGCCCGCAGGTGGTCGAGGGCTGGTACGGGCGGCCGTTCCCCAAGAGCCCGCTGACCTTCACCCGCGAGTACGTGGACGTGATCCGCCAGGTGCTGCGTCGCGAGGGGCCGGTGGTGGCCGAGGGCCGCTACGCGCAGCACCCGTACGCGGGCGAGGACGGCAGCGGGCTCGGCAAGCCGCTCAAGTCGATCACCCACCCGCTGCGCGCGGACCTGCCCATCTTCCTCGGCGCCGAGGGGCCGAAGAACGTGCATCTGACCACGCAGATCGCGGACGGCTGGCTGCCGCTGCACTGGGCGCCGACCCGTCCCGAGGTGTACGCGGACGCGCTGCGGGACAAGCCGGCGGGCTTTCGGATCGCGCCGATGGTGCAGGTGGCGCTCGGCGACGACGTCGAGCAGGCGATGTTCCCGATCAAGGCGGCGATGGGCTTCTACGTCGGCGGGATGGGCGCGAAGAACAAGAACTTCCACGCGGACCTGATGCGCCGGTTCGGCTATGCCGAGGAGGCGGACCGGATCCAGGAGTTGTTCGCGGCCGGCAGGCGCGACGAGGCGATCGCCGCGGTACCGAGCGCCTTCGTCGACGAAATCGCGCTCGTCGGCCCGGCGGCCCGGATCCGCGAGCGTTTCGCCGCGTGGGCCGCCGACCCGCACGTCACCGACATGATCGTCACCACGCGCAACCCGGCGGCCCTGCGCCTGCTGGCCGACCTCGTGTCCTGACCCGAGGCCGCGCGGGCCGGTCGGCGTCCCCGGTCTAGGTCACCGTCGACATGCACAGTTCCTGTCCCCGGGAGGGCAGCGGATAGTAGACCGGGGACCGGACGGGGCAGGTGGGGCCGGTGGACGAGGGCATCGGATGGATCTCGTCGATGCGCAGCCGGCCCTGGCCGTCGCGTTGGAAGGCGCCCTGGCACGGTACGAGCGCGGCCAGGAAGGCCCACTGTCGCCCGTCGCGCACCTCCGCCGGCACACACTCGCCGGGTCGGAAGATCCGCTCCAGGCACAGCGCGGGCTGCCCGGGCACGATCGGCCACCGGCTGCGCCCGTCGGTGCTCATGCAGTCCGCCGTGCCGCCGGCGGCCGCGGTGCGGGCCAGCACCCGCTGCCGAGCCGCCGGATCCTCACAGGGCAGCGTGCGCGGTCCGGCGGGCCGCCAGGTCGGCGATCCGTCGCCGGCGAAGTCCACGCAGGCACCGACCTGTACCGAGGCCACGAAGGCCGCGATCGGATCGCCGGAGGCGCCGGCGGTCGGCACCCCGGCGGGGCCCATCGCCCCGCGCTCCCGATCCTCGCGCCCCCGCTCGTAGGCGACTCCGGCCAGCAGCCCGCCCACCAGCGCGATCACCACGAGCGCGGCCACCAGTACCCAACTGGCCCCGCCACCCTCGTGCACCTCGGCCGGCTCGGGCAGGTCGTAGGGGTCCTGCCGATCGTCGCTGTCGTCGATCCGCGGCACCATCGCCTGGACGATCTTGGCGAGTTGCATCGTCTCGGTCGTCTCGGGGGCGCCGGTGCCGTCGCGGGCGGGTGCGGGCGTGGGCGTGGGTTCGGCCGGCTTCGCCGGGGTCGACGCGGCGGCTTTCGGGTCCGATCCGGCCTCGTCCGAACGTCGCGGTTCCGCCGGGTCCGGGTTCGACCCGGCGTCGGCCGCGGCCGAGTCGACGGGCTCGACCGGCTCGTCCGGCTCGTCCTTGTCGACCGGCTCGGCCGGCCCGAGGCGGTCCGCGAGGGGCACGGTCGGCGGGTCGCCGACCAGGCGACCGCGGCGGTGGTACGCGTCGATCAACTCCAGGGCGGCGCCCGGGAGCCACGAGGCGGCCCCGTAGGCCCCCTCCCGAGCCGTCACCGCCCCGGCGACCCCCTCCAGCAACTCCCGCGCCGTGGGCCGGGCCTCCGGATCACGCACCAGGCAGGACCGGATCAGGTCGGCGACCTCGGCCGGTACATCGGCCAGATCGGGCTCACCGGTCGCCACGCTCCGCCGAATCGCCGCCTCCCCCACACCGGAGTGCGGAGGATGTCCGGTCGCCGCGAAACACAGCAACGCGCCGAGCGCGTAGATGTCGGAGGCCGGCACCGGCTCCTCACCGCGCGCCTGTTCGGGCGCGAGGTAGCCGGGCGCGGCGAGCGGGGCGTCCGGGCCCGCGCCCGTGATCCCGAATCCGGTCACCCTCGGCCCGTCGGCGGCCACCACGATCTGCGCGGGCCGCAGGTCACCGTGGACCAGCGACGCCTGATGGATCGTCACCAGCCCCTCGGCGATCCCGGCCGCGAGCCAACGCACCGCGTCGGGCGTCAGCGGCCCACACGAGATCACCAGGTCGGCGAGCGACGGCGCCGGCACGTACACCGAGGCCACCCACGGATTGTGGGCCGCCCCGCCGCTGCCGATCACCTCGATCACACCGGGCCCGCGCACCTTCTGCGCGCGCTTGATCCCCTGCTGCTCGCCGTACAACATCCGCACGGCCATCGGCCGCCCGGCTCCGGTCCGCGCCAGATACACCCAGCCGGGACTACCGACCCCCAGCAGCCCCACCACCGTGTAGGGCCCTATTCGATCCCCAGGCTCCAACCCAGCCGCCATACCCACCTCGTCACCCGAACAACCCAGCCCCCCTGCTCAAACCCTATTGCCGCACCCCCACCCCCAAGACCACGACCACACGGCGGACAAACGGCAGGCCCCGAATCACACCAGGCGGGGGCGGACCGAGCGGGGCGGGGCACCAAAGTCGCGAGGTGAGCGGGGCGGGACGCCAGGGTCGGGGAACAGGGCGGGGCGCCGAAGCCGCAGGGTGAGCGGGGCAACGGGCCAAAGTCGCGGAGCGCGCAAAGCGGAGCACCGGAGCCGCAAGGCGAGCCGGGCGGGACGCCGGAGTCGGCGAGTGAACAAAGCGGAGCGCCGGAGTCGCGGGGACGGCGCCTTGCCCGCCCGCCCGCGCCCCCGGCCCCTCGACCCGCCCGCCCCTCAGCCCCTCACGCAGACATCCGACCCGCACCGCACCTGCGCCGGGTCCAACCCCACCGGTAGGCCGTCGCCCTCGAAGGCCGTGGGGGCGCCGCCGAAGACCGCCGTCGTCGCCGGTTCGCCGCCGAGTGCCGCCGTGGCCAGGATCATCGCGCCCGCCGTCCACGCCGTGCGCTCCACCGGCCAGATCGCGTCGTCCTCGAAGACGTAGCCGGTCCAGTACAGGCCGTCCTCGTGGCGCAGTCGCTGGATCCACGAGACGATCTCCACCGCCCGGTCGCTCTCGCCCAACGCCCACAGCGCGATGGCCAGTTCGCAACTCTCCGCGCCGGTCACCCACGGCCGGTCGGAGACGCATCGCACGCCCAGGTCCGGCACCACGAAGGTGTCCCACCCGTCCTTGATCCGCTCGTCCGCGGCCGGCCCGCGCAGCGCGGTGCCCAGGATCGGGTAGTACCAGTCCATCGAGTAGCGGCTCTTGTCCAGGAACCGCTCCGGGTGCGAGAGCACCGCGTGGCCCAGTCGACCGGCCGCCAACTCCCAGTCGGGCTGCGGCTCGCCGAGGTGTTCCGCGATGGCCAGCGCGCAGCGCAGCGCCTGGTACATGCTCGCCGACCCGGTGAGCAGCGCGTCCGGCACCGGCACGCCGTGTTCGTCCCGCTTCCAGCGGATCTCGCCGCCGGGGGCCTGGAGTTCGAGGATGAAGCCCATCGCCGCACGCAGCTTCGGCCACATCCGGACCAGGAACTCCTCGTCCCCGGTGAGCAGATGGTGGTGCCACAGGCCGACCGCGAGGTAGGCGGTGAAGTTGGCCTCCTTGTTGCGGTCGGTCACCTCGCCGTCCACGTACGCCGCGTACCACGAGCCGTCCGGCTCCTGGCGGCTCGCCAGCCAGCGATAGGCACGCTCGGCCTCGTCGTGCCGGCCGGCCACGTCGAGCGCCATCGCGGCCTCGGTGTGGTCCCACGGGTCGAGGTGTCCGCCGACGAACCACGGGATCGACCCGTCGGGCCGCTGTACCGCGGCGATGCCGTCGATCGTCGCGGCAACCTGATCGACGGTCAGCACGCCTTCCAGGGCCAGCAGTTCGAGCGCCGGCTCGGATCCGGGGCGGGCGAGGCTCATGCGCCCGCCCCGTCGAGCGTCCCGTCGGGACCGGCGGCCCCCGCTTCGGTGTCCGTCTCGCCCGTCGGCCGCGGCTTGGTCGCGTAGACCACCAGGCTCTTCCCGATCAGCGGGTCCAGCGCCTTCTCCGCGAGCCGCGTGGCCAGCGGGCGCTTCATGATGTCCCACACCAGGAGCTTGTGCCACGCGCGGACCGGAAGCGCCTTGTCGTTGTCCACGCCGACCGCGCACTTGATCCACCAGTACGGCGAGTGCAGCGCGTGCGTGTGGTGCGTTCCGTACGGCCGCAGTCCCGACTCGCGGATCCGGGCCGCGAACTCGTCGCCCTTATAGATGCGGATGTGCCCGCCCTCGACCTCGTGATACGCGTCGGACAGCGCCCAGCAGATCTTCTCCGGCCCGTAGCGCGGCACCGTCATCGCGGCCAGCCCACCCGGCTTGAGCACCCGGAACAGCTCGCCCAGCACACCCTTGTCGTCCGGGATGTGCTCCAGCACCTCGGAGATGATCACCCGGTCGAAGCTCGCGTCCGGGAAGGGCAGCGCGAGCGCGTCACCGACCATCGCCTCGGCGCGCGCCCCGGCCGGGACCTCGCCGGCCGCCCGCATCGAGGCGAACATCGCGTCGACCTCGGCGATGTCCTTCGCGTTCCGATCCAGCGCGACCACGTCGGCGCCGCGCCGGTATGCCTCGAAGGCGTGCCGGCCACCGCCACAACCCATGTCCAGGACCCGATCCCCGGGGGCCAGCGGAAAGCGGGAGAAATCCACGGTGAGCAAGTCGGCGACTCCGTCTCGTAGTGCGCGAACCGGTTGCGGGGGCGCCCGGCGAGGATGGGCTGTGGTCAGCTGTTTCGGGATCCGACGGCGGGCTTCGCGGACGACACCCGCCCGAACGGCGACCGGCCGTGCAGCACGTCGCTCGCTCTCTCGGTCAACCCGCGTCGCCCCGCACCGGCCGTGCTCGGCGCGATCGGACCGGCCGCGAGCGCGGCCCGATACCGCTCCACGGTACGCACCGCCGTATTGCGCCACGTGAACCGTTCGAGCACCCGGGCGCGGCCCGCCTCGGCCAGCCGGGCCCGCAGTTCGGGGTCGTCGAGCAGTCGGCCCAGGGCCGCGCGCAGTGCCTCCGGGTCGCCCGGCGGCACCGCCAGGCAGGTCACCCCGTCCGGCCCCGCGACCTCCGGGATCGCCCCGCCCGTACTCGCCACCAGCGCCGTCCCGCACGCCATCGCCTCGGCGGCGGGCAGCGAGAAGCCCTCGTAGAGCGACGGCACGCAGGCGATCTCGGCGCTGCGGATCAGGTCGACCAGCTCGTCGTCGGTGAGTTCGGACACGAAGCGGATGGCCGAGCCCAGCCCGAGCCGCTCGATCGCGCGCAACACGGGACCGTCGCCCTTGGGTCGGCCGACCACCACGAGTTCGACCCGGTCGTGCTCGGCGCGCAGCTTGGCCAGCGCCTCGACCAGGTGGATCAGGCCCTTGAGCGGCACATCCGCGCTCGCCGTGGTCACGATCCGTCCGGGCACCTTGGCCACCGCCGGATCCGGCGCGAACCGGTCGGTGTCGGCGCCCACCGGCACCACGGTGACCCGACTGGGCGAGACGCCCAGGTGGTCGACGATCTCGGCCTTGGACGAGCCGGAGACGGTGACCACCTCGGTCAGCCGCGCGGAGACCCGCTTCTGCATGGTGGTGAACCCGTACCAGCGGTGCAGCGTGGCCTTGCGCCGCAGCGTCGTGGCCTCGCCGATCTCCAGCGCGCGGTCCACCGTGATCGGGTGGTGGATCGTGGTGACCAGCGGGAACCCGAGCCGCGGTAGCGCGAGTTGCCCGTAGCCCAGCGTCTGGTTGTCGTGCACCACGTCGAACTCGCCGCGCCGGGCCGCAAGGTGGCGCCACGCGCGCAGCGAGAAGGTCAGCGGCTCGGGAAAGCCCGCGGTCAACATGCCGCCGACCTCGAGCACGTCGATCCAATCGCGATACTCGCGCAGCTTGGGCATCCGGAACGGATCCGGTTCGCGATACAAATCCAGGCTGGGCAGCGTGGTCAGCTTCACGCCCTCGTCCACGACCGCGTACGGCGGGCCGGAGATCACCTCGACCTCGTGTCCGAGCCTGGTGAGTTCGCGGGAAAGGTGGCGGACGTAAACTCCCTGTCCGCCGCAGTACGGGTCGCCCCGATACGCCAGCAGGGCGATTCGCAGGGGTCGCTCCGGGGAGGTCCGCGCCGGGCCCACCTGGGCGTTCACAGCGGATGCGGTCTCCCGTGTCACGAATGGCCCCCTATCGCTGCCCTCGTCGGAGCATAGTAGTCGCGTAATCTAGAACAGGTTTCAGTATGTGCCCGTCGGAGAGCAGCCAAGATACCGCCGGGTACCCACTGCGACGTGCACCGCGTGACCCGTAACACACCGCCCGGCGGACCGCCGCGCATCGAGAGGCTGACATGACGACGTATACGAAGGCCGACCGGGCGCCGCTGACCGAGCGCCAGGAGGCACGCCGCCGCCGCATCCTGCGCGCGACCACCCAACTGGCCGCCCGAGGCGGTTACGAATCGGTACAGATGCGCGAGGTCGCGGAGCTGTCCGAGGTGGCGCTCGGCACGCTGTACCGCTACTTCCCGTCCAAGGTGCATCTGCTGGTGGCCACCATGTACGACCAGCTGGATCAGCTGCACAGCCAGCTGCGCCGCCGCCCGCCGAAGAGCGTCGGCGCGCGTGAGCGGGTGGTGGACACCCTGCTCCGGGCGTTCAAGGGGATGCAGCGCGAGCCGCACCTGACCGAGGCGATGATGCGGGCGCTCCAGTTCGCCGACCGATCGGTCGGCGCCGAGGTGGACACGGTCAGTCGGGAGACCACCTCGATGATCCTGGAGGCGATCAGCGGCGACGAGCCGCCGAGCGAGCCGACCACGGAGGAGTTGGCGGTGATCCGGGTGATCACCCACACGTGGCACTCGTCCCTGATCGCCTGGCTCAACGGCCGCGCCTCGATTGCCCAGGTCCGCACCGACATCGAAACCGTCTGCCGACTGATCCCGGAGGACTGAGACCCCGCGAGTGCTCCGGCCGGGCCCGCCATCGGCCCGACCGGAGCACTCGCGCTAGTCCGGTGGGAACACGGTCGCGCCGGAGGCCGCGTCCACGATCGAGATGGCCTCGACCGGGCAGCTCTCGGCCGCCTCCAGGATCGCGTCCGAGGCGTCCGTCTCCCCCGCCGTCGGGTGCGACTGCCGACCCGCGTCCAGCTTGAAGTCGTTCGGCGCGCTGCCGATGCACATGCCCGACCCGATGCATACGCTCCGGTCGACCTCGACCCGCCAGCGATCACCCATCAGTACTCCTCTTTCACTCGGCTCCTGCGTCCGCCCGCGCGCGGCCCGCGGCCGCGACGGTCAGATCTGCGCGTCGTAACCCGCGGGCAGCGCGATGGACTTGGCCTCGGTGTACGCGTCGAGCCCCTCGATGCCGAACTCGCGGCCGATGCCCGAGTTCTTGTAGCCGCCGAACGGGCCGAAGAAGTCCAGGCCGAACGTGTTCACCGAGTACGTACCGGTCCGGATCCGCCGGGCCACGTCGATCCCCTTCTCGATGTCCGTCGTCCAGACGCTGCCCGACAGGCCGAAGTCCGAATCGTTCGCGAGGGCGATCGCCTGCTCCTCGTCGTCGTAGGCGATCAGCGCCACGACCGGGCCGAAGATCTCCTCCTGGGCGATCCGCATCGAGTTGTCCACGTCGCCGAACAGGGTGGGCTCGACGTACCAGCCCTTCTCCTGCGCCTCGGGACGACCGCCGCCGGCGAGGATCTTGGCGCCCTCCTCCTGGCCGATGCGGATGTAGTCGAACGAGCGCTGCTGCTGGCGCTTGGCCACCAGCGGGCCGACCTGGGTGTCGGCCGCCATCGGGTCGCCGACCTTGAGTTCGCCGACCCACGCGGCGAAGCGCTCGGCGATCTCGTCGTAGCGGGCACGCGGGGCCAGGATCCGGGTCTGCGCCACGCACGCCTGGCCGTTGTTCATGTACGAGTTCGGCAGCAGCGTGGTCGCGGTGTGCTCCAGGTCGGCGTCGGGCAGGATGATCGCCGCCGACTTGCCGCCCAGTTCCAGGGTGACCCGGGTGAGGTTGCGCGCGGCGACCTCCATGATCCGCTTGCCCGCGCCGACCGAGCCGGTGAACGCGACCTTGTCGATGCCGGGGTGGCCGACCAGATACTCGCTGACCTCGCGGTCCGCGGCGACGATGCTCAGCACGCCGTCGGGCAGCCCCGCGTCCCGGCAGATCTCGGCCAGGATGTACGAGTCGAGCGGCGTCTCGGGCGACGGCTTGAGCACGACCGTACAGCCGGACGCGATGGCCGGCGCGAGCTTGGCGGCGGTGACGAACTGCGGGACGTTCCACGGCACCACGGCGGCCACCACGCCGACCGGCTCGCGGCGCACGAGCAGCGGGTTGAGCAGACCGGTGCGCTTCTCCTCCCACCGGTACTCGCGGGCGATCTTGGCGACCGTGTCGTAGATCATCCCGGCGCCGATGGCCTGTGCGAACAGGCCCCAGCCGACCGGCGAGCCGTTCTGCGAGGCGACCACCTCGGCGAGTTCCTGCGACCGCGTCATGAAGCCGTCGCGGATCTTCTCCAGGATGGTGATGCGCTCGTCCAGGGACATCCGCGGCCACGGGCCCTCTTCGAACGCCTTGCGCGCGGCGGCGACCGCGGCGTCCACGTCGGCGGTCGACGCGTGGGGAACGCGCGCGATGACCTCTTCGGTGTGCGGCGAGACGACCTCGATCGTGTCCGTGCCCAGCGGGTCGACCAGCTGTCCGCCGATGACCAGTTGGCTGTGCTCCACGATATCCGTCATCACGGTCCTCCTCGGTGCGCACACGCTGCGCGCGGTACAGGGGCTTGCGGGTGGGGCTTGCGGACGTTGAGCAGAACTCCGACTAGAACAGATACCAGTTCGCCGATGAGGGAACAACGGATTCACGGCTCGAATGAGACTGGAGTCTCACTGGCTGACAGGTAAGGATCGTACGTGCCGGATCTCGATCTGACGACCCCTCAAATCACTGGCCCGGTGGTGTATGAGAGAACGTGTTCTATGGTGATCATCGGAGCCGGATATGCATCCGGCGGCCGTTGGGCGCCGCTTCGAGAACCGTCGAGAAGGAGGCCGCCCATGACCACCGCGTCCGATCGCCCCATTCCTCCCGTGCCGGATGCCGATGCCGACGGGTCGGCGGTGGGAGCCTTGTCGCCCGCCGCCGGCGCCGATGTGCCCACCGTCGAGTCGGCTGCCCGGGCCGATGCGCCCACCGTCGCCGATCTGGGCAACGGTGTGTGGACCGTTCCGGTTCCGATCCCGAACAATCCGCTCGGCTGCACGCTCGTCTACGTGCTCGAAACCGACGCCGGGCCGGTCCTGGTCGACGCGGGCTGGGACGACCCGGTCTCCTACCGCGCCCTCGTCGACGGCCTGGTCGAGGTCGGCACCTCGATCGAGGACGTGCACGGCGTCCTGGTCACCCACGCCCACCCGGACCACCACGGGTTGTCGGAAAAGGTGCGTGAGGTCTCCGGCGCGTGGATCGCGCTGCACGCGGCCGACGCACAACAGGTCGAGCAGATCAACGCCGCCCCGCGCGCGGCCTGGTTGCGACACCACCTGGAGGTGCTGACCCTCGCGGGCGCGCCGCAGGAGGCCATCGACGCGCTGACCGCGCTGCGGACCCGGAGCGCGAACGACGGCGCCCGGCCGCGCCTGCGCTACGCGGTGCCCGACCGGGAGTTGGTACACGGCGAACTCGCGCCCGCGCCGGGTCGGGCGGTGCGTACCGTGTGGACGCCCGGCCACACTCCCGGCCATGTCTGCCTGCACCTGGAGGACGGCGACGGGCGGCTGCTCTCGGGCGATCACCTGCTGCCGTCGATCACCCCGCACATCGGGCTCTACGACGACGCCGAGGAGGCCGATCCGCTCGGCGACTTCCTCGCCTCGCTGACACGTGTCGCGCGGCTGCCGATCACCGGCGTACTGCCCGCCCACGAGCACGTCTTCACCGACGCAGCGGGCCGGGCGGCCGAGGTGGCCCGGTTGCACGAGGTACGGCTCGCGGCGCTGCACGCGCGGCTGCGCGAGCGCTCGCTGACCCTGTGGCAGATCGCCGAGGGCATGGACTGGAACCGCCCGTGGGCGCGATTGGGCGCGCAGAACCGGCAGTTGGCGCTCAGTGAGGCCGCCGCGCACCTGCGCCACCTGGTCAAGCGGGGCCGCGCCGCGGCAGAGGCGCAGGGCGACCCGGTGCGGTATACGGCCCTGTGACTCCCGGGGTCGAGGGGGCGCCCGGGTAGGGTTGGCCGGGACTTGCGGCGGGCCTGTCGAAGGGCCTGTCGGCGGGTCCGGTCCGCGGTCGGTGCCGCGGTCCGAACCGCGATCCGATCCGATCGGATCCGCTTCGCTCCGATCGGCGTTCACGAAAGGCCATGCATGCCCTCCCCCCGACGCCGCAGGCGCGCCGCGGCGGCCTCCGTGCTCACGACGGCGCTGTTGTGCTCGGCTTGGACGGGGGGCGTGGCGTCGGCCGACACGCCGACGCCGGTGCCGACCGCGCTGTACGGGAAGACCGATCCGAGCACGGACGGCGTGTACCGGCAGTCGTTGGCGATCATGGCGCTGGCCTCGACCGACACGCAGCCGGCGCCGACCGCGGTCGAGTGGCTGCTCGGGCAGCAGTGCGCCGACGGCGGGTTCACCGCGTATCGGGCCGATCCGGGCGCGCCGTGCGATGGCGCGCGGGAGGACACCGTGGCGACCGCGACCGCGATCGAGGCGTTGCGGGCGCTGCGGACGTACGACACTCGGGTGGCGCGAGGGGTGGACTGGCTGCGGTCGAAGCAGCTCGCCGACGGCTCGTTCGCGAGTGTGCCCGGGCCGAACGCGGTCGGTGACGTGACCGCGACGGCCGCCGCGACCAGCGCGATCGTCACGGCCGGCACGTCGCCGGAACTGTTCCGTACGCCGCAGGGGCGCACCCCGACGGACGCGCTCGGGGCGGCCCAGCTGCGGTGCGACGCGCCTGCCGCGGACCGGGGGGCGTTCGCCGGTGCGCCGGGTGCCCCGGTCGACCCGCTGGTGACCGCGCGCGCCGTGCTGGCCCTGGGCTACGGCACCCAGCCGGCCGTGGCCGCCCCGTCGTTCGCGATCACGCCGCTGACCTGCCCCGGGGCCGCACCGAACCGGCAGGCCGCCGCGCAGGCCGGCGCCGCGTGGCTGGCCGCCAAGCTCAAGGCCGGCGGCAACCACCTCGGCGGCCCCACCGACTTCGCGGCCACCACGACGGCCGTTCAGGCCCTGGCCGCGACGGGCCACCCCGCAGAGGCGGGCGCGGCGGCCGACTGGCTCGCGGCGGGCGCCAAGACGATGGCCGGCAACGACCCGGTCCGCCTGGCCTCCCTGATCCTGGCGGCCGTCTCCACGGGCCGCACGGTAACCACGTTCGGCGGCCTGGACCTGCCAAGCCTCCTCCGAGACACCGGCCCGGCCCCCACCCCCACCGCCGACATGGCCAACCAGAGCAACCTGATCGACGGCCCGGAAGACCACACCCTCCGCGACACCCTCGCCGCAGTAATCGCAGTCCTCCTGGCCGCCACACTAATCATCGGCATGCGCCGAACCCGCCGAGAACCCTGACCAAGCCCCACCCCACCCACCAGCACGCCAACACCGACTCCCTCCGGCCGGGCCACCACCCACCCCGACCGAAGCGCCACCCAGGACCCAAGCAACCCACCCGAGCCACCCAGCCCAGCGGGCCCCAACCGGGCACCCCTCCACCCAGCCAGGACCACTCAACCCAGCTGGAACCCAGCAGCCCGGCCAGGACCACTCAAGCCAGTAAAGAACCAAGCAGCCCGACCCGGCCACTCAACCCAACCGACGCCCCTCCGCCCAGCCAGGACCACTCAGCCCGGCCGGGACCCCAAGCACCCAACCGCGCCACTCAACCCAACTGGAACGCAAGCAATCCGGCCAGAACCACTCAAGCCAGCTGGGACCCAAACGGCCCGACCCGGCCACTCAACCCAACCGGGCGCCACTCAACCCAGCTGGAACCCCAAGCACCCAACCGGGCCACTCAGCCGAATCGGGCACCCCTCAGCCCGGCCGGGGCCACTCAACCCAGCCGGGCCCAACCAGCCCGACCAGGCCACTCAACCCAACCGAGTGGCCCCTCCGCCCGGCCAGGGCCACTTCGACCCAACCGGGAGCCAAGCCGCCCGGCCAGGGGCACTCAAGCGGTCGGGCCCAAGCAACCCGACCAAGCCACTCAGCCCGGCCGGCGTTTGAGGCCAAGTAGCCCGGCCGGAGCTTGAGGCCGCCTCGGCCGAAGGCCAGGCAACCCAGCCCAACCTGCGCATGAGCCCACGCCGGGGACGGGCAATCCAGCCCGGCCGGCGCTTGAGGCCAAACAGCCCAACCGGCACTTGAGGCCGCCTCGGCCGAAGGCCAGGCAACCCAGCCCACCCAGCCCGCGCACTTGAGGCCGCCTCGGCCGAAGGCCAGGCAACCCAGCCCACCCGACCCGCGCGTTCGAGGCCGCCTCGGCGACAACACCCCTCAATGCCGAAGGCCCGGCAACACCACCTCCGCTTCCGCGGCCCGCGCCTCCTCGTCACTGAAGACCCGAGACCGAATCAGGAACCGCCACCCCGTGGGCGCCTCGACCGAGAACCCGCCGCCGCGCCCGCGAACCACGTCCACGGTCAGATGGGTGTGCCGCCAATATTCAAACTGCGCCGCCGACATGTAGAACGGCTGACCGGCGACCCATCCGAGCAACACGTCCGCATCACCGACCAGGAACTCCCCCCGCGGGTAACACATCGGCGAAGACCCGTCACAACACCCACCGGACTGGTGAAACAACAACGGCCCATGCTCCGCCGCCAGTTCCCCCACCAACTCGGCCGCGCCCCGCGTGATCGCAACCCGCTCGACCGCCCCGCCCTCCGCGTCCGACATCAGCGCACCTCCTCCGCCGCGACCGCCACGACCGCCACGACCGCCGTCGCGACTCAGAAGAACCCGAGCTTCTTCGCCGAGTAACTCACCAGCAGATTCTTGGTGTTCTGGTAGTGCCCCAGCATCATCCGATGCGTCTCCCGCCCCAGCCCCGAGGCCTTGTACCCACCAAATGCCGCATGCGCCGGATAGGCGTGATAGCAGTTGGTCCACACCCGCCCGGCCTTGATCTCCCGCCCGAACCGATAGGCCCGCGTCGCATCCCGCGTCCACACCCCCGCGCCCAGGCCGTACAGCGTGTCGTTGGCGATCCGCAACGCCTCGGCGTCGTCCCGGAACGTGGTCACCGACACCACCGGACCGAAGATCTCCTCCTGGAAGATCCGCATGTCGTTGGTGCCCTTGAAGATCGTCGGCTCGACGTAGTACCCGTCCTCGAAGCCCTCGACCGTCGTGCGCGCACCACCGATCAAAACCTCGGCGCCCTCCTGCCGACCGATATCCAGATACGACAGGATCTTCTCCAACTGATCGTTGGAAGCCTGCGCACCGACCATCGTCGCCGGATCGAGCGGATTGCCCTGGACGATCGCCCGGGTGCGCGCCAACGCCCGTTCCATGAACCGGTCGTAGATCGACTCGTGGATCAGCGCCCGGGACGGACACGTACAGACCTCGCCCTGGTTCAGCGCGAACATCACGAAGCCCTCGACGGCCTTGTCGAAGAAGTCGTCGTCCTCGTCCGCCACGTCGGCGAAGAAGATGTTCGGACTCTTGCCGCCGAGTTCGACCGTCACGGGGATGATGTTCTGCGAGGCGTACTGCAGGATCAGTCGCCCGGTGGTGGTCTCGCCGGTGAACGCGACCTTGGCCACCCGGCTGCTGCTCGCCAGCGGCTTTCCCGCCTCGAAGCCGAAGCCGTTGATCACGTTGACCACGCCGGGCGGCAGCAGGTCGGCGATCAGCTCGATCAGGACCAGGATGCTCACCGGCGTCTGCTCGGCCGGCTTGAGCACGACGCAGTTGCCCGCCGCCAGCGCGGGGGCGAGCTTCCACGTGGCCATCAAAATGGGAAAGTTCCACGGAATGATCTGCGCGACCACGCCGAGCGGTTCGTGGAAGTGGTACGCGACGGTGTCCTCGTCGATCTGCGAGATGGACCCCTCCTGGGCCCGGATCACACCTGCGAAGTAACGGAAGTGGTCGACGGCCAGCGGGAGATCCGCGGCCAGCGTCTCGCGGACCGGCTTGCCGTTCTCCCACGTCTCGGTGACCGCGAGGCGTTCGAGGTTCTGCTCGATGCGGTCGGCGATCTTGAGCAGGAGCAGCGAGCGTTCGGTGACGCTGGTCCGACCCCAGGCGTCGGCCGCGGCATGTGCGGCGTCCAGGGCCAGTTCGACGTCCTCGGCGGTGGAGCGGGCCACCTCGCAGAACGGCTGACCGGTCACGGGGGTGATGTCGTCCATGTACCGACCCTGCACGGGCGGCACCCATTTGCCGCCGATGTAGTTGTCGTATCGCGGTTCGAACGTGACGATGCTGTCCGGTTGGCCGGGCTGACTGTAGACCACGCGAGCCTCCGCTTCCCTTGCCGTGCAGTGGGCATGACGGACCGTCGGCGACCCCACCGGTCTCGGAAAGCGGGCCGGGCCGCCTGCGGCCGACGGTAGTCGCTCGGCCGCCGATGGTCACCGGATCCGGGAAGAAAAGCCGCGTTGTCATCGGTGCCGGGCAGCGGCATGCACGGGACTTCGTGGAGCCCACCGGCAACTCGCGCCACCAGAAGGCAAGTTGGCCACAATCACCGGATGCTATATCTAGATGTCACCTGTGACATGTGCCATTGTACTCGACGTCGTGTTCTCGATGTGGGCCGCCGATCGTGGCCCACCTGCGCCCGAAGGGCCGTACATGAGCACTCACGCACGCCGTAGAACGTGGTTTGCCACAAGCGTTCCCCTCTTGGCGCTGGTCGTCGGTGTGTTGCCGATCGCAATCACGCCGACGGCCTCGGCCGGCACCTCCCCGAACACGAACTCCCGGGTCGGGCACGTGAACACGCAGGCGGCGGCCGACCCGGGCGACGAGGTCGACCGGGTCGGTTCGCCGCTCGCCCTCGGCCCCGACCGGGGCCCGGGTCCGCTCGACGGCGGCAACGGCACGCCCACCGGCCGGGGTCCGGCGACCGACCTCCCGCTCGGACCGCGGCTTCGGACCGATGCCGCGCCGGTGCCCGGCTGTACGCTCGCCGAGTTCGCCGCGTTGTCCCCGCAGGCGCTGGCCGACTTCCTGACCCGCGCCGACGTCGGGCCCGACTGTCTGCGCGGCTTCCTGTGGACCTACACCCCGGAGCTGGGCCGGGTGTTGACGCCGGCTCACCTCCAGGCGGTACTGGCCCGGATCACCGCGCTCGCCCCGGCCTACGACGGCGGCAACGCCTCGCACCTGTACGAACTGTGGTACTTCACGCACGCCGCGCTCTACCTCGACTGGGACAACCCCGCGATCGACCTGCGCGGCCCCGCGACGGTGGCCGCGATCAGCTCGGCGGCCGACGCCTTCCGCACCGCGACGCACGCGTTCGACGTCACGCCCACCTCGGGCGCGCTGCTGCGCGAGATCCTGATCAGCATCGACGTCGACGGCGTCCGCGAACACCAACTGCCGCTGGCCGCCCGGGTCCTACGCGACATGGACGGCAGCACCGACGCGTGGCAGAGCCCCACCCGCAGGGAAGCGGCGCTGGCCGCGCAGAACTTCGCGTACCACGGCATCGCCAACGGCGACGCGGGCTACCAGGCCGCCGTCGCGGCCGACCCGGGCTACCGCGCCGGGCTGAAGGCGTTCGTCGGCTACCGACACCTGAACGTGCCGACCAGTGCCGGGCTGCTGCGCAACGCCGTGTTCGAGTACGGCCGGCTCGGCCGTATCCCGAGCCTCACGGCGGAGACCGTGACGGGCCTGGGCACCCTGCTCGCCGACACCGAGGGCTGGTACGGCCGCTTCTCGGTGCCGTGGAGCGAGGTCGCGCACTGGCTGGAGACGTACGGCGGTTGCCACGCGGCGGGGGTGTGTCGGGCCGACATCGAGGCGCAGGTCTTCCCGAACACGTACACCTACGACATGGGCGACATCGAGGTGCACACCTCACTCGACCGGACCACGGTCGAGCAGCTCTACTACGCCTCCAAGCAGGTCAAGGAGCAGTTCTTCCGCACCCTCGGCACCGACCAACCGCTGGCCGGCGACCCGAACCACAAGCTGACCGTCCGGCTCTACGCGAGCATGGCCGACTACCACACCTACCAGCCGTTCCTGTACGGCTACGCCACCAACAACGGCGGCCTGTACATCGAGGACGGCGCCACCTTCTACACCTACCAGCGGGTCGTGCCGAGGGACTCCAAGCTCCAGTTGGAGGAGCTGTTCCGGCACGAATACACGCACTACCTCAACGGCCGCTACGCGGTGCCGGGTTCGTTCGGCCAGGGCCCGTGGTACGCGGACAACCGAACCACCGCGTTCGACGAGGGAATGGCCGAATACATGGCGGGTTCGACCCGTAACCAGGGCGTGAAGCTGCGCAAGTCACTGGTCACGAAGATCATCTCCGACGTGCAGCAATACGGCAGCCGCCCGTCGGTCCGCGACACGCTGCACTTCAAGTACGACGACGCCGGCTACTTCTTCCGCTACTACGCCTACGCCGGCTCGTTCTTCTCCATGCTCGGACGCGACCACCCGGATCAACTCACCGAGATGTACACCCACTTGCGCACCAACGACGTGGCGGGCTTCGACGCCTTCCTCGACCGCATGAGCGCCCCGACCTACCAGGCCGAGTTCGACACCTACCTGGACCAACAGACAGCCGGCGTCGACACCTTGACCGTCCCGGTGGCGAAGTACACCCCCACGGCCCAACTCGCCGCAACGGGCCCGGAATACATCCGCCAGGTCTTCCACCGGTCCACATCCAACAACCCGACCTCGTGCGACGCCTTCCACGACGCCCACCCCCGCTTCACCTGCAAGGGCGCAATCACCGCCAACATCGCCTCCACCGCCCCCGGCGAGATGCACACCGCCATGGCCGCCACGATCGACTACTTCATCCTGACCCGGGCGGCAGCCGCCCTGAACAACCTGGCCGACATGAACTGCCACTTCACCGAACCGACCCCCTGGCCCAACGCCCAAGCAGCCACCTCCACCTACACCTGCGAAGGCCCCCTCCGCCCCTGACCACCCACCCCCGAACGACGGCCCCCGAGCGCTGCCCACCCCGCGCCGGGGGCCGTCCCGCGGTCGGAGCCTCCCGCCGCCGGCGACCCTCAACCCACGGGCGCACAACCGTCACGCGCCGCGTTGCCGGCCAACACCGCCCGCAACAAGTTTTCCGAAGGCGGTAGTTCGACCCCGCCACGAACGGTCGGCACGTAGTCGACCGTCCTCGTCGTACACGTCGCCGCGTAACCCACGCCCGACCCTTTGCCCGCAGAAGTGGCAACAATCTTCCCCGGAGCCTGTGACCCCCGCCCCAGTCGATCCTCCAGATCGGCGAACGCACCACGGCGCACCTCCAACCGGAGCACGGGCATGTCGTCCCGCCCGTCCCGATCCGAAACGACACAGTCCTCCCACAGCGGATCCCGCCCCGACCAGGTCTCCACCCAGGTCGGATGCGCACCGAGATCCACCCCGACGAGCGGCACCCCACACAACGTCGCACCCGCCGACAGGGGGCGCGGTGCGACCTCAGCGCGCCCGACCGGCGCAGGCAACTCCGGCGACCCGCAGCCCGACGCCGAACGGAGTTGGTCAAGCACACCATCGTCGAGGCGATGCGCTCACGATTGCCGGCCCACCCGGGAGTCATGAACCGATCACGGCCGAGGCTCTCCTCGGTGATCCGAACATCCTGAGCTCCCTCGGACAAACACATCGTGCACCTCTTCCCTGGCGCGATCGCTCGCATCTGCCGGGTTCGCCTGAAAGAACTCCCCGACGATCCCGTTCAGACCGACCGTGGCGAGGGCGATGACCGGGGCAAGTTCCGGATTCCGGACGAGCTTCGCAGCAGCGGCGAATGTGCCACCCGCCGAGATCCCGTCGGCCCCGGCACCGATCCACCGCTCCATGCGCTTGTCGGCTTCCTCCTTGGCCTTGTCACCGTCGGCCGCTTGATCGACCACAGGCCGTCGGATCACCCGCAGAGCGAGCCGCCCGATCGATCGGGTCCGGGACCGGTGGATCCTCGGTGAGGCCGGACCGGGAGGGCGTCGGGCCGGGCCTGGGGGTCGGGCAGACTGGGGGTATGTCTGTGGTGAAGATCAATGCGTTGACTGTGCCCGCCGAGATGCGGGAGACCCTGGAGCAGCGGTTTGCGTCGCGTGCCGGGATGGTGGACTCGCAGGACGGGTTCGAGTGGTTCGAGTTGTTGCGGCCGGTCGAGGGGACCGACAAGTACCTCGTGTACACCCGCTGGCGCAGCGAGGAGGACTTTCAGGCGTGGATGGCCGGGACCATGCGGGCCGCGCATGGTGGTGGCGACGGCGCCGAGCGGCCCAAGCCGGCTTCGACCGATTCGGCTCTGTGGTCCTTCGAGGTGATCCAGAGCACCGGGCCGAAGGGCTGACCCGTCCGGGGTTGGTCAGGGGGTGACCGCCTGCACGTCCAAGTGGTCGTCGAGCGCTTGGCGGCCTGCCGGGGTCACGGCAAGCGCGCGGGTCGTGCCGATGCGGGTGACCCAGCCGACGGCGAGTGCGTGGGCGCACAGCGCGGCGCCCACGGCTCCGCCCAGGTGGGGGCGGCGCTCGGTCCGGTCCAGGCACGCCCGCACCGCCGGTCGGCGCGAGCCGGGCGGCGGGACGGTGATCCCGAGTTCGGCGAGCCGGGCGGCGCCGGCGTCGGTCAGCCCCGGCTCGGGCTCCCATGCCAACAGCCCTCGCCCGATCATCGCGCCGGTGACGGCCAAGGCGACGGATCCGGCCAGGTGGTCGTAGCACGGCCGGGCACGCGCGAGGGCCTGCCGGCGGCTCGAAGCGGACAACGATCGTGGTCGGGCCGGCTGTTACGGAGCCAACGCGGCCAGGCTCTCGATCAGTTCGATCACCCAACGGTCGGCCACCCGCAGGTAGCGGTGGCGTCCGTGCCGCTCCTCGACGAGGAGTCCGCCGTCGACGAGCAGGTTCGGGTGTGAGGTTGCGGTGGAGCGTGCGATGCCGGTCCGATCGGGAAACGCTGGGAGCACGGCGAACATCGCCTGACCCGGTACTAACCTTGCCCCATGCCACGCTACGACTACCGCTGCCGCGCCTGCGACGTGACCTTCGAGGTCAACCGCCCGATGGCCGCCTCCAACGACCCGGCCACGTGCCCGGCCGGCCACGCCGACACCACGAAGCTGCTCTCCACGGTCGCGGTAACCGGCGCCGCCTCCGCCCCCCGCCCCACCGGAGGCGGCGGAGGCGGGGGCTGCTGTGGCGGCGGCTGCTGCGCCTGACCCGATCCGATCGACGCCCGGAACCCACGACCGACGGGTCCTGATACTCAACGGTCGGCGCTCCCGGTGGGACGACCGACTGCGCGGATCGACCGGTGCGGTCGGCGATCACGTCGAAGTCTCGTCGTAGTGGAGGATCGGCCGGCGGTCCGGCCTCAGGCGGTCCGGCCACCCGGGCGCTTGAGAGAACCGTCCGGGTTGCGCGGCCCGGTGCTCGCCACGACCTCGCCGAAGTCGAGTTCGCCGGCGTCCATGGCGTCGAAAAACTCCTGACGCAGGTGGCGCTTGACGGCGTCCTCCACGGCGAGGCGCACGGCCTCGGCTTTCGATTTGGTGCCGTATGTGCGCATGGCCTCGGCAACCATTTCGTCGTCGAGGTCGATGACGATTCCGGCCAGGCGGCGTTCCCTTCAGCGGCACCCAGGACTCGAAACGATACGTCCACGCGAAGGAATCGATGTCGTTTCAGCCCGGCCGAGCCGGACAGGGCCCACTTCGGCGCGAGGCTCGAACGGCTACGCGGCCAAAGGCTTCGGGGTTTCCTTGTCGCATTCCCAGTGGGCCAGGGCCGAGCGGTCGAGGAGGGTGATGCCGGCGCCGGCGGCCAGGGCTTCGGCCTTGGCGGAGAAGCAGCCGGCCGTGGTGGCCAGCAGGAGCGGGCCGGGGCGTTCCGCGGCGGCGTCGAGGGCGGAGACGAAGTCCTGGACCACGCCGCCCGCCACCGGGCCCGGGCCGTCCGCGCTGCGACAGCGCAGCACCGCCGGTGTCCCGTCGCCGCGCCTGGCGTGGACGTCCACCGCGTACGCGTCCTCGACCACCCGCACCGTCTCCACCTCGGCCAGGCCGTCGCGCTCGCACAGTTCGGCCACGTGCTCCGCGAGCCGGGCCGGGTCCATCCGGTCCAGGCGCGCCTGCGCGTCGCGCAGCGCGCGGTCGTCGCGATACTCGATCGGCTCGTCGGCCCTGGGCCGGTATCCCGCCAGCCAGATCACCGAGGCCAGCCCCGCCGCGGCGCAGATGTACACCACCATCATGCTGTCGGACTGGTTCACCCGAACACCTTCGAGGACGAACCAGACACCGATGGCGAGGAGTTCGAGCCCGGCGACCAGGATGGCCAGATTGAGGTAGGCCCTCACCGTCGTACGTGCCATGTCCGTCGTCCCCCCGGTGACGCATCGGCCGGTCGTACCCGTGTCGTTCACGTTGTCCCGAACTCGTTTCGAGCCGAACTGCCCTGATCCGAGCGGCCCGACCGACCTTCGGCCGCACCGTCGTCGTCCTGTCGCCATCCCGACGATCGGGACCCGTCACCCGGTTCCCGACTCCCGCCACAACCGGACGAGACGCGGACCACACCCGGACCACACCCGAACCATCCGACCGGACCGCGACCGCACGACAACGGGACACCCTACGAAGGTGCCCTCACGCGCCGTCCGGCAGGTTGGTCCAACCACGACCGTCGGCCCTGCCGTACCACCCACTGGCCGCCGTGGTACCGCCGTCCACCGGGATCAGATGACCCGTCACATACGACGATGCGGCACTGGCCAGGAAGAGCACAACCTTCGCGTAGTCATCGGGTTCGCCGAATCGCGCCAACGGGACCCACGAACCGATCAACGCCGGGTCGCGATCGCGCAATTTGGCCTCGTATGTCGTCTGCGGCGTGTTCGCCATGTCCGGGGCGATCGCGTTGACCCGAACCCCCTTGCGCGCCACGTCGACCGCGAGCGACTTGGTGAACGCGATGATCGCGGCGTTGTACGCGGAGTAGACCGGACACCCCGGGATGCCGCGCAGCGCCTCGACCGTCGACACGTTCACGATGCTCCCCCGGCCCCGCTCGACCATCGACGGCAACACCGCGTGCGTGACCCGCAGCACGTGTTCGAAGTTGATCGCGTGCAGCGCCCGCCACTCCTCCTCCGTACTGCGCAGGAAGGTGGTCGAGGGCCGGTAGTCGCCCACGTTGTTCACCAGGACGTCCGCGCCGCCCGCCGCGAGCGCCGCGTCGCGCAGCCGCTGCACCGTCGCCGGCTCCCGGATGTCGCCCAGGACCACCTCCACCCGCCCGCCGGCCGCCTCGATGTCGATACGCGCCTGCTCGGCCCAGTCCGCGTCGATGTCGTTGAGCACCACGAGCGCGCCCGCGCGGGCCAGCAGCCGGGAAACCCCGCCGCCGATGCCCGCGCCGCCTCCGGTGACGATCGCGACCTGGCCGGCGAGGGGTTCGGGGTCGAGCATGGGTGGTGCCTCCTCGGCGGATATGACGATGCGTCAGATCTGCGCATGTTCCCCCAGGTCGGCCACGAGGTCAACGCCGAACCCGACCCGGACGATCTTCGCCACACCCCCGACTCCGGCCCCACCCATCGAGCCCGGCGGATCGAGACCAGGCAGGATGGGGGCAACGAACGCAACCGGTGCGCCCGACCCCGTCGGCACGCACCACGACGAAGGGATCACATGGACATCAAGGTCGAGGACGTCCCCGCGCAGCACCGCTTCGAGGCCCGGGTCGACGGCGCCCTGGCGGGCTTCGCCGAGTACATGACCACCGACACCCTGATCGTGTTCACCCACACCGAGGTGGACCCGAGCTTCGAGGGCAAGGGCGTGGGCGGCACCCTCGTCCGCGGCGCGCTCGACCTGGTCCGCACCGGCGAGCACAAGGTGCTGCCGCTGTGCCCGTTCGTCAAGGCGTGGATCGGCAAGCACCCGGACTACTTCGACCTCGTCTACGACGCCCCGCCGAGCAAGGTCACCGACTGACGCCACGCCCCGACGGCCCGGTCCCGGTCCCGTACCCACCCGAACCGCCCACCCCGTCGCGCGACCCCCTCCCTCGGTTGGGCGTACGCAGGGCCTCGCCGTAGGCTCGACTCCCGTGAACAGCCTGCGCATGATCGACACCTGGCCCGTCGGGAAGGCCGCCGCGGCCGTGGTCACCCGCGATGGAGTGGTCAAGAGCGAGCACGGCCCGGTGGACGAGCCGTTCCGGCTCGCCTCGGTGACCAAGTTGCTCACCGCGTACGCCGCGCTCGCCGCGATCGAGGAGGGGGCGATCGAGCCGGACGACCCGGCCGGGCCGCCCGGATCCACGATCCGCCACCTCCAGGCGCACACGTCGGGCCTGGCCTTCGACGAGGACCGGGTGCTCGCCGGCCCCGGCCGCAAGCGCATCTACTCGAACACCGGCTTCAACCTGCTCGGCGCCACCATCGAGAAGGCGTGCGACATCCCGTTCGGGGAGTACGTGCGGCAGGCGGTCTTCGCGCCCCTGGGCATGACCGAGACCACGATCGGCGACTCCCCGGCCGCTGGCGGCGTGTCCACCGTGCGCGACCTGACCCGGTTCGCGGCCGAACTGCTCGCCCCGCGCCTGCTCGCGCCGGAGACCGTACACGCGGCCACCACCGTGGCCTTCCCCGGCCTGGACGGCGTACTGCCGGGCTACGGCACCCGGCGGCCCAACGACTGGGGCCTCGGCTTCGAGATCCGCGGCACCAAGTCGCCACACTGGACCGGAACCACCAACTCGCCCGCCACATACGGCCACTTCGGCGCGTGCGGCACCTTCCTGTGGGTGGACCCGGAGCTGGACGCGGCCTGCGTCTGCCTGACCGACCGCGAGTTCGGCCCCTGGGCCGCCGAGGTCTGGCCGATCCTGAACGACGCGGTGGTCGCCGAGCTGCGCTGAGCCGAAGCGCACCCCTTCACCCGGCTCGTCCTGCGCCGCACCGGCCGGCGCGGCGCATACCGTCGACCCGTGGTGTTCTCCGTGCTCGCGGCGCTCGCCGCCGCCCTCTGCTACGGCGTCGGAACCGTACTGCAGGCCCTGGGCGCGCGGCGGACCGCCGGCGCGTCCGGACTCGATCCCCGGGTGTTGACCCGGGCCCTGCGCCAGTGGCCGTTCGTGCTCGGCACCGGCCTCGATCTGGCCGGGTACGCCTGCCAGTTCGTCGCGCTGCGCGAGTTGCCGATCTTCGCCGTCGAGGCCGCCCAGTCGGCCAACCTCGCGGTCACCGCGGTGCTGGCCGTACCGGTCCTGGGCGCCCGGCTGCGCGGCCCGGAGTGGGGCGCGGTCGCCGCCGTCTGCGCGGGCCTGGCGCTGCTCGGCGTCTCCGCGGGGCACGAGGGCCCGGCCCACACCCACGCCGCCTTCCACTGGTCGCTGCTCGCCTGCGTCGCGGCGCTCGGCCTGGCCGGATGGGCCGCCGCCCGGCTCGCCGAACCGTGGCGCTCACGCCTGCTCGGCCTGCTCTCCGGACTCGGCTTCGGCCTGATCGCGCTGGCCACCAGGGTGCTGACCGACCTGTCCTTCCCCGACCTGCTCGCCTCCCCGACCGTCTACGCGCTGGTCATCGGCGCCGCGCTGACCTTCCTGCTGTACACGATCGCGTTGCAGGGCGGCGCGGTCACCTCGGTCGCCGCCGCGCTCGTGGTCGGCGAGACCGTACTCCCGGCGGGCGTCGGCATCGTCTTCCTCGGCGACCACAGCCGCCCCGGCCCCTACGGCCCGCTCGCGCTGACCGGTTTCGTATGCGCCGTCGCGGGCGCGATCGCCCTGTCCCGCTTCGCCGAGGGGGAGCCCGATCGACCCGGGTAAACGCGGTCGGCTCCCGTCGCCGTCGCGACGGGAGCCGACTTTCCGAGAGCACATGATCCGAACGTCACCCACCGGGACGCCCCGACCGGTCCGCTCACTCCTCCGGTTCGATGATCTGGTAGTCCAGCTCACCGATCGAGTGCGCCAGTTCGGCGGGGGTGTACACCGCGCCGTCGTAGACGAACGCGGGCTCGATCGCGGTCTCGGTAAGCCCCTCGGCGCTGGTGTCTTGCACGACGATGGCCCAGCCGATGACGGGGCACAGGACGGGCTCTTCACCGGACCTGGTCACCTCGACGTCCCACCCGGGTTCGGCCGGGGCGAGATTGACGACGCTGCGGCGGGTGTAGCGCATGGCGGGACTCCTCGGCTGCACGTGAACCGGCGGTCTGCGCCGGTTCGAACAAGCCTATGGTGCCGGTGTGACTGCTGGGGTCACGGGGCGTATGCAGCACGAAGACCCGGAATCGTCCGGCCCGCCGGCCCCGGCGTGTGCCCCCGGTCGACCGGGGTAGGTACCGGCGGAACACGCCCGGTGGATGCCGCGCGCCCGAGAGTGGTCGGGTCCCCGGGACGAGCCCAGGAATGCCCGCGACCCCGCGCCTGTTGACAGGCACGTACACGCAGCACGGGGCACGAACGTTTGGGAGGACGCATGGCCACGGTCGCACTGACCAAGGAGAACTTCGAAGAGGTCGTATCCGGCGACGGCCTGACCGTCCTGGACTTCTGGGCGGCCTGGTGCGGGCCCTGCCGATCGTTCGCGCCGACCTTCGAGAAGGTTTCGGAGGCCACGCCCGACGTCGTCTTCGCGAAGGTGGACACCGAGGCGGAGACCGATCTCGCGCAGGCGTTCTCGATCCAGTCGATCCCGACCGTAATGCTCGTCCGCGACGGCGTCGTGGTCTTCTCGCAGCCGGGCGCCCTGCCCGAGGCCGCGCTGGTCGATCTGATCAAGCAGGCGCAGGGGTTGGACATGGACGAGGTCAAGCGCAAGATCGCCGCGGGCTGACCGCCCGCTGGATCGGGCCATTCATTCCGATCCATGCCGTTTGCACCTTCGGCGCGGCAGAGGTCTACTTGAAGGAACGAGAGGGGCCCGCACGGATAGACGCGGAGAAGCGGTCGAAGTAGGGCCGCGCACCGCGCAATCAGGATCCACGAGAAGTGGATGGGCCCCTCTCGGTTCGGTAACTCCGGTTACCTGGAGCAGGCGACACGGAAGCCCGTCGGATCACACCCGACGGGCTTCCGCGCGTTCACGCCCCACCCGGCGCGGTCGCCCCACCCGGGGCCGAAGACCCACCCGGCGACGCCGTCGGCCACCCGGGCCCCGCGACCGGCCGCGCCCGCAGGTGCGCCCGCAGCGTCGCGATCTCCTCCCGCAACCGCTCGGAGCGGACCGGCTCGCTCGGGTCCGCGCGCGGGATCCGCCCCGCCACAAGGGCCAGTTGGGCCTCCTCGATCTCGCCGATCAGCACCCGGACCGGCCGCGGCCGCGGGCCGCCCCGCACCTGCCGACGGCTGTACCGCCGCGGCAACAACTCGGCCTCCACGGGTCGGATCGCCCCGGTCGCGGCCTCCTCGGCGGCCACCTCGCGAAACCTGGCCAGATAGTGCCGCCGCGCCGACCGGTACACCAGCATCGCGACCACGAAGTCGACCCCGACCCGGGCAAGCACCCCTCGCCACCCGGGCGGCAGCGGCGCGTTGAAGAACCCGTGCATCGCCATCGCCAACACCCAGCAGCCGAGCGCGACCGACACCCTCCGGGCGAGCGGCCGACCGTCGCGCGCGACCAGGTAGCCGACCCCGGTACCCGCGACTGCGCTCATCGCCCAGTGCGAACCCCACCCGGTGATCCCCACCCGCACCGCGAAGGACGCGTTCACCGAGGCGCCCGGGTCGGTCGCGCCGTCGAGCAGGATGGTGTTCAGCGCGTACAGGAGGTTCTCCACCACCTGGAAGCCGAGGCCGACCAGCGCCCCGTATACCCAGCCGTCGATCGGCGCGCGGATCACCCCGGACCCGATCAGCGCGAGTATCAGCAGGCCGCACAGCTTGAGCGTCTCCTCGTTGAACGGCGCGGTCACCGCGGCCCCCCACGTGTCCGCGAAGTCGACGCCCCGGGTCTTCGCCCAGATGTCGCCCAATCCGGTGTTGGCCAGGATCGCGCACCCGGCCGCGGCGGTCATCCCCCACACGACGCACACGATCGAGCCGGCGTGCGGCGGCTCGACGACCGGTCGGATCCGGCGGGGCAGCAGGTAACCGACGCCGAGGGTCAGCAGGAGCAGAAAGCCCGCGAGGGCCGCCGCGGCCGGGAAGACCCGTACCATGTCCCGGCATTCGTGCACGAGGACGCCGAGTCCGAACAGGCACCCCAGGAGTGCCACCCCCACGGCGACCGGAGCCGAGGGCTCGCCGGCCGGCCGGACCACGCCACCCCTCACGCGGCCTCCTCGGTGAACGTCAACGAGCGCAACACGTCCGCCACCTGTGCCCACTGCGGATCGGCGGTCGCCGCCGGCGCGAGCGCGATCAGCCGGATGGCGAAGGCGTCCTCGGGGCCGGGATAGATCACCGCCTGCCCGGTGTCGCCGTCCCGGGCCACGGTGCCGACCATGCCCCGGGCCCCGGCGTGGGCGACCAGCGGTCCCGGCACGCCGAGTCGGGCATGCCGATCGCCGACCCGGAGCGTGTCGCGCAGCCCCGTCCACAGCGCGTCGGCGTTCTCGGTCCGGGGCAGCGAGATGTACGCGACCGACAGGTCCACGTCGCCGTGCCGCAACACGAACAATCGCGAGGGGGCGGTGGCCGCCCGGTCGAGGATCCAGCCGGCGCCGACCCGGAACCACGCGCGGTGGTCGTCGTCCGGTCCGACCCGGAACACCGTGCCCGCCCGGACCCGCTTGTCGCCCGAGATCCACGAGTCGATCAGCGGCCACCCGCCGGTGAGCAGCACCAACACGGCGGCGACCGCGAGCGGGCCCCACCAGCGAGCCCGCCGCGGCCCGGGGAGGATGCGGGCGTCGGTCATGTCTCCAACGTCCGCCGAACGGCACGATTCCGCCCGACGAACATCGGCCGTCGGGCGGAATCGATCGCTCGAAAGGGTTGGCCCAGGCCCTGTCCGGCGGATCTTGGTGGATCGGGCCGCGTCGTCCGGTGCGGCGAGGTGCGGTGCCGGGCAGCGCGGACCCGCCGAGATCCGCCGAACAGGGCCCAAGCTTCGGGTCAGAGGCCGAACTCGACGGGGGCCAGGTCGAGGGCGAAGCACGCGTCGCGCACGACCGCCTGCTCGGTCTTGTCGAAGTGGCCGTCGGCGCCGCCGATCACGATGCCGATCTGGATCACCGCACGCGCCTCCGTCGGCTTCTTCTTCACCTTGGCGATGTCCTGGAGCACGGACACCTTGCCCAGCTCGAAGTCGGCGGTGAGCTTGGCCAGATAGGTCTCGAAGCGCTGTTCCAGGTCGCTCGCGGCGAAGTTGCGCAGCACGTCGTTGCTCGTGATCAGTGCGCTCACCCGCTGCCGCTCGGCCGGGTCGATGGAGCCGTCGGCCGCGGCGACCAGGGCACAGATCGCCATGCTCGCGTCCCGGAATCCGCCGCTCTTCAGCTCGTTCTTCTTCGCTTCCAGCTGCCCCTGCATCGTCTGGGCGGACTGCTTGAACTTGTCCCACAGCGCCATGGGGATCCCCCTGCCTCGCGTACATACGCGTAGATTTCGAGCCTTCAATCTACAGACTCGTAGAAGATACCCGTTGTCCGGGCACCCGCAGAATCCATTCTGCTGGGGCAGGCCGCCAAACGGGGCGGCGCCACACCGGTCGACGACCCGGCCCGCTCACACCCCGCGCAGCGTCGCGACGAACTTGCGGTTGTGCAGGTCGGTCTGGTCGAACTCGATGGTGCCGTCGGCGACGATCGACAGGAGCATGTCGTTGCGGACGCAGAAGCCGGAGGTGTCCGGGCGAACACCGCCGCCCAGCACGATCCGGTTCCTGCTGTACTCCTTCAGGCTCGCCGGCGCCTCGCACAACACCCGCCCGAACGTGCCCTCGTAGGTGATCCGGCCCACCAGGTCACCCACCCGGCCCCGGCTCAGCACGACCGCGACCTTCACCGGCAGGCTCGGATCCAGGCTCGCCGGGAGCAGGCCCTCCCACTTGTGCGCGAACTCGATCGGCAGTTCCGCCGGCCCCGGCGCGGCGGGCCCGGTCGGCCCGGATTTCGCGGCCGGCTTGTCCCGGTCCTTCTTCTTCCCGAACCCCACCGTCGCGTACAACCCGCCCACCGTCAGCGCCGCGCCGAGCAGGAGGATCAGCGGGTACTTCCACCACATCCCGCGCCGCTTCCCCGCACGCCCCGCCCCGGCGGCGACCTCCGTCGGCTCCGGCTCGAGCCGGGTCTCCTCCGCGCCGGCCACCCGGGTCGGTTCGGCGCCGACCACCCGGGTCGGCGCAGCATCGTCCGCCGCCGGTTCGGTCTCGATCTCCAGCAGCTCCACGGCCCGCCGGGCGGTCGACTCGACCACCGGCCCCGGCAACCACCCGGGCACGAACAACCGCCGCGGATCGCCCTCCGGCGCGAGCGCGGTCACGATCTGATCCGCCGTCGGCCGCACGGCGGGATCCTTCTGCAGGCACGCCTCGATCACCAGGTGCATCGAGTACGGCACCCGGGACAGGTTCGGCTCGTGCCCGATCACCCGGTACATGTGCGCCTGATCGTTGCCCTCGCCGAACGGTCCGACCCCGGTGGCCGCGTGCACCAGCACCGAGCCGAGCGAGAACACGTCCCCCGCGGGCCCGACGTCGAGGCCGTTGGCCTGCTCCGGCGACATGAACGCGGGCGAGCCGACGGATACGCCCGTCGTGGTCAGCGCGGTGGCGTCCGCGGCCCGGGCGATGCCGAAGTCGATCACGCGGGGGCCGTCGAGGGTGAGTAGTACGTTGGACGGCTTGAGGTCGCGGTGCACGAGCCCGGCGTCGTGCACGCTCACCAGCGCCGCGGCCAGCCCCGCGCCCAGTGCCCGCACCGCCTCCTCGGGCAGCGGCCCGGCCGACCGAATCGCCTCATGCAGCGACGGCCCGGCGATGAACCGGGTGACCAGCCACGGCCGCGCCGCCTCGGCGTCCGCGTCCAGCACGGTCGCAGTCCACGGCCCGGCCACCCGGCGGCCCGCGTCCACCTCGCGCCTGAACCGCACCCGGAACTCCGGGTCATCGGCCAACTCCGGCCGCACCACCTTCACCGCGACCAGGCTCCCCCGCCCGGTCCGCCCCAGGTACACCCGACCCATCCCGCCCGACCCGAGGTGCCGCAGCAGGCGGTACCCCCCGATCACGACCGGATCGTCCTGCGCCAACCCCCGCACACCACACCCCCGTCGGGCCGGGCGATCGCCCGACTTCATCACCCCCCGAACAATACGATCACCCGAATTTCACCGTTGTCCCGAGCACGCCGCCCCCTCGCGAGAAATCCCGGTCGCGCCTGTAACAGCCGGCCCCGGCCGGGCGTGCATGTACCGAACGGACGAAGCACGCGACGCGACGAGAACGGAGGTACCCCGGGGCATGTCGACCACGAACGACGCGGCGAAGGCCACGCGACAAGCCGAGTTCGACGCGTTCTACCTGGCCACCTCGCAGCGCATGATCGGTGTGATCTACGCGCTGACCGGCAATCTCGCGGACAGCGAGGACGCCGTACAGGAGGCGTACTCGCGGGCCTGGGGACGCTGGGCCACACTCACCGCCGCCGGGGATCCCACCGGATGGGTCCGCGTGGTCGCCCGTCGGATCGCGGTGGGGAATTGGCGACGGGCGCGCAATCGGATGCGGGCGCACTTCCGACACGGCGGACCGACGCCCGCGCCGGCCGTCTCCTCGGACCACGTGGCGCTGGTCGCGGCGCTGCGCAAACTGTCCACCGGTCGGCGCGAGGCGATCGTGCTGTTTCATCTGTGCGATCTCACCGGCGCCGAGGCGGCGGCCGAACTCGGGATCAGTGAGGCCGCGTTGCGCACCCGGCTGAGCCGCGCGCGCGAAGACCTGCACCGCCATCTGGGCGAGACGACTCCCGCGGAATCGACGAGGAAAGAGACGGCAAGGGCATGAATGATCCGCACGATGACGTTCTGATCGATCGATTGCGCGAGCTGGCCGAACGAGGCGAAGCCGCGGCCGGCCCGGCCGCCCCGGAGCGGGTCCGGGCCCGGGGTGCGCGTCGCCGGACCCGGATCCGCGTCGCGGGGGCGGGCGCGCTGACCGCGTGTGTGGTCGCGGGCGCGTTCTGGGCGATCCGGCCACACGACGACACCGCGGTACGCAGCGAACCGGCTGCGAGCAGCCCCGGGAATCACCTCACCCCGACGCCGCCACCCGACGGGATCGAACGCATCGGCCTGCGCGACCGGTCCTACCTGCCCACCGTGCGGGGCGTGGACTGGACCGTGGAGGGCGACGGGGTGCATGCGCCGCCGTACCCCTCATTTCCGGTCGAGCTGTTCGGGCCGTGCGCGGCGACGCCTCTGGAGGCATCCGGGGGAGGCGTACTGGACCAACGCGGTACCGCGGCCGGCAGCCATGTGAAGACCTTCGTCACCAGCACCTATGCCACAGGGCTGACGCAGCAGGCGATCGACGCCGAGGCCCGGCGGATCTACGCCTCGTGGCAGACCGTCGCGGCCGGGTGCCTGACCCGGGTGCCGGGCGGCGGGCCCGACACCGAGGTGTGGTCCTGGTCGGGCGACGGCCGACAGGGTTCGGTGGTGCTCACCCGGCGCGGTCACGTGCTGGGCTGGATCGCCACCGAGATGACCGCGACCGACCCCGCCTACCCGCTGACCGCCGAGGTCGGTCCGGCCCTGATGGACAAGGCGATCCTGACCGACTCCGTCCCGCCGAAGTAGCGAAAGAGCCCGGAGAGCCGGTCGAGCGCCCCGGGGTCGGTCGAGCCGATCCGGGGCCGACGGCCGGCCCGCGAGAGCGGGTCGGCCCGCCGGTGCGAAGGGGGCCGACCCGCGAGCGTGCGGGTCAGCCCGCGAGCGCGCTCTTGGCCTTCCACTGGTCGTAGCTCATCTGCCAGTTGCCGAAGCCGTTGCCGGGCTCGGTGGTCTCGGTGTTGGTCGAGCCCTTGACCACGACCGGGTCGCCGACGTCGACCCGGTTGAAGAACCACTCGGCGTCCGGGACGGTCATCCCGACGCAGCCGTGGCTGGTGTTGGCGACGCCGATGTTGGCGGTGTTCCACGCGGCCGAGTGGAAGAAGGTGCCGGAGGAGGTGAAGTGCACCACCCACGGCACGTCCGGGAGGTTGTAGCTGTCACCCAGGCCGACCGTGGTGGAGTCGAGCGTCTCCTTGGCGTTCTTGTTCAGGATCACGTGCGTGCCGCCACGCGTGGGGAACTCGCTGGAACCGGCCGACACCTTGATCGTCTTGACCGCGACGCCGTCCTCCATGATGGTCAGCCGCTTCTTCGGGACGTCCACCTCGACGACCCGGTTGGTGCCGACGGTGAAGGTGCTCTCGTAGTCGCGCGCGAAGTAGGTGCCGGGGCCGCTGGCCACACCGCCCAGGTTCGCGTTCAGGGTGACCTTCGTACCGCTGGGCCAGAACTCGCGCGGACGCCAGTCGACCCGGTCCTTGCCGGAGATGTCCTTGGTCCAGCCCCACGAGCCCTCGACGTTCGGCGTCGTGGTGACCTTGAGGTTGCGCTCGACCTCGGCCTTGTCCTTGACCGCGTAGTCGAACATCACCGACACCGGCTGTCCGACGCCGAAGGTGCCGCCGTTGGCCGGCCGCAGGGTGACCTTGTTGACCGTGTCGGCCTTGAGCGTGCCGAACTTCGTGGTGGCCGAGTTCTCCGCGCCCTTCTTGCCCTTCGTGGTCGCGGTCACCGTGTAGGCCGCGCCCGGCACGGTGCGCGTGGTGGAGGTCCAGGTGCGGCCGTCGGCCCCGATCGTGCCCTCGATCGCCCGGTTCTGCGCGTCCACGACCCGCACCGAGGTCAGCGTCCCGGAGTCGGCCGTCACGGTGACCGGCTTGCCCGGCAGGACCCCCTGGGTGCCGTCGGCCGGATCCACCGTCACCCGCGCGGGTGTGTCCTTCGCCTCATTGTCCGCGTCACCCGGCTTCGCCTGTGCCGCGTCCGACTTCGCCGCCTTGTCGGCCCCTCCCGAGCCGCATCCCGTGAGCACCACCGCGGCCGCGACGAGCGGCAGCGCGAGAACACGAATTCCCTTGCGGGAGCCGGATATCAGGGGCTTACGCACGTGCGACCTCACGAGGGGTGGACGACCGGGGATCGTTCAACACTAACAATGCGGATCAATTCCCCGTTCCCCCACGCGGTGTGACGGTTTCGACATGATCCGGACGCAACCGCTCGCCCCGGCACGGCACGAAAGCCGCGCCCGGGACAAATCCCGGACGCGGCTTCGGAGTTGATGCACCGGTCGCGCGGCGGTCGAACGCCGCGCGACGCGGACTACGCGACGGCGGTGCGCCGGCGCTGGGCCGGGGCGCCGTTCGAGCCGCCGGAGCGGCCCGAGGTCGCGCCGGACGCGGCGGCCGACGGACGCCGTCCGGTGCCGCTGCCGCCGCCCTGGCCGGGCCGACGGCCGCGACCACGACCGCCGCCGGCGCCACCGCGGCGCGGCGACTCGGAGGCCGGCGAGGAGATTACGACCGGGACGCCGGAGGGCACCTGCGCGCCGGTGACGCGGGTGAGTTCCTCGTCGCCCGAGCGCACCTGGATGGTCTCGGCCTCGATGCCGGCGATCATCATCAGCCGGGCCATCTCGCGGCGCTGGTTCGGCGTGACCAGCGTCACGACGCTGCCCGACTCGCCGGCGCGCGCGGTACGGCCACCGCGGTGCAGGTAGTCCTTGTGGTCGGTCGGCGGGTCGATGTTGACCACCAGGTCCAGGCCGTCCACGTGGATCCCGCGCGCCGCGACGTTGGTCGCGATCAGCGCGGTGACGTGCCCGCTCTTGAACTGCTCCAGGGTGCGGGTGCGCTGCGGCTGCGACTTGCCGCCGTGCAGCGCCGCGGCGCGCACGCCGCTCTGCAACATCTGCCGGGTGAGCCGGTCCACCGCGTGCTTGGTGTCCATGAACATGATCACCCGGCCCTCGCGGGCGGCGATGTGCGTCGCGGCGGTGTGCTTGTCGGCCTCGCTCACGTGCAGCACGTGGTGCTCCATCGTGGTGACCGCGCCCTGCGACGGGTCGACCGAGTGCACGACCGGGTCGGAGAGGAAACGCTTGACCAGCCGGTCGACGTTGCGGTCGAGGGTGGCCGAGAACAACATCCGCTGCCCGTCCGGCTGCACCTGGTCGAGCAGCGCGGTGACCTGCGGCATGAAGCCCATGTCGGCCATCTGGTCGGCCTCGTCGAGCACCGTGATGCCGACCGCGTCCAGACGCGCGTCGCCGCGGTCGATCAGGTCCTTGAGCCGGCCCGGGGTGGCCACCACGACCTCGGCGCCGTTGCGGAGCGAACTGGCCTGGCGACCCAGCGACATGCCGCCGACGACCGTGGTCATCCGCAGCTGCACCGAGGTGGCGTACGGCATCAGCGCGTCGGTGACCTGCTGGGCCAGCTCGCGGGTGGGCACCAGGACCAGCGCGAGCGGCTGCTTGCTCTCGGCGCGGCGACCGGCGATCCGGGCCAGCATCGCGAGACCGAACGCGAGCGTCTTGCCCGAGCCGGTCCGGCCGCGGCCGAGCACGTCCCGGCCGACCAGCGCGTTGGGCAGGGTGGCCGCCTGGATCGGGAACGGCTCGGTGACGCCGTTGCGGGTGAGCGCGGCGAGCAGCTGCTTGGGCATGTCCAGCTCGGCGAACGCGGCGACCGCGGGCAGCGACGGGGTGGTGCTGACCGGCAGCGCGAACTCGGCGACGGGCGCCGCGGTCATCGGCTTGCGCCGGTTGCCCGACGGGGCGCCGCCGCGGCCTCGACCGCCACCGCCGCCGTAGCCGCCCCGGCCGGAGCCGGAGCCGCCGCCGCTGCGGCCGTAACGATCGTTGGAGCTGGAACGGGGGGTGCGATTCATGGAGAACCTTCCTCGATGCGGCGCGTATCGAGGACGTCTCCGCGCGGCGGGAAGCCGCACAAGGAGTCGCAAGAACGAGCCGGAGTACCTGAACTGAAGAACCGACGTGGTGACTCGGGTCACTCGCGTCGAGATGTTGCGCAACGGTCGGGCGCCTGCCGAAGAGCGGCGGCCGATGTGCCGGACCGTGCGAGGCCGCGCGACGAGGTCGCGTCGGGCAGGGTCCTGAACGGCGGATGCCGGGCATCCGCCTGGGTGGTGCGCCGTGGCTCCCCCGGATCGATTCCGGGAGTCGCCGACCGGGACGGCCGGCTGCCACGGGAAGGGCCCGCACCGTGCGGCGCGGGCCCTCGCTGCGTGACCGAGGCCACGCCCATGAGCGAAATCAGACGATGTTGATGTTCTCCGCCTGCGGGCCCTTCTGGCCCTGCGTGACGTCGAAGGAGACCTTCTGGCCTTCCTGCAGCTCACGGAAACCCTGAGCGTTGATGTTCGAGTAGTGGGCGAAGACGTCGGGGCCGCCACCGTCCTGCTCGATGAAGCCGAAGCCCTTTTCGCCGTTGAACCACTTCACGGTGCCAGTAGCCACGTATCTTCCCCTTCGGGGCAGTACCGGGATCCCGCACCCTGCGAGACCCGAATCGTTGCTGATTACCCCGCCCGGAGTTGGACACCGGAAAAACAAAAGTGCACCTGTTGGCTACAACCAGCAGGCGCACAGAAAATTCCATGGGAACCACAGCAGCAATTAACGTTAGCACGTCGGACCACCGGGCCGGCGGGATCGTCTCGATCTTGTCCGAACCGCCCGGTCGGCTCCCGCCCACCGCCACGCGCACCGGTCCGCCGGTCGGCGCCGGGTGCGACCATGGACGCTCCCCGCCAGTCTCCCAGCCCCGAAGGGTTCGCGTGTCCTCCTCCTCCGGCATCCCCGCGTCCGACGACTCGGTCCAGCCGATCTCCCTCTCCCCCACCGGCACTCCCCTCACCCTCGAGGACATCAGCGCGCCCGGCGGCTGCGGCGACGGTTGTGGCTGCGCCGGCGGCGGCATCGACATCGACGCCGACCTGCTCGACGCGTTCGTCACCGAGCAGGTGCTGCTGCGCCTCGAATCCGAGCCGGCCTTCCTCGCCCACTCCATCGCGGCGCTCGTCGCGGCGGACGAGATCGACGCCGAACTGGCCGAGGAGATCGAGGAGTTGGAGTCCGACCCGGTACTCCTGCTCGACGTCCTCGGGGCCACCCGGCAGACCCTGCCGGAGATGGAATCCGACGCCGTCGTCCTGCTCTTCCGCTACGTGATCGACCATGTCGCGCTCGGCCCGGAGGAGTTGCCGCTGGAGGACCGCGTACAGATCGAGTGGCGCGTGCCGCCGATCGAGCGCTGACCGCACTGCGTCCGAGACGAGGCCGCGCCTCGTCCTACGGCTCGGCCCGCCCGTTCCCGGCGACCTCCGGGAGCGGGTCCGGGGCCGTCGGCACGAGCGCGGTCCTCGACAGTGGCCGGCCCGAGCCCGGCCGCCATCGGCCCGTGAACAGGAATCCGGCACCGAGGCCGATCAGCGCGGCCGAGACGTGCCCGATCGTGGTGAAGTCCGGCAGGTCGCCGTACCACTGCACGGACGAGAACGGGTACAGCAGGCAGCCGAGCGCCCACAGTGGCCGCAGCGGCTTGGCCAGCAGCGGGGTGACCGCCGCTATGGCCGCCATCGAGGCGTAGCTCACCCCGTAGTCGAGCGTGTACCGGGTGTCCTCGGGATATGTGCCCGCGTGGATCGCCGCGATCAGCACGACCGTGGTGAGCAGCGTCGCGCCCACGTGGCCCAGGAGCGTGACGCCGACCGCGCGCACCGTGCCGATCCGGCGCTCCAGCACCGCCATGCACACCCCGATGCCGAACCCGATCGTGGTCACGTTGCCGAACAGGGTGCCGTGCACGTCCGCCACCAGCAGGCTGCCCGCCATCGCGCGAAACGGATGGTGGTCCAGGTTGTCGAGGTTGGTGCTGATGTCCGCCAGGAGCCGGTCCGCGGCCGGCTCGGACATCAGGCCGCCGACCACGATCCCGTTGATCGCGAGCAGGATCAGCACGACGAAGGTCGCGGGGCTGCGTCGCGGGTATCGGGCGACGTCGCGCAGCCGGTTCGCGAGGTTCCGGGTCACGGTGCGTTTCTCCTTGGGCCGGCGCGAGGACGCGGCGCGAACCACCATGCTGCATCACCGGCCGGGGCCGCCGTGTCCCGACCCCGGGATCGGGGCGGCCGGCGCGCGGGGTTCGAGCGGGTGACGGCGACTCGACACGCCCCCCGCCGGGTGCGGCAGGATCGCCCTCGACGGTACCGGGACGAGGGAGATGGCGTGACTGCGATGGGTCGGGTGGCGGACCGGTACGAGTTGGTGGAACAGCGTGGTCGTGGGGGGCTCGGGCGGGTATGGGCCGCGCGGGACTCGGTCGAGGACCGCGAGGTCGCGGTCAAGCTGCTGCACGGGCCGCCGGACGAGGCGGTCGCGACCCGGTTCGTGGAGCGCACGCGGGCCGCCGCGCCGCTCGAACACCCCGACCTGGTCGCGGTGTCCGACGTCGGCCTGACCGACGACGGCACGCCGTTCCTGGTCACCGAACTGCTCACCGGCCGCGACCTGCGTACGGTGCTGCGCGAGGCGCTGCCCGAACTGCCCGCCGTGTCCGAGGTGTTGCACTGGACGGCGCGGATCTGCGCCGCGCTCGACCACGCGCACCGGGCCGGCGTGGTGCACGGCGACCTCAAGCCGGCCGACCTGTTCCTGACCGCCGACGGCGATATCCGCGTCCTCGACGTCGGCCTGGCCGACCGGCTCGGGGCGGTCGCCGCGTCCGGCACCGCCCTGATCGGCACGCTCGCCTACACCGCGCCCGAACGGCTGCGCGGTCGCCCCGCCGAACCGGCCGCGGACCTCTACGCACTCGGCTGCGTGCTGTACGAACTGCTCACCGGGACACCGCCGTTCGGCACCGGGGACATCGCGGCCACGGTGTACGCCCAGCTCCGACGCACCCCGGAGGCGGTGGACCGGCGCCGCCCCGACGTCCCGCCGCACGTGAGTCGCCTGGTCCTGGACCTGCTCGCCAAGGACCCGGCACAGCGCCCGCCGACCGCCGCCGAGGTGGCCCACCGCCTGACCGACCCGACGCCGTCACGAACCGACTCGCGAGCCTCCACCGAGGCACCACCCGTCCCGACCGAGGCCCCGCCGACCGAAGCCGAGGCGCCGCCCGCCCCCGCCGAGGTGCCGCCGACCGAGGCCGAGGCACCACCCGTCCCGACCGAGGTGGCGCCGACCCCGATCGGCCCCCTGCCGAATCCGACCGACGTGCCGCCCACCACGGCCGAGGCGCCGGCCGCCCCGGCGGAAGTGCCGGCGACCTCCGCCGAGGTGCCGCCCACGGCCGCCGAGGTGCCGCCCGCCTCGCCGGAGGCGCCGGCGTCGCCGACCGAGGCACCGCTGACCCTGACCAAGACACCGGCCACGTCGTCCGAGGCACCGCCGACCGAGGCCGAGGCCCCATCGGCGCCGGCCGACCCCGGGTCGGATCCGGCCGACGTGGCGCCCACCACGGCCGATGCGCCGCCCGTCCCCGCCGAGGCGGGTGGTGCTCGCGTCGTCGCCCCGGCCGCTCCGGTCGACCCCTCGCGCCGGCCCACCCCGCCGCCGCCGCTCCCGGCGCCGCCGAGCTTCCCGCCGGGATCGCCCGCCGCCTCGGGCTTCGCCGTCCCCGCCCCTTCCGCGCCCGCCGACGACGACGAGGCCGGGTTGCGGCGGGCGGTCGCGGCCGGCGACCCGGACGCCGCCGTGCAGCTCGCCTACCACCTGGCCGACACCGGCCGGGATGCCGAGGCCGAGGCGCTGTACCGGGAGGCACTGGCCCGCAACCACCCGGAGGCCGCCAACGACCTCGCCGACCTGCTCGCCACGCACGATCGGCACGCCGAGGCCGAAGAGCTGTACCGCCGCGCCCTCGTCCAGGGCCATCCGGACGCGGCGAACAACCTCGGCCGGCTGCTGCTCCGCCTCGGGCGCGCGCCGGAGGCCGAACACCTGTTCCGGCACGCCGCCGCACGGGGCCACGACGACGCCGGACACAATCTGGGCCTGCTTCTCGCCAACACCGGTCGGCTCGACGAAGCCGAGCAGTGGTTCCGGCACACCTACGCGCAGGGCCACCCCGACGCGACGGTCAACCTCGCCGGCCTGCTGGCCGCGAAGGGCCGGATGAAGGAGGCCGACAAGCTGTACCGGCGCGCCCTCACCGAGGGCCACCGCGACGCCTCGATCGGCTACGCCGGCCTGTACGAGCGCCGGGGCCGCGTCCGCGAGGCGGAGGAGATGTACCGCCGCGCCCTGGCCGAGGGCCACCCGGCGGCGGCCGGCCAACTGGCCCGCTTCCTCGACACCCTGGGCCGCGGCCGGGAAGCGATGTGGCTTCGCTCGTAGACCCCCCGCCCCGACCGCACAAGCACCGCGCCGAGCACCACGCACGAACGCCACGCACGACGCCCCGCCGGGGGCCGTCGTACGTGGCGAACGGGTGACGAGACGGGTGTGACGCGCCGTTACGGCATGGTCTCGTCGCGGTCGGAGCGGCGGTGCGCGCCGGTCCCGGTCCGGTATGCCTCCTCGTCCCGGGCCTGCCACTCGGCGATGCTCTCGTCGCGATATCCCTGCGCCGCGTCCCAGCGCACGGTCAGCGCGAACAGGACCACCAGGTCGAGCGCCACCACGATGGTGGACCAGACGGGGTGCGCGGCCAGGAAGCCGATCTCGGCGATGATGTTCAGCATCACCAGCAGCGAGCCGGCCACCCTGGCCCAGGTCTTGCCGGTGAGCAGCCCACCACCGATGAGCAGTTGCAGCCCGCCGAAGATCAGCAGGATGACGCCCCAGGTGTTGTAGTTCCAGACCAGCAGATCACCGGAGCGGGTGACGAAGTACCCGTCGGAGAACAGGGCCGTGAACCCCTGGAAGAGGTTGAGGACACCCAGGACGAGCAACGTGCAGGCGGCGAATGCCACCCAGCCGGACCAGGCGCTCGTCCTGCGGGTTGTGCTGTTCATGGCCTACTCCCAACCCCGGCCGGACGGCCGGGCGGATGTGCCTGATTTTCACTCGATTTCCATGCGGCGCCGCCCGCTTGCCCGCCGTCGCGCAGACGGCGACCCGACGAGTCGACCCTCTCGCACTTTGACACGCCAAGACATAATTTGCACCTTTTGTCCAATCCGAGTAGATCTCCGGATTTCATGGAACCCGCACGGGACGAACGCGGGCCGTGAACGAGGAGAGGACGCCGGCGATGTCGAGGTCAGCCGAGCAGGTCCGGACCGGGCATCCGGTGCGCTTCACCCTGGCCTGCCTCCTGGTGGTCCTCGCCTGTCTGCTCACCCCGGTGGCGGTGACCGCCGCCTGGGCGCGGGACGAGGTGGCCGACACCGACCGCTTCGTCGCCGCGCTGGCCCCGCTGTCCGGGAACACCGCGGTACAGGACGCGGTCTCCGCCCGACTGGCCACGGCGGCCGTGCAGGCGGTCGACGTGGGCGGACTGACCGATTCGCTGCGCGAGGCGCTCGGTCTGGGGCCGAACAACGGCTCCGGGCCGGTGTCCGGCTCGCTGCAGAGTCTGCTGGCGGGCGTGGCCGACCAGGCCGCGCAGGCGTTCGTGGCGAGCGACGCGTTCACCGTGATCTGGCGGGACGCGCTCCGGATCGCGCACGCATCCGCGCTGGACGCGCTGGAAGGCAAGGACAGCGGCACCGTGAGCACCACGAACGGCGAGGTGGTGCTCGACCTGGGGCCGATGATCGATCAGGTGCGGCAGGGCCTGGTGGGTCGGGGTTTCGCGGTCGCCTCGAACATCCCCGACATCGACCGCCGCTACGTGCTGGTGCACCGCGAGGGGTTGCGCACCGGGCAGGACGCGTTTCGCTTCCTGGACACCGCGGGCACCTGGCTGCCGATCGTGGTCGTGGTGCTGTTCGTCCTGGGCGTGTGCCTCGCGCCGCGCCGCCGGCCCGCGCTGCTGTGGGCGGGCGTGGGCACCGCGCTGACCCTGCTCGCGCTGGGCATCATGCTCGCGGTGGCCCGTCGGACCTACCTGGACGACCTGCCGCCGGAGGTCTCCCGGGACGCGGCGGCGGCGGTCTACGACGCGCTGGTGAGCTTCCTGCGCCGGACCACCCGCACGCTGGGCGTGGCCGCCGTGGCGCTCGCGATCGCGGCGTTTGTGGCCGGACCGGCCCGGCCGGCGGGCACGATCCGGCGGGCCTTCGTGGTCGCGCCGGATCGGGCGGGCGCGGCGTTGGCCCGGCACGGTTTCGGCACCGGGTCGGTGGGCGTGTTCGTGGCCGCGCATCGGGGGCCGGTGTACGCGGTGACCGGCCTGCTCGGCGGGATCTGGCTGTGCGTGTGGAACGAGCCGACGGTGTGGTCGGTGCTGCTGATCGTGGTGGTGGTCGTCGCGGTGGTGGCGGTGCTGGAAGCGGTCGCGGCAGCCGGGACACGCCGGGAGGTCGAGACCGCGCGGTGAGTCACCGCGGGCCGATGCGGCTCAGGGCTGACCCGACGTCTGCCCGGTGCGTCGGAACTCGGACGGGGACTGGTGCACACGCCGGGAGAACAGTCGGGCGAAGTAGGCCGGGTCGTCGTAGCCGACGTTGCGGGCCACCTCGTGGATGGACTGGTCGGTGGCGAGCAGCAGGCGTTTGGCCCGGGACAGCCGGGTCCGCACGATGTACTCCTTCGGCGTGGTGCCGGTCGCCCGCTGCATCTCGCTGCGCAGGCCCGCCTCGTCCAGGCCCAGCCGCCGGGCGTGCTCGCCGACGGTCAGCGGCTCGGTGGCGTGCTCGTCGAAGTAGCGGACCACCCGCGAGCCGTCCTCGTCGACCCGGATCGTCTTCAGGTCGATGATCAACTGGTGCACGATCGCCGAGGTGACCACCTCGCGGTTCGGCGCGCCCGGCTCCACCGCGGTCAGCAGCCGGTCGAAGCCCTGGCGCAGCGGCCGTACCCCGCCGAGCGACATCACCGGCTCGGCCCGGTCCAGGAACCCCAGGTCCTCGTACGCCGCCGCGGTCGGCCCCTCGAACAGCACCCAGTGCTCGCGCCAGCCCGTCGGGTCCGGGCTGTAGGAGTGGTACTCACCGGGGAAGAGCAGGAACGCCGCGGGCGCCTGGACGGGGATCCGCGGCGCGTGCCGGTTGCCCGAGCGGAACCAGCCCGATCCCCCGGTGATCAGGGTGAGTTGGTAGCAGCCGAGCACCCGACCCTCGAACTGCATCGCGGTGACCTGCTGCCAGCCGACGCCCAGGCACACCAGGCCGAGCCGCTGGTGCTCTTTGGCGGGCGTGAGGTAGCGCGCGAAGATCATGGTGCGCCGATCGTACGGCGGCCGGCGCCCGTCGCGAAGCGGTTCCTCACGCCTTGACCCCGCCCGCGACCAGGTCGGTGCGCCAGAACCGCTGGAGCGACCAGAACGCGGCGACCAGCGGGATCACCGACACCAGCGCACCGACCACGACGAGGTTGGCGTGCGGCTGGGTGAGGTCGCTGTTCCACGCGTTCAGGCCCAGCGTGACCGGCCACAGGTGCTGGTTGTTGAGCGTGATCAGCGGCAGGAAGAAGTTGTTCCAGACGGCGACCAGTTGGAACAGGAAGATGGTCACCAGCGCGGGCGACATGATCCGCAGCCCGATGGTGTAGAAGATCCGGAACTCGCTCGCGCCGTCGAGCCGGGCGGCCTCGATCAGCTCGTCCGGCACCGACGCCTCGGCGTAGGTCTTGGCCAGGAAGACGCCGAACGGGCTGACCGCGGCGGGCAGCAGCACCGCCCAGATCGTGTCGACCAGATGCACCTTGGACAACATCAGGTAGATCGGCAGCGCCAGCATCGGGGTGGGGATCAGCACCGCGCCCAGGATCACCGAGAAGATCGTGCCTCGGCCGCGGAAGCGGTACTTGGCCAACGCGTAGCCGGCCATCGCGGCCAGGAAGGTGGCCACGATGCCACCGCCGACCGCGTACAGCACCGAGTTGAACACCCAGCGCAGGAAGATGCCGCCGTCCTCGCTGAACAGTTGCCGCAGATTGGCGCCCAGGTTCCAGTCGGCGAACCAGAAGCCGTTGCCGCGAAACAGGTCGCTGGAGGACTTGGTCGAGGAGACCAGCAGCCACCACACCGGCATCAGAAAGTAGGTCGCCACCAGGAACAGGAACGAGGTGGTCAGCACCTGCGAACGCATCGGCGCGGTGCGGCCCTTGGCCGGCTTGGGCGCGGGGTGCGCGACGGGTGCGCGGACCGGGCTCGCGGGCTTGTCGGTCAGTGTCGTCACAGCGAGGACCTGCCGTTCGTGAGCCGGGCGGAGATCTTGAGCACGGCGAAGGACAGTACGCACGTGCCCAGCGCGAGCAGCACCGAGACCGCGGCGCCCTGGCCGTAGTCGTTGTTCTCGACGGCCTTGTGGTAGGCGGACATGATCGGCGTGTAGTCGGCGTCCAGCGACGAGGTCAGCGGGCGCAACACGCGCGGTTCGGTGTAGAGCTGGAGCGTGCCGATCACGGAGAACACGGTGGTCAGCGCGATCGCCGGGGCGACCAGCGGCACCTTGATCCGCCACGCGGTGCGCCACGGGCCGCACCCGTCCAACTCGGCGGCCTCGTACAGCTCCTGCGGGATGGCCTGGAGCGCGGAGTAGATGACCAGCATGTTGTAGCCGGTCCAGGTCCAGGTGACCACGTTGGCGATCGACCACAGGACCGCGTCCTCGCCGAGGAAGTCGGACGGCAGGCCGACCGCGTCCAGCATGCTCACCACGGGGCTGGAGCGCGGCATGTACAGGAACGCCCACAGGATGGTGGCGACCACGCCGGGGATGGCGTAGGGCAGGAAGTAGGCGGTGCGGAAGAAGCCCTTCAGGCGGGCCGACTTGGCGTCGAGGAGCAGTGCGAGCACCAGGGCGAGGCCGAGCATCACCGGCACCTGGATCACGCCGAACAGCAGCACCCGGCCCACGCCGTGCCACAGCGCGTCGTCGTGCAGCGCCTTGGTGTAGTTCTCGAACCCCGCGTACACCCGCTTGGGCGGGGTCAGCCCCAGGCCGGAGCGCCGCATCTTGTGCAGGCTCTCCACGATCGCGTAGCCGACGGGGACGGCGTACATCGCGGCGAACAGCACGCCGAACGGGGCGAGGAACATCAGGGGCGCGGACCGCCGGCGCTTGCGCCGCGGGATCGGTGCGCTCAAGGGCGGGCTCCCGGTGGATGGGACGGGTGGGTGTGGATGCGGGCGGGTGGGGCCGGCGGCGGCCCGCCGCCGCGCGAGGTGACGCGCGGCGGCGGGGCACGGTGCGGACGGCCCCCGGCGTCGGGGTGGTGTCGCCGGGTCAGCCCGCGGCGGCCTTCAGGCCCTTGTCCTGGATGGCCTTGATCGTGGTGCCCTGTACGCCGGTGAGCGCGTCGGCGAGCCTGCCGTTGCCGGCGCCGGCCTTGCCGACCCGGTCGGTCAGGTCGGCGGAGACCTGGGTCATCGTGGGACCCCACTGCCAGCCGGTCGGGGCCTGCGCGGCGGAGTCCTTGAAGATGTCGTAGATCTTCGCGTTGCCGAAGTAGGCGGACGGCTGCTGCATCGCGTCCAGCGTCGCCCCGGCGGTCGCGGCCGGGTAGATGCCCGCGTCCTTGACCAGCGTGGTCAGGCTCGCGGGGTCGCTGCTCATCCAGTCGGCGAAGGCGACCGCGGCCTTGGTGTTCTTGCAGCCCTTGAGCACGGCGGTGCCGGAGCCGCCGATGTTGCCGGTGGTCTTGCCGCCGGCGTCCCACTGCGGCATCGGCGCGACGGCCCACTTGCCCGCCGCGTCCTTGGCGTTCTCCTCCAGGAGCGCGGTGAACCAGACCGGACCGACGTAACTGGCGACGCTGCCGTCGCCGAACCGCTTGTACCAGTCGGGGGTGAAGGTCGGGTCCGAGGAGACGGCCTTCTTGTCGAGCAGCTGCTGCCAGTACTGGGTGACCTTTTGCGTGCCCGGTTCGGTCATCGAGACCTTCCAGGTCTCGCCCTCGGGCTTGAACCAGCTGCCGCCGTTCTGCCAGGCCATGCCCGCGTACCACCACGGGTCGTTGCCGCCGAACGCCGAGTAGGCCACCGACGGGTCGGCCGTGTGCACCGTGTCGGCCTGCCGGGCGAACTCGTCCCAGGTCTTGGGCGGGGTCAGGTTGTGCTTGGCGAACACGTCGGTGCGGTAGAACATCGCGACCGGGCCGGTGTCCACCGGGATGCCGTAGGTCTTGCCCGCGACGCCCATCTGCGACCAGGCGCCGGCGGAGTACTTGGCCTTGATCGCCGCGGCCTCCTTGTCCACGTCCTGGAGCGCGCCCTCGACCAGGAAGCTGGGCAGCGTCTCGTAGCCCATCTGGGCCAGGCACGGCGCGTTGTTCGCCTTCACCGCGGCGAGCATCTTGGCGTAGCCGCCCTTGGAGCCGGGCTCGACCTTGTTGTAGCTGACCTTGATGTCGGGGTGGGACGCGTTGAACGCGCTCACGGCCTTTTCATAGGCCGGGTTCCAGCCCCAGAAGTCGAGCTGTGCGGTGCCGCCGGACGCCTTGTCGCCCTGGGCCGCCTGGTCGGCGCCGTCCTTCTTGTCGCCGGAGTCCGAACCGCAGGCGGTGAGCGCGGTGAGTGCCGCGAGGGTGACCGCGACGGCTGCGCGGCGGGCCGTCTGGCGGCCTCTGCGCGGGCGGGTGCTGGCCCACATGGGGTGGCCGTCCCTTCGGGGAATGGAGTGGTGGGGAGAGCCGGTGGAGGCTGTCTGGCCGCCGATCATGTGCCCTGCCCGAGAAGGCGTCAACGGGTTGCCGCGCGGATCGTGCTTTTGTCGAGGTGATCCACAAGAAAAGTCCAAGTGTGTGGTCACCGAATGGCAAGGTGAGTGAACCAGAGAGTATCCATCCAGGTCGGAGCACCGGAGGCATGGGTAGACGGGTCCGGAAAAGTCCACGACGCCGTCGAGAAGAGTGCATGTCCGCGCCGCGTGCCTCGTGCACGATGATCCGGACCCACCGCACCGCATCTGCACCGAGGAGCGTCTTGACCACCCCCAGCCTCGTCCCGAGTCGAGACGGCTTCACCCTCGACGGCAGGCCGTTTCGTTTGCTCGCCGGTGCCCTGCACTACTTCCGCGTCCACCCCGCGCAGTGGGACGACCGGCTGGCCCGGCTGCGCAGCCTGGGCCTGAACACGGTCGAGACGTACGTCGCCTGGAACCTGCACGAGCCGACCCCGGGGAACTTCGACTTCACCGGCGGCAAGGACCTGGTCGCGTTCCTGCGCGCGGCCGAGCGCCAGGGGCTGAAGGCGATCGTGCGGCCCGGCCCGTACATCTGCGCCGAGTGGGAGTTCGGCGGCCTGCCCGCCTGGCTGCTCAAGGACCCGGGGATGCGGCTGCGCTGCTCCCACCCGCCGTATCTGGCCGCGGTGGACCGCTGGCTGGACGCGGTGATGCCGCTGGTCGAACCGCTGCTCGCGGAGCACGGCGGGCCGGTGATCGCCCTCCAGGTGGAGAACGAGTACGGCAGCTACGGCAACGATGTGGCCTATCTGCGGCACCTGGTCGACGGGATGCGCCGGCGCGGCGCGAGCGGCCTCCTGTTCACCTCCGACGGGCCCACCGAGCCGATGCTCCAGGGCGGCACGGTGGCCGGGGTGTTGCCGACGGCGAACTTCGGCTCGCGCGCCAAGGAGGCGTTCGCGACGCTGCGCCGCTGGTCGCCGGACGGGCCGCCGGTGTGCATGGAGTTCTGGAACGGCTGGTTCGACCACTGGCGCGACCCGCACCACGTGCGGGACGCGGCGGACGCGGCGGGCGTGCTGGACGACATGCTCGCGGCCGGCGGGTCGGTGAACCTGTACATGGCGCACGGAGGCACCAACTTCGGGCTGATGAACGGCGCCAACGATGTCGACGGCGCCTATCAGCCGACGATCACCAGCTACGACTACGACGCGCCGATCGGCGAGGCGGGCGAGCTCACCGAGAAGTATTGGGCGTTCCGCGAGGTGATCGGCCGCTACGCGCCGCTGCCCGACGAGCCGCCGCCGGCGCCGCCGGCGCGCGTGAAGCTCGGCGAGGTGGCGCTGCCGTCGGCCGCGCCGCTGCTCGCGCACGTCGAGGACCTGTCCGCGCCGGTGTACTCGCCGAACACGCTGACCATGGAGGAGTTGGACCAGGCGTACGGGTTCACGCTGTACCGCACCTGGGTCAGCGGCCCGCGCGAGAGTGCGCCGCTGTTCGTGGACGGACTGGCCGACCGGGCCCAGGTGTTCCTCGACGGGGTGCCGGTCGCGGTGCTCGATCGCAGCGAGGGCGGCACCGCCTCGTGCGAGTTGTCCGTACCCGCCGGCGGCGCGCGGCTCGACCTGCTGGTGGAGAACTGCGGTCGAGTCAACTACGGGCCGGGCCTGCACGACCGCAAGGGCATCACCGAGGGCGTGCGATGGGAGCGCCAGCGCCTGTTCGGCTGGCAGATGTATCCGCTGCCGCTGGACGCGCCCGAGGGGCCGATACTGCCGGACACCTCGGGGCCGATCCCGGCGGGTGTGCCGGTGGTGCGTAGCGGCACGTTCGACGTGGCGACGGTCGGCGACACTTTCGTCCGGCTCGACGGCTGGACCAAGGGCCTGGTGTGGATCAACGGATTCCTGCTCGGCCGCTACTGGTCGGCGGGGCCGCAGCGCACGCTCTATGTCCCGGCGCCGGTGTTGCGGGAGGGAGAGAACACGGTGACCGTGCTGGAGCTGCACGGTCCCGGCGGGGCGCACGTGACGTTCACGGACACTCCCGACCTGGGCGAGCCCGCGGCGGCGCCGGTCCTGTAGCCGGACGGTCCCCGGGGGCGACCAGGGCGTGTCTTCAGACCCCCGTCGGGCTCCGCGGCGTTCGGTGCCGTGCATCGGCGTGCCGGAGAAGCAGGTGCACAGTGGTTCTATTCGCCTGTTTTTCCGGGGCGGCGAGGTGCGGTGCCGGGCGTCGCGGAGCTCGGCGGGGGTCTGAAGACACGCCCTGGGTCCGCGTCCGGTTCGCCGACCCCGCCGCGGCGGGCCAGGTCGACGAACAGCCGGGCCGAGCGCTCCCGGGAGTCCTCGCGACAGACGAGCATGATGCCGCGCCACAGCGGCGGGTCGAGCGAGCGGATCGAGGCCGCGTCGCCGAAGACGTCCGCGGCCACGTCCCGGTACCACAGCAGCGAGCCCTCGCCGTTGAGTACGCCCGCGACCCAGTTGACCCGGTCGTTGTGCTCGCAGCGGGCGAGCGGACGCACGCCCATCTCGGCGAACATCGCCTCGAACTGCGAGCGCCGCTCGCTGCCGCGCTCGGGCAGCACCATCGGCAGGCCGTGCAGCGCGCTCCACGGCACCGGGTCGGGCAGTCGGGTGTCCGGCGGCGACACCAGCACCACCTCGGTCTCGGCGAGCCGGTAGGTGCGCAGATCGCCGGCTCCGGGTGTGTCGGCCACCCCGATCGCGGCGGTACCCGCGCGGACCGCCGCGAGCACCGCCTCGCGCCCGTCGTGCCGGGTCACCTCGATCGGCGCCTCGGGGTGCTCGGCGGCGAACGCCGCGACCAGGCGGGCGACATGGCCGATCGCGAGGGTGGACGTGGTGGCCACGGTCAGGGTCGGCTCGGACGCCGTGCCGACCGGTCGGCCGATGTCCTCGATCGCGGCGACCGTATCGAGCACCGTGCGGGCGAGCCGGACCACTCTGGAGCCCTCGGCGGTCAGGCCCACCGTGCGCCCCTCGCGCACGAACAGCTCGGCGCCCAGCTCGTGTTCGAGCGCCTTCAGGGCGCGCGACAGCGCCGACTGGGCGACGTAGAGGGCTTCCGCGGCCGCGGTCATGGTGCCGAAGTTCGCGACGGCGACGAGGTAGCGCAGCTGCTGGAGGGTCACGCGCCGCACCATAACGGTCACGCCGCCCGCACCGGCAGGGGTTCGAAACGGGCAATTCGCATACGTCGCCGAGCCGTCGGGGTGCCGCTACCGGATCGGTAGGGCATGGGTGCATGCCGTGCGGGCAAGAGTCGTCGCCGTTCCGGAACCCGGATCGCGGTCGATCCGGTGGGCCGGGGCGCCGCGTGTCGGCCGGGTATCGCCCCGGTGTCGCCCGGGTGCGGCGGGGTTCGACGGGCGTTCGTGGGGGTGTTCGCGAGTGGAGGGGCGACGGCCGGTTCGTCGTTGACTCCTGGATGTCCGAAACCGACGATACGGCGCGGTGGTTCGACTGTGGCCGATTTTTCGATTCCGTACCGCTTTTCGCGGTTGCACGGGCTTTCCACCACGACACGCACGTTCGCCCACCGCCACGGACGACCCGACTCGGGCGTCGCCGGGGCAATTCGCCATGCCTGACCGTACGTTCGCGCCCCTGCCGCCCGCACCGACCGGTTCCTCGCAGGTTTCCCGGATGGAGGCACTTGCCCATGACGTCGACGTCCCCGCGTCGCGATCAGGTTCTCGCGGTGAGCCCCCTGGGGCGCCCCGACGCCCCACTCGTGATCGCCGCACATCGGGCCGGCGCGCTCGCGGTGCTCGACCTCGGCCGGGAACGCGGGCCGGCGCTGGCCGGGTTGTCCCGGGCGGGCGTGCTCGCGGGCTTCGGCGTGCGGGTGCCGGTGGGTTGTCCGCTCGGGCCGCGGGAGCTGCCCGAGCAGGTGGACACGGTGATGCTCGCGCCCGACGCGCCGTGGTCGATCGCCGACGCCGGTCCCGGACGGCGGGTCCTGGTCGAGGTCACATGCGCCGAGCAGGCGCACGCGGCGGTGGCCGCCGGCGCGGCGGGGGTGATCGCGCGAGGCGCGGAAAGCGGCGGCCGATGCGGTGAGTTGACCACGTTCGTGCTGCTGCAGCAGTTGCTAGCGGACGCACGGGTGACGGTGCCGGTCTGGGCGGCCGGTGGGATCGGGCCGCACACCGCCGCCGCGGCGGTCGCGGGCGGCGCCGCCGGGGTGCTGCTGGACACCCAGCTGGCCCTGGTCGCGGAGAGCACGCTGCCGGCCGATGTGGCGGCGGCGGTCCGGGCGATGGACGGCAGCGAGACGGTCGTGATCCGGGGGCATCGGGTGTATCGCCGGCCGGATCTGCCGATCGACCGCCTCGTCGCGGCGGTGGCCGGCGATCTCGGCCTCGCGCTGGGCGCGGGCGGACTGCATCGCGAGTTGTTGCCGGTCGGGCAGGACGGCGGGTCGGCCGCTCGGCTCGCGGATCGGTACGGCACCGCTGGTCGGGTGGTGTGCGCGGTGCGCGAGGCGATCGTGGACCACGTGGTCTCGGCCGCCCGGCACGGTGCGCGGCTGCGGCCGGTACAGGGGCCGATGACGCGGGTGAGCGACCGGGCCGCCTTCGCCCACGAGGTGGCCCGGGCGGGCGGGTTGCCCTTTCTGGCGCTGTCCCTGCTGCGCGGCCCCGAGGTGCGCGCGCTGCTCGCGGAGACCGGCGCGCTGCTCGGTGATCTGCCGTGGGGCGCGGGCCTGCTGGGCTTCGCGCCGCCGGAGTTGCGCGAGGAGCAGGTGGCCGCGGTGCTCGCCGCCCATCCGCCGTATGCGCTGATCGCGGGTGGTCGGCCGGATCGGGCCGCGCCGTTGGAGGCCGCCGGGATCCGCACCTACCTGCACGCGCCCTCCCCCGGGCTGCTGGGCCAGTTCCTGCGCGAGGGGGCCCGGCGATTCGTCTTCGAGGGCACCGAATGCGGCGGGCACGTCGGGCCGCGCGCCAGCTTCCCGCTGTGGGAGGCGCAGGTGGACACGCTGCTCGCGTTCGCCGAACGGCACGGCGGCGCGGCCGGGTTGGACCTGCTGTTCGCGGGCGGGATCCACGACGCGCGCTCGGCGGCGATGGTGGCCGCGGCGACGGCGCCGCTGGTCGAGCGCGGGGCCTCGGTCGGCGTGCTGATGGGCACCGCGTACCTGTTCACCCGCGAGGCGGTGGCGGGCGGGGCGATCGTGCCAGGGTTCCAGGCTGCGGCGGTCGAGTGTGCGGCGACCGCGCTGGTCCAGACCGCGCCCGGGCATGCCACGCGCTGTGCCCACACGCCGTTCGTGGCCGCGTTCGAGGCCCGCCGGCGCGATCTGGAGTCGCGCGGGGTCCCGGCCCGCGAGGTGTGGGCCGAGTTGGAGCAGCTGAACCTGGGCCGGTTGCGGATCGCCGGCAAGGGGCTGCGCCGGGAGGCGGACAGGCTGGTCGCGGTGGACCCGGACGCGCAGCGCCGGGAGGGCATGTTCATGCTGGGCCAAGCCGCGGTATTGCGGTCCGCGCCGACCGACGTGGCCGCACTGCATCGCGAGGTCACCACCGGGTCGACCGCGTGGCTGGCCCGCCGGCTGCGCGAGATGGGCGGGGCGGACCGACCGGCCCCACCCCGGCCGCAGGACGTGGCGATCGTGGGCATGGCCTGTGTGCTTCCCGGCGCGCCGGACCTGGCGAGCTACTGGCGCAACATCCTGGCCGGCGTGGACGCGGTGACCGAGGTGCCGCGCGAACGCTGGGACACCGCGCGGTACTTCGCGCCGAGCACCGAACCGGGCGCGACCGCGCGCGGTTCGGTCCGCGGTGCGGCGCCGGGGGCGGTGCCGGCCGGGCGGACGCCGTCCAAGTGGGGCGGGTTCGTACCCGCGATCGGCTTCGACGCGACCGGCTACGGCATCCCGCCCGCCTCGCTCGCCGCGATCGAACCGGCCCAATTGCTGGCGCTGCACGTGGCGTCGGGGGCGCTGGCCGACGCCGGATACGGCCCCGGGCGGGCCTTCGCCCGGGAACGGACCTCGGTGATCTTCGGCGCCGAGGCGGGCACCGACCTGGCGGGCGCGTACGGCTTCCGGGCGTTGTTCCCGGGGTACTTCGGCGCGCTGCCGGCCGATCTGGACCGGCAACTGCCCTCCCCCACCGAGGACTCCTTTCCCGGTGTGCTGGCCAACGTGATCGCCGGCCGGATCGCCAACCGGCTCGATCTGGGCGGGGTCAACTTCACCGTGGACGCCGCGTGCGCGGCCTCGTTGGCCGCGCTCGACCTGGCCTGCAAGGAACTGAACACCGGGTCCAGCGATCTGGTCCTGTGCGGTGGGGTGGACACCCACAACGGGATCAACGACTACCTGATGTTCTCCTCGGTGCGGGCGTTGTCGCCGACCGGGCGGTGCGCGACCTTCGACGCGGACGCGGACGGGATCGCGCTGGGCGAGGGCGCGGTGTGCGTGCTGCTCAAGCGGCTTGCGGACGCCGAACGGGACGGCGACCGGATCTACGCGGTGGTCAAGGGTGTCGGCGGGTCCAGCGACGGGCGTTCGCTCGGGTTGACCGCGCCGCGCCCCGAGGGTCAGCGACGGGCGCTGGAACGCGCCTACCGGGCGGCGGGCGTGTCGCCGGCGCGGGTCGGCCTGGTCGAGGCGCACGGCACCGGGACGGTGGTCGGCGACCGGGCCGAACTGGACACCCTCACCGAGGTGTTCACCGCGCATGGCGCCGCTCCCGGCGCCTGCGCGGTGGGCTCGGTGAAGTCGCAGATCGGCCACACGAAGTGTGCGGCGGGGCTGGCCGGGCTGGCCAAGGCGGCGCTCGCGGTGCACTTCGGGGTGCATCCGCCGACGCTGCATCTGCGCCGACCGCCGGACGCGGGGCCGTTCGTGTTCGACAACCGGGCCCGCCCGTGGACGGCGCCGGTGGGCGAGCGCATCGCCGGGGTGAGCGCGTTCGGCTTCGGGGGCACCAACTTCCACGCCGTGCTGGCGGGTTCGGAGCCGTCCGGGGTGGGCGGGCCGGGCGGTGCGGATGCCGCGTGGCCGGTCGAGCTGTTCTGCTTTCGCGGCGCGGACCGGGCGGCGGCGCACGCGGCGCTCGATCGGCTGGCGGCGCGGCTGGATGCGGGCCAGGATCTGCCGTTGCGGGGGTTGGCGGCGATCGCGGACGAAGTTGTCGAGCCCGGGTCGGACGCCGAGATCCCGGTGCAGATCGCTTTCGTTGCGGCTGATCACGCGGATCTGCGGGTGAAGCTGACTCTGGCCCGGGCGGGGGCGGTCGATGCCGCAGGCGAGATCTTCCACCGCAAGGACGCGGAGGTCGGGGTGGAGACCGGGCTCGCCACCGAAGCGGGCGCCGAGGCAAGTGGGCAGGTGGCGTTTTTGTATCCCGGGCAGGGGAGTCAGCGGCCGGGGATGCTCGCCGATCTGTTTGCCCGGTTTTCCGAACTGTGCGACGGGCTGCGGGACATCGATCCCGAGTGTGTGCGGGCCATGTTTCCGGCGGCGGCGTTCGATGCGGAGGAGCGGGCCGCGCAGGCGGCGCGGCTCACCGATACCCGCCGGGCGCAGCCCGCGCTCGGGGTGACCGCGGTCGCGCTGACCCGGCTGCTCGACCGGTTCGGGGTGTGGCCGGACCAGGTCGCGGGGCACAGCTACGGCGAGGTGGCAGCGTTGTGGTCGGCGGGCGTACTGGCCACCGCAGACCTGGGCCGGCTCGGCGAGGTGCGCGCGGCGGCGGTGCTGGCCGCCGCCGGCGCGGAACCCGGCGCGATGGCGGCGGTCACGGCCGGCGCGGACCGGGTGGCCGAGGTGCTGGCCGGACTCGACGGCGTGGTGCTCGCGAACCGCAATACGCCGACCCAGACCGTGGTGTCCGGCCCGGAGGCGGCCCTGACCTCGGCGATCACCGCGCTGGCCGAGGCGGGCCTGTCGGCCCGGCGGCTGCCGGTGGCGTGCGCGTTCCACAGTCCTGTGGTCGCGGCGGCGGCCGACACCCTCGCGGTCGCCGTCGCGGACCTGGACGTTCGTGCGCCCAGAATCCCGGTGTGGTCCAACGGCACCGCGGCGCGCTACCCGGACGCGCCCGACGAGATCCGTGCGCTGATGGCCCGTCAGGTGGCCGAGCCGGTGCGGTTCGCCGAGCAGATCGAGGCGATGTACGCGGCGGGGGTGCGGATCTTCGTCGAGGCCGGACCGGGTCGGGCGCTGACCGGCATGGTCGGCGCCATCCTCGGCGACCGGCCGCACACCGCGGTGGCGTGCGACGTCCCCGGTGAGGACGGGCTGCGCCGACTGCTCACCGCGCTCGCCGAACTCGCCGTCGCCGGCGTGCCCGTGCGGGTCGCGGGCGGGCTGGCCGGGCGGGTGCGGCCGCAGGACGTCGAGCCCGGCCCGCGACCGGCCTGGACGGTGGACGGCCATCTGGTGCGGACCGCCGACGGCCGGCCGGTGGCGGGTGGGCTGCGCCCGGCGACCCCGGTGGCCCCGCTGCCGACCGGGCCGGTGGTCGAGTCGGGTGTGCCGGAGCGCTCGGCGCGGGACGCGGTGGTGCTCGAATACCTGGCCGGCGCGCGGGCCGCTGTCGCCGCACAGCGTGAGGTGCTGCTCGGCTACCTGGGCGTACCGGGCGGGCTTCCCGAGTCGCCGCCGATCGTGCTCGCACCGGAGCCGACTCCCGTGCGGGTGGGGCCGGCTCCGGTCCGGGTGGAACCGGCCACACCGGCCGCACCGGTCGGGCCGCTCACCCGCGCGCAGGTGTTGGACGTGGTCCTCGACATCGTGGGCACCCGGACCGGCTACCCGAAGGACATGCTCGATCCGGCCCTGGACCTGGAGGCGGACCTGTCCGTCGACTCGATCAAACGCACCGAGATCATCGGCGAACTGGCGCTGCGGTTGCGCCTTGCCGGCGGCACGGGCGTGGGCGTGGTCGACGCCGAGCCGGTCGACGCGGAGGTGATCGAGCGGCTGGCCAGGGTCAAGACGATCGACGCGATCGTGGCCGGGGTGCTGGAGGCGGGGTCCGCCGGGAACGAACGGGCGGTGCCGATCGAGCCGACGGTGGACGAGCCTGCCGCTCCCCTCACCGGCCGGCCCACCCGGCATGTCGTGGAGTGTGTGCCGGTCGAGGAGCCGCCCGCGGTGGCGCCTGGCGCCCCGGAAGGCCCGCTCGCCGGCGAGCAGTTGCGTGGCCGGCGCGTGGTGCTGGTCGAGGACGGGGGCGGCATCGCCTGGGCGTTGGCCGATGTACTGGCCGCGCACGGGGTCGTGGTGGAGTCGCGGGCTCGGGATCGGGTCGAGGCGGGTGCGGATCCGGGCTGGGCGGAGGTGGACACGCTCGTACACCTCGGCGCGCTCGCCGACGGTCCCGACCCCGTGTTCCCCGACGCCTTCGCGCTGTTGCGGGACGCGCTCGTGGCCGGCGTACGGCAGGTGTTCCTGGTCACCGCCGGCGGCGGTCGGTTCGGCCGGGGTCCGGAGGCCGCCGGGCCGGATCCGGTGCCGGGGGCGGGGTTGGCCGGGTTCGCCCGGGCCGCCGCGCTGGAGTATCCCGATCGGGTGGTCCGGGTGCTGGACCTGGATGCCAAGACCGAACCCGCCCGGCTCGCCCATCGGCTCCTGGTCGAACTGGGCCGCACCCCCGATCGGCCCGAGCCCGGCGCACCGGTCCTGCGCGGCCTGGCCGGCGAACACCGGGTGACCCTGCACCCGCGGCCGGCGCCGCTCCCGGACCTGCCGCCCGCCGACCGGGACGCCCTGCTGCGCGAGCGCATCGGCCCGGCCTCGGTGGTGCTGCTGACCGGCGGCGCGCGGGGCATCACCGCCCGGGCGGCGATCGGCCTGGCCCGGGCCACCGGGTGCCACATCGAACTCCTGGGCCGCACCGGCCTCGACGACGAGCCGGAGCCGGCAGCGCTCGCCGCCGCGCCGGACGCGCCCGCGCTGCGGGCCGCGTTGATCGCGGGCGGGATGCGCGAACCGGTCCTGATCGAGGCCGAGTCGACCCGGATCCTGCACCGCCGCGAGGTGCGGGCGACGCTGGCCGAGGCGGCCGAGCACGCCGCCTCGGTACGGCTGCACGCGGCCGACGTCACCGACGCCGACGCGGTCCGCCGGATCCTGACCGGCATCGCCGAGCGGCACGGCCGGCTGGACGGCATCGTGCACGGCGCCGGTGTACTGGCCGATCGGCTCCTCGCGGACAAGAGCGCGGAGTCGTGCCGGCGGGTGTTCGCCACGAAGGTGGCCGGGGCCCGGGCCCTGGTCGCGGCGCTGCGCACACTGCGCCCGACCCTGGCGCCGCCGGCGTTCCTGGCCATGTTCGGCAGCGTGGCCGGGGTGTACGGCAATCGGGGCCAGACCGACTACGCGGCGGCCAACGACGCCCTGGCCACCCTCGCGTGGCACTGGTCGGCCGGGTCCGACGACACCCTCGCGCCGGTGGCCCGGCGGGTGGTGACCATCGACTGGGGTCCGTGGGCGGCGACCGGCGGCGGCATGGTGACGGCGGAGTTGGCCCGCGAATACGCCCGGCGCGGCGTGCCGTTGATCGATCCGGAACACGGTGTGCGGGCGCTGCTGGACGAACTGGCCGCCGGTACGGACCCGCAGGCCGTGTACGTCTGCCTGCCGGCCGACGGGTCGGTGGCCGGATGAGCGTGCGCGGCCCGCGTCCGGACGATGCGGCGATCGTCGGGATCGGTGCGATCTTCCCGGGCGCGGCCGGGCCCGACGCGCTGTGGCGGCTGATCGAGTCGGGGGTGGACGCGATCACCGACGTGCCGCCGCATCGGTGGGATCCGGCGCTGCACTACGCGCCGGGCACGGCCGGCGAGCCCGCTCGCGGCGACCGGTTCTACTGCCGGCGCGGCGGTTTCGTGGACGACCTGGCCACCTTCGATCCGGTGCGCTTCGGCATCATGCCCGCCGTGGTCGCCGGCGCCGAACCGGACCAGTTGCTCGCGCTGCGGGCCGCCGCCGAGGCGATCGCCGACGCGGGTGGCGAGGGTCGACTGCCGGACCGGTCCCGGGTCGGCGTGGTCTTCGGTCGTGGCGGCTATATGGGCGTGGCCACCGCTCGGCTCGATCAGCGGGTGCGCACGGCGCATCAACTTGCCGCCCTCCTTGGCGAGTTGGCACCGGAGCTGGATCGGGACCGAGTGGCCGCGATCCGAGAGGCGTTCCAGGCGTCGCTCGGCCCCGAGCAACCCGAGGCCTCGATCGGCCTGGTGCCGAGTTTCACGGCGTCCCGGATCGCCAACCGGCTCGACCTGGGCGGGCCCGCCTACACGCTGGACGCGGCCTGCGCGACCTCGCTGCTCGCCCTGGACCAGGCCGCCGCCGAGTTGCGGTCCGGGCGTTGCGACGCGGTGATCGCGGGCGCCGCGCACCACTGCCACATCGCCACGCTGTGGAGTGTGTTCACCCAGTTGCGGGCGCTCAGCGCGAGCGAGCACATCAGGCCGTTCGACCGGGCGGCGGACGGCACGCTGATCGCCGAGGGCACCGGCGCGGTGTTGCTCAAGCGTTTCGCCGACGCCGAACGCGACGGCGACCGGGTGTACGCGGTGGTGCGCGGCGTCGGCGTGTCGAGTGACGGCCGGGCCGCGAGTCTGCTGAGTCCGCTGGTGGAAGGGCAGGTCCGGGCGCTGGAACAGGCGTGGCGGGCCGCCGGGTTGGATCCGACGGAACCGGGCCTGCTCGGTCTGGTCGAGGCGCACGGGACCGGGACCCCCGTCGGGGACGAGGCGGAACTCGTCACACTGGGCAAGGTGTTCGGGCCGCGCGTAAGAAACGGGCCGGCGGATGTCGCGCTCGGCACGATCAAGTCCAACATCGGACACACGATGCAGGCGTCGGGGATGGCCGGTCTGCTCAAGGCGGCACTCGCCCTGCATCACCGCACGTTGCCGCCGACCCTGCATGTGGACGACCCGCATCCGGGCTTCGCCGGCACCCGGATGCGCCCGCAGGGTCGGGCCGAGGCGTGGCCGGTCAACCCGGCGGGCGGACGGCTGGCGGCGGTCGACGCGTTCGGCTTCGGCGGGGTGAATGCGCACGCGGTGCTGGAACAGCCGCCGGCGGGGCGGGCGGTGGCACTGCCGACCCGGGGCGGGCGGTCGGTGGGCGCGGGCGAGTTGCCCGATGTGCTCACGCTGGCCGCCGATTCGGTGCCCGAGTTGCTCCGGCTGCTCGCCGATCGGGCGGACCCGAGCGGGTCGACCGGTTCGACCGGCTTCGCCGGCCCCTGTCGGCTCGCGGTCGCCGATCCCACGCCGAAGCGGCTCGCGCTGGCCGCGCGTGCCGTGGAGCGCGGGGTGCCGTGGCGCGGCCGGGCCGAGATCTGGTTCACCCCGCGTCCGCTGCTCGGGCCGCACGCGGCCGATCCGGGGCGGGTCGCGTTCCTGTTTCCCGGTCTGGAGCCGGAGATATCGCCGCGCCTGGACGACCTGGCCGATGCATACGGCCGGCCCCGGCCCGAGACCACCGGCGCCGAGGACCTGGTCGGCCGGGCGGTGGACGCGCTGACCGCAGGCCGGTTCCTGGCCGCCGAGCTGGAACGGGCGGGTCTGGTACCGGATCTGCTGGCCGGGCACAGCATGGGCGAGTGGACCGCGATGGTGGTCGCCGGGATGTACCCGCGCACGGCGGTGGACGGCTTCCTCGCGTCGCTGCGCCCCGACTCGCTGGACGTCCCGGACCTGGTTTACGCGGCGGTGGGCTGCGGCGTCGCGGTGGCCGAACGGCACGTGGGCACCGAGCCGGTGGTGGTCTCGCACGACAACTGCTCGAACCAGAGCGTGATTTGTGGTCCGGCCGCGGCCGTTACCGAGGTGTTGGGTCGGCTGCGTCGGGAGGGCGTGATGGGCGGCGAACTGCCGTTCCGGTCCGGCTTCCACACCCCGATGTGGGCGCCCTACCTCGGGCAGGTGGCCGACGCGTTCGAGCAACTGCCGCTGTGTACCCCGCGCCTGCCGGTGTGGTCGGCGACCTCCATCGCGCCGTATCCGGCGGATGCCGCCGCGGTTCGCGAGCTGACCGTACGTCACCTTCTCGAACCGGTGCGGTTCCGGGAGTTGATCGAGGAGCTGTACGCGGGCGGTGTACGGGTGTTCGTCCAGCCCGGCGCGGGCAGCCTGGTCGGCTTCGTACACGACACCCTGCGCGGCTGCGACGCGCTGGCCGTGGCCGCCCACTCCACGCTGCGCCCGGGCCTGGCGGGCTTTTGCCGAGCGGTGGCGGCGCTGTGGGTGGAGGGCGCGGCGATCGATCCGCGGGGGCCGGTACGAACGGGCCTGCCCGCGACCGAGCCGGAGTCCGGGCCCGGCATCGACCGCGTCGCCGCACGACCGCCCGCCGGACCGATCGTCCGGCTCGATCTCGGTTCCCCCGTGGTCGCGTTGGGGCCGGCCGCCGGGTCGCTGCGGTTGACCGGTACGTCTCGCCCGCCCGCCATCTCCACGCATCCGGTGCTGGCGGCGTTCCACGCGACGCTCGCCGAGGCCGAGCGCACGGTGGCGGCGGCCATGGCAGCGAGAACGGCCGGCGAAGCCGAGGCGCCCGGGTTGCCCGCGCCGCCGCCCGGCAGCGACAGCGACGGCGACACCGACTCGCGCCGGGCGTACCGTTTCTCGCTCGTCGACCACCCCTACGTCCGCGACCACTGCGTCTACGAGCAGCCCGAGTGGTGGCCGGACCCGGCGGACCGGTTCCCGGTGGTGCCGATGACCACGCTGATCCGGCTGGCCGGCGACGAGGCGCTGAGCGCGGCCGGGCCGGGTCGGGTGGTCGTCGGGTATCGGGACGTACGTTCCCTGCGCTGGTTGCCGGTGGCTCCGCCTACCGACACCGAACGGGTCCGCACCACCGTGGACCCGGACCGGATCCGGATCGCGTTCGGCCGGTACATGTCCGCCGAGGTGCTGCTCACCGACGAGACCGCCGTCCGCCCCGGGCCGGGCCCCGACCGCACACCGCTGACCGGCGAGGGCCCGGCGCCGGTGCGCGCGCCGGATCTGTACGGGGACCGTTGGATGTTCCACGGACCCGGATTCGCCGGGGTCGAGCAGGTGTTGACCGTCGCCGACGACGGCATCCGGGGCATCCTGCGCGCGCTGCCCGCACCCGGGGCGCTCCTCGACGCGGCCGGGCAACTGCTTGGCCACTGGATGCAGTTGCGGCTGACCACGGACCGCCTGGTGTTCCCGATGTCGGTCGCGGCAATCGACGGGTACGGGCCGGAACCCGAGCCGGGCGCCCGGCTGTTGGCCACCGCCCGGATCCGGGAGATCGGGCCCACCACGGTGCGCGGCGACGTCGAGTTGGTCGACCCGGGCACGGGCGCGGTACGGATCCGGGTGCGCGACTGGGTCTATCGCCGGTTCGCCGCCGACGAGCGGGTGTGGCCGATGAAGTTCACCCCGCACACCACCGGCATCGCCGAGCCGCAGCCGGAGGGTTGGTGTCTGCTGCGCACCCGGTGGCCCGACCCCGCCGCGCAGGACCTGGTGACCCGCCGCTATCTGGACACCGCCGAGCGGGCCGAGTTCGCCGCCCAGGCACCCCGGGACCGCCAAGGGTGGCTGCTCCGGCGGGTCGCGGCCAAGGACGCGGCCCGGCACCACCTGTGGGCGCACGGGCACGGCCCGCTGTACCCGGCCCAGGTCCGGATCGACACCGCCGACCCCGGCCGCCCGCTCGCGCACGTGGTCGCCGAGCCCGACGCCCCCGCCCCGACCCCGCTGCACGTCGCCATCGCGCACGACCACCGCCTGGGGGTGGCCGTCGCGGGCCCGGCACCGCTGGGCATCGCCGTCGGCCGCCTCGATCCGGAAGGCCCACCCCCGGCACCCGACACACACGACGTGCCGGCCTCGCTCGTGGGATCCGACAGCGAACCGCGCGGGCTGTGGGCGCTGCGCTTTCGCTGTGCCAGGGAGGCGGCCGACCGGGCGGCCGGCACCGATCACCCACCGCACGTGGTGACCGCGGCCCGGCCCATCGGCGCGCACGAGACCGGGTTGTCCGTCCGCCCCGCGGCAGCCGACGGCGCCGAACTCCTTGTCCACACCCGGGACATCACCGACTCGGACGGCACCCGGATCGACCACTACGTGGTCGCGTGGACGAGCGCCCGGCAACCAGGAATCCCCACCACCTCACATGGGAGCACCCGATGAGCGCGGACCCGCACGCCGACCGGATCCTGGCCGAGGTGGCCGGGATGCTCGCCGAGATCGTCGGCGAGGAATTGCTGATCGCCGCCGAGATCACCCCGGACAGCGGCTTCGACGACGATCTGGCCCTGGAGAGCATCGAGTTCGTCGCGCTGGCCGGCCGGCTCCAGGAGCGCTACGGCGACCGGGTCGACTTCATCGCCTTCCTCGCCGACCTGGAGATCGAGGACATCATGGCGATGACGGTCGGCCGCCTGGTCGAGCACATCGCGGCCTGTACCCGCGCCGAGACCGTCCGTGGTGCCGGTCGATGAGCGAGGTGCACGCGAACGGCCTGCGCTTCCACGTCCAGCGGTTGTCCCCACCCGCCGACCGGCCCGCACTGCGCACGCCGGTGGTCTTCCTGCACGGTCTGGTGTTGGACAACCTCTCCAGCTTCTACTACACGCTCGCCGCGCCGGTCGCCCGCGCGGGCGCCGAGGTCGTGCTCTACGACCAGCGCGGACACGGCCGCACCGAGCGGCCCCGCAGCGGATACGACCCGGACAGCGCGGTCGCCGATCTGGCCGCGCTGCTCGACGCGTGCGACGTACCGACCCCGGTACACCTGGTCGGCAACAGCTTCGGCGGCCTGATCGCGCTGCATGTCGCCCGGTCCAGGCCCGACTTGGTGGCGAGCCTGGTGCTGATCGAGGGTCAGTGCCTGGACGTCCCGGCCGGCGCCGAACCGTACGCCGGTGGCTGGGTCGAGGAGATGGCCAACACACTCAACCTGGCCGCGCTCGGCCTGGCGGCGCATCCCGGCCCGGAACGGTTGCCCGTGGGGTCCGCACGCAAGGCGGCCCGACTGCGAGCCGGCGCCGACGCGCTCCTGAACGGCACGACCCTGATCGAGGACGTCACCCTCCTGCGCGCCCCGACCGAGGCCGAACTCGCAGAGGTGGCCTGCCCGGTGCTTGCGCTGTACGGCGGGTTGTCCGAACTGGCGCCACCCGCACGCCGGTTGGCCGAACTGCTCCCGCACTGCACGCTCACCGTGCTGCCCGGCGTCGCGCACACCGTGCTGCGTGAGGCCACCGCGCCCGTACTGGCCGCGCTGCTCGACTGGTTGCCCCGGCACGAGCCGGTGTCGGTGCGGCCCGGGGCCGGCCGATGAGATTCATGTTCGTGGTGCCGCCGTTCGCCGGCCACGTCAATCCCACCGTCGCGGTCGCCGCCGCACTCGCCGAGCGCGGGCACGAGGCGGTGTGGTGCGGGCCGCCGGAGATCCTGGACCTGCTGCCGCTGGGCGCCCGGTTGTTCGCCACTGCCGACTCCCCCGGCGCCCCCGGCGGGTACGCCCGACTGCACGCGAGGTGGCAACGGCTGCGTGGGGTGGGCGCGTTGCGCTTCCTGGTCGAGGAAACCCTGGTCCCGCTCGCACACTCCATGCTGCCCGGCGTCGCGGCGGCCGTGGCCGGCTACCGGCCGGATGTGGTCGTGGCCGACCAGCAGACCTTCGCCGGCGCCTTCGCCGCTGTGAAAGCCGGGGTCCCATGGGCCACTTCGGCGACCACTTCGGCCGAGTTCACCCGGCCGCTGGTGGGCTTTCCGAAGATCGACGACTGGGTGCGGACCCGGATCGCCGAGGCGGCGGTGGCGGCCGGGGTACCCGGCGACTGCGATCCGCGCTTCTCGCCCCGGCTGGTTCTGGTCTTCTCCACGCCGGAACTGGTCGGCCTGACCGATCCGGTCCCGGCGCACCACTGCTACGTGGGCCCCGCGTTCGGCCGCCGGCCGGCGATGGTGGACTTCCCGTGGGACCGGCTCGATCCGGATCGCCGGCATGTCCTGGTCTCGCTCGGCACGCTCAATCGCGATGCCGGCGACCGGTTCTATCCGGCCGTGGTGGCCGCCACCCGGCCGCTCGCCGATCGGCTCCAGCTGATCCTGGCCGCACCGGAGCGGCTGGCCGGGGCGCCCGCCGAGCATGTCCTGGTCCGCGAGTTCGTCCCGCAACTGGCCCTGCTCCCGTACCTGGACGCGGTGGTCACGCACGGCGGCCACAACACCGTATGCGAGGCGCTGGCGTTCGGCCTGCCGCTGGTGCTCGCCCCGATCCGAGACGACCAGCCGATCGTGGCGCGCCAGGTGGTGGCGGCCGGCGCCGGAGTCCGGGTGCGCTTCGGGCGCGCGCACGTACCCGAGTTGCGCGCGGCCGTCACCGACGCGCTGGACCGCCCCGAACTGCGTGCGGGCGCCGCCCGGATCCGTGCCTCGTTCGCCGCGGCCGGCGGCGCCGACGCCGCCGCCGAACGTCTGGAGAAGCTGTGCTGAATCCCCTGGACGGACCGTTTCCGTGGCTCGCCCTGCTGATCGGGCTCGGCCTGGCGGGTGGCACGCGCACGCTGCGCCGGCGGCTGCGCGCATTGCCGATACTGCCCGGGTTGCCCATACTTGCCACCGTATCGACGGAGGACCGGCAGACCGGCCCCTGGATCTGCGTATCCGCGACCGGTGTCCACCCGGACGAGGCCACCATCCGCGCGGCGGTCGCCCACGCCGAGCGGCACGACCTGCTCCTGCTCGATCTGGTTCCCGGCGACCTGCCCAGCGACGAACTGCTCACCCTGCTCGCCCGGTTGGACCCGGACCGAATCCACCGCGACCCGCTCGCCCGCGGCCGGGGCGCGGGCCACGCGCTGCTCGTGCACGAGGACGTGCTGCGCCGGGCCGCCGTGCCGGCCGACGACCTGGTCGACCCCGACGGCCCCGCCCTGGTCGAACTCACGGTGCGGCTCAAGCCGTTCGCCGCGCTCGGCACCGGGCACGCGGTCGCGCCCGGACTGGTCGCGATGCGGCCCGACCCCAGGCTGCGCAAACGTCGGCTGCGAGCGAACGGGGTGCCGGTGTGGCCGACCCTGATCGGCAACCTGGGTGAGGCCGCCGCGTACGCCGGTGCGTGTGTGACCAGCCCGTTCTGGGGTGCGGTGGTCTTCCTGGCCATGTGGTCGCAGCCCTTCGCCGTGGTCGCCGGCCGCTCGCCGGTGCGACCGCGCGACCTGGGCCGGGCCGGGGCACTGCGTCCGTTCCTGGCCGTGCCGCGCTGGCTCCTCGCGGTCACCGGGCCCCGCCCGACCGCTGCGGCCAAGCGGCCGGCGCCGGATCCGGCGGCGCTGCGCCCGGCGTACGAACGCAGCGTCGCCGACGGCCTCGGTGCCTTCTTCGAGGACCGGCGCGACACCTGTCCGTGGTGCGGCTCGGACCGCCTCGCCGTGCACCGCAGGGTGCGCGACCACCTCCAGGGCAAACCGGGCCGCTTCACCCTCGAACGGTGCCGGGACTGCACGCACGTCTTCCAGAACCCGCGCCTGTCCCTCGCCGGGCTCGACTACTACTACCGCGACTTCTACGACGGCCTCGGCGGCGCGGGCGCCGAGGCACTGTTCGGCACCATGTCCCGGACCTACCGCGCCCGTGCCGAACTGCTGCGCCGACACACGCCGGAGGATTCCGGACCGCGCGCCTGGCTGGACGTGGGCACCGGCCACGGGCACATGTGTGTGGTCGGCCGCACTGTGCTCCCCAACACCGTCTTCGACGGCCTCGACATGGGCGACGGGGTCGCCGAGGCCGCGCGGCGCGGCTGGATCCGGACCGGGTATCGGGGCCAATTCCCTGATCTGGCCGACGACTTGGCAGGCGGCTACGACGCGGTCGGCATGCACCACTACCTGGAGCACACCCGCGATCCGCTGGCCGAACTCGACGCCGCCGCCAAGGTCCTGGTGCCGGGCGGCCGATTGCTGATCGAACTGCCCGACCCGCAGTGCCGGTACGGGCAGTTGTTGCGCGGCCTGTGGTTGCCGCTGTTCCAGCCCCAGCACCAGCACCTGATGCCCTGGCGCAACCTCGAAGCCGCCCTCCACGCACGGGGGTTCACCGTGCTCGCGCGCGAACACGGCCGGGCACACCAGGGCAACGACTTCACCGGTGCGGTCTCCCAGGCCCTCACCGCGCTCGGGCCCAACCCGGCGATGCCGTGGGTCCCCGGCGGCCCGACCCCGCTGCGCCGGGCCCGCCGCGCCGCGCTGGTCACGCTGTCCGTGCCGTGCTTCGTCGTGGCCGTACTCCTCGACGCCGTCGGCGCGCTGCTCGCCCGCGCAGCGGGCGAACACGGCATGAGCAACGCCTACCGTCTCCTCGCCCGAAAGGATCCGGGATGACCGGCCCGCACAGCGGCCCGCCGACGGCGGCGGCGCTGCCCACCACTCGCGGTGCGGCGCCCGTGTTGCGCCTGGTGCCGTTCGCCTTCACGCAGGCGTTCGGCCGACCGCCGGCCGGGGTCTGGTCCGCGCCATACGTGCTGCGCCGGACCGGCTCGCGGGCCGGGGCGGGCTCCGCCGTGGCGCTGTCCTGGCGGGTGGTGGTCGCCGCCGCGCCGCGCGCCGACGGGAGGTTGCGGCTCGGCTCGATCGACCGGCCGGACGAGGGAGTGGAGGTGGACCCGAGGGGCGACATCGGCCCGGTCCCGGAGTGGGCCCGCCCGGTGCTCGCGGGCACCACCGGCGCGGGCGGGCTCGATCTGCTGGTACACACCGACCTGCCGGAGTGCACCGGGCTGTCCGCAGCCGTCCCGCTGGCCTGTACGGCGGCGCTGATCGAGGCGGCGTTCCACGACCCGGAGCCGGGCGACGCCCGTCGGTCCCGCATCCGGCTCAGCGATCCGCCGTTGGGCGCGGTGGCGTTGTTCGCCAGGCTCGGCCACGTGATGGTGTTCGGGGAGGACAGCGGCGCGCCGAACCACGTGCCGTTCGACCCCGATGGGCTCGGCCTGCGCTTCGTCCTGGCGGTGCCGCGGCGGGCGGGTGCCGCTGCGAGCGGGCCGACCACGCGGCAGATCGCCGGGTCGATCGCCGAGCCCGCCCGCAACGCGCGGGCCGCCGGCGCGATCGAGGCCCGCCCGCTGCCGGGCGCGGACGGGCCCACGATCGCGGTGGTGCCCGGCGCCGCGCTCGCGGCCGTCCGCCGGGCGCTGGTGCACACCTACACCCGCGCCGGCGAACCGGCCCCGCGCGTCCTCAGCGCCGCGCTCGGATCCCCCTGCGCCCGAGCCGCGTAGGCCGACCCGGGCGGGGGTTCACACGTACTCGATCTCCTGGACCCCCTGGCGCCGGGAGTAGTCGAGCAGTGTGCGCACCTCGCGGCTGATCGGACCGCGCCCGCGCACCATGCCGACCGTCCGGATCAGCCTCGGGCTCATCGACCGCACGGCCACACTCGACGCGAACGGCTGGGCCAGGTCGGCGTACCACAGCACCGAGCCGTGCCCGGCCACCACGCACGGGATCCAGGCCCCCCGGTCGTCGGTCTCCATCGCCACCGTCGGCCGCACCCCGGCGGTGGCGAACAACATCTCGAAGTCGGCCCGTCGCGCGCTGCGCCGGGACGGCAGGATCATCGGCAACTCCTCCAGGTCCGTCCAGGAGACCGGATCCGGCAGCCGGGTGTGCTTCGGCGAGACCAGCACCACCTCGTACGAGCGCAGCGGCAACACCTCGAAGCCGCCGGGCGCGGGCAGGTCCACCATCGCGATGTCGGTCGCGCCCGAACGCAGCGACGCGAACAGCGCCTCCCGGCTGTCCTGTCGATCCACCACGATGTGCAACTCCGGGTACTGCTTGGCCAGTCCGGGCAGCAGGCAGCTCGTGCACTCGATCGCGAGCGTGGCGGTCGCGGCGAGGTGCACCGTACCGCTGTGCGTCGGCTCCTCGACGTGCACGATGTCCTTGATCGCCTGCACGCCGCGCAGCACCTTGCGCGCGAGGTTGATCACCTGGACCCCGGCCGCCGTGGGCACGAGACCCCGGCCCACCCGGGCGAACAGGACGACGTTCAGCTCGCGTTCGAGGCTCTGCAACGACCGGGAGAGCGCGGGCTGCACGACGAACAACTCCTGCGCGGCGCCGGTCAGACTGCCGTGCTCGGCGACGGCGATGAGGTAGCGCAACTGTTGGAGGGTCACGGGGTATCGATGCCTCCGCCCGGGAGCAGGATTTCGACCCGCTCGTGTGCCCGGGTGCGCAATAGCGTCCGGTGTGCCGCACGGTGCCTGTCGACCATGGTGTTCCTCCAGGGTGAGACGTGGTGCCGGGGGGCGACTGAAACGGGGCGCGACATCGATGACGGAGCGACCGCGCGGGCCGGCGCGGTACCCGGGGCGGCTGCCCCGAACACCGCGCCGGCCCGCCCGGCGGTGCCGCGTTGCGCTGCGACCGGCACGGTTCGACCGGTGCGCCGTGGACGGATTGGGTAATCGGTTCGTTGCAATCCGTTCACTACGACTGTGGATCAGAACCAGTTCACGGTCCAGCGAAACGCGGCGTCGGCTTTCGCCCCGGCGGCATCGGTGGCGGTCACCTCGGCGGCGAACGTCCCCACACCCCACGCCCGACCCGAGATCACACACGTCGACGCGTTCAGGAACAGCCCCGCCGGCAGATTCCGCCCGACGCACGAATACGGCGCCGTCCCACCCGAGACCCGAAGCGCCAGATTCACCTGCTGATTGAACTTCGACGTCTGCGCCCCCGGATCGGCAATCGTCACGGTCGACGGACCCGGACCGCCCGGGATCGCCTCGGGAGGCAACGGGACCACCCAGAGCGGGCTGTTCGCGCCTTCGGAGCCGACGTAGAGCGACTTGCCGTCGGGGGCGTACATCAACGATTCGCCCTGGGTCGTGCCCGGCGCGGCAAACCTGGCGAGTTGCTGCCCGGGCGCCGAATACACGGTGACGTCGGAGTAGTTGCGGATCGCGAACGAGCGTCCGTCGGGCGCGAACGCGCCGTCGGTCGCGATGTCCGGGGCCGGTCCGACCCGGGTGAGTTCGTTGACCTGGTCGCTGCGCAGGAGCGGCGGCGCCTGGTAGAGCGAACCGGGCGCGCCGAAGAGTTTGCTCGCCACGTAGAGGCGGTTGTCGCGCGGGTCGATCAGCGCGGTTTCGGCGTCGTGCGCGCCGTCGGCGAAACGCAGCGGGAAGCTCGTGGCCGGCACGGTGTCATCGGCGAGCGTCGCGGGCTCGGCGATGCGGTACAGCGTCACCTGGGTCCGGGTGCCGAAGTTGTTGCCGATGTCGGCCGCGAAGATCGCGGGGTTGCCCGCGTCGTCGGTGCCGACCGAGATCGCCTCCCAGTCGGTGTTGGTCGCGCCCGATACGTGCAACACCGCGACGGTGCGGCAGGTGTTCGTGTCGATCGCGAACACGTCGGGCGCGTTTCCGCTGTCGTTGAGCGTGTAGGCGATGCCCGGGTGTCGGGAACTGGGCGCCAGGCCGCTGGATTCGCCGATGCGCGCGTCGGCGAGGGTGCACTGGACGTGGGGTGGGTCGGCGGCGTGCGCGGGGGTGATGCCGACCGCCGTGGCCAGGCCCGTGGCGAGCGCGGCGACGGCGGCGGTGCGGGCGATGCGCAGGGGTCCGGCGGCCCGGCCGCGACCGGGCGGTGCGGGCGTGTCGATCGGGGGGCGGGTTTCCGGTGGGGCCGCGGAATGTGATCTGTTCATGTTTCCAGGAGATGAGGCCGCTCTCACCCGCGTCCAATACCGGTCCGGCATGCATTCATGACGGAACGACATGGCTGCTCCGGTGGTGCACCGCTTGGGCATCGATGCATGCGCGCCGGGTCGGCATACGGCCGGAGACCGCCGCGTCGATCGGCCGAACCGGCGTGTCTCCCGGCCAGTTCAGGCCCCCTGTGCCGAGCGGAATCCAGCTCCCGTGGGGCGGGCAGGGCCCGACTCCCCTGTGCGCGGCGGGCGTTGTTTCGTCCGGGTACCGAAGCCACGCTGCGGTTCCGCTTCGTCCACGCCAAGGAGGCGCCAGGTCATGGCTCACTTCCGATCCGGGTCCCGGTCGACGGCCCGGGGCAAACCCCGATCCACCACCCTTCTCGCATTGTCCGTCGGGGTCGTACTCGGTGCGATCGCCGGCGTCACCGCCCCGGCCTCGGCCGGTCCGTCCGAGCGGGTGCCGGCCGCTCGCACGGTCGCCGCCGCGATCCCGCGCTACGACCACGTGGTGGTCGTCGTGCACGAGAACGCCAACCAGGAGGAGATCATCGGCAGTTCGCAGGCGCCGTATCTCAACCAACTGGCCGCCGGCGGAGCCTCCCTGACCGATTTCCACGGCGAGACGCACCCCAGTCAGCCCAACTACCTGGCGATGTTCTCCGGTTCCACCCAGGGTGTCACCGGCGACGAGTGCCCGCCGCCGGGCTCGCCGTACAGCGCGGACAACCTCGGCCGGCAGCTGATCGACGTCGGTGCCACGTGGGGCAGTTACAACGAGGACTGGTCGGCGGCCGATCCCGGGGCATGTACGAGTGGTTCGTATGCGCGCAAGCACAACCCGTGGTTGTCCTTCGCCAACGTACCCGCGGCCACCACGTATCCGATGACCGCGTTCCCGACGGATTACACCGCCCTGCCCACGGTCTCCTACGTGGTGCCCAACCTGTGCAACGACATGCACGACCGCCTGTTCAACCCGGCGTGCGGGATCTCCACCGGGGACACCTGGACCCGAAACAAGCTGAGCGGCTACGCGGAATGGGCCAAGACGCACAACAGCCTGCTGGTGGTCACGTGGGACGAGGACAACTTCCGCAGCGAGAACCGGATCGCGACCATCCTGTACGGCGCGCACGTCAAGCCGGGTCGATATGCGGGCCGCAAGGACCACTACAGCCTGCTGCGCACCTTCGAGGACATGTACGGCACCCGGCGCTCCGGCCAGGCGGCGACCGCGGCCCCGATCACCGAGGTATGGGGCGACGATGGTCCGGGTCCGTCGACCGTGACGATTGCCGATCCGGGGGCGCAGACGTCGAAGTTCAATCAGCAGGTGAATCTGGCGCTTCGGGTCTCGGGTGGGACGGCGCCGTATTCGTGCGTCGGGCGGAATCTGCCGGCGGGGCTGTTCCTGAACGCGTCGACGTGCGTGATCTCGGGTCGGGCGTGGGGTGTGGGGACGTTCGCCGCCGAGGTGACCGCCACCGATGCCGCCGGGGCGAAAGCCGACGCCGCGTTCCGCTGGACCGTGAACTGGTTCTGATGGTGGGCGAGTTCCGGCGTTGAGCCGATTCCGATCGCTCGACGCGTCGAGCGGGTGGGTGTCGAGGGCTCGAACCAGCCCTCGACGCCCGCCACTTCCTTCCTTCCTGCCCGTGTCCGGCCGCTCGGAGGTCCCGGATGTATCTGTCGTCCAGTCGTTCCGCCGACCTCGCGTCCGGTGCGCGTGATCCGAGGGCGCAGGCGCCGCCGCCGGCCGGGCGTGGCGTACGGCGGGTCGCGCCCGTGGTGCTCGTCCTCGGCGTGGTCTCGCTGGTGACCGACGTCTCGGCGGAGATGGTCACCGCGGTGCTCCCGCTCTATCTCGTGCTCGGACTCGGCCTCTCACCCATGGCGTTCGGCATGCTGGACGGCCTGTACAACGGCGCCACCGCGGCATCGCGGCTGCTCGGCGGGCATGTCGCGGACCGCTTCCGCCGACATCGCACGGTCGCCGCGGTCGGCTACGGGATCTCGGCGGGATGCAAACTGCTGCTGCCGGCCGCCGGCGGGGTCGCGGCGATCGGCGGGGTGCTCGCGGCGGATCGGGCCGGCAAGGGACTGCGAACCGCGCCGCGCGACGCGCTGATCTCGATGGCCGCGCCGCCGGCCGCGCAGGGGCGGGCGTTCGGGGTGCATCGGGCGATGGATACGGCGGGGGCGCTGTTCGGGCCGCCGGTCGCGCTCGCGGTGTTGTGGGTGACGGCCGACGCGTACGACGCGGTGTTCGTACTGAGCTTCTGCTTCGCCGCGTTCGGGCTGCTCGTACTGCTCCTGTTCGTCCGCGACCCGGCGGCCGGTACCGGGAAGGTCGGGGTGCGACGCGCGCCGGTGCGACTGCGGGACGCGGCGGCGGTGTTGCGGGTGCCGGGCTTCGCCCGGGTGTGTACGGCCGCGCTGCTGCTCGGCGCGGCGACCGTCGGGGACGCGATGGTGTACCTGCTGCTGCAACGGCACACCGACCTGTCGCCGCACCTGTTCCCGCTGTTGCCGCTGGGCACCGCGCTGGTCTTCCTGCTGTGCGCGGTCCCGGCCGGCACCGCCGGGGATCGGTACGGGCGCGGCGGGGTCTTCCTGGCGGGACATGTCGCGCTGCTCTGCGGCTACCTCGTGCTGCTCGCGCCGCTGCCCGACCGGGTGTCGATCGTGGCGATCCCGACCCTGCTCGGGGCGTTCTACGCGGGCACCGACGGTGTCCTGATGGCGCTTGCCGCACCGGCCGCACCGGCGGAACTGCGCGGCGGGGCGCTGGCGTTGGTGCAGACCGGGCAGGCGGGTGGACGGGCGCTCGGCGCGGCCGGGTTCGGCGCGGCGTGGACCCTGTACGGCCCGCACACCGCCGTGCTGCTCGCCGCCGCCGGGCTGGCCCTCGCGCTGGTCGCCGCCGTCGCGCTACTGGCCGCCGGCACACTCGCCCCGGGCGCCGGGGCTTCGGCCGACTCGAAGGGGGCTTCCCGATGACCCGTACCGCGCGCCTGACCGTGCTCACCGTGGTCACCGCCCTCCTCGTCGGCCTCGCCGTGCTGTACACCCTGCGGGCGGCGGGCGACGCACGCGCGGGCCGGGACGGCGACTACACGGCGCTGAGCCTGGACCGTCCGGGCCGGATCGTGTTCCGCAGCACCGCCGCCGACGCCGGCCGGGACCACCTCGCGGCGGTCGACGCGGCGCACCCCGGTGAGCAGCGGGCCGTGGCCGCGCGTGGGTGCCTGGTCTTCCACGCCGCGCACGGCACGGGGGTGTGCCTGCAACCGGCCCGGTTGGCGCTCGGCACCTACGACGCGGTGCTCCTGGACACGAACCTGCGCGAGACGAGCCGGCGCGCGCTGGCCGGGACGCCCTCGCGCGCCCGGGTCTCGCCGAGCGGCCGACTGGTCGCGTGGACGTCGTTCGTCAACGGCGAGTCGTACGCCGGCCTGAACTTCTCCACCCGGACCTCGATCCTGGACACGCGCGGCGGCCGATTCGACGACAACCTGGAGTCGTACACGCTGCGCCGCGGCGACGAGACGGTCCGCTCCCCCGACATCAACGTGTGGGGCGTGACCTTCGCGGCCGACGACAACACCTTCTACGCGACGGTGGCCACCGGGGGCCATACCTGGCTGGCGCGGGGCGACGTGGCCGCCCGTACGCTGCGCACGGTGCGCGAGAACGCCGAGTGCCCGTCGTTGTCCCCCGACGGCACGCGCGTCGCGTACAAGAAGCGGGTCCCGGGCGCGGACGCCGACCGCCCGTGGCACCTGTTCGTACTGAACCTGGCCACCAACGTGGAAACCCCGCTCGCCGAGACCCGCACCCTCGACGACCAGGCGGAATGGCTCGACGACGCCCGGGTCGTGTACAGCCTTCCGGGCGACCTGCGCGGCGACGTCTGGACCGCGCGCGCCGACGGAACGGGCCGCCCGAGCCTGCTGATCCCACACGCCCTGTCTCCGGCCGTCCTGCGCGACTGAGTTTCCGAGACCCGCCGGCGGCGCAAGCTCCGACCGAAACCGGCGGTCCAACCAATCGGAGGTATGTCATGTCGGCGCTGAAGGGCAAGTCGGCCGTGGTCACGGGAGGCTCGCGCGGGATCGGGCGGGCGGTGGTGGAGCGGCTGGCCCGGGACGGCGCGGAGGTGGTGTTCGGCTATGTCCGCGACGAGGCCGCAGCCGAGGCGGTGGTCGCGGCGGTCGAAGCGGCGGGCGGCCGGGCCCGGGCGGTACGGGTCGACCTGGGCGAGCCGGGCGCGGCCGAGTCCTTCATGGCCACGGCCGACGAGCACCTGGGCGGCCTGGACATCCTGGTCAACAACGCCGCGACGGGCACCACCTCGACCCCGATCGCCGAGCTGACCGAACAGGACTTCGACCATGTCCTGTCCGTCAACACCAAGGCCCCCTTCCTGACCATCCGCTACGCGGCCCGCCACATGCGAGACGGCGGCCGGATCATCAACATCTCCACCCTCAACACCCTGCGCCCTGCCCCCGGCATCGCGGCCTACGCGGCAAGCAAGGGCGCGTTGGAACAACTCACCAAGGTCGCCGCCCACGAACTCGGCCCACGAGGCATCACCGTCAACACGGTCGCCCCGGGCGCCACCGACACCGACCTCCTCAACGCGGCCAACTCCCCGGAGGCCCTGGCCGCCGTCCCCGCCCAAACCCCCCTACGCCGCCTCGGCCTCCCCACCGACATCGCCGACGTCATCGCCTTCCTGGCCGGCCCCGAAGCCCGCTGGCTAACCGCCCAAACCCTCCACACCAACGGCGGCCTCGGCTGACCGTCGGGACGTGTCGGTCGCGGTCGCGCTCGGATGCCGTGAAGGGAGTTGGCCGCGGCTGCGTCTGCCGGGGCCGATGTCGCGTAAGCGTCGGGGGCTTCGAGCCGTCCGGGTCCGGGGCGTGCGTGGGTGCTCTGGGGTTTCACGCGACGGGCGGCACACGCGGTCGGTCGTGTCCAGTCGCTCGTTCGCGGGATGGGTCTTTCAGCCATGACCCACGCGGACGGCTCCGTGTGTCCGGTCGTGTACCTGGAGTGATCGAGGTAGTGGCGTGAATCCTGGGGTGATCGTTTCGGCCATTCGGTGATCAGACCGTTTGGTCGGGGCGTGAGGTCCGTAGGTATCCGGTGAACGTCCATCGTCAAGGGGAGGAATCGACATGGCCGACTGGAAGACGATCACCGGAAGCCTCACGGCGATCTCGGTGGGGTCGCGAACGATCGTGTGGGGCCTGGACTCCGCCGGCAGCGTCTACCGCTTCACCAACGACGACAACAACCCGTGGGTGAAGATCCCCGGCGTCCTCAGCGACATCGGCGCCGCCGCCGACGGCACCGTGTGGGGGGTCAACGCCGGGAACGAGATCTTCCGCTACATCGGCGACCGGGACTCGGCGAACCACTGGGTCAAGATCCCCGGCAGCCTGGTGCGCATCTCCGCCGGATCACGAACCATCGTGTGGGGCCTGGACTCCGCCGGGAGCGTCTACCGGTACACCAACGACGACAAGAACCCGTGGGTGAAGATCCCCGGGGTCCTCAGCGACATCGGCGTCGCCGCCGACGGCACGGTGTGGGGGGTCAACAAGGGCAACGAGATCTTCCGCTACATCGGCGACCAGGACGCCTCGACGAACCACTGGGTCAAGATCACCGGAAGCCTGGTCCGGATCTCCGCCGGATCCCGCAGCAACGTCTGGGGCCTGGACTCCGCCGGCAGCGTCTACCGCTTCACCAACCACGACGCCAACCCGTGGGTGAAGATCCCCGGAACCCTGAGCGACATCGGCGCCGGCATCGACGGCAACGTGTGGGGCGTCAACTCCGGCAACGTGATCTACCGCTACACCGGGGACCAACTCGGTTAGACGACACCTCCGCCGTGGCGGGGGCGGCGACATCGGCCCCGGCACGGCGGGACCACGGGGGCAACACAGGCGAAGACCGGGGGTGACGCCAAACGGGCCCTTGAGGAGGATTGGACCGACCGGTAGCGGTCCGCCACGAGCGGGTGGACGCGGTCGTCCAACGTTGACGCAGGGCCGCGAAGTCGACGTGGGCCGCCTCGACGGCATCGGGGTACGCCCGGGCTTTGTGATGTCCGGCCAGGGCCCGGTGGATACTCACGCATCGTTGGACACGGCCTGAGCGACCGACAGGGTCAAGCCGCGTCGCCCTGGGGTGGCAGTGCGGTCACGAGCGGGTGGTCTCGGCCTGTCGGGCCGAGCTTTGCGCTGCCGCCGGGATCGCCGAGGGTGGCGAAGAACTCGGCGTTCACGTCGGTGAAGTGCTGCCACTCCTGCGGCATGTCGTCCTCGGAGTAGATCGCTTCGACGGGGCATACCGGCTCGCACGCGCCGCAGTCGATGCACTCGTACGGCTGGATGTAGAGCATGCGCTCGCCCTCATGGATGCAGTCGATGGGGCACTCCTCGATACATGCTTTGTCGGTGACGTCCACACAGGGCAAAGCGATCACATACGTCATCGAACTGCGGTCCCTTCCAGGTCGTTCGTACCGTTGCGACGCGGCCGAACGTATGACCTCAAGTAATGTTGAGGTCAACAGGAGGCCGCCCATGACGAGCTACCGTTCCGGCAAGGTGGGACCCCGCCCGGACGACTGGCTGACCATCGGTGAGGTGAGCGCCCGGACCGGAGCGGCCGTCTCCGCTCTGCGGTTCTACGAGGAACTCGGCCTGATCGCGTCCGAACGCGACGACCGCAACCAGCGCCGCTACCCGCGCCACATGCTGCGCCGGGTCGCGTTGATCTCGGTGGCGAAGCGGATCGGCATCCCGTTGCAGGACCTGCGGGAGGCGTTTGCCGATGTGCCGCTCGACCGTCCGCCCAGTCATCAGGAGTGGCAGCGCGCCTCGCGCGGTTGGAAGCGACGGCTGGAGGAGCGTCGGCAGACCATCGAGCGGCTTGAGGCCGAGCTGACCGGGTGCATCGGCTGCGGATGCCTGTCGATGAAGGCGTGCGCCCTGCTGAACCCGGGCGACACGCTCGGCGAGGAGGGTGTCGGGCCCCGACGCGTGTGAGAGGCCGCCGCTCTAGACGAGGACCCGTTCGTGGGCCTGGGCGGCGGAGATGAGGCCGGCCAGGGAGGTGCGGGTTTCCGAGAGTGCGGAGATCCGGTTGTCCAGACCTTCGAGGTGTTGCTGAAGGGTCTCCAGCGTGCATTCGGCGATCGTGCCGTCTTGGCGAATGCACGGCTGCAGGTCGCGGATGACGCGGGTCGGCAGGCCGGCATCCAGTAGCGCGCGGATGCGTCGGACTATGGCGGGCGCGCCGTCGCCGTAGCGGCGGTGGCCGCTGTCGAGGCGGTCGGGCTCCAGGAGCCCCTGCTCCTCGTAGTAGCGCAGCAGTCGGACCGGGGTGCCGGTAAGGGCGGCGAGCTCACCGATCTTCATGTGCTGCTCCTCACATCCCCTTGAATCTCACATCGATGTGAGATCTTAGCGTGGGGCCATGACGAACACAGCCCGCCCCCTGGCCCTTTACGGATTCCTGCGCCCCCGGCCGGAGTACGCGGACGAAGTCCGGCGCATCCTCTCCTCTTTGGTGGAACCCACCCGGCACGAGCCCGGCAACCTGCAGTACCACCTCCACGAGCACGAGGACGGCCGCTTCTTCCTCTACGAGGTCTGGCGCTCCCGGGAAGACCTGGACCGACACAACGCGTTGCCGCCGCTGCGCGCCTTCCTGGACAACCTGTCGACCTACCTGGAGGAGGCCCCGGAGGTCTACTTCGACACCATGCTCAGCCCGTACGCCGAGCCGGACCCGATCCCCGCCTGAGCCACACGCCGCACATGCAAGGCGCTCGACCGGAAACCCGGTCGAGCGCCTGCAGGTTGTCGTCCCGACCGCGCGTCAGTCCGTACGCAGCGTCGACACCAACGCCGACCAGGAGCTTGGGGCGACAACGAGGTAGCCCACGCTCGGGTCCTTCGAATCACGGACCGGCACGACCGCGAAGCCTGGGGCAACTTCCACACAATCGCCGCTGTTTCCGCTTTGAGTCGACTTGAACCATGATGCGGCGGAAGGGTCAAAAGTAGCGCTCATCAGGCCTTCTCCAGTAGTTCGCGCAAATGGCTCGCCGTCTCCCCCGGTGTCAAGGCATCGGTCTTGGCAAGGTCGTAGCGACGCTCGACTTCCGAGACCGCATTGGCTTCCGAGATCAACTGACCATTGCTGACGGACTCAACGTATGCCACCTCCCCTTCCGGCAGCGTCATCATGCGAAAGCCGCCGTTCATCGCAGCATGGATGGCCACCCGCATGGGCAGCACCTGCAAGACGACGTGCGGACGCTCAGTCAACGCCACAAGGTGCGACAGTTGACCCTTGACGACGTCGGGGGTCATCGCCAGGAGGCGCAGCAGGACGGCTTCGTCTATCAAGGCCCACAACTGCGGCGGAACCTCTCGGGAAAGCAGCCTTTGACGCGCCATTCGCCCGGCGACCAGTTCATCGACCGACGCGTTCACGGGACGCATGCCGCTGATCAACGCACGGGCGTAGGACTCGGTCTGCAGCAATCCGGGCAGTGCCTGGGGCTCGAAGAGGCGGATGCGAGTCGCGCGGGGCTCGGCTCGCAGCAGATCGCCGAACCACTTCGGGTGGATCGGGTTCTCGTTGTCGATCAAGTCGTGCAGATCGCACAGCAGTCCATCCCCGCCGAAGCGAGCGTCGACCGCGCGGGTGAAGGACCACGCGGGGCGTCGTTCGCCACGCTCGATTTGGTACACAAGCGAACCTGAGCAGTGCCCGATCACGCCGAGGTCGTCGGCGCTCAGGTTCGCGGCGTTCCGCCGTTGGCGCAGGTGACGGCCGTACACCGTTTGCGCGTTCGATGTCGTTGGTTGGTCGTGCGACACAGTGCCTGCCTCCCGATGTGCTCAGCTCCGCCTGTGCGACGGAATCACTACCAAACGTAGTCATCGGAGGGTCAATCTGGGGATCACTTCACACATCACGCAAGGCGGAAACAATGCGCAATGGCATGACTTTGACGCTGTATCGCGTCGACCAAAACGGTATGCGGATGGTCAAACCACCTACGCGATACGGGAGTTCGGAGCCCTGGCCCTTCGGCGACAACCCCGCCGACGCCAACCCACCGTGCACGTGCTCGCCGGATTGCCGCTACCCGGGTTCCGGCACGCCGCCGCGCGCGACCTTGTCCCCACCTCCGGGAAGGGCGTCGACCACGTGAGGAATTCTCTTGCCCGCGCGCGTTCTTGGGTGCTGCAACTCTTGGCCCCCGCGTCCCGCGACCGGCCCGGGGGCCAGGCCGAGCGAGCCCCGGGAGCGGGCGGGCCCTCCGCGCCGAAGCCGGCGGACCGGCGAGGCGGGTGGCGGGAGTTCGTGCCGCCGGGACCTGCCGGTGACGAACCACCGGCGCAGGACTCGGCGACAGTCGTTCCGCCGTACCTGATGACGCCGGGCGAACTCGCCGAGCGGCGCCGACGCTACGCCGAAGGACCGGCGCAGGCCGACGCCCGCGCGCGGCCCGCCCATGACTGGGCCGTGGCCGCGCGCGCGGCGGGGGTGATGGCGTGAGCCCGGAGGCACGCCGGGCGTGTTCAGGCCCGCCGGTGCACCACGCGCGCCGACGTTTGGTCCCGGGCCAGCACCGTCATCGCGTCGATGTTCACGTGCGGCGGCCGGGTCGCCACCCACCCCACGCATTCCGCGATGTCCTGGGCCACCAGCGGCGTCATCCCCGCGTACACCGCCGACGCGCCCTCGGCGTCCCCGCCGAGCCGGTTCAGCGTGAACTCGGTCTCGACCATGCCCGGATCGATCTGGCACACCCGCACCGGCTGCCCGCGCAGTTCAAGGCGCAACACCCGCGTCATCGCCGTCACCGCGTGCTTGGCCGCGTTGTACCCGGCGCCGCCCTCGTACGGCTCCCGCCCCGCCACCGACCCGATCGTGATCACCTGACCGTCGCCGGAGGCGATCAGCAGCGGCAGGAACGCCTTCGTCACCCGCAACGTCCCGAGCACATTCGTCTCGTACATCGCCGTCCACGCCGCCTCGTCGGCCTCCGCCACCGACTCCGTCCCGCGCGCGAAGCCCGCGTTGTTGACCAGCACGTCACAACGCTCCACCTCGGCGGCGAACGCGGCGACCGAGTCCGGATCGGCGACATCCAGCGGCAGCGCCCGGCCCCTTCCGGCGCAGCGCGCGACCACCTCCTCCAACCGGTCCTTGCGCCGCGCGCCCAGCACCACGTCGTAGCCCAGACTCGCCAGGTGCACGGCGGTCGCGGCGCCGATCCCGCTGCTGGCGCCGGTCACCACCGCACAACCTCGGGGCGCGGAAGCAGGGTTCGCGGTCTCGTCCTGGCTCATCACGGCATTCCTCTCGTCGACGCCGGCCTCCCCGCACCGTATGCCGGATCGCCCCGCCCCCACATCGCCGCCCTCCGGTTCAGCCGGAGGATCCGCCCTGCCCCGACGTCCAGGGCCACCCCAACCGCCCCCGCCGCTGCGGCGGCGCGGCGGGCGCGGCCGGCGCGACAGGCGGCGCGGAACCGGCCTGCCCCACCGGCAACGGCGGCAGCGCCTCGCGGTCCAACCACGCCTCGAACAACGCGTCCAGCGGCCGGGAGGCGTACCGCGCCGCGTGCGCGGTGAAGTCGTCGGTGGTCACCAGCCCGTGCCGGTGTGTCGTGGCCCAGTCCCGCAACATCGCGAAGAACGCCACATCGCCCAGCGCACACCGCACCGCGTGCACGGTCAGCGCACCCCGCCCGTAGATGCGGTCGTCGAAGATCAGCTTCGGGCGCGGCGACCCGAGCAGCAGGTCCTGCGGTCGCCCGCTCAGGTCGGTGTGCTCGATCGCGGCCTGCACGGCGGCGCTGCGTCCGCCCGAGCGCTCGGACCACAACCACTCCGCGTAGCGCGCGAAGCCCTCGTTCAGCCAAATGTGCCGCCAGTCGGCCAGACCGACGCTGTTGCCGAACCACTGGTGCGCCAACTCGTGCGCGACCAGCCGTTCGGCCCCGCGCGCCCCGTCCACATGATTGGCCCCGAAGGTGGCCATCCCCTGCGCCTCTATCGGGATGTCCAGGTCGTCGTCGGTGACCACCACGGTGTACTCGCCGAACGGGTACGGCCCGAACAGCTCCTCGAACAGCGTCATCATCTGCGGCTGCCGGCCGAAGTCCGACCGGAACCGGGACACCAGCCGCGCCGGCACGTGCGCGACCTGCGGTACGCCCGTCCCCGGCAGCGGAACGGTCTCGTAGCGCCCGATCGAGACGGTGACCAGGTAGCTCGCGGTGGGCGCGGGCTGCTCGTAGACCCAGGTGGAGTTGCCGCCCCGGCTGCTGCGGGTGAGCAACCGGCCGCCGACCACCACGGCGTACATCGACGGCGCGGTGACCGAGATCTGGTAGGCCGCCTTGTCGTCGACCCGGTCGTTGCACGGGTACCAGGACGGCGCGCCGATCGGCTGACCGGCCACGAGCGAGCCGTCGGTCAACTCCTCCCAGCCGACCCCGCCCCACGGGCTGCGTACCGGCTTGGGATTGCCGACATAGTGCACCTCGACGGTGAACGCCGCCCGGGCCCGGATCGCCGTACCCGGCCGCACCCGCAGCTTGCCCGCGCGGTGCGTGTAGCGCGCCTGGTGGCCGTCCACGAGCACCCGACCGATGCGGAACTCGGCCAGGTCGAGCACGATGTCGCCGAGCGGACGATCCCCGGCCACCGCGCCGATCCGGGCGCTGCCGGCCAGGCGGTTGGGACCCGGGCGGTAGTCCAGGGTCAACTCGTAGCGGTGGACGCGATAGCGCGGGTCGCCGTGTGTGGCGAAGTACGCCTCGCCGGCACCCGTGCGCGGCCCCTGGTCGCTCACCGATTCGTGCTCCGTCCCCGTCGCGCCCACCGTCGCGGGACGAGCCGCGCCCTGCGACGCCGTCTCGAAACGCATTACCGTCGCCAGGCCTCGATCGGGTTGCCCAGCCAGCCGGTGTCCTCCGGAACGGTCTCGCCCCGCATCACCAGCGAGGCGGGGCCCAGCGTGCTGCGTGCCCCGATCGTGCTGCCGGGCAGTACGATCCCGCGCGGGCCGAGCGTGGCGCCCTCGCGAAGGATCACAGTATCCATGCGCATGATCCGGTCGTGGAAGAGATGCGTCTGGAGTACGCAGCCGCGTCCCACGCTCACCGCGTCCTCCAGGGTGACCAGGTCGGCCTCGGGCAGCCAGTAGCTCTCGCACCACACGCCGCGCCCGATGTGCGCACCCAGGCCGCGCAGCCACAGGTTGAGCACGGACGTCCCGGAGACCCGGCCGACCAGCCACGGCACGGCCAGCACCTCGACGAAGGTGTCGGCCAGCTCGTTGCGCCACACGAAGCCGCTCCACAGCGGGTGCTCGACCGGGCGGAAACGCCCGACCAGGAGCCACTTGGCCGCGATCGACACCACACACGCCGCCACCCCGCAGGCGAGCAGGACCAGGCCGGAGAGCAGCGCGGCCAGGACGAGCGAGTACGTGCCCAGCCAGGCCAGCGCGGCGAGGCTGAGCAGCGCCAGCGCCGCCGAGCACAACACCGGGATCGCCCGGCACAGCTCGACCAGGCCGCGCGCCCAACGCAGCCGGGCCGGCGGGTCGTAGGTCAGGCCCTGGTCGGCGACGTCGGCCGAGCGCGGCAGGCGCATCGGCGGCATGCCCAGGTACGAGCCGCCCTTCTTGGTCTTCTTCGGCGTCGCCGACAACACGCCGACCAGGCCGCGCGCGGGCACCGAGCGGCCGGGGGCGGTCATCCCGGAGTTACCCAGGAAGGCGCGCTCGCCGATCGTCGCCGCGCCGATCCGGATCCACCCGCCGCCGAGTTCGTAGGAGGCGATGAGCGTGTCGTCGGCCAGGAACGCCCCGTCGCCGACGGTGGTCAGGCTCGGCAGCGCCAGCACGGTGGACGCCTCGACGCCCTTGCCCACCTTCATCCCCAGCGCCCGCAACCACACCGGCGTGAACAGGCTCGCGTAGATCGGGAACAACTTCTCCCGGGCCAGGTCCATCAACTGGGTGACGGTCCACGCCTGCCAGCCGATCCGGCCGTGCAGCGGGTGGTAGCCGGGACGCAGGCCCACGCTGAGCAGCCGCACCAGGAGCACGATCGACAGCGCGTACACCGCGGCGAACGCGGCGACCGCCGGAACCAGTGCGAGCAGCGCGCCGCCGAGCGCCGTGCCGAGCCCGTCGCCGGGGTGCACGAACGCGCCGAGCACGGCCAGCGCGGGCAGCGCGGCCAGGACCGGGAGCAGCGTCGGCAGCAGCCCGGCCACCCCGTACAGCACCGACCAGGAGGCCCGACGCGGCGGCCGGTCGCCGAACCGGCCCCGGTCCACCTTGCCCAGCCGTATCGCCGGCACCCCGCCCCAGCGCCGGCTCGGCGGCACGTTGCCGGTGACCGCGGAGCCCGCCGCGACCTCTGCCGAGCGGCCGATCCGCGCGCCCGGGAAGAGCGTGCTGCGGGTGCCCACGATCGCGCCGGCGCCGACCTTGATCGCGCCGATCTCCAGGCGGTCGCCGTCCAGCCAGTGGCCGGACAGGTCCACTTCGGCCTCCACCGCGCAGCCCCGGCCGAGCTTGAGCAGGCCGGTGACCGGCGGCAGCGTGTGCAGGTCGACGTCGCGGCCGACCTTGGCGCCGAGCGCGCGGGCGTAGCGCAGCAGCCAGGCCCCGGACAGCGAGGTCGCCCCGCTCGCGTCGGCCAGTTGTTCGGCCGCCCACAGGCGCAGGTGCACCCCGCCGCCGCGTGGATACGTTCCCGGGCGCAGCCCGCGCAGCAGCAGTCGGGCGCCGCCTGCGGAGATGGCCACCCGGCCGGGCGGGCTGAACAGCACGGCCCAGCCGGCCGCGACCCACCACCAGGACGCGGTGGGCGCCCACGGGTAGTGGCCGAACCAGGCGGCGACGTTGCCGAGCGCGAGCAGCCCGACCGTCCAGCGCAGGCCGATCAGCGTGTACAGCGGGACGAGCAGGAGCAGCTGGGCCACCCGGGCCCGGGTCGGCGTGGGCGCCACCTTGCGGCTCGCGCCCGCGTCCTGGGCGGAGCGCTCCAGCCGGCGGGCGAGTTTGCGCAGCGTGGGCTGCTGGTAGATGTCCGCGACGGCGGCCGCCGGATATCGCTCGCGCAGCAGCGTGGTGAGCCGGGCGGCGGCCAGGCTGTTCCCGCCGATCGCGAAGAAGTCGTCCTGCGCGGTGTCGGGGGCGATGCCGAGCACGTCGGTCCACTGCTCGGCGAGCCAGGCTTCGGTGCCGTACAGCTGTTCGGCGGGGCCGCTGTCCTCGGTGTCGGCGAGCGGCCAGGGCAGCGCGTCGCGGTCCACCTTGCCGGAGGTGCGGGTGGGCAGGTCGGCGACCGGGGCGAGGCGGGGTACAAGGGCGGCGGGCAGTTCGGCGCGCAGCCGGGCCACCGCGTCCTCGCGGTCCCAGCCGTCGCCGGTGACCAGGTAGCCGACCAAGAGCTGGTTGCCGCCCTTGACGGTGCGAACGGCCGCGGCGGCGCCGACCACGCCGGGCAACGCCTGAAGGGCGGCGTCGATCTCGCCCAGTTCGATGCGTCGGCCGCCGAGCTTGATCTGCTCGTCGCCGCGGCCGACGAAGACCAAGCCCTCGGCGTCGGCGCGGACCACGTCGCCGCTGCGGTAGGCGCGCGCCCAGCCCATCGATTCCAGCGGGGCGTACTTCTCCGCGTCCTTGGCCGGGTCGAGGTAGCGGGCCAGGCCGACGCCGCCGATCACCAGCTCGCCGGTCTCGCCCATCGCGACGGGGCGGCCCTCGGCGTCGACCACGGCCAGCTCCCAGCCGTCGAGCGGCAGACCGATGCGGACCGGGCCCTCGCCGGTGAGCGGCGCGCCGCAGGCGACCACGGTGGCCTCGGTCGGGCCGTACGTGTTCCACACCTCGCGGCCCTCGGCGACCACCCGCTCGACCAGCTCCGGCGGGCAGGCCTCGCCGCCGAAGATCAGCAGGCGTACATCGAGCAGCGCCTCGGTCGGCCACAGCGCGGCGAGGGTGGGCACGGTGGAGACCACGGTGATCTCCTGCTCGGCCAGCCAGGGTCCGAGATCCGCGCCGGAGCGCACGCGCGAGCGGGGCACGGTGACCAGGCAGGCGCCGTAGCGCCAGGCCAGCCACATCTCCTCGCAGGAGGCGTCGAAGGCGACCGACAGGCCCGCCATGACCCGGTCGCCGGGGCCGATCGGCTCGTCCCGGAGGAAGAGGCCGGCCTCGGCGTCGACGAAGGCGGCGGCGTTGCGGTGGGTGACCGCGACGCCCTTGGGCTTGCCGGTGGAGCCGGAGGTGAAGATGATCCAGGCGTCGTCGGCGGGGGTGGGGCGGGCGGGCGGGCGCGGGTCACTCACGTCGCGCGGGTCACCCACGTGAGTGACGCGGAGGTCGCGTTCGGCGCCCAGTACGGCGGCCACGCCGGCCTCGCCGAACACCAGGTCGGCGCGCTCGTCGGGGTCCTCGGCGTCGACCGGGACGTAGGCGGCGCCGGCGGCGAGCACGGCGAGGATGCAGACGTACAGGTCGTTGCTGCCGGAGGGCACCCGGACGCCGACCCGGTCGCCGACCCCGATCCCGGCCTCGGCGAGCCGTCGGCGCAGGCCCTCCACCTCGGCGGCCAGGGCACGATACGTGAGCGTACGGCGGCCGTCGTCGAGGGCGGGTTCGTTGGGGTGGGCACGGACGGTGGCGTCCAGGATGTCCACGAGCGTGCGGGGGGTCGACGCGGGCCGTCCGGAGTAGACGGCGGGGGTCGACGTGGGCGCGGTACCGAACGGATCGTCGGTGGCGCGCAGCGGTAGCGCTATGGCCATGAGGTCCTCATCCCTGGTCCCCGTCAAGGCCTGCGATCGGCTCCCGGGGAGGTGTCGCGGGCCCGGCCCCTGGCCGACCGGGTCGCTTCTCGAGCGTGGCAACCCGACCGACACTAACCCCGTTCGACCCGGAGCCACGACTCCTGACGCAATCAACTACCGCTGAAACAAAGGGAACTGACGTATCGTCAGTTATAAGTTGACGGAGCGTCAGATCCCAAACTCCTTATCTGCCAAGGCTCCTGACACCGAGTCAGCTCACAACCCGGATTACCCTCGACCGCAACCACATGTGACCCACGCAACACCGTATCCCCGCCCCACCCACCCGGCGACCGAAGCTCCCCCGAACGACTGACCCCGGCTCGGCGGTCCTGGAGGCCCGGATCGCCGCGCACCTGACGACGGCCGCACCCGGCGGAGCGGGGCATCGTCCCGGGAGCCGGCCGGGGGTTGTCCCCAGGAGCCGCCGGGCGTCGGCACCATGGGCACCGGGGGTCGACGTGGATTGACTTGTGGGGTGCCTTCGATCCTTGCCCGCGCCCACAGGCGCCCCGCCGTACTCTCCGCCGTCCGCGGCAGGCTCGCCGATCTCGCCGGAAGCTTCGTGACACTCGCGCTCGGCGTCGCCGGTGTCACCGCGATGCTGCTCGTGCTCGCGTCGTCGGCCACGGCCCACGGCACGGGCGACGACCACGACGCCCTGGTCACCACGAACGCTCTGGCCGGTACCGCGGTCGGCACCGCGACGTTCGCCACCGTGTTCGTGGTGACCTCGACGTTCGCGTTCTCGGTCGCCCGGCGTCGGCGCGAGTTCGCGCTGTTGCGCACCGTGGGCGCGACCCCGCGCCGGGTGCGGCGGATGGTGCTGCGCGAAGCGGCGCTGTTGTCCGTGCCCGCGGGCGTTCTCGGGTGCCTGCTGGGGCGCTGGGCGGCGCCCGAGCTCCTGGCCTGGCTCGGGCGGCACGACCTGGCGCCCGCCGGGCTGCCGGCGAGCCGGGCGATGTGGCCCCTGTACGCCGCCTTCGCCACCGGCGTGGCCGTGGCCCTGTGCGGCGCGGTCGCCGCGGCCCGGCAGGCGGCGCGCGTACGTCCCGTCGAGGCACTGCGGCAGGCGGAACTCGACGAGCCCGAGGCGGCGCGAGGGCGGCTGATCGTCGGCGCGATCCTGCTGGTCTCGGTGTTCGGCTACCTGCTGACGACCGCGCTGCTCATGCCGGAGGAGGCGATCCACCGCAAGCACCGCTCGGTCGCCCCGATGCTGATGATCCCCGGAGTCGCGCTTTTGGCACCGCCGGCGATTCGGGGGCTGCTGCACGCCCTGCGGCGGATGACCGCGCGCCGTGCCCCGCTCGTCTTCGAACTCGCCCGCGCGGGCGCGGCGGCGGCACCGAGGCGTACGGCCGCCACGGTCGCGCCGGTGCTGATGACGGTCGCGCTCGCGGCCACGCTGATGGCGGGGGCGGATACCGTGCAGGCGGCGAAGGTCCGGGAGAACCGGGCTCGAATCGCCGCGGACTTCGTCGTCGACGCCCGTGTGCCGGCCGACGAGCTGCGCGCGATACCCGGGGTGGCCGCCACCACGCCGGTGCCGATGACGGTGAAGATGACCCCCGCCGCGTCGAAGTGGATCGCCGTGGAGGCGTACGCGGTCGACCCGCGGACCCTGGGCGACGCGCTGCGCCTGCGGGTCGCGTCCGGTGCGATCGCCGATCTGGACGAGGACGGGGTCGTCGTCCCGGACGACTGGGAGCAGCACGCCGTCGGGGCGCGGATTCCGGTGCGCTCGGCCGACGGAAGCGAACGCCTGTTGCGGATCGTCGCCACGGTCGCCCCGGGAGCGAGCGGCGCGCCGGTGCTGCTGAGCCGGTCGTACGCGCCGGCGGAAGCGCGGCCGGACACGTTCGTTCGGGTGCGCCCGGGGACCGACCGGGAGGGGGCCGAACGGGCGGTCCGCGCCGCGGCGGCCCGGCACGACGCGCGGGTGCGCACCGGCCGCGAGTGGGCCGCGGCGCAGGTCGGCGGGCCGGGCGAGGACCGCAAACGGCTCGCCGTGGTGTTCGTGCTGGGTATCGCCGTGCTCTACGGGTGCGCGGCCATCGCGAACACGGCGGCGATGTCGGCCGCCGACCAGGCCCCCGCCTGGCGGGCCTTGCGGTCGGCCGGCGCGACGCCCGCCCAGGTGCGACGCACGGCGGCCACCGAGGCGGGGCTGACCGTGGCACTGGGCGTCCTCCTGGGCCTGGCGACCACCGCCCTGACCCTGCTACCCCTGTGGACGGCGCTCGCACTGCTGGTCGGCGTGGGCCCGATCGCGATGCCGTGGACCGCGATCGCCCTGACGGCGGCGGCATCCGCGACGGTGGCCGTCCCCGCCGCCGCCCTGACCGCCCACCGCGCCATCGCCCCGCCCCGCACCCGCTGACACCGGACCCGGGCGGTCGGCTCAGTCGCCCGGCCGCCCCGCGCCCAGCGACACCCCGGCCAACCGCGCCGGCTCCGCGATCACCTCGATGTCGGTGATCCGCCCATCCGCGAAGCTCAGCCGCAGTACCGCGAACAGTCGCCCACCCGGCGCGATCACGATGCCGGGCCGCCCGTCGACGAGGGCGACCGCGCCCAGCCGGGCCCGGTGGGCGAACATCCGGGTCTCCTCGGCCACCTCCCGCGCACCCCGAACCTCGCCGGCCACCCCGGTCGGCACCGCGAAGCGGTCGACGCGGCGCACCACGTCCGGCGCGAGCAGCTCGACCAGTGTGTCCAGATCGCCGCCGCGCGAGGCGGCCAGGAACGCGTCCACCACGGTGTAGTGGCGGGCCAGGTCGACCTCGTCGAGCGCGGCCCGCCCCCGTACCCGCTCGCGCGCCCGGCTGGCCAGCTTCTTGCTCGCCACCGGCGTACGTCCCACCACCGGCGCGATCTCGGCGAACGGCACGGCGAACATGTCGTGCAGGACGAAGGCAACCCGCTCGGCGGGGGTCAGCCGGCCGAGTACGACCAGCATGGCCAGGCCCACGGACTCGGCCAGCACTGCCTCGTGTTCGGGTTCGGGCCCGCCCGGCCGCTCCAGGACCGCCTCCGGCGCCGCCGTCAGCGGTTCCTCGCCTCGGGTCCGACGGATCCGCAACATGTCGAGACACACCCGCGCGGTGACCGTGGTCAACCACCCGCCCAGGTTCTCGACGCCGTCGATCCCCGCCCGGTCGACCCGCAACCAGGCCGCCTGCACGGCGTCGTCGGCGTCGTCCAGCGAGCCGAGCATGCGATAGGCGACCGTGCGCAGGTGCTCACGATGTGCCTCGAAGCGCTCGGCCAGGGCCTCGGTTCCGTTCATGGTCACCTTTCCGATCAGGCATCAGTCAGAGGGGAGAAGAGCCGCTACCGAGCACGATGCCGATCGATGGAGGAGACGACAGCCGACTTTACCGCCGACCCATCGGCCTCTCGCGGCACCCGTGCCGCGCGCGGCAGGCATGGCCCGAGCCCGAAAACCCGAGATCCCGCCCCCCTACGCCGGGCCGCCCCGGCGCGCTCCCGCACGCCCCGACACCGGCCCGACGCCCCACCCCGACGCCCCAGGAGCCCCCCGTGAAGTTCTTCCGTCTCGACGCCGCCATCCGCGTCGAAGGCTCGATCAGCCGATCCCTCGCCGACCTCGCCGAGGCCGAGTGGGCCCGCGCGTTCCCGGACGCCGAGTTCGTCCGGCGCGACCTGGGTCGTCATCCCCTGCCCCCGGTCTGGCCGATCGCCGAGGCGAGCCGGACGACGCCGGAGCACGCCCGTACCCGGGAACAACGCGCGGCGACCGCGCTCGGCACGGAACTGGCCGACGAGTTCCTGTCCGCCGACGCCTTCCTCCTCGCCGTGCCGATGTACAACTTCGGCGTCCCCCAGCAGGTCAAGACCTGGATCGACCTGATCATCACCGACCACCGCGCCGCCGACGTCAGCCGCCCGATCGTGCCCGGCCGCCCGGCCCTGCTCGTCCAGGCCCGGGGTGGCGGCTACGCTCCCGGCACCCCCCGCGCCGGCTGGGACCACGCCACGCCGTACCTGCACCGCATCCTCGGCGACGTCTGGGGCCTGGACGTGGCCGCCGCGACGGCCGAACTCACCGCCGCCGACGTCAATCCCGCCCTCGCGGACCTGCGTCCGCTCGCCCACCAGTGCCTCGTCGACGCCCGAGCCGACACGATCCGCCACGCCCGCGCCATCGCCGACCGGCTGCACGCCGCCCCCACCTCCCCTGCACCCGAGCCGATCACGGCCTGACCGACCCGTCGCCGAGGGGGCGCGACGGCACCCGCCTCCGCCTCCTCGGCGCACCCGACGGACCGTCATGCGGCCTCTCCGGCCGCGATTTTCGCGTCCGCGAACATATTGGGTACAGATCGAGTACAGCCCCGATACGCGCCCGCATCGGCCATCCGGCCCGTCGGGCACCGGCAACAATCAGCCATCGCGGCCGGATTCGCCGTTATGTGCGAGCCGAAATGCCTGCGATCGGTGCCGGCTATGCTCAGTGGCGACCCGAACCCCTTCCCGAGCACCACGTTTTCCCACGTCGAGGTTCGGCACGTCGTGTACGGAGATCCACCCCCTTCGATCTCCGCCGGCCCCGTTCGACCACCACCACGGCTCGACGGGACAGGACAGGGCGTCAAGCGCACCGGAGGCACCACCTTCACCCCAAGGAGGAACCACCAGATGTCGCACTTACCCCGTTGCGAAGGAACCGCGAGATGACGGCCGCGCCGCGACCCGAGGAGCCGACGGGCGCCGAACTCCCGGCGCCCCGGCCGATCGGCTCGTGCCACCGGGAGTTGGGATTGACCCTGTACCGCCTGCGCCTGGAGCGCGGACTCTCCCTCCGAGCCCTCGCCCGATCTCTCGGATACAGCTCGCACAGTGCGTTCGCCGACTTCGAGAAGGCCCGACGCATGCCCGGCGAACCGCTCCTGCTCGCCTACGAGCGCCTGTTCGAGCTTCCGCGGGGACTCCTGCTCGAACTACACGCACGGGCGTTGGCCGAACGCGCGGCGCGGTTGACCGCGATCCGGGAAAGCACCGTCCTGGGCAGCACGGAGACCCTCGGCACACCGACACCCACACTCGACACCTCGGCCCGCTCCCCGGCGCCCCCCGCCGCAGCACCCGGTCCCCCAGGCACCGAGCCGACCGGCAAGCCCGACCGGGGGGTTACGCGCGTCAACCAGAGCAAACGAGCCGAACCCCCGGCCCCGCTCGACCGGAAGAGCCGCCTCACCGGATTCGCCCGCAGACCCAAAGCCACCGGCGGCCTCGCCGGCCTGGGCGCGGCCGTCGCACATCTCCTCGGCCGCCGTACCGACGCCGGATCCGGCACCCGAAGCATCGCAAAACGCTGAGCCCTGCAATCACCACTCACGCACACCGCGCACACGCACCACAAGGGTCCCCGCCCTCCGCCCCGGCGAGGCCGTCCCCACACAACGACACAGACACCACCCGTACAGGGCACGGCCCGGCACCCCCGCCGGGCCGCGCCCCCGCCTCGAACCCCCTACCATCGCGCGGCGTTGCCCTTCACCCGAGCCGCGCACACCGGCCGCTCAACCCGACGCCACCGCCTCCTCCTCCCGACTCGCCCCCGCGTGCGCCCGCGCGCCCGCCTCGCGCCGATCGAACAGGCTCAACAGCGGAACCGTCATGATCGTGGTGATCAGGGCGACCAGGACCAGCGCCGCGAACAATTCGTCGCCCACGATGCCCGCCGCAAGCCCGATGTTGAGCGCGATCAGCTGCATCAGCCCCCGGGCGTTCATCAGTACGCCGACCCGCACGGCCACCGGCCGGGGCTCCCCGCGCAGCCGTGCGGCGGCCCAGCAGCCACCGAACTTGCCGGCCACCGCGACGATCACCGCCGTCGCCCCGAACACCATCACCGACGGGTCGGCGAACACGTCGAATCGGGTGTTCAGTCCGGAGTAGGTGAAGAACATCGGCACGAACACCACCTGGGTCACGGACTGGGTGGACCGCACCAGCCGCTCCGAGTTCTCTCCGCGCGGCATGGCCATCCCGACACAGAACGCGCCGAACACCGCGTAGAGGTCGATCTTGTCGGTGAACCACGCGGCGCAGAACAACACCACGACGACGAGCAGGAGTCGGGTGTCGTCGCCGAGACCCGGACGCTCCACGATCCACCGGAGCAGCAGGCGCCCCAGCAGGAGCAGCACCACGACGAACAGCAGGGAGCCGCCGATCGTCTTGACGACCGGTCGCACCTCGCCGGACGCCCCGCCCAGCACCCCCGCCAGCATGATCCAGGCGAGGGCGTCGTCGGTGGCGCCGGAGGCAAGCGCGAGGGAGCCGAACCGGGTCCCGGACAGGCCGCGTTCGGTGATGATCCGGGCCAGCATCGGAAACGCGGTGATCGCCAGGGCGACACCGACGAAAGCCGCCGTGACCCAGACCGACACCCCGTCGACGAAGATGCCCACGTGCCCGTACGCCGCCAGGGTCAGCCCCATGCCCAGGATCAGCGGGATCACCACCCCGGCGGCGGAGACCGCCACCGCGGTGCCGGCCAGTCCGCGCCCGGCGTGCGCCCGGAATTCGTAACCGGCGGCGAACATCAGGGCCACCAGGCCGATTTGGCCGGCCACGTACAACACCGGTTTCAGCTCCGGCGGGAACACCTCGGCGGAGGTGCCGGGGGCGACCAGCCCGAACAGGGAGGGGCCGAGCAGCACTCCGGCGATCATCTCGCCGACCACGGGCGGCTGTCCGAAGCGGCCCACCACGAGGACGACCAGCCGACACGTCAGCAGGATCACCACGACGGCCAGGAAGAACACGGGCGCGAGTTCCGACGGAGTCATCGCCTCGCCCCTCTCATCGGCCGGCGGGAACGGAGGGCGCGGGACCGGCGGAGGCGGGACCGGCGGACGCGGCACCGAAGTAGGCGCGGCACAACCCCCGTCGGCGGGCGTCATGAACCATGTAGGCGCCGAGCACGAGCTGGGTGAGGCTGCGTGGGACGGCGGCCCATCGGTCCGTGAGGCGCATCACCGCGAGCCGGACCCGGGGCCGGCGCGGGGTCGCGGCGACCGGATCGGTGCGCGGGATGAGCAGGCAGGGTCCTCGGTTGGGCAGGGAACGGGTGTGCTGCGCCGAGGAGTCGAGCCGAAAGCGGCGCAACGTCTCCTCGGCCGCGACCCGCAGCGTGAGCAGGGCGAAGCCGCGGGCCGGGCACGGGCGATTGGCGGTGACGCCGAACGGGATGTATTCGGCGGGCCGGGTGTCCGGGCGCAACCACCGATCGGGGTCGAAGGCAAGGCCCTGGGAACCCTGATACTCGGGGTAGTTGAACAGCAGTACCGAGCCGGCCGGGATGGGCTCGCGTCCCTCCCGGGGAATCTCTCCCGAGGTAATCCGGTGCGCCACGCCGAAGAGCGGGAAGTGCAGCAGCGTTTCGTCGATGATCCGATCCAGCTGATCCGGATCCGAGCCGGGCGCCTGGAGGCGGGCCTGCACGTCGCGGTGTGTGGCCAGGGCCAGCAGCAGGTGGGCCGACGCCTCCGACATCTGCACCACGGCGGTGTTGAAGAACGTGCCCTGGAGGTAGTACGCCTGCTCCCGCCGGTCCAGCGACTCCGGCAGCGGCCCGGGCGGCGGGTCGTCGGCGAGCCGGGCCCGCAGGTGGTCGGTGAGCCGGGCCCGCCGGTCCATGTGCCGAAGGCCCAGGCACTTGATCGAGTCGACCACGTCGTTCGCATGATCGGTGATCAGGTTTCGGACGTGGCGCGGGCAGGGCTCGCGGAAGACCACCTCGTAGTAGACCTCGGCCCAGACGGGCATCATCAGGTCACGCAGACGCACGCGCAAGGTCCCTGCTGCGTACGGGTGTTCGCGCGGTTCACCGGGCGCCGGTTCGCCGCCGGTCAGCTCATCGAGGACATTGCGCGTGCAGCGGCCGACCAGTTCGGTCCACTGCTCCCGGGAGATGCCCGCCAGGATCCGTCGGGTGGTCCTGGCCACGTCGTCGTAGCGGGGCCCGGGCTCCAGGTGTTCCTGGTGCACCTCCGGACCCGGGGCCAGCCAGTACCAGAACAGGTCGGACAGGGCGGCGCCGCGACTGCGGCCGTCCGCCGCCGGGTGCCCGTACACCCGCTTGAACTCCTCGGCGGGCACCTCGGGTCCGGGCGCGCGCACACCGTCCGCACCGCCTGCCCGGGCGAAGATGCGAACGCGCAGCGCGACCACGATCCCCGGCAGCCAGTAGGGCAGCACCACCATCGGGAGCACGACCGCGCCGACGATCGACCAGCCGACGGCGCTCATGCGACCACCCCGCCGAATCGGGTGTCCGCCCCCGGCGTCACGGTGGGACCGGGCGCGGATCCCCACCCCGGCACCCGGACCAGGTCGGGCGTCAGATCGGCGAGTCCGGAGGCGCCGCACAGGGCCAGCGCGTCGTCGAGTTCGTCCCGCAGCAGGTGCAGCAGCCGTCGTACGCCCTTCTCGCCGCCCTCGGCCAGCGCCCACATCACCGGTCGGCCGATGCCCACGGCGACCGCGCCGAGCGCCAGCGCCTTGACCACGTCGGTGCCCCTGCGGATCCCGCCGTCCAGCACGATCGGGATGCGCCCCGCCACCGCGGCGACCAGCTCGGGCAGCAGCTCCAACGTCGGTGGCACGGTGTCGAGTTGGCGACCACCGTGGTTGGACAGCAGCAGTCCGTCGACACCGTGGCGAACCGCGAGCCGGGCGTCCTCGGGATGCAGCACACCCTTGAGCAGGACCGGCAGATCGGTGAACCGCCTCAATCGATCCACGTGTTCCCAGGAGAGGTCCGGGGACATCGCGATCTGCCGTACGTGCCCGCGCTCGCCGTCCCGCAGATCCACCAGGTTCTCGCAGCGCATCCCCGGCGGCAGGTCGTGGAACGCGTTGCGCCGGTTGCGCTCGCCCGCGCCGAGCACCGGGGAGTCCACGGTGACCACGAGGGCGGTACAGCCGGCCTCCTCGGCCCGGCGCACCAGCGCCTCGGTGATCCCCGGGTCGGGTTGGAGGTAGAGCTGGAACCACAGCGGCGGCGCCTGGCCGGGCTCGGCGGCGGCGCGGGCCGCGTCGGCGACCTCGCCCACCGCCACCGTGGACGCCATGGAGACGATCATGATCGCCCCGGCGGCGGCCGCGGCCCGGGCGGTGGCCGCCTCTCCCTCCGGATCGACCAGCTTGTGGAAGGCCGTCGGCGAGAGCAGGATCGGCAGACGTGCGTGACCGCCGAACAGGCCTACGTCCAGGTCACGTTCGGCGCTGCCGCGCAACACCCGGGGCAGCAGTCGCAGCCGGGCGAACGCCGCCTCGTTGGCCCGTACGGTGATCTCGTCGCGCGCTCCACCTGCGATGAAGTCGGCGTATACGGGATCCAGTCGGGCGCGCGCGGCCTCCTCGAAGTCGTACACGGTGAACCGCACCTCGCTCACCGCCCGGCCGGGCTCGGCCGCCGGTCCAGTTCGCGGGCGAGGAAGGCCACGAGTGGGGCGTGGTGGACCTGCGGGTGGTCCCACTCGTTCTCCAGGTTCTCCGTCATGTTGTGCGTGGCCGACAACTCACCGTCCCGGAAGTGCCGGATCACCGGGTGCAGATAGGCGGCGTCGATGGAACCGTCCACCGAGTTCTGCGCGGTGCGGCGCACGGTGATGTCGAACGGGTCGACCTTGTCGTGGTCGGGCCCGTACTCGAGGGTGATGGTGAAGTAGTCGCCGCCGTCGGGCGATCGGCTCTCGTGCGCGTAGTCGACCGGCACCTCCTCGCGGTAGTGCGCGTTTCCGTCGTGGTCGACCACGATCAGGTCCCCGATCACGCCGAACTGCTGCCACAGCGCCGAGCTGCGATTGACCCGGGCCATCACGGCATCCGCGAGCGCGACGGGCGTGGCCGCCAACGTGCGCTGCGGCCAGGGTCGTTGGTGGTATCGCTCGTCGAGGATGTGGCTCAGCGCGCGGACGGCGTAGCGGAAGCCGTGGATGAAGCCTCCGGTGGACTTCTTGAAGTCGCGCTGCTGCATCAGGGTGCCGGCGAAGTACAGTCCGGGCACGTTCACCGACTCGTAGGCCGGGGACAGCGCGGCGAACCGGTCGTCGATGGCGAGTTCGGGGCGGCAGTCCGGAGCGAAGATCGAGGCGTCGAAGCGGAAGCCCGTACAGACCAGGACCCGGTCGTAGTGGAGTTCCTTGACCACCTCGTCGGCGCGCGAGAACGCGAACCGCACCCGGTAGCGCCCCGCGTCGCCGCCCTTGTCCACGGACAACACGCGGCCGTCCAACACCGCGTTGCGCAGCTTGAGTTGGTAGGTGTCGAGGAAGTTGGCGTTGATCGCGCGCAGGTGTCCGACGAAGTGGGTGTTCCAGGCGAGCCGAATGGAGTGCGGCCCGGCCACGTGGATCACCGCCGCGGTCTCCAGGAGGTTGTCCGCAGTCTCCAGCGCGGAGTTGCCCTTGCCGAGAATCAGGACCCGCTGATCGACGAAGTCCTCCGGGTTCACGGACACCGTCGAGTAGTCGTCGGCGGTCTCGATGCCCGGGATATCGGGGGTGTTGGGCCGGGTCAGTCCGGTGGCCACGATCAGCCGCCGGGCGTGGTGTCGCGTCCCCCGCTGGTCGGTCACGGTGAATCCGCCGTCGGCACGGCGCCCGATCCGCCCGACCCGGGTGTCGTAGACGATGTCCAGGTCGAATGCGGCGGCGAAGTCGGCCAGATAGCGCACGAGGTCGTCGGCGTGCGGGAAGTAGCGCTTGCTGTACCGGGTGAACAACAGCTCGGGATCAGGGGACAGGAGCGAGTTCCAGTCCATCCGCATGTTCAGCTCGGGATCGTCGGTGCCATTGTACACCTTGTTGATGGAGATCAGTTTGCGGTGCCGCGGGAAGGTCCGGAAGAAAGTGCCCGGGGTGCGGCCACTCTCCAGGACCCGGTAGCCGTGCCCGGCGGCCTGGAGTAACTGCGCGATCTGGAGCCCGGCGGGGCCGGCGCCGATCACCAGGTAGTCGAGGAGGTCGGGTTGCGTGGCGGAGACGGTGGGCGTGCTCGATACGGAGGTCATCGAACTCTCCTTGCGCTCCGGGCGAGGACGGGCCCGGAGACCGGTGGGGACGGATGGGGACGGACGGAGACGGATGGGGACGGTGTCGCGGGAAGTGCACGGGGGCGTGCGGGCGCGGCGGGGTACAGGGGCTGCGCGGGCGCGGGTGCCGACCGGGCGGGCGTGGTCGGGGGCCGACGGGGCAGGGCGGCGCTGAACGGTCCGGCCGCGGCCGAGAATCGCGGCGTGACGTCTAATCCCTTGAAGACTCAACAAACACGGTAGTAACGAGGATCACGCCGGGCAACCACACGACGCAACCGAATGATGACGCGAACAGCGCACCGGATCGGTCCGGCTCGGGTTCGTCGCGCGGGGCGGGCCGGTCCGGACCACCGGCGGAGCCGCGCCGCCGAAACGACCGCGGCGAAGACGCAAGGCGCGGTCGTCGCCCGCCACAACGTCGAGCCGACGGTTCGTCGCACTCGACGATGTTCGGCGCGACCGGGGTGGGGATGCTGGGCTTGCGGGCGTCCGGCAGGGCGGCGCCGGCAATGCCCTCCCGCGCGACGGAGGTGCCCGCGAGGTGGGCGTGGGCGCGCGGCGAGTGACGAGCGACCAGCGACGAGGAGATCCGGTGGAGACGACTTCCGATGCGGCTCGGCGGCGGCGCACGGCTCGGGACGCGGCGGTGGCGGCGGCCGTGCGGCAAGGGCTGCTGGGCGCGGCCGAACCGCTGGTCGGGCTGCTGGACGTGGACGGGCTGCTCGGCACGGTCGCCGAGTTGCACGCGGCCTTCGCCCCGGCCCCGGTCCGGCACGCCTTCGCGGCCAAGGCGTGCGCCCTCGCGCCGGTGATGCGGCTGATGGCGGACGCGGGGATGGACTGCGAGGTCGCCTCACCCGGCGAGCTGCGGCTGGCGCTGGCGGCCGGCTTCCCGCCCGAGCGCATCGTGTACGACAGCCCGATCAAGACCGTCGCGGAGCTGGAGTTCGCCCTCGCCCACGGCGTCGCGCTCAACGTGGACAACCTCCAGGAACTGGCCCGCGTCGACGCCCTGCTCGCCGGTGGGCCCGCGCCGGCGCCGCTCGGGATCCGGGTCAATCCTCAGGTGGGCCGCGGTTCGGTGGACTCCACGAGTACGGCCACGGCGACGTCGAAGTTCGGCGTGGCGCTGCGCGACGAGGGCGCGACCGAGGCGGTCGTCCAGGCGTTCGTCCGCCACCCGTGGCTGACCCGGATCCATACCCATGTCGGCTCGCTGGGCTGCCCGTTGCCGCTGATGGCCGAGGGCGTGGCGGCGGCCCACGCGCTGGCCGAGCGGGTGAACGCCGAGGTCGGGCAGCGCCGGGTCACCGGCCTGGACATCGGCGGCGGCCTGCCGGTGAACTTCGCCGACGACACCGACACGCCGACCTTCGCCGACTACGTCGCCGAGTTGCGCCGGGCCGTACCGACCCTGTTCGACGGCCGCTATGACCTGATCACCGAGTTCGGCCGCTCGATCTTCGCCAAGAACGGCACCGTCGCGTCGATCGTCGAATACACCAAGACCACCGGCGGCCGACGCATCGCCGTCACCCACGCGGGCGGCCAGATCCTCACCCGCGCCATGTCGATGCCCCAGGCGTGGCCGATCCGCATCGACGCGTTCGACGCGAAGGGCCGGCCGAAGTCCGGCCCGACCGAACCCCACGACATCGCGGGCCCGCTGTGCTTCGCCGGCGACCTCTCGGCGATCGCTCGCGACCTGCCCGTACTCGAACCGGGCGACATCCTCGCCCTCCACGACACGGGCGCCTACTCCCTGTCCACCCACTTCTCCTACAACTCGCTCCCCCGCCCGGCCATCCACGGCTACCGCACCACCTCGACCGGCGAAACCACCTTCGCCCCGATCCGCCCGGCCCAGACCCTCACCGAGGTCCTCACCGACAGCGGCACAACCCACATCGAATCCCTGACCACCGCGATAAAGGGGATCAGTCCGTCATGAAGGTCGTCGTCTCGGTGATCGGGGCCCGGTCCGTGCGGAAGGGACGCGTGGTCGGGTCCTCGAAGCCGATCGACATGCCGCAGTACAGAATCAGCCCCTCCGGGGGTGACACGACCTCCGCGACGGTCGCCCGATACACCGACCATGCCATCTGCGGGCAACTGTGCAGGCCCTCCGCGCGCAGCAGCAGCATGACCGTCTGGAGATACATGCCGAGATCGGCCCACTGGGCGGATCCCATCTCGCGGTCGATGAAGCACAAGAGCGCGGCGGGTGCCCCGAAGCAGTCCCAGTTCGCGGTCACGGCCTGTGCGCGCGCCCGCGTGTCCCGACGCGAAATGCCGAGCGCGCCATAGCGCTGCTCGGCAGCCGCGGACCGCCGCTCGCGGTAGGGCGCGCCCAGTTCGGGCGGGTACATCTCGTACTCCCGCGCGTCTCCGGGATCGCCCGCGGCCACCCGCTCGGCGGTGCGCTTCTTGAGCCGATCCAATGCGGAACCGGCGAGCACGTAGGTGTTCCAGGGCTGAAGATTGGCCCCGGAAGGCGCCCGGGACGCGGCCGACAGCACTCGTTCCAGCACCTCCCGCGGAACCGCGTCACCGGTGAAACCGCGCACCGCACGCCGAGTCGCCACGGCCTCGTACACGTCCAAGCACAACCACCTCCCACGCCCCCTGACCACGCCCACCTACACCTGTGACGACTCGGGAAACAAAGAGGTGACCGGCACCATCCCGGCGGTTCATCGGTGTCGGCGCTGCGGCCCGATGAGGGTGGCGGCGGTGGGGGTCGTGCTGTGGGCCGTCGCGGTGATGCCCGGGGCCGTCGCGGTGTCGCGCGCCGGGACGGACAGGGCGAGCAGGGCGACGTCGTCGCGGTCGGAGTCGGGCAGCGTGCCCAGGAGGGCGACGGTGTCATCGACGAGGGACCCGGCGGTGAGGGGGCCGGGACGCAGGGCCAGGAAGGCGGTCAGGCCCTCCTGGTCGAGTCTGGCGCCTTCGGCGGTACGGGCCTCGGTGAGTCCGTCGGTGTACAGGAGCAGGCCCTGGCCGTGGGCCAGATGCAGGGTGCGGGAGGCGAACGTGGCGTCGGCGAAGGCGCCGACGAGCATGCCGCCCTCGGCCCGTACGGTCTCCACCCGCACGCCCGCGTCCGGGTCGGGGCTGAGGTGGTAGGCGGGGGGATGGCCGCCGGTGGCCAATGTGACGGTGAATCCGCCGTCGGTGTGCGGGTCGAGCATGCCGAAGATCGCGGTGCAGAATCGGGTGCCCACCGAGGCGTCGAGCAGCAGGGCGGTGTTGAGCGCGCTGAGCGCGGCGGTGGGGTCGGCGTCGATCAGGGCGGCGGCGCGCAGGGTGTAGCGGGTCAACGAGGTGACCGTGGCGGCCTCGGCGCCCTTGCCGCACACGTCGCCGAGGAAGAACGCCCACCGCCGGGCGCCGAGCGGGAAGACGTCGTAGAAGTCGCCGCCCACCTCCTGCGGCGAGGCCGTCTGGTAGTGGCAGGCCAGTTCCAGGCCGGGTACGGCCGGCAACAGCGGCGGTATCAGGGTCCGTTGCAGCGTGGAGGCGAACGCGGCGATGGCGGCCCGGTCCCGCTCCGCGCGGCGCCGCGCCTGCTCCTCCGCGCGGCGCCGGTCCTGCTCGATCCGGTTCCGTTCCTGCTCGGCCCGGACGGCGTTCAGCGCGGACAGCCGCAACTCCAGTTGGTCGCGCACTATCGCGGCCAGGTCCGCGAGGGTGGCCGCGTCCGCGGCCTCGACTCGGCGCGGGCGGGTGTCGAGGATGTTGACGGTGCCGAGCCGGTGGCCGTCGGCGGTAACGATCGGCGCACCGGCGTAGAACCGCACCCCCATGGGTCCGGCCACCATCGGGTTCGAGCACGCAACGGGATCGACCAGCGTGTCCGGGATGATCAGGGTCTCGTCGCTCAGCACCGCCGAGTCGCACAGGCCCGGGTCACGGCCGATCTCGGTGACGCCGGGCAGGCCGTGTACGGCCTTGAATCGGATGCGATCGGTGTCGACTATCGTCACGGTCGCGACGGGGACGTCGAACAACCGTGCCGCGAGGGCCGCCACCCGGTCGTAGGCGCCGTCGGGCAAAGTGTCGAGGGTGTCGTAGCGACGCACCGCCGCGATCCGGTCCGCCTCCACCGCCGACGACCCGTTCGTCGGCCGGGCTTGGGGTACGGCTGTTCGTTCGGACATGTGCCTCGTCTCGTCTGCCCCCGTGAAGTCACCCACCAGGACGGCGGGAGCCCGTACGCCCATCCCCGAGGCGGCGGACGTGGCCCGCACGGGGGCGGTCGCGGTTCGTCCCTCGTCGTCGACCGGTGGTGCAGGTTCCGGTGGCGGGCGAGGTCGTCCACGCCTTGGGGAGCCACCTATCCCTGCCCCCGATCCGCCGGGCCGAACTCGCGCCGATCCTCGCGGCCGGCCGAGGCTTGAGTCGCCGATCGGGGGGCAGGCGTGCGGGCTCGGCCCATACGAGCGGTCGTCGCGCCGGCGCCGAGCCGAAGTGCCGTCCGCCGTCAGCCGATGCCCCTTGCCCCTTGCCCCTTGCCCCGGAGGAAGATCAGGTCATGACTCGACTTCGCCGTTCCCTCTTCCGGTGGCGGGTACCACGGCAGACCGGCGCGGCCGGGCGGGCGCCCGGGACGAGGTGCGGGCGGCGCTCGCCGGCTGGGGCTGGGACGAGGACCACATCGCAACGGCCGTCCTGGTCGTATCGGAGCTACTGACCAACGCGCGTTTGCACACCGACGGCCCCATCGGCCTGGCCATACGCCGCACGATGCACGGAGTGCGCCTATCGGTCACCGACACCAACCCCCGCCCCCGATCCGCCGCGACACGGGCCCCAACACGAGGGCGGCCTCGGCCTACACATCCTCGACACAATCACCACCCGCTGGGGCATCCGCACACACCGAACCGGCAAAACCATCTGGACCGCCCTCGAAGCCCCCCCACCACCCCTGGCCGGCCCGAGCCCGACCAACAGCCACCACGACCCGAGTACGCATCCCCCCATCACTACGCCGCGCACACCGCAGCAGCGCAACCCTGATCCTCATGACCACATTCGCAGCGGCATAGCCCACAAAGCCAAAACGGGCATCCATCTGGCGAGATGGATGCCCGAACTAGGTAAACATGCAGGTCAATCAGGGTGGGCACAGACAGACTCGAACTGTCGACCCCTGCTTTGTAAGAGGAAAGCCCACTTCACGTATCCGCCCCGATGTTGCCTGGTCTTACGGGATCTTCCCTGGTCAGCGCGACATCGGGGCGGCTACGTTTCCCGATCTTGCCTCGTCTTACCGGGTGTTGCCGGTGTCTTCCGGCCCCAATACGGCCCCAGTTGAAGCCGTCCCGCCATGTGATCCCCACACCTGCGGCGCACATGTCCAGGTGGCACGGCCAGCACGAACAAGCGGGCACCGCATTTCCCAGGGCGTGCAAACGGCCCTCGGTCCCCGGTGCTCCACCGGGGACCGAGGGCCGCAATCGCTCGTCTGATTGTGATTCTACGGCTCTCGGGCCCGGCGGGTTCGTCGCTTCGGAAGTGGATTATCCCGAGGGTATTTCGGTGCGCTGGTTTCGCATGCACGCAGGGTCACTCGGCCCTACCGTATCCCCATCGAAGGTCGCGATCGGGCCGAATTGGGTCAGTTCGTCGCATGGGAGCGAGGGGGTAGATGGGTCGTCGGCAGTTGGTGTAGGTGCTTCCGGGAATTGCTGGGAGCGTTCCGGAAAGGCCGCCGTCGGGGAAGGGGCCGGGGCGGCGGGTGTGGGATGCGGGGTTGGGGGACGTCGCGGCGTCGTTCCTGTTGCTCGGCTGGACACCCGTCCACGGCTACGAGCGGCTGATCAAGGATGGGCTCCGGTTGAGCGTCGTCGAGGCCGCGCAACGCCTGGCCGCCGACGTCCACCAACGTCTCAAGGATTGCAGCGACAAGGAACAAGCGGGGCGCGTCGTGGTGGTGGCCCACTCGATGGGCGGGTTGGTGGCTCGCTACTGCTCGGCCCGCTGGAGGGCTGACGGGTCTGTCGCTCCCTGGTCACTCTCGGCACTCCGCATCACGGCGCGCCCAAGGCACTGGGTTGGGTGGTCAACGGCGTCCCGCTCCGGTCCGGCGTCGGCGGCCCGAAGGGGGCTCTCGCCCGGTGACCGTCGATCGCGGAACTCCTCCCCCAGTACCCGGCCGTGTGTGACGAGACGACTCAAAGCCCCCTGTGCCTGCAGGGCTTGCCACGAGTGGGTTGGAGTCATGCCACCGACGGGGTCACCCACTGGGGACGGCAAGACTCTGCGCATGACGGGCGAGCAGCCGACGTGGCTGCACCTGACCGGCCGCAAGGACGAGTCGGCGACGGCGCCGTCCCCGCATGCTCCGCGGTGCCGTGGGAGATGGCCGCCTCAACACGATCGTGATGCGGGTCGCCGAGAAACACGGACCCATGTCCGCCGCCGCGTGGGTCGCACCGACACTCGTGCCCTACGAGGAAAGGCGCCCGTTGGGCGCCGTCCGGGGCGACCGCCACAAGACGACGCTGGGGCTGGACATCAAGGACGTCCACGCCGAACGCGCGATGCTGCCGGTACAGATCGCCATTCGCGGCGAGGACGCACCGACCGGCGTGGAGGTGTGGGCGACCCTGCGGTCCGCCGATGCCCCGCCGGATAGGCCGGGGAGCGAGGCGCCACTGACGGCGGACTCGACCTCAGGCGCGTACGTGAGCGAACTGGCCGGGCAACCGCCGGGGTGTACGAGATCGTCGTGGACGCCGAGGCCGTCCCAGGCGCTGGCGACCTCACCGTCGACGACCTGATCGCGGTGGTGAACCGTGAGCGCATGGCCCACCTGGAGCCTGACCGGAGATGACGCCGCGCTCGCCCGATACGTCGTCCCGGACGGGGTCGCGGGCCTGGTCTGCGACCTGAGTTGTTGCAGCCACCAGATGACGTACGCGGTCGTCGCGTCTCCCAGCGCGGCGACCTCCGCCAAGTATTACTGCTTTACGTGGGGAGCCATTGCTGCCGCGACTGCTGACGATTGGAGGTAGTTCGAAGCACGATGGAAGTCGAATAGGCCGATGCTCTCTTCAAGGTCGACGTCGATGCCGGGGAAGTACTTCTTCAGGGGACGCGGAATGGCTACCGGGTCGCCGCGGTCGGCTATATTCACCCATCGTTTAACTCCTGGGGGGAGGCAGCCAGTATCGTTCTCTGGTCTGGGCTCCAGGCGCTGGAAGACCGCATGTGGAAGTGCGAGCGGTGAGCCCATGGTTACCAGTAGATCCACTTGTAGCTCGGGGTGGGCATGCAACGCCTCGTACGCAACCACTGTGCCGAGTGAGTGTGCGATCACAACACCTGGTTGATGCGTTTTGATGCTGGCGGCCACCTCTTCGCGGGCGGCGTGGCGTTCTTGGGACTGCGGGTCTCGGAGGTAGGTGGCAAGCTCGCGAAAGAACCTGGCCACGAAGATTTGCGTGAGTCGACCATCCAAGCTGAATCGTTTGGCGACGAACTCGACAGCATGACGCAGTGGGATGGCCAGTCTTCCCTGGGTGGTGACCTGGGGAAGTCCGAGTGTTTCCAGCCATTTCTCTACCAATTCAGCTGCTTCGGGATCAATGATGGCGAGGCGTCCCAGTTCGTCGCCCGGTCCTTGCATGGTGGGTTGAGCTTGTCGCAAGTGATGGGCGTAGTAAGCGAATTTGAGGTCGACTTCTTCGGCGGGCAGGTTCAGTCCCGACGCCAGGTGGCGGGCCCAGGTGCCTGCGCGGGCGGTGGACACGGCCTCGGGTTGGTGACCGGGTGCGTAGTTTCCTACCCCGTGCACCGCGACGATTCGTGTCATGTGGACTCCTAGGATCACGGGCTCGGCTCTGGGTTTACATTGATGTCTAGAGGGTCGGGTCGCATGAGGAGTACTTCCGGGCCCATGGCGATAAGCACTGCGCCTGTGTGCGTAACATCGAGCCCGAGAACGCTGTCGGGGAAGGTGTAGTGGTCGACCTGCTGTCCGGAACTGAAGTCCCACAGACGCATGGTGCGGTCAGTGCCGCCCGTCAGTATGTACGGGCGGCCTCTCACGCTTGTCTCCACGATGGCGGTCACTTCTCCTTCGTGGCCGATGAGTTCGTGCACTGGCACGCCGTCAAGGGTGTTCACGTGAACGATCGGGTCCTCTCCGCATGTGAGAAGACAGGGCTGCTCTGCGAGGGACGTCAGGAGTACGCGATTTATGCGTCCTTCGAAGGTGACGACGCGTCGGGGCAGTTGCTTCTTCCGAGGTGACGTCACATGAACTTGTCCTGAGTCGTCTACTGCCGCAACGATGAGACCGCCAGGGTAGATCTTGGCACTGAGTGATGTGATGGCGCTCAAGGGCGCGGCCGAAGCACGGAGCGCCTCGTTCGTTTCCTGGCCCCACAGGCTGATGCAGCCTGCATTCCCGCCGAATGCCGCCCGCCATTCGGCGTCCGTGGATGCGTCTGCGATCGCGTAGACCGCGTGGGGCAGCACGATAGATCTCAGCGTTGTGCCGGTGGCCGGGTCCGCGATGACTGCTCCTTTGTCACCACATGCGGCCAGGATCGCTGGCTTTCCCCTCCATTGCATCCATGTCGCGGAATGCACCCATGCGTCGAGCGGCACTCTTCGGGACTCGCCGGATGCGAGATCCCAGACGTGGAGATCCCCGTCGACTCCCGTGGATACACCGAACCCGGCACAGGCCCCCTTGCCCGCGACGACGGATTGGACCTGGCGGGCGTGTCCGCCCAGGCGTCGCTGTGGCGGTGTTCTCACGGGCCGGATCCCACTGATGAGCCTCCAGACCCGGATGGTGCCTCGCGATCCGCTTGTGACTGCCTGGTAGTGGGTCCCACCGGTTCGCAAGGCGACGGCGGTGATGGGGGTGGTGTGGCCCGCAAGCACTTCGGAGATCGCCAGCGTCTCCAAGTCCCAGACTTGTGCCACGCCGTTCGTTCCGACGCCTATGGCGTGCGCGTTTCCGGCGTTCGAGGGCAGGACGATCTTCGTAACGTCGTAACCTGCCGAGTCGATGCGCATCGCCTTGTCGCGTACGGGATCCCATAGGCTCACGTTGCCGAGCACGTCGGCGAGCAGGAGACGTGGCCCCTGGTCTCGGGAGAACGGCGTGACGACGTGAATCGGTGGCGAGGATGATCGACGAGCGTCTGGTTCCGGCGGGTACCGGAAGGCAGAGGTTTTGCTGTTGAGGTCCCAGATCTGGGGAATTCCGTCGATGCTTCCAGAAACGTGTGGTCGACCCTCGACATCTAGGATTCCAAGAGAGAGCACGGGGCCCTTCCCTACTTGGAGCGTCGAGATGAGTCCACCGCTTGTCGAGTCCCACGTGCGGAGCACGCCGCGGGCTCCGCTGACGATGACCGTACCGTCGAGGGTTGCCGTGAGCGAGCGAATGCTGTCCGGGTGAGCCTGCCATCGACGGACGAGGTTGCCGTTGGTGAGATCCCAGAGCCGCAATTGGCCGTCGGCACATCCTGTAATTGCGTGCGGTCGATTGTCGAGGGTGTATGTGGCCACGCAGGTAACGGCGCCCGGGTGCAGCTCGAGGTCGAGGGCGGTCTCCCCTGTTTCGAGGAGCCACAATCGAACTGTTCCGTTCTCCGAGGCGCTGAGGACATGCGTTTTCCCCCGAGTTTCGACGATAGCCAGGGAGGTCACGCCATCGTGGCCGGTCAGCGTGGCGTCCAGACCCCTGGACAGCGGACGGCCTGCTGCCCAGACGATCGACCAGAGCGTGGGTCCGCTAAGGGCAGCGGACAGGGTCAAGGCGTCGTATCGTGCGGCGTCCACGGCGAGAACCTGGCGACGCTGAACGGTAGAACCGGCATGGTGTGCACCGTAACTGGCGCGATAGACGGCGGCTCCTATGGGCATCTGCCCCCCGTAGCGGAGGGTGCTCGCAAGTTTCTCTGGATCGGCGTGCACTAGGTACTCCGCGTCGCCAAGCACGTCGTCGAGCGCCAAGGCGTCTCGCGCATGCCGCGCGGCGTGGCGCAAAAGATACGGTTCCGTTGTCGCCCATTCCCGACGGCCGTGTGCATCCCGTGCGACCGAGTCGAGGAGTGTGCTCCACAGAAGCTGCTGACCGGATCTGGGATCCGGTACGCGCGGAACAGCGGACCGTGCCTTCAGCGCGTCCGCCAAGCCTTGGTGGAACAGTCGGTACAGCGGGCTGCCGTCCGTGTCGACGTTTCGCCTGAGGAAGAACCGGGCTTCTTGGAACACGTCCCGGATTTCCTGAATCGAGGGGGTGTCCACGTTGTTCTCGGGGAAGATACGGAAGGCGCGAGCCGCGATCTGAGTGATTCGTTCGGGCATGCCCTCGCCGTGGCCGTGGGCGAGAGCCGTAAGCGTTGGCAGGAACCAGGGATTTCGACTGTTGGTCAACTCCAGGTCCAGGACCGCACTCAGGGTGCGTGGGACCTGTGCGGCGATGTCGTGGACGGCCTGCGTGCCGGCGGGTACCTGCCGCGAATTGATGACGTGCCGTATGTAGAGTCGCGCTACCAGGAACTCGCCCCATTCCTGGGGAAGAGGCGTCTCCTCGCTCGCGGGGCCGTAAACGAGTGCTGAAGCCACGCTCGTGGCCAGCAACCGCGAGTGTGACCAGTTCTCGTGGCTGCTGAATGCTGGTTCCGCGTCCAGCAGGCTCTGGATGTAGGCCGTCAAGTCGACGATCAACGTCGCCCGCGGGACGGCGTCCAAGTCGACGATCTCGCCGTGATCCGCTGCCAGGGCGAGCAGTGCTGACAGCGCCGCTTCCTTGCGGCTGCCGACCATCACTCGGCAAATCGGAGAGCCATCTGGGCGATGTGACGACAACAGAGGTGCCACGAGTGATTCGATCAGTTCGGAGGGAGCGTCGGCTTCATCGAGAGCGTCGAGGATGAGTGTCGGCGCCGACGCCCGCAGCGCGACTTGCTGTGCCAAAGTTCGGCCGGTCCACGGCTGTGCGGGTTCGGGAGGTACAAGGTCCCATTGGCGCCCGAGAGCCGCAGCGATCTCGGGCAGGGATCTCTGGCGCGCGTGCACGACGGCGAGGTCTCTCGACACCGGCGGCACGCTAGTTCCGAGAGTCGCCCAGATCGTTTGGGTCCGGGAGCGAAGTGCGGGGTGGGCAGCGCACACGAGGACACCGAGCAGGGCGGACTTGCCAGCCCCGGGCTTTCCGGTCACGACCAGGAGGTTCGGTCCCTCACCCGCGGTCCAGCGCGACAGCCGCTCGGCCTCGGTTTGACGCCCGCGAAAATGCCCGACTGTCCTGGATGGTTGGTCCCCTGTGAAGTCGGCACCACTGCCGCGCCCGACGAAGTGCCGCTCGTCGGCGATTTCGTCGAGAACCAGTCGGGCGTTGGGAGACTCGTCGAGCAGTGAGACCAGGCTGACGTCCACTTCATGGCGCAGAGATCGACGGTCGTTCCGAAAGCGCGGATTGCAGAAGAATTTCAGGTCGGACAGATCCGAGCCGACTGGCGCCAGGGGCGCCGTGATCTCCTGGGGTACGCCAGCGTCCGCAGCCCGCGCGGCCACCGAGGTGGCAACCTCACGGCAGAACCTCTCGAACGGGATGTACTCGAAAGCCGAGTCCAGGGCCAACGTCCCGTCGTGGAAGCCCTCCAGGACTTCGATCACGGACTGACTAAGCCAGCCGTTGTAGGAGGGTTCGAATGGTTGACAGGCGCCGATGACCCACGCCCGCCGCCGCTGGGTTTGCAAGAGTTGTTGCCACGGCACCCGGGCGGGACCTCCGGCGTAGCAAAGGTCCAGAAGGAAGAGCACTGTGGGGGCGGCATCTGCGGATGCGTCCTCCACATGGGCCAGCCAGTGTTCGATGCTTCTTTCGGTACGGACACCGTCTTCACCCACTACGTAAAGGAATCCGCTCGAGCCCCCTACTTCTCCGTGGGCGAGGACATGCACAATGGCGAAGCCCGGCCCGTCTCGCAGTACCGCGAACACGGCGGTCTCCAGCGCCCGTGCGGTGGGCGTCGAGGCGAGATCCTCCGGCGGGCCGGAGTAGTTGTAGACATCGCGCAGAAGGTCTCGGACTCGCTGTGCATACTCGGATGCGTAGTCGAGACGCGGCAACGCATCGGGCGCCTCGTCGGTGAGAGCCTGCGATTTGCCCTCCACTCCGACTACCAACGCCTGCCGCGTGTCGGACCGTTCGAGCACGCCCTCACCCTTTCGCCGGGAGATCACCCTATGCTGCTCGATCAACCGTCATTACGTGGTTGGCCTCCTTCACGAGCACTTCGCGCTCAACCCGGCGTGGATGTCCGATCCGGATGGCAGGAACGCGGTTTTCCCGGGCTTCAGGCCTTGCCGGACTCACCTCGAGGGTGGGTCATCCTGAGGCATACCGAAGGTCGCGGATTAGACCGACTTGGATCGGTTCGTCGTGAAGTGGGGCGAGAGGTGGGGCTTACGCGTCGGGAGTTGGCGCACGGGCTACCGGGCCTCGGCGGAAGTGTTTTGGAGTAACCGCCCCTGGGCGAAGGGCAGGGTCGGCGAAGGCGAAGCGGGGCGCATCGCAGGCTGGGCTCACGCTGGCTGGTCTTCTGCCCTTTCGGCGCGGACTTTCCACCAGTTCAGCAGGGTGCCGCGGGTGAGGTAAGTGTAGATGTGCAGATGCATTGGCAGATCCTCGGCGGTCCACCTGTTGCGGCCTGAGTGGGATGCGATTCCACCAGGGCGCTCCGGCGCGACCGACTCGTTGATCGCCATGCTGTGAAATGGGGCTCCGTACATCGGCCAGGGAAAAGGAGTGCCTTCGTGCAACCGGCGAGAACGGTAGTTATAGATCAGCTCGGCTGCCTGGGCCAGGCCTTCCGGCGACCAGTCAACGCGCAGGTGTTCCGAAGGGCGCTTCAGCGGAGGACCGGGAGCGTAGACCTCCACGAGCTTGAGGTAACGAGCGGTTGTGTTGCCCAGGCTTGCCAGTTCCTTGGCGACGCGGCGTAGGAGGACTTCGTCACCTGTCTCCTCGATGAGCCGCTTCACTTTGCGTTTCCACATGCCGAGGAGTTCGATTTTGTCGATGCCGGTAATTTGCTCGCGCACAGCGGCGGCTTCCAGTGCGGACACCAGCCAGAGCCAGGCGGTTTCGGGGTCGTCGTCTGCGATCCATAGTGCATCTCGGTAGTTGCGGGCGGCCCGTACCAGGGTCAGCGCGTCGCCTGCGGGCAGACGTCTGTAGCGGTCAAACCAGTCCTTGAGCTCGGTCAGGCACACCTCGCGCTCGGCGTAACCAGGAAGCACCAATGAGGTTGAGTTCGAGGTGATCGTCCACGGCGGCGGCCGATGGTCGTACTCGATCGGTTGGCCGAGCGGATCACCATCGGGCAGGAACTGTCGGGTCGCCCCCGTCGATCGAAGGCGGATGCCCAGGGCGAGCGAGGCCAGTACGGCGACCTCGTCGTGCTCGGCGAGCCCGAGCCATTCCTCAGCCTGGGTTTCGAGCTGGCCGAGGTCGGTCCCCACGGAGTAGGGCGCTGTGTCGGAGTCGGGATGGACGTCGAGGCGAAGAACGATTCCGGGTGCCATGCGAGGGTCTCTCACGTCGTGCGCAAGTGTGTTGATGAACTCGAACGGCCCGATCGAGACGCTGTATTCAGTCACATAGGCATCGGTGTAGAGCGGATACTCGTAGCGTGCGGCGCGTGACACGCCTGCCTCTCGGCGCTGCCACGACTGCCAACTGAGCGGCGCCCAGTGCCTGCACTCGTCGGCGCCCTCGCCTGGCTTGTCGGTCATTGTGCCTCGCTCTTCATGACCACCCGGAGTTCCTCGCCCAGCGTTGCACCATCGGAAGGCCGGGAGCACGGGGTTTTCCCGCCTGGCGGTGGGGCTGTCGTCGGTCGTGTCAAAATCCCACCGTATGGTTGGATTGTCGCTCCTCCTTCGATGACGTCACTGCCGTTCTCGTCGGGGGAAATCTGCGTACGGCTCAACGCTGGCAGCCGAGTCATTCCTCATGGGGTCGGATTGCGGGCAAGCCAGTCCTGGAGTTCACGGTGTCGGAATTGATACGCGATACCTGTGACCCGCAGAAGGCCGATGTCCGTCGCCTCGTCCAGGAATGCGCCCAGTCGCCTTGGCAAGCGTCCACGCGCGCACCACAAGAGGACCCCGTATCGGAGGGCAAGCATCGGACCCAGGCTCGTCATCCCCAGCACGATCACGACGGTAACTGCTTGGACGCTCGCCGCCTCGCGGCCAAATCCGGGCGCGAAGCTGAGGAAGACCACGAGCCCGAACGAAGGAGCGAACGCAAGCGCGCGACTGATCCGAACCTTGGCGTCTCTTGCGATCACCTGATGCGGGTGGGTGGCGCCCGTGGTTCCGGACGCTGCAAGGCCGCGGCCGAGCCCGACCACGATGGCGAATCCCAGACCGATGATCACACCGACGGCTGGTCCAACCGGCATACCGAGCGTTGGGGTGGCCATCAGGCCGGAGAACGTCGCGCTGCCCAATCCAAAGGCAATCGCCCAGAGTGTCCCCGTTCGTACATCGTCGGTCCAAGAACCCGAATGGCGGCGTCTGAGCACCACCGGCTGCTCCGGTACAGGCCAAGCGATGTCCGGGACGCCGACGAGAAGCACGATGAGCAGCCCACACAGGACGGCGGCGTTCGTGATCGAAGAAACCGCGGATACGGCAAGTCCTCCGGTCGCCGTGGCCACGAGGCCTACGCCTTTAATCAACCGGTTGGCGTATCTGGGGACGCGGCTTCCACCGGCGAGGGGCCACAGTTCGTGCAGGACCAACTCGGTACCCGAAAGAGTGCGTCCCTCGACTACTCGTGCACTGGTGGTGTTCTCGTCGAGGTACGCCGCGAGGACCGCCAAGCGCGTGTGCGTCTGTTCAGGAGTCGATCGCGCCCGGCGGCCGTCAACTCCGCGCGTGGCAGCGGGAATGAACAGGGCCAGGAGATGATCGCGTACCGCTTCCGAGGTGTTCAAGGTCGGCGCGAGCAGGTTGCGCGGCTCCCGTAGGTACGCATGGTGGTCCCGCTCTTCGTATGCGGTCACGGCCAGGGTCAGCCGCCAAGGGGTCGACATGGCTCGGGACAGCGCGCTGCTCGGTGAGGTTTCGAGATGGGTCAGGACGGTTCGCCAGCGGCCGATGTCTCGGACTCGGCGGGTGAGGAAGTCCCGCGCCTGGGCGACGGTGACGGGGCGGATTTCAACGCGGGCGGCGTCCAGCACGCGGTCTCCGAAGGTGCTCAGGGCGGCGTACCGGTCGGCGCGGCAGGTCAGAATGATCGGCGCCTTGGTCTCGCGTTGCTGATAGTCGTTCAGGGCTTCGATCGCGGCCCGGGCCCGCGCGCCGAGGGTGGTGGCATCGCTGTCCATCTCGTCGAGTCCGTCCAAGACGGGCAGTACGTGTCGGGCGGCGACCAGGCGACGCGCGGCTTCGGGCCGTACGCGATACGTGGCTGTGAGGTGTCCGGTCACCCAGGTCTCAAGCGGGATTCGAGTGTCCCAGGATGCGAGTGGAAGTCGGACCGGTACGGGCCGGTCCGGTGTGCGCTCCCCCAGAATCGCAAGGAGCAGCCGCACCGCGAGGACCGTCTTGCCCGCTCCCGGGGCCCCGGTGATCACAAGCCTTCGGGGAGTCAAGGCCTTGTAGTAGGAGGCGACCTCGATCAATGTGCCGTCCGGACCGGCCCCGGTGGCGTCTCTCGGGCCAGCGGGATGGAAGACGAATCGCACGTCGACCGAGGCGTCGTCACCGGCGAGGAGGTCCTTCCACTGCCTGCGCTCCGTCTGTTCCACCGCATCGGCCAACTCGCGCAACAGGCGCAGAGGTTCGCCTTCCGCGAGCAGAGTCGCGCGCCTCCCGTACACCAGCGAGGCGGCGCCCAGGACAGCGGACAAAACCGCGATCGGGAAGCCCACGACGCCAGCCAATGATGCCTTGTCTCCGACCTTGGCTTCCCCCGCTGTCACCCACCACACCAACACCACTGCGGCAGCGCACAGCAGGCACCATCCCACGTTCGTCCAGCGGCCGTTCGTCTCCCCCATGTCGTGCATGATCTCGCGGCACGACCATGGAAACACCGGAAATCGATACCTCGGGCTCCCGAGAGCGCCACCGACCACTCGGAGTAACCTGCGGCTGATGGTGTGGAGCGCGGGCGGGGCTCAGGGCTGGGCTCGAAGTGTGCGGCGATAGCGACGACTTCGGGGCGCCGTCCGGCGGTGTCGATCATAGGGTTTGCCTCCCACGAGTTGACCCCCGCTCGTACCTGATCGTGGTTGGGCTATCGGCGGGCTGCCAAGGCGTGGGTGGTGAGCGACGGCGCTTCGAAGAGGGCGCCTCTTTCGGTTTCCTCCTCGTTCGCGTCCGGGTTCTGAGCCAACTCGACGATGTGTGCCATCGGGAGACCGTGTTTGAAGTCGTGACCGATCTCCGCTTCGACTGCCGCGTACTGGGCTGCCGTTTCGGGATCGCGCCGTGCCGAGGCCACGAGGTCGGACTTGGTCATGAGGGGGCACAGGCGGGAGCTGTGTCGGCGTAGTCCCAGGCCGTCGCGTGCGCCGGGGGTGGAGTCGTAGACCGGACTGTATGGAACGTTCGAGGTGTGGATGTCCGACCAGATGTCGGCCAGTCGCCAGGTGTGGACAGGTAGCCAAAGATCGACGTGCCTGCGGCGTTTGTTGGTCAGGCGCGGGTCGCGCCGGTAGGACGGTTTGGCCGCCCGTTCCGGTCCCTCTTCGGCGCGCATACCCATGATGATCAATACCGGGACCGGGCCCGGATAGGTGCGTCCGGGGTCGTACCAGTTGACGAGTTTGGTGACCAAGGGGGCTGACGCGTCGCGCTTCATTGCCGATGTGCAGTAACGGTTGGTGGCGTCGGGCCAGGCGCCGCGACGCCGGACCAGCGTCAGCAGTCCTTCCCGTACACGACTGCCGTCCGCCGTCGTGATGGTGCGAGCTACGACGTGGAAGCGTTCTCCGGGGACTGCGGCCGCTGCGGCCTGTGCGCGGGCGAGGTCGACGCTCCCTTCCCATTCGGCCTCGCCGAGGTCGGCGTGGACGACGTGCAGGCGATCGAGACGTCCGCTGGCGCGTGCCCGGTCGGCGACTACCCGAAGGGCGGTCTGTCCGTCCTTGCCGCCCGACAGGAAAGCGATGATCAGCGCGTACTTGGTGACGTCGGGAACGTCGCCCTCGGTGATGGTGTGAGCGGCCTCAGCGCGAACGCGGTCGCGGCGGGCGCGCGTTGCTGCTTCCCGTTGCGCCTTGGACATCGGGCGGGGCTGTTCGTGTGTGCCGACGGGTGGGAAACCGTCGTGTTCGAGTAGGTCTTCCTGGCCTGGCCCGGGGTCGGCGTGTCTTCGGGTGTGCCCGGTCCAGCCGTGTCGAAGACGTGTGCTCACGGGGCCTCCCACAACGTCCGTTGGCACTGGACTTCGGGGACTGTGCGAGGGCGTGAGGGGCGGTTCCATCCGCGGTGCGCGGGGCGTTGTGCCACGACGCGCCAGGCTGCGCCGCGCAGGCTGGCGCCGCTCTCGCCGGTTTGGGTGTAGGTGATCAGGCGTGTGTAGCCCATGGCTTTGGCCGCGCGCCAGGCCGCCGCGTGCAGCATCGACGTCGCGTTGGGGGTGCCGTCGCTGGCTGTCCGGGTGAGTTCGAGGGTGGTGCCGTTGTCCAGGTGCCTGGCGACGGGGCGTCCGACGATGGCCACGGCGCGCAGGATTCCGTTGTTGTCACCGGCGCCGATGGCGAAGATCATCCCTGGTGGTGGGCCGTGATGGCGATGCCAGGTGGTGACGAATTCGGTGGCCTGGCGGAATCGCACCGGCACCAGGTGCAGTCCCTTTGGCTGGTGGGGTGGCGCTGTTTCCGCCGGTGTGGGCGGGTCGTTCATGCTTTTCTGTCCCTCGGTGTGTCTGTGGTGTGTTTGGTGTCCGCGACGTTCGGGTTCGTCGGGTTGCGGAAGTCCAGCGGCAGGCTGGTCTGGTGCGGGTGACGCAGTGCGTCCAGGACGTGCTCGCGCCAGGCGAGGGCGTAGCGGATGCAGTTGTTGCATGGTCCGGGGTGGGTGCAGTCGGGTAGGCGCAGGCGGGCGCCTTTCGACCAGGCGTAGCTGTCGACGCTGCGCAGGTGTGGTCCGTACAGGTGGAGGCCGGTGGTTTTGACGCCGAAGCCGTGGAGGCGGTCGATGCCGGCCGCGCGGACGGCGGCGACGATTGCGGCGATCTCTGCGGTGCCCTGGCGTGCGCATACGGAGCCCAGGCCGACGAGGGGCGCTCGGGTGAGGTCGACGCCTGCGCGGGCGTATTGGTGGATGTGGTCGAGGTAGTCGTGCAGGCGGTGACCTTGGAGGATCGGCATCCACGGGACGCCGGTGTGTTCGTTGTTCAGGTGTACGTAGGCGCCGGTGGTGAGGGCTTGGTGGATGGGTACGTCGAGGTCCGTGCCTACGTAGTGGTGGCCGCGGTGCAGGCCGCCGTGGATGATCCAGGGTTCGCACATCCAGTCGGGTATGGCGACTGCGGTGGGTGGATGGCCGAGTCCGTCGATGAGCCGGTAGACGGTTGCGGCGTATTCCTCCACGAACATGGTCCATCCGCCGTGGTCGCGGAGCATGGTGTAGGCGCCCGAGTCGAGGAGGTAGGGCGCTTTGGCCCGCGGGAGGCGGTCTCCGCAGCGGAGGAGGGCGGACACGGACACGCAGGTGGGTACGTCCACCCGGGGCATTGCCGAGGGCGGTATCCCCAGGTAGAAGGTCATCCGGCGGGCGGGGTCGGGGTGTTCGCTGCGGCGGGGCCAGGGTGTTGCGGATGAGGATCCGTCGGCCAGGCCCGCGGCCTTGGTCGGGGCGGTGGGCACGTGGGGGTCTCCGAGGTGCTGAAGGCCGCAGGCGTGGCTCGTCGGGTCGGGATCAGGGCGTGGGGACGGGGTGTTCGGTGGATTTGAGTGCCTTGAAGATGTGGCCGACGGCGGTGCTGCTCCACGGGCCGTAGAAGTAGAAGACTCCGGCGTCACGGGGTTCGTCGGAGTCGTCGGCGCGGAGTTCGACGACTCGGACGCCTCCGTTGTCCGGGGAGATGTAGGCGAGGTGGCCGGTGGGCGAGGTCTCGGGCAGGGTCGTGTGCATGGCCGCGATGCGGCCGATCTCGGTGATGTCGAGAGGGTCGACTACCGGGTCGCCGTTCTCGTGGCGGGTTCGGGTGGAGATGCGGTTGACGACTTCCCGAAGGACGCGTGTGACTGTAGCTGCCTTGGCGAAGTGCTTTTGAAGGTTGATGCCGCACACGAAGTCCACCTCGAAGTCGGGGGTTTCGCGGGGCGGCTGGACCCACATCGACACCTCGAACGCCGCGTCGAAGGTGGGTACGAGGTACACGAGGCAGTGTTCCTTCGTCACGCCGGTGGGGGACGGGACGGGAACGAGGAATGTGTCCCTGCCGTGGATCGTGGCTCTCAGAGTGCGTGTGACCTCCGGCCAGGGGGTTGCGTCGACGCGCCATTTCACGGGGTGCATGGATTTCCTCTCGGGGTGGGTGAAGCATGAGCGGGGGTGGGGGGATGCTTCGACGTCGCGATGTCGCCGCGACGTCGGCGGGTCACCTCGGCCTGGTTCGGCCATGGGTTCTCGTGAGTCGGGGGTCAGGTCTCGTCGGCGGCGGTCGTGGGGGGTTCGGGTTCCCGACGCGGCAGAACGGTCTTGGCGGGGCCGGGGGTGAAGTGGAGATCCCTCTCGAACCAGCCGATGCCGCGTGTGGCGCGGAACTGCTCGATCTCGGGCAGGCTGAAGTCGCCCCAGTCGCCGTGGGAGGGGTCGCGGTGGCCGATCATTCCCCAGCCGTAGGCGAGCCCGGTGGTGGGATCGAACGCGGCGACGTAGACGTCGCTGTTCGGGGCGAAGTAGTGCAGGTGGATGGTGACTTCGTCGGGGTGGAGGTCTTCGTACTGCGGGATGGTGGCGAGTTCGTGGGCTGGCGGGTAGAAGGTGTGGCCGCGTAGGGCGTCGTTGACGGGTGCCGGGTACGTCGTCATCGGGGTCCTTTGTGGGGCCGAGGCGCGGGGTATCGCGCCTCGGCGAGGAGACGTGGGGTGCTTGTGGTCGGGGTGTCGGCGGAGCCCGGCTGTGTCAGGCGTGTGCGGGCAGCGCGCGGCCGATCTTCACGAATCGGTCGACGACCGGTCGGGCGTCCTGAAGGGTCCAGGGGCCGAGGAAGACGCAGATGAGTTTGTCGTCGGGGTGGCTGGGGGTGCAGGGGATGACGGTGACGGTGTCGGGCTCGAAGTAGACGTGGAGGGGTGTCCCCGGTTGGGGCTCGCGGGTTGCCCCGGCGGACACCTGGGCGAGGTAGTCGCTTTGGAGGGCTTCGGCGGTGAAGTTCGCCCCGGTTCGGTAGTCGTCGGGGTTGCTGCTGGGTGTGCAGTTCGTGACGAGGGCTTCGAGGGCCAGGACCGCCGTGCCGGCGTCGGTGAAGCGTCCGCTGAGGGCGAGGACGGCGATGAGTTGGTTGGTGGCGCGGTCGCTTCCGGGGGCGTGGATGTAGATCCTCAGGGGGAGGGCGCCGAGAGAGGGAGCGATGCGAATGGGCGCGGGTCCGCGGTCGGTGTCGTGGCCGGCGCGGATCGCGGAGGTCGTTTCCCGTCGGTGTGCCTGTTCGAGGGCGTCGAGGAAGGAGATCGGGTGGTCTTCGTTGAGTTTCACACCGCTTTGCATGATTCGATTCTAGCGTCTTTTGACGCTAGAATCAATCATCGTTTCAGCGTCGGCCATCCTCCTGGAGAGACAGTTGCAGGGCCTGCGGCGCTGGCTCCTCCTCCCGCCGGACCGCCACCATGTACCCGCCGCCCGGTGCTCGACCGAACCGGTGCCTCGACTCGATCGGATCGCACCACGTCCGTACGGGCCCCTGGCGATCGAACCAGCCGGGGGGATGCGTGGCGTCGAGGTGACTGCGCCACGCGCGGGCCGCCGACGACGATCGCGGCCACTCCACGATCGGGAGGTCGCGCCAGCCCGCATGCGTGTGATCGAGCGCATCCTCGACGGCATCGTTGTACGAGGTGCGATCCGGCCCTTCGAACGCGCACCCCGTGCACGCACCGCGTCGCAGCATGCGCCACTTCCCCGGCCCGGGACTCGGATACCCGGGGGTGTGCTCGTCCCACGGCATCTCCAGGACCGCGGGACGGTGTCCCGGCGGCGGGGTCTCCCGGGCCAGGTGCTCCTGTCCCGTGGCCAGGCTCCACAGGTATCGCGAGGCGGGCTCGTTGCGGTGCGCGAGATAGTGGCGGTGTCGGGCCAGTGCACCGCGAGCCCCGGCGTCGGAGGTGGGGACGTCGGCCAACGTCCCTCGCCAGATCGTCTTCGACGCCTCCGCCAGGCGGGCCTTGCGGTGGCGCCACGACGGCAAGGCCACGTCCATGCGCGTCTGCCAGGCACGCCCGTGATCGGGCCCGGGGGGCTGGGTGGCGTGGACGAGTTCGTGCACGAGGACGTACTCGACCAGGTCCTCAGGCACCTGGAAGAGGGTCCAGTTCAGGGTGATATGCGGTGGGTGTTCTCGTAGATTCCCCAGCAGCACTTCCCCAGGTCCGCGACTGCGTAGGACGGCGGGCTGTGCTGGAGTCCCAGGAGACGGGTCCACGGCTTGGCGCGCTTGATCGTCCACGTCAGTCCGTCGCGTCGGTACGCGGCGATGATCGCCGAGGCGGGCTTCGGCGGATCCGGGGGGACGAGGAACGAACCGCCTCGGAACGTCGCGGGGAACGAGCTGCCGATGTTCGTGGGGCGCAGCGGGTGAGGTCTGCCGAGCCAGTCGAACGTCTCGCCGGAGATGCCTCGACGGATCGGCGGGGAGATGGGGGTCTGCGTCCGCATGTGGGTGACGGTGCGGGTGATCCACGTGCGTTCGCGTCGGACGAGTTCCGCTGCGTCGTCCGGGGAGATTCCGGGCGGAAGGTCGACGTGTACGGTGTTGCCGGCGCCAGGTTCTATTTTGATGCCGACGCGGGTTCTGCGTCGGTGGTTGACGGTGACCTCCCAGCGAAAGGGCTCGCCCAGGTCGAGGCGGTCCAGCCGCGCCGCGACGTCGGCGAGGTGTTCGGCTTCGGTGGTGGTGTGCGGAGACATCGGAGACGCCTTTCCGTGGTGGTGGTTCGCTGCACGTCGGCGGGCGGTCACGCCGGCCCGGTGTTGGCCAGGTCGACGAGTTGCCGAACTCCGGCGAGGACGCGGGAGATGGTCACTTTGCCGATCGTGGTCTGGTGGTGGGCCCGGATCGCGTCGCGTTCGCGGTGGAAGCGTTGCTCGATGTCCGGTTCGGCGACCTCGTCGCCGTGCATGATCAGGACGTCGCCACCCAGACCCCACAGTGCGGCGTTCACGGCGCACGTGGCGGCGGCAACGGGGTCCAGTTCGGTGCCGCGCCACCGGTAGTTCGCCGGGTCGCCTCCGAGGGCGCGGATTCGCGACGCCGCTGCGCAGAACATGATTCCGCTGCCGACCGCCGGCTCGCGGAACGGCGTTCCGGGAGGGGGTAGTTCGCTGAGCATGCCGTGGACTATGGCGTCGGCCAGGGGCAGCGGGGTGTGGAACGCGCCGAGCCCGTCACGGCCGGACGGCGACCGCAGTATTTCCAGGAGCGCGCCGAGGATGTCGCTGCGCTGTCGCCGGTCGCGGTCTCCGGTGAGTTTGATCAGGCCGTGGCGCAGCGCGGCGTCGGCGGTGGCGCGCATCGCGCCGTCGCGTGTGGGTTCGGCGGGTTCGTCGAGCCATGCGTGGAGAGGCCGGGCCCAGTGTGCAAGGTGCGGGTGGGCCATCCACAGCCAGGCCCACATGTGCTTCTGATAGTCGCGGAGTTCGTCGGCGTTCTGGGCGGCGATCGCGGCGGCGAGTTCGTCCGCGTCTAGTTCGCCCGGTTCCGCGAACGTCAAGGCGGCGGTGATGCCGAGAGGTACAGCGAGGTCGTGTCCGCCGTGGTGGCTGTGCCAGGCGTGGGAGATGCGTTCCGCGATGCGAGCGGCTTCCCGATGGTCGTCGCCTGATTGTGCGGCGGCGTCTGGTAGTTGCGGTTTCGGCGGCTGTCCGGGCTGTTGCGGTGGGATTCTCCGATGTCGGTCGGTGGTGATTGTCGAGGAGGGTCCGGGGACTGCGAACAGGCCGGGTTGGTGCGGGTCGGTGGGCATCGGGATCTCCCGTGTTGCCGCGGGCGCGGGGCGGCTCGGACATGCGGGGCCGCCCCACCCGGGGTGCGTGGTATCGGGGGTTCAGGCGGCGAGGTCGTAGGTCTCGCCGGTGAGTGCTTCCACGAGACAGCTCACGAGGATTTCGGCGGTGCACGGCGTGACGGCGTTGCCGAGCATTCGCACTCGCGCCCGGTGAATGCCTTGCAGGGTGTAGGTGGCGTCGAAGCCCATGGCGCGACGAATCTCGTCGGCGGTGAGCATGCGGTAGAGGCATGCGTCGATGTCGATCGGGCGTCCGGGCGGGGGGATCAGCAGTCCGTTGCGGTCGACGGTGGTGACGGTGCCCGTGGGGTTGCGCACCGAATGGGCTTTCCCGGTGCGGTAGTAGGGGATCAGCAGGGCTTCGCTCTCGCTGGCGGTGCGAGTGCGCATGGGCAGCGCGACGGGCCGGGCGGTGTCCTGCCAGCTGCCGCCGGAGGGGACGAGGATGGCGTGTTCGGGGCCCTCGGCGACGCGCGCGTCGTCGGTGTCGGACCCGTCGAGGGTCGCCGCCGGGTGGTGGTGGGAACCGGTGCCGGCGAGTCCGGCGTGGATGCGGGCGAGGGTGCGGGCGGTGAGCGGTTGTGGGCGGTCGCCGATGGGTGTGCCCAAGTTGTTCCAGTCGATGGCTTCCGCCGCGGCCAGTGCCCATGGTGCGAGGGGGCGGCTGCATCCGGGCCGAGGGCAGGTGTACACGTACTGCTGGAGGTACCGGCCCCACGGGCGCTGGGGGTTCTTCTTCCACGTTTGGACGGCGTGGACGCGCCCGTGGTCGGGGCAGATCGCATCCGGGCGCAGCCACTTTTCCCACAGCGGTCGTGAGACGGGCCGTCGGCCGCCGTCCCGGAGGGTGAGGCTTCCACGTCGCCAGTAGGCGATGTATATGCGGTCGCGGGATTGGGGTGCGTGCAGGGAGCGGGCGGAGCGGGCGAACATGCTGTTGAGGTAGATGATCTCGTAGTCGTAGCCGAGGTCGGTCAGGGCTTGGAGCCATGCTCCGAACAGCAGACCCCGGGCCACTTGGACCACGTTCTCGGTGACGCCTCCCCACACGGGGCGGCCTCGGTAGATCATTGCTTCGAGGTATCGCGGAACGTCCCACATGGTGGCGCGGCTGCGCTCCGCGGCCTCGTCCGGCAACTTCTCGCCGAAGAGGTCGAGTTGTGCCGATTCCGCGCGTGCTCCGGAAGCGTTGCTCCAGCGCGTGCACTCGGGCGAGGCCCACAGGAGATCGGTGCGCGGATACGCCTTGAAGTCCGCTTTCGCGATGTCCTCGCAACGGTGGAGGGCGTCGGGGAAGTTGCTGCGGTGGACGGCCACCGCGAGGTCCCAGTGGTTGGCTGCGACGGCGACTCGTACGCCCGGAACGTGGCGGATGCCTTGGGAGCTTCCTCCGGCTCCGGCGAAGAGGTCGGTGACGGTGATCATGGGGTGCTTTCCGGGTCGGCGGACGGCGCCCGGAGCGGGTGGCCTCGGGCGCCGTCGGGGGGGCGGGCTACAGGGGCCGGAGGTTGGAGCGCAGCGCGTCGATGGCGTAGCTCTCCTGGCCGGGTCGGGGGCCGAAACGCCGGCCCATGGCGCGGAGAGCGGCCACCGACGGCGGGTCGAGTTCGACGGTCAGGCGGCCGTTGGCGTTGATGGCCCTGATCGTGCCGCGCATGCCGGTGAGATACCTGGGCGACACCCGGGTACCGAACGCGACCTGCGAACCGACGCCGAGGGTGTTCTGGGCTTCCTGCTCCAAGGCGTGCCGGCGGAGGCTGATCACCGATTCCAGGATGGTGAGTTCGCGTTCGTCGGTGAGCTTTTCGATGTGGGCGCGAAGGTCGTCGAAGCCCAAGGGCGGTGAGGTCATGGCGTACTCCGTGCGTTGGAGGCGTGCGGCATCGCGCCGCGGCCCGCGTGGATCGGGCGAGGCGATGTGCGTGTCGGGTGTCAGGGCAGTTCGACGATGACGGCGGTGGCCGCCGTTCGGACCCAGGTTTGACTGTTGTGGACCAGCCGCGCGGTGGCGTCAACGGGGCTGTCGCACGTCAGGACGTTCGCGAGGAGTTCGGCCGTGGCTGCGTGGACGGCGTTGCCGTTGCACAGGAGGAGCCGGGTCCCGGTCGTCAAGCGCAGGGTTCGCGCGTGGACCTCCGGCGGTCCGGCGAGTTGGAGCGGCGCCTTCGTGGTCGCATCGACCGTCGCGTGGTCTCGCGGTTCGCCGTCGTTGCCGAGCGCGTACGCGTGGCACGCTCCCGCCCACGCGACACGGACGGCTCCCCCCGGACTGAGACGGGCGGACACGATGGACGATTGCGCCGCCTCCTCCGGACCGAGCTGCCCGAGAGCGAACACCAGGTCGGCTTCGGGTGGATCGGAGGCCCGGGCACCTGTGGTCACGAGGTCCACGAGTGTCCCGGGACGTGGGCCCTCGGCGACGGCCGCGACGGACAACGAGAACTCGACGCGGGTGATGGCGTGGGCACTTTGTGGGGCTCCGACCGTGGGTGAGAAAACTTCGGCCGTGGCGTGGGACGGGAGGCGGAAGGAGCGCCCCGGGGACATGTACGTCATGAGTGGATGCTCCTCACTGGCTGCGGGACGTGGATGTCGTCGCCAGCTCCAGGAGGAGACCGGCGGCCGGGCGGGAACCTTCGACCTGGCTGGCATGGGCCAGGCGCACCAGCGCCGACTCGTAGTCGTCGTCGCAGAGGAGATGGGCCGCGACGTCGGAGTCGACGTCGGTCAGGCCGGGGCTGGAGAGGAGGATCCGGCAACCCGGGAGGGTTTCGATGTCGAGGGTGTCGATGCGTCCGCCGTCGAGGGCCAGATGCGAGGTGTAGGCGCGGCAGGTCGAATCGCCGGCGGCGGTGTGATCCTCGGTGAGGGAGATGAGCTGGGCGTCGTTGCCCAGGAGGTGGGCACGGCAGTCCCCGACCCACGCGAGCCGCACGTGTATGCCGTTGACGAGCACGACGACGAGGCTGACGGGAGTGGCGAGACCGAACTCGACGGCCGACGCGCGGGCATCGCGGAGTGCCTTTTCGGGGCCCTCGGCGAGGGCCTTGCGGGCGGTGTCGTCGGCCAGGTCCGCGCTCAGTTTCGTTCCGCGCGGGTATTCGGTGACGACCATCGCGACGTCGCCGGTCCGGTAGTCGGTTTCGACGGCCCACCATGCCTGGCGCGGTGCGTTGCGGGGGTCGATGTGAACGGTGGCGTAGGGGCCGGCCGGTGCGCTTCTGGCTGTTGCGTACATGGTGGTGTGACCTTCCTCAGGTTGGGTCGAGATCGAGGGCGTACTGCCCGATGGCGTGGTCTTGGGTGTGGTGGTGGTTTCGGACGATCAGTGCCGGCGCGGTATCCGCAGGGGGTGTGACGGGGCCGGCCGCGATGAGGTCGGCTTGGATGCGTGCGGCGGCGCGCTGTTCGGCGAGCTGGTGGGCGATGCGGTCGGCTTCGGCGGTGAGTTCGCGAATCTTGGTGTTGTGATCGCGAAGATGGGTGGGCGCGCGTTGGTGGCGGTGGGCGCGGTGGAGATCGAGGTGCCACGGCTGGTTCCGCCAGTGGTCGACCAGGCCGCGGAGGATGTCCGCGAGGTGTCGCCGTGACGCGTCGGATATCTCCTCGGCGCGGGCTTCGGCAATGCTGCGCTGGGCGTGGAGCCAGTGCGAGCCGTCGGTCATCTTGTCGGGGTTGATGACGGAGTATGCGACGAGCGTGGTGCCGAACAGGTTGGGGGCTTGGTCCCGGGGGGCGTAGAACCTCCAGTCCTGGTGTGGGCCGGTGCCGTAGTGGACGACGAGGGTGTTGTGGTCGTCGGGTGCGGCGTACTGGTACCAGGTGAGGACGAAGGCGCCCATACGGTCGACGTGGTAGGTCGTGGCGCCACTGGTCCAGTCGTTGATGTAGGTGATGGTGAGGCGCCGGCCGTTGGGGGTGACGATCTGCACGTGGCCTCCGGTCTGTCCTCATGTGCAGGTGTGGCACCTGCCCGGGTTCTGGATGTCGTCGTGGCGGGCGGGCCCCCAGCAGGGCAGTCCGGATCGGTAGCCGTCGCAGGCCCTGCGCACGCCGTGTTCGGTGTCGTAGCGCAGGATGCGGGTCCGGCCCGATTGCGGTTCATGGACGGCGACGAGGGTCGTGTCCGGTTCGCGGTCCGGCCGGGTGGGCCAGGTGATCACCTCGAGGCGGTACCTTCCGTCCCAGGTGTCGCGCACCGCTGTTGCCAAGCGGAGAAGGTGTTCGGCGGAAGCGTGCATATGGGTCCTTTCGTCGCCGCCCCCGGAGCACCGAGGGGTGGTCCGGGCCGCGATCGCGCGGCGGATGCGGCTCAGTCGGGGGCCCAGCCGAAGAGGAGCCACCGGGCGGCGCCCGACGGGGTTCGCGTCATGGGCAGGGCGCCGGCGGGTCCCCATTTGTCGGAGATGCGGCGGTCGTTGGTGTCGATGAGCTCCTTGGCGCGCCGCAGGGCTTGGCCCTCGGTGCGAGGCTCCTCGTCGATGGGGACGTACTCCCTCTTCTCGGCAAGAGTTCCCGTGTACCCGCCGTGGCCGTACGCGTGACGGGCCTGTTCGACGGCGTCGTCGAACGCGGTGTCCAGGTCGGTGCCGGCGGCTACTTCGTAGAAGTCCTGTGCGCCCACGGTTCTCGCCTTTCTGTTTCGGGCTGTTCGGGGAGGCATGAGGGCTTCTTCGTTGATTTCCCACCACCTCGATGCTTTAATTCTAGCGTCTATTGACGCTAGAATCAATCATAGATTCGTGCGGTACTCCGCATGAATGGCCCGGAATCGCGGACACGTCGGAATGTGAAAAGGCTTCGCGGCGCGCAACGGGCTCTCGTCGCGCACGGGCTCCCCCGTTGCGGGGGTACTCAGCGCATCGCCCAGGTCCGCGAGCCTCTTGACCCGCGGACCGGGCACTTCCTTCGGGCACCCGCGGCACTCGACGGCCACGTGGACGACGTCCGGCCGCAGGACCCAGAAGCGAAGCTCGTCGACGAGGTCGCGGTCACGGTCCTGTACGACCAGGAGCGTGGCGTACTCCCGCGCCTGATCGATGGTGACGCGTCGGATGTCGATGGCGAGCAGGGTGGCGACCGCGCGGCGGGCCAGGATGTCCGTTCGATAGTCGTTGTGCTGGTGTGCGATCTTCTCGTCGCGGGCAATGCGGGCGCGTTGCGCCCGCACCGCGATGGACTCGTCGATCTCGTCGGTGAACTCGGTGGGCACGGCACTCCTTCGCTTGACGACGACCGGACACCGCTCACGGACTCGTGGTTCTCGTGAGCGGGCCGGCTTCCGGCGGTCCCGCCGCCGGGGGGTGACGGCGGGACCGCTGGGAGTCGGCCCGCCCGGACCGGGCCGGGCAACGCCGAGCCGTGCTCCGGGAGACGCGCCGCGGTCGAGGGATCGTCGCCGGGGCGCGTCGTGGTTCGGCTCGCGTGACGTCCTGCAGGGGAGCGCGCCGTGGTCGGCGGCCGAAGCCGACTGCGAGTGACCCCGCCGGGGGGGCGAGGCGGGGTCACCCGCGGCCGGCTCCGACCGTCGGCAGGCTCCTACAGTCGACCGGAGATCGACAGCGCGCCGACTATGGCGCGCAGCAGTACGAGTCGGTTTTCGAGTTCGTGGGTGTGGTCGGAGAGTTCACTCAACCCGCGTCGTGAGAGGACGTCCGTGCGCACGTCGATCAGGAGCGATCCGAGATCGTCGTAGGGAAGCTTGCGCAGTGCTCGGGTGTCGGGGAAGTCGATCGCGTCTGCGTGGGAGAGCGCGGCCGTGCCGTCGATGACGCTCATGATGAGGCCGTCGAGGCCGGCGCACCCCACGCATTTGTCCGGAGGGAGGTGCGGGATGCGCTTGGCCGGCAGGGTTGCGCCGCATGCGCAGGTCGTGCGGTTTTGGACGAGGAGGAGCATGACGGAGCCTTCCGTTGTTTGCGGGAGGTTCGTGGTCCCCGCCGCATGTGCGCGGCAGGGACCACGGGGCTGGGCGGCTAGCCCTTGATCCAGCGGTTGTAGGCGAGGAGCGCGGTGCAGAGCTCCGTGCGGGCGGCTTCGCGAAGCGCCGCCTGGGAGTCGACGCTGACGCTGAACGAGCGGTCGGGAACGGCCACCCCGTGCGCGACGGCGTGCCATGTGTCGAGCAGCAGCCCGACTGCGGCGTCGAGGCCGTCGAGCAGGCAACGGTCTGCCTGGTCGAGGCGACCGGCGGCAGCAGCGACGAGGGCGGCGAACGCGTGCTCCGCGCTTCCCGGTTCGTGGTGGTGGAGGAGCTGGGAGGGAAACTTGCCGGTGTCTTCGAGCACCATGCGTGCGCCGAGAGTGGTCGTGATGCTCGTGGTGCTCGTGACGGTGCCGGCCATTTGGGGTCCCCTTTTGTTTGATTTGCCGCCTTCTTCGTGATTCTAGTCTAGCGTCAATTGACGCTAGAAGCCATCATTTTCTTCGTGGGGGACGCCGAATTTTCCTGGTCTCAGGCGTGAGTCCACCCCACGAGAACCCAGGCTCGACGCCCCGTGATCGACTCGGAGACCGGGACCGCTCCGGCCGGATGCCACACCGTGACGATCCTGTCGTCGTCCGCGTCGAGAAGCGCCACAGCGCGGTCGATCGCCTCGTCCAGCGGGCGGGCGGGTTCGTCGATCAGGACGTACTCGTGCTTGTCCGCCATTGTCCCTGCCGGATGTTCGTCGTCCGGGTGTCCGCGGCGCGCCTCTTCGAGCGCGGTTCCCCAGGCATCCTCCAGGTCCCGGCCCGTAGCGACGACAACGAAGTACGTCACGGGCGCGCACGTACCCTGGCGGTGCGGCCGGGTCGCCCGCGCGCACCAGGGAGCGTGGCGCTGCGACCGGGCATCAGCCGACGCTTCCTCACGCGTCATCGACTGCGGCGCAGGAGTTGGTGGCCAGGCATTCCACGAGGTGGGCGACGGCACGGTCCACTCCGCCGCGGCCGAACACAGCGGGTCCGAAGCCGAGTTCGAGGGCCGGTCCGTGCATCACGCGCGGAAGGTGCAGTCGGACGGTCGGGCCCGCCGGGCACACGCGGACCGGACCGAAGGCCACTTCGACCGGACTCCGCGTGCCGGAGACGGTGATGTCCTTTCTGCCAGGGTTTTCGTTCCGCAGTATCCGCCCGGCGGCGTGCACAGCGTCAGCCGGCACGACGGGCGGGCCCGAGTGCATCGAACCGAGGAAGCCGACGGCGCGGGCGACTTCGACGGCCAGGACGGTGCAGACTCCGGGGCCGATCATGCTTGCGCGCAGGAGCAGGCGTCCGCCGTGGGGTGACCGGATGCGCATGTCCAGGATTTCGCGGTCCTGCCACGGGTCCAGGTGGACCCGATGCGGTCCGATGTCGACCTCCCGCGGTTGCGACGTGGTGGCGGCGTCGAGCAGGTCGAGCAGGTGGTGGAGTGTGCGGTCGGCCACTTGGTGGGGCGTGCCGCAGATTCCGTTGTGCACGAGACCTCCGGGATGGTGGGCGTGGGTCATGGGCGAGTCGGGGTCCGCCGGGCGGCCACACGGCGGTAGCCACGGCTGACGACGAGGGGTTTTCGGCCGGGCTCGTCGCCCGTCATACGTCCGACGGCGGCGAGCAGCGCCGCGGTATCGGGCCCGTCGAACGCGGTGGTCGGGTCGGTTCGCGCGCAGAGAAGCCACGTCGACACCGACTCGCGGTCGAGAGGCATGCGACCGTCCGGAGTCGTGATGCGGAGGGCGTATTCGGATATTGCGATGCCGTCGCCTGCCTGGTCGCTGATCGGGTCCGCATGCAGTCCGGCGTCGCGCAAAGCCACGATCAGGTCGGCGTAGACGGCGCCGATGACGGCGGCATCGTTGGCGTTCGGTGGCACGTGGATCCTTCCGTTCGTCGTCGGGGATGCGGGGCCGACCCGCTCGAAGGCGGGCCGGGCTTCGATCTCGCCGCATCCGATCCAACGCCTATTGACGCTAGAGTCCATCATCGTTCGCTGCGGCGTCCCACTCGCTCGCGTCGACTCCTCACCTGGGTCGTCCACGGCGGCGACATCTGGTCGTCGGCTCCGGGGTCGGTGTCGATCGCCTCGGGACCGGGGAGTTCGTGAGCCCATGAACCACCGGCTCTCACGATCGACCGCACCTCGAACCAGGAGCGACCGTTGTCCTGCCCGACCTGGATCGCGTCGAGGCACCGCCACGCGGCCGCGGTGTAGCGGCGGCGGAGGGGGGTCCGGGATCGGGCGAGACCGGGAGGCGCCCACTTGCCACGACGGGCGCCGTTGCCGTCCACCTCCAGAAGTTCGAGCGGGGTGGCCCCGAGGGCGAAGAGGATGCGGGCCGCCAGAGAGGACGGCCGTCCTCTCTCCATGTGCGGGGGTCGGAAGCCCTGTCCTCGACGTACGGAGGCCGCCTCCGGCTCGCACTCGATGAGTCGGTCCAGTGCACGCGCGATGTCCTGCGCGGTGTAGAGGTCCATCGATTCCTCCGTCAGTTCGAGGTCGTCCAGAGGTGGGATCGGCCGGTGATCCGCCGCAGGGCGTCGACGGCGATGTCGTTCGACGGCGAATCGCCGAGACATGCGTGTACGCCGGTTCGGAGCTCCCGGTGCACGATGGCGTCGAGGGCCTGCGCGCGGCGCGCGTGGGCCATGGCGCGGTAAAAGTCCTCGAGGGCGACGCCGTCGCCTTCGAGGGCGAGGGCGAGGGCTTCCTCTTCCGCCGGCGTGGGGTCCTCGCGGTACAGGGCCACCGCCTCGTCGATACGGGCCTTGGCGCTTCCTCCGGTCCGGGGATGCGCCCGGTACAGGAGGTCACGGGCGGATGCGCGCGATCGTGCGCACCGTCGTCGGTCCCGACGGGCGAGGTGGATCAGATGATCCTCGGCGGCTCGGGCAATCAGGTATCGGAGGATCTGGGCGTCGTATCCCCAAACCCGAAGGTTCCGCGTGCGGCTGGTGACGAGGGTGAGGTCGACGTCCGGGGTGGCGCAGTCGGCGGCATCCGAACACAGCTCGATTGCGGAGAACGCGGCCTTGAGCAGGGTGAGTTCGACATCGCCTTCGGTTCGGCCCGTCTGCGTCTCCCACTCGCGGATGGGGCGACCGAGTGAGGCATCGAGGATGCCGAGTGCTGTCGTGACGTCGAAGCCGGAGTCGCAGATGCGCTCCAGCGCGGTGGCGATCGATCGGAGGGAGGGTTGCCATCCCCATCCGACGAGGTAGTCGGCGGTCAGCATCAGGTCGACCGCCGGAGTGGAGAGTGCGGGGTGTCTCATGGGTCGCTCCCTACGTGGTCGGGGCACAGGCCCTGGCGAGGCGCAGCGCGCCCGCGGTGGCGTGGAGTTCGGCAACTCGGGCGTCCATGCGCGCCAGGTGGTCGGCGAGCGGGATTCGGTGCGCGCGGGCCCGCCGGGCGCCGAGGACGAGGGCCGCCGTGGCCGCGAGTACGCGCCGGTCGTGATCGGGCAGGAGTTCGGCCAGTCGTCGGAGGGTGTGCGTGTAGGGGGTCATCGGGTCGGGCTCCTTCGTCGTCCACTTCCCTGATGATTGATTCTAGCGTCATTTGACGCTAGAATCAATCATCGATTTCGATGATGACCTCCTTGCGGGCGGACTCCTCGCGCCGAGCCTTCAGCACGGCCTTCCGCTCACGCTGCACCTGCAGACAGGAGGGACACGGCACCTCTCCGCGCTCCTGGTGGCCTGCACGCCCGTCGAGCGTGCCGCAGGACCGCGCCTTGGTCGTGGGAAAGTCGATCAACGCGAGCTGCCGACTCTCGACGGCCTTGCCGTTGATCCAGATCGCCCCGGCGCACACCCCGTCGAACCAGTTGCCGGCGGGGCGCACCGCCTCGGCACACAACACGACGAAGGCGCATTCGTCACACACGCTCAACAGCGGCGTGCACTGGGCAAGCAGCGCCTCCCCGTTCCCCCAAGCCCCCTCGACGGGTGCGAACTCCTCCCACCGACCGGCGCACGGAGCCCGAGGCGCCCATTCGAGCATCGTCACTCGCCGCTCCGGACCGGGTCCCAGACGATCGCGGTGGCGTTGTCCGCCGGCCGTCCGTTCTCGGCGGCGCAGGACACGGCGGCGCTGACGAGTGCGGCAGCCGCGGTCGCTGGATCGCCCTGCCGCAGGATCCAGGCGATGTCGCCCTCGTCCAGCACCTTGTGCACGCCGTCGCTGCACAGCAGCACGCGGTGCACCCGGTCGATCGGAAGCTCGGTCTCCTCGATGTCGCCCCAGCCCACGGTGCGCAGGACGACGTGCTCGTCACCCGGGCCGGGCACCCTTCCCCGGTCCCGGGCCTGCTGCGCCACGGTGTGCTCCCGGGTGGCCGTTTCGAGCGTGCCGTGCTCGTCGAGCCAGTACAGGGCGCTGTCGCCAGCCCAGGCCGTGCTCAGAGTGTCTCCGGTCGCCAGGAAGGCGACGACGACCCCGTCCTCCCTGTTCAGTTCGGCGTCACACGCGATGCGGGTGGCCCGGATGGCGGCCGCGGGCGACTCCTCCAGGATTCGGGTCGCGATGTGGTCGGCGATGAAACGCATGAGTCGTGCGATGTCGTTTTCGTCGCCGATGCCGTCGACGACGACGGCGGCCCATCGGGAGCCGTCCCCCGCGATCGCGTAGGCGTCGCATTGCACGGTTCTGGTGCCCTGGTGCTGCGCGACGCCGAACGGCGCGGCGGGAAAGGCTGTGGCGGGAACGACGGTGGTCATGGTTTTCCTTCCGGGGCCGCCGCCGCTTGCGCGGCGGCGGGCTGTCGTGTCGACGGAGGAACCTTCGGGTGCGCCGTGGGTCGATAAGGCGTCCCTGGGGAGACGGCGCGCGCGGGGGCGGGGCTTCTTGGCGTGCCGCTCGCGGCCGGGCAGCGGGGCCGGGCTGTTCATGCGGGGCCCTTTCGGTCGTAGGGATTGGCGGGGAAGGCTCGCGCCTCGGGTGCGAGCCAGCGGGCAAGGTGGTCCTCGAAGATGCGGTTCTCGCGGGGCCCGAGAGGCCGGCAGATCACGAACTCCAGTCCGTGGGGCCAGGTTTCGGAAAGACGGACCAGCGACCAGGTTTCGGCACCCGCCTGTCGGTCGAGGACGAAGCGGACGCCTCGGGCACTGAAGTGCACGTAGGAGGTGATGTCCGCGTCGGTGCCGGTTCCGGTGCGGTTGAGGAACGCGTCGAAGGGCGACGCGTCCCGCAGGGCGCCGAGGAATTCGACGGGGGCCAGGGAGCACAGGAACACGTCGGAGCGTTCGGATCGGATGGGGCGGATGTCGGTGAGGTCGTAGGGGATGAAGGTCGTCATTGGGCCGCTCCGCTCTGGTCGTTCACCTCGGCGAGATGATTAGATTCTAGCGTCATTTCCCTGCTTGGGCAAGGAGATTTTTTCTGCGCGTACCTATGCTTGGCGGCAATCCACGCACAGCGGACCCGGCCCGTGCATCGGTCTGCGACAGTCCCCGCACACGGGCATCTGCGCCACCGTCCGACGCCCCCGGCGCGGAACGGACGGCGTCGGCGTCATCCCCTCGACACCCGACGACCGTTCGGGAGAGGACGGCCGTCGCTCCTCGCACCGGGCGCAGCGGCGTCGGTCGTCGACGCTCTCCCCGTCCTCGCAGCGCGGGTCGGGGCACTCGCCGTGCTCGATGAGGAACAGGGCCAGCCCCACCGGGGCCCTGATGCCGTCGTCGATGGCGGCCACCATCCACTCCGACCGACGCCGCACCCGCTCGACGAGCTGCGCCGCGGTCCTCGATTCGAGTTCGCGGCCGAGTACCGAGGGGATCCCCCGCGGCAGGGGCGACGGCAGGGCTTTCCGCAGGGCGTCCGGGAACGCACGCAGCACGGCCTGCACCTCGGCCACCCGGGCCTGTGGAGCCGGCGCGGACGTTCCGCCGCCTCGCGGTCCGTCCCCACCCACCGCAGGGGGCCTACGGCCGCCGCGCGGGGGGTTCTTCTCTGGGTACTTGCTCTGGGTACTTGTAAAGGGAACCGGTGGACCGGTGTCCGGTCCACCGGCCGCCGGAAACCCGTCGCCGGTGACGTCTTCACCGGCGACGGGTTTGCCGCTTCCGGTCGAGGGGGTCTGCGGGGCCGTTCGGGCGTCCTCGGCGCGCTGCCGCGCCGCCGCCCTGCGGGCCTCGGAACGTTTCGCGTACTCCGCCGCGACGCGGGGCTGCGGCTGGTCGTAGAGGTCGGTGATCTCGCGCAGGGTGCCGTCCTTGCGACGTGTGGTGTGGACCCGGTAGTAGCCCGCCGCCCTCAACTCCTGCAGGGCGGTGTTGATGGCCGTGCGTCCCTCCGTGGGGGAAGCCTTGGCGATGGCCTCGGCGCTGACCCGCCATCCGTCCGGCTTGGCCAGGAGGAACGCCAGGACGCCCCGCGCCCGGAAGGACAGACCGGCGTGTTCGACGGCCTGCGTGGGCAACACGGTGAAGTCGCGGGTCAGTCGGCGGCGCAGGATTGCCATGGTGGGTTCCCAGGAGGAGTCGGGCCGGGTCGTCGGGATGCCGCCGCACGTCCCTGGACGGGGGTACGGCGGCGCGCCGATCATTCGAGGGCTTGGGGTTCGGGGACGGCCGCCACGTGGATCTGACGGGCGGTGCGGGCTCCGGTGGGGCGTCGGGGTATGGGGATGCCTGCGGCCTTCAGCACGGCCTTCATCTCGGCGACGTCGGGAACCAACGGCACTACGAGATCCGCGAGTTCGTACCAGTCGACCAGGGCCTCGACGTCGACGCCCTGTTGTGGGTTGCCGCCGCGCCAGGACAGGTCGAGGTCGCCGTACCTCCCGGCCTCCATCCCGTCGACCTTGGCGCGGGCGAAGTCGCGGCGGGCGGTCGCCGCGGCGGCGTCGGCGCTGGCCCTCATGTACTCGGCGATCGCTTCGATGCGTTCGGCATCGGTGCTGACGAGCACGCTCTGGGGTGCGCGCCCCGGTGGGGCCCCGCCCCAGCAGGCGGTCCGGAAGGGGCACTGGTCGCACATCGGGGAGAGCCCGGGACCGGGGAAGTCCCGCCGCAGGTCCTCGGGGCGTTCGGACTCGCGTACCCGCTGGACCCACCACCGTGCCTCGGCGAGGAGCCGCCCGTCGTGCGCGAACTCCTGGACGCGCTCCTCGCCCGTGCCGCGGTGGATGAACCGGAATCGGATCCGTTCGATGGCGATCGGTCCGAGGGAGGCGATCGTCTTCTGTCCGCGGATGTCGGCGAAGCCGTTCTCCCGGAGCATCCCGGCGTACAGGGTGGCCTGGCGGATCTCGTATCGGGTCGCGCCGTACGCCAGGACGCGTTCCCACACGTAGTCGGGCTTGGACTTGACCTCCTCCAGGGTGCAGACCTCGGCGGGGATCCTGGGGCGCATGACCCAGGGCAGTCCGCGGGCGGTGGTGGTGTCGAGCTGGACGATGTCGGGGTGGCCGCGCATCGGGCCGTCGGTGACCTCGCGTTCGACGATCCACCGGAAGTGGGTGCGCGCCGGTTCCAGGACGCCTTTGTGGATGATCGTGCCGAGCAGGGCCTTTCGCTTGTCGACCTGGTCGGTCTTGGGGGTCCGGTGCAGGACGTAGCCGGCGCGGCGCTCGCAGACGCAGTCGGACGGGCCGATCTCCGTTTGCAGGCTGCGTGGGCGTAGGGCGTCTGCCATGTGGGCGGCGCTCCAAATACTGGTGCCGGTAGCAGGTATCACGTGGTGGGCCCTCTCAGGCGGGCGGGCGTGGCGGTCGGATCTCGCGCCCGCGACGTCAGGAGGGGTTCGCGCCGGCCTTGTGGCGGGCGTGGGCGGCCCTCAGGCGCACGATGTCGAGGTCTTCCCCGCCCGCGTCGCGTTCGTCTTCGTCGAGGGCGCCGGCCTTGCGTTCGATCACGGATCGGACGACACGCCACTGGTCGACGGGGAGGGTGGGGTCGGCGTGGGCGGAGTCCCACACCTTCTGCAGGGCGTCGACGTCGCCGGCTGCGGCGACTTCGCGAAGCCACACCTGCGCCCGATCTCCAGCAGGGCGTGGGACACGTACCGGCGGTGCCGCCTTCGTCGCGCATCCGAGGACGTCGAACACCAGGGCGTCGACGGTGAATCCGGCGCTCGGCAGGGGTTCGGTGTCGGGGATGGGCAGGCGTGGCGAGCGGGAGGACACGATGACCGGGTGGGGATCGCCCAGGTTCCGGCGCACGCGTACGGTCGCCTCCCACGCGACGAGTTTCTGCCCGTCGATGTCGCGCCGGGTGTCGGGGGCGACGCGGCCGTCGTCGTCGGTGGCCACCTCGTGTCGGCTGCGGGCGAGCAGGACGACGGTGGCCGGCATGGTTCGCATCAACCACATCGCGTGGGCGTGGCGTTCGGTCGCCTCGTCCCACAGGGAGGCGTCGACCTCGATGCGGGCATCCGGGTCCTTGCGCAGGCGTCGTTGGCCGAGATCGGAGCGGCGTGCCCGGTCGTGCACCCAGGAGACGAGCATCCGCCACAGCGTGCTGGCCGAGTTGAGGACCAGGCCCACGGGCGGCAGTCCGTGTTCGGCCGCATGGTCGGCGGCGTCCGCGACGGCTTCGATCTGGGCGAGGACGTCGGTCCACGTGCCGTCGTGGTCGACGATCCGGTATCCCGAGCCTTCGGCGAAGGCGTCGCCGGACGCGTCACCGAGGTCGAGCCAGTAGCAGGGGCCGACGCGGGGGCTGGTGGTGAACTCGGCGGCGGTGCGCAGTTGCCAGGCCGGATCGTCGCCGTCGAGGAGGATCAGCGGGTAGGCCGTGGTGCTCGCACGCGGGCGAGTGCGCGGTTCGGGCGCCGGCGGTGGGGCGGTCTTCTGCGGCTTGGTCATGGTCTTCATCTCCAGGAAGGCCGGGCGGGACGGTTCGGGTCACTCCGCGCGCAGGGTGCGGACGTGGAAGTACGGACGCCACTCGGGGTTGCGTTGGACGATCACCCGCGCGTAGCGACTGCGGAAGTTGTTGTTGAGGCGCCAGGGTTCGTCGGTCCTGACGGTCGTCGGGTAGTGGGATCTCAGGACTTCGAAGAGCATCCCGATGCCGATGCTGCGGTGGCCCTTGGCGATGAAGTCACGGGTCAGCTTCTCCAGGGCGTCGAGGACCCAGGGGTTGGCCGCGTGGAAGGAGTCGAACCGGTCCTGGATCGTGATGCGCCGGTGGTCGGTGGTGGGTTGGGGGTCGAACAGGTCCAACTGCTGCTGCACATGAACCCCAATCTATTGACGTGCGTGTACCTATGCTGTGGGTGAGGCGACGCAAGATCAACAGGCTGACGACATCGCGACGTCCGCACCTCGAACCCATTGGGGGCAAAACAGGGCCGACCGCACCCGAGGCAGCAGAAGCTGCCGAATCGAGTGCGATCGGCCCATCCTCGCGACGCGCCGAGCGCCCACAATGACCGTGCGTCGAGGCCGGAACCTCACGAGGAATGATTAGATTCTAGCATCATTTCAGAGGTGGGGATAGACCGATTTTTCTACTCCGCCGGCGCGTTCGCCGCCGCCCCACGAACGAGCACCTTGCTTCCGGGACCGTCGTACGTCTTGTCCTTCAACGCCTTCAGCACGGCGGCGTCCATGACCCGGTCCTTCGACCGGGCCCAGTTCTCAATCGACCCGACGAGCCAGATCGGTGCACCGGAAACCTCGTAGTCGGGCGCCGGGAACGTATCGTCCCGATTCCGCACAACGTTCACGTAGTTACGAGCCCAACCGAACAAAGCCGTGATCTCGGCGTTCCCGCACAACGGGTCGACGTCGGCCGCCGCGGTCACCAACCGACCCTGGCCCTGCGCGGCCTTGACCTGCTCAAGAGCCTCGCCGACCAGCCGCTTCCGGTAGGGCGTCGTCTCACCGAACTCCACCGCGAAACCCAACGGCCACACCGGGCTGCCGGAAACGATGATCGCCTGCTCGTCCGTCAACAGGCCCCGTCGACGCCAGTTCGCCGCGCCCGACCGCACAACGCCGTAGAGCTTCGCAAACTCGTCCAGGCCCGCAAGCCACGCTTTCATCGCCACCACCTCTCCAGAAGCACCAATTGACACCTGATGCTATCAGCGGGGTTCGGGCGTGAAGGAGCCGATACGCTGGTGCCCTTCATCTCCGTGAAGCCGTCGGGCCCCCACCTGCTCCAGCAGATGGGGGCCCGACATTCCCGCGCACATACGCCTATTCCCGCAGGCTCGGGCCCGTATCCGGCCCCGACGTCGCGATCGCCCGCCCCGGCAGCAGCGCCGCCGATGCCCGATCACCCACCCACGTCGCGATGACTCCCTTGAGCAACGTCAACACAGCCACGGCCCCCGCGATCACGCCCTTCTGCACCAGACTCAGGTCCGCGACCGCACCCCACGCCGTCCCCGGGTCGGCACCCGCCACCAAAGGCGTGCCCCACACCGACAGGAACACCGCAACGAACGTCGCGGCCGCCCTCTCCGCAAGATCCACCGCGTACCGCCACGGCCCCTTCGACGCCACCCAGGCCGCCGTCAACCGATCACCCGCCAGCGTGCCCACCACGCCCTTGAGCAGCGTCAGCACGGCGACGACCCCCGCGATCGTCGCCCGCTGAACCAGCCCCAGGTCCGCCACCGCACCCCACGCGGTCTCCGGATCCGAACCCGCCACCAGCGGCGCTCCCCCCACCGCAGCGAACGTCACCACGAACGTGGCGACCACTCGCTCCCCGACATCCCGCAGATACCGTCTCGACCGGTCACTCATCACGTAACTCCTCCTGTCCTGGCGCTTCCGCCGTCCCCGTGCGGGACGGCAAGACCGCGCGCAATAAGCACCTCGCCCCAGCTCTGAGCCACCGCGTTCCGCACATGACCCAGCAGCCGGCCGACCCGATCTACGCCGATCTCCTCGACGACCAACGGCGCGCCGTCGCTCAACCACACGATCGCCGCGGCCCGCGCCAACTTGCCCGCGACGGTGCCTGCCTCGGGCGCGTTCACGCCAGCCACGCGCATCCGCCGGCGCTCTGCGATTCCCAGCCCCAGGTCGAGGACGACGTCAAACGTGTCACCGCCGACGACCGCGGCCAGCCGCGCCGGCCACAACCTGCCGCGTGTCTCCGTCAAGGAGTCACCGTGAAGCCGTACTTGGCGCCCAGCCGCGACAGGGACGTCACCCCGGGGCGGCCGTCCGCATCCGGTCCCGTGAACCCGCACTCCTCCTGCCAGCGGCCGTACGCGGCGATCGTCTTCGTCCCGTAGCTACCGTCGACGTAGCGGGGATCCAGCAAGCCCTCGGTGGCCAAGGCGTCTTCGACCAGGCGTACCGCGTCACGGAACGTCGTGTGTCCGTCCGGACCCGGCGGGTCCTCCCCCGCGGCCTTCAGCACCTGGGACAGCGACACCGACCGCCCACCCGTCGGCGTACCGCCACCCGGGGCCGGAGAACCCGGACGCGGCGCGCCCCGCCGTACCCACGCATACAGCGGACCCCCGGGGCAGTCGGTCGAGTACCCGTCCCTGTGACCGGCGATCTCGCTGCCCGCCGGACCCTGGGCCCGGCAGTACTCGATCGCGTCCCGCAGGCCGTGCAACTGCGCCTCCGTCGGCTCCGTGGATCCTTCCGACCCCACCAACGCGCAGATCGCGTAGTGGTTTTCGTTCAACGAAGTCGTCCCGTTCGCGGAGTTCCGCCTCGACAGACCACGCCCCTCGTGGACCGCCCCGTGCTCGCAGACCACGAAGGAATAGCCGATGTCGCTCCACCCGTTGCCGTCCATGTGGGACGCCTGCAGCTTGCGGACGTACGCCGCGCACCCTTCGTGCGGGCCGAACTCGTAGCGCGTCCCCAGGTAGTGGATCTTCACTCCGGCCCGGGCGTGCGCGTACGGCGTGGCGCCGTTCGGCCGCAGATAGGGCCGGGCACCCCACTGGACGCGATTGACAAGCTGCATGAAAGTGCCTCCTGGGCATGGTTGATGACGCCTCGTCAGCGAGGCGCTGCTACTTGGAGAGGGTCGTGGCCAGCCAGACGAGCACGGCCACCAGCAAGGGAGCGACGAGGGTCGACCACACGAGCCGCCGGGTTGCCTCAGTGCGGGCCCGATCCTCCTTGCGCAGGACGTCGGCTTCCCGCGCGTACCGCTCGGCCGCTTCCCGGTCGACGGCCATCGCCGCCTCGACGCGCCGAAGGCCCTCCGCGAGATGGTCCATCCGCAGTTGGTCGAGGCGCTGCTCGGCCCGCCAAAGGTCTTCGCTCACCATCCGACGCAGATCGCCCCGCAGGTCCTCCATACGAGCCAGGAGGTCCGTGCGCATCTGCTCCAAGGCGCGCTCGAGGTGTGCCACGTCCGACAACACCGCGTCGGGAACTGCCGAGGTCTGCGGGGACACTCCCACCTCCGGGTGCCGAGAGGCCCCGCAGCCGTCCTCTGTGTCCGGTACCAGCGTAGGACTACGCGCCGAAAGCTCCCGGCGCCGAAAGAGCACGGGAGAACAAATCGGATCTTCGGGATCGGTTTTGGCAGTTAGGGTGCCCCTGACCTGCGAAGCTCCCCCGTTACCGCGCCCGTGCCCCAGTTGTTTACCCGAAGGGGCCCACCCCCGGCAGGCATGGACGATCCTGCTGGCACACATCGACGGGGACCGCAGGCGCAACTGCCTGACTGGACGGATCTGTGACCCGCACAACGGCGCGAGCAATGCCCCTCAGCGGCCCAGCAGCCGGTCGCGGTGGGCCCACGCCAAGCTCAGCAGAGCGGCCCCGGCCGGTTGCATCCGCTCGCAGTGCAGCAGCCGCTCTACGTGGTACCCAGTAAGCGGCGTGCCCAGGCTGGCGCCGGTACCGTCCTCGACCCGCACCACGTGTCCCTCGCTGTTGTGTGGGGACACCTGCGGAAAGAGCTCGTCAAAGAGGTCGGCGTCGATCACAACCGCGGTCAGCATGTCGGTCACGAAGGTGAGAGGGTCCATCCCGAGGCCCAGCCAGAACGCTTTGACACGGCCTGCGTCGCGGGCCTGGGTGAGGTCGACGTAGAAAGGCCACGTCGGGTAGTCGATGGGGGCCCTGTCGCTGCCGTAGTCCTCGGTCCTGCCAAGGAGTTCCTCGGCGAGTTCGCGCGCGATGGCCTTCCACAAGTCGAAGTCGTTCTCCTCGTTCCAGGTGGCGTCGTGAGAGGGCTGGAACACACCCACGGGCATGACCTGGTGGAGACCTCCTCCGCTGGCGACTTTTGCGGGGTCTCGCCAGTGCACCAGGAATTGGGCTTCGCCCGTCCGATGGTCGAGACGAATCGTCAACGTACTGATCGCGGTAACTACGGGCCGGCGCGTCAGATCGGTCGGGTCGCCCAATGCATCCCGAAACGGCGTGCCCCTGCGGGAGGGTGCCGACATGGAGGCTGCGGCGAACTCGTGTGCTGCGGCCTCGCACACGTCGATCACGCCCGCGAAGTAGCTGCTGTTCGACCCGAAGGTGAGCGTGGGCGGCGCTCCGGGGGAGGTGTCGACGTCCAGCAGGCGGTAGCAGGAGCGGTTCTCGAACAGCCGCGGCGGTGCCAACTCGGCCATGGCCTCGGAGTAGCGCAGGATCGTCGTCCCGTCGTCGCGCCGCGGCCGTACGGCGTCCAACTCGCTCTCGGTGCCATCCAGCTCGGGACGGCCGGACGGCGTCGGGTCGCAGAGCAAGCGCACCTCCTCCAGCGGTACGGGCTCGTCCGCGATCCAGCCGGGCCGGGTCAGGAGTCGCAAGGCGCGGACCTGTTCGTCCGCCACGTCGAGGACTTCGTCCGTAAGGGCGAAGCGATGCTCGTTGAGGTGCCCGCGTACGGCCTGCCAGGCGTCCCGGGATGCCTGCGGTGTGTCGTTGGGAACGAGCGGGGACGGATCGGAGTCCACGGGGAGCCCTTCACTCGACGGACGAACTCTCGGTGTCACGCGCTCTCATCTGCCCAGGAGGAGATCGCGGTGGCGCCAGCTCAAAGCCAAGCACGCCGCGCCCGGGGGCGCCATGGGTTCGTGATCGAGGAGGCGGCGCACGTTCTCCTCGGTGAACGCGATCCCGGGGGAGGCATCGTCGGCTCCGGGCGGCCACCGCGCGACAATGCTGCCCTCGTCGTTCACCTCGACGGCGTCGCCGAAGAGATGGTCGAAGACGTCGCTGTCGAGAACCACCACGGTGGGGAATGTCGTGGCCAGTGTCAGGGCGTCACAGCCGATGCCGAAGCAGAACGCCCGGGCGGCGCCTCGCGTGCGGGCCTTGTCGAGGGATCGCAGGAGCGGCCAGTCCCGGGGGGCCACGCCGTAACTGCCGCTGCCGTCGCTTTCCGGTGCTCCCAGCAGCTCTTCGTCCAGCTCCCGCACGATGTTGCGCCACAGGTCCAGGTCGGCGTCCGGGTTCGGCATCGTCATGTGCACGCTTCCCGGTTGGAACTCGCCTGCGGGGATGACGTCGTACTGCCCGCCGGCCGTCGCCACGCCTCGTGGGTCGCGCCAATGGAGGATGAAGGTGGCCGAGCCGTCCGGTGCCCGCCGCAGCAGGAGGGTGGTGACGGCCGGCGCGACGGCACGAAGTGTCAGATCGTACGGATCGTCGACGGCGCTGCGTAAGGGGAGCCGGGCCCAGGTGGGGTCGCTCCCACCGCGTTGTGCGGCGAGCGCGAACTCGTGGCCGATGCCTTCGCTGACGTCCATCTTGTCGAAGTACGTCGTGGCGGCGAACGAGAGTGTGGACTGCTCCCAGTCCACTGCGGTGAGGCGGTAGCTGGGGCGGTTCTCGAACAGTCTGGGTCTGTCGAGGTGGCGGATCGCGCTGCTGTACTGGCGAAAGTACCGTCCGGGCGCATAGGGCGGCAGGACGTGGCGGGCCTGCTCCGACGCCCCGTTCAGGACCGGCGGTGGGACGTCCGGGTCCCACACGAGGGTGATCCGATCCAGGGGCACCGGAGCGGCCGGCATCCACGAGGGGTGAGCCAGGAGGGGCGTCCCCTCGACGCGCTCAGCCGGGTGATACAGGGCGACCGCCGCGATGGCCAGGTCCGCGCGATGGGTGTTCAAGTATCTGCGGGTCGTCCGCCACTGGTCCTGGGCGGCGGCGACCGTCGGGTCCACGGCCCGCCGCGGCGCCGGCTCGGTTCGAGGCTCGGCCTCCGGGCCGGCCGTGAACCACAGGAGGTCGTCGGGGATCCGCAACGTCCTGGCCCAATGCGACAGAGTGTCCAGGTTCCTGATCGGCGGTCCGGTTTCGATGCGGCTGACCTGCGCCTGGGTCAGTCCCATCCACTCCGCGACGACGCTCTGCGGCACGCCTCTCGGCCCGTACACCCGGCGATGGTGAGCGTGCGCCCGATACACGCGGACTACCTGGCCCATGTGGCGGGTCGCGAACGCGTCCCGGAACTCCGCCGTGTCCCAGAAGCCGTCCGCCACCGGTGGCGGCTCGCTCGCGCGCCGGGCCTGATCCGCCGCGCACGACGAGCACACGGGTCCCGTGGTCCCGCCCGGCAATCGCGTCCCGCACGAACGGCATCTCGCCTTGCTCCCGGACATGCGGCCCCCTTACTGCATGTAGGGGATCTGTATACGCCATGCGCATACACCGCACACGTGATTCGACATGGTCCCCGCACCCCGCGCTCGCCACAGTGGGACGAACCCGACTTCCCCCTCCCGCACGCGGTGAAGGTCGGAACCACCCGAACGTTCCCACGGCCCCGCAGGGTCGACTGTGCACCGAGAGGACTGCACATGAACCGCATCGACACCCGGCGGCATGCCGTCGTCGTGGCCTCCGGCGGCTTGGACAGCACCACCGTCGCCTACCTCTTGGCCGAGCGCGGCCACTCCCTCACGCTGTTGTCCGTCGACTACGGCCAGCGCCACAGGACCGAACTCGACTATGCGGCGAAGATCGCCGGGCTGCTCTTGGCCCGCCACGAGATCGTGGACCTGACCGGGGTGGGCGCCCTGCTCACCGGGTCGGCGCTGACCGACCCGACCGTGCCGGTGCCCGACGGCCGCTACACGCAGGCGAACATGCGCTCCACCGTCGTGCCCAATCGCAACGCGATCCTGCTCGCGATCGCGGCCGGACTCGCGGTCAGCACCGACGCCGACCTCGTCGCGTTCGGAGCCCACAGCGGCGACCACACCGTCTACCCCGACTGCCGCCCGGCCTTCTTCGACGCCATCGAGGCCGCGATCCTCGCTGGAAACGAAGGGTTCACGGCCCCGGGCTTCCGCCTCGAAGCCCCGTTCCTCCACCTCACGAAGGCCGACGTGGTCCTGTCTGCCGCGCAACTCGGTGTCCCCTTCGAGTTGACGTGGTCCTGCTACCGCGGGGGCAGCGAACACTGCGGCACCTGTTCCACGTGCATCGAACGCCGCCAGGCGTTCACGGAAGCTGGCGTTCCCGACCCCACCCGATACGCCCACTCCGCGACCGCCACACCGGGGGCGGTCTCGTCGTGACGCGGTTGACCATCGGCAAAGCGTTCCGCTTCGAAGCGGCCCACCACCTTCCCGGGCTTCCCGCCGGGCACCAGTGCGCGCGCCTGCACGGCCACTCCTACACCGCCACTCTCACCCTGAGCTCGCCGCGCGTGAACGAGGTCGGATTCGTCGCGGACTTCGCGGACCTGAGCCCGTTCGGGACCTACCTCGCGGACACCTTCGACCACCGCGTCCTCAATGACGTCATGATGGAGCCGCCCACCTGCGAGAACATCGCGACGCACCTGCTGAACTGGGCTCTCGAGAACCTTCCCCCGGACGTCGCGGCACTGACGGCGGCCGTCCGGGTCCAGGAGACGGCGACCTGCTGGGCCGAGTGCACCGTGGACTGGGCGTGAGTACGGCCGCGCGCCTGCTCCTGGCGCAGGCCGCGATCGCGGATGCCGGCCACCTCCTCGTCGCGGAGCGATTCGGACCCACCTTCCAGGGTGAGGGCCCCTCGTGCGGCCAACGCGCGGCGTTCGTACGGCTGTCCCGCTGCAACCTGCGCTGTCCGCCGTGTGACACCCCCTACACGTGGGATTGGCGCCGATTCGACCCGCGTGCCGAGGCCCACCGCGAATCGCCGACCGAACTCGCCGACTGGGCCCTGGGTCTGGACACCGAACTCGTCGTCGTCACGGGCGGGGAACCCCTGCTGCAGCAGCAGGCGTTGATCCCGTTTGCCACGGCGATGGTGGAGGCCGGGCGCAGGGTCGAGGTCGAGACGAACGGGACCGTGGCGCCCCTCCGCGATTTGATGGCTGTGGTGGCCTCGTTCAACGTCTCGCCCAAGCTTCGCGGGTTCGCCGGGCCGAGCGGACGACCCATCGACGCAGGCGCTTTGACGTCGCTCGTGCGCTCCGGGCGGGCGTGCTTCAAGTTCGTGGTCGCGTCGGTGACGGAGCTGGACGGCGTCGCGGAACTCGTCGAAGCCCACGACTTGGCGCCGGTATGGATCATGCCGTGCGGTACCGACGCCGATCAGGTGCGTGACCTGCTGCGACAGTTGGCCGACCCGGTCCTCGAACGGCGCTGGAATCTGACGGATCGGCTGCACGTGCAGTTGTGGGGTGACCAGCGTGGCCGTTGAGAACCGGCGAGACCCGAGTGGGGACGTCTTTCCCGTCACCGCCGGCCGCGCGTGTGGGGTAGCGGCCGAGTCGTACATGGGCGACGGGAGCGTTCCTGCCACCCGGGCTGTGCCCAGCGTAGCGCCGGACAAGGCCCCTGCGGGAGCCCATTCGTTGATGCCGTACCTGACTTCGTCCCACCACCTTCGGCACGCTGCCCGCCAGTGCATGCGACGATCCTCCTCACCCGGGGCGGACGACATGACCTGGGCCGCATTCCGCGACGGCATGACGAGCCGCTTGGCGAACCTCGCCGACAGCCTGCGCGCGGGCACGTGGGAGCCCGGCCCCGTACGCCACGTGGAAATCTCCACCTACACCGGGAAACAAATGGCCGCGGTCATCCCGACCGTCACCGACCGCGTGGTCCACAGAGCCGTGCGCGCCGCCGTCGAACCGGTCCTGGAGCAGCGCGCGTTCGCCGAGTGGGTGTCCGGGTTCCGGCCTCGCCGCAACCGGATCACCGCCCTGCGCCAGGCCGCCCGACACTTGGACCTGGGCATGCGGTGGGTCGCGGACATCGACGTCGAGCGCGCGTCGCAGGGCTCCACCACCGACGAGGTCGTACGTTGGCTCGCCGCCCACATCCACGACGGCACGTTCCTCAACCGCTGCCGCACACTCCTCGATGCGCTGCCGGAGCCGCTGACGCCCGGCTCGGGCCTGTCCCCACTCCTGCTCAACCTGCGCCTGTCCCGCGTGGACCACGCGCTCCCATCGATGCGAGTGGTGCGATTCGCCGACAACTATTGCGCGTTCGCCCCCGACCGCGACACCGCCGAGGCCGCGTTCGACACCGTTGCCCAGGCCCTGCACCGGTGTGGCCTGCGCCCCAACACGGCCAAGAGCCGCGTTCGCCCCGACGCGCGCGCCGAAGACCTCTTTCTCATCGCCGGGTGACCCGGGAAGGACCCTCGTGAACACGACAGCCGCAGGCGGCCGTCCCGCCCCGGAATGGATCCGCATCGACGGCGGCATCTGCGCCTTCGGAGACACCGCCCGCCCCATCACGGTGCGCACGCTCTGGTGGACCCGTACGCCCGTCACGCCCGCCCAGCTCGACATCGACGCCGACGACCGGCCGATGACCGGCCTCACGCACGCCCAGGCCGCCGACGTCGCCGCGCACATCGGTGGGCGCCTGCCGCGCTCCGTCGAGTGGGAATGGGCCGCAGCCGGAGCAGCCCGGCGCCGCTACCCCTGGGGCGACCAAGTCCCGACACCCGCGCACGCGAACCTTCGAGAAGACGGGCCCGGCACGGCGACGCCCGTCCAGGCGCACGCCCTCGGCGCCACCCCCGACGGGCTCCTCGACATGGCAGGCAACACATGGGAGTGGACCGCCTCCCCGGTGATGGGCGGCGGTTACATCATTCGGGGAGGGTCCTGCGCCTCGCCATGCCTATACGCCCGGTGCACCTTCCTCAACGCCGCGCCCGCCGAACTCGCCTCACCAGGCATCGGACTTCGCGTGGTGCGTACCCCATGAGCCCCGGCACCGCGCCGCGACCGATCGCACCGGAACACGCCCTCGTCGTTGCGGGCTGCTCGCGCAGGAAACACCCCAGCGAATCACACGTGCCCGCCCTGGAGCTGTACGCCGGTGGCATCGCCCCCCAGCTGCGGGCGCGTCTCGGCGCCCTTCCCCCGTACCGGGCGCGCATCCGGTTCCTGTCCGCCGAACACGGACTCGTGCACGCCGACACACCGCTCCTGCCCTACGACCGGCACATGACGGCGCGCCGCCGAACCGAACTCGAACGCGTCGTCGGCGAACAAGTGCGTCGGGAGTGGGAGCCCTCCGGGCCCGCGACGGTCCTCGTCGTCGCCGACGCGGCATACCTGCCGCTGCTGTGCGCGGTGCCGTCCGGCATTCGTGTGCGTTGGATCCCCGACCCGCACGGCTGGGCCCAGGCCGCAGCCGTCCTCGACAGTTGGAGGTGGCCGTGACCGGCCCCACCCTTGAGACCGCCCTCAAAGCCGTCCCCAACGCACACGCCCACATCCGCGCGGCCTTCACCGCACGCACCGCACACCCGTGGCACGCCCCGACGCCCGCCCGCCTCGCCGAGGGCACCTTCGTGTCCGTCGTCGTCCCCGTCCGCGACACCGCCTACGCCCTGCCTCACACCCTGGACGCCCTCGCCGCCCAGCACACACACGGCCGCGTCGAGGTGATCGTCGTCGACGACGCATCCACCGACGCAAGCCCGGACATCGCCGCCCACCACCCCGTCGTCGACATCCTCGTACGGCTTCCTCGCCCGGTGGGGTCCGGTGCGGCCCGCAACGCCGGCACCCGCCTCGCCCACGCCGACCACCTCGTCTACCTCGACGCCGACATGGTCCTGCCCTCGCACGTCCTCGCCGACTTCGCCGCCCGCAGCCGCCCCGACACCGTCCTCGTCGGGTTCCGCCACAACGCCCCTGCCCCCCACGACACACCCCCGGCGACCGCGCCGGACCTCGCGGCGGACCACCGCGTGACCTGGCGCCCACCGGGCGGAGTGCCGCTGATCCACTCCGGCTTGGTCATGCCGCACAGCTTCGAAAGCCACCCTCTGACCGACACCCGGGACTTCCAGGACCTCGGCCTGGGCTGCTTCCACTACGACTGGGACCTCCCGCGCATGGTGGTCACCGCCCTCCTCGGCGTCCCCCGAGCCGCCGTCGAGCATGTCGGCGGCTTCGAACCTGCGTTCGGCGCCCTGGGATGGGGCATGGAGGACACCCACCTCGGCGCCGCCCTCATCGCCTCCGGGCTCACGGTCGTGCCGCTGCGCCAGACCGTCGGCCACCACCTCGACCCCGCCGACGCGGCCACACAGTGGAAGCGAAAGCTGGAGTCCTGGCCGCACACCCACGCCCTGTACCGGAAACTCCTCGACGGTCCGCCTCCCACAGGTCGAGCCGAGCATTTCCGAGCCGCGGCCGACGAACTCCTGGGCGGCGCGGAGGTGACGTCGCGATGATCCGCACCTTCGCCGTCGCGAACCTCGATGACCGGTACGTCGTCCACGACCCGGCGTCGAACATCACCCGCGCCTGCCCGACGGTGCTTCCGCCCGGACGCCGACGCCTGGACGACACCGACGTCAGCGCCTGGCCCGTACTGGCGCCCGCGCACACGTCGGGCGGTGCACCGGTGCACGTGTGCTGGTCGCCGATCGTGCGGTGCAACCTCACGTGCTCGTACTGCATCGACGACAAAAGCGTGAGCGAGGTGCCGCCCACGGAACGCGCCCGGGTGGCAGACGTCTTGGCCGCGTCCACCGTGCTGTCGGTGGACATCTCCGGGGGCGAACCTCTCCTCCTCCCGGACCTGTCCGACCTCGCCCGGCTCCTCGCCGCCGGTGGACGAGCCGTCAGCTGCACGACGAACGGCTGGCATCTCGCCCGCCGCGCACGCGAGTTGGCGAACTGCCTGGATGCAATCCGCGTGAGCCTGGACGGCGCCACCGCCGTCGACCACGATGCCCGGCGCGGCGCGGGCAGCTTCAAGCGTGCCGTCGAGGGCATCCGGGCGGCCACCGCGGCAGGTCTGTTCGTCCAGATCCAAACCGTCCTCATGCGCACCACCGCCCCGCACGCCCAGGCGTTCGCGGACCTCGCGGGGCAACTCGGCGCGGGAGGCATCAGCTTCCTGCAGTACCTCCCGTTCGGCGAGGGAGCCGCGAACGCGGACGCCCACCTGCTCTCCGACGACCACGCCCGCGCCGTCATCGGCCAGGTCCGGCCCCCGCAGGGCGTACAGGTGCGTCTGCGCACGCGCGGGGAATCCGCCGGGTTCGCCGTCGTACGCGCCGACGGCACGGTCTGGCGCAACGACCACCGCGCCATGTCGATCACCCCCGGCGTCGCCCTGCGCACACCCGCAGACCTCACCTCGACCGACAGTCGGACCCGATGAACACCCCGCAGCGCGTGTTCACGCGCATCGGGCCGCTCGTGATGTCCAAGGACGCCTACGACGCGGCGATCACTATCCTTGCCGACCACCTTCTCCAGCGGGGTCCCGTACACATGATCATCGGCATCGCGAACGGGGGCACCCGCCCCGCACGAGACCTCGCCCAGGCCACGGGCGCCGCACTCGGGTACGTCGAGGCCACGCACAACGCGACCGACCGGCCCTGGAGCCCCGCGACCGGGCTCGTGCGCTGCGCGTTGCCCGCCGACTTCCCCCGCTCCGTCACCGGCCGGGTCCTCGTCGCCGACGACATCTGCGGCAGCGGAGCCACGTTCACCGCCGTACGCGACCTCCTCGCCAAGCGGCTCGCCCCTCCCGAGTGCGTCGAAACCGTCGCGCTGTGCCGGAACACCGGCGCCCCGCCGAACGCCCCCGACCTGTGGGCCTGGGACGTGGACGACTGGGTCGTCTTCCCCTGGGAACAGCAACCCGACCCGACAACGCCCACCCGCAGCCTGCCGATGCCCGAAGCGGTGAAGACCCCATGACCCCCGATCGCGCCACGAGACGTTCGATCCTGCTCGTCCTCGTTTCGTGGCAACCCGACGCACCCGCCGGCATGGAGCGAGCCACCGCCGGGCTGGCCATCGGCCTCGCCCAAGCGGGACACCACCCGGTCATCGCCACCGCCATCCCCCCGAACAGCGCCTCGCCACCCGGCGTCCACATCGAACACATCGACATCGGCACGACGTTCCCGTGCGATGACCGAACCCTGCGTTCAGCGGTGTCCGCCCACCGAGCCCACGTCGAGAGGCGCCTCGCCGACATCGCGGCCCGCCACGCCGCGGACACCATCGTGTTCGTCGACGCCCTGTGGGGCCTGGGCACACTCGCATCCCCCACCGGCGTCAGACGTGTCCTGATGGTCCACGTCCAGCCCGACCCGCTCGAAGCCGCGACGGCCCTGACCAAGGCCGACGTCGTCATCACGCCCTCGCGAACCGTCGTGGACGAAGCCGCCGCGGCCGGACACCCCACCCACACCTGGCACACGGTCCCCAACGCCCTCACCCACGAGCCCCGCCCACCCTGCGGCGACCCGGAGCAGCGGCGCCGGGCACCCATCCGGGTCCTGTCGCGTCTGGGCCGGGAAAAAGGCGTGCACCGCCTGCTGCCAGCCCTGCGGGACGTACGCCGCCCGGTGGAGATCGTCCTGGCGTCCGCCGCCTTCGAAGCCACCCCCGGCGGCCAGGCCGCCCTGCTCCGTGACTGCCGCGAACTCGCCGCGCGCTGCCCGAGCGTGTCCCTGCTGCCCTCCCTGCCCTGGGACGAGGTACCCGCATGGCTGGCAGAAGCATCGGCGATCATCGTGCCGTCCAGCCGCGAAACCTTCGGCCTCGTGGCGGCCGAGGCGATGAGCGTCGGCACCCCGTTCGTGTCCCACCGCATCGGAAACCTCCCCGATCTCCTGGCGGGCGTGCCCGACGCCGAACGACTTCTCGTGGAACCGGCGCTGGGCTCACCCGGACTGGTGACGGCCGTCCACGAACTCCTCGACGACCCGGTAACCTACGCCGCAGTCACCTGGGCCGTGTACTACGCCGCGTCGGACTATCGGCCCATCCGAGTCGCTGAGACCTTCCTCAAGGCGGTGTCGTGATGGGTTCTGTCGTACCCGCGCGCGTATGTCCATTGCTCCTGGTCGACGGCCACCACCTGCTGTGGTCGGGAACGATGGGGTTCCCCGCCGAGATCCGCTCCCGCGACAAGACGCGCGAGCTCACCGGCGCTTTCGCCTTCTTCGCGCTGCTGCGGTGCGTCGTCCGCGACGACCTCGACACGACCGCCCCGGAGATCATCGTCGTCTTCGACGGCGAACAGGGCTCGGCCGACCGCAAGACCGAGGACGCCGACTACAAGGCGAACCGGCCCACCACACCCGAAGCCCTCAAACCGCTGCAGTTCCTTCAGCCCGTCAAGGACGGTCTCGACGCGTTCGGGTTTGCCTGGACGGAGGTCGAGAACGCCGAGGCGGACGACTCCATCGCCACCCTCGCCCGAGCCCACCCGGACCGGCCGGTGCGGATCATGTCCGGCGACCAGGACTACTACCAACTCCTGGACGCCGACCACGTCCGCGTCATCGCCCGCTCCCGCAACGCCGGGAAGCGCGTCATCGGCCCGGAAGAGGTCACCGGCCGCTTCAAGGTCACGCCCGCCCAATGGGCCGACTACCGCAGCCTGACCGGCGACCCGTCCGACAACATCCCGGGCGTGCGCGGCATCGGCCCCGGCACCGCCGCGAAGTACCTCTCGGGCGGCCTCACCCTGGACGAACTGCCCACGAGCGGGCGCCTCACAGGCGTGAAGGGGCAGGCGGTCCACGATGCCTGGCCCGACGTGCTGCGCTGGCGCGACATGATCCGCATGCGCACCGACGTCCCCGTCACCGCGCACCCCACCGGCGTGCCCAGTCCCGAACTCCCCAAGGCAGCGGACGTCATCGCCAAGCTGGGCCTGTGGTGACGCCCGGACGGGTCCTCGCGGTCATGGCCCACCCGGACGACGCGGAACTGTGGTGCGGCGGAACCCTCGCCCTGCACGCAAGGCACGCGGACGTACTCGTCGCGGTCGCCGCGCACGACCGCGTACGCAACCGGGAAGCGGCGGCCGGCGCCGCCGAACTCGGTGTGGACCTACGCCTGATACCCGGCGTCGACGCGGGCACCGTCCACGACCTGATCACCGCCTTCAGGCCGGAGGTCGTCGTCACCCATCCGACCCGCGACGTGCATCCCCAGCACGCGGCCGTCGCCCGAACCGTCGTCGAGGCGCTGCCCGATGTCGTGATCGCCACCGGCCATCCGCAGCGCCTGTACACGTGCGACACCTACAACTCCCTGACCCTGGACGGCCCGGTCCGCGCCGACACCATCGTCGACGTCACCGCGACGTACCCGACGAAAGTGCACGCCCTGCGAGCGCACGCGTCCCAGCCCATCGAGACCCACTTCGGCCCCATGGCCGACACCCTCGCCCGCCTGTGGGGCGCACGCATCGGCGCCGCCCACGCCGAGGCGTACACCGCGATCCCCATCCTCGGACGCGTGCCCGCCTCCCCCTGCCTGTGACACCACCACCCCCGACGCCCGCCCGCCGGGCCGGGGTCCCGAAGGGATCACCCCTCGTGCCATCATCGACCACACCCGACCGCGCCGAAGCCGTGTACCAATACAGCGACCTCACCGCCGCCCGACAGGTCTCGCTGGTGAGCCCGGCCATACGGAGCGGGGCTCTCGCCACCTACGATGGCGCCCTCACCCCGCTGGCCGAACACAAGGTCGCCGGCCTCGTCAACCGCGCCGCGGCCATCGCCGTCGACTCCGGATCCTCCGCCCTGCGCCTGATCCTGCACGGCCTCGGCATCCGCCCCGGCGATCAGGTCATCGTGCCCGAGGCCGGGTGGGTCACCGTCGGAGGCGCCGCCGCGATCCTCGGTGCGGACGTCGTCGTCGCCCCGGTCGACACCAGCCTCACACCGTGCTGGGACCAGGTGGAACCGCTCATCACCGACGCCACGAAGGCAGTGATCATCTGTCACCTTCGCGGCCGTCCCGCACCGGACATCGCCCGCATCAGCCAGCACCTCACCGAGCTCGGCATCCACCTCGTGGAGGACTGCGCCCAAGGGTGGGGCGTCGACGCCGCCGGACGCCCCGCAGGGTCCTGGGGCACGGCCACCGCGTTCTCCACCCACTCCTTCAAGCTCGTTGCCACCGGCGAAGGCGGCTTCGCCGCGGCCGACGACACCGAACTCGTCTCCCTGATGCGAGCCCTCTCCGGCGACACCCGCCACGGGACCCCGACACCCGCGTGGCGCTCCAAGTCCCGCATGGGAGAAGCCATCGCCGGTCTGGCAGTTCCCCAGCTCGATGCTCTCCCCGAACTCGTGAAATCTCTGCGGACGCTCCATAAGCACGCCGTCGCCGCGTTGGACATCGACGGCATCACCCTCGTGCCCGACACCAACGGCATCGGCAACGGCGCCCATGTGGGCATGTGGACGCCCGCACCGGGCATCGCCCGCCACCTCTCCGCCAGCCTCCACCGCGCCAAATTCCGTTCGTGGTGGCCCGGCCCGGGAGACCTCCACACGGCAGCGGCCTGGCCCGTGCAGGCCGAGCACGGCGAGCACAACCTCACTCGCTACCTCGACGTACAGATCCCATGGCTCCCCGACCACCAGCACGCCGCGTTCGCCGAACACCTCGCGGCCACCGTCCGCAACGCCCTCGGGGAACGTCGATGACGACCTATCCGGTGCGCGTCGGGATCATCGGCTGTGGAGTGGTCGCCCACGAGTACGCGCGAACGCTCGCACCCGACCCCGACGTCCATGTCACCGCATGCACCGACCTCGACCCCGCCCGGGCCCGGGACTTCGGGCTCCGCCACAACATCAGCCCGGTACCTCCCGAGAACATCCTCGACCCCGCACACGTCGACCTGATCGCGGTCCTGACGCCCCCCGACACTCACGCCACGCTGATCCGAGACGCGATCACCGCAGGCTTACCCGCCATCTGGACGGAAAAGCCTCTCGCGATGCGGCCCGGCGACGCCGAAGCCCTCATCATCCAGGCGGCAGAAGCCGGCATCCTCCTGGGCGCAGCCCCGGACACCCCCATGGGCAGCGCCGCACAAACCGCGCTCCGCGCCCTCGAAAAGGGCGCCATCGGAGAACCTCTGTCCGCCTCGGCCGCACTCCACAACCGCGGCCCCGAACGCTGGCACCCCAACCCGCAAGCGTTCCACACGGACGGAATCGGACCGCTGGGAGACATGGGCCCCTACTACCTGGCCACGCTCACCCACCTCCTCGGCCATGTCACCCGCGTACACGGGGCCACGACGCAACTGCGTAACCCCCGCGTCGACTCCACTGGTGCGGCGTTCACCGCCCGCGCGGCCACCCACGTCACCGCATTACTGGGAATCGGAGACATCCCGATCACCTTCACCGCGAGCTTCGACACCGGCCCCACCCGCGCCCCGCATCTCGAGATCCACGGCTCGGACGGCGTGCTTGTCCTGCCCGATCCGAACTTCCACGACGGCGCCGTCCTGTTACGTGGTCCACAAGAACCGGCATGGACGACCCTTCCGGCAGAGCCCCCCGTACGGGCGCACAGCGGCCGGGGGATGGGTGTCGCGGATCTGGCCCACGCCCTCAGTCACGGAACGACACCCTTCTGCGACGCGGCACGAGCGGCGCACGTTGCCCACATCATCGAGTCGATCCACACGTTCGCGTCCCCGGGCCGCGTACCCGGCAGTTCGCGGTAGACGTCCACCATCCGAACCTCGGCTCAGTAGCGCCGAATACCCCGATAAGCGGGCGCCCACCTCCGTGTCGAGCGGCGGTGCGATGCCCCCTGTCCAGGAGCCAGATGTCTGCCCCACTCCCCCCGCACGGCACCCCACGTCTTTCGTGGAGCGACCTCGCATACATCCCTTGCGAGGAAGGCGACCAGAATGCGTTCGCGAGTCTCGCGAACCTGGCCGAACCCGAACCCTGGGACGACCCGCAGGCGTTCGAGAACCAGGTGCCCCTGCCGCGCCTGGTCTCCTACTTCGGAGCCACCTACCGTCGTTTATGCCAGCAGGACGCCTTAGTCGAGAGTGACGACAGCAGCCTCGTGGTTCTCAATACCGGCCTGGCGCACCGACGGACAGGGCTGGACATCCTGGGCGTATTCGCCGCCAACGAGGTACACCGGCGTCGACCCCACGTTTTCAAGTACTGGCAGACTCTCGACACGAACCTTCGGGAACGGATCACCGAGACACCCCGGCGTGCCGAATATGGGCTGACCGAAGAGGCCCGCACCCTCCCGAATCTGGCCATACGCCTCTCGTGGGGTCACATCCAAAACCGCTTGAACCGATTCCCTCCTGCCTACAACAGCACCCTGACGAGCGCACGTACCGCCTTGGAAGCCGCGTTGCGCGCGACGCAGAACCGCGTGACCGCGAAACCGCAGGACGCGGCACCCGTATGGTCCGAATCGCGGGGGACCATGCAATGGCTTCTCCCGCTTAGCCTGAGCAGGCAGCACATCGACCTCGTCCTCGTCGTCGAACGCAACATCGACCGCATCCACGGCGATCACCTACTCGGCTCGACCGTCCTGCAACCGCGCAACCTGTACTACCGCGTCAGGGCACTGGGACCCATATCCGCGCGGTGGGTTCTCAAATGCTGACCATGCCCGCCTGTCGCATGCTGAGTGGCGCAGAGGTGTAGCGGGCACGGAAGCAGCGTGCGGCTCTTGGACGTTGCGGATCGGCCAGACCGGATTCAATCTGTGCGCCGTGAGCGACGAAGTCGTCCTGCACCTCGTCGGCGCGAAAGCGTGTGTGAGCCCCCTGGGAGTGCTTCAGGCGACTGTAGGTGGCTGGCGCCTCCGTCAGACGGTGATGCGTCACAGGGCAGCCCCGGAGCGGGCGTGTTCATTCACTTGTTTCGCGAACCGCAGCAATCCTCGCGGAGACGGCGGTAGCCTTTTGGCGTGGAATCAGCGGACGTTGCCTACTTGCAGGCTGCGTGGGCGAGGGCTGTCAAGACATCCCTGTTCCCGCGTATCAAGGACGCGGAAGAGGTATGCGAGGCTGCCTTCGCGTCGTTCTGGGGGCGCCTACGCGCAGGACAACCTCAAGATTCAATAGCCCGGCTCTTCAAATCGCTCTGGCCGCGCCTTCGCGCAAGACAACCACAGGATCCGTCTGGCTGGTTCGTCAGAGCCCGCGACCACGCGAGAGTCCCTTCGGGCAACTGGTTGCTGAGTGCTCCCCCACACCCGTCGGTGCATACTCGACGGCACGGCTTGCCGACGTCCTCTTCCTTGCGGCAGTGGCGCGCAATGTGGCCCATGGCCGCAGGGAGATCACTGCACCTCGAGATCTAGTCGCGCGCACGAGGTGAGTTCTCCCGCAGACGCTGGAGTCGCGACGTGAGCAGGATCAAGCTCCTCCTGAGCAAAGCAATGTTCCAGAGGACGGTGCCACAGAATCAGCAAGTACCCTCCACGCCCGCTCACTCGGGCCACCCTGTCGAGGTTTCTGACCAGGTAAGGACGCCGTGTCCGACGGAGGTCACGAATATCGTCTCGTCCAGGCAGGCCGATGACTCCCACCGCAAGGCGTTCAGCCGCGGTTTCGTTTTCGGCGCTGGTAAAAGTGCCTTCGAGGTAGTCAAGGACGCAGTCACGAGCGTACTTCGGCAAGAGTCTTAGATCGGCGACGGATTCGCCCGGCACAGAACCCTCGCTAAACAATCACTGAGCCGGGCGAATCCGCGGCCCGACCTGCCATGTGAGCAGGTCACGCATCGACGGCACGGGGCTGCAGCGCAAGTTCGCCGTCGAGTGTGCCATCTCCTTGTCCCGTGTCATCGAACCTTGAGCGTGTGTCACCGAAGGTTGATGGCTACCGGCGCCCTACCAGTTCGTCGGAGTGGATACGCCCGATGGTCAGACAGCGCATAGCCGCGGCTCCTTGAGAGCTTCCGACTCCTCAACAGGGGTATCGGAGGTGGCTTCTGCCCCCTCCTCTGCCCTGTCCTGGGCCGCGGGGTGGAACTTCGTCTTGAGGTGCGGCGTCGCCTTCATGGTGACGAAAGTAAGGGCACCTCCCCCTACCGCAGAGAGCGCGACAAGCCCGGCGACGGCTCGATTCCCCTTGAGCAGGTCCGCGTGGCCGACCAAGTTCCGGGCGCCGTCACGCAGGAGCGTGCTGTATCCGCCGCTCGCCGAGTTCGACAAGGCTGTCCCGACCGCGCGCTTCACCAGCATCAGTTCCCAGACCGCGCCACCCCAGCGAATGTTCATGAGGTCACTGTAGGAGGCTCCGGGGAGAGGAAGCGGCGGATTTCGCGAGTACCTTCTCCGTCCATGTCCTGTGTCACCTAGGGCTGAGCGCGTGCCACCGAAGGTTGAGCGGCGAAGCAAAATTCGGCGGGGTGGTGGGCTTGCATTCGGTACCCGCATACAGGTTTACCGTCAAGCGACAGCCCCACTCGGGGCGTACTTCGACGGGAAAGGGCCAGCCATGGCCTGGGTGCCGGAGTCCTGCACGTTGCCCAAGGAGGGGCAGTCTCTACGCGTCGCCGAGTTCGACGCGCTGTTCGCCGAGGCCCTGGTGCGCGTGGAGCGGCCCACGCCTGTGCGGGCCCGGCTGGTCCTGGGCACCGCCGCCGAACCGGCCGCGCGGGAACTGGCCGCTCGTGAGACGAGCTGCTGCTCGTTCTTCACGTTCGCCTTCGAACACGACGAGACCGGCCGCCTGCTGATGGACGTCGCCGTTCCCGAGATGCACGTCCCGGTCCTGGACGCGCTCGTCGACCGCGCGGCCGGGGCACGGACATGACCGGCACGTCGGGCGGGCTTCGGTCGGGTGAACTCGCAGATGCCGCAGGGGTCAACCAGCAGACGCTGCGCTACTACGAGCGCCGCGGCCTGCTCGCCGAACCCGACCGCACCCTCGGCGGCCACCGCGTCTACCCACCCGAGTCGGTCGCCCTGCTGCGGGTGATCAAAGCCGCGCAACGGCTCGGGTTCACCCTGGACGAGGTCGCCGAGCTGCTGGAAGCCGGCACCCACCACCATGGCGCCGGCCGCCGCGTCAAGGCCGGGCTGCAAGACCTCGCCGCCACCAAGCTCGTCGAGATCGACGCGCGGATCGCCGACCTGCACACCATCCGCGCCGCGCTGGTCGACGCCGTGGACGCCGGCTGCGACGACCTCGCGGTGTGCGCGACCAGCCCGTGCTGCCCGCTCCCGTTCGCCGACCTCGCCTTGGAGGACCGCCATGCCGGACCCTGCTGCTGACCCCACCGGCGAAGCCCCCGACGAGCGGTCCGGGCACCGCGCCGCCGGGCGACTCGCCTGGCTGGCCGGAGCCGCATGCGTGGCGTGCTGCGCGTTGCCGGCGTTGGTTGCCGCGGGGCTGCCCACCGTCGCCGTCGTCCTAGCCGTCGCGGCCGTCGGGCTGATCGGCCGGTCGTGGTGGCGCCGTCGCAAGGCCGTCGAACACGCGCGGGGCTGCACCGGATCGGCGTGCGACTGCATCGATCCCGCCTCGGACAAGCCCGCCGTCGAGGTCTCGGTACGCCCGCGCCCGTGACGATCATCCGCTCCATCGCCCTGTTCCTGGCCGCCGCCGTCCTGGAGATCGGCGGGGCGTGGCTGGTCTGGCAAGGCACCCGCGAACACCGCGGCTGGGGCTGGATCGGCGCCGGTGTCATCGCCCTTGGCGCGTACGGCTTCGTCGCGACGCTGCAGGAAAACGCCGACTTTGGCCGCATCCTCGCCGCCTACGGCGGTGTCTTCGTCGCCGGATCCCTCGCCTGGGGCATGGCCCTGGACGGCTACCGCCCCGACCGCTACGACGTCACCGGCGCCCTGACCTGCCTCGCCGGCGTCGCCGTCATCATGTACGCGCCCCGGAACGCCTGACACTCTGACCTGCGCATTCAGCCTTCCGGCATCGCGTTCGGCAAACATCGGTGACGCGAAACCATCGATGTCATCTTCAATGACACGATCAGGGTTCGCTGACACGGACAATGCGTGTCCTGTGCCATCGAGCCTTGATCATGTGCCACCGAAAGTTGACGGACGGCCAGTCTGTGCCAATGGCTCGTGGTGTGGTCCTTCAGCCTGACCCGTCCAGGCGTGTGACGAGACCCTCGGGGCCTACGAGGTAGACGCCTTCGTAGCCCAGCGAGCCCACCCATGAGCCGTACGCGGCGCGGAAGGCCTCGGACACCGCCGGAAGAGCCGAGCCGATACTGTCGGTGGCGTCCAACGCCAGATAGATGCCCTGCTTTGGATGATTGCCTTTGCTCTCGATCGCGGTCTTGAGTGCAGCTGCGGCATCCTCCACGGACCAGTCTGGGTGGGTGGCGATCTGGGTCTGGTCGAGCTGTCGCCAGGTCTCCGTGCGGTCGGCCGTTGTGACCTGGATCAGCAACTTCCCCACGCCGGTCTCACTCTCGGAGGTGCAGTCCACTCCTTGTTCGTCCTTGCCTCCAGGGGCCAACCTTGCTGGATTCCAGCGAGCACCCTGGGCGTTGAAGTGGTTAACCAGGCTCTGGCCTGTTCGCAGCTCGCGAGCATCCTTGGCTGGATTTGGGCCAGCTGTATGAGCGATGATCCGGCCACCTTCATGGTCGGCGCTGGCGTCTCGGCCATCGGCACTGCGCCCCATCCGAAGGCCTGTGACGTCTCCTGCGGAGTTCATCTTGGTGACGAGGTGGGAGTCGGTGCTGCTGCTCTCGTCTTCACTGGAGACGAACCGAACACCCGGCTCTTCTTCCTCACTCTTGTTCATCGCGCACCTCTCGCCATCCATTCTCCCGCTCCAAGGCGCGTCCTGTTCGTAATCCACCCGGCGGATTCGGCTTCTGGGGGAGGGCAGCCGGTGGGCCAGACCGTCCTTCGGATTCCTGACCTTCATGATCAATCTTCAGTGGCACGAACTGCCGTTCCGTCAACCTTCGACGGCACACGCTCAAGGTTCGATGGCACGGGACAATGCGGCCCCAGATCGCGAGCAGCGCGACTACGACGGATACTCGAACATGTGTACGGAATGGACGAAACCCCGGAATGGGAGCTGCCGGGCCGATTCGCCCAGGTGCTGCCCCGCGTGGCGGGCGTCCCGACGCGGCGCAGCCGGGGCCGGGACGGCGTCGTCCCGGTTGGCTGGCCGCGTCAGGTACGTCCACCGGGTGCCCCGGGCTGGGAGGACACCGCCGTCACTTGGCTGTTCGATCTGTGCCCGCCCGGATATCGCAGTCATGCCGTGTTGCACCGGTTCCCGGTGGTGCTGGCGCGCATGACGCACCAGCATGTGTCCGCGGCCGTCGCCGCTGCCCGGCACGGGTACGGCACCGCGCGGGCCGACCTCTCCGCCTTGGCCCCGCCGTCGGTGCTTGCGGCCGTCCTGCGGATGTACGAGCACGAGGGCACGCGGGCGGCGGCGACCGAGCGGGCGGTGGGGCTGGTCGAGGAAGCCCTGGGCGGTACCCGGTGGGAGCCTCGCCTGTGATGGCCTCGTCAGGCGTCAATGGGCACGGAGGTGCCTGCCAGGGACACGTACGACACGTTGCCCCCGGTCCACCCGAGGAGAAGGACTTCTCCGGTGGGCTGGATCAGCACCGTGCCTGTTCCGCCCTTGTCGTTGGTGCACGCCAGGACCCGCTGGTTGCGGGCGGTCGCCACTCCGGCGGGCAGCGTCCCGATGAGGATCGCCGCCGTTCCACTGGGCGTGGTCGCCGGTTTCAGGATCCCGGCGAACTTGATGCTGTTGTCCGGTGTCAGGCGGGCGACCGCCGCGCCGTCCACTCCGGTGCCGTGGCTCCAGCCCGCGGCCGGGGTCAGGCCCTTCCAGTCTGATCGGTACCAGTAGCCGTTGACGTAATGCTTGCGCGTGCCGCCCTGGTCGACCGCCGGGCGGGTGTCGATGTACATCACCTGGTCGACGCCCAGCAGCCCGGCCGCGTCGCGGTTGCTTCCGGTGATGATGACGTAGTCGTCGCGCACGTAGAACGACGTCTGCCGGTTGGTGCCGTTCGCCTCCGGCACGCCTTTGGACGTCAGGTAGTGGTGCCGGCCCGGCCGCATGTCGACCCACAGCGGCACGGCCGTGTCGCGGTCGTAGGTGCCGTCCGGCTTGTAGCTCATGCCCCATACGGCGAACCGGGTTTCCGACAGGCCCATCCTGGTGTCGATGCGGGACCCGTCGGCTGCGGCAGTGCCGCGCGCCGTGAGGGCGCTGGTCATACCGGCACGCAGGTCGAACCAGGCTGCCGCGTCCGTGCGGGACGGCACGGCGGCGTCCTTGGGGACGAGGGCGGAGCTGATGGCGATGCGTTCGCTTGACCAGTCGATGCGCCCGTCGATGCGAGAGCCGTCGGCCGCGTCGATGCCGAGGCCGGTCACCTGGCTGTTCTGGCCCGGCCTGAATTCGAACTCGGCGAGGCGCTTGGGCGCGCCCAGGACTCCGTTCTTGTATCGGTTCTGGAAGACCCAGAAACTGAACGTGTTGAGGCTGGCCCGGTACTCGTTGTGATTGCCGGGGTCGGTGACGATCTTGCGGTCGATCGCGTACATGTCGGTTCCGGCGTTGCTGACGTCGGTGGCGCCGATGGTCGTGAAACCGCTGCCGTCCTCGGTCGTGAGGTTCGCGACGCCGCGCACGGAGCCTGTGCCGCCGGAAATGCCGGTCCGTAGTTGTACTTTCGCGGCTCCCGTGACGCTGGGGTGCCGGGGCGCGTACATGGCGAGCCACCCAGTCGTGGGGGCTTGGGGTGTGCTCGGATCCGGTCCCAGCGGGGGCGTGTCCACTCGTGTGACGATGCGGCCTGGAAGCAGTCCGTCGCCAGGGTCGGGCCAGTAGACCGTCGCGGGGGCATTCTGGACGGGGTCGTGCGGAGTCATCTCCACCCGTGCGCCGGCCGCTGCCGTGCGCACCACCGAGCCGGTCAGGACGCCGGCTGCGACCTGGTCGGCGACGATGGCACCCGCCCTGATGTGGTTGGCGTCGATCGCGCCTGTCTTGATGTCGGCGGCGTCCGCTTGAAGCGGGGTGCCTGACGTGCTCGCGGACGCGTTCCCGGCCGTACCGGCTTTGCTGCGGGCGCGAAGCCGCACCCAGTAGGGCGTGTACTGCAAGAAGGGGAGCAGCACTTCGCCTCCTTGTGCGGTTTCGATGGTGTCCCGCAGGGTGCTCTGGTCGCAGGTGAAATCGGCGCTGGTGCCGACGTGGACCTCCACTCGGGACCAGTCCATCGGGGGAACCTGGGCGTCGGTGAAGCTGCCGTTCCAGCGGGCCCGGAGGCCAGCGAGTGCAGGCGTGACCAGTGGAGCGGACGGCGTGGGCGGGGGCGGTCCGGACACCACTGCGGCGTCCGTCGTGCCGTCTGCTTGCTCGCCCACGATCATGCGCAGGCGGCCCTCGCTGTCGTATACCTGTACGGCGCCTCCCTCGATGCTGGAAGCTCCGAGGTGCGACGACCGCCTGAGGGCGGAGAACTGTTCTTGAAGGGCGGCGAGTTGCTGCCCGATCGAGGGGCGGGCCATGGTCAGCCTCCGTAGGTGTAGGAATCGGCGCGGCGCAGGTCGAGCCGGGCCTGTTGGGGGTGGTCGTCGCTGATGGTCCAGCCGACGATCCGGCACCAGCCCGACCACGAAGCCCACGGGCCGTTCACGGTCACCTGCACGTCGTCCCCGACGCGCCAGGAACCGAGTGGGGCTGCGGGATGGTCGATGACGGTGATCTCGTCGACGTCGCCTCGAATCTGGCGGATTGCTCGTTCGTCCTCTGCGCGCGCGGAGAGGCGATCAGTGCCCTTCTCGCCGGGGATGTCCAGGTGATGTTCGAGCCTCAGTCGCCCGTCGCGGACCGCGGAGATCGCGCGCCTGCGCGAGCGCCCTTCACCAGCGCCGGTGGCGATGATCACCTGCGCGTACTCGTCCGCGTTCATGGCGATGCGCGGTGTGCCGACGATGTTGACTCCGCTGGCGAACGACAGATCGGTGCGGCGGCTGCCCAGGCGCGGCCATCCCAGGCGTACGCGGTGGAGTGGTTTGCCGTCAGGTCCCCACTCGACGTCGTCCATCCATTCCGGACCGCCGACGACGCCTTTGAGGGCTTGGTCGATCACGTTCGCGAGTTCCGGGATCTCCCACCAGGCAATGGACAGAGGTGATGCCGGGGTTCCGACCTTCGCCGAGCTGGTCGTGTCGTCCACGCGGACACCGATGTCGCCGTCCGGTGCCTCTTGGGCGTAGGCCCATGTGTCGCGGATGATCCCGCACGGGTCGGCGTATACGTAGGGGCCGCGGGCGTTCAATTCGCCGTGGACGTCGTGGCGACGCTTGAGGTAAGAGCTCCATGTCGCTGCTTCGATCGGGTAGGAGCCGCCCTCGGGTTCGGCGGACCACACAATGCCGCCCCATCTCAGGAGCCCGGCCTGCTCCACGTACAGATAGGTGTTGCCCTCCTCGAGGAGGTCGGCGTGTGTGGAGACCAGTTTGGGTTCCAGCGTGGCGCGCAGGGATCCGGCGCCGGAGAGCTCCGGTCCCCACTCCACGTTGGTCAGCGGGAGATCCCAACTGGTTACCTCGCCGGTGAGCGCACGTACGGCGATGTAGCGAGTGGCACCACTCACCAGATGTCCTCGATGAAGTCCAGATCGAGCACTGCGGTGGTTGCCGTGTCCGTTTGCGGAATCCCGCCACCGCCGTCCGACCAGCGTGTGATGCGGCCGGTGAACTGCTGCCAGGTGCCCCGCATCTCCGGCGGGATGTACAGGCTGTCGGCGGCTGCCGCCTCGCTGCGGTTGCCCGCGACGAGGGCGCTGGTGTCCAGGTTTGTGCTTTGCCCTGCGACGCTGCCGAGTGCGAAGCCGAAGGCACCCCAGAACCATCCGCCGTTGATCTGCAGGCCGTGGATGCTGACCTGCGCGCGGCAGTAGACCGCCCATTCGGGGACCCACACGCGCCAGGCGGTGCACGGCGGCCAGTCGTACCAGGTGCCGGGATTCAGCCAGGGCGCGTCGACGTCGCCGCCGGGGGATGCCACCTCGACTTGGCGGCTTTGGCGCGGGTTCGCGACGTTCCGCAAGTCGGTGATCATGCTGGAGGTGATGTTCACGGTGTTCGCCGGGACGTGGATTTCGGCGAGCGGGATGTACGTCATGCCGGGTTGGGGGAGGTTCCCGATGAGGCGGGCGCCGACTCCCGGCGGGCGGCGGATGCCCGGCCACCGGGTGTTGAGGTTGGAGATGACGTACCAGTTCGCGATGGCGTCGGTGACCGGGTTGAGGACGCCTTCGTACTCGGGGTCGGTGATCCTCAGCACCAGAAGGTCGGTGCGGGGGGTTGCGCCGGTCGGTGCGATCTGCACGGTGGCGTCGCCCAGGTTGTAGGCGGTGTAGGCGCCTTGGTTCCTCCCGGCTCGGCCGAGGATTACGGCTGATCCGTCGCCGACGAGGACGGCCGGGCCAGGCGCCGAGAGGGCTCGCACTCGCAGGTCGTCGCCTTCGGTGACGCCTTCGGCTCCGCGCGCCATGTCGCGGAGCATCATGCGGAAGGCACGTGCTTCGTGTGTGCCGCCGGCCACCAGGAGGGGCGGGTTGATCAGTGCCACCGGGTTCTCGCGTTCTCCCCGCGCCGGTGAATGAGTGCTGTTCTACAAAGCCTTCCACGAGGCGCGCCACGTCAGGGTCAGGCGCGCGTCCGCATGGTATTCGGCGGCCTCCCAGCGGACTTCGCTTTGTCCCGGCGGAAAGCAGAACAGGTCCATGGGACTGTCGGAGGCGAGGAGGGTCGATGCCGCTGCGCCGGCCCGGGTCACGGTGCGTCGGAGTGGCCGTGTGTCGATCTCCACGACGACGCCGCTCGGGATGTAGCCGTCGATGCGCAGCGCCGCGCCGGTCTCCACGATCCATACCCGCGGCGACACCAGGGGTCCGGTGAGCGTCACGATCGGGTACGCGGGCCGTGTGCCCGCGTTCGAGACCCATGACGGTGGCCCCGCGTCGTTACCGCGCAAGCCCACACGCACCGGTGTGACGATCGGCGCTCTGAAGCCGCCCTCCCACGTACGCGTGAGCCGTGCCACAACTTGCTGGTCCGTGTCTGCATGCCAGAACGGATCACCGGCGATGAATCGAATGTCGAGGGGGATCCAGCCGTGGACGAGCGACCCCATGTCCGGGTCCAGGAGGCGAAGTCGCCCGCGGAGGATCTTGACGGGTCGGCCCGGCCATCGCATGCGGAGTTCCTGGAGGGAACCGCCGACGGTGCGGATCGCGGAGTCGTCGGCCTGTTCCTGGAGAGCCGCCAGGATGTCCAGGGCGTGCGCCGGATCACCGGGCGTCCTGATACCGGCGGCGATCCGGAGTTCCCGCGCTTCGTAGTAGTCGGCGCCGAGCATGATGCCGTCGGCTTCGGCCCGTTTCGCGTCGTCGTCGCGGACTTCGGGCCGCCCAAGCCCATCAATGGACTTGATGAGGACGTGCGTGTCGGTCCCGATGAGCACACCGCCCAGGTCCGCTTGGAATTCCTTGAGTTCGAGCTTGGTCATCGGATCACCGCCCTGCACCTCGTCGCGCTCTGCGGATCTGGTAGTCGATCTCGCGGTAGATGGCGGTCGGAGTCGCGTCGGATCGCGTCACCGGGACCGTCAAGGACCCGATCGCCGGGCCTTCTTGCCGGATGATCACGATCGGCCGGGCGGACGCCGCAGATGACGCGTCGACAGCTCTGCGGGTGCCGAGTTCGTAACCGAAGTCGTCCGCGACGCTGCGGAGCACGCGGGTGGCGTTGCCGCGTGCCGCGGCGTGGTAGGGAATCAACGCCTCTTTGTTGGTGACCGGTTCGGCGAAACGCACGACGCCTCCGGAGGTCGAGTAGATGCCGGGGGTCAGGAACCCGCCGTTCGCGTAGGAAAGGCCCTTCTTGGCCCGCGCCAGGTCGTCGAGGAACTTGTCGGCGGTGCCACCCAGCGTCGACCGGATAGTGGCTTCGCCGATGGTGGACACGTCGATGATCAGGTCCTCGTCGAGGCCGCTGGATTCGGCCACGGCGTGGATCCCTCCCCCACCGGCGCGAATAGCGCCGATGATCGTGAGGAGATCGGTGAGTTGGGACCCGAGGAGGCGCTTGCCGGCCTGCGCCGCCAAATCGGCTTGGCGCGCCAGGGCACTATTGCTGACAGCCTGAGCGGCGAGTTCGTACGCCGATTCGTCGTTTTGCTCAGCGAGTTGCGCTGCGAGCGCCGAGTGTCCGGCAGCAGCAAGCCGAGCCAGGTTGCTCTCGAATCCGGCCTGGTCTGCAACGGCGGCGTTGAGTTGGCGGGTGTAGTCCGTCAACGACGCCTTCGCGTCCTGAGCCAGAGCCTTGAGTTGCGCGGCCATCCGCTCGAAGTACGCGCCGCTGCCCGTGGCCATGCGGCGGGCCATGGCCACGCCGTCCTCACCCATCGCCTCCAACGCCGCGACTACATCGCTTCCTGCGCGGTCGGCGATGGCCGTGATGTCGCTGCGCCACTGCGCTGCTTTCTTCACAGAGTCTGCGAGGTTCTTCTCGAACGACGAGGCGTCGAAGACGTCGGCACCATCTTTCCCGGACTTCTTCCGGGATTTCGACGCGATCTGTGAGGGGCTGAACGACGAACCGCCGCCGCTCGAGGTCTTGTATCGGAAGCCGCTCAGTCCGCCGGATGCGCCTCGGATTCCCCCGCGCGCGTACCAGGCGATCTCGCCGCCGAAGTGCGCGGCGATCCATTCCATGATGGCCTTCGACCGCTTCCGTTTCCCCGGGGCCAAAGGCACGTATCCCTCCCCTTCTGGCTCAGCCTCCGCCCACACACGGGCGGTGCCGCCCTTGGCAATCTGGGCCACGTGATTCTCACGCGGCCGTACACCGCCTCGGGCGAAGAACTCCAGCACTCCGCCCTCTGCCTGCTTGATTCCCTTGCGCTGGTTGCCGTCCTGGAAGAGGTCGTTGACGCCGTCAGCGTTGTGGTCCGTGGGACTTCCCACGCGCGGGAAGTACACCGGGATCGAAACCGAGGCCGGAGCGTTGACACCGATCGAGATCGTCTTGCCTTTGATCTCGTTGATTGCGGCCTGGATCGACGCGGCGTTCGCTGCGGCCGTCCCGGTGGGCGCAGTAATCGTGACCTGCTTGCTCCCGGGAACCTGTGAAACGGCGAAGCCCAGGGCCGCCAACTCCTGCTGGGCGAACTGAGTGGGGGCACTGATGGTGATCGAGGCCCCCGGCGGGATGCCGCCGATCAGGATTTGCAGGCGTTCAAGCTCGGCGACGGCATCGCCGGTGGGGACCATGATGCGGATGTCTTTGCTGCCCGGGATCGTCTGCACCGAGACCCCGATCTCGTTGAGCTTCGCCGTCACGGCGTCCATGTCGCCGTTGAGGAGTGCTCCGGTCAGGGCCTGGGCCGCCTCCGGCCCTCGTGTGGACGCTACTTGGACGAGGAGGTCCAGCATCCCGGTCCACTCGGCGCCCGCCGTCCTGGTTGCCCCACTGACTGCCTGCGTCAGAGGCTCCATGTTCGGTGCCGGAAACTTGGGGTCGGGGAACATCGGCTTGATGAGGTTCTGGGCAAAGGCGAAATCGCCGCGCTGCATGGCCTGGGTGAACGCCAAGCCGATCTCGGGCCCGCGTTCCTTGGCCACGCGTGCCACCAGGTTCATGGCTTCGGTCATCTGACCGCGGGCGGAGACGGCGATGTTCTTCCCGGCCGTGCTCATCGACGACACCGCCATGTCGGAGAGGACCCGACTGACCTTGCCCGGGTCGTTGGTCTGGATTGCGTCGGCCCACGAGGCCGCGATCTTCTGCCCGTACTGGGCGGCAATGAGGGGCAATTGCTCTAGGCCGGCGGCGAAGGCGGGTGTGGCCCTTTGGCCGGACTCGCGCAGGATCGCTTCGAGCTGGTCGGCGACCTTGGGCTTTCCCGCCTGGATCTGCTTGACGACTTCGTCCAGAAGAGGCGCGCCTTCGACACCCAACTTCGAGAAGTGTTGCGCCAGGTCGACGCGCCCGACCATGGCGAGCTGCGTCAGGTTCCCTTGGAAGGATCGCTGCGCTTCGAGTTGCTTGTTCAGCTCGGCCACATAGTCGACGAGGGACGCCTTGGACGCGTCGGCGGACCTGCCCGCCTTCTTGTTGGCGTCCGATACCTTCTCCTGCGCGTTCGACCATGCCTTCGCCGGGTCGACGATGGACTGGAGGGATTCCGCCATCGCCTTCATCTGATCCGAGTACTGGGCCTGCCCGTCCTTGTTGCGCGGCACGAGCATCGACAGGTCCCAGCCGGCGATGAACTTGAGGCTGAACCGCTGGGCCTGCGCATTGATCTTGGCCATTTCTTCGACACCCTTGCGGTCTTGGGCGCTGGCCTTTTCCCACGCCTCGGACCGCATGTCGAGGACTTCCTTGGCCTTCTCGAAGTCCTTGTTGTACGTGTAGGCCCCAAGTCCGATGACCTTGAAGGAGGCCGACTTCTGGTAGTCGAGGGTGTCGCGCATCGCTTGGAGCTTGGCGCCGCCTTCGGTGATAGCCGCGACGGCTTCGTGGACACTGATCCCGGCTTCCTCCAGGCGCTTGGCGTCTCCGCCCTTGAGGATTTGACTCGCCAGGGTCTCCACCGAGGCACCCGGGGCTCCTTCGCGTTCCCGCTTGAGGGCGTCGACAAGTTCGTCTGTCGCTTCTTTGGCCTTGCGCTTCGAGGCAGTGAACGCGCTGTAGATACCGATCGCTGCGACCAAGGCAAGGCCCAGGCCAGCGACCGCGAGGCTTGTGCCCTTGATGACGGTCGGCAGCATGCTGCCGCCGTTTCGACTGGCGGTGAGCGCCGCCTGGAACGCCACCCAGGACGCCCGGGCCTTCATCAGTCCGGACCCGAGCAGCAAGGCCGCAGCCGAGACGGCCAGGAACACCCCGATTCCGGTCTGCAACGACGAGGGCAACGAGTAGAAGGTCTGGGCCACCGACCCGACCGTGCTTCCGACGGCTTGCAGGGCGGGAAGGGCGGCCTGCGTGATTCTGAGGGCGAAAGCGGAGGCGGTGTTTCCGGCCATCGTCCACTGGCCCGACACCGTGTTGAGTTGGATCTCATAGGCGCGCTGGGTGGCTTGGGCGCGGGCAGTGGACAACGCGATGCCCTGGTAGACGTCCGAGTAGTTCTTGCCCTCGGCCGCGCCGAGCGCGAGGGCGGCACGGACAGCGCGAACGTCGACGAGGAGAGGGACGATGTTCTCGGCGACCCCGCCGGTGACGGCGCCGAGCTTTTGCATCACCACATACAGGCCATCGGTTCTGACGGCCGCCGCGGCGCTCTCGTACCCCATGTCGTTGAAAACCTGGGACATTTCCTGCGTGGGCTTCATGAACCGGCTGATCAACTGATTCAAGGCGGTGGCGGCCTCCGGAGCGGGGACGCCGGCAAGCGTGATCGTCGCGAACGCGGCCGAGACATCGTCGAAGGCGATCCCTGCGGCAGCGGCCATCGGAACGACGTCGCCGAGTTCCTGAGCCAGCTGCTGAAAGCTCACGACACCGTAGTTCACGGTCTGGAACATCGTGTCCATGAGATCGTTGGCTGCCGAAACCGGGCTGCCGTACGCCTTCATGACGCCGAGCAGGGCAGTGGCGGCCGTCTCGGTGTCGGTGAGGCCGGCGCTCGCGCCCGTGGCGGCGACGTCCAGGAGGTGCATTGCCTGCTGGCCGTCGAACCCGGTGGAAACGACCTGGTAGAGGCCCTTCGCCAGTTGTTCGCTCGACTGCGGCAAGCGCGTGGACATGTCCACGATCGCGCTGGTGTAGCTCTCGACGTTCCTGGCGTTGATCTGGCGGCTGATCGTCAGGACGTTCGCCATGGCGCTTTGGAGCTTGATCGCCGACCTGATGCCCAGGCCCAAGCCGAGGGCGATGGCTCCGCCGGTCGCCATCATCGCGGTCGAAACCGTGCGCTGAACCTGCTCGGAGTGGCCGACAAGTTGGCGAAGGTTGCGTCCCGCCTGGTTGACGGACTGGCCGAAGTTTTGGACCTGCCGGGAGGCGGCCTGGAATCCCGCGTTGAATGCGGCCGTGGCGGCACTCAGGATCACCTGTAGCGAAAAGCCCGCCACGGACTACGTCCTTCCTAGTGGTCGTGGTTGCTGCGGGGAATGAGGCCGACTTTCATGCCGCGCTCCGATTCGGGGACTTGGGCGCGTTCTTGGTCGATGAGTTCGCAGCCCGGGCATCGGAATGTCGTCGTGATGTAGGCGAAGCGGTCCTCGTCCCACTCGGCTGCGCGGGTGCCGCAGCCCTCGCAGATCGATCGCGCGTACGCGGCCCAGGCCAGCGCCTTGGCCCGGTCGGAGGCCGTCCACCGGCCGTCTCCGGCCCCCAACCACTGGCTGTGAGGGATGCCCCACCTGTCACACAAGGCGAGTTCGGCGCGGAGGCGCGGTTCAGCGATCAGCCTTTTCCCAGGTCGCCTCTGATCGTCTGGTTCAGGGCGAACGGGACGCTGAACAGCGCGTTCGCCTCGGCGGTCGGCCAGGCCGCAAGGAACTCCGCCGCCTCTTCGACGGACATCCCCGGCACCTCGTTGCCGAAGTCGTCGCGGTCGAAGTGGCAGGCCGAGACCAGCGCCGGGGGGAAGGAGTTGAGGTCGAACTGCGCGCCCGTCTCCGCCTCGCTCTCGGATGGCGGATGCGCCTCCATGAGTTCCTGGAAACGGCGGGCGCTCAGCGCGCGAAAGTGCAGGCTGATCGATGCGGCCTCGACCGCGGCGCGCGCCGTGTCGGTGGCGCGCTGCTCGCTTTCGACGGCGGATGCCACGAACTCGGCTCGATCCTGCCCCGTGACGGGACCGTGCCTGCGGTCGTAAGCGTCCTCCGCGCGGACGCGCGCCGCCGCCAAGTCGGTCTCCGCTCGGACGAGTTCCCGCTTCGCGGTGTCGTCGTCGCAGAACACGAGGCGCTGCTCCGGCAGGCTTCGCTGCAGGAGCCGAGCGCGCTTCGCCGCCCAGTGGGCGTCGAGACCGACGGCACGCGTCGGTGGTTGCTTCTTGGGTGTGGGGTTCTTTGTTGCCACGGATGTCCTCGTCCGTCGGATCGGTCAGGTCTGCGGGTGCGGGGACACCCGTTACGTGGCCGGTGGGACGGCTTGGTCGAGGAGTGGCGGGGCGGTGATGCTGAACTTGCAGGTGAATCGGGCCGGGTCGTTTCCGCTGCTGTATTCCGCCGGGCGCGAGGCGACGCGAACGCTGAAGATGTCCATGGACTTGCTTGCTGGGCGGTCGCCCTTGCGGAGGATGACCACGTAGCCGGTGACGTCCTTTGCGAGAAGCTGCTCCACGACGTCGCCGGCCAGGTCCTCGTAGAACGTGAACGAGGAGTCCGCGCTGGATTCGGGCCCGGGGATTTTGCTCGTGTAGGAGCTGCCCATGTCCGGAGTCTCGATGTCCTCGGATTCGCTGGCCCAGCCTTCGATGCTGGCGATCCACGGGGAAAGATCGGTCGCGCCGGCGCCGTTCAGTTCGGTTCGCGTGGGGATGCCGGTTGCCGCGCCGATCGTCTTCAGGAAGTAGAAACGGCTGACGCCGCGGCGCATGAAGCGTTGCTGCTGTGGGGCTGCCATTGCGGACCCTCCCGGGGCGGGCAACGGCCACGCCCCTGGTTCTGGGGGTCGACCGGTACCCGGGCGGGTCCGATGTCCGCGAGGTGCGCCCCACGGTGGGCGATCAAGCTATGAACTCGCGAGGGTGGTGGCCTGCTACTCCGGGCTCGGATGGGCGGCGGAGTGCGGGGCGCCCTTCCGGGGGGAGTTGTTCACGGCCACGTCCCCGGTTTCGGGAGGTCGGCCGGGCCCGGGTGGGTCCAGCGTCCGCGTCTCAAGCCTCGCGGTAGGCGTCGTTCATGCGGTGGGGGTGAGATCCAACCGCACTCGAAGTACGGATGTCACTGTAGTCCCCTCGGCGTGGAGACCGGTGTCCTCCACGAGTTGGCGGGCCATCACGGCCGCGCCGGGCAGGTCGATTTCGTTCAGCCATGCGCCGTTCGGTCGCCGCTCCAGCAGCGCGCGGCGCCCTCGGTCGGTCAGCCATTCCGCCTGATCGGCACGTTCGGCCATGATGGTGAGCTGGTAGACGTAGGAGGCGTCCGCGGTGCTGTCGCCGAACGGAGGTCCGGTGATCGATCCGCCGACCGGATACAGGACGGTGTAGGGGGGTTCGGCCGGTGCAAGGCCCGACGGTCCGTCGACGTAAGGGAGTTCGGCGAGGCCGCAGGGCCGCTTGGTGGACGACTCGATCAGACGCCGGACGGCTTCGGTGACGGGGGCTCGATCGATCACTGCGAGTCCTCCTCGTCGTTGCCTGGGGCGTCTCGGCCCGACACGGCTTCGTTCTGGATGCACAGCCGTCCGTAGTCCAGTAGGCCGAGCGCGTCCCAGTGCGAACAGCCGTCGGAGCTCACCGCGAGGAATTGGCGGTCCCCGGTAAACGTCACGGCTTCGGCTACGACCATGAACCGCACGAGCATCCCGTCGTCGTGATCTCGGACGACGGCGGACAAGGCGTCCCGCATCGCTGTTTGGCGTGGGCTGGGGCTCATGGGCGGACCGCCTGGGAGAGCGAGGCGAGGAACGTCGCACGAACCATTTCGAAGGCCGGAGCTACGTGGGGAAAGGGAGGCTGCTGGTAGTGACGTCCGAGGCTGTCTCTCCCGACGAAGCCGTACTCCAGACGCCGCGCTTGCGGAGCGTCGGTACCGACTGTCGCGGTTGAACCCGCCGGGCTGTGGATGACCCGCCCGGTCCACGATGCCCTGTAGCGACCGGTGATCGCCCGCGGGCCGGGACGCCCGGAGGCATGGGCGCGGATCGCCGCCTCCAGCAGTACGGCCTGATGCTGAACACTGACCGCCGTTCTGGCGGCAACACGCGCCTGGTAGGCCGCAAGCTGGGCGGCTACCAGCGCAGCGTTCGTCGAGATTCCCGCACCGCCGTTTGGGCCCGACATGCCGCGTGGTTGAAGTGCCATCAGGTAGTCGTCCTCATCCGCGTCATCCATACGGTGCGCACCACCAGCATCGTCCCCACGTCGCTGCCCGCGATCCGGAAGCGGAGGTTGAGCAACTGGACGTCGCGGGAGATCAGGACGGTGAGTTCGTCGGCCTCCCGAACGGCGGGTGCGCTCTTGGACAGGAGCAGTTGGTACCAGTCCTGCGAGTCGGGGAGTCGAATCGCTCCCTCGAGGAGAGTGGTCGGTGGCGCGCCACTGTGCCGGGACACCAGTCCGGGACCGTCGTGGACGAGTGTGGGTGGCGTCGAGATCAACCGGCCCGTTTGCGGGTCGAGGGTATACGCGGCCTCGATCGAGGCGCGTTCGATCCGTACGCGGTCGAGGAGTACCGCGTGGTCGACGGCCGCGGCCACACGGTCCAGGTCAACGGGCATGGCCGGTCGCCCATTCGGTGAGCTGTCGCATCATGGCCTCCGTCAGGCTGTGGGGCCCGGAGCCCAGATCCATGCGGTTGAGTGCCGCCCGCTCCAACTCTCCCGGGTCGATGCGCGCGATGAACCTCGCGGCGGCCGGGCCGGGGTCATCTTCGCCGACGTGCACGCGCGCGAGAACATCGAGCACGGCCGGCATGGCGCGAGCCGGCGCCGGATGCAGGACGACCACAGGCGGTGTCCCTGCTTCGAGGACGACTTCGATTCCGCGCAGGCTGTCCGTCAGGTCCTGGCCGTCCAGGTGGAGTTCGTGCCGTGCGCCATCCGAGGTGATCGTGAGGCGGTGAAGTGCAGCCCCCGAGGTCGCTGCGTCAGTCATGATCACCAGCGTACGAGCAGGCGCTGAAAGCGTTATCGGACACGGATGGCTCCGTTCGGGCGACCTGCGCGGCCGCAGGGTATGCCCGGCCACCACCGGGACGACCCTCACCGCATGGTGACGCTGCCCCGGATCGCCCCGATACTTGCCACGCCCGGCCCGCTGCCGACGGACAAGGCCGCGTGGGGCTACGAGGTGAAGTGGGACGGGGCCGTTAGGGCCAGGGTTTGTCGGTGTCTCATGCGAGTGATTGACCCTCGCCCGGTCAACGCGCGCTGGCCGCTCGGCGACGTCTGCCACACCTGCTACCACTACATCCGCAGCCATCCCGCCCCGTGCACCCGATGCGGGCGGATCCGCCCCCTGATCGGTCGCACCGAACAGGGCGACGGCCTGTGCGGGCGGTGCTGCGGCGCGTACAACGCCTATCTCTGTCCCGCATGCGGAAGCGGAGAGAAGACCGACCGTCACGAACAATGCGCCCGCTGCGTGCTGCGTCGCCGACTGACCACCGAATTCACCGACCCGGACGGAGCGACACCCGCCCGACTTGCGTCCCTGATCGACGCGTTGGCGAACGTACCCCGTGCCCGGTCCGCCCTGGTGTGGCTCGACAAACCCCGCGGCGGGGCCGCACTCCTGCGCCGCCTGGTCGCCCAGGGCACCGAGGTGACCCACGAGGTCTTGGACGCGGAAGCCAACCGCCCCGCCGTCGTCGTGCTGCGCGCCAGTCTCGTCCATTTCGGCGTCCTTCCCGAACGCCACGAAGCCCTCGAACGCCTCGCGCCCTGGCTGGAACGCAAGGCGGCCGACGCGCGGGCCGAACACCGCAACGTCCCGCGCGCCTACGGCACTTGGGTCGTCGTCCGAGACGCCCGCCGACGCGCCCGCCGAACCCGGTTCACGGCCCAGAGCCTGGCCCGCAAACGGAACCATCTGCTGGCCGTGATCGGCTTCCTCACCTGGGCCGCCGACAACAACCTCCCCCTCGACGGCGTCACCCAGCGACACGTCGACGAGTGGCTGGACACCGGCGGTCCGTCCCGGCGCTCCGCCCGCGGCTTCCTCAAGTGGACCCACGACCGCGGTCTCACCGCGAACCTCGACATCCCCCACCCCAGGCGCGCCCCGGAACCCCGGAACTGGTTTACCCCCGAACAACGGGGACGGTTGCTGAGCCGATGTCTCGAAGACGACAGCCTTCCCTTGGACGTTCGCGCCGCCGGCTGTCTGACACTCCTCTACGGCATCAGCGGGGAGCGCATCACCGAACTGACCACCGGCCACCTCACCGGCGGCACACACCCCACGATCCGACTCGGTGAACACCCCGCCACACTTCCCCCCCGCGCTCTTTCGCCTCCTCGTCCGCCAGGCCGAACACGCCCTCACGACATCCGCCGTCGCCCGCGGCACCGACCGCCCGGGCACCCGCTGGCTCTTTCCCGGCCAGCTCGCCAGCCGGCCCGTCACCGCCCACCACCTCACGCACAAGCTGCGACGCCACGGACTCCCGGTCATTCCCGCGCGCAACTCCGCCCTGATCACCCTCGCCGCCGACCTCCCACCGTCCGTCCTCGGCTCACTGACGGGCATCAGCCTCACCAGCGCCCTGAACTGGGCCCGACGCGCCGGCCGCGACTGGAACACCTACCTGGCCGGCCGAGCCTGACGCACGCCGGCGGAAGTCACGGCCGGCACCGGGTTCGAGTCCGGGGGGCGCGGCGGTGGAGTCAGGTGACGGGGGTGCGAGCGGGTTCTGGTTCTTCAAGGGAAACCAGGCCGTGAAGACGGATCCCGGCGGCAAGAACCGCGAGTTGGGCCCGGTGGACATCACGGCGACGGAGGCGTGGCCAGCGTTCGCGGCGTTCGGACGCGACATCGACGCCGCGGTGTTCTCCGGTTCCGGCTTCTGGTTCTTCAAGAACGGCCAGTGCATCAAGACCGACACGAGCGGCAGGAACGTCCTGGTTCCCGCGAGCGCCATCATCGCCGAAGGCAACTGGCCCGTGCTCGACGTCTGACGCAGCCGGCGGGTGGAAGCCGGACACGAAAAGCGCATGACGGTGGGGGCATCAACTCCGGAAGAACGTCCGGAACGCGGTGACCAGCTGTCCGCGTGGGCTGCCCGAGTGTGGCCGGGGGCCCGTCGGGGGTGACCAGCCCCAGGACCGCCCTTTCACCCCCTCGCGGCCTACCAAGGCGGGGAAATGCTGCCATCGGGTTCCCACCCGTACCGCGAGCGTTGCGCCGAGAGCCGGGCCAACGCCTTCACCCCTCGGGGGTCTCCGGCGTCGGCGGCCTCCCGGTACAGGCGTTCGACGCCGTCCAGATCTCCGGCCTCCTCCCGCATCCGGGCAAGGCGCAGCAGCGCGACGGTGTCTCCGGCGTCGGCGGCTTCCCGGTACAGGCGTTCGGCGGCGTCCTCGTCTCCGGCTGCGTGCCGTAGCCCGGCGAGCAGCCGGAGCCCGCTGATGTCCCCGGCGTCGGCGGCTTCCCGGCACAGGCTTTCGACGTAGTCCGGGTTCCCTTGCTCGTTCCACGCCCAGGGCCGAAAGGGCCACGTGTCGGTGTTTCCGGTGTCGGTGTTTTCCGGGCACGTGCGTTCGAGGGCGTCCCGGGCCGCCTCGTTCAGCATCCAGACAAGCCCCTCCAGTGCGTGGGGGTCTCCGGCGTCGATGGCCTGTCGGTACAGGCGTTCGGCGCCGTCCGGGTCCCCGGCCTTGTTCCGCATGGAGCCGAGGTGATTCAGTCCGCTGGTGTCCCCGGCGTCGATGGCCTGTCGGTACAGGCGTTCGGCGCCGTCCGGGTCCCCGGCTTCCTCCCGCAGGACGCCGAGGCGAGTCAGTGCACCGGTGTCTCCGGCGTCGATGGCCTGTTGGTACAGGCGTTCGGCGTCGTGCGGGTTCTCGCTCCACTCCAACTTCCCGGCGAGGTGTAACAGGAGGGAGGTGTTTCCGGCGAGGGCGACCTCCCGGGCGAAGCGTTCGGCGTTGTCCCGATCCCCCGCCGCCTCCCACATCTCGAGAATGCGCATCATCGCGGTGGTGTCCAGCGCGGAGTCGGCCTGCCGGGACAGGACCTCCGCGCCGTACCGGTCCCCGGCCTCCTGCCGCATCCCGGCGAGGCACAACAGCGCCTGGGTGTCTCCGGCGTCGGCGGCCCGCCGGTACAGGTGTTCGGCGCGGTCCAGGTCACCGGCTTCCTTCCGTACCCTGGCGAGGCACAACAGCATGTAGGCCTCTCCGGTGTCGGCGGCCTGTCGGTACAGGTGTTCGGCGCCGTCCGAGTCCCCGGCCTTCCCCCGCATCTCGGCGAGACCCAACAACGCATGGGTCTCTCCGGCGTCGAGGGCCTGTCGGTACAGGTGTTCGGCGCCGTCCGAGTCCCCGGCCTTCCCCCGCATCTCGGCGAGGCACAACAACGCGTGAGTGCTTCCGGTGTCGGCGGCCTCCCGGTACAGGCGTTCGGCGCCATCCGGATCCCCGGCCTCCTCCCGCATCCGGGCGAGGACGAACAACGCGTGGGTGCTTCCGGTGTCGGCGGCCTCCCGGTACAGGCGTTCGGCGCCATCCGGATCCCCGGCCTCCTCCCGCATCTCGGCGAGGACGAACAACGCGTGGGTGTCTCCGGTGTCGGCGATTCGTCGGGTGAGGAGTGCGGCGTGTCGATGACGTCCGCGTTCGGTCGCCGCCCGGGCGAGGGAACGCAGTTCCTCGGGGGTGGCGGTGAGGGCCGCGGTCTCCCAGAAGGAGGCGGGCGGGCACACCCGTAGGCGTTCGTGGCGGCCGTGTTGTTCCAGGTAGTCGGCGAGGCGGTACACCGGTCCGCCGCTCGCCGGCGGTGGCGCCGGCGAGCCCGGAGGGGGCGATGCGCGCCGTCGGGGGCGGCCGGCGCGGCGCAGTGGGGCGTGGGTGCCGAGGCCGGGGTGGGCGAGTTCGTCGAGCGCGGTCTCCGCCCAGTCCTCGGGGAGGGCGTCCCAGGTGTGATCGTCGAGGTAGTCGGTGGCGGCGTCGACGAGGAACGCCCAGGGCAGGTGTGGGCCCAGCCCGAGCCGGCGGGCGTCCATCGCCGCATGCAGCAGGGCCCGTTCGGGTTCGGTGCCCTCGGTGTGGCGGCGCAGGAGTTCCGGGGCGCCGGCCAGGTCCTGGGCGACGCGGCCGTCGTCGCGGGTGCGGGCGAGGGTGTCGGCGAGGTGGCGATCGCCCGCTTCGGCCAAGGCGGTCGCCGTGCGCAGGGCGGCGTCGTCGAAGGCATCGGGGACGGCGAGGGTGCGCCCGCTCAACAGTTCGCGGACCCGGCTGTACGGGTCCGTCTCGCCGGGGCGGGGGAGTCGGGTGTACTCGCGGGCGTATTCCGGCCACAGCGTGCCCAGCACCAGTACCGGCCCGCGATCCGCGTCCGTCAGCAGGGTGTGCACCGCTGCCGCGACCCGCTCGCCGGCCCGTGGGTCGCCCAGGTAGTGCTGGGCCTCGTTCAACCACACCACCGTCCGCGGTCCCACCCGGGCGAGATCCGCGAGCGCCGCCTCGGCCCGGGTCGGATCCGACGGATGCCACAACCACCATCCCCGGTCCGCCAGCGGCTGCACCGCCTCCCAGCACGCCCGGGTCTTGCCCGTCGACGACGACCCGACCAGCACCACCAGCGCACTGCGTCCGGCGGCGACGGCGCGCACGGTTTCGGCCAGCGCCCGGTCGTGAGCACGCTCGACGTACCCGGGCAGCGCCGCGTCGTCACGGCCGGACCTGCCCGTCATCCTCGGCGTGCCGGCGGGATGGACCTCCAGGTCGTGGGGGTGCCATGCCTCGATCGGCCGGCCCACCCCCCTATCGCGCGGGACGGCCGGTTCGTGGAGTTGCCATGGCCCGATCGGCCAGTCGTCCTCTTCCGCGTCGCGCGGGGCGGTCGGTTCGTCCGGATGCCAAGGCCCGATCGGCCGGTCGTCCTCTTCCACGTCGCGCGGGGCGGGGGCGGTGGCGCGCCGCCGGAGGTCCAGCATCGCCGGCACGTCCAGGCCCAGTGCCCGGGCAAGCGCGGCGGTGGTCTCCGCCGACGGGAGCTTACCGGGCCGGAACGCTTCGCTCACCGTGGTGCGGGCCAGACCCGTGATGCCCGCGAGCTGTGTCTTGGTCTTGCGTGACTGCGCCAGCGCATCCTCCAGTCGGCGCCGCAGCTCCGCTGCCGCGGCCGTGGCGGCGGCGTCCTCGTCCACGCGTCTCCCGGGATTGCTGGATGGTGTCCGACGGTGACCATCATCGTCCGACGCGGACACCGGCGTACGCGGATTCGCCCATGGTGGGGGACGTCAACCCCGGCCCGATCCACGGGAGTCCGTCATGGTCCTCGCCCTCGTCCTCACCGGCGCCGCACTGGTGGCCGTCGTCGGCCTGCTCGCCGCCGCGGCAGCGGCCAAACTCGCTCGCCTGGCCGGAGCCACATACCCCCAGGCGCTCACACGGGCCGCCCACACGTTCGCCGCGGCCGTCAACCTCGCCGCGACCGTAACCGCCGCCTTGGCGGCCCTCGCGGCCGCCAACCGATGATCACCCGCCCTCCCGCGTCGGCGGCCCCGAGTCCACGACGGCCCGTCGTGGACTCGGCCGTGCCCGCGGCCCAGGGCCACTCGAACCTCGGATCACGTGTTCGACCCGCGAAGAGCACCGCCTACACCGCCTACGGAATGCGCAAAGCTCGGCCTCGCGGGGGGCCACACACGCTTGCGACGGCGCAACATCGGGAGAATACGACAGGCTTGGAATACATGACGGTTACCGCTGTCCGAGCCGACTTGGACCCGGCGGACGTGGAGTTGTAGGGCACGCCGTCACCATCGCCTCCCACCACTCGGGACGTCGCTCTCGGCTGGGCTGTCTGTAACCACCCGGGCGGATGGTCGCCATTGCCCTGCTACGTGGACAGCGCCCGTTCCAGGCCCACGCGCACCACTGCGATCAACGGATGCCCGGGGCTGAGGACCCGCTCGGCGTCGGCGAGGGTGCGTTCGTACAAGGGGATTGCCCGCCCCAGATCCCCCGCCGACCGATACGCGCCGGCGAGGTTGTGGCGGGAGGTCAGGGTGTCGGGGTGGTCGGTGCCCAGCACCCGCTCCCGTTCCCCGAGGGTGCGTTCGTACAAGGGGATCGCCCGCCCCAGATCCCCCGCCGACCGATACGCGCCGGCGAGGTTGTGGCGGGAGGTCAGGGTGTCGGGGTGGTCGGTGCCCAGCACCCGCTCGGAATCGGCGAGGTTGCGTTCGTGCAGCGGGATCGCCCGCCCCAGATCCCCCGCCGACCGATACGCGCCAGCGAGGCCGCCGCGGGAGGCGAGGGTGTCGGGGTGGTCGGTGCCCAGCACCCGCTCGGAATCGGCGAGGGTGCGTTCGTGCAGGGGGATCGCCCGCCCCCGATCCCCCGCCGACGCGTACGCATGCGCGATGTTGTGGCGGGCAATCAGCGTCATGGGGTGGTCGGTGCCCAGCACGCGCTCGGAGTCGGCGAGCGTGTCTTCGTACAAGGGGATCGCTCGCCCGAGATCCCCCGTCGACTCGTATGCGCGCGCGAGGTTGCCGCGGGAGATCAGCGTGTCGTGGTGGTCGGTGCCCAGCACGCGCTCGGAGTCGGCGAGCGTGTCTTCGTACAAGGGGATCGCTCGCCCGAGATCCCCCGTCGACTCGTACGCGCGCGCGAGGTTGTTGCGGGAGATCAGCGTGTCGTGGTGGTCGGTGCCCAGCAGCTGCTCGCGGGCGTTGAGGGCGCGTTGGAGGCCGAGGATGGCGGGGGCGAGTGCGCCCTGCCCTTTTCGGTAGCTGGCCGCGCGGTCGAGGGCGCGGGCGGTGTGGGCGGTGTCGTGGTCGGGGGTGTGTCGGCTGGTGAGGGCGTCGGTGTGCGGGAGGAGGGTTCGGCAGGTGGGCAGGTTCGCGGGGTGTTTGACGTCGGTGGGCCAGGTGGTGGCGAGGAGTTGGGTGGCGCGGTCGCGGGCGTGGGCGATGTCGGCGGGTCGACGGTGGGGGTCGGTGGCGTCGGGGGTGCGGGCGTGGGTTTGGACGAGGCGGTGGACGGTCAGGGTGCCGTCGTGGTTGTCGGTGATCATGCTGTAGGCGACGAGCCGGCCGATCGCGGCGGCGAGTTCGGGCGGTGCGGCGAGGGGGGCGAGGAGGTCGCGGGGGATGTGGTCGGGGGCGTACCAGGCCAGGATCCGCAGCAGTTCCCCGGCGAGGGGGGTGTCGGCCAGGTGGTCGAGGGTCAGGTGCCAGATCCGGGCGACGGTGCGCTGGGAGTCGCCGCCCGCGGTGGTGGCGGCGAACATCGCGGCGGGCCATCGGTGGAGCATGTCGAGGTAGGCGCGGGGGTGGGTGCCGGTCTCCGCGCAGTACGCGGCGGCCTGCTCCACCGCAAGCGCCAAGTGCCCGAGTTCCGCACACACCGCGTCGGCCCCATCGCCCTCGCGCGGCACCTGGTGGGTGAGGACGCGGGTGAACAGGGCGAGGGCGTCGGCCGGTTCCAGGACGCCCAGTCGGATGGTGCCGGCGTGACGGTGCCAGCCGGTCGCGCGACGGGTGGTGACCAGGACCCGGCCCCGTCCCGCGACCCGGTCGAGCAGCGCGTCGATGTGGGCGGGGTCCTCGACGTTGTCCAGCACGAGCAGCCAGTCGTCGTGCCCGGCCAGCCACGCGAGGGCGCGTTGGGTCTGCAACTCTGCGGGCAGGGCGCCCAGCCCAGGCTGCAGGGCACGCACGAGCGCGCCCAGTCCCGCGTCGACCTTCGACGGATCCTCCGCGGTGATCCACCACCGCACCCGCTCGCCCCGGTGTGCGGCCCAGCGGGCGGCGAGCGCGGACTTGCCGACCCCACCCAACCCGTGCACCGCGTGCACCACGACCTCACCGGCCCGGGTGAACGCCGCCTCCAACGCGCGAAGTTCACTGTCGCGGCCCACGAACGCCACGGTACGGCGCATGTTCGACACCCCCGCACAGACGGCGTCGTCGGGGATCGGCGCGTACGCCTGCGGCGGAAGCGCGAACTCCGCGTGAACCGCCACCGGGTTGAACAGATCACGTCCCGCCGCGTTCGATCCCGCCGTCGCCGAGACACCCGGCGCCGCAGTGGGGACGTCGGTGTCGGCGGCCCGCCCGCGGCGGCGCCACCGTGTCACGGGCCGCGGTGCGCGGTCGGATCGGTCATGTCCCCGCCTGCGGCGTTCGACCCACCCGAGGCGAACACACCCGACCCCGCAACCGCGGGCGGGCCCGAACCGGAACCGGTGTCACGGGCCGAGGGATTGCGCATGTCCCCACCCGCCGCGTTCGACCCGCCATCCGCAAACACCGTCGTCGACCCGGAACGCAGCAACGCCGCCACCGACACCCACGTCGACGCGATACCCACCACCGCCCCCTCCACACTGCCCACCGCGGCCGCCGTGTCGAGATCGGCAACCACCGGCATCACGACCAACCCGACCGCCGCCACCACACCGACGACCGCCACAACCACCAGACACGCCTTCCGCCAACCCGTCACGCACCCATCGTCGGGCCACAGGCATGATCAAGTCTCGGGAACAGGCGGCGACACGGGCAGGGAACAGTCGGACCGGGTCTCCGGCGGTTCGACACGGACATCGACCGGGCGACCGTCGTGCGACGACACGGCCGACCGGCATCGGCGATCAGCGCGCGAGCCGGGCGCGGTCGGCGGCGGGACGATCCGACGCCACCGGTTCAACGGCCCGAGCGTCGGTCCCGGGCCGCGCGCATCTTGTCCTGCTGTTCGCGGAGCCACCGGTTTTCCTGGGCCACGGACATCCGTCTCGGTCCGACGTCGACCGTCGCGGCGCGTTCGGCCTTCTCCGCCTGGCGCCGGGCGGCGCGTGCCTGGTCCGTGGCGCGGGCGCCGTCCTCGCAGGCACAGTGAGCCGGCTTGCCGCAGGCGAACCTGTCCTTGCTGGTGATAACTGGTGCAGTGCCCGTATTCGAAGGGTGCGCTATTCGCGGCTGCGGATCGCATCTGTGGATCTGCGAACAGTACCCCGCAGTATGGGGACTCGCCCCGCCTCTCTCGTGAAGCTCACGGTGACCGTCAGGAAGAACTCGGGGTCGTGCCTCTGGGACTCTCCCTCCGCGACCGGCAACGCCTGGACGCTGCCCAGCCACATGCCCGTCGTCAGGTCAACGAGGTACTGCGGTAGCCCGATCGCTGCGTGGCGGACCTCGGTGTATCGGACGGTGAAGGTGGAAGCACCACCCCCGCGCGAGCAGATGGAGTTCGCGTTTCAGGGCGCGCGAGACGACACGCACTTGGTCGCTGTCACGGTAGGTCCGTGGTTCAACCACCCGCCCGATGCGGGTGCAACAGTTCTCCGGACACCGCCTTGGGTCCGGTCCTAGCCTGGCTTGATGGCAGACACCAAGGCCCCGGTTGAGGCTCCGCAGACCGACGCACCTCTCTCACCGCGGGACGAATCCCGTCTCGCCTTCGCCGCACAGGCGAGAGCCCTGAGCGAAGCCGCGCGTGCTCTGGTGACGATCGACCCGGATACGCGGCCCGGGGAACTCTACGGTGCGGCCTTGGCTTTGAACGGTGTCCTGGCGGACGTCGTGGCCGCCGCACTCGTGGCCGAGCGCGAACGCGGCGTCGGCTGGGAGCGCCTGGAGAAGGTCGGCTCACCCCGACACAGCCCCCGGCACGACGGTTCCCGGGCCGTGTTGGCGTGGTCGTCCGAAGGGCGGCGGGTGGACGGGTGCGGGCGTGAACTCGCCGCTGCCTTGGACGAGTGGTTCTCCGCGACGGGCGGTGGGCCGACGGCGGTCTCGGGTGAACTGGACGTGACCCGTTTTCCTGGCTCCGACGCCTACGAGAACGCCAGCCGCCGCCCCGGAGATCTCCTTCGTCCGCGTGCACGCGAAGCTCGGGAAACCGAGAGGAACGCGTGGGCGGCGTTGACCGCCATCGAGTTCGCGGAGGGAGACAGTGGGGTCGACCATCCGACCAACGTCGCCGTGGTCGAGGCCCTGGAAGTCCTAGCGGACGTGCACGAAGAACTCGCGGAGGCCGAACCCGTCCTGGCCGAAGACCACCGCGCCAACGCCGACTTCATGCGCAACTCGGCCATTCGTCTGCGCAGGGACGGCCCCATGGGCTGAGGCTTCTTGACAAGACGCGGGGCGGATGGACCAAGGGCTCGGGACGTCGGGCAGACGTCGCCGCGATCAGCCTGCTCAGGCGGACCGCCGGACCTCGAACAAGGTTTGCGACCGGAGTATGAGGAGGGCCCCAACCCCCATCTTGGGGCCCTCTGCACCACCGTGCGGACATACAGGGGCTTGTAACTCCCGTGGGCAACGGCACTGTGGATCCTGCGGAGGCGCTGATTGTTCGGGTTGTGAGTGATATCAAGGACTCGGAGGGCCCCACTTCGCTTGGGGCCCTCCGTTGTTTCTATCGATCGAATTCGCCGTCGTGGACGCCATTCAGGAATGCCTGCCATTCCTCGGCGGTGTACCGCTGGATGGCCCCCACGGGATCAGCCGGATTCCGCAGAGCCACGGCACCGTCGCCCAGTTCGGCTATCTCGATCCGGTCGTCCACGGGCGATCCTGGGGCTGCAAGCCACACGGCTCCGGTCAGATCCTGCGCGTAGAGGTCCGACTTCGCGCTCATGCCGTGACCAAGGTGCCGGCCTTGAGGGCTGTCACGAACGCTGCCCAGCCCGTCGCCGAGACGCGGCTCGCGGGCAGGTTTGTGTTCTTGGAGTCGCGGATCGCCACTGCGGGCAGTGTGGAAAGTTCGGCAATCTCCACACACTGGTCGTTGCTGGCGGTGTAGCTGCTCTTGTACCAGGTGGCGCCGTCCAGCGGGGCGCTGTACAGGGTGTTCGGGTTCATGGGGTCAGTTCCCTCTCGACATTCGTAATCAGGTTGCGGCTCTCGTCGGGCGAGAGAGCCTTGGCGGCCAGATTCGTGTAGAGCCGGTTGACGCGGCGCAGATCCATCGGCTGGTCCAGGAGGACGCTACCGGCCACGGATTCGGCGAACGCAACGTCATCCACGCCTTCGGCGAACTTGAAGATGTTGAACGAGCCGTTTTGCGTTCCGTTCTCCCCGCCCTGCCAGGGGATGATGCGAAGGCTGACGTTGGGGAGTTCGGTGACTTCGAGTAGATGGCCGAGTTGGCGTTTCATCACATCCCGGCCTCCGACGTGGAAGCTCAGGGCGGCTTGGGTGATCACGCAGTCGAGGCTGAGCGGATTCTCGCCGGTGAGTCGTAGTTGGCGGGCCATGCGAATTTCGACGAGGCCGTCGATTTGGTCCGGTCCGAGCGCGGCCCAGCCGGACCCGGTGACCGCAAACGCGTAGTCGCGCGTCTGTAGGTGGGCAGGCAGCAGGACGGCTTGGTAGTCGAGACGGTGGGTGGCGTCTTCTTCGAAGCCGAGTACTCGGTCGTAGTTCTTGGACAACAGGTCGCCGTATCGCTTTCGGTACCAGGGCACCTGCCGGCGACGGCCGATCGCCAGCAGTTCGGTCAGGCGATCTCGGAGTGCGCTCTCGACGTCGTAGAGCTCCAGGAGCCTCGTGAACATCTCCTTGGAGCAGGTGCGGTCGCCGCTCTCGACGCGCGTGACCTGCGACTGGCTGCTGTCGACTTCCACGGCGACCTCGTCGGCGGTGAGACCCGCTCTCTCGCGCTGATGCCGAAGTTCTTTGCCCAGTTCGCGGCGGGCGACCTGCGGGCTCATCTCGACGGCCATGGCATCTCCATCCGATGTGACCTCACGACGGTGGTGTATGCGCACAGCATTGCGGACGCACCGGCAGGCTACCTGCCTCGCCTCCTCGTTGGAATGAAGTTGGCATGATGCCAGTCATAGGCTTGACGTGGAGACACCTGGAGCTTCACAGTGATTTCCAGTCACCGACTGCGCCGCCATGATCACGAGGCGCAGCAGTTCGCGTTGCCGTGCGATGCGCAGGGAGACCCGCATGCAGCTGCCCGCTCACCGACTGGATCTACCGAGAAGTCCGCTCTCCGCAGGAAGCGCCCGGGCGCACACACGTGCTGTGTGCGCTGCCGTGGACGCGTTAGCCGACGATCCTCTGTCCGTGGTGGTCGAGTTGGTCACCAACGCGCTCGTTCACACCGCCGGATCCATCGTCCTGTTCTGGTGGGTCGAGGGCGAATGCCTGGTATTCGCGGTCGTAGACGACAAGTTCGTAGTGTTGCCCTTCAGCAGGGCCGCCGACGCCGATGCCGAGCACGGGCGTGGTCTGGAGATGGCAAAGGTCTTGGCGCACCAGCTGAGCTACGGGCCGAAGCCCGGTGGCGGGAAGTGGGTCGCGGCCGCGTTCGCCCTCCCGTGTTCGTCGGACTCCAAAACGCTCGCGACACGCGAACGCGCGTCCCGTGAACGCCCGTCCTGGGATGCCGTAACGCCCATGGCGTCGCGCGGGGCCGGGACCTCCGGCGACTGCACCGGCAACGAGTCGCTGGCGGCGTCGTGCTCCGTACCGCCCGGCGTCTCACCGGCTGTGCGTCCGTCCCCCACTTCGAAAGACTCCCGTGTACCGATTCCGGTTTTTCGACGCGGACCCCAGTCCGCGACGGACGTTCACCGCCTACCCCCGACACGCGGCAGGGTCCGTGGTTGTCGTGCGCTGGCTGTGGCGCTCCGACAACCGCTGGCTGTTCCGCGATCGCGTGGAGCTCGATATCCAGGCCGCCGTCGAGGCTCTGGCGTACTGCGAACGCACCCACGTGTACGACGCGGTCCCCGTTCTGTTCAACGCGACGTCGGATCTCGCCGGCGTCGGTGGAACGAGGCCGCTGGACGCGCTGATCAGTTCCGAACTGGGCCAGGACCACTCACAGTTCGCCCGGCCGGATCCCAGCGACATCCGCTTTCTGAGTAGCTGAGCCACCCTCGGACGCTGCTCTCCCCTTCGTCCCGGCGCAGGTTGACATCCCTCTCGTCCCTGCACCGGGTCGGGCCGCCCCACACCCCCCCGGGCGGCCGGTCGGACGCGGGCCACCTGACCGCCAGCGTCCGACCCCAACTCCTTTTGTCGCCCGACCCGTATGTCCGGCACCGTCCCGGGACCACGGGGCGGAGCCCGGAGTGCCCACGCGGCTATCCGGCACTCCGACGACGGGTGGCGGGCGCCTCGACGGAGCGACGCCCACCACCCGTGCCGCCCACAACCACCACACCCCTTTCGGAGAATCCCGATGAATCATCGCCGTTCCCGCATGCGGGATGTGCTCGCGCGCACGGGGCCCATCCCGCGGCATCTTGTATTGGTGGGAGCGGAGCCGGCCGCACGTCGCCTGACCGCGCCGGTGGCCGGGTGACGCCGCAGAAGGGCGCGAGCATTCGCCCGCACGACGCCTTTCGGCTGCGGTTCGTCGTCAACCTCGGCACACGCGAGCGGACCGTCACCGCAGGACAGGTCATCGATGCCCTACACGCCATGTACCTCGGCTGGCCCCGACACCTGCACGCCGTACCGGCCACCCGCCGACCCGGCCTGTCGGGAACTCTCCACCAACTCTGGCAACAAGGCAGCGAACGAAGCGTTCGGCCCTGGCGCGATTTCGGTTCCGGTGTGCGGCGCGCGCCCCTGGTGCGTCCTTACCGCCCGGCCCCGGTCGGCCGCGGCTGGTTCGAAAGCAAGCCGCCCCGCGCCGGGTCCTGCACGAACCGGATCCCCTCCCCGACTTCGAAACGGTAGTCATGCTGGTGTTCTCCCCTCCCATCGAACTCGACCTGGACAAGCCGCACGTGGGCCGGGTGAACAACTGCCTCGCGGGCGGCCACAGCAATGTCGCCGCCGACCGCGCTCTGGCCGACGCCGCGCTCACCGTGTACCCGCAGCTGTGGAGGACGGTGGCGGAGGCGACCCTGTTCACCCGGCGGGTGGTCGACCATCTTGCCCGTGCTGGGATTCGCCAGTTCGTCGACCTCGCGCAGGGCGTCCCGATCGACGGCCACACCGTCCACCAGGTCGCCCACGCCCTCGACGCGCACTGCCGCATCGTCTACGTCGAGGACGACCCCGTCGTCCACGCCCTCCAGAGCGCCCTCACCGACGACGGGACCGGCCGTATCGCCTGCGTACGCGCACTGCCCCTGGATCCCGAGGCCATCTGGAAACACCCGCGGGTCCGCGCGATGTTCGACCTCACCAAGCCGGTCGCTGTCGTCGCCGGCGGCCTCGTCCAACACCTTCCGCACAGGTACGGCCCGCGCGGCGTCCTCCACCGCCTCACCGCGAACCTGCCCGCCGGCAGCCGCCTCGTCACCACCCACCTGTCCGGCGAGACCGGCCCCCGCTCGCCCGCGACGACCCTCGCCCGGGTGTACCGATCCCACGGCATCCCCCTGCGCCTGCGCACCCGCGACGAAATCCTCGCGGTGGTCCCGGGAATCCCGCTCGCGCCGGGCCTGGTACCGGCAGCCCGATGGCGCGCGAAACCGGCGCACCCCCCGCTCGAGGCGGCCGTGACCTGCCTCGGACTCGTCACCGAACTCGCCGCCCCCGCACCCCTGCAACGCACCGGCACCTGAACACCGCAGCCGGCCCCCGCACAACCATCCATCCGCCATTCCGAACGGAGCCGATATGAGCGCCGTGTTACCCGCCGACGTCATCCACGCCCTGCGACCCGTCGTCGGTCCCACGCCCACCACCACGCCGGTGGTCGATTCGTCGCGCGCCCCGTTGTGGCGGATCGCGGGCGGGCAGGCCATCCTGGCCGTCAAGATCGGCATCGGCCGGGCCGTCGATCGCGAAGCCGCCGCCTTGAGCGCCCTGCACGCCGTCGGCCTGGTACCCCAACGCCCCCACTACGGCCGACACGACGCCGGTACGTGGCTGGCGCTGCCCTGGTATCAGGGAGCCACGACCGAACAGCACTGGGCGCCCCTACGCACCCGCGGCCCCGAACGCGCCATCATGCGCCTGCGCGCCCTGGAACGGGCGGTCGAACTGGCCCGCGCCGTCGCCGACCTCCACGCCGAAGGCTGGGTCCACGGCGACCTCCACCCCGCCCACTGCGTCCACACCCCGACCGGCGCCCGCCTCCTCGACTACGCCCGCGCACACGGCCCCCGCGGCACCATCGCCCACGACCTCCTGACCGCCCACCCCTACACACCGGGCCACGTCGACTGCACCGCCCCCGAAGCCGCCGCCACGATCACCCGCCGCCAACCCGCCCCCACCCGCGCCGCCGACGTCTACTCACTGGCGGCCTCGCTGCGCCTGTGCTGGACGGGTGAGCCCGCCGTGGCCGTGCGTCGCGGCTACGGCGGCCGACCCCCCACACCCGAGCAGCATCGGCGGGCGATCGCGAACGGAGCGCCCCTGTCGCGAGTACCGCGCGATCTTGCGTGGACGGCACTCGACGACATCCTCACCCCCGCACTGAGCAGGACCCCGCTGGACCGGCCCACCGCGGCCGAACTGCACGCACAACTCGCGGACCTCCACCGGGCCGCCGCCCGGGCCGCCCACCGCCAGGCGGACACGACCACCCGAACGGCACTCGCACCGACCTCCCCGACGGGAGCGGCACAGTGAGTACCGCGCCGGACACCCGCACCCTCTACCTCCGCGACGGATACGCCCACCTCGGGCACCTGCCGAACCGCACCGTCGTCGACGACCTCACCGCCGAGGCCACGCGCCTGTACGACCAGCCGCCGACCCGACGCGAACTGCTGACCCACCCCGGAACAACGGCTCTGACCATGGAGCGGATGGACGCCGTCGAGCGACGCTCCCAGGTGTTCGCACAGGTCCTGACGGACCAGGCGCTCGTCGACACGGCCGCCGTCTTCCTCGGCGTCGGCCGGGCGCGACCGGCCGGCGCCACACTGCTGTGCGCGCCGCCGCGCAGCCCGTCGCCGCGCCTCGCCCGCCTGCCCCGCCCCGATGAGGACCACCACCGGACAACCAGCGCCCGCGACGACGACCTGGTGCACCTGTGGATCCCGCTGCCCGCGCAAACGCTGCGGGTGGCGTTTCTGAGCCACCTCGACCCGCCGCCCCTGCTGCCGTTGGCTCGCCTGCGCGAGGCTCTGCGGCGCCAGGCGGCCGGGTGCGGCGCGTGCGACGGCGACGGCTTCGCCGTACACCCCCGACTCCGCGTCGCGATGGACGAAAACCCCGGCCCCGACCTGCGCTTCGGGGCCGTACTCACCTACCGACCGTCCCCCGAGGGCCACCCGCTCACCACCACGGCGGAAGTGCACCGGTGACCGCACGTCACCGGCAACGCCACCGCCGCCCCGGCGCACCACACCCACGGGCGCGCCCATGGTCTGCCCGCATCACCCCGACACCACCCACCCTGGAGCCCGCCTTGGCCCTGACACCGCACACCGAGGACCCCGATCGCCCGGCCGCCTCTCCACGGCCGCGAACGGCGCCGGGCGCCAGCTGTCGCGCCGACTCCGCCTCCGGTACCACCGCGAGGACGTCGTGATCACCGAACGCCCCTGCGTACGCGTGGCGTTGGCGAGCGCACGCCTCGACATCCTGGACATGATGCGCCAGGCATGCGCCGGCAGCGGCTTCACCCCTGTACTGGTCGTCGTCCCCCCGATGATCTGGCGCCACCGCACCCGCGAACCCGACCCCGCCGCCCGACTGGCCCGCATCCGCGGCGTCACACCCCCCGAGATCGACGTCGTCGCCCGACCCGCGAACGAACTCCCCGAGGCCCTGCACGGCGCCCGCGTGGACATGCTCATCGTCTGCGAATACTCCACGACCCTGCCGCGGTTCGTCCTCGACGCGATCCCCGGCGGCACCATCCACTGCCACCCCTCGCTGCTGCCCCGCTGGCAGGGACCCCTGCCCGTGGCGTGGGCCCTGCGGACGGGCGACCCGACGATCGGCCTGAGCGTGCACCGCATCAACGGCGACACCTATGACGACGGCCCCGTCCTCGCCCAGGGAAGTATCTCCGCGCCCGACGACGACTTCGACCCCGACGCGCTTCGCACCCGCCTCCTGCACACCCTCCTTCGAGGCGTCCTGCCACAGGCCCTGAACGCCGTCGCGCGCGGCGAACCGGGCGTGCCCCAGGACCCGGCCCACGCGACCTGGGCCGGATTCATGAACGAAGTCGACCGCTACCTCGACCTCGGACAGTCGGCCCTCACGCTCCACCACCTCACCCGCGCCCTGCGCTACCTCGGCTGGACCCCGCACGTACGCATCGACAACGCCTGGCACACCATCACCCGCACCAGCCTCACCGCGACACCCACATGCCACCGAGGGGTCGACTGCGGCGACGGCGCACGCCTGTGGGTCGCCGGCGCGACACCCGTGCCCACCCGCGCGCACCCGCGCATCTACCGCTGATCCGGCCCGCATCCGGGCCGGGGGCTGTCCCGGGCTCCCGCAGCGACCGCGACGACCGCGGCCGTCCGGCGCGGGCTCATTCCGATACCGACCACGAAAGGGTCCACAACAACGTGACGACCACCGTCGACTTCATCACCTGCAACTTCGAGAACAACGGCGGAGGCGACCGCGAACGGTGGCAGAAGGCGCACGAATTCCTCGCCTGGCTCCGGCCCGCCGTGCTCTGCAGGCAGGAAATGTGGGACGCCCTCGACAACGACGGCGAACTCGCCAAGCGCGCCGTGGACGTGCTCGGGATGCGCGGCTGGGTCGGCCGAGGCAGCTCCACCGCCCTGTACGCGGACCCGTCGATCTTCGAGGCCACCCGCGAGTGGAGCGACTCCGGGTGGCAACTGGAGCCCACCGCACACAGCCTGCGCCTTCGCGACACCGGCGGGGAAACGGTGCCGATCGTCGCGGTCTCGCACCATCTCACCTATTCGTCGCCCACCGACCGCGCGGCCGAGGGGGAGCACCTGACCCGCTTCCTCGACAAGGGGTACACGACCGAGGGCGGTGCGACGGTCAAGCTCCCGGCGATCCTCGGCGGCGACCGCAACTCCTACACCGTGCCCATCCCCGGCGGACCGCTCCTGCCGGACATCGAATCCTTCACCGACCGGGTCCACCAGGCCCACCGCTCCCGCCGCGGCCCCGACGGCACCCGCATCCCAGACACCCACACCGACCGCGAAATGCTCGCCGCCGGCGCCGAGGACGCCGCCCGCCACATCGCCCGCACCCACGGACGCATGTCCGCCCTGGCACCCACCGTCATCCCCAAGCCGGAACAGGGCGGCGCCACCGCCGTGGACGGATTCTGGGTATCGACGATGCTCCTGCCCGCGCTCCGCGACGTCGACGTCATCGACATGACCGGCCTGTCCGACCACCACGCCGTCCGCGCAAAGTTCCACCGCAGCACCCTCGCCGACATCCTGCGCCGCGCCGCAGCACCGCACCTCGACCACGACCACACCTCGAACGCGATCCGGAGCGCGGCGCTGTGACCCCGGACGACCCGATCCCACACGGTGTCGAAACCGCCACCGACGCCCGGGTGTTCGACTGGCTGGCCGGCGGCAGCGACTACTACGCGTCCGACGAGGTCACCGGCTCGGCGATTCTCCGTGCCGCGCCCAGCATCGGCGCCACCATCCGCAACGCTCGGATGTTCGCCCGCCGGGCCACCCGAGACCTCGTCCGCGACCACGGCATCCGCCGCATCCTCGACCTCGGCTGCGGCATCCCCACCGAGCCCTACATCCACACCGTGGCCCACGGCATCGCTCCCATGACCGGGGTGGTCTACGTCGACCATGACCCGCTCGTCCTGGGGCAGGCCAGGATGCTCCTGGACCAGAACGAGCACACCACCGTCGTCGACGCGGACATCACCGCCGTCGACGCCCTGGTGGGCGTCCCCGCCGTCGCCGACCTCCTCGCCGAGGGCCCGATCGCCGTACTGGCAACCACGGTCCTGAACAACATCTGGCGCCCCGCCGATCTCATGCGCGACGTGGTCCGTCGGTTGCCGTCCGACTCGTACGTGGTCGTGAGCGTCCTCGTCAGCGACGATCCCGAAGTTCGCCACACCATCACGGACGCCATGCACGCCGGCACCCGAGGAGCCTGGGGGCGCGTCGCCACCCCCGACGAAGCCGCCGCGTTGTTCACGGGACTGAACGTGGTCCCGCCCGGGCTCGGCGACATCGCGGCGTGGAGAGCCGACGACATCGGCCCCTACTGCTCCTACTACCAGGGTGGCTGGGAAGTCCACATGCATGGGGGTGTCGCCCGGGTGCCCTGACGAGCGCGGGTGTCCCGCAGACCTGTGGCCTCCCACGCGTCGTGGCACTTCTCCGGCACACGGCTCGCTTGTCGCCCGACATGTGGGCCGTGTGCCGGCTGCTCTCGTAATAAGCGAGCTATGTCGGAGTGATGCGTCGGCGCAGATCGTTATCCGTGGACTCACCGGCTTCGAGGTCCAGGGCGTGGACTCCGTAGTCGGAGGTTGTGGGACGGCTTTGGGGCCTGTGGGGTGAGTTGGGATCGTCTGCGTGGTCTCGCATCCAGGCGCGGTGTGCGTCGGCGATCGCGCTGTGACGTTGTACGACGTCCGGGGCGGGGCGTTGTGGTTCACGCCGGCTCACGGGGCCTCCAGCCATTTGGTGCCGTACCAGTTCCGACCGAGAAGGAAGTGTTTCCCGAACCATTGGGTCCGGTCTTCCTCGTCGATCCAGGGTCGGGAGGCTCCGAGTTCGGACACGTCCCAGGGGGAAGGGTATTCGGCGCTTCCGAAGGGGTACCGGGATGCGCGCGCCAGCAGCCGGTCCAGTTCGCCGCGCACGGCAGCCGGGGCTGCGTCACGGACGTCGTGGAGTTCGTCCAGCAGGTCGGTGGCTGCTTCCTCGTCGGTCCAGTAGTAGCCGTTTCGCGCCCATGCGTAGCCGCCGATGTCGATGTTGGCCAGGAGGCTGATCGCTCGGTATTCCTGGGCGATCAGCCAGTTCTCGAAGTGTTCGGTCCACGCGGACACGAATCCCTGGGCTCTGTGGGCGGATTCGATGCGGAGGAAGTCGAGGTACGCGGTGCGGGCGACCGGATTCAGGTCGAAGTTCCAGGACCCTGCGTAGTGTCCGCTGGTGGTGAAGAACCCGCCGCCGAGGATGATGCTTTCGTCGTTGACCACGTCAGCGGTATCGATGGTGGCGCGCAGTGCCAGCCCCTCCGGGTTCACTGCGGCTGTGAGTAGCCGAGCGATGGTTCGTTCGTCGGCTCCCGTGCGATGCATGGTTGCTGCCTGAGCGATGGTCGGCAGCATCGATGCCGTGGAGATGGCGTGGCCGCGATCGCCCCACGCCGTGTATCTGTCGCTGTATCCGGAGAAGGGCGTCCCGTCGGGTCTCCAGGACTTCGCCTGTGTTGCGTCGACGATGTCGGGTCGCGCGTGGAATACGCGTCCGCACCGCGGGTGCGAGATGGGTGTTTCGAGGGCTTCCGTGATGGTGCGGATGGTGCCGTTGGCCTTGTCGCCGTCCTGGTGGCGGAGCCATCCGCAGTCGACGCCGTCTCGGACTTCGACGTAGGAGACTCCCGCTTCGTGGGCGGCACCGAGGTAGCCCCGGTTGTAGGCGGTGACGGTGTGGGTTGTGGCGGTGCTGTGTGCCCAGTCGTCTACGGGGTGCCGGGTCGCGTTGCGGTAGACGATGTCGCCAAGAGGGTGTCGTTCACGAAGGGCGGCGGCTCGGGCGGCCCGGTCCTGGCTTGGTGTCAGGGCGGGGTCGTTCTGGCGGGCCGTGCGTTGGTGCGAGACGTCCCGTCGGAAACTTGCGGCACGCCGGCTCGCTTCGCGAATTCGGGACTCGAACGCGGCTCGCGCCGCGGATTGGGCGTTCGCCACTGCTGCCGGTCGTGCTGCTGCTGCCGGTACGCCCAACGCCCGGGTTGCGTCTTCCGCGCCGCGATGCATGCAGGACGCCACCTCTGTGCGCGCGAAACCGTTCACGGCGTCTTGTGCGGCAGCGGTGAACGCGGTCACGGAGGCATCGAACCTGGCCAGTTGGGCAGTCAGGCGTCCTGCGGAGGGTCCGGCGGCAAGCGTCGCGAGCAGGTCGTCCTGAGCACGGGCAAGGCGCGTCCACAGGGTGTGGAGAGTTGTGGCCAGGCGGGTGGCGGTTTGATCGGGTGTCACCGTCGGCGGTTTGCCGGCCGCAGTGGGGTGATGGTGAGGATGTGGGGTGCGGCGGTGTCCGGACCGTCGGGGGACCGTTCCGTGGTGACGTCCGCCAGGAGTCGTTCGAGGGCTCTCAGGTTCTCCGTGGTGTCGAGCGTGATCCCCTGCACGGTGACCCGCAACGGATCGGTGATCAAGGCGGCTCGGCGTTCGTTCAGTACCTCAAGTGCCACGGCCCTGGTGTCCTGCAGGCGGGCGTGACGCCCTTCGAGGTCGGAAATGGCCGTTGCTGTCCCTAGCCGGGCCAGGAGCCACGCCAACTGGTGCTGATCCATTGGGTTCCTTCGCAGGCAGGGACGCGGCAGCCGCGGTGAGGACGTTCCACGGCCGCCGCGCCCGTCACGGGGTCACTGCGTGCGCCTCTTGCGAGTTGTCGTCGAGGCCGGCTCGGGCGCCTGTGGGTCCACGTGAGGCGCCGGGTCGGGTTCCTGCTCCGGTGTCGGAGAAGGATCTTCGCCGAACGCGGGCTGTGACTCGGGAGCCCACGCGTGTGGGTTGGTGATGAGGTCCGCGACTTCCGGTGGCGGTACGTCACCGGGTTGCAGAACCAGGTGTGCGTGGGTGGTGGGGTGATCGATGTGTACGGCGAATGCGAGGGTCAGCTGCCCGGGGATGACGGGTGAAGACGTCTCTTCGGGCGAGGCCGGGTTCACAGGACCTTCGCGCAGATGTGGGCGTCGGCCGCGTGGAGCACGGGCGCGGCGACAGCGGCACCCTTGGTCCAGATCCGTACCGGGTCGTCGTCGACGCCGCGGGTGATGACGATGCCCGGTGCGTCTTGGGCGAAGATCCCGGGGTTCGTGCCCCGGCCGAGCACCAAGGATTCGGCCGTGCGCCCGAACATGGTCTGGCCCCAGCGGGACCGGTCCGGCGGAACCATGATCCACCGATCCTCCGGCAGAACCTTGGTGGCGACCCCGTCCACACGCACCTGTGCCTTGTACAGGGTGATGGGCGGGAGCCCGTAGTTCCCACGGACGACGTTGACCTGGTCGGGATTGAGCGTCGCGGCGGGCGGCGTGGCGGTGGAGGCGGTACCGAAGTACACCGACCGGTACGCCTGGTTCGTCGCGAGGTAGCTGACGGCTTTGCGGCTGGTGAGCACGAGTTCCGGTGTGGGCGCGCCGCGATCCTCGAGGTACTGGATCCAGCCGAGTTCGTCTCGGATGGGGTCGCTCGTCGGGTCCGACCACAGTTTCGGAGCGACCGGGAGGTTCCCGGCGGGTACACCGAAGTCGATCTCGATGGTGAGGCCGTTTTCGTTGGAGAGGCTGAGCTTGCCGTCCAGGATGACGTCGCCAGCGGCCAGTTCGAGGCGGCTGCGAATGGATTCGACGTGCCGCTCGGTGTCGTCGTACAGAAGTTCCACGAGCCGGTCCGGGTTGGCACCGTTGGTCGCGTCGAGGAGGAGGATCTGCTGTTGCTCGTCGACGTCCAGGCGCTGGCCCAGCGGCGGGAGCATGCCTTCGCGGGTCAGTTGCCACGCTTCGCGGGACGCCTGGGGCACGCTGGCGGAGAAGGCCCGGTACTTGGCGGTGTTGACGTACCGCCCCTCGTCCCGGATGCGCCACTTCACGTCGTTCAGCATGTAGGTCGGGAAGATCGACTTGGTGAGGATGTAGTCGGCCTTGGTGGGGATGTTGCGGGCGAACGTCGTCAGGTCGGCGACGGAAACGCCCTTCAGGAGATCCTGAATGGTCATGGGTGTACTCCGCCTAGACGAATCGGATCTGGGGACCGGTCACCGAGGGGATGATCTTGCTGACGTCAATGCCCCCCGGGACTGCGGTGGCAACGACGGTTCCGTGCCACAGCAGCGCAGCGGGGATCTTCTTGACGTCCGGGCCGAAGATCGCATCGGCGTAGATGAAACCGCGGAGCTGCTGGCGGCCGTCGGTTGCGGCCGGGTCGTACGCCCCGTACAGGCGCGAGGCGGTGATCCTGCCTACGGGCACTCCGGACAGCACGCACAGATAGGGCTGCGAGGTGTCCGGGGACGGCAGGTAGTGGACGCCGGATGTCAGCGTCGTGATGTCGAGGGTGATCGTCTCGGTGCTGTCGGTGCCGTGTGCGCCGCCGAGCCAAGCCCGAGACGTGCTCACCTGTCGCGATGTCGCGACGGGCTGAATCGTCATGCGGATGTACTCCCGTGGAGGTTGTTCCGGTCGAGCAGATCGCGAAGTCGACTGCCGTCCACGGGTGTTGGAGTGCGGGCGTGGTCCTCGCGTCCGGCATGGTCCCGCCGGTGGGTGAGCCGAGGGTCCGTCAGGTGCCGGCGTATCCGCGGCGGCGTGCCATCTCCATGCCGCCGGCCCCGTCGCGCGGACGCGGAGTGTGAGGCGCGGAGGGGATGGCGCCCGCAGGAGCACCGCCGGGGGCGGGCGGTGTGATCGCGCCGAACAACCCGGGCCTGCGGGCCTTCAGGGCCTGTGCGGCTTCGGCGATGGCCTGCTCGTCCGCCTCCCCGTCGAGGTCGCGGTCGAGCAGAGCGGCGGCGTCGGCGAGGTCTTCACCCGTGGCGCCGAGGCCGGCGAGGACGGACCGCCGGAGCGCGGCGCGTTCACGGGCGTCGGCGGCGGCCTCCCGGGCCGCGAGGGCCTGTTCGCGCGCCGCCAGGCCCGCGTCGACAGCCGGCGCACCGGCGGACTGGCCGGGTACACCGCCCCGCTGGGCAGCGACGAACGCCTGCAGGCCGGCAGCGTCGGGAAACCCGAGAGTCACCGCGAGCTTCTTCACGGCGGCGCGCCCGCCCTGTTGCTTCTCGCGAGCCAGGCGCTCGGTCAGCTCGGACTGGCTGAAGCTGACCATCAGCTCGTCGTCGCCGTCCTGGGACGCGCCTGCGATCGGATACACGGGGCGGCCGTTGACGAAGCCGATCGGCACGTGCGGATCGGGAAGAGCGCGGGGGCGGTTCACTGGGGTCCTCTCCCATGGCCGGCGTTCCCCGCGCCTGCGAGTAGGAGTCTAACCAGGTGCGCCGAAAGGGTGACGGCGTTCGACACGGTGATGCCCGTGCGGGTACGGTCGCGGCGGTATTTCGCGATACCCGCACCGGGTTGTCACGGCGCCCACACCGCCACAACCACGCCCACGAGTCTGCGACTCTCCCCGGCACGGTCCAGAGTCCACGTCGATTCGCCGCGATGTCCAGACCGCCGCGTATCGCGCGTCGAAGTGTGGGTCGACGCAGGAGAGCGAATCACGGTGACCACCTCCCGCCGCAAGGCCATTCGAGAGCGCATGTCCTGGTACGGGGAGCCGTACAACGTTGCGCGCCGCAAAGTGGAGTCGGGTGACAGGCAACTCGCCATGGACTTCGAGGAGGAGCCGTACGAGGAGTACGTGTACACCGGTGGCGGCTCGGAACGCGAACTCTACGAGGCGTGGGTGGAACACCTGGGCCTGCCCGAGACCATCGACGCCATGCTGGCCGCGGTCGCGTATGTTCGCGATCGCTTGTCGGAGTGCGCGGACGCCTACTGGTCGCCCGGCTGCCTGGTGGACATTGCCGACGCGGCGGACCGTCTGTTTACACGCATGCGCCGAGATGCGGTGCTTTCACCGGGCGATGACGAGCGCCTGCTTGTCGCCCTCGGGGAGTTCCAGCGTACCTACAGGCGTCTTTACGAGGACCTTCGTTGGGCAGGCGGGAGGGAGTGACGGTGAGTCGCTCCGGTGCGCACGTTCGGCACGCTAGATTGCCCCGACACAGCGCGTGCACGCCCGGTGACCGCCCTCGAAGTCGCGAAGGCAGCAGTGCTGGAGGAGAGCCGTGAGGTTCAGCCCATTCGCTGACCCGCCCTCTGTCTCGCCGCGGACGAGGGCCGACGCAGTGTGAGGATCATCATGAACAGTACGTCCGAAGCAAGTTCGACCTCCTGGCCTGTGCTGCGGTCCGGAGTTCCAGCCGAGCGTTGGGCCATCGCCGATGCGGAGGTGGCGTACACCGAAGACCAGAGTCGGGACGAACACCAACCGAGTCAGCTCATCGCCGTGTGGGCCTATGGCATGCCCGTCTGCACCGCCCAGGAACGCCTCGCGCTGGCCGAGCATCTGCGCGACCACATGCTCACCTCCTGGGAGAGTGGGTGGCTGCTGGGATGCGAACCGGAAATTCAAGAAGCGGCCCGAGAACTCCTGCGTCGCCTCTCTTCGGGCGAGAGTGATGAACTCGGAACCTGGTCGGCCGTGCTCGACGAAGTCACCTCGACCATCAGGGCGACAGAACGCTGCGGTTGCACACGACGAGTCCCGACGCCCGCGTAATCGACCGCGCTCGAACGATGTCTGGCTCGGCCCGGGGTACCGGGCCGAGCCAGAACCGCTACAGCAGAACGTCGCGGATGATGATCCACGAACGATAGAGGACCCAGGATGTGGTCCCGACTGCGCCGACCATGCGGCGAGTGCGACTGAAACGCCGCCGTGGCGCGGTGTTAGTCTCCTTGCTGTTGGAAAGACTGCGGCTCTGAGGGTCTTGGTTGGCCCCGGGGTCCTCAGGCTGCGGTCCATTCGACGATGAACGTAGATCCATCCGTTCTCCTATTGTGTGTCGGCATTCGCCGTCCGCCGGTCCCGTTTCTGACCGGATTCTTCGTTCGCCATTTCCTCGGCATAACTCACGAGCGCGGCGATGATCTCTTCGGTCTCTCTGCGCGAGGCGTCCACTGCGTACACTCCACGCCGCACGCGACGGATCACGCCTTCGTGTTCCAGGGAAGTCAGCAGGTTGCCCGTGACATTGCTGGGACGCTCGCTCGCTGTGTGCCAACCCATCTGAGACATGGCGTCTACGGCTCGTGCGGCAGTCCATTCACCGCCGCATTCCCGCATCAAGCGCAGCAAGAGATCACGAGGTCGCTCACGCTCCAGCACTTCGCCGTGATTCATCAAGAGGGGGCCCAGCACTCCCCTGAGTGTGGCGTATCCGAGGTTGTAGGCGTCTTGATCGGGCCCTTGCCCGGAGGTGTCGAAACCCTCGTGGAAGATCTCCAGAGGGGCCTCCACGCCCAGGTTCGCAAGTGCCGTGAGTTGGCTTCGGACGGCCCCCCACTGTTGACGAAGGCGCAGGAATTCCTCGTGTGCACCGGCAGCTAGGACAAGGATCAGCGCGAGGTCCGCGTCCAGTTCCCCAAGAGCGAAGTGGGCGATTGAGTTGCGGGCGTGCATGAGTGCCGCGCCGGCCCCCTCGTCGCCGGCGAACGCCTTCTCGATCAAGATCCGCAGATCAGCAGGCAGCTCGCGCATGCGCCCATCCCCCTTCCCTTCCGCAAACCATCTTACACTCGCTGACACCGACTCCGGTGTCACCTGATGTCAGTGGCTGGCACTCGAAGTATCAATCGTGATTTGGCTCAGGAATCGTCCTCGTCTGCCGTTCCCGGGGACGTCTCCTCCGCCGCCGCTTGCGCGTCCCTGGAGGTGAACTCCGGGGCTCCACCCGCCGGAACCTCAGGCTCGACATCGGGAAGCCCCAAGTAGGTGCGCACCGCACCCGCATCCCCGGTGGCGTCGGCCAAACGGCTCGCAGCGTCGAACGACCGTCCTTGGATCAGCCGTACCTCCTCCGCGACGTCGTCGATCGGGAAGCCGGCCGCCTGCAACATCCGCAGTCCGGTCTCCAGCGACAGTACGTTCGCTTGCACACCCAGGCAGACCTGGTCCAGGATCGCCGCCTTGTCCGTGGGCGTGTGGGGGCCGAATCGCAGTTCGGCGTGCAGCGTTTCGCCTGCGGGCCAGGCGTGTCCGGCTTGGTGAAGCCGTTGTACGAACCGAAAGAGCAGCGAGTACTTGTGGGTCCTGGCCAGGCGCATGGAGGAGACGAGTGCGTCGAGCGGGCGCAGGGATACGTCCAGGAGGTAACCGGAGGGGATGCGCGTGGCGTCGACGGTGCCCATGGCTGCGCCCGGGATGCGGGTGATCGATGCGAGCCTCTGTCGCAAGTCGAAGACGTGGGTTCGGAGTTCGGAGAGCTGATTCGAGGTGTCCACAACGTCGAGGCGGCCGGTCTCACCCAGGTTGTAGACGGCTCCCGGGGTCACAGTGAGGGTTTCGGGCCGTCCGGTCGCGCGGTCGATTCGCGTGGTTGCTCCCGCGAGCGCGAGGATCGGTGAGCCGGTGGTCGCCGAGGCGGATGAGGAGTCGGTGTCGGTTCCGGCGATCTCGTCGAGGAGCTGGGTCGGGCGGGCCAGTGTGGAGACGCCCCAATGGTCCTCGCCGGGGATGGAGTTGGTGATGTGGACGATCGGGATGAAATCGCAGCGCAGGTCCAGGCCGGCCAGGACTTCGCCGTCCGATCGGATGCGGAAGCGGGCCTTGTCCAGCGGGAGGTGGTCGATGTCGTGGTGGGTGCGGAGGTCGTCCAGGAACCATTCCGCGTCCGTGAGATGGCAGGTCAGATGGGTGCGGATGGTCGGGGCCCACGGGTAGGCGCGCGTGATGAGCCCGGTGTCCGGGTCGGCCGTGTCGCCGGGCGCCACGACCGCGCCCTGGTCGTCGACGACGATTTCCCGTAGGGGTGATTCACCGCCGTCGACGGTGCTGTGCGTTGCCGGGCGGATGGCCCCGAGTTCGTAGGTGATCCGCCGTACGCGTGCCCTCGTCCCTGTGTGGGGGTCTTCGGGGATTTCCCAGGCCAGGTGCACCCGGGTGGGGTAGTCGGCGGGGTCCGCGTCGTCGTCGAAGACAGGGAAGTAGAAGCCGGGGTCGACGGTGCGCACCGTGACTCGGCCGCGGGCCGGATCCCAGGCGAGTCGGTAGACGCCGTCGCCCAAGGCGACGGCCTTGCGTTCGGCGTCTTGGATGCGCTGGGAGAGGAGTTCGCGTCCCGCCCACTCGCGCAACGCCGCCTGTACTGCCGCCGCCGGGCTTCCTTCGGCCTCGGCACCGGCGACCACGATCTCCTGGGTGGGGCCGAGAAGGTAGGCGAGCGCGGTGTCGATGAGCATGCCCGCGTCGCCGAACTCGCGCCGGTCCGTCGGTGTTTCGTTGTTGACCGCAGTGAGCTGGCCCGCCTGGTTGTGGTCGTACGCCGCGTACAGCTTGTATGCGGACAAGCGCCTGGCGTCCTCCTCGCGTAGCCATGCGACGCCCTGCCCTGTGTGGGATCCGGCTTCCATGGCTGGCTTGAAGTTCAGATATGACCACGGGTCGATGACGGCTTTCGACCAGGCGTCGGTCAGGACTTGCCATGGACTGCGCACTGCGGGTCCTCCCGGAGGTCGGCCCCGCGCCGCGCGTTCAGCCTATCCGCGCGTGTACGCCAACGCTGTCTGGCACAAAGTGGACCAGGACGACCGCACCGGGTTCTCGAGGTCTGCGGGTCCCTTGTAGGCGTGCTTGGGCCAGGCGTTCCAGCATTTGTCGATGTCGGCGCTGATGTCGCCGGTTGCCGTGTCTCCGACGATGCGGGTGTGTGCGGCGCGCGCTTCGTCGCGGAGCTTGTCCATCCAGGTGCTGGCCTCGGTGCGTTGGGTCTGGGTCAGCTTCTCCCAGGAGTGCATCTCGAACTTCGGCTTGGAGTCCTTGCTTCCGCAGCCAGCGAGGACAAGCACTGTGCAGATACATGCGATGACTGCGCCCTTACGGCGCCACTCCCCCGTGATCACCATGGAAGGAACGTACCAGCAACGGCCGTCGCGGCCCCGAGCGTTCGCGGACCTGCGCTCGTGGGGTGTTTCGGCGATTCGACCAGAGACGTGGCTGATTCCGCGTACCGTCGACTCCGGTGGGCGAGATGCCCGCTGTCCGCCCCTGTGGGTTGATCGATGCCACGAGGGGAGGTGAACTCGCATGCCCGGAAAGCATAGGCGCGAGCCTGTGGTGTCCGACCGCGAGGGGAGCGGCCACCGGCCACTCGTCTTCGTGTTGATCCTGACAGCCCTTGTAAGCATCTGGATCGCGCGACGACGGGGCCGATAGCCCTCCTGTCCGGCCCGTTCCGCCTTACGGCGGGGCGGGCCGTCTTCGTGTCCGCTGGGCGGACCTCAGATCCTCACGTGCAACGTTTGCCGGTGACAATCGTTGCAGGTGTCGATCCGTTGTCACGGTACCCCGCTGAACGCAAACGCGTTGGCACTTACTACGTAACGACGTATCCGGACAGGGGGGATTCTCAGCGGCGTCCGGCCAGGCGTTGATCGTCGGCGCCTGTCTGGAGGGCCAGGGAGCCGCCGCTGCCCGCGAGTTCGGTGAGGCCGTGGACCATGGCATCCATGCGGTCCGGGCTGTCCATACCGGCCACCCAGGAAGCCATCTGGTTCTCCAGGGTCGTCCACTCGCCGACGTGATGGACGCGGCCCTGTTCGTAGAGTTGGGCAATGGGCTCGGCTCTCAGGCGTTTGCCGACCTTGGCGTCGACCCCTCGGATCGCCGGCATGAGGACGCCGCGGGTTTCGCCGGCGCGTTCCAGGCTTGCCCACGCCTGGGCGAGGATTTGCCGGGACATGTCGCCGCCGTAGTTGGACTCGACCACGATGCAGTCGGCGCGTAGTTGCAGAGCGAGGCGACATGCCTCCTTGCCCCAGGCGTCGGCGCCCCGGCGGCCGGAGCGGTCCTCGAGGACGTAGAGGTGTCCGCGGGCGTCGCAGCCGGCGGCAACGATTCCCGTTTCGTCTCCGACGGCGCTCTCGCCGCCTGCGGGGTCAACGGCAACGACGATGCGCGTCAGGTCGACTCCGCGCATCGCCAGGGGGCTGAGGCGGTGATCGGTGATCCACGCCCATTCCCAGACTCCGCCCTCTTCGGGCCGAGGGCGTTGCTGGTAGAGGCTCCACCACACGCGTTCACCGACCGCTCGCCTGATCTCGGCCAGGGCCTTGGCGTCGTAGCGCAACGGCCAGAGGGGATCCCCGATTTCGCGGCCGAGCGCGTCATCGGATTTGGTGGCGACCGCAGGGAGGTCGATGACGTTCCATCGCTCGCGTTCCGACTGCAGCAGGCGTCCGGCGAGGTCGTCCTCGTGCCATCGCGTCTGGATCACGATGATGCTTCCGGATGGCTCCAGCCGGGTCAGCAGGACGGCCTCCCACCATTCCCACAGGCGTTTGCGGACCTTCGGGGACTCGGCTTCGACCCGGTCCTTGATGGGATCGTCGACGATCGCCAGGTCGGCACCTTGGCCGGTGAGGCCGCCGCCTACTCCTGCGGTGACCGCTCCTCCGTCGCCGCCCAGGATGTTGAAGCGGTTTGCTGCTTGTGCGCCGGGTTTCAGTGCCAGGCCCAGGATCGGTCCGTACTCGAGGATCGCGTCGCGGATCCACCGGCCGTGGTCGTCGGCCAAGTCCGAGCTGTAGGCGGCGATCATCAGGCGGTGTGTGGGGTGGCGTCGCAGGTACCACAGTGGTGCCCAGCGGGCGGCTCTGCGTGATTTGCCGTGCCTGGGCGGCATGGTGAGCATGATTCGTTGCGGCTCGCCGGAGGCGACTCGCGCAAACGCGTCGTCGATCAAGCTGAGGTGTCGCGCCTGGAGTTCGTGTCCGCCGGTGAGGACTGAGGCCATCGCTCCCGGGGATCGGTCCATGGCAAGACCACGTTCGATGTGCGCCAGCCGCTCGCGAAGTTCCGGGGACGCCTGCCGAGCGATCTCCCGGCGGTGCTGGGGCGAGAGGTGGCGATAGCGCGCGAGAAGACGATCAGTCTTCGTCGACATCGGTCGCCGCCGCGGGAGGGGTCACGTTGCCAGCAAGTTCGATCAGGTGTTCAAGCTCCGTCATCGTGACCTGCTGGGTGACGGCGAGGGGTCCGCCGTCGGCGCCGGTAACTTCGGTGCGCGCCGGTGCGTCCAGGCCGAGCAGCCGGCAGGTTTGGGCAATGATCTTGGCGGCTCGGTCGACTGCCGCGAAGTCCTGCTGTGTGACCGCGACTCGGTACACGACGAAGAACAGGCGTTCCAGACGTTCGTACATCATCTGCCGCAGGTCGTCGGTCGCCGCGTCCAGCTCGACCCGGCGTTCGGCCAGCGCGGTGGAGACATCACGGTGGGCGTACTCGACCAGGCGCCGGTTGGTCGGGGGCGCGGCGCCTCGCCGGTATCGCTGGATGCCGTAACCCTCGGGATACGGCACACCGTCGGAGTTGACGAAGGGGTCGGCCGCGAGCTTGCGGGCGATGGTGAGCCAGTCCACGCCTGCGAGGCGCAGGTCGATGGCATCGGCTCGGCGGCGCGCGATGGCGGCGCGTGTCTCGGCGTCCGGACGCCCCACGGCGGGTGGCTCCTGTCCTCCCCGGCGCCATGTCCATGATCGCGCATCGCGCCCACAGGAATCCGAGTGGACCGCCGGGGCTCCGGCGGATGTAGCGGCACCTCGCCTCTTTCGATTGGATCGTGGGCGGCACGCCGGGCCGGTTCGGAAATTTGAACGTGCCTCATACGCTTCCGATCAGATATGGGGCAGATCTGGCGACCGGTCATCGGGCGGCGGTGACGGCGGCGAGTGCGGCGGCGATGGTCGCGCTCGCGGTGAGGACGGTCGCGAAGGTGACGCCCGCGCGGGCGAGGGCCTGCGGGTAGGTGGCTCCGTCGATGCGGGCGAGCTTGGCGGCGGCGGCGGACGCGAGCAGGGCCACGACCACTGCTAGCGCGACGGCGGTCGTGACGACGGCGATGAACATGGCGGACTCCAAGCTTCCCGGGCCGTGTTGACGTGTCCGACGCTGGCCGAAGCGATGCACGACGGGGTTCGGGCCGGGCGATGATGAACACCGGCGAACACGACACACCCGGGGGCATGACGCATGACAGAGGACGCGGTCGGGCTTACGGCGGCGGCCGAGTTGCACCGGCTCTTGGACGACGCGCTGGCGCAGTCAAGGCTGGACAAGACCACGCTGGCACGTCGCGTGGGGCTGGGCCGCACCACCGTCCAGGAGGCCTTCCGCCCCGGGGCGGTGCCCTCGGCAGGGACCGTGACTCTCCTCGCGCGGGCACTCGGGCTGGACACCGCCAAGCTGCTGGAACTCCGGCGCACCGCCGCCGAACAGGTCTTCGAGCGTCGCGCGTTCGGCGGGCACGACGCGGGGCCGGGCTGTCTGATCGACCAGTGCGACCCCCACGACCTGGAGGTGCACCCTGCGGGTACCGCGCGCGGGACGGTGTCGGGCAGGACCGCCCGGATACTCCCGGGCTACGTGGAGCGCGCCCACGACGGCGTGCTGGCCGCTGCGGTGCGGGACGCGAAGTCCGGGCGCAGCCGGATGGTGGTGCTGGTCGGGTCGTCGTCGACGGGCAAGACACGGGCATGTTGGGAGGCGGTCCGGCCGCTCGCGGCGCACGGGTGGCGGCTGTGGCACCCCTGGGACCCGACCCGTGCGGACGCCGCGCTCGCCGACCTGCACCGGGTCGCCCCGAGGACGGTGGTGTGGTTGAACGAGGCCCAGCACTACCTCGGCGACCCAGGTGTCGGCGAGCAGATCGCTGCTGCCGTCCACACCCTCTTGACCGCCCCCGACCGCCAACCGGTCCTGGTATTGGGCACGCTGTGGCCGGAGTACGAGGCCCGGTACATTCACCTGCCTCGCCCGGGCGAACCCGACGCGCACAGCCGCACTCGCGAACTGCTCGCCGGGCGCACCGTCACCGTCCCGGACCACTTCGACCACCAGGCACTTGCCCAGGCGACACAACTCGCCACGGGGGACCCGCTGCTCGCCGACGCACTGAATCGGACACGCGACACCGGCCGCCTCGCTCAGGATCTCGCCGGCGCGCCCGAACTGCTGCGCACCTACGAACGCGGCACCCCGCCCGCCCGCGCGCTGCTCAAGGTGGCAATGGACGCACGCCGGCTCGGCATGGGACCGCACCTGCCGTTCGCGTTCCTCACCGACGCCGCCCTCGACCCCGCGTACATGGGACCCCACGACTGGGACGACCTCGACGAGGACTGGGCCAAAATCGCGTTCGCCGAACTCGCCCGTCCCGTCCACGGCAAACTGGCCGCGCTACGCTGTATTCGATTCTGGCCCCGGACGGCGGCGCATACCGGCGTCTCACCGCAGACGCTGCCTCCGCCCACACGAGGACCGGTGTACCGCCTCGCCGACTACCTCGAACAACACGGCCGCAGCGAGCGCCGCTACACCTGCCCTCCCGCGACGTTCTGGGAGGCCGCCGCCCGCCACGTCACCGTCGCCGCAGAGCTGATCACCCTGGCTCACGCGGCAAGCGCACGCTCGCGCTATCGCCACGCCGCCATGCTCTACCAGCTTGCCGCCGATGCCGGGCACACCCACGCGCTGATGGACCTGACGATGATGCGCGAGGTGGCCGGCGACAGGGAGGGCGCCGAACGCCTGGCTCGCCAAGCCGCCGACGCCGGTCACGTTTTCGCCTTGGTCCACCTGGCGAGGCTACGCAGGGCCACGGGGGACACGGAAGCCGCCGGACGTCTCGCTGCGCAGGCCGCCGACACCGGGAACGTCTTCGCGCTGATCGATTTGGCGAAGACGGAACGGTCGGCGGAGGACGGGGAGGAGGCCGAACGCCTCCTCCGGCAAGCCGCCGACACCGGGGACGTCGACGCACTGATCGCTTTGGCGGGGATGCGCGGGGCGGCGGGGGACAGGGAGGGCGCCGAACGCCTCCTCCGGCAAGCCGCCGACACCGGGAACGTCATCGCGCTGATCGCTTTGGCGGGGATGCGCGAGGCGGCCGGGGACGGGGAGGAGGCCGAACGCCTCCTCCGGCAAGCCGCCGACACCGGGAACGTCATCGCGCTGATCGACCTGGCGATGATGCGCGGGGCGGCGGGGGATGGGGAGGAGGCCGAACGCCTCCTCCGGCAAGCCGCCGACACCGGGAACATCGACGTACTGATCGGCTATGCGAGCACGCGCGAGGCGGCCGGGAACGGGGAGGGCGCCGAGCGCCTGGCTCGGGTTGCCGCCGATGCCGGGAACGCCGACGCACTGATCGACCTTGCGACGACGCGGCGGGCGGCCGGGGACGAGGAGGGCGCCGAAGACCTTCTCCGGCAAGCTGCCGACGCCGGGAGCATCTTCGGGCTGATCCGTTTGGCGGGGATGCGCGAGGCGGCGGGAGACGGGGAGGGCGCCGAACGCCTCCTCCGGCAAGCCGCCGACAGCGGGGACGCCGACGCACTGATCCATCTTGCGAGGACGCGACACGCGGCCGGGGACGAGGAGGGCGCCGAACACCTTCTCCTCCAGGCCGCCGACACCGGGAACGCCGAAGCACTGATCCACCTGGGGAGGATGCGCGAGGCTGCGGGGGACGAGGAGGGCGCCGAGCGCCTGGCTCGGGTTGCCGCCGATGCCGGGAACGCCGACGCGCTCATCGACCTTGCGACGACGCGGCAGGCGGCCGGGGACGAGGAGGGCGCCGAAGCCCTTCTGCTACAAGCCGTCGACGCCGGGAGAACCGACGTACTGATCCACCTGGCGAGGATGCGCGAGGTCGCAGGGGATGGGGGAGGCGCTGAACGCTTCCTCCGGCGGGCCGTCGACGCCGGGTACATCGACGCGCTGAGCAGCCTCGCTCAGACCATCGCCACGGCTGGGTATTCGCAGAAGGAGATCCTGCGAAACGGACTGGAACCAGACGGCACTGTCTCCCCGACCTGGTGACCGCACGGCACTCACCGCGTTTCCCACCGCTGGGGCAGGGCTGTTTCCGCCATGCCCCAGCGTGGTGTCATTCGATGGACAGTTGCCCTGGGAAGGCCGATGTTGCGTATCGGGGTGGTGGTGCGTCGGGCGCGTTGCGGTTCCGTCGCAGCCACCACGCGAATTGGTAGTTGCGGCAGGTGCGGTGGAGCCAGCTCTTGCGGTGGGGATCGTCGGATGGGATGTCGTGTTCTCCCCAACCGGTGATCGGTCGGGCTCCGGTGAGGCTCACTGTGAGTCCGGGAACCAGGGCGTTGCCTTCCCAGTCGTTTCCTGGTGCAGGTTCGAATGCGAGGTGTGCGTTTCGGTTCCAGGCCCATGGGATCGGGAGCGCGCACAGATAGAAGGCGAGCGGAGGGTTGTCGGTGGGTAGGTAGACGGTCTGCTGGTGGCGGGTGTTGTAGACGTTGTGGCGGTCGGGCTGGCCGAACACCTGGAGGCAGTGCTTGGTGAGGTCCACGTGGCGGACGCCGGCGAGCCACATGATGCCGTGTGGAGTTTGTTGGGTTATGTCGATGCGAATCGGTTCGGTCATTACTACCCCTCGCGCCTTTAACCCCTGATAAGAGAATTCCTCTCTTCTGTCCATTTTAGCAATGTTTCGACCAGTTTTTCATGTCGGTTGTGCCGAAAATCGTTGGGATAGGGCATGTTGAATTCCTGCTCCAGGGCCTCGCGGTATTCCCCCTGCGAAAACGGCCGGGGCTTGCGGCAGGTCGCCTTCAGAGTGGCCGACGAGAAGTCCCGGACCTCGACCTCCTCGAAATAGCCGAGAAGGAGGTCCCGCAGCGAGGCGGGCGTGTGGTACCGCATCTTCATCCACTTGCCGCGGTGGAAGCGCATGTCCACGTTGTCCGAGTCGAGATAGGACAACCGCGACGCCCCGGCTTGCGAGGTGACCCGGGCGCGTTGTTCGTCGCGTAGTTCACGGTCGAGGCTTCGGGTGCCCAGGCACAGGACGCCGTCCGCCGCGCAGAGGGCGTTGACGGTGAGCAGGACCCACTTCTGGTAGTCGAGGGAGGTGGTCGCGTTGATGACGGAGTCCAGGACGACGACCTCGTACAGGCCATGTTGGCGAATGTCCCGCTCGATGGCGCGGATCGCTCCGACCACCCAGTGGATGTCGACGGCGTATTTCCCGGTGAGGCACCGGTAGGGCTCGTAGTCGAAGATCGTGTATCCGTCGGCGCGCAGGTGCTTGGCGTAGTCGCCGTATCCGGCTCCGAAGTCGACGACGCGCGTGTCCTTCTTGAGCCAGGGGAGCACCATCTGGTCCCACGTCTCGGAGTGGTACGCGAGCTTGCCCTTGCCGGCTTTCGCTTTCGACGTGAACTGCCTCAATCGCAGGGGTTGGACGATGTGCTGGTTGTACACCGGGGCTTGGTCCTCGATGGCCGTCCAGTCGTACACGCCGTACTCGCCTGTGAGGTCGGCGAAAATCTGGGCCGCCTCGCCCGAGGGTACGGTCCACGCCAGGACGTCGAAGTGGTTCGCCGCGGCGACCACCGCGTACTCGGCGTTGAGGACGACGCGGCCCTGGTCGTCGATCACGATGCTGCCCCACGAGCCGTGGGCGGCGCACATGTCGGCGATCGCGTCGCAGAACGCGACGTTCTTCTTCTCGACGACCCGGATGCTCTGCCATGGGATCCATGTCCACTCCCCCATGGTTCCGGGGTCGGCGTGGACGACGGACGCCTCGGTTTCGACGCGGTTGTGGAGGAGGTTGAAGGAGATCTCGTCGGCCAGACGCACCTTGGTGCCGAGCATCACCGCGGCGGTGTGGGTGATGCCGAGGGCGTGCAGGGCCTTGGTGCGCTGGTGGCCTGCGACCAGGGTTCCGTCCGCGTTGAGGATGACCGGCTTGATGACTCCGTGGCGTTTGAGGGAGCTCTGCAGCCGCTCGAACGCCTCGTCGCTGAGGAAGCGGGGGTTGTAGTCGGCGGGCGTGAGGTCCGCGAGGGGATATGCCTCGTGGAAGACGGCCGTGGGGGTCGCGCTCACGCCGTGGCCTCCGCCGGTTCGGAGCCCGCCGAGGGAGTGTCGTTGGCGGCCTTCAGGTGCTCATGGGCCACCTGGAGGATGTGCCAGCCGAAGCCGAGGTCTCCCTGGTTCGCGTCGACGTACTCCTTGTACAGGCGGTCGAATGCTTCGACTTCGTCGCTCGTGAGGCGGGTGCGCTTGCTCGACCACTGGAGGTAGCCCCACTGGAGGTAGTCGACGACGGCGGCGGCGCCCGTGTCCTTCCCCATCGTGGGGAGTTCGATGGGGGCGGGCAGCGACGTTGCGTCGAGCAGGTCGTCCAAGGTCCCGCGGTCGTATCCGGTGCCTTCCAGATCGGGCAGGTCGTCCAGGATCTCCGCCAGCAGTTCGGCGTCGTACCCGCCGAGCTGATTCGTCCGATTGTCGACCACGACGATCTTGGCTGCGGTCGCGTTGTCGACGTCCAGCCAGGTGACCGCAACTTCCTTCCACCCGAGCGTAAGGGCGGCGGCAACGGTGTGGTTACCGGCGATGATCTCGTTCGGCCGGCCGGTGAGCGTGCCTTTGTTGACGACGATCGGCCTGTACTGGCCGTGGTGTTCGAGGCTTGCCGCGATGGCTGGGACGTCGCCGATGCGCGGGTTGCGGTGGTACGGGGTGAGGTCCCCGATGGGATGCGCGAGGGAGGCGAGCGAAGCGGGGATGCGGGGGGTCTTGGGCACGGCGCGCTCTCTGGTGCGTCTCCCCACGCCGGGCCCGCAGTTCGGGCCTGCTCAACAGGGTAGGCGAACGCGCCGATGGCCCAAGACCCTGCTCAGGAGAGGTTCACAGGCTGCCGTGACGGACCGACATGGATTGGCTGCTGATGTTGACCGCGACGTGGGTGCCCAATGCGACCAGAAGGGCAGTGTCGAACGCCCCGGAGGTCAGGGCGTCGCGAACGGCGGCGAGGCGTTCGAACGTCGCCGGGTCGTCGCCGATGTCGTCCCTGTCGTCGTCGGATGCGGGTTGGTCGTCTTCGGGAGCGCAACTCGCGGCGCCCACGCGCTCGATGTGGTTCATGTCCACTCGGCCGAGGTCGGGGAGGCCAGGGCGCGGGGTGAGAGCGAACCACAGGTTGTCGAGGGTGAACATGGGGCGTACGGCGAAACCGCGGTAGGTGCGGTGTCGCCATCCGAATGCGTACACGGCCGGATCCGCACGGACGGCGCCGACGAGGTCCTGAAGGACGCCGATCGGGCGCTGCGGTATGTCGTGTCGACGCCGGTGGTGGTCGCACACGGGCAAACCGATAAAGGTGCGGGCGTCTTGAGTGGTCATCTGTGCTCCGGAGGTGGAGGTCTCAGTAGGGACCGGCCATCCGCTCCGTACCCGCCGCTGCCTTGGGCGGTCCGGGGCAGCGGCGAACGCGGAAGGCCGGGGTTCGAACACCGGGTCGTCCTATGCGCGGGTGATGCGGATGCCGTCACGACGCACGGCGATTGCGGCGTCCTGTCCGAACGCTTGGAGGAGCACGTCGTCGAACTCGTGTCTCTCGACGGCCCGCTCGAGCTGGATGACGCGCTCGACGGCGGCTTCGTCGGGAACCGAGTGGTTCGGGGCCGGGGCCGGTCGCTCGGCGGCGCTGCTGTCCCACGCGTGACCGTAGGTGGGGTGAGAGCTGTAGAGGAGGAGCAGTTCGGAGGCCAACTCGGGAGGCTCGTTGGTGGTCCGAACCCAGAAGTCCTCGGCGGCGAACCGCTCGGGGATCTCGTCCTCGTCGATGGTGGTGCCTTGCATCCAACCGAACTCGACAACGAGAGGGTCATCAAGAACCGCGAAGAAGATCGGCTCGAACTCCACGACGGGACGTTGGCGTACGGTTCTTTCGCTTCGGTCGACGTGGCCGACGATGGGGATGCCCAGGAACATGGGGACCTCACAGACTCGGTGTGGGTTTCGGGCCCGTTGCCGCGTAGCGGGCGACGCAGGGTGGAGGAAGGGGAGATGGGGCGGCCCCGCAGCGGCCGGAGGGCTGCGGGGCCGCTGGCGTGCGGATCGGTCAGAACGGGACGGGTCGGTAGAGCTGGAGATCGACGTGGTCCTTGTGGACGCTGACGGCGGTAGAGTCGCCGAACGCTTCGAGGAGGACCGCATCGAAGGTGCCGCATTCAACGGCGGTCGCGGCGGCGGCCCTGTCGTAGGCGGCCTCGTCGGGGCCGCGGAACGACGTGCCGATCCTGGTGTGTGCGCCGTCGGCGTTCTTGCCGTAGACGTTGATTCGTTGGCCCAGGGTGGGGTGGCCGTCGGCGCCGAAGACCTCCAGATCGTCGACGTCCGATCTCAGTGGGTCCGTCTGGGTACGCACCCAGAAGCGGTTGATCGTGAACCGGCAGGGCTCTCCGTCGTTGTAGAACGGCGTGAATTGGTGCCATCCGAAGGAGTGCACGGCCGGGTCGTCGAGGAGCGCCTGGAGGATCGGTCGAAGGTCTTCGAGCGGGCGCTGCGGAGTGGGTTTGTCTCCGGGGATGTCTCCGGAGACGGGGATCCCGAGGAAACTTGGTCGGGTGGTCATTCGTAGGCTCCGAGGTCGGCGAAGGACAACTGGGCAAGGGGTCGGGCCTGGCCTTGTGGGCATCGGGCGCCAGGGAGGCGGAGCTGCGGTTCGGCCGCTGGAGGAGGTCAGTTGCCGGTGGTGCGGCGCGCTGCGTCGACGGCGTTGTGGATGTCGCGGAGGTAGACGTTCACGAGCGCGATTTCGAATCGGGTGCGCATCAGGAGTTCTGCGGTGTCCGGGGATGGAGCTTTCGGCGCAGTGTGTTGGGCTTCCCGGAGTCGGTTGATCTCCTGTTCGTGCAGGGCCCTGATCTTGGCTTGTCGCCATGCTTGGGTCACGTGCTCGGAGAGTTCTCGCGCGAGGGAGGCGGTGCGGTCCTCGAACGCTTCGATCTCGCGGGCCTGTTGTTCCACGAGGACGTTCAGGCGTCGGGCTTCGGCTTCGGCCATCGTCTTGAGTTCCGCCGGTGTGTGGCCGATGGCGCGTTGGACCGTGACGACGAAGGTGTCGGTTGGTCCCTGGATCGGCCACTCGACGTAGTTCGTCGCGCCTTCTCCGTGCAGGACTCCTGCGGCGGCTGCCGCCATGCGCGTGATGATCTCCGTGGCGGGCTGGAGTACGAAGCGCGGTGTGCCGTCGCTGATCGTCATGCCGCGGAGGAGTGTTGCGTCGGCGAGGTCCTGGGCACGGGCGTTCTGGATCACGTCCAGGATCGCGTCCGCCTGTGCTTCGGCGTTGGGGTGGGAGTCGCCGAGGATGTCGAGGATGTGTTTCCGGACAGGGGCCTCGGTTGCATGGGTCGGCGCGTTGGGCGTCACTGAGGGTCCGTCTCGCTCGGGTGGGGGCCGGCGCCGTCGTGGCTCGGGGGCGTCGCGGGGTCGTTGTCGGGTTTCCCGGGCGCGGGATAGGCGCGGTGGACGAGTTCGACGATGCGTGGCCAGACCTTGGGCAGCGCGATCCAGAATGCGCTGGTGGCCCACGTGTTGAGGTTGTAGTGCTTGCAGGAGTCCGGCCAGTCGCGGCAGTAGCAGAGGTCTTCGTGGTAGTGGTCTGCCAGGGCGCGTTCCATGGCGTTGTCGAGGGCCGTGCGGTCTTCTTCGCTCAGATCCACGTGCGTTCCTTGGGGTAAGGGGCGTTCACCCGAACCGATGGATAGATTCTAGCGTCACTTGACGTTAGAATCAATCATTTATGCGTGGCCCTCCGCCGGGAAGCCGAAGCATCCATGGGCGACCAACGTCCCGAGCATCCGCCCTCGCAGCCCCGGAACCTGCTCGATCTCGAACAGCGGCCTGGTCCAGTCGGCAGCGGACGCGAGGGCACCCGCGGCCTTCCGGACGGCGCCGACCTTGATCGCCCTGGCGATGCCTCGCATCTCCCCCTCATGACTGATCGTCCACGGCAGGCGGGGATCCACACCCGGCGTCGGATGAATGATCAGGCCCGGGGCCAGGGAACGGTGTGCGATCACGACGGCCTTGCCCGCCGGGTCCGTGACCTCCACGAACTCCGGTGTGTCGTCGGCGATACTCAAGCCGCCGGCCAGACCGATCTCGGGGACAGTCAGCCGGGCTGCCCGTGCCGGGAACGCGATCATCCATTCCGCGATGCGCTGGGCATCGGTCAACCGGGCACCCAGGGGGCGCGAAGCCTGCCCTGGGAGACCCCCGGAGCAACGAACCAGGTGCCACGCGGCCTCGCGGCTGCCGAACACCCGCAGGTGCCAGAGTTCCCCCTTGGCCGTGGTTTCGCAGGTCTCGTCGGTAAGGCGTCGCCATACGAGTTCCTGGGCTCTCATCCCCGACCCCCCGCCGCCGTCGCCGTCGCCGCAGGATGCCCCTCCGTCGGACGAGTCGGCGGTTCGCCTGCGGGTACACCCCCCAGGAGCCTGAGCAGTGAATACAGCCCGTCGAGCGTGAAGTCGTCGATCGTGCTGGCATTCAGCCGGGGAATCGCAACCCACAGCGCGGCGCCGGTTCGCTTCGGCGCGATCGGTCGCAAGGCCGGCACCTCACCGTCCGCCGGCCCCTGGTCGAGGATCGCGCGGATGATGTCGAGGGCGACCGCAGCACCGAACACGCGCTGCTCGACCAGGTCGACGATGCGAATGATGCGTTGCAGGGTTGAGGTGCCGGCCTCGGTGGGGACGTCGGACGACGGCGCGATGCAACGGCCGTCGTGACACGGGAAATCCGGGTCGCCGCGGAGGCGTTCCTGCGGGGACGGCTCTTTGATCCCCGATGGTCGTGTGTCGTCGTGTGTCGCGTCGTTCGGGGCTACGCCTTCGTAGGATCGGGGCCGTTGATGGCCGAGTGACCCGGCCACTGCCCGCATCTCCTCAGAGGTGTTCATGGTGTCCTGTCCTGTGCGTCGAGTGGAGCCGGGCGGTTACAGGGCCGGGCTGGGGGTTCGAGCGGCGCGCCGCATCCGCCGCACACGCGCCAACCGGCGATGGGGATGCGAGGCCACGTACGGTGGGAGCAGAGGTGTCGGTTCTTCACGGCGACACCCCGTGGATCGAGCCGTGGGGCGGGGCCTGATCACGTGGGGTGGCGAGGGCGAGGGCGGCACGCAGTGCGGCTGCCGGAACCACGGCGCCTGGGGTGTCGTCCGTCAGCAGGGCCGCCGCGGCGGTGATGGCCGTTCGCGCGGCGGCAAGGCGCTCCGCGGTGGTCGCGGCGGGCGGTTGTACATATTCGCCCATGGCCGCGCGGTGGGCCTGGTGGGCGAGTCGTTGTTCGCGGGCCGGTCGGGTTCGGTCGGACTTCCACTGGCCGCACTTGCACGACAGGCTGCTGGTGCCGTTCGAGTACGCCCGGGTGGCGATGTGTTTGCGGGTTCGGGCCTGCGTCGATGCCGAGGTGACCGCGGCTTCGAGGGTGGTCCGTCCGGTCCAGTCGGGGGCGGTGTTGTCGATCTCGGTGAAGGGCAGGAGGTTGACGTTGCCCGAGAGGGCGACGCGCGCGGCGTCGGCGACCAGGACGGGTGGTGCCGCAACGATGGTGACGAGCGGGTGGTCCTCGGCGGGGCGGTCGTCCAGGTCGAAGTAGCTGCGGTAGCGCCACCCCAGGGTGGCGTCCCATTTGAGGATGACTCCGAAGGGCCAGCGGTTGCGGGCCGCTTGACCCAGGGTGCCGGGGCGGATGTGGATGAACGCTTGGGGGTTGCCACGGTTGGCTTGGGCCCAGGCGTTCTGCGGCGTGATCCGGTGGCCTTCGAGGGCGCGGACCACGTCCTCGACGTAGGCGTGGTGGGGTTGTGGGGTGTTCACGTGGGTCCTTGCGGGATGGGGTGGGTCGTGGGCGGCTTCCGCGTGTGGGCGTGGCGTCGTCAGAAGCACACATCGCATGTGCAGTGGGGCCTGATGGGCCGGCCGGGGGCGTTTCCGCTGCGGCAATGAAGCGAAGGCCAATGCGGCACCGGGTAGCCGAAGTCGGCGCAGAGGTCGCAGTTGGGGCGGTCTCGACGGGCGCGCATGCGCATGTACTCGGCATAGGTGTGCGGCATGAGCAAGGCGGCCGTGATGCGGGCGTGCTCGTGCACGGTGAGGGCAATGTGGTCGCCGAACCGGCGGAGGGGTTCGATCCCCTGGTGCAGAGCGTTCACGAGGTCTCGGGCGCGGTCGTATCGCCGTCGGTCGGGGCCCCGATACGGGGCGTCGGGGCCGCGGTGGAGGGGGCGGAAGCCGAGGGAGGGGTGGAACCCGTCGTCGTCGAGGACGAGTTGGTGGTATGGAGTGCTCGGGTGGTCCACGCCGTCGACGCGGAACCACACGTCGTGGACAACGCCGCCGGTGTTCCCGTTCGGCCGACCGCCGCCCAGGCTCCATCCGTAGGAGGTGATGGTGGTCTCTTCGGCCAGCGCGCGCATCGCTCGAGTGATCGCGTCGGGTGCCGTGGTTTCGAGCCCATCGCTGAAGCACACGACTCCGGTGACCGGGAGGCCGACGAACGTATTGGTGCTCACGGTTTCCTTCTCGTTTGAAAGGTGGGGCTTTTCCCCTCCGAGATGCATATATTCTAGCGTCATATGACGCTAGAATCCATCTCATTCGGGTCGGCCCGGTCCTCAGTGCACCGAGGCTTCTCATCGGGTCGAGGACCCGGTCACAGGTCGGCGACGGCGGCCGGTCGAAGATGCCATGCGCGACACGCGCAGACCGCGACGGTCAACGGATAGCCGTACCGTCCGGCGCGCCGCGCCCCGTACTCCGCATCCCCGGGACTCGCATAGGGGTACAGGCCGGGCGTCGGACACACACCGGGGCCCTCCGGCGCTGGCGACGTCGCGCGGGCGAGGTAGTCCGTGAGCGGCATCGCTCCCCCCCTCAGTTTCGATTGCATCGGCAGTGACCGGCGGGCGAGCACCACCCATCGCAGCCGTTGCACCATTCGGCGCCGGGTTCCGGTGGCCGCCGTCCGGTGGCGGGCCGTCCGTCGGGAAGAGGCTTCGGATCGGAGCCGATGGAAGTGGGGTCGGTCGGGTCGTAGTTCACGGGCGCTCCTGGGCAAGGATGTGGGCGGGCGGGACAGCTCGCTCTCGGACCGGGCCGAGGACGCGAACGATGTGCGGCATGTCGACGGGTCGCCACAGGGCGGCTTCGCATCCGCTCGCGTGCAGGTGTCGCAGCCATGTGACCTGCGCCGGACGCAACAGGCCGTCCTGGGTCTTGAGTTCGACGAAGACGGTGCGCCGCTGATCCGGGTGCCCGAAGACCTCGTCGGGCCAGCCGGGATCGGATCTGCGCGCGTCGTGCGTGTGGTACTTCAGGGTCCTGCCGTAGTGGGTGGCGACTTCGCGGACCTGGCGCCTGAACGCCTCCTCCGTGATCGAAGCCCCCGCGGCTTGCGGGCCGTTCGGATCGGGCGCCGCGAGTCTGCGACGGGGTCGGGTCATCACGGTTGCTCCGGGATGCACGAGACCCGCCCTGCGGCAGGGCGGGTCGGTCTTCGTTGGACTGGGGCACCTGGCGGGCGGGGCGCGGGGGATTCGACCGCCCGCCAGGCTCCGAAGGATCGCGACTCCTTGGAAGCCGCGAGTGCCGAGGGGAACGGGGTGAGCGTTCCCCCCGGCACAACATGGACGCTAGCACTATTCAGTGTGTGTACCTATGCCTCTCGTGATGTTGGTCTTTTCATCCTGGTTTGTGGAATCGAAGAGATCGGGGGTGCCACCCGGGTCGGGCAGACCGAACAGTGTCTGCGGCGAACTCGCGCGGGTCGCTTCGACATCGACCGCCGCCCACGTGTACGAGGCGCACGGCCACGGCTGACGGCACTCCGGGCATCTCGCGGCCTCGCCAGGGGACTTGGGGTGTGGCCGGTGCTGGCGAGCGATGGTCCCCAGGCGCGCGAGAGCCGCGTCACGCGCCGCAATGACCGTTCGCAACTCGACCCGACCGAGGGCAGCTTCGCTCGAATCGTGAATGGGGTGCGGACTCAAATGGCCTCTCCTCGTTCGGTGTTGTCGGCGCCGTTCCGCGCGGCGCCCTCGATGTGGCCGGATTCCGAGCCGTTCCGCCCGGCAGGCCGGTCGACGCGATCGGGCGGCCGTCGGATCTCCAGCCACAGGTAGGCCGTCACGCGGTCGGCCAACTCGTCCGGGAGCGACACGGTGTGGGGTTCGTACTCGTCTTCGTAGGCGTTGGGCAGGGAGGGATCGCCGGGCCGGACGACGCCGAGGAACCATTCCTCCTCGCCGGCCCACTGTCGGAACTCCCAGAGCACGCCTTCCGCATCGGTCAAGGTCAACGCCAGGTACAGGTGCCCCTCATAGGGCCCGAATCTTCCGACTCCCGACCCCGTGCGGGTGTACTGGCCCGCGCGCAGGACTTCGGCGAGGGCTCGTCGGACTTTGGGGCTGGCCCAGTCGGCCATGTCGTACGGTTCTGCGGACACGTGGTTCTCCTCGTGGAACAGGACCCCTTCGTCGCCCGGTGGAGCGGGGGCCGACCTGTTCGAACGCTTCGCATGCGGGACGGGCGCGTCGGGTCCGACTCCCGGCCCGTGCGCTCGGGACGGTGGTCGGCGTGTCCTGGACGCGGTGACGGGGCGAACCGCTGCGTGGATCGCCTGGGTCCGCGTCAGGCGGCCACCGGCTCCTCCGCCGCGGCGCAGCGATCCTCCGGGACGGCGTTACCGGCCTGCGGGTCCGCCTCTGCTTGTCGCCCCGCATCGATCCCCGGCGGGAGCCCGGCGTCCGCCGGGGGATGGGGGTGCGTTCCCGGGCCCTGCCCCGCCGACGCCTCGCTTCCGACGGAGGGCGTGGGCGCGTCGGCATCGGTCTCGTCGGTTTTGCCGTCGGCGAGGGCCTGGTGGGCGGCCCGAACGTGAATGGCCTGCCTCAGCGCGAACCGGATCTTGTTGATTGACTCGCCTGCGGTTTCGATAGTGCGGAGCTGACCCGCGAGGACCGCGTCCTCGAGGAGGACGGCGAGTTCTTCCGGTTTGATGCCGGCCGCGAAGGTCAGCGCGGCTTCGAGGCCGGACACGCGACGAAAGGCGGAGTCCAGTCTGTCCCGGGTGGCCCTGTGCTTGGTGGCTTGTTCGGGGGTCATCTCCTCGACGAGCATGAGGTGTTCCTGGCCCTGGGCCTTGAACATGGCGTCGGCGAAGTGGATGGCCTCGTTGTCGCGGTTGAAGTCGCCGCGCATGATTCGGGTGAGGATGGCGCCCTGGTTGGCCTTTGTGAGCTTGGCGACCATGGCGCCGACCATGGGGCCGATGAGGCCCTTGTCGACCTGTTGGGCCACCTCCGGACGCAGGTCCAGGAGTGCCAGCCTCAGGTTGATGACTTGAGTGCTGATGCGGAAGCGTTCGGCAAGTTCCTCGACTGTGCGCCCGCCTTCGACCAGGCGGCCGAAGGCCCTGGCGTCCTGCATCGGCGTCATGTCCTTGCGGTGCATGTTCTCGATCATCGAGAGCTCGAACAGATCGAGTTCGTCGAGGCCGGGATTGCGCAGGACGTGGGCTTCGATGGCGGTGCGGCCGAGTTTGAGACTGGCGCGGTAACGGCACTCACCGGCGACGATCTCGTACCGGACGGGGGTGCCGTAGGGGCGCACGACGATCGGTTCGAGTTGGCCGTATTTGGAGATGCTCTCGGCCAGGTCGTCGATCCACCGGATCATCTCGGGGGTTTCGAACTCATCGCGCGGTTGTTTCGGGTTGGGCGTGATCTTGGCGAGCTTGATGGTGGCCACTTCGTCTCCGGAAGGGCTCTCGTCGGGTTTCTTTCCCCCCGATCTCGTGATGAGATTCTATCATCAATTGACTCTAGAAACACATCAATAATCGGGGGGAACCCGACATCCTTATCCGGGCTCGCCCAACTCGATCACCAGCGCCCGCCACTGCACCACGGCATCCGGGCGGCCGTCGACACCGTCATGGCATGGATCCATCACCGGGCAGTTCTGACACACGCGCCCCGCCCAGGCGCCTGCGAACCCCCGCGCTTCGGGGCTTTTCATGGTCGCGGACCACGCCTCGGCGTTCAGGCGCAGGCATCCCGCCGTGCGCCACGCGGTAGCCACGGGCAGTTCACGGCACGCGCCCTGCAGGAGCGCATCCTCGTCGTCCGACGCTTCCGTTGCACTGGCCTCCCACAGGCTGACGCAAGTCTCGCCCCCCAGCGTGACTCGCGGCGGCGTCGCGGCGTACCGCCGGACAAACGTCCGTCGTACCTGCTTAACCATGGTTCCCCTCCCGAGCTTCAAGGAGGTGGGTCTCCGTCGTCCGCCCCGATCGGTACGCGCGCGGGCATGACCGGACACCAACGCGTTGTCGCACCTGACCAGCGCCAACGCATCCACCGAGATCCGGCCGGACACTCAATCGCCCCCACGGCATAGAAGCAGACACCATACGGGTGGACCCCCCACCTGCTGCATAGGGGAGCGTAGCGCAGCGTAACGAACTCGAAAAGGGACAAGGATCACTAGCCCCAGCGAACAACCGACATAGTGGGGCGTGCGTCCTTTTTCAATTGCCTTGCCGCGAGCCGAGTGATCGCCACAGGATGGACACCCTACCGGGCTCCACGGAATGCACCCCCTGTGCGGACGCGGGATGTACGATAACCCTCTCGACCAGCAATAGGGTCACGGTGCGCCGTGCCGCCACCGAGGCATTCTTGTTCCACCATTTCACAGGATCGCTACCGATGTTGGGCTCTGTGTTCAGAATGCTGTCGAGGAAACGCAAGCGCGCCTTGACCGGCTTGCGCTGCGCCTGGAGACCCCGGGCGATCTCCTTCATCGTGACCATCGAGAGCCTGCGCGCCGCGTACTCCGTACCCGCCTCGGCTTCCTGTGTCTCGATCAGCACCAGCGTGGCCCTCAACGCCTGGGCCTCGGCCTCAAGGGTGCGCCTCGCGGCGGCGAGTCTTCCCGCCGTTTCCGGCTTCACCAGTTCCGCGAGCACATGCTCGCCCATGTACTGCTCCAGGAGCGACGCCGAGATCCGGACCTTCTTGCAGCCCTCGGCCCGACAGGAGTAGCTGGCTCTGCCCGAATTGGACGGCCTCGCCCCCATCCAGCTTCGGCATTCCGAACACTCTGAGCCACCACTGGTCAACATGTAGTCGTACGAGGCGCCGGGCGTTCGTGCGGGGTCTGTGAAGAGACGGACGAGGGCGTGGTGCTTATCCGGCGCGATAATGGCGTCCCACTCGGCCTTGACGAGATTATCGCCTTTGCGTTCCAAGCCCGCGATCGCGGGGTGTATCAGAACGCGACGCAGGGTTGTCGCATGCCACAGACCTCCGCTGGTGGTCCGCGAGCCGCCGGCGTTCAGAGTTCGGCAAACCTGCGCCAAGGGAACCAGCAGCAGCGCGTCATCAGCCGCTCTTTCCACCCATGGCGTCTCCTCAGCGACATGATTGTGCCGAGTATCAAAGCCATAAAGGCGACTGGACATGCCACCCCACCCCATTCACCTACTCACCCCAAGTGCATACGGCGTGAGCATAGGACATCGCACCATGCCCTGTCCGGCCCCAGCCGGAGCCGATGTGCATGATGATTCCCATAGCTACGCGTGTGACTGGTGAGGTACAAAAGGCGCGAAGTGCGTCATCTCCCCCTGCGCTCGACTCCTCACAGCTACCGTCGGCGGGTTCGCCCGAACGGGCCTAGGAGAGCGACTGGGCCTCCCCGAGGGCGGGAGCGGCGATCGCTTCCGCCCCGAGCGCACGGAGTACGGCCATCGTGGGAACCCGAGTTGTCGCCCCCAGCTCCAGCACCTTCACCGGGAACGTGCCCGATCGAATCAGGGCATAAGCCTTGTCCGCCCCGATCCCCAGGGCCCGCGCGGCTGTCGAGACATTGAGGGTGACGGGCAACTGGGCCAGCTCGGCGAAGGTCATGCCGGAGCCGGCGAACACTGCATCGGTCTGCGCAGCCATGAGGTCATCGCTTTCTCCCCGCGCCAACCTATGGTCCCAACAGAATAGACGAACAAACGTTCGAGGATGCAAGATCGGGTCACCCTGCGCCGGACGGTGCAGGGTTCCGAGGCATCGGGGAGAAACAGGCAAGTGGCCTTCAAAGGACGAACGTTCCGCCGGTGCGCATGCACCGGGCCCAAGCTCACCGAGGACGGCACACCGGTTCTCGACAAGGACAACCAGCCCGTACAAAAACAGCTCGGGGCCAAGTGCCCGCGGCTCAAGCGGTCCGACCACGGCCGCTGGTACTGGCGCTTGACGCTACCGAACCTGCCCAACGGCGAACGCAACCGCCCCGGCGGCGGCGGTTTCGTCACCAAGACACTCGCCGAACAGGCAGCCCAGCAGGAGTGGGACAAGCACCACAGCGACCTCGACACCGAAAATCCCGAGACCGTAACCGAGTTCATGCTGCGGTGGATCGATTCGCGTGTCGACCTCAAGCGGTCCACCACCATCGGCTATCGCGACTACATCGATCGGTTCATCACGCCGACCATCGGACACATCCGCATGGTCGATCTGACCACCCGCGACCTTCAGGAAAAAGTCTTCGGAACCATCTGGCGCACGAACGACGAGCACGCCAAGCACAAGGCGGACCTACAAGCCGCGCAACAGGCCCAGCAGGAGGCCAAGACCAAGTGGCAGCAGGCCAACCGCTACAGACGCCCACCGTTGCGCCAGGCGTGGCTACAAGCACGCGAGGCCACTCGTGCGGCCAAAGCCCTCCCTCGCAACATCACGGGCCCCGGCAGTCAACTGCGGCTGCTCAACATGCTCTCCACCGCAATGACCCAGGCAGCCGTGGAAAAGCTCACGGCCGATGTCCTGACCGTCGGCGTGCGCATTCCGACATACGTCCCAGCCAAACCCATGATCTGGACTCCCGAACGTGTCGAGGCTTGGCGAAAAACCGGCGTCAAACCCAGCCGCGTCATGGTCTGGACCCCGGAGCAGGCCGGTGAGTTCCTGGACGCTGTCGTCGGAACCAGGATGTACCCGGTGTGGCACCTCCTGATGTTCGTGGGCCTGCGCCGCGCCGAGGTCTGTGGACTGCCCTGGGCCGAGGTCAGTTTGGAACGGGGCACGCTGAACATCTCCGAGACGCTGGTGGCCCTCAGCTACGACGTGTGGGAGGACACGCCCAAGAGCGAGGAAGGCGACCGCACCGTCCCTGTGGACTCCGTCAGCATCGAACTCCTCAAACACTGGAGGCTCATGCAGGACGCAGAACGAGAGAGGTGGCAGGCTGCCGGCGCATGGGTCGAGTCGGGTCTCATGGTCACCCGGGAAAACGGCTCGGCCTTCCATCCCGAGTACCTGTCCAAGTTGTTCAAGCGCATTCTCGAACGGCTCGGGCTTCCACCCATCCGGCTCCAGGACCTCCGGCACTGCGCCGCGACGTTCGCGGTCCGAGCCGGCGTGCACATGTCGGTGATCAAGGCGATCCTCGGCCACACGAAGAACTCGAAGGTCACCGAGAAGTTCTACGCGCACGTCTACCCCGAGCACCAGCACGAAGCCGTGGAGATGTCGCTCGGCGTGGTCCCCCGTCGCGCTGTCGAGGACACGGAGATAGTGCCGCTCTCAGGAGGCGCGATTGAGGCAGCGTAGGCGCGCCAGCAGTGTCCCGGCCCCAATACGGCCCCAGTAGGAAACAAAACGGACACCCATACGTTTTGATGGGCGTCCGCATTGAGCAAAACCGCAGGTCAACCAGGGTGGGCACAGACAGACTCGAACTGTCGACCCCTGCTTTGTAAGAGCAGTGCTCTAACCAACTGAGCTATGCGCCCGGATGTGAGAGGACAGCCTACCGAATCTGTGGGGGTGCGTCGTGCCGGGTTGGGGTGGGGGTGGTCACGTCGTGGGGTGGTGGGGGGCAAGGGGGGCGGGGCGCCGGCTGGGGTGGGGGCTCGGGGTGGCTGGGTGGGGCTGGAGTTCGTTGGGTTGGGGTGGGAGGGTCTAGCGGCTGTGGCCGTGCGCGGGTATGGGCGCGGCTCGTCCGCTGTCTCGCGGGCCGGGCTGGTCGGCCGGGGCCGCGTGCATGCGGGTGTTGAGGCGGGGCTGCCGGTGCTTTCGTTGTAGGGCGATTGCACGGGCCGGTCCCGAAACCCCTGATTGAGGCAGGTACTCATGCATCGCAACCGGCATCGACCGCTCATCCGCGTCGGCCTCGCCGCGTGCGCCGCCGTCGCCGCGCTCACCGGCAGCCTCCTGAGCACCACCCAAGCCGACGCCACCACCGAAGCCCGCGCCGCCACCCCAGCCGCCCCCGCCGCGCCCGCCGCCGCCTCATGGGCCGCGCCCCTCTCGGCCAGTGGTCGCTGGATCGTCGACGCCAACGGACAACGGTTCAAGCTACGTTCCGCCAACTGGGCGGGCGCCCAGGGCACCTGGAACGGCTCCGGCGACATCGCCGACCCCGCCAACCACCACAGCGGCGAGAACGCGAACGGCATGCCGCTCGGGCTCGACCGGGCGAGCCTGCCATCGATCCTGGCCGGCTTCCACGCGGTCGGCGTCAACAGCATCCGGCTGCCCTTCTCCAACGAAATGGTGCACGCGAGCACCCCCGTGCCCGACGCCGCGGTCGCCGCCAACCCGGAACTGCGCGGCAAGACCCCGCTCCAGGTCTTCGACGCCGTGGTCGCCGCACTGACCGCCGACGGCTTCGCGGTCGTGCTGAACAACCACACCGGCACCACCCGTTGGTGCTGCGGCCTGGACGGCAACGAACGCTGGAACACCTCGCGCAGCACCACCGACTGGGCGAACGACTGGGTCACCATGGCAAACCGCTACCGAACCAACAAGCGGGTGGTCGGCGCCGATCTGTACAACGAGGTCCGCCGCAACATCACCGACGACCCGAACTGGGGCTGGGGCAACGACAAGGACTGGCAGGCCGCCTCCCTCCTGGCGGGCAACCGCATCCTCACCGAGGCCAACCCGGATCTGCTGATCATCGTCGAGGGCATCAACTGGACCGGCATCCCGCTCGACGGCCTGCCGCACGGCCGCCCGACCCTGACCCCGGTCCGCACCCTGTCGCACACCCTCGTCGACCCGAACAAGCTGGTCTACTCGGCGCACTTCTACGGGTACACCGGCCCCAACCACAGCGGCGCGTACGGCACCGGCGAGACCCACGACGCCCGCTACCAGGACCTGACGCGTGATCAACTGTTCGCGGAGATAGACCGATCGGCGCAATACGTGACCACCGACGGGCAACACCACACCGCCCCCGTCTGGATCAGCGAGTTCGGCACCGGCGCGGAGGAAACCGACCCGGCCGCGCGGGCCTGGTTCACCAACTTCACCGACTACCTCGTCGCGCGCGATCTCGACTTCGCCTACTGGCCGTTGCTCGGCTGGAAGGGCAACGGCCGGGGAGACTCCTGGGCCCTCCTGCGCTACGACCCCAACGGCGTACGCAGCGGCATCCTCGACGACCCGAACGACTGGCGCGCCGCCGCCTGGACCAGGCTGATCGGCGCCGCCGGCCGCACCGGCCCGATCGCCCCGTCCGCCCGATGGAACATGCTCGACCTGGGCAGCACCGACGCCCAACCGTCCCTGCGCATGCGCGCCCGACCGGACTGGGACTCCGGCGCCCGCAAGGGCGTATGCCCCGACGGCGAGCGGATCATCGGCCTGGCCCACACCGGCAACCGGGGCCTGTGCACCACGATCGGCGACCCCGACCTCGGCGCGCCGGGTGCCGACACCACGGTGGTGCGCGACGAATCGTACGTGCGCGACGACTGGGCGACGGGCTACACCAAGCTCCAGTGCCCCACCGGCATGGCGATCACCGGGTACAGCGTGCGCGGCGCGACCGTCTCCGCGGCCCTGTGCACCCGACCCGCCGGCGCCCCGCTCGGCACCCGGGCCCGCACCCTGTGGTTCGACCGAGGCGACAACCGCCCGGCGAACGGCACCAACGGCACAGGCGGCGAGTTCGCCCCCGGTGCGTACAAGGGCCAGTGCAACGCCGACGAGTACGCGGCCGGCGTCGCCTTCACCCGCCGAGTCGGCTCGTCCGGCACCCCGGACGCCCTCCTCTGCACCCGCCTGAGCTGAACGCCCCAGGCACCAGGCACCTACCGCCCCGCGCCCCCGCTCCCGCCAGCCGCGTCCGGCAACTGCGAGGGCTCACCCGTCGGCACCGCCGGGGGCGCGGTGCTGCCCGGCAGGTCCCGATTCCGCGGTGTCTGAGGAGTGCCGGTCGGGGCCTGCGCCCGGAAATCGAGCATCTTCGCCCGCGCGGCCAGATTGACCTCCGGATCGACCCAGAGCGCCCAACTCGGCGACATCACGATGTCCCGAAGCTGCTTGATCGGCACGATCGCGTACCCCGGCATCCCTATCCCCACGCTTCCGGCGTCGACCCTCGACGTCGACGTCGCCGAAACCCGCACACCGTCGCGGCGAATCACCTGCGCGGCCCATGCCGAGGGTTCCTTGCCGCCGGGGTCCACGGTCTGCCCCTCGGGCCGAGTCTGCGCGAGGTAGCCGTGCGTACCATCGGATTCCACGAAGACATCGCAGAGGCGGTACAGCTTCCGTACCGCCGCGCAGTCGTCACCCGCGGGATCCTGACCGCTCGCCTGCACCGTCACCGTGAGCGTCGCCGCTCCCTTGTTGGTCACCACCAGCGTCACGGCGAACGCACCCACCGAACTCGGGTCCCCCGTCTTCGGCACGATCTCGCCCCCGGTGGGGTCCCGCATGCTGCCGCCCAGCGGCGTCTGCCGAAGGATCCGCGCGATCTCCTGCGGGGAGACGGCTTCCTTGCCCGGCGGCGGAACGGCCGCCGGGTCGGGAGGAGGGCTCGTACTCGGCCCGGGCGCACCGCTCTGTACGCCCGCCGGCCCCGACGTCGCCCGGACCGCCGACCGACCGTCGTCCATTCCCGGGAGCACCACCGCGGCGGCCCCGCCCAGCGCCACCACCGCCAGCGCCGACGCGCCGATCCGCATCCGACGCGCCCGGCGCATCCGTCGCCCCCGGGTGATCCCGCCCGCGACCAACCCCGCGGGCGGAATCAATTCGGTCGCCGCCCCGCGCATCGCGGCGGCCAACTGCTGCTCCTCAGAACCCGGGGATCCCATCGGCCTGCTGTCTCCTAGACATCCGTTCCACCACGTGTCGTGCCCCGCCCCGAGGCGGTGTCGGCAGGTCGCCCGCTCCCCGCTCGGATCGGGCGGCCGTTCCGTTCCGTTCCGTACCGGATACGGGCGCGACCACGGAGCGCGACCGGCAACCCGCCGGACCGCGCCGCATGCCGCCCGCTCACCCACTAGATAGAACGCAGTGGACCCCCCGGCGCGTCACGGAAATTCGCCCGGAACATGAAGTACGTTCCACGCCAAGGCAGTTGAATTCCGAAGCCACGGTATTGAACCGCACCCCACGTCCTCCCGAGGCACACGGTCCGTACCGATCCGCCCACCGTGTCCCCCGACCCGCCGCCGGCCATCCGCCCATGATTCGCCCGTACCGGAGCGATGATTCCGCACCCCCCGCGGAGTCTGCCTTTCGGCGGTACGGAGACCGCCGCGCACGCGCAGCCGACCCGCACGTCGCCCCCGAGGAGCCGACCCGATGAACCCGAACACCCCCGACGACCTGCGAACGCTGCTCGAAACCCACATCGCCGAGGGAACACTCCCGGGCGCCGTCGCCCTGATCGCCCGCGGCGACCGCGTCGAGGTACGGGCCGCCGGCTCCCTCGACGCCGCCGGTACCGCCCCGATGGCCCGAGACTCGATTTTCCGCATCGCGTCCCTCACCAAGCCCGTCGTCGCCGCCGCGGCCATGATGCTGATCGAGGACGGCCGGATCTCCCCGGACGACCCGGTCGACGACCTCCTCCCGGAACTGGCCGACCGAAGCGTGGTCCGCACGCCCACCGCCGCGATCGACGACGTGGTCCCCGCCGATCGCCCGATCACCGTGTTCGACCTGCTCACCTTCCGAGCCGGCTACGGCTTCCCGAGCGACTTCTCGCTGCCCGCGCTCGCCCCGCTGATGGAAAAGCTGGGCCAGGGTCCGCCGCAGCCGCAACAGGTCCCCGCACCCGACGAGTGGATGGCGCGGCTGTCCGACATCCCGCTGCTCCACCAGCCGGGCGAGGCCTGGCTCTACAACACCTGTTCGGACATCCTCGGCGTACTGATCGCCCGGGCGGCCGGTCGTCCGCTGCCCGAATTCCTCAGCGAACGACTATTCGAACCGCTCGCCATGGTCGACACCGGCTTCGCGGTACCGCCCGCCGACCTGGAGCGGTTCACCACCTGCCACCTCGCCGATCCGGACGGCACCCTCCGCACCGTCGACGGTCCCACCGGCCAGTGGAGCACCCCACCCGCCTTCCCGTCCGGCGGAGGCGGCCTGGTCTCCACCGTGGACGACTACCACGCCTTCGCCCGCCTGCTCCTCGCCGAGGGCACCGTCGCCGGGCGGCGTCTGCTCTCCCCGGAGTCGATCCGTCGGATGACCACCAACCACCTGACCCCGGCGCAGCGCAAGACCACCGGCCTGTTCCTGGAGGGGCAGGGGTGGGGCTTCGGCGGCTCCGTCGACATCGAGGCCGTCAACGCGTGGAACGTCCCCGGCCGCTACGGATGGGTCGGCGGCACCGGCACCACGGCCCACATCGTCCCGGCGACCGGCAGCACCGCCATCCTCTTCACCCAGGTGCAACTCGCGGGCCCCACTCCGCCCGCCGTGATGCGCGCGTTCTGGCAACTCGCCGCCCACGCCTGACCCCACAACCCGCCCGCGGTCCCGGGAATCGTCCCGCCACCCGGCAACGTTGCCCTGCGACATGACGACATCGGACCCGGCACCCACCGCCGCCGCCCCGCTTCGCTACACCGCCTTCTCCACCGACCCGAACGGCGGCAACCCCGCCGGCGTGGTCCTGGACGCCGGCGCCCTGACCGACGGGGACATGCTCACGATCGCCGCCGAACTCGGCTACTCCGAAACAGCCTTCCTCACCCGAACCGAAGCCGCACCCACAGCCACACCCACGGCCACACCCACAGCGACAGCCACAGCCCCCACCCCCCGCACCTACACCGTCCGCTACTTCAGCCCCCTCGCCGAGGTCTCCTTCTGCGGCCACGCCACCATCGCCGCCGCGATCGCCCTCGCCGAACGCATCGGCCCCGGCCCGCTCGCCTTCACCACCCCGGCCGGCCTCGTCCCGGTCGACGTCGCCCCCGGCCCCGACGGCCGGCTCCGCGCCACGCTCACCAGCGTCGAGCCGCACCACACCCCCGCCCCGGCCGCCGACGTCGCCGAGGCGCTGGCCCTGCTCGGCTGGAGCGCCGACGACCTCGACCCCGAGCTGCCGCCCGGCTACGCCTACGCCGGCGCCCACCACCTGATCCTGGCCGCCGCGACCCGGTCCCGCCTGGCCGACCTGGACTACGACTTCGACGGCCTCGCCGCCTTCATGCGGGCCCGCGACCTGACCACGCTGCAACTGGTCCGACGCACCTCGGCGGACACCTTCCACGTCCGCGACCCGTTCCCGGTCGGCGGCGTGATCGAGGACCCGGCCACCGGCGCCGCCGCGGCGGCCCTCGGCCACTACCTGCGCGCCCTGTCCCTGGTCCCCGCGCGGGCCACCCTCACCCTGCACCAAGGCGACGACCTCGGCCGCCCCGGCGTACTCACCGTCGACCTCGACGAACACGACCCCCGCATCCGCGTCTCCGGGCCGGCCGTCCCGATCCCCGACCCGGCCGGCTGAACCCGTGCCCGACGCCGCCCACCCGCGCCGTCGACGACCCCGATCCGGGTTAGCCAATTTGTGCCGCACGTGGTCCAGACCATTGACCGACCGGAATCACCGCTTCTAGCGTGAAAGAGCGCCCCCGGTAACGAAGGCACGCGACTCGCGCAGGTCGCACCCGACACGATCCGCACCCGGATCGTGTGGTTCCACGTTCGGATGCGGATGTCGACGTCCCATCGACTCGCGACATCCGCGCTCCGGCGCACGTGCGCACGCGCGCGGACCGTTTCGAGGCCGCGTCCGAACGAGTCTGCCCGTCCCGGCACGACTTCGTTCACGAGGAGAAGTTCGATGCGCAAGAGCACCCTCCTGGCCACGCTGAGCGCTTCGGTGCTCGCCCTGCCGTTCCTACTGCCGGCGTCCTCCGCCTCCGCCCACGGGTACATCTCCAGCCCGGCCAGCCGCTCCGCGTTGTGCGGCGAGGGCAAGGTCAAGCGTTGCGGCGACATCCAGTGGGAGCCGCAGAGCGTCGAGGGCCCCAAGGGCTACCCCGCGGGCGGACCGCCCGACGGGCAGCTGTGCGCCGGCGCGGACGGCCGCTGGGCCCCGCTCGACAACCCCCGCAACGGCACCTGGCCGGCCACCCCGCTCACCTCCGGCGCCTCGTTCAGCTTCACCTGGGAGATCGAGGCCCGACACTCGACCACGTCGTTCCGCTACTACATCACCAAGCCGACCTGGAATCCCGCGACGCCGATCAGCCGCGCCCAGATCGAGAGCACCCCGTTCCTGACCGTCCCGTACCACGGTGCCCAGCCCGCCGCGCACCAGGTGCACACCGGCACCCTCCCGGCCGGCCGCACCGGCCGCGCGCTGATCTTCGCCGTCTGGGACATCGACGACACCGACAACGCGTTCTACTCCTGCTCCGACGTGACCTTCTGACCGAAGCACACCCACCGGTACCACCCCGTCACACCCCGCCCGGCGGTCACCCACAACGACCGCCGGGCGCGCCACGCCCCACACCCCAACGCACCCACACCCCCACGCACCCGCCCACCCACCAGGCCCGACGGCCCACCCCCACACCGCCCCCCGCGCGCCTCGTCCGGCCCCGGACACGCGCCGAAGGGACGGTTGGTGGACCTCCATCGGACAGCACCTGGAAGGATGGGCAGGATGGAGTGCGCACAGTTCACACGGTGACGGGAGCAGGCGTGGTGGTCGGATCCGCACGACGGTCCCTCGGGGGTGGCCTTCCCCTGTCGATCACGCTCGCGCCGCTGCTCCTGGCGCTGCTCCCGGGCGCGTTCGCCGGCGGCGAGACCCGCCCGTGGCGCCGGCGCAAGGACGCCGCCCGCTCGGCCGCGCTGGCCGCGCGCGAGGCGGCGGGCGAGGCATTCCTCCAGCTGGACACCGCACAGCGGGACATGATGCTCTCGCTGGAGACGGTCCGAGCCGTACGCGGCGCGCGCGGCTCCGAGGACGCGCTGCGCGGCTTCGCCGCGGTGAGCCTGCGGATCGACGAGGCGAGCGCGGCCTACATCGCGCTGATGGACCGGCATCCGCTCGACGTGGAGCTGGAGACCGACGAATACGAGTCCGCCCGGCGAGAGTTGGCGGAGGTGGCGAGCCGGCTCGACGCCGTGCGCCAGGAGTTGGACCGCTTCGGCACCTCGCTCGGCCCGCTGCTCGCCGACGCCGAACAGGCGCTCGGCCAACTGCCCCCCGCCGTGGACCGGGCCCGCCGCGCCGCCGCCGAGGCCGAACAGGCGGTCGCCGCGACCGAGCGGGCCGGCCTCGGCTCGACCACACTCACCACCCGACTGGCCGCCGTACGCGCCGATCTGACCGAGCTGGACCGGGGCCCGGCCGCGCTCGGCATCCCGGGCACGCTGGAGGTGGCCCGGCGGATCGAGACCGCGGCCGGTGAACTGCGCGCGGAGGCCGAGCGGCTGCCCAGGCAGCGCGAGGAGGTCACCAACCGGCTGTCCTCGCTGCGCACCCGCGCCCAGGCGCTGGAATCCCGCCTGGCCACGATCGAGCCGGCCCTGCACCGCCTGCGCCGCGACTACGTACAGTCCTGCTGGGTCGACTTGGAGCAGGTCCCGGCGCGCACTCGACAGTCCCTGGGCGTGGCCCGCAGCCGCCTGGAGGAGGCCGGTGCCGCGGCCGGGCGCGGCGAGTACGCCGACGCGGTCAGCCGGCTGGCCACCGCCCGGGCCACCCTCAAGGACGCCGACGAGGCGATGGCCTCGGTCAACGACCGGCTGCACGCGCTGGAGGAGGTGGCCCGCGACCCGGAGGCCGAGCTGGAGCGGACCCGATTCGCGCTGCGCGACGCCCAGCGGCTCGCCCTCGGCGGCCGGGCCAACGCCGAGGAGCGCTACGCCCGCCGACTGGACGCGCTGGTGTACCGCCTGGAGGCGATCGCCGCGGAGCCGGAGCAGCCCCGCCCCGACTGGTGGCGCTTTCTCAGCGAGACCCGGGACATCCGCGCCGAGGTCGCGGCCACCGTGCAGGTGATCCGCGAGGACCGGGCCGGCCCCGGCCCGCACTGAGGCCAAACCCGGACACTACGCACAGCGATCATCCGCCACCCGAAATCCGACATTTTCCGCAGTCGGCGCACAATCGGCAACTCCACGTAGCGACTTCGTCGCCACGTTCGACCGGTCGGGTAAAGAATCGGCACCGGTGGCCACTTTCCCGAAATTCAAGGTTTAAAGTCGACGGACCGGCCGACTTCGGGACCTTGGTCCCGATTCACGGGGACGGATCCCGCGCGCCGCGCCGGCGACCACGATGCTGACACCGGGAAGTCGCACATGCCCGTGCTCTTGATGCTCCTGTTCGTGTTTCTCCTCGTCCTGGCACCGCCCTGCCTGCGCGCGCTGCGCCGGGCTCCGCGGACGGCCCCGGTGTTGCCCCTGCACACCGACGACATGACCGACATGCACCGCATGATGGCCGTCGCCTACGAGGAGGAGCGCGCGGTGCTGCATCGCCGGGCGGTCAGCTGGCTGCACTCGCTCGGACGCGGTCCGCTGCGGGTGACCGACGCCCAGGCGGCGGCCGGCAACCGCGGCTGCGACCTGGTCACGCTCGGCGACGGTACGGTGCTCGGCCTGTCCTCGACCGGGGTGGTCATGCACGAGTTGTGCGGCGCGCTCGACCGGTTCACCGAGGTCGCGCTGACCCGGGTGCGCGCCGCGCGCGACGGCTTCGAGCTGACCTTCGACATGGAGTGCGGCCGACAGCTGCACGCCCGCGCCGAACTACTGACCGTCCGCGGCGCCTGCGTCTGACCGATCCGGCGCCACCTCACCGGACGCCACCCGGCCCGGCATCGCCCCGCCCGGCGCCACCCCACCCGGCTCCGCCCCGTCCGGCGCCGAAACCGCGTCCACCCAGCACTCGCGCACCGTGTCCGGCCCGGGTCCGCGCAGCGCCACCGTCGCCGCGTAGCCGACGCCCGGCGTCAGGTCGTACATCCGCACCGCATCCTGCCCACGGTGCGGATGTCCGCCGTCCGGGTGGGTCGATCGCCGCAAGGTCGCCGGGCACCCCCGCCGCCTCCGGCGGATCCGGCCAGTCCAACAATCGGGGCGGCTCGCCCACGCCCGACACCGTCAACCGGCAGCGGACCGACGGTCAGACCGAGCCCGTACACCTTGAGCAGCGCCTCCTTGCGGGTTCACCGGGTGATCGCGTCGGCCGCCCGCAGGCGCGCCGGGAGCCGGTCCCGCGCGGCCGGCTCGGCACTGGACAGCGTGCCCTCGACGGTGGCGATCCGCTCCACGTCCACGCCCACCTCGGCGCCCTCGACCACCGCGAGCACAACCCACTCCCCGGCGTGCGAGATGGCGAAGTCGAGCCCCGGCCGGGCCGTGCACCACCCTCGGCTTGCCCCGGTCGCACCCGCACAGCCGACAGGTCGTGTCGAAGCGCACCTCGCCCGGGGCCACGTCGAGCCGGGCCGGCGCCCGCGCGGTGGCGAACCTGGCCCGGTCGGCCGGGCGGCGATATCGCTCGTACCTGGCCCGCTCGCCCGCGTCGAACCAGGCCCGCACGGCCGCGTCCGGATCCGGCCCGGCCCACCACACGACACACTCGGCGCCAGAGCGCCGGCCCGGCCCCCCTACGCCCCGACCACCGGCCGAGCCCGACCCCGACTGTGCTCCAACAGCCACTCCGCGATCCGCTCCCCCGCGGACAGTCCCATCGCGGCCAACGCCTCCACATGCGGCGCCGACCAGTTGCTGTCGGCCAGTTCGCCATGCCCCGGCCGCACCCCGGCGACCGCGGCCCGCAACAGTTCGATGTCCAAGAGCGAGTCACCGGCCGCGAACACCGCATCGGCGGAGGCCCGTCGAGCCACTTCGCGCACCGCGTCGCCCTTGGTCAGCGCGTCCGGGACGAGGTAGAGCTTGCGTCCCTGGAGCGAGACGCCGTAGCCGCGCGCGTTCGCCCACTCGGTCAGCTCCGGCACGAACTCCGGCGGCAGCGCCGCGCGTTCCACCACCAGGTAGCCGAACAGGTCCTCGGCCACCCGGAGTTTGAGCGTCCACTCGGGTCGGGCGACCACTTCGAGGTGGGCGATCACCTCCGGCAGCGGCGCGGCCTTCGCGGCGAGCGTCTTGCGCACCCCCGCATGCCAGTCCGGGTCGCTCTCGCCGTGCACGAGCAGGTGGCCGCCATTGGCGCAGATCGCGAACTCCGGCGCCCGGCCGGGCAGTACGATCCGCCCGTACTGCTCCCGGGTGCGCGTGGTGGTGGGCACGAACGTGCTGTGCTCGGCGAGCTCGGCCAACAGTGCGCCGGCCCGGCGGGTGACGAAGGACATCGGCGCGCCCTCGTACTCCTCCACGCACACCAGCTCGGGCGTCGGCTCCTCGGGGGCCAACCCCAGCCGCGCGGCGGCCTTCGAGTAGATCAGGGTCCGGTCCAGGTCACTGGCCACCAGCACGTTCACGCGGCGCTCCCGTCCCGGCGAAAGCCCGGTTTGACCAGACCCACGCACGAGTACGGCAGGTCGTCCACGTCGATCACCGGCACCCCGCGCTGGGCGGCGAGCATCCGCACGTGGTCCAGCTCCGCGCCGACCCCCTCGCGGGCCAGGATCTGCCACGGCACCCGGCGCAGCAGCACCCGCGTGGTCTCGCCGACCCCGGGCTTGATCAGGTTGATGTTGTCGATCCCGTACTCGGCGCCGATCCGCTCGACCGCGCGCCATCCGGCCCAGGTCGGCGTGCGGTCGCTCGCGGCGAGCACGCGTTGGTCGCGCGCCACGTCCTCGGCCACCGCGTCGAACCGTTCGGCGACGGCGTCCAGGAACAGCCCGGACACGTCCGCGCCGGCCAACTCGGCGTAGAACTTCGCGCCGTGGAACTCGTCCGGCCCGATCAGGTCGTCGCGCAGCACGGTGCGCGAGACCAGTCCGGACACCGTCGAGTTCAGGCACGCGGACGGGATCAGGAAGTCGTCCCGGGTGCCGTAGGTTCGCACGCACGAGCCCGGGTCGGCGAGCACGGCCAACTCCGGGTCGAACCGCATGCCGGTGGTCGCTGCGGTCACGTCCAGCGCGTCGGACAACTCGCGGGTGATCGCGCCCTTGCCGGTCCAGCCGTCCACGAAGACGATCCGCGACGGGTCGAACTCGCGGCCCAGCCAACGCAGCGCGGTGGTGTCGATGCCGCGTCCGCGCACGATCGACACGGCGAAGTGCGGCAGCGTCAGGCCGTGCGCGCGCCGGGCCCAGCGGCGCATCAGCACGCCCACCGGGGTGCCGGCGCGGGCCAGCGAGACCAGCACCGCGTCCCGGCCGCGCTCGGCGAGGATGGTCTCGGTGACCACGCCGACCGCGTGCGCGATCCGCTCCGCCGAGGCGTCCAGCGCGGCGTGGAACAGTGCCTGGTACTCGGGCGAGGGCTGGTACTCGATGGGCAACGACTCGGCATAGTGCGCGCCCGCGTGCTGGATCGCCTCCTCGCGCTCCTCCAGCGGCGCTTCCAACTCGACCGCGGACAGGTCCTTGAGCAGCCAGGCGACCTCGTCGGCGGCGTAGGAGGAGAACGCGGGACCGTACAGCGGCTCCGGCAGCTTCCCGGTGTCGGGTCCGGCCGCACCGGGCCGATCGTTCACGGACTGGTGGTTCATGACCTGCGCACCTCGGGGGTGAAGGAGGGGACGACGAGCAGACCGACGTGGTCGGTGACCCGGGACAGCGCGTCCAACAGCCCACCGGGCGCGCGCAGTTCGGGGGTGTCGGCGACCGAGTCGACGACGATCAGCACCTCGTCGAAGCGCCGCTCGGGATCGGCGCCGGCCGCGACGTTGTACGCGTAGCGCTCGCCGGGCCCGTCCGCCGGATCGTCGTGGGCGGGGAATTGCAGCCGGGTACGGATCGCATAGCCCGGATCGTCCACGGCCAGCACCGGCGAGCGGGTCGTGGTCGAGTAGCGCACCTCGACTCCGGCCGGCACGTGCTCGGCCAGCGCGCGGGCCAACCGCAGCGGTGTGTACATCAGTTCCTCGAAGCCGAGGACCAGGATCCGCCGGCCCACCACCTGCCCGGCCAGCGCCGCGCCGAGGGCGGGCAGGACCCGCTCCAGGGTGTCCTGGTCGGCCTGGGTGAACCCGTGCCGGCCGCCGTCGGGCAGGTCGGCCGGCCAGTCCAGGTCGAGGGTGCGCACCGTGCCGGGCGGCTCGTCCGCCGGCCCGCCGGCCTCGTGCGCGGCGACCAGCGCGGTGCCGCGCGCGAGCACGTCCTCGGGCAGGTCGACGGTGCCGGCCGCGAGCGCCACCACGTCCACCCGGGCGCCGAGTTCGGCCGCGAAGACCTCGAACTCGGCCCGGTCGGCGGGACCGCGCACGTCGATCAGCGCGGCGATCACGTAGTGCGCCCGAGGCGCGACCGCGTGCAGTGCCCGGATCGTGTTGGACACCGTGCGCCCGGTGGACAGTTCGTCGTCCACCAGAACCAACGGCCCACTCCCGGAGAGCAGTTCGCGATCACGCGGCAGGATCAGGTGCGAGGTGGCGTGCGAGTGCTCCTCCTCGAAGGTGCCGAACCGGTCCACCCCGGCCACCGGACGTCGGGTGGAGTGCAGGTAGGCCGCCCCCGGCAGCGCCTCGGCCACGCAGTGCCCCAGGCCCGTGGCGGTCTCCGCGTAGCCGAGCACCACCGGCGTCGGCTCGTCGGCCAGCACGCGCGCCACCCGCAGGCCCAGGTCGCGGCCCGCGTCGTGCACCACCTCGGGCAGTTGCGGGACGTGCTTGCCCAACACGGTGGACACCAGCAGGTGGGCCCGGCGCGGGTTGCGCCGCAGCGCGAGCCCGACCAGCGCGTCGAGCCCGTCCCCGGCGAGCGCCACGTCGAGCCGCTCGGCGACCCAACTCCCCGACCAGGTAGCCGTATCCGTCGACCCGCCCGACTCCGCCGGCCCTCCCGGCCAGGTTTCCATCCGATGTTGCGTCACGCACGAACCCGCTTCCCTCGTTGCCCCGTATCGACCGATCCCGCCGGGACGTCCCGCCCCGGCCGCCGGCTCACTCCATGACCCCCGCCGCGAGCAGGTCCACGAACGTGACGTCCTCGCGGGCCACGCCGAACGCGTGCGCCCGACGCATCACCGCCTGCGCCCACGCGCGGTGCGGCTTCACCTCGTTCATCTTGTTGGTGTAGGCCGACCGCAACACCCCGCCGCCGGCCGCGCTCTCCGCGAGGATGTCGCCTGCGTCGCAGTACTCCTCGTGCGTGACCACCGACATCGCGTGGATCACCGCCACGTGGCTGGGGTGGATCGCGGTCTTGCCGAGCAGGCCGTTGGCCTTGTCCAGTTCGAGTTCGCGGATCAGCCCGTCCAGGTCGGCGGAGATCAGTCGGGTGCGCAGCTCGACCGCCTCCGGATCCTCCGCCTCGGCGAACGGCGTGCGCCGCAGTTGCGGCTTGAACAGCCGCTCGCCCTGCGGGAAGTACTCCCACACCGGCCCACTGATCACGTGTCCGGTGCCGTCGGCCCGACCGAAGACGTTGACGATGTCGCCGATCAGCTGGGCCACCAGGTGCACGTCGTAGGCGGTCAGATCGCGCGAGCGGCGCAGCGCGTAGGCCGACTGGAAGTCGGTGGCCCCGATCCGTACCGCCAGGATGCGCTCGCGGTGCACGGCGATCAGCTCGGCGAGTTCGGCGAGCACGGCCCGCCGGTGCTCGATGTAGGCGATCGACGGCGATTCCAGGACGGGCATCGCGAACAGTCGGCGACCACTCATCGTGATCGCCTCGTCCAGCGCCTTGAGATAGCGCGCGCCGCTGTCCGGCTCGAACTTGGGCAGTACGAATCCGGTCAGCACGCCGAGCGTGTCGCCGAGCCGCTCGGCGAGGTCGGTGATCTGCTCGGGGTGGCGGACCCGGATGAACAGCAGCGGCCCCTCGGCCCCGGAGCCGGCGAACGCGGCCAACTGCTCGACCAGGTTCTGCTCGGCGCCGACCACCTCGCGGTCGTCGATCGAGTCCTCCAGGCACAACACCATCGAGGTCACCCCGCGGGCGGCCTGCTTGGCGATGTCCGTCGCGAGCGTCGCGCGCGTGGCGGGACTGTACAGGGTCGCGCCGAGAGCCGAGGCGAGCACGCCGGCATCGCTGTCCCGGTCGAACGTCTGCGGCTCGCGGTGGAACAGGTGGTCGCGGACCGCATCGTCCAGGTAGCCGAAATGCCGCATCGTGATCTGATCCCCCTCGACCGTCGGTGGTGGTGAAACAGGCGCGTCGGGAAGGGAACCCGTACCCGCCCCGGATGTATCGAAAGGCGCATTACGCGCCGAGCCGGTGAGCCGCCGGCAGGTGCTGCCTACGGTAACCGAAAAGCAAAATCGAAGACGTACGATCCGGTTATAGGACCATGTGTTCACACAATCGTCACGGCCCCGACCCACGTTGAGCCCGACTCCATCGGGACGGCAGGATGGGGACATGACCCAGGTGATGTCCAAGGGAGCGAATACGGCCCTCCCCGCCCGGTCCGTGCGCGTGGTCCTCGAATGGCGGCCGGGAGCCGGTGTCCCGGACATGGACGCCTCGGCCCTGCTGCTCGGCGCGGACGACAAGGTGCGCGGCGACCACGATTTCGTCTTCTACAACCAGCCCAGACACCCTTCCGGCACGGTCGTCCACGAGGGCAAGCACACCGCCCCCGACCGCTGCACCGACGGCGTCCGCGTGGACGTCGCCGCGCTCACCCCGGATGTCCGACACGTGATCGTGGCCGCGTCCGCCGACGGCGGCACGATCGGCGCGGTGCCCGGTCTGGTCCTTCGACTGTACGACGTCGACGGCGGAGGCGAGCTGCTCAACTTCCCGATCACCGGCGCGACCACCGAGACCGCGTTCGTGTTCGGCGAGATCTACCGGCGCGGCGACCAGTGGAAGTTCCGCGCGGTCGGCCAGGGCTACGCGAGCGGTCTCGCCGGTCTGGCCACCGACTACGGGATCAGCGTCGACGACGAACCGGCCCCCGCGAGCGCCCCGCCCGCCCCGGCTCCCGCGCCGCTGCCGCCGGTGCACCAGTCGCCGCCCACCGCACCGGCGCCGCCGCCGGCGCCGGTCTTCGGCAACCCCCCGGCGCCGCAGCCGCAGCCGACCTACCAGGACGCTGCGCCCACCGCCGTGCTGCCGCAGTACGACCGCGGCCCCGTGCCCGCCCCGCCCGCGCGACAGCAGCCGGCGCCGCCCCAGGGCGTGCTGCCCGTGTCGGGCAACGCGCCGTACGGCGGCCCCTTGGTGCCGCCCCCGCCGCGCCACGACGGCCCGACGATCCCGCCGCCGCCGGCCCCGCACACGTTCGGCGGCCCGCCTCCGGGCTACCCGCAGACGCCCTCCGCCGGCGCGCCCGTACCGCCCCCGCCCGGCCCGGGCGGCACCCCGCCGCAGGGCTTCGCGCAGCCTCCCGGCACCCCCTCGCACGGCGTCGCGTTCCAGACCCCGCCGGGCGTGATGCACATGCCCCCGGGCGGCCCGCAGCTCCCGGCTCCCGGTCATTACACGCCCGCACACGGCGCCCCGCAGCCCCCGGGCCCGTACACGCCCTCCCACGGCGCTCCGCAGCCGCCCGGGCAGTACCAACCGGGCATGACCCCGCCGCAGGGCATGGGCATGCCCCCGCAGCCGCACCAGGGCACCCCGCCCCAGGGCCACGGCGGCCCGCCGCAGCTGCGCCGCCTGGACTCGCCGCCGCAGGGCCCGCAATTCCAGGGCTGACCCGCCCCACGCACGGGTGACCCGGTCCTTCGGCGGACCGGGTCACCCGCCGCACCGGATCACCGGTGCCCGCGGCTCACTTGTAGCCGCGCGCCCACAGCAGACCCCACCCGTACTCGCGGTCCAACTCGGCCTGATAGCCGTGCACGTAGCGGACCTCGCGGCGGACCACGATGTCGTCGCCGTGGTTCTCCACCACCGCCACCGCGCAGGTGTGCGCCTCGCGCGCGTGCTCGTCCAATCGCACCTCGATCGGCAGACCCGCGTTCGGGAACAGCGTGACCACGCCGTTGACCTGGTCGAACGCCGGAATGCCCTCGTAGATGTAGACGAAGATGAGCAGTCGGCGCACGTTGCGCGCCTGGTCGATGTTGATGAACAGCGTCTCGCCCGACGCCGACCCGGAGCGGTCGTCGGTGTCCAGGCGCACGTACGGCGGCTGGCTGAACTGCCCGTACAGGTTGCCGAGCGCCTGGACCACGCCCTTGGAGCCGTCGGACATCTCCCACATGCAGCCCAGGTCGAGGTCGATCTTCTGCGGCAGCGGCGGCGACTGCACGGCCAGCGGCCGGAACAGCCCGCCGCTGCGCTGCCGCGGCGGCGCCTGCTCGACCTGGGGGTTCCAGTGCAGGTTGACCCGCAGCGTGCCGGTCGCCGAGCCCGCCTGGGTCAGCGAGACCTCGGGCGTCGAGCGGGTCAGCGCGACCTTGTGCCCGCCGTGGTCCGGCTCGCGTTCGATCAATCCCCGACGCCAGTCGAAAAGCGGCATCAAGCCCTCCCCTGATCCCGAGCCCGCGTACGCGTGGTGGCGGCTTCAGTACACAACATAACCGGGCCGGAAAAAACCGGTACCGCGCCCGACGGATGCTCGGACGCGGTACCGGTCGTGCTCGCGGGACGTGCCGCCGGGTGGTTAGACGACCCCGGCCTTGGTCTTGGCCTCGCCGTTCTGCCCGGGGACGTGCCCGATGCGCTTGTTGCGGACGATCGAGGAGATCAGCGCGACGCCGATGAAGCCCACCCCGACCACACCGGTGATCACTTCGTGGATCTCCCACTTGATCGACGCCAGGAGGATGCCGGCGAGCGCGCCGATCGCGTACATCGCGCCGTGCTCCAGGTACACGTAGTCGTCCAGCGTGCCCTGGCGCACCAGGTAGACGGTGAGCGACCGGATGTACATCGCGCCGATGCCCAGACCCAGCGTGATCATCAGCAGGTCCTGGGTGATGGCGAACGCGCCGACCACACCGTCGAAGGAGAACGACGCGTCCAACACCTCGAGGTAGAGGAACATGAAGAACGCGGCCTTGCCGGCGGCCAGCTGCGCGGTGTTCGGGCCGCTGCGCGCGGCCTGGACCGCCCCGGCGCCCTCTTCCGCGTCCTCGTCCTCGTCCTCCTCGGCGTTGATCTCGCCGAGCGTGCCGTGCGATTCGAAGTAGTCGGAGAGCCCGCCGACGGCCAGGTACGCGATCAGGCCGAGCACGCCCGCCACCATGACCGTGCCCTCCTTGTGCGCGGGTGCGAGCGACTGCGCCACGACCACCAGGGTGACCAGCGCGATCAGGGTGGACAGCACGTCGAAGTTGCCGAGCTTGCCGGTGAACCGTTCCAGCGGGCCGACCCAGTGGTGCTCGCGCTCCTCGTCGAACATGAAGTCGAGGAAGATCATCAGCAGGAACAGCCCACCGAAGGCGGCGATCGCCGGGTGCGCCTCGTCCAGGTGATCGGCGTAGGTCATGCCGTCGATCATCTTGTTCTCGTGGAACGCGAGGTCGACCACATCCGTCGGGCTCATCCCCGCGGTGAGACTCACGATGAGCAGCGGGAAGACGAGACGCATGCCGAAGACGGCGATGAGAATGCCGACCGTCAGGAACATCTTCTGCCAGAAGGCATTCATCTTCTTGAGGATCGTGGCATTTACTACAGCGTTGTCGAAAGACAACGAGATCTCGAGGATCGACAGGATCAGCACGATGCCGAATCCGGTCGCTCCCCAGAAATAGGCGGCGACGGCGAGACCGACCGCCGTCACCGCGAACGACCAGCCGAACGTACGGATTACCACGGATGAGGTCCTTATCTACCTGGGATTGCAATCTCCGGGTGGGTCATCAGGAAGACCGGTCCTCGTCCCCCATCCGAGAGTCCTCGGAAAAGGCGTCAGGGCCGGCCCCACCGGGTGACCGACCCTGACACACCGTCAGCGCGTACTCATTGCACGCTGACGCCGAAGTCGAGTGCGATCCCCCGCAGGCCCGAAGCGTACCCCTGCCCTACCGCGCGGAACTTCCACTCCCCCTGGTAACGGTAAAGTTCTCCAAAGATCATGGCAGTCTCACTTGACGCATCCTCGGTCAGGTCGTAACGCGCCAGCTCGTTGTTGTCCGCCTGATTCACGATCCGAATGTAGGCGTTGCGGACCTGGCCGAAGGTCTGTCCGCGCATCTCCGCGTCGTAGATGGAGACCGGGAAAACCACCTTCTCGACCTGCTCCGGAACGGCCGTCAGGTCGACCAGGATCACCTCGTCGTCACCGTCGCCGTCGCCGGTGAGGTTGTCACCGGTGTGCTCGATCGACCCCTCGGGGCTCTTCAGGTTGTTGTAGAAAACGAAATAGTCGTCGCCGAGCACCTTGCCCGCCCCACCGCACAGCAGCGCACTCGCGTCCAGGTCGAACGAGGCGCCCGTGGTGGCGCGCGCGTCCCAGCCCAGACCCACCAGCACATTGGTGAGATTGGGTGCGGCCTTGCTCAGCGAGACGTTTCCGCCCTTGGCGAGGGTGACCCCCATCGAATCCTCCTGATCGTCGTACATTCGCGTTCAACCTTGCCATGCCCCCGACCCCCCGGGGCCCCCTTTTTGCACAGCTCTGGACGTGCACAGGGGCACATTTCGACAACCCTCGGCGCGGGCCCGACCGGTCCGGGACGACGAACGCCCGCCGACCGCGGTGAGCGGTCGGCGGGCGTCCATCATGTGTGCCCGGGTCAGACGTTGACCCCGAAGTCCTTGGCGATGCCGCGCAGGCCCGAGGCGTAGCCCTGGCCCACCGCGCGGAACTTCCACTCCGCGCCGTTGCGGTACAGCTCGCCGAACACCATCGCGGTCTCGGTCGACGCGTCCTCGGTGAGGTCGTACCGGGCGAGTTCCTTGTTGTCGGCCTGGTTCACGATGCGAATGAACGCGTTGCGGACCTGGCCGAAGCTCTGCTGCCGCGTCTCGGCGTCGTAGATCGAGACCGGGAAGACGATCCGCTCGACATCGGCGGGGACACCCGCGAGGTTGACCTTGATCGCCTCGTCGTCGCCCTCGCCCTCACCGGTGAGGTTGTCGCCGGTGTGCTCGACGGAGCCGTCCGGGCTCTTCAGGTTGTTGAAGAAGACGAAGTGCCCGTCCGACGGCGCCTGGCCGCTTCCGTTGAGCAGGATCGCGCTCGCGTCGAGGTCGAAGTCCGTGCCGGTGGTCGTACGCACGTCCCAACCCAGGCCGACGAGAACGGCGGTCAGGCCGGGAGCCTCCTTCGAGAGCGAGACGTTGCCGCCCTTGCTCAGGCTGACGCCCACGAGTCCTCCAAAAAGTTCATGGAGCAACGGGTGCCCCGGGGTTTTCGCCTACGACGTGACAACGCGCCGATCCTAGTCATGAGTTCCTGACCGGCGGGAGGTCTCGCCGCGGCATGGGTACCCGCCCCGGCCCGAGCTACGCGCGAACCGGCCGGCGAACCTCTCCTCACAGCGCCGCGAGCGCCCTGTGGTACTCCGTCCGGTCCCGCGCGTCGGGCATCGCGTTGACCACGCTCCAGCGGATCACGCCGCCCCGGTCGATCACGAAGCTCGCCCGCAACGCGCACCCCTTGTCCTCGGCGAAGACCCCGTACGCCCGAGCCGCGGCGCCATGCGGCCAGAAGTCCGAGAGCAGCGGAAACCCGTAGCCCTCCGCCTCGGCGAACACCCGCAGCGAGAACGGCGCGTCACAGGAGAGCGCGAGCACCTGCACATCGTCGTTCTGGAAGGCGGACAGCTCGTCGCGCAGCGCACCCAGCTCGGCCGTGCACACGCCGGTGAACGCGAACGGATAAAAAACGAGGAGCACGCTCTTCTCCCCCCGGAAGTCCGCGAGCCGCACGCCCTCACCGTGCTGGTTCCGCAGCTCGAAGTCGGGGGCCTCGCTACCGATCTCCACGGCCATCGTGCGCATCTCCTCGTCCCGGGCAACGTCCGCTTCGCGCCGGCGAGCCTAGCCGGATGGCGCACGCGAGCCGGCATGCGCGGGTGGGGGTCGGCGCACGGGAGCCGGCATGCGCGGGTGGGGGGTCGGCGTTCGGCGGTCGGGGGAGCGGGCAGTATGCGGGCATGTCCTCGATCGAGATCGTCAGCGGCCCGTGGGGCACCGCCTCCATGCCCGCCGAGGCGCAGCGCACGCGGGCCCTGGCCGCCTGGGACGCCTTCCGCGACCTGGCCGGCCGGGTCGACCTCGACGCGCCGTCCCGCCTGCCGGGCTGGGACGGGCGCGCCGTGATCACCCACCTCGCGTCCTGGCCCGAGGCCCCGCTGCTCGCCCGCCTGCTGGCCGAGGCGAGCGGCCGACGGGCCCCGGACGCGGCGCCGATGCACCAGGACGAGGTCAACGCGCGGCTGGTCCCGGCCCACCGCGACGCCGATCGGGAGGAACTGCTCGCCGCGCTCGACGACGGCCGGGCCCGACTGGTCGCCGCGTTCGACGCCACCACCGAGGACCCGTCCCTGGCCCTGGCCCGCACCGGCTCGCAGGTAGGCCCGGTCCCGCTGCTCACCCAGCTCGGCGCGATCGCCTACGAGCTGGCCGTACACGCGCTCGACCTGGCCCCCTGCGGCGCGGGCGAACCGCCCCCGGAACTGCTGGACGCCGGCGTGCTGGCCCTGGCCGACATCACCGGCGCGCTCGCCGCCCGGCACGGCGTCCGGGCCCGCGCCGGCCTGGCCGTGCCCGGAGGCGGCTGGGGCTTCGCCGCCCCCGGCGCAGCCGGCACCGGATGGGAGGTCTTCCCGCTCCCGCCCGGCCGGCCGAACCTGCCCGCCGTCGAGGCCAGCGCCGCCGCCCTGCTCCTGGACGCCTCCGCCGGCCGCCGCGCGGTCCCCACCCTCCTGGCCCGCCGGGACCTGAAACCACACAACCTCCCGGGCCTGCTGTCCCTGGCCCCCCTGCTCGACCACGTCCCGGGCCTGCCCGGCGGCCCGGCCCTGCGCCTGACCGCCGCCGCGCTCGGCGGCGTCGGCCGCATGACGGCCCTGCTCCCCACCCTCACCCGAACCCGCCCCTGACCCGAAAGCGCCGGGACGACCCCGAACAGCCGAGACCCCGGTGCGGTGACCTTTGTCACCGCACCGGGGTCTCTTCGTCTGCTTACCGCAGTGGCGTCGAGTCACTTCTTGCCGCTGCGCACCGCCTTGGGCGACACCAGACGGGTCGCCGACCAGTCCTTGACGGCGCCGAAGCTCGTCGTGCGGGCCAATCCCGCCGTCGGCGCGGCTTCACCGATGTCCGAGGGTTCTACATATCCGTCCCGGCCGGTCTTCGGGGTCAGCAGCCAGATATGGCCGCCATCCGTGAGCGTGGCGAGGGCATCCACGAGGGTGTCGACGAGATCGCCGTCGTCCTCCCGGAACCACAGCAGGACGACGTCGGCAACGTCATCCTCGTAGTCCTCATCGACGAGTTCGTTTCCGGTGAGTTCCGCGATCTCCTCGCGCAGCTCCTCGTCCACGTCGTCGTCGTAACCGAGCTCCTGGACCACCTGTCCGGGCTGGAACCCAAGTCGAACGGCCGAGTTGGCCCGCTCTTCCGCGTGGTCCGCGGTCGCGCTCACGAATCAACCTCCCTTGTCCGGCCCCACAACGCTTCGGGGCTCACGCGCGTAAGTCCACACGCGCCAGGCTGTTCGCGCAAGTACCCAGGTCACGTACTCGCGCAAACGCCACACCCATGTAGTGCGGAAGCTACCCCCGCCGGGCATGGATCACGCAACGTATTCGAGGGTCCAGCCTGACAGACGAAAGCTCACCAGGTGCGCCGGGGCCGTCCCGCGGCCGGATCCGCGCCCCCGACCCGCTCGATCACCGCGTCGGCGCCGGGGATCACCAGACCGGTGTGCCCGTCCTCGAACCGCACCACGTACGGCGGCCCGCCGTCCGGGCCCCTGACCTCGATGATCTCCCCGAACCGATCGCCGCGGCCGACCGTCTTCCCGTGCACGTGGAGCCGGTCGCCAATTCGTGCCTGCATCAGCCCTGACCTCCCTGTCGAACGGGTGCGAAACCACTCACACCCTCCCAGGGAACTACGCCAGTGCGCTGTGCGTAAGACAGTCGGCGTAAGGTCTTGGAGGTTCACGGTTGCATCACCCCGCAATCGCGAACCGCCGCGTGGAGCGTCCGGTGACAGCCGGACGATCAGGGCAGCTCCGCTCCTGTCGCGGTAACCGAACACGGATCGGGCTCGGTACATGATCGGTGGATGAGACGCAGGCGGGCACCCCGCCGGTCCATTACCGGTCGGTAGAGATGACGGATCCGACGTCCGGGTACCACGATGGGGACGGCGCGACACCGCTCAGGGTGGTCGACCCCGCTCTCGCGGGGAGGGTCCCCATCTACCGATAAGGCGAAGGAACAGCGTGGCTTCCGGACGAGAGCGCTTCTCGATCATCAGCGACGGCCTCCCGAGCCAGCTCCCCGACATCGATCCGAACGAGACCGGGGAATGGCTGGAGTCGCTGGACGCAGTCATCAACGAGCAGGGCCGCCAGCGAGCCCGATACATCATGCTCAAGCTGCTCGAACGGGCCCGTGAACGTCAGGTCGGCGTGCCGGGCCTGCGGAGCACGGACTACATCAACACGATTGCCCCGGAGAGCGAGCCCTGGTTCCCCGGCGACGAGAACATCGAACGGCGCATCCGTGCGTTCGTCCGGTGGAACGCCGCGATCATGGTGTCGCGGGCCAACCGCCCCGGCCTGGGCGTCGGTGGTCACATCGCCACCTACGCGTCCTCGGCGAGCCTGTACGAGGTGGGCTTCAACCACTTCTTCCGCGGCAAGGACCACGGGGAGTCGGGCGACCAGATCTACTTCCAGGGACACGCGTCGCCGGGCATCTACGCACGTGCCTTCCTGGAAGGACGTCTGAGCGAGGCCCAGCTCGACGGCTTCCGGCAGGAGAAGTCGGCCGCGCCGAACGGGCTGCCCAGCTACCCGCACCCGCGGATGATGCCGGAGTTCTGGGAGTTCCCGACCGTCTCGATGGGCCTCGGCCCGCTCGGGGCGATCTACCAGGCCCGGTTCAACCGCTACCTGCACAACCGCAACATCAAGGACACCTCGCGCAGCCACGTCTGGGCCTTCCTCGGCGACGGCGAGATGGACGAGCCGGAGTCGCTCGGCAACATCGGCCTGGCCGCGCGCGAGGAGCTGGACAACCTCACCTTCGTGATCAACTGCAACCTGCAGCGACTCGACGGTCCGGTACGCGGCAACGGCAAGATCATCCAGGAGCTGGAGTCGTACTTCCGCGGCGCCGGCTGGAACGTGATCAAGGTCGTCTGGGGCCGCGACTGGGATCCGCTGCTGGCCCAGGACACCGACGGCGCGCTCGTGAACAAGATGAACACGACGCCCGACGGCCAGTTCCAGACCTACGCGGTGGAGTCCGGCGCCTACGTGCGCGAGCACTTCTTCGGCGACGACGCGCGGCTGCGCCGCATGGTGCAGGACCTGAGCGACGAGGACATCCAAAAGCTCGGTCGCGGCGGGCACGACTACCGCAAGGTCTACGCGGCCTTCAAGTCGGCACGTGAGCACGTCGGCCAGCCGACCGTGATCCTGGCGCAGACGGTGAAGGGGTGGACGCTCGGCCCGAACTTCGAGTCGCGCAACGCCACGCACCAGATGAAGAAGCTCACCAAGTCGGACCTGAAGGCGTTCCGCGACCGGCTCTACCTGCCGATCTCGGACGAGCAGCTCGAAGCCGACCTCCCCCCGTACTTCCACCCCGGTGAGAAGTCCGAGGAGATGGAGTACATGCGCGAGCGGCGCGCCGCGCTCGGTGGCTCGCTGCCGCAGCGGCTCGACCGGTCCAAGGCGCTCAAGCTGCCCGGCGACCCGGTCTACAGCGTGCTGAAGAAGGGCTCGAAGCAGCCGGTCGCCACGACGCAGGCGTTCGTACGCCTGCTCAAGGACCTGATGCGCGACCCGGAGATCGGCAAGCGCTTCGTGCCGATCGCGCCGGACGAGTACCGCACCTTCGGCATGGACGCGATGTTCCCGACCGCGAAGGTCTACAACCCGCACGGGCAGACCTACGACTCGGTCGACCGGGAACTGCTGCTGTCGTACAAGGAGTCGGCGCAGGGCCAGATGTTGCACGACGGCATCTCCGAGGCCGGTTGTGTGGCGTCGCTGATCGCCGCGGGCTCGACGTACTCGACGCACGGCGAGCAGATGATCCCCGTGTACGTCTTCTACTCGATGTTCGGGTTCCAGCGCACCGGCGACCAGTTCTGGCAGATGGCCGACCAGCTCAGCCGCGGCTTCGTGCTCGGCGCCACCGCCGGTCGCACCACGCTGACCGGCGAGGGCACCCAGCACGCGGACGGGCACTCGCAGCTGCTGGCCTCGACCAACCCGGCCTGTGTGGCGTACGACCCGGCCTTCTCGTACGAGATCGCGCACATCGTCAAGGACGGTCTGCGGCGGATGTACGGCGAGAACGCCGAGGACGTCTTCTACTACATGACGGTCTACAACGAGCCCATCGCGCAGCCGGCGGAGCCCGCGAACGTCGACGTGGACGGCATCCTCAAGGGCCTGTACCTCTACCAGGACGGCCCCGCCAAGGAGGGCGCGCTGCGTGCCCAGATCCTCGCCTCCGGTGTCGGCATGCCGTGGGCGCTGGAGGCGCAGAAGCTGCTCGCCCAGGACTGGAACGTGGTCGCCGACGTCTGGTCGGTCACGTCCTGGAACGAGCTGCGGCGCGACGCGGTCGCGGCGGAGGAGCACAACCTGCTCCACCCCGAGGCCGAGCCGCACATCCCGTACGTGACCCGCGTACTCGACGGCCGGCCCGGCCCGGTGGTGGCGGTCAGCGACTGGATGCGGGCCGTCCCGGACCAGATCTCGCGCTGGGTCCCGGCCGACTTCGCGTCGCTGGGCACCGACGGTTTCGGCTTCGCCGACACCCGCGGCGCGGCCCGGCGCTTCTTCCACGTGGACACCGAGTCCGTCGTGGTGGGCGTGCTGTCGGAGCTGTCCCGCCGGGGCGAGATCGACCCGGGCGTGGTGGCCAAGGCCATCGCGCAGTACCAGCTCCTGGACGTCAAGGCGGCCGGAGTGGGCACGGTCGGCGGCGACGCCTGACCCGCCGGTGACCTGCCGATAGTCCGGCCGAGGCCCCGATCCGTGCGCGGATCGGGGCCTCGGCCGTTATTTCCCGCTCCTTCGGGATCACCCCGGTCTAGACTTTCCGGGCCGGCCGCGGGACTTCGGTTTGCGACTTTCGGAATCGCCTCTTAAGCGTCACTTCGCTGTTCGCTCCTCCATTCCCCGGCCGGCATCCACTTTTCGTCGGGCCGAGGGGATGCGTGGTGGACCGCCGGGACCTGGTCGCGTGCGAGGACGTGGTGATGTTCGTCAACGCGGCGGTGACCTCCACCGGGCAGCGCGAGTTCCGTGACGACGCGACCGCACAGCGGTTGTCGGTGGAGTTCCTGCACGAATACATCCTGGGCAACTACCGCGAGCTCTACGCCGCGTCCCTGGCCCTGGACATCAACGACTTCAACGCCGCGCTGATCGTCCGCAACCTGCTGGTGAGCAGCCGCGACCTGACCCCCGAGGTGCGCCGCCGCGAGGGCGAACTGATCGCCCGCCGGCTGGAACTGATGGCCCCTCAGCGGGTCTGGCGGCTGTTTCGCGAGCTGGCCCGACGCGGCGTCAACAACCGGCGCACCCGGGCGATCATGCGCGACTGGACCGCGCAGCGCCGCGATCCGGTCTTCGACGCGGTGAAGTACCGCACCGGGGTGAAGGCGACGATGCGGCACGCGCATCTGGAAGTGCCCGCCGAGACCGGGACGTTCCTGTTCAGCTCGCCCCGGAAGGTGTCGGTGTTCGGCACGCCGCTGTTCGAGACGTGGCGACAGGCGCACTACGCGCAGCGCGCGCTCTACGACCTGCCGTACAGCGTGGCCGAGGGGCTGGCCTCGATGCACGGCATCAAGCGGGCCACCTTCCTGGAGAAGATCGCCCCGCAGTTGACCCGCCTGGAGCGCCTGCGCCTGCAGGACGCGGCCGAGCGGACCGGGGTGGCGGCGGTCCGGGCCGATCTCACCACGATGCCGCTGACCCGGCTCGCGTCGTACGTACTGTCCTTGTCGCAGGCCGAACGGGCGGCCCGGCACGACGAGTTGCGGCACGCGATGACCGTCTCCGCACGCCGCGTGGCAGGCCCCGCGGCGGGCACCTGGGGGCGGGTGGTCGCGGTGCTCGACGACAGTTTCTCGTCGTTCGGTTCGACCGCGAAGCGGCAGCGTCCGCTGGCCGTGGCGCTCGCGTGTCGGTTCCTGCTCAAGGCGCTGGCCGGGGAGTTCACCGGGTTGTGGACCTCGGGCACGCACGATCCGCTGCTGGTACGGCCGAGCGGGCCGACGCCGCTGGGCGAGCGCGTGATCGACGCGCTGGAACTGGCCCCGGACCGGCTGATCGTGGTCTCGGACGGCTGGGACAACAGCCCGCCGGGGCTGGCCGCCGAGGTGTTGCGGGTGTGGCGCGAGCGGTTGGATCCGACGGGGGCGACCGCGGTGGTGCATCTGAACCCGGTGTACGACGCGGAGGGCTTCGACGTGAAGCGGTTGTCGGCGAGCGTGCCGACGGTGGGGGTGCGCGACGCCGAGGACGTGCCGGCGCTGGTGGAGTTGGCCCGGTTCGCCGAGGGGCGGGCCGGGTTCACCGAGCTGCGCCGCTACCTGGCGGATCGTCAGGACCGGTTCCGGTCCCGGAAGGCGGCGGCGTGAACGGCGGCTTCGCGGCCACCGGGCTGATCGCCCGGCCCGCGCAGGTGTGGGGCGCGGTGCGACTGGTGCCGCTGGTGCGCGAGGAGCCGCTGGTCGGCCTGCGGCTGGACCGGCGGGTCTACAAGGTCGGTGATCCCTCGATCGTGGAGGTCGGCGACGGCACCTACTACCACTCCTTCATTCCGCACGCCTTCGTCGCGTCGTGGGATCCCGACGGGGATCGAACGGCGGCGTTCGGTACTCAGCTCCAGGAGCGCCCGGTCACGCCGCGCAACGCGCGGATGAAGATGCCGGGCCGGCGCGCGCTGCGCCGGATGGCCCGCGGCGTGAACAACGATCGGCTGCGTTTCCTGCCGATGCACCTGGCCATGGAGGGGTATCTCGCGCTGCACTTCGGCGGGCCCTCGATCGTGTGGGAGGAGTGGACCGATCGGGCCGTCCGCGAGGGTTTGTCGCCGCGGATGGAGGAGGCGTATTGCGGATACGCGGTGCGCGGTCTGGCCGACGCGCTCAAGGTGTTCGAGATCCATCGGGACCAGTGCGGGGTCGCGCTCTACGTCGCGGACACGCTCGCGAGCGTGTTCGTGGTGCCGCATCCGTCCGACTACCGGGCCCTGCACGCGACGCTGCTCGAAGACCTGTACGGCGAGGTGCTGTTCCACTACGCGAACTACGTCGAAGCGGTGCCGGACTTCCTGGTGGAGATCGAGGCCGCGCGGGTGTCCTCGCTCGCCGACCTGCGCCGGGCGGCGGCGGGGCAGGCCGGGGCCTGGGAGCGGTTCCACCAGCTGATGTTGTCCGGCCTCACCGGCGAGGGCGCCTACACGAGCGAGTCGGTGTACCGGCTGGGGCCGTTCGAGCTGTCCCGCTTCCTGCCCTCGTTTCGGCTCGACGAGGAGAACCACATCGGCGAGCGGATCGTGCACCGGGACGGGCGGCTCGCCTACTGCAAGACGTTTCGGCTGTCCGCGGCGCAGGTCCGTCGGGGCCACCTGCTCTCCACGCTGCACGCGCACGACTGGGCCCTGGACGCGGCGGCGACCGCCCTGCACACCACGCCGTCGGCGCTGGCCCGGCGAATCCGCGAGTCCGGATTCGAGGGCCTGCTGCGGCAGCACGTGGTGGAGCGCCTGGAGCGTGAGGGCCGCCGCTGAGGCCGCCCCGTGCGGGGCGGCCTCGGGGACGGCTCAGTCGCGGTCGTTGAAGGTGCCCGTCATGTCCGGGTAGCGCCCACCGGTGACCTGTCCGGCGATCGGTTCGAGCGCGGCCAGTTCGGCGTCGGTCAAAACCAGGTCGACCGCCGCCACGTTCTCCTCCAGGCGGTGCCGCTTGGTGGTCCCGGGGATCGGCACCACCGACAGACCCCAGGCCCGGGTGCGCGACTGCACCCAGGCGAGCGCGACCTGCGCGGGGGTGACGCCGTGTGCCTCGGCGATGGTCCGCAGCGGCGCCAGGATCGCCGCGTTCGCCGCGGCGTTGTCGCCGGTGAAGCGCGGCTGGAACCGGCGGAAGTCGCCCTCGGGCAGCGTCTCGGCGCTGGCCCAGGCGCCGGTGAGGAAGCCCCGGCCGAGCGGCGAGTAGGCCACCAGGGCGGCGCCGACCTCACGCACGGCGGGCACCACGCTCTCCTCGATGTCGCGGGTGAACAGGCTCCACTCCGACTGCACGGCGGCGATCGGGTGCACGGCCGCCGCCGCGTGCAGTTCCTTCGCGGTCACCTCGGACAGGCCCAGGTGCCGGACCTTGCCCTCGCGCACCAGTTCCGCCATCGCGCCGACCGTCTCCTCGATCGGCACCCGGACGTCGCGGCGGTGCATGTAGTACAGGTCGATCACATCGGTGCGCAGCCGGCGCAGGCTGGCCTCGGCGGCCTGCTTGACGTAGGCCGCGTCGCCGCGGATCTCCCGCGCGCCGTCGGCGGTGTAGCTGATCGCGAACTTGGTGGCCAGGGTGACCCGGGCACGCCGGTCGCCCTCCGCCAGGAAGGCCCCGAGCAGTTCCTCGTTGGTGTGCGGGCCGTAGACGTCGGAGGTGTCGAACAGGTCGACCCCCAGGTCGAGGGCCCGCTCCAGGGTGGCCACCGACTCGTCGTGCTCGGCGCCCGCGTAGAAGGCGCTCATGCCCATGCAGCCAAGGCCCTGAGGGAAGATCTCCGGTCCGTGCTCACCCAGCTTGAGAGTGCTCATCGTCGTTGCTCGCCTCCGCGTCCGCGTACATCTCGATCTTGTGGTCGATGACGAGCAGGCAACTCTGGAGATCGCTGATGCGGTTGCGGACCTCCTCGCGGTGCTCCGCCAACAGCTCTCGGCGCGCGCGCCGGGTGTGATCGCCCTGGCGGACCAGCTCCGCGTACCGGAGCATGTCCGCCACCGGCATCCCGGTCAGGCGCATCTTGCCGACGAACTCCAGCCAGTCGAGATCGTGGTCGCTGTAGCGACGACGACTCCCCTGCCCGTTACCGTCCCCTCCCGTCCGGGGGCGCTGGCGGCTGACATGCCGCATCAGGCCGATCCGCTCGTACCAGCGCAGCGTGTGCGCGGTCAGACCGGTGCGTTCGGCCACCTCGCCGATCGAGTACTTGCCGACCTCGTAGTCCGCGGACGGCCGGGTCTGCTGTACCGACATCGAGAAGCCTCCGGTGGGAGGCCCGCCCCGGTGGGACGGGCATGACGGGAACGCTACGGAGTTCGAGCGCACTCCAAGCAAGCACCCGGTCTCACGGGTCGGTCAAGTCGGAAGCGGCGCCGGACCGCGTGGGCGAGGGCGGCAAACCACCCCCAATCACCGAGGGTGAACGAGGGCGTTGATATCGTTCGCGCGTCGGCGACCGGTTTGTCGCCGACGGCGTCGAACGCAGCGAAGTCCGGTGTGATCCCGGCGCTGTCCCGCAACCGTGATGGCCCATCCCGCTCCCGGGGTGGCGGCCGAGCCGGGTCGCCTCGTCCGCGCCGACGACATCGGCCTCGCAGGAGGGGCGATCCGTCCCCACGGGTCCCGACGCCTGCCGCGTCCCGTGGACCTGGAGTTTCCGTTGAGATCCGTACCCCTGCTGCGTTCCGCCGCCGTGCTGTTGTTCGGCACGCTCGTCCTCACCGGGTGCGGTGACTCGGACGACTCGAAGGACGACAAGTCCAAGGGCACGCCCGCGGCGTCCGGCGCCGGCACCGGGTCGGGCCCCGACGCCAAGGCGTTCCCCGCGACGGTGGACTCGGGGGGCGCCAAGGTCACCATCCCCGCCGCGCCGAAGAAGATCGTCTCGCTCGCGCCCACCGCGACCGAGATGTTGTACGCGATCGGCGCGGGCGGCCAGGTCACCGCGGTCGACGACCAGTCGAACTTCCCGGCGAACGCGCCCAAGACCAAGCTGTCCGGCTTCAAGCCGAACGTCGAGGCGATCAGCAACTACACGCCCGACCTGGTGGTGACCACCGACGACACCGACGGCGTGGTCGCGGCACTGAACAAGTTGAAGATCCCGGTGGTGCTGACGCCCGCCGCGAAGACCTTCGAGGACTCCTACGCGCAGCTGAACACGCTGGGCGTGGCCACCGGCCACAGCCGCGAGGCGGGCGAGGTGGCGACGAAGATGAAGGCCGACATCGCGGCCGTCGTCGCCGCGACGCCCAAGCCGGCGAAGCCGCTGACCTACTTCCACGAGCTGGACAACACGCTGTTCACCTCGACCTCCAAGACCTTCATCGGTCAGGTGTACGCGCAGTTCGGTCTGAAGAACATCGCCGACGAGGCGGACAAGAGCGGTTCGGGCTACCCGCAGCTGTCCGCCGAGGCCCTGGTGCAGTCGGACCCCGACCTGATCTTCCTCGCCGACAGCAAGGGCGGCGGCCAAAGCGCCGAGACGGTGGCCAAGCGCCCGGGCTGGGACCGGCTGGGGGCCGTGCGCAACGGCGGTGTGGTCGCGCTCGACGACGACATCGCCTCGCGCTGGGGTCCGCGTGTGGTGGACCTGGTCCGGGCCGTGGCGGACGCGGTCACCAAGGCCGGTGCGGCGAAGGGCTGACGGCCCGCCCATGCGGGACCTTGCGGCGACCCGACGCCGGCCGGCACTGCTGCCCCTGCTCTGCGCGGGCGCCGCGCTGGTCGGCGCGGTCGTCCTCGGTCTGATCGTGGGCGCGGCCGACCTGCCCGCGCGCGGGGTGGTGCTCGCGCTGCTCGACGAGTTGCCGCTCGTGCACGTCGACCACGGGCTGTCCCCGGTGCAGCACGCCGTGCTGATGGACCTGCGCCTGCCACGCGTGCTGGCCGCGGTGACCGTGGGCGGGCTGCTCGCCCTGGCCGGGGCCGGGTATCAGGGCGTCTTCCGCAATCCGCTGGCCGACCCGTACCTGCTCGGCGCCGCCTCCGGCGCGGGGCTGGGCGCGACGCTGGTGATCGTGTACGCGCACGGGGACAGCGTGGGCGGCGTGCCGGTGGTGCCGCTGGCCTCCTTCGTCGGGGCGATGGGCGGGGTGCTGCTCGCGTATGCCATCGGCGCCACTGCGAACCGCTCCGGCGGCACCGCGAACCTCGTCCTGGCGGGGGTGGCGGTCGCCCAGTTCCTGGCCGCCGCGCAGACCTACGTGCAGTCCGCCAACACCGACGAGCTGCGCCGGATCTACTCGTGGATCTTCGGCCGGTTGTCCGGGATCGGCTGGGCCGATCTGCGTATGGTCCTGCCGTACGCGCTGCTCAGCACGGTGGTGCTGATCCTGCACGGCCGCCTTTTGGACGTGATGTCGGTGGGCGACGAGGAGGCCGCGGGCCTGGGCGTGCGGGCCGGCCGGGTCCGGCTCGTGGTGCTGCTCGCCGCGTCGCTGGCCACCGCGTCGGCCGTCGCGATCAGCGGCCTGATCGGCTTCGTCGGCATCGTCGTGCCGCACCTCGTGCGCCGCTTCGTCGGTGGCAGCTACCGGCGGGTGTTGCCGATGTCGCTGCTGTGCGGGGCCACGTTCCTGGTCCTGACCGACGTGCTCGCCCGCACCCTGACCGCGCCCGGCGAACTGCCGATCGGCGTGGTCACCGCGTTCGTCGGCGCGCCGTTCTTCGTCCTCGTGCTGCGCGGCACCCGGAAGGTGGACGTGTGAGCGCGCGCCTGTCGCTGCGCGAGGCCGGGGTCGACCGGGACGGGGTCCCGGTGTTGCGCGACGTGCGCGCCGACGTCGAGCCCGGCGAATGGGTGGCGGTGATCGGCCCCAACGGCGCCGGCAAGTCCACCCTCCTGAAGGCGGTCGCCGGCCTGCTCCCCCACATGGGCGAGATCACCGTGGCGGGCCGCCCGGTCCGCGGCCTCTCCGCCCGCGAGCTGGCCCGAACCATCGCCTACACGGCCCAGAACCCGGTCGTGCCCGACCAGATGCCCGTCCACGAGTACGTCCTCCTCGGCCGCACCCCCCACCTGGGCTACCTTGCCCGCCCGGGCCGCCGTGACCGCGCCATCGCGAGCGAGGTGATCGACCGCCTCGACCTGGGCCGATTCGCCGACCGCGACGTGGGCCGGCTCTCCGGCGGCGAACGGCAGCGGGTGGTGCTGGCCCGCGCGCTGGCCCAGCAGGCGCCGGTGCTGCTCCTGGACGAGCCGACCACCGCCCTCGACCTGGGCCACCAGCAGCAGGTCCTGGAACTGGTCGACACGCTGCGGATCACCGACGGCCTGACCGTCCTGACCACCCTGCACGACCTGGGTGTGGCCGCCCAGTACGCGGACCGCCTGTTGATGCTGGTCGGCGGTCGGGCGGTCTCCTCCGGCCCGGCCGCCGACGTACTCACCCCCGACACGATCGCCGAGCACTACCAGGCGACCGTCACCGTCGACCGGGGCCCGGACGGCCGCCCCCGGGTCCACCCGGTCCGCCCCCGCCGGCCGGCCCGAGACACCGCCGAGGAGGCCCCGTGACCACACCGCCGCGCCCGCGCCCGACCCCGTCCGCCCTGCTCACCCCGGAGCAGCCCGTCCGCGACGAGGACGGCACCCGTCGCCCGGCCCTGCTCTGGCGCGCCGGTCCGCACCGGATGATCTCCTCCGCCCTGCTCGGCGGCGGGATCGGCGAACGCGCGTGGGTGCTCAACCTCCAGGTCCGCCCGGGCTACGACCGCATGGACCCGGCCGCCCACCTGGCCGCGGTGGCCGCCTCGCTCGGCCTGACCGGCCCCGGCGTCGGCCTGATGACCGCCGCCGACGTCACCGCGTGGACCCGCGGCGCGGACGAGGGCGTCGAGGCCCTGGCCACCACCGGAATCGGCATCCCCACGTGGGCCGCCGCCCCCGGCCCTGGCCGACCGGGCACCCCGCCCCCCGGCACGATCAACATCATCGCCGCGATCCCGGTCCCCCTGTCCGACGCGGCCCTGGTCAACGCGATCGCCACGGCCACCGAGGCCAAGGTCCAAGCCCTCCTCGAAGCGGGCCACCAATGCACCGGCACCCCATCCGACGCGATCTGCATAGCCGCCGCGATCCCCCACCCGAACACCCCGGTCGAGCCCTTCGCCGGCCCCCGCTCCACCTGGGGCGCCCGCCTGGCCCGAGCCGTCCACACCGCGGTCCTCACCGGCGCCCACAACGACCAAGCCCGCCGCACCACCATCCACGCCCCCACATGATCGCGCCCCGCTCCCCGAAGCATCCGGGCCTTCGGCCCACCACCCCCACGCCCCGGCCCACCCACCGCCGCTCCCCCCAAGGCGCGTCAGCGCCCACGACTCGGGCCGACCCTGGAGATCGACGCGCGAAGCGCGGAGAGCGGCGGAGCCGCAGAACTTGGGCCGGGTGGCCCGGAGCGAAGCGGAGGGACACCCGGCCCCGAGCGAGGGGCCGCTTTTTCTTGGAGGAGCGAAGCGGGGGAAAGAAAAAGTGGTCCCTCGCGAGCCGGCGCGAAGCGCCCAAACAAGCAGCCCTCGCGAGCCGGCGGCAAAGCCGCCCATCAGGCAGAGGACAATGGCCCCGTGAGCCCCCAACCCGATCTTCGTGCCGCGACCGTCCGCCGGCTCGAGAAATCCGCCGGTGCCTTGGCCGGCGCGGCGCTCGCGAGGATGGACGAGGCGCTTCCCTGGTACCGGAACATGCCCGCCGACAACCGGTCCTGGATCGGCCTGGTGGCCCAGGCCGGCATCTCCGCGTTCACCGAGTGGTTCCGGCATCCGGAGACCCCGCAAAAGGTCAGCGCCGACGTATTCGGTACCGCGCCGCGCGAATTGACCCGCACCATCACACTGCCGCACACGGTCGAGTTGATCCGCACCACCATCGAGGTGGTCGAGGCGGAGATCGCCACCCTGGCCGCGCCCGGCTACGAACAGGAGTTGCGCGAGTCGCTGCTGCTGTACTCCCGGGAGATCGCCTTCGCCACCGCGCAGGTGTACGCGCACGCCGCCGAGACGCGCGGCGCGTGGGACGCCCGCCTGGAGGCCCTGGTGGTGCACTCGCTGCTGCGCGGCGAGGCCGACGAGGGCATCCTGTCCCGGGCCTCGGCGCTCGGCTGGGGCTCGCCGGACTCGGTCATGGTGGTGGTGGGCAACGCCCCGGACGCGGACGCCCAGGAGGTCGTCGACGGCATCCACCGGGCGGGCCGACACGCCCGGCTGAACGTGCTCACCGGAGTACAGGGCGAACGGCTCGTGGTGATCCTCGGCGGCACCGACGACCCGATCCGCGCGACCCGGTCGCTGATCGGCCAGTTCGCCCCCGGTCCGGTGGTGGTCGGCCCCCAGGTGCCCGACCTGTTGGCCGCCGTACGCTCCGCCCAGGCCGCGATGTCGGGACACCGCGCGTGCGTGGCCTGGCCCGACGCGCCGCGCCCGGTTTCCGCGGACGATCTCCTGCCCGAGCGCGCGCTCGCGGGAGACGACGAGGCCCGGGAGCAGTTGGTGGAGGAGATCTACATACCCCTGCACGCGGCCGGCTCCGCGCTCCTGGAGACGCTCTCCGTCTACCTGGAGCAGGCGGCGAGTCTCGAAGGAGCCGCCCGGATGCTCTTCGTCCACCCCAATACCGTGCGCTACCGGCTGCGACGCGTCGTGGACGTCACCGGCCTGGTACCGACCGAGACCCGTTCCGCATTCACCCTCCAGGTCTCGCTGATCCTCGGCCGACTGGCCGCGATCGAGAGCTAGTCCCCATCTATTTGTACGAACCCAACAAAGTCACCATCGGATCTTCGTCCCTGCCGATAAGGGGATGCCACCCCTCGCAGGAGAGAGGCTTGACCTCGTGCTCGTACTCGTCGCCCCCGGACAGGGCGCTCAGACGCCCGGATTCCTCGCCCCCTGGCTCGACCTCGACGGCGTGGCCGACCGGCTCCGCTGGTGGTCGGCCGTCACCGGTCTCGACCTGATCCACTACGGCACCAAGGCCGACGCCGACGAGATTCGGGACACGGCGGTGGCCCAGCCGCTGCTCGTCGCCTCGGGTCTGGTGGCCGCGTTCACACTGTTCCCGCAGCCCGACGACGTCCCCGGTGCGGTACGCGCCGCCGCCGGCCACAGCGTCGGCGAGCTGACCGCTGCCGCCGCCACCGGCGTGATCTCCGCCGAGACGGCGCTGACCCTGGTGCGCGAGCGAGGCCGGGCGATGGCCGCCGCCGCCGCGGTCACGCAGACCGGGATGAGCGCGGTCCTGGGCGGCGACCCCGAGACGGTGCTCGCCAAGATCGCCGAGCACGGCCTGACCCCGGCCAACATGAACGGCGCGGGCCAGATCGTCGCCGCCGGCACCCTGGAGCAGTTGGCCGCGTTCGCCGCCGATCCGCCGGAGAAGGCGCGCCTGCGACCGTTGGCCGTGGCCGGCGCGTTCCACACCGAGCACATGGCACCGGCGGTGAACCGCCTGGCCGAACTGGTCCCGGGCGTGAGCGTGCGCAACCCGAGCGTCCCGTTCCTGTCCAACGCCGACGGCACCGTGCTGAACGACGGCCACGACGTGGTCGCGCGCCTGGTCAGCCAGGTCTCCAACCCGGTCCGCTGGGACCTGTGCATGGAGACCATGAAGGACCTGGGCGTGACCGGCCTGATCGAGGTCACCCCGGCCGGCACCCTGACCGCTCTGGCCAAGCGCGCCATGCCGGGCGTGGAGACGGTCGCGCTGAAGACTCCGGACGACCTCGAGGCCGCCCGGAAACTGGTCGAGGCGCACGGCGGCCCGACCGGCTCCCAGAGCCCGTCGTGACCCCCGTCGCGACACCCGCTCTGCACCCGGCCGCGAACCCACCCGGCCTCGAACCCGTACGGGAGGACCACGCGTGACCGCAACCATCACCCCCCGCGCCGGAGCCGCGCACGCGCGCATCCTCGGCGTCGGCGGTTACCGCCCGGCCCGGATCGTGCCCAACTCCGAGCTGGTGGACCGGATCGACTCCTCCGACGAGTGGATCCAGTCCCGTTCCGGGATCCGGACCCGGCGCTGGGCCTCCCCCGAGGAGACCGTCGCCGAGATGTCCATCGCGGCGGCCGGCAAGGCTCTGGCGCACGCGGGTCTGGACGCCTCGCAGGTCGGCTGCGTGATCGTCTCCACGGTCACCCACCTCAAGCAGACCCCGGCGATCGCCACCGAGATCGCACACCGCCTGGGCGCGGGCGGCGGCCGAGCGGCGGCGTTCGACGTCTCCGCGGCCTGCGCGGGCTTTTGCTACGGCGTCTCGCTCGCCAGTGACATGGTCCGCGGCGGCAGCGCCGAGTACGTCCTGGTGATCGGCGTCGAGCGGCTGAGCGACCTGACCAACCTGTCCGACCGGGGCACCGCGTTCATCTTCGGCGACGGCGCGGGCGCCGTGGTGATCGGCCCCTCGACCACCCCGGGCATCGGCCCCGTGGTGTGGGGTTCGGACGGTTCCCAGGCCGAGGCGATCACCCAGACCGTCGACTGGAACGACCTGCGCGACGACCGCGAGCAGGAGTTCCCCACGCTCAAGATGGAGGGCCAGAAGGTCTTCCGCTGGGCCGTGTGGGAGATGGCCAAGGTCTGCGAGCAGGCCCTGGACGCCGCCGGCGTCAAGGCCGAGGATCTGGACGCGTTCATCCCGCACCAGGCCAACATGCGGATCACCGACGCGATGATCAAGGCGCTCAAGCTGCCCCCCGAGGTACCGGTCGCCCGCGACATCGCCGAGAACGGAAACACCTCCGCCGCGTCCATCCCGCTCGCCATGGAGCGCATGCTCGAAAGCGGCGAAGCGGTCAGCGGCGGGACCGCGTTGATCATGGGATTCGGGGCCGGCCTCGTGTACGCGGGGCAGGTCATTACGCTTCCGTAGTCCCCCGTCGGTCGCCGCGAGGCGCCGATCGGACGAGCAGCACAGCTTTACGTCACCGCAAGATTCCAATCAAGGAGCATCATGGCTAGCCAGGAGCAGGTCCTCGAGGGCCTCGCCGACATCGTCAACGAGATCGCCGGCGTCCCCCAGGACGAGGTCGAGCTGGACAAGTCCTTCATCGACGACCTGGACGTGGACTCGCTGTCGATGGTCGAGGTCGTCGTGGCGGCCGAGGAGAAGTTCGAGGTCAAGATCCCGGACGACGACGTCAAGGGCCTCAAGACCGTCCGCGACGCGGTGGACTACATCGTCAAGGCCGCCGCCTAGGTCGGATGTAGCGCCGGTCGTTCTCCGGGCCGGACCGCGTTCGCGCGTCCGGCCCGGTCCGTCGCAGTCACATCACGGGCCCCGGCATCGCCGCACCCTCGGCCCGCCGGCCGCCCGAACCCACAGCGTGAGAGTGAGAAGACAGTGAAGTCGACCGAGCGCAACGACGCCACGCGGGCCGTGGTGGTCACCGGTCTGGGTGCGACCACGCCGGTCGGCGGCGATGTCGCGACCACGTGGTCCGCGCTGCTCGCGGGCACGTCCGGCGCGCGGGCGCTGACCGAGGAATGGGCCGAGCAACTGCCGGTCACCTTCGCCGCGCGGATCGCGGTCGAGCCCCTCGAGGTCATGCCGAAGGTCGAGGCGCGGCGCCTGGACCGCTCCGGCCAGTTCGCCATGATCGCCGCGCGCGAGGCCTGGCTCGACGCCGGCTACGCCGCGAAGAACACCGCGCCCGAGGACGCCCCGGACGCCCTCGTGGTGGACCCGACCCGCCTGGGTGTGGTCATCGCCTCCGGCATCGGCGGCGTCACCACCCTGCTCGACGCGTGGGACACCTTCCACGAGAAGGGCCCGCGCCGGGTCGGCCCCCTGACCGTGCCGATGCTCATGCCCAACAGCCCGGCCGCCAACGTCGGCATCGAGCTGGGCGCGCGGGCCGGTGTGCACACCCCCGTGAGCGCGTGCGCGTCCGGCGCCGAGGCGGTCGCCTACGGCCTGGAGATGATCCGCTCGGGCCGCGCCGACGTGGTGGTCTGCGGCGGCACCGAGGCCGCGATCCACCCGCTGCCGATGGCCGCGTTCGCGAACATGATGGCGATGTCCAAGCGCAACGACGAGCCGCAGCGCGCGTCCCGCCCCTACGACAAGGGCCGCGACGGCTTCGTGATGGGCGAGGGCGCCGGTGTCCTGATCCTGGAGAGCGCCGAGCACGCGGCGGCCCGCGGGGCCCGCGTGTACGCCGAGGTCGCGGGCGCCGGGCTCAGCTCCGACGGCCACCACATCGCCCAGCCCGAGCCCACCGGCCGCGACATCGCCCGCGCGATGGCGCTCGCCCTGGCGGACGGCGGCCTGGAGCCGGAGGAGATCGTGCACGTCAACGCGCACGGCACCTCGACCCCGGCGGGCGACGTCACCGAGCTCAAGGCGATCCGCGCGACGCTGGGCGACGCGGCGGCCGACAAGGTCACCGTCACCAGCACCAAGTCGATGACCGGCCACCTGCTCGGCGGCACCGGCGCGGTCGAGTCGGTGGCCACCGTGCTCGCCCTGCACCACCGCCTCGCGCCGCCCACGATCAACGTCGACGACCTCGACGACGAGGTCGACCTGGACATCGTGCGGGGCGAGCCGCGCACGCTGCCCGACGGCACGATCGCGGCGCTGAACAACTCGTTCGGCTTCGGCGGGCACAACGTCGTGGTCGCCTTCCGCAGCTTCGAGTAAGGCCCCACCGTCGCACACCCGTTCGTGCCCCCGTCGCGGATCTCGCGGCGGGGGCACGAATGTTCGCGGCCGAACCCGGCGCCGCCGACCGGGTGGTCGACGTGCCCGGGAGTACTCGCGTACCGGCGGCAACCGACCCGAGTCAACCCACAAGAGGGACGAATCACCCACGCCGGGGCGACCGTTCGTCCCGCGGTGCCCCCGGGGCGCATCCGCCGGCAACCCGCTCCGCCGGCCGCTCTCGATCCCAAGGCGGAGACGCGAGCGACCCTTCCGGATGATTCGGGAGGGCCGCTCGTATCGGTATGTCTATACGCATGTCTTCGTCTCGGGGATCCCCCACGTGCTCAGACCACCTGGTGCAACCAACGCACCGGGGTGCCCTCGCCCGCGTAGCGGAAGGGCTCCAACTCGTCGTCCCACGGCTTGCCGAGCAACTTCTCCACCTCGGAGCGCAGATCGACCTCGCCCCGCGCCGCCCGACCGAGCACCGCGCGCAGCCGGTCCTCCGGGATCAGGATGTCGCCGTGCGCCCCCGTGACGGCGTGGAAGATGCCGAGCTCGGGGGTGTTGCTGTAGCGCTCCCCCTCGGTGTTGGCCGAGGGCTCCTCGGTGGCCTCGAAGCGCAGCAGGTGCCAGCCGCGCAACGCCGAGGCGAGGCGCGACGCGGTACCGGGCGCGCCCTGCCAGCACAGCTCGGCCCGCAACATCCCGGGCGCCACCGGTTGGCGGACCCAGTCCAGACTCACGCGCACGCCAAGAACGCCCGCTGCGGCCCACTCGACGTGCGGGCACAGCGCACGCGGCGCGGAGTGCACGTACAGAACTCCACGTGTCGTCACCGGGACCTCCAGGCTTCAAGGACGAGGTTCGCCTTCCCCAGCGGCCTCAAGCCTTGTCTCGGACTGCCTGTTCGAATCCCGGTCTTCCATTGTGCCCCACAGACCACGGATGTACCACAGGCACCAGTTGCTGTCCGTAATCACATGTGGGCAATTGTCCGATGTGAGCGAACAATTCGTTACTCACCGTCTCGGAATGGTGAGCCACTGCACTCAACGTGCCCGGCCGTCGACGACGCCACTCCCGGCATTGTCGGCCTTCACACGAAGGAGTGACATACCGTCGATGGACATCGTCGTGTCGATGCTAGGGGGCGGAGGGGGCGGCGTGGGTCGGAAACGACGAGTAGGGGCGGCAACCGCGATGATGGTCGCGGCGTTGTTGACGTTGTCCTCCTGCATGGATTCGGGTGACGGCGACAAGGCCGATCCGGCTGCTGCCGGGGATCGACTTATTACCGGGCCGAGTGGTGGGCAAACCCCGACACCCGGCAACCCGACCGCGGCCGAACAGCCCAACGGCAAGGTGCTGTCGCCGGCACCCGAGAAACCACCCACCGCGACCGTGCCACCCCGACCCCATTCGATGGCGGCCCTGGGCGACTCGATCACCCGAGGGTTCGATACCTGTTCACCACTCCAGGACTGCCCGGAGAAGTCGTGGGCCACGGGCACCTCGGCCGATGTGAACAGCCACGCGAAGCGGCTCGGCCTGCCGGCCGACGCCGTGTTCAACAACGCGAAGACCGGCGCGAAGATGACCGATCTGGCGAGCCAGGCCCGACAGGCGGTCGGCCAGCGGGTCGACTACGTCACGATCCTGATCGGCGCCAACGATGCCTGTCGGCACACCGTGGACGAGATGACCTCGCCGGGCACCTACGAGAGCCAGTTCCGCGACGCGCTGGGCATCCTGCGCACGGGCCTGCCGAACACGCGTGTGCTCGTGGTCAGCATCCCGGACCTGGGTCGCATGTGGGAGACCGGGCACGACGAGTTCCTGGCCCGCACCGTGTGGTCGGTGGGCAACGTGTGCCAGTCGATGCTGGACGACCCGCAGTCGACCAAGCCCGACGCGCTGGACCGCCGACAGCGGGTCCGCGACCGGGTGACCGCGTACAACGCCAAGCTGCGCGAGGTGTGTTCGACCTGGACCAACTGCCGCTACGACGGCGGTGTGGTCAACACCCAGCGGTTCGGCAAGAACGACGTGAGCCACTGGGACTGGTTCCACCCGAGCGCGTCCGGCCAGCGCACGCTCGCCGAGGTGACGTCCCGCCAGGGATACACGTGGGGATAGCCCGTTCGAGTGATTTCACTCCCGGAATCCAGCAAGAGCCCGCTAAGCTCTGACTCGACTACGGAAAAGAGTCGCCCGACGACACACAGCAACCAACACATCGGGTGGGACGAGCCGACACGCAAGCACACGGTACGAGGGCACGGCATGAGAGCACGAATGCGGTCGGCGCTCGACGGCGCCGAGAAGAACGGGTGGGGCGGGTGGGACTCGAACCCACGGCCAGAGGATTATGAGTCCCCTGCTCTAACCAGCTGAGCTACCGCCCCTTGCCGTCCGCTGCCGGACAGCCTGACGCAGCATAACCGGTCAGGCCCGACCAACGCCCGGGGGGATCCTCGCGGGCGTGGTCTCGTCCTGCCCGAAACCGTTCGCATCCCGCCGTCGATCGCAGACAGTCGATCGTCCGTGCCACACGCGCGATCCGCTCGCCGCTTCCTCGCCCCCGGCGCCGGGGGCGGGGGGCGAGGCGCGGGGGGTGGGGCGCCGAGGCAAGGCGCCGCGCTATGCCACCAGCGGCGCCAGGCGGGAGCACAGCGTGCTCACGTGGGCGCGGACCATGTCCTCGGTCATCCCGCTCAGCGAGGCGAAGAACCACACCGTCTCGATCGGCGTATCGGCCACGTACGCCCGGATCTCCCGCGCCGCGTCCTCCGGGGTGGCGTGCAGGAAGTGGCCGGGCGCCGCGGACAACCCGCGTGCCCGCCAACGGTTCGGGTCGATCGGGCGCGGCGGCGCGGCCCCGGTGCCCTCCGCCGCGTACCGGTGGTAGTCGTCCCACTGGTGCGCGAGGTGGCGGGAGACCACCGGCCAGTCCCGCTCGGGGTCCTCGGTGATCCAGCCGTTGAGCAGCCCGGCCATCCGCGCGGTCGCCGGATCGTGGCCGCCGGCACGCAGGCCGTCCAGATACGGCGCGGCCATCGCCGGGTTCGCGGTGAGCAGCGACTCGCCGAGCAGTCCGGCCCGCCGCGCGCCCTGCGGCCCCTGGTAGCCCAGCCAGATCCGCGGCCGGCGCTGCACGGGCGGCGGGCTGATCGTGCCGGTCTCCCACAACCTGCGGATCTCGCGCGCGCTCGCGTCGGTGGCGCCGAATCGGGTCGCGAGCAGGTCGCCTCGGTCGAAGAGGTCGTATTCGGGCCTGCGGTAGCCGGTGCCGATGCCCAGTTCCAGCCGCCCGCCGCTGACCAGGTCCACGATCGCGGCCTCCTCGGCCAGGTGCGCGGGGTGGCGCAGCGGCGCGATGGTCACGCCCGTGCCGATCCGGGCCCGCCTCGTGCGCGCGGCGATCGCGGCGGCCAGGGTGAGCGGCTGGCTGAGGTAGCCGTCGTCGAAGCCGTGGTGCTCGGTGGTCCAGATCGAGTGCACGCCGAGCCGGTCCGCCTCCTCGCACAGCTCCAGCGTGAAGGCGTACAGCCGGGACCAGTCCTGCCGCCACTCGACCGGATTGCGCAGGTCCAGATAGATGCCGACGTCGACCATGCGCGCGCTCCCCACGGGTGGGCGTCCCGACGGGCCGACCCGGGGCGTGGTCCGGGGCGGTCGTCTGACACCGTGATATCTGACTGGCCGTCAGCTTACGGAGGCAGCATGTCGGATTCGATCACCACCCGGCTCGATCGCCTGGAGGCGTACGAGCAGATTCGCCAACTGGCCGCCCGCTACGCGCTGGCGCTGGACAGCCGGGACGTGCCGGCGCTGGCCGACCTGTTCGTGCCGGACGTGCGCACGGGGGCGGGCGGTGTGGGTCGGGCCGCGCTCGCCGAGTGGTTCGATCCGGTGTTGCGGCCGTACGGGATCACCTTCCACCTGATCGGGAACCACGTGATCGACCTGGTCGACGAGGACCACGCGACGGGTGTCGTGTACTGCCGTCCCGAGCACGAGGTGGGCGACCTGTGGGTGGTGATGCCGATGCAGTATCGGGATCGCTACGAACGGCGGGACGGGCGCTGGTACTTCCGCAGCCGCAAGCCCGAGGCCTTCTACGCCGCCGATGTGCTGGAGCATCCGCTGGCCGTGCCGGGGCGCTTCCACTTCCCCGACAACCCGATGATCACCGATGCGCAGTTGCCCGAGAAGTGGCCGTCCTGGCAGGAGTTCTGGGCCCGGACCGGGAGCGAGTGAGCCGGGGCGGCCCGGATACGCGACAGCGCCCGCCGGTGGACCGGCGGGCGCTGTCGATGGCTCCCGCAATTGGACTCGAACCAATAACCTGCCGGTTAACAGCCGGCTGCTCTGCCAATTGAGCTATGCGGGATTGCGTCGGACCGTCTGGCGGTCGCTGCGTGGAATACATTAGCGCATTCCGAGGGGTGGCCCGCACCAGGGTTTTTCCGGTAGGACCTCACAGGTTGCCTACGCACGTCGCCCGGGTAGGCGCTGACGTGCACGGGCGGGACAAACGACCGCGGAGGACATCATGATCAACAAGCTCACCTTCGTCACCGGCCTCGCCATCGGCTACGTCCTGGGGGCGAAGGCCGGGCGGGAGCGGTACGAGCAGATCCGCAAGCTTTCCGGCACGGTGGCGAGCAGCCCGCCGGCGCAGAAGGCCGGGCACGCGGCGGCCGGGCTCGGCCGCGAGGCGGGCGTCAAGGCCGGCCGCGCGATCGGCGAGCACCTGCCCGAGCGGGTGGGTCGGCACCTGCCGGACCGCTTCGGCGGACACGGCACGAACGGCACGTCGGTGACGTCGTCGCGCCACGGCCAGGGGCTGTAACACCTCGGACGACGCCCACAACGCGCCGGTGGTCCCGGGCGGACCGACGGGGACACCCGTGGGCCCGCCGGGGCCACGGGCGCGGGCACCCATGGCACGCCCGGACGGGCGAGCCGGCGTCTCCACCCACATCTGTCGATTCCCGCACGCCGGCGACCGGGCATGGACCCCGACGGCGTGCGCGGGCGGCGAGGTCTCGGGCGTTTGCGGTCGGTGTGTGCCCGGTGGTCGTGGGCGGAGCGGGTGGTCAGTCTCTTCGGTGGCGACCGCTTGTTTCGGCGTTTTCTCGTGGTGCGGTCACGGCGCCGGGGTGCAGGCGGTTGCGTACCTCGCGGTACTGGGCCCGGACCGCGTCGCCGAGGGCGAGTTCGTCCTCGTCGGCCCGAATGAACGTCTCGATGTCCGCGGGCCACTCCGGCAGCACCCCGAACAGCGCCCAGGCCGCCTGCCGGGCCGCGCCCCGGGCCACGAACCGGCCCGCGAGCGCCGCCGGCGGCACCGCGGTCGGCACGCCGAACAGCGCGGGCGCGATCCCCGCCACCGCCGCCGAGCGTGCCCCCGGGCCGATCAGGATCAGCCGCTCCACCGCCACGTCCCGATCGCGCAGCGCGTCCAACGCGTCCGAGATGCCGCACAACATCCCCTCCACCCCGGCACGCGCGAGCGCAGGCGGGGTCATGCTCTCCCGGCGCAGCCCGGTGAGCGTGCCCGCCGCGTGCGGCAGGTCGGGGATGTGTTCGCCCTCCAGGTAGGGGAGCAGGACCAGCCCGCTCGCGCCCGGCGTGCACTCCAGCGCGATGCGATCGAACTCCTCGGCGTCCACGCCCAGCATCGAGGCGGTGCCGCGCAGCACCCGGGCCGCGTTGAGGGTGCGCACCAGCGGCAGGTAGCGCCCGGTGGCGTCGGCGTACGAGCCGACCACGCCCGCGGGGTCGGCAAGCGGCACGGGGTGGACCGCGAACGCGACGCCCGTGGTGCCGAGCGCCACCACCACGTCGCCGTCGGCCGGGTCCGCGCCGAGGGCCAGGGCCGCCTCGGCGCCGGTGCCGGGCGCGACCAGGATCCCCTCCGGCGTGCGCCCGGCGGCGGCGCCCGGCGGCAGCACGATCGGCGTGCGCGGCACCCGGCCGATGGCCAGGTGCATGAGGTCCTCGCGCCACTCCCCCGTGGTCGCGTAGTAGCCCGTGGTGGAGGCGTCCGCCCGGTCGGTGACCGGGTCCGGAGGGCAGCCGAGCAGTTGCCAGGTCACCCAGTCGTGCGGCAGCAGCACGGTGGCGATCCGGGTCACCGCCTCGGGTTCGAACCGGGCGAACCGGCGCAGCTGCGCGATCGCGGACGAGGAGCCCGGCACCGCGCCGGTGGCGGCCGTCCACGCGGCCGGGCCGCCGAGCGCGTCGACCAAGTCCGCGGCGGCACCGGAGGCCGAGGGGTCCTCGTCGGGCAGCGGATGCCCCAGGATCACCCCCTGGGCGTCCAGCGGCACCGCGCCGTGGTTCTGCGCGGCCACCGAGATCGCCGCCACGCCGTCGAGGAGACCGCCCGCCGCGGCCTCGCCGAAGGCCCGCAACCACGCGCCCGGCGTGGTCGAGGCGCCCTCCGCGTACGCGGCGCGCCCCTGGCGCAGCGGGGTACCGGTCGCGGCGTCGCAGACGAGAATGCGCAACTGGTGCGCTGAGCAGTGCACCCCGGCGACGAGGGTGGGTGTCGGGCTTGTCGGCATGGGCGAATTCTGACAGCAGACGTAAGCCGAAACGCCAGGGATCAGTCGAGATAGCCCCGCAGTTGCTCCGAGTACGACCGCTCGCGAAGCCGGGACAGCGTGCGTGACTCGATCTGGCGTATGCGCTCCCGGGTCACCCCGAAGACCCGGCCGATCTCCTCGAGCGTGTGTGGTTCGCCGTCGGCGAGCCCGTAGCGGAGCTGTACCACCTGCCGCTCGCGGTCGCCGAGCGTGGACAGCAGCGCCTCCAGGTGTTCGCGCAGCATCAGGTAGGCGGCGGCCTCGGCCGGGGCGGTCGCGTCGGTGTCCTCGACGATGTCGCCGAGCAGCACCTCGTCCTCGCCGACGGGGGTGTGCAGCGACACCGGCTCCTGGGCCAGCCGCAGGATCTCGGTGACCCGCTCGGCGGTGAGGTCGAGCACGGCGGCGACGTCCTCGGCGGTGGGTTCCTCGCCGCGCTCCTGCAACAGGCGGCGCTGGACCCGGATGACCCGGTTGATCAGTTCGACCACGTGTACCGGGACCCGGATGGTCCGGGCCTGGTCGGCCAGCGCCCGGCTCATCGCCTGGCGGATCCACCACGTGGCGTAGGTGGAGAACTTGTAGCCCTTGGTGTAGTCGAACTTCTCCACCGCGCGGATCAGACCCAGGTTGCCCTCCTGGACCAGGTCGAGCAGGCCCAGGCCGCGGCCGACGTAGCGTTTTGCGATCGAGACCACCAGGCGCAGGTTGGCCTCGATCAGCCGGCGTTTGGCGCGTTCGCCGTCGCGGACCAGGGTGGCGAGCGCGTCCCGGGCGGCGGGATCGGCGGGCGGGTCGTCGAGCAGGCGGGCCCCGGCGAACAGTCCTGCTTCGACCCGGCGGGCCAGGTCGACCTCGTCGGCGGCGCTCAGCAGCGCAACCCGGCCGATCTCGCGCAGGTACTGGCGCAGCAGGTCGGCGGAGGAGCCGGCGGATTCGGCGGGGCGGGCGAATTCGTCGGGTTGGCCGGCGCCGGCCGGCGCGGCGGTCGCCTCGACCGCGGTCGGGGCGGGTGGCGCGGTTCCTGGGGTGACGTGCTTCGTGAGGACGGTGGCCGGGCCCGGTTCAGGCTCATCCGTCCGTTCCGTGTGGGCGGGGTCGCCGCCGGGCGTTTTCCCCCCTCTGGTGTGCCGATGCACCTTCCCCAGTCTGCTGCACGAGGGGGCCTGTAGCCGAGAGTCCGGGCACGGAAATCTCGCCCGGCGTGGGCGGTTCGCCCGATTCGGCCCGGCCGGGAGGGGGCTTTCGGGTGCCCGGCCGGGCCGTGGTCAGCCGCCGGGGGCGTAGAGGGCTTCGGCGCCGCGGTCGAGCAGGGCCCGCTTGTACGTCTCCAGGGTGGTCAGCTCCTGCCAGACCCACCCGTACTCCTCCGCGTCGCGGCCCGGGTCCAGGCGCAACAGGCGGGATTTGGCGTCGGCGATCCGGCGTTCGGCGGAGAAGACCCGCAGCCGGACCAGGTTGCCGTCGGCGTACGCCCGATCCGGGTCGCTGCTCAACCGCATGTTTTCCACGGCCAGTTCGGTGACCATGTGCCGCACGGCGTCGTCGGGCGCCGCGACGCGCACCTCGCCGACCCAGTTCGGGGTCTGCGCGAGGTCGCAGCACACGCCGCCGGCGGTCGCGATCGCCGTGCGCACCGCCGCGTACGGCGCGGCGGTGAACTCGTCCACCTCGTAGTGATCGAACGCGGGCGCGACCAGCGCGGGCGCCTGGAGCGCGAGCTTGAGCACCTCGCGCTGGACCGCCTGGCACATGTCGCGCGGGTCGGGTCGAAAGCCCACGGGCCGCTGCGGGGCCGCCGGCTGTCGGCCGTTGGCCGGGGTGGCGGGCCCCTGGGTGGGGCCGCCGCCGCGCTCGCCGCGCGCGGCCCGCTCGCGCTGCCAGCGGTTGACCTGGGCGACTCGGCCGACCACGAACTTCTCGTCCAGGAAGCCCAGCATCGAGTCGAGCCGAACCGCGTAGGTGTGGCGCAGTGCCTGGTCCTTGATGCCGGCGATGACCGGCGCGGCGGCGTCGAGGGCGGCGACCCGGCCCTCGGCAGTGGACAGGTCGTGGCCCTCGATCCGACTGCGGATGGCGAACTCGAAGAGCGGGACGCGCGCGTCGATCAGGGCGAGTACGGCCTCGTCGCCCTGTTCCAGGCGCAGGTCGCACGGGTCCAGGCCGCCCGGCTCGACCGCGACGAACGTGCGGGTGACGAACTTCTGGTCCTCCTCGAACGCGCGCAGCGCGGCCTTGCGGCCGGCGGCGTCGCCGTCGAAGGTGAAGATCACCTCGCCGCGGAACTCGCCGGAGTCCATCAGCAGTCGGCGCAGCACCTTGATGTGCTCGTCGCCGAAGGAGGTACCGCAGGTGGCGATCGCGGTGCCGGCACCGGCGAGGTGGCAGGCCATCACGTCGGTGTAGCCCTCGACGATGACCGCCCGGCCGGACTTGGCGATCTCCTTCTTGGCCAGGTCGAGGCCGTAGAGCACCTGGGACTTCTTGTAGATGGGTGTCTCGGGGGTGTTCAGGTACTTGGGGCCGTTGTCGTCGTCGTAGAGCTTGCGCGCGCCGAAGCCGATCACGTCGCCGGTGATGTCGCGGATCGGCCAGACCAGCCGGCCGCGGAAGCGGTCCATCGGGCCGTTGCGGCCCTCGCTGGCCAGCCCGCCCTCCAGCATCTCCTGCGGGGTGAAGCCCTTGCCGCGCAGGAATCGCACCAGGTTCTCCCAGCCCTTGGGCGCGTAGCCGAGGGAGAACCGCTCCGCGGCGTCCTGCGGGAAGCCCCGGTCGGCGAGGAATCGGCGGGCGGTCTCCGCCTCGGGGGTGCCGAGCTGGTCGGCGAACCACGCGGCGGCGATCCGGTGCGCCTCGACCAGGCGGGTGCGCCGGCCCTGCTGGCGCCCGGGGGTGTAGCCGCCCTCCTCGTAGTGCAGCTCGATGCCGTACTGCTGGGCCAGCCGCTCCACCGTCTCGGAGAACGTGGTGTGGTCCAGGCGCATGACGAAGTCGAGAACGTCGCCGCCTTCGCCGCAGCCGAAGCAGTACCAGAGGTTCTTGGCCGGGCTGACCTGGAAGGAGGGGGACTTCTCGTCGTGGAAGGGGCAGAGCCCCTTGAAGTTTCCTCCGCCCGCGTTGCGCAGTTGCAGGTGTTGTTCCGCGATCTCCGCGATGCGTGCCGTCTCGCGGACCCGCCTGACGTCTTCTTCACGGATACGGCCGGCCACGATCGTCGAGTCTACGGGTCCGTCCGACACCCGGGGGCGGTGACCGGTCGGCCCGGTTCATCGGGTGGTCAGCGTGGCGTGCAGGGTGAGGGCGGCGCGGTCGGTCAGGGAGGCGACCTGGTCGATCACCACGCGCAGCCGGGCCGCGTCGGTGTCGGCTTCGATCCAGTCCTCGCGCAGGGACGCGTCCAGCCGCTCGGGGGCCCCGGCGGCGAGCAGTTCGACCAGTTCGGTGAGGACGGTGCGCTGGTGCTCGCGCAGTTGTTCGGCGCCCTCGCGGGCCATCACGTAGCGCGCGGTGATCGCCTTGAGCACCGCGCATTCGAGGCGGATCTCGCGCGGGACGATCAGGTCGGCGGCGTAGCGAAGGACCGGCGCGGTGCCGTACAGCTCCCGGGTGGCGTGCTCGGCGGCCAGGCAGAAGCGGCCGATCAGGCCGCTGGTGGCGTTCTTGAGCCGGGCCTGGGCGCGGCGCGAGCCGTCGTAGTCCGCCGGCCAGAAGTCGAGCGCGAGCAACCGGTCCAGCGCTTCGCCGAGTTCGTCGGCCACGCAGTCGGGGCGGTAGCGGCGCACGGTGAGGTCGAGCAGTTCGCGGCGCTCGCCCGCGTCGCGGAGGCGGACCAGGTCGAGGCGGTGCGACTGGACCGCGTCCTCCAGGTCGTGCACGGAGTAGGCGACGTCGTCGGACCAGTCCATCACCTGGGCCTCCAGGCAGCGGCGGCCGGGGTCGGCGCCCTCGCGCACCCAGTCGAACACGGCCCGGTCGTCGTCGTACGCGCCGTAGGCGTGCTTGTCCTGGCGGCGCGGCCACGGGTATTTGAGCACCGCGTCGAGGCCGGCGCGGGTCAGGTTCAGGCCGACGCTGCGGCCGTCGGGGGCGAACGTCTTGGGTTCGAGCCGGGTGAGCAGGCGCAGGCTCTGCGCGTTGCCCTCGAAGCCGCCGCAACTCTTGGCCGCCTCGTCGAGGGCACGTTCGCCGTTGTGGCCGAACGGCGGGTGGCCCAGGTCGTGCGCCAGGCAGGCGGTCTCCACGAGGTCCGGGTCGCAGCCGAGCGCCTGGCCCAGCTCACGGCCGATCTGGGCGCATTCGAGCGAGTGGGTGAGCCGGGTGCGCGGGCTGTCCTGGCCGGCCGGGGTGCTCTCGCCGGGGGTCACCACCTGGGTCTTGCCGGCGAGTCGGCGCAGCGCGGCCGAGTGCAGCACCCGGGCCCGGTCCCGCTGGAACGCGGTGCGCCCGCGTCGCTTGTTGGGCTCGGGGACCCAGCGGGCGAGGTCGTCGGGGCCGTATCGCCGCGGTACGGAGCGGGGTGTCGCCGGGTCTGCCGATGTGCTGTCCACTTGTCCACATTAAGGAATTGCTCCGACATTCGACGGAGGCCGGGCCGCGAACACTGCGCGAAGCCTTCACCGCGCGTCGGACAACTTGCCGCGCAGTTGGAGCACGGCCTTGGTGTGGATCTGGCAGGTGCGGCTCTCGGTCACCCCGAGCACCTGGCCGATCTGGGACAGGGTCAGTCCCTCGAAGTAGTAGAGCGTGACCACGGTCTTCTCCCGTTCCGGCAGCGCGTTGACCGCGCGGGCGAGCAGGTGGCGCATCTCGCGGCTCTCGGCCACCTCGACCGGGTCGTCGGCGGTGGTGTCCTCCAGCGTGTCGACCAGGCTGAGCCGGTCGCCGCCGTCTTGGCCGGTGTGCAGGAGTTCGTCGAGGGCCATCACGTTGATCAGCGAGAGCTGGCTGAAGATCGCGTGCAGGTCCTCCAGCGCGATGCCCATCTCGCGGGCCACCTCGACCTCCGAGGGGGTGCGGTTGAGCTTGGCTTCCAGTCCCGCGTACGCCAGTTCGACCGCGCGGGCCTTCTGCCGGACGGATCGGGGGATCCAGTCCAGCGCGCGCAGTTCGTCGATGATCGCGCCGCGGATGCGACTGATCGCATAGGTTTCGAATTTGATCGCGCGATCAAGATCGAACTTCTCGATCGCGTCGATCAGGCCGAACATCCCGTACGAGACGAAATCGGCCTGGTCCACATTGGCCGGAAGGCCGACGCCGACCCGCCCGGCGACGTACTTCACGAGCGGCGAGTAATTCAGGATGAGGCGTTCCCGCAGGGTGGGGTCCCCCGAGCGCTTGAAGTCGCTCCAAAGGTTCTCCAGCGCGCGGTTGGAAGCGCCACCGTCCTCGACGGTGACGGCCGGTCCGTTCTCGGACGCGGCCGCGGTGGCGCTCTTACGCCCTGGGGTGTGCTTGGGCATACGTGGCCTTGTGTCGTTCCACGGAAACGTGCGTGTAGATCTGCGTCCTCGCGAGCGTAGCGTGACCTGACGACTCCCGAGCGCTACAACGACGGGGCGCGGCCCCGATCGCCCGAATCACGGCATCCCACCCGAAGCCGCCCGGCGTGTGCCGAACCACCTGGGACCGCGGCGAAGGGGTCGCTCGGCGCCGCCCGGACCACGCCCCTCGACACACCCGCGCACGAGGCGACCCCCCTGCGGCGGCCCGACCGGCCCGGCGCGCACGGCATTGCCCACCGACGACACCCGCACCCCGGGGGGCGCAGACCCCACTCCCCGCACGCCCCCACGCTCCGGCACCGGCGCACAGGCAACCGACACCCCGGGTGGCGCGCCGGTGGTGGGGGTGGGCTCGGATGTGGGGTGCGCAGTGGGGGTGGGCTCAGGGGTGGGGTACGCCGGGGACTTCGTCGTGGGCCGTGTCGAAGTGTGGTGGGTGAGTCCTGCGGGGCGGCGACGGGTCGCCGTCGGGGCGACTGCGGTCGCCGGTGGGGTGATTCCGTCCGGGTCGGCGTTCTCGGGCGCGCGCTCGTCGGTCACGGGTATGGCACACCTCCTCGATCGGGCCTCCTCCCCTCACGGTGATGATCACTGCGGCCCCAGGTCAAGCACCGCCACGGCGACGCCACCCCTTCGGGGTGCGATCGACGAGTTCGCGGGCCGCCAGCACGTCGAGTCGGCGTCGCGTGGCCGCCGGCGCCGATCCCGCCTCGTGCGCGATCGCGGCCGTGGACAGCGCGCCGCGCCACGGCACCACGTCCAGGATCCGGCGGATCTCGGGCGGCAGATCGTCCCCCGGGCGGCTCGGGCCGGCCAGGACCGGCGCGAGGTCGTCGCCGATCGCCCCGACCTGCTCGATCACCTCTGCCGCCCGGGTCACCAGGACCGACCCCGGTTCGCGCAGCAGCACGTGTACGCCCGCCGAACTCGGCGAGCCGATCGGCCCCGGCACGCCCATCACCTGGCGGCCGAGCAGCGCGGCCCGGCGGGCACTGATCAGCGCACCGCTGCGCAGCGCCGCCTCGACCACCACGGTGCCCCGGGTCAGTGCCGCGATGACCCGATTGCGCTCGATGAAGCGATAGCGGGTCGGATGCGCGCCCGGCGGCAGCTCGGTGACCAGCACTCCCTCCTCGGCGATCCGGGCCAGCAGCCGCTCGTGCCCACGCGGATAGTTCACGTCGATGCCACATGCCAGCACGGCGACGGTGGACCCGCGCACCGCGAGCGCCCCCCGGTGCGCGGCCCCGTCCACCCCGTACGCGCCACCCGAGACGACCGTCCAGCCCGCCTCGGCCAGCTCGGCCGCGAACGCCCCCGCGACGTGTGCGCCGTAGTCGGTGCACGCCCGCGCGCCCACCACCGCCACCGACCGCAGCGCGGCGAGCCGCAGCGGGGTCGCGCCGCGCGTCCACAACCCCAGCGGCCGGGCGTCCCCGAGGTCGTCGAGTTGAGTGGGCCACCCCGGATCGCCGGGAACCACAAAGCTCCCACCCACTTCGGCGAGCCGAGCCAAGTCCTCGTCCGGATCACGCGCCCCGAGCCGAACCCGATACCCCGCCGGATCCCGCCGCGCCAACTCCCCCGGCAACGCCCCACGCCCCCGCAGATCCCGCAACAGCCGAGCGGCCCCGTACACCCGCACGGCCCGCCCGAACACCGCGTCCCCGGGCTCCACCAGCCGACTCAACACCGCCCGAGCCGCCCGCTCCCCCTCCACATCCCGCTCGGGAAAGTCCCCATCCCCCCACGGCAACGACTCCACCCGACCCACCGCCACACCTTCCATCCCCCGACGCCCCCGTCGGGCCCAACAAATCCCCCGCACCCGCCAAAAGACCGCCACCCCTCGGACGCCGACCGCGTGCGGTAGCCGAACCGGTGCGGGCGTTGACGCTTGCCCCGGGCCACCCATGCGCAACTCCCACCCACCCCACCGTGGCCGCCCCCGACCGTCCGCCCCACACACCCGCACCGCCCCCACCCGCCGCACACGAGGCCGCGAGCCCCACCGGGGCAAGCATGGGGGCGCGGACCCGGTCGGGGGCTGCGGTGCGGGTGAGCCCCGGGGCGAGGCGACGGCGATGCCCCGGACGTGTGATGACGGGCGAGTCCACATCCGACGCTGCCGGACGTACGTGGTGACGCGGTGGCGCGGGCGGTGATCCGATCGACCCGGACCACACCCGTCGCAACTCCCATCCACCCCACGGGCCCGCGCCGGCCTTCCGCATCCGGACGCCCGCACCACCCTCCACCATCGCGCGAGGCCGCAGGCGGCCTGTCGTATCGGCGGTTCCTCATCTCTCGAACCCGTCGTCGTCCGCCGTGTCGCCTCGGATCACTCCCGTGCGCAGTTCGAGGGCCGTGTCCACGTCGGAGCGGGTGGGGCGGGGGTGGGCGTGCAGGTCGGCCAGGGTCCAGGCGACGCGGAGGACTCGGTCGAGGCCCCGGGCGGTCAGGAAGCCTCGCTCCATGTCGCGCGCCGCCCGGTCGAGGGCGTCGGCGTCGACCGTCCACCGCGTGCGCAGCTCGCGCCCCGGCACCTCCGCGTTGACCGTCCACCCCGTGTCGGCCAGCCTCCGCGCAGCCCGCTCCCGGGCCGCGAGCACCCGTGCGGCCACCACCTCCGACCGCTCCCCCGCCCCCTCCGGGGCGAACAATTCGGCGCGCGAGACCGTATCCACCGTGACCCGCACATCGATCCGGTCCATCAGCGGCCCGGACAGCCGGGCCAGGTACTTGTGCCGCATCAGCGACGAGCACGTGCAGTCCAGACCCCGTCCGGAGAACCGCCCGCACGGGCAGGGATTGGCCGCCATCACGAGCAGGAACCGGGCCGGGAAGCACAACATCCCCCCGCTGCGCGCCACGGTGACCGTGCCCGACTCCAGCGGCTGGCGCAGCGCGTCCAGCACCCGCCCGCTGAATTCCGGGCTCTCGTCCAAAAACAACACGCCCCGATGGGCCAGCGAGACCGCGCCCGGGCGTGGGAGGCCGTTGCCGCCGCCGACGATCGCGGGCATCGTCGCGCTGTGGTGCGGCGCGCAGAACGGCGGCGTGGTCACCAGCGGCAGGTCGGGGCGCAGCGTGCCCGCGATCGAGTGCACCGCGCTGACTTCGAGCGAGGCCGGTCCGTCCAGCGCCGGCAGGATCCCGGGCAGCCGCTCGGCCAGCATGGTCTTGCCCGCACCCGGACTGCCGAGCAGGAACAGGTGATGCCCGCCCGCGGCGCACACCTCAAGGGCTCGACGAGCCCGGCCCTGACCGGCCACGTCGGCCAGATCGGCCGGCACCGACCCGGCCGGCGGGCCCGCCGTCAAGGTGCCGACCACGGCGAGTGGATCGGGGCCCAGACCGATGTCGCGCACCGCCTCCGGCTCGGCCGGCGCCGGCTCCCCGCGCAGCCTCGCCAGCAGGTGCCGCAGCGAGGTCACCCCCCACACGGCGACCCCCGGCACCAACTCGGCCTCGCCGGCCGCCACGGAGGGCACCACCACCCGGGCGCACCCGGCCGCCGCGGCGGCCATCACCGCCGGCAACACCCCGCGCACCGGCCGCAGCCGCCCGTCCAGGCCCAGCTCGCCGATCATCACCAGGTCCTCGATCGCGCGCGGGTCCAGTACGCCCGCCGCGGCCAGCATCGCGGCCGCGATCGGCAGATCGAAGCCCGATCCGGTCTTGGGCACCGTCGCCGGCGACAACCCCACCGTCAGCCTGCGCTGCGGCCACTCCTCGCCGCTGTTGACCACCGCCGCCCGGACCCGCTCCTTGGACTCCACCAGAGTCCGGTCCGGCAGGCCCACGAGGGTGAACGTGGTCACCCCCGGCTCCAGGTCGGCCTGCACCTCGACCACGACGCCGTCCACCCCGACCAGGGTGACCGACCGGGTGCGCGCGAAGCCCATGCTCAGCACACTCCCCGGACGTGCTCGACCCCGGCCGCCCCACGCACCGCCGCGACCACCGCGACCAGGTCGATCCGCACCTCGCGCCCCGGCGGCCCGGCAAGCGGGTTCGCCGCCCGCCAGCGCTCGGCCAGCACCCGCAGCCGGGCGGCCTTGACCGGGCCGATCGCCTCAAGGGGGTGCTCGAACCCGCCCGCGCGCCGGGTCTTGACCTCGCACACCACCAGGACCGGCCCGTCGCGCGCCACGATGTCGATCTCGCCGTCCCGACAGCGCCAATTGCGCGCCAGAACGGCCATGCCCGCCTCGGTCAGATAGCGCGCCGCGACCCGCTCGCCGTAGCGCCCCACCGCGCCGTTCCGGGACTGCCGGGCCGGGCCGCCCCGACCCTCCGTGCCACCCGCATCGGTCCGCACAACGACCACCTCCGGGCTCGACGCTGCCGGAGCCGGAGGTGGTCGTGTGTCGACCCACCGTGACCTGTGGACAAACCGGTCGTTGTGGATGCCGCCCTTGTGGGCGCGCGGAGTCCGCTCAGCCGCCGAACCCTTCGTTGCCCGCGGGCATCTCGAATTCGCTCTTGGTCAGTTCCTCGACGTTGACGTCCTTGAACGTAAGAACCCGGACATTCTTCACGAACCGTGCGGGTCGATACATGTCCCACACCCACGCGTCCGCCATGGACAACTCGAAGAAGACCTCCCCGTCGGCCGACCTCACGTGCAGCTCGTACTGGTTGGTGAGGTAGAAGCGCCTTTCCGTCTCGATGACGTACTTGAAGAGACCCACGACGTCGCGGTACTCGCGGTAGAGCTGCAGCTCCATCTCGGTCTCGTACTTTTCGAGATCTTCCGCACTCATGCGCGCCCCTCGCTCCTGCGCTTCGCTGACGCCTCCCATTGTGTACCGGCGACCCTCGCGCCCACCGGCGCACCATCGCACGACCGTCCCGGGCGGCCCGGATCGACCGGCGGATCGACCGGCCGCCGACGCGCCGGCGTCGCGGCGCTCAGCCGTTCCACCACTCGAACGGCTCGTCGATCAGCTCGCCGGCCAGGAACCTCGGCAGCAGCTCGGGCAGCCGGCCCGGGTAGAACCGCGCCGGCGCCGCCCGGATCTCCTCCACCGGCCACCACACCGCCTCCTGGTACTCGGCCAGCTCGTCCGCGGTCCACAACGAACGGTCCTCGCAGACCGCGGGCGCCCGCTCGGCGACCCGGACCAGGACCACGAACTCGTGTTGCACCCGCCGATGCCCCGGTCGCACCCAGGTCACACTCCGCCGCCACGTCGGCGGCCCCACCTCGGCGGGCTCGATCCGCAGGCCGGTCTCCTCCCGGATCTCCCGAACGGCCGCGTCCACATAGGTCTCCCCGGGGTCCAGACCGCCGCCCGGCAGGTCGTACCAGTCGGACGGGTCGGATTCGGGGACTCGGGTGCGAAACAGCAGCACCCGGTCGTCGGGGTCGAGAATCACCACGCGCACCGCGCGTCGTTCCAGGTCGGGAGCCAGGTCGGCGGGATAGTCCGGCACCGGCTCCGGTACGTCTCCGGGCCATGACACGGGTTGAGTCGTCATCCCCGGATTGTGCCCCGAGCCGCGAACGGCCGGGTCGCGCGGGAGGGGGTTCCCGAGCGCCCGGCCGAATGCGAGAGGGCGGCCGTCAGGCCGGCGGCGCCGCCGAGGGCGGGCGCGTGGCCATACGCTCCTCGGGCCCGCCGCGCCGCCTGCGCCGCCACCACACCAGCGGCACCGCCCCGATCAGCCCGGCCGCCATCGGGGTGCCGCCGATCACGTCGAGCCCGAGGCCCGGCTGGTCGAAGGTGCCCGGCACGCCGAGGCCGTGGATCCGGTTCAGCGGCCACACCACGGTGAACGCGCGCCCGATCACCTGGTCCTTGTCCACCGTCCCGTTGAACGGCTGGTCCATGTGATAGCGCGAGTCGGACGAGTTGTCCCGGTTGTCGCCCATCAGCCAGATCCGACCCTTGGGCACGGTCACGTCGAACACCTTCGTCGACGGGGCCACGCCCTTCTTCAGGTACGAGCTCTCGTCCAACGGCTTGCCGTTGACCATGAGCCGGCCCTGCGCGTCGCAACACTGCACCCGGTCGCCGCCGACCCCGATCACCCGCTTGATCAGGTCCTTCTCGTCGGCGGACGGCATCAGGCCGACCCAGGACATGCCCTTTTGCAGCCCGCGCACCACCGCGTTGTCGGACTGCTTCGGCGCCTCCTGGAGCCAGTTGCCCGGGTCGTGGAAGACCACGACCTGCCCGCGCTCCGGCTCCGCGCCGAACCACGGCGAGAACTTGTTCACCAGGACCCGGTCGCCGACCTTGATGGTGTTCTCCATCGACTCCGACGGAATCGAGAAGGCCTGCACAAGGAAGGTCTTGATGAGCAGCGCCAGGACCACCGCGATCACCAGAAGCAGCGGCAGTTCCTTCCAGAACGACCCCTTCTTCTTGCGCCGTTCGCCCGAGGCCGAGGCGCCCTCGTCGGTGCCGGTGCCCTCCGGTTCACCGGCACCCTCCGGCTCGCCGGAGTCGCCCGGACCACCGGGGCCGCCGGGGCCGTCCGCGTCCGGTGGTCCGCCCGCACCCGGACCACCGGACGCGGGGGTCGGCGCCACCGGCGGAAAGATCGGCGCCGCGTCGGCGGCGGCCCCGTTCTTCGGATGCTTCACCAGATCGGGCGACTGCCGGGGCCCGTCCCCGCTCGTTGGTTGGGTCGGTGGCGCTCCGGGATCGTGCGGCGCGTCGGTCGGATGCCGCTCGTGCGGCTCCCGCCCACGATCGTCGTCTCCACCAGCGGATCGCGCTCCGATCACGACTTCCCCCACGGCGCCTCCTCGTACCCGTGCAGGCCACACGGCACCCGGTCGGGGCTGTCCACCGGCTGCCCACAGCTCTGTCTTGATGATTTCCGACCCGTGCCGCGCACGTCGCCGGGTCGATGTCGACCCCACGGGGCCGGCATGCGCCGGCGCGAGCGTACACGTCGGCGTAGCAGGACCAGCGGAACCGCACCCACCATTCCCATAACGACCGGGGTGGGCGGGAGAATCGCAACCGACAGGGCTTTGTTCCCGAACGTGTCCGGAACCGGCAGTCGATGCGCTCGACCGAACGGCCAGGCCACCAGGACGGCCCGCCCGACCACATCGTCCACCGGGATCGTGCCCTGATAGGGCCGATCCATATGTGCCCGCGAGTCGGCCGAGTCACCACGATGGTCACCCATCACCCACAGCCGACCCTTGGGCACGGTCACACTGAAGCGCTTCTCCGAGGGCGCGTTGCCCTTGTACAGGTAGGGCTCGTCCAGCGGAACACCGTTGACCGTGATTCGCCCGGACGGGTCACAGCAGGCCACCGTGTCACCGCCGACCCCGATCACCCGCTTGATCAGGTCCTGTTCGTCGTCCGACGGCAACATGCCCACGAACACCAGTCCCTGCTTGAACTGCTTGAGGCCGGGCGGCGGATCGTCCGTCTTCTTCTTGCCCAGCCAGCCGCCCGGATCCTTGAAGACGACCACCTGGCCGCGCTCGGGGGTCCACCCGAACCACGGCGAGAACTTGTCCACCAGGACCCGGTCACCGACGTCGATGGTGTGCTCCATCGATCCCGACGGGATGTAGAACGCCTGCACCAGAAACGTCTTGATCAGCAGCGCGAGGGCGAGCGCGATCACCGCGAGCATCGGCAGTTCGCGCCACAGCGGCACCACCTTGTCCTTGCGCCGTGAACGCCTGCCCCGACGCCGGCGCACGGGAGCGGGGGTCGGCGCCTCGACCGACGGCGCCGCACGGACCGGTTCGGCCTCGCCGAGCGCCACCGCGCCCACGACCTCCGGGGTCGGCAGCGGACCGGCCCCGCCCTCGGGGTGGGTACTCGGCCGCGCGGGCACCGGATCGGCGGCCCGGGCGCCCTTGGGCTTGCCGCGTTTACCCACGGCGGTCGAAGTCCGACCGATCGAACGTCTTCGGCCGATCCGCGCCCTGGATCCGCCCGAACGGCCAGATGATCCACTGCGCGCGCCCGATCACCCGGCTCTCCGGCACCATGCCGCCGCCGGGGTCGCCCAGGTGGTCGCGCGAGTCGGCCGAATTGCTGCGATGGTCGCCCATGACCCAGAGCTTTCCCTTGGGCACCTCGGCCTCGAACGGAAAGTCGGAGGGCTTGTCGCCCGGATGCAGGTAGTCGCCCTCGTCCAGCGGCACCCCGTTGACGGTGACCCGACCCTGCGTGTCGCAACACTTGACCACGTCGCCGCCGATCCCGATGACGCGCTTCACGAAGTCGTTGTCGTCGGGGTTGGTGAAGCCGAACACGCCGCCGAGCTTGCGCAGCGCGCCGCTCACCGGGTCGGGCGAGCCGGTGCCCTCGGGGGTGAACGAGCCGCGCCCGTCGAAGACGATCATGTCGCCGCGGTGGATGTCCCCGTACTTGTAGGCGAGTTTGTTCACCAGGACCCGGTCGCCGATCTCGAGCGTGTTCTCCATCGAACCGCTGGGGATCACGAACGGCTGGGCGACCCACGAGTTCACCACCAGGACAACGACCATCGCGATCGCCACCAGGAGCGGGAGTTCGACCCACGCGGGCATCCGCCGCCGACGCGGCGCATCGGGAGCATCGGCCTCGGGGCTCGACTCGGCCTCGGAATCGCCCTCGGCGGCGCCATCGGGGTCGCCGTCGGACTCGGTCCCGGCAACAACGTCGGTCCCGGATGCGGTCACGGTCCCGGTCGCGCTCTCGGACGCGGTCTCAGCCTCGGCGGTCCCGGTCCCGGTCCCGGCCCCGGTCCCGGATACGGTCACGGTCCCGGATGCCGTCTCGGTCCCGGGCTCGGGTGCCGTCTCGACCGCCGAACCCGCCCCGTCCTCGGGGGTGTCGGCCTTCTCCGGACCCTTCGACGGCACATCGACACTCGCCTCGGCCGCCGAGCCGACGCCCGCACCGATGCCCGTGCCCGCCGTCGAATCCTTTGCGAAATCAGGGGACTTCGGCGCCGCCGGCACCGTCCCGAGCGCCCCGTCGAGCCCGCCCCCGTGACCGCTCCCGCCCGACGCCCGTCCCGGGACACGCGAAGGCCGCGCCTCCACGACCTCGGTGGACGAGGTACCGGCGGATTCCTCCGCCGTGGAGGCACGGCCTCTGCTCTGCTCTGCGTCGTCCATCACGAACGAGCCTAGCGTCCGGGTCGGCTCGCCATGGGCGAGGCACCCCGGGTGTGGCGCACGGGTCAGCGCGTCGGACGGTCCGAGCGCTTCTCCTTGATCTTCGCGGCCTTGCCGCGCAGGTCACGCATGTAGTAGAGCTTCGCGCGACGCACGGCGCCGCGGGTGACCAGCTCGATCTTCTCGATCACCGGGGTGTGCACCGGGAAGGTGCGCTCCACGCCGACGCCGTAGCTGACCTTGCGGACCGTGAAGGTCTCGCGGACGCCGTCGCCCTGGCGACGCAGCACGAAGCCCTGGAAGACCTGGACGCGGGACTTGTTGCCTTCGATGACGCGCACGTGCACCTTGAGGGTGTCACCGGGGCGGAAGTCCGGGACGTCGTCCCGCAGGGATGCGGCATCGATGTGGTCGAGCTTGTTCATCTCGCGTCGCTTTCTCGGGGGTGCCACAGGTCACCCACGGGGATTCGTGGTTACGAAAGGGGGGTCGCCGGTCCCGAGTGGCGCTCCCCCTGTGGCAGGGGTGCCGTCCGGCTCCCGGGGAACCCGGTCCGGATCGGGACATGGCAACAGCGTCTCAGTCTGCCACAGGTGGGTCGGCCCGATGAAACCGGCCGTCCCGCTCGACCCAGCCCAGCTCGGCGAGCAGCGCCCGGTCCTTCTTGTCCACCGCCGCGGGGTCGATCCGGCCGATCAGATCGGGCCGGTGCGCCGACGTCCGGCGCAGCGCCTCGTCCCGTCGCCAGCGGGCGATCGCGCCGTGGTTCCCGGACACCGTGATCGGCGGCACCTCGCGCCCGCGCCACTCGGCGGGCTTGGTGTACACCGGCCCCTCCAGGAGGTTGGCCATCGCGCCCGGCGCGAACGAGTCGTCCCGGTGTGATTCCGCGTTGCCCAGCACTCCCGGCAGCAGCCGCGCCACCGCCTCGACGATGACCAGCACGGCCACCTCGCCGCCCGCGAGCACGTAGTCGCCGATGGACACCTCGTCCACCCGCATCCGGGTCGCCGCCTCGTCCAGGACCCGCCGGTCGATGCCCTCGTATCGGGCGGGCGCGAACAGCAGCCACGGCTCCTCGGCCAGTTCGACCGCGAGGTCCTGGGTGAACGGCCGACCCGACGGCGTGGGCACGATCATCCGGGGCACCGGGGCCGCCGCGCTCTCGCCCTGCTCCAGCACGGCGTCCAGCGCGAGCCCCCACGGCTCGGGCTTCATCACCATGCCGGGGCCGCCGCCGTACGGGGTGTCGTCGACGGTCTTGTGCACGTCGTACGTCCAGTCCCGGAGCTGGTGCAGGTGCACGTCCAGCAGGCCCTTGGCGCACGCCTTGCCGACCAGCGAGACGTCCAGCGGGGCCAGGTATTCGGGAAAGATGGTGACGACGTCGATCCTCACGACGGGTCCTCGGACGTGTCGCCCTCCGCCGGATCCGGCACCGCGAGCACCGCGTCCTCCGCGTCGAGCAGCCCCGGCGGCGGGGTGATCACCGCGCGCTGGTTCTCCAGGTCGATCTCGGGGACGATCTGCTGCACGAACGGGATCATCACCTCGCGCCCGTCCGCCCGGCGGACCATGAGCAGGTCCTGCGAGGGCAGGTGGGCCACCTCGGTGATCTCGCCGACCGCCTCGCCGTCGGCGGTGACCACGTCCAGGCCGATCAGCTGATGGTCGTAGAACTCCTCGGGGTCCTCGGGGAGTTCGTCCGGGTCGATCTCGGCGATCAGCAGCGTGTTGCGCAGCGCCTCGGCGCCGCTGCGGGTGGTCACGCCCTCGATGCTCAGCAGCAGTCGACCGCTGTGCACCCGGCCGTCGGCGATGGTCAGCGGACCCACCGACGGCGGGTCGGTCATCAGCACCGCTCCGGGTGCGAGCCGCAGTTCGGGCTCGTCGGTACGGACCTCGACGGTCACCTGGCCCTTGATGCCGTGTGCCTTGCCGATACGGCCGACCACAAGCTGCACCTGCGACTCCTCAATCTCTGCCTGGAAACCCTGAAACCCGACTGGACCCGACGGCCCGACCGCCGAGCACCGGAAATGCCAAGAAGCTGCCCGGCGGATGTGACTCCGCCGGGCAGCTCCCGGTTGGACGTGATGTCCGGGTACGTCAGCGAACCTGGTCGACGTCGACGAGGTCGACGCGGACTCCCCGGCCGCCGAGCGCGGTCACGACGGTACGCAGCGCACGCGCGGTGCGGCCACCTCGCCCGATGACCTTCCCGAGGTCTTCGGGGTGGACCCGGACCTCGAGAATGCGGCCGCGGCGAAGATTACGCGCCCGTACCTTGACCTCGTCCGGATGCTCGACGATGCCCTTGACCAAGTGTTCGAGGGCTTCCTCGAGCACGGTCAGCCCTCGTTAGCGGCGGTCTCGGCGGCGGCTTCGCCCTCGGCGGCCGGAGTCTCGGTCTCGGCGGCGGCCTCGACCTTCTTCTCCTTCTTGGCCTTCGGCGTGGTGGCGCCGTCCTTGGGCTCGTCCATCGCCTCGCGGGCGGCGGCCTCGAAGAGCGACTTCTTGTCGGCCTTCTCCGCGGCGACCAGGAGCGGGGCCGGGGCCGGCTCGCCCTTGTACTTCTGCCAGTCGCCGGTCAGCTTGAGGATGTGCGCGACGGGCTCGGTCGGCTGCGCGCCGACGCCCAGCCAGTAGAGCGCACGCTCGGAGTCGACCTCGATACGCGAGGGGTTCTCCATCGGGTGGTAGATACCGATCTCCTCGATCGCCCGACCGTCACGCTTGGTGCGGGCGTCGGCGACGACGATGCGGTAGTGGGGCGAACGGATCTTGCCCAGGCGCTTCAGCTTGATCTTGACTGCCACGAGAGTGGTGTCTCCTGCATCTTGACGTGGGTGAACAGCCGGCGTTCACGTGGGGACATGAGGCTCGGCTGATCGTGGACACGGTAAGCATGCGGAGAGAGGGTCCGGCAATGCCCCGGGTACTCAGCTCGCCATTCTGCCAGACTTCCGGGCGCCGACCAAAGCCGGGGCGAGGACCGGGGGAAAACCCGGGCGGTCGAGCCTCGCGCGGCTTTTAGAATGCAGGTCGCACGCCCTTCCCCCTAGTCGTTAGGTCGCCACGGTCTCATGCGTTGGTCCGAACTGTACGTACCCACTCTCCGTCAGGACCCCGCCGACGCCGACGCGGTCAGCCACCGTCTGCTCGTGCGCGCGGGCTACATCCGGCAGCTGATGGCCGGCCACTATTCGCTGCTGCCGCTCGCGGTGCGGGTGCGCGCGAAGGTCGTGCAGATCATCCGCGAGGAGATGGACCGGATCGGCGCGCAGGAGATGATCCTGCCGACCATGCATCCGGCCGAGATCTGGCAGAAGAGCGGTCGCTGGGAGGTCATGGGCGACGAGATGTTCCGGCTCAAGGACCGCAAGGGCACCGACCTGGCCCTGGGCATGACGCACGAGGAGATCTTCACGACCCTCGCGCTCGAACTCAGCTCCTACCGCGACCTGCCGCAGACCTGGTACCAGTTCCAGACCAAGTTCCGGGACGAGCCGAGGCCCAAGAGCGGCCTGATCCGGGTGCGCGAGTTCACCATGAAGGACTCGTACAGCTTCGATCTGGACGCCGAGGGACTGGACCGTTCGTTCGAGGCGCACCGGCAGGCGTACGTCCGCATCTTCCAGCGGCTGAACATCCCCGCCATCGCGGTGCAGGCGTCCAGCGGCACCATGGGCGGCAGCGGCTCGACCGAGTTCATGTGCCCGTCGGCGGCCGGCGAGGACCTCGTCGTGCACTGTCCGAACTGCGACTACGCGGCCAACGTCGAGAAGGCCACATCCACGCTCGCGGCGATCGAGGACGGTCCGGGGCTCGACGCGCCGGAGCGGTTCGACACCCCCGGCGTCAAGACCATCGAGAACCTGACCAGGGCTCACGGCGTCGCGGCCGACCGGCAGATCAAGACGCTGGTCTACATGGTCGGCGGGCAGCTCACGCTGGCCCTGCTGCGCGGGGACCACGCGCTGGTCGAGCAGAAGCTGATCGACACCACCGGCTCCAACGACGTGCGCCCGGCCACGCCGGACGAGATCAAGGCCGCGCTCGGCGCGTACCCGGGCAGCCTGGGTGGGGTCGGCGTGAGCGACCTGCCGATCCTGGCCGACGAGGCGCTGCGCGGTCGCCGGGACATGGTCACCGGCGCCAACGTGGACAAGATGCACGTGCGCGGCGTGGACGTCGAGCGCGACATCGCGGTGGGTCGCTGGGTGGACCTGCGCGAGGTGGTGGCCGGCGAGCCGTGCCCGAAGTGCGGCACCGGCCTGGAGGTCGAGCAGACGGTCGAGATCGGCCACATCTTCAAGCTCGGCGACAAGTACACCAATGTGCTCGGGGTGAACGTGCTCGGCGCGGACGGTGAGCGGATCACCCCGGTCATGGGCAGCTACGGCATCGGCGTCGAGCGCGCGATGGCCGCGATGGTCGAGACGCACCACGACAAGAACGGCATCGTGTGGCCGGTCGCGGTGGCGCCGTTCGAGGTCGCGGTCGCGCTGCTCGACGTCGAGGACGAGAAGTCGCGCACCACCGCCGAGGAGATCTACGCGGAACTGCGGCGGCAGCGGGTGGACACGATCCTGGACGACCGCGCCGAGCGCCCCGGGGTGAAGTTCAAGGACATCGAACTGGTCGGCATCCCGTTCCGGGTGACCGTCGGCGCCCGCAGCCTGGCCGAGGGCAACGTGGAGATCGTCTCGCGCGCGAGCGGCGAGAAGGCCCTGGTCCCGGTCGCCGAGGCGGTCGAGTACGTACGCAAGCTGGTCCTCGACGCGAGCTGACCCCCTCGCGTGAACCCCGAGCGCCCCCGCCGAACACACCCGGCGGGGGCGCTCGTCGTGCGGGGGTCAGCGCAGCGTCAACTCGGTGGGCCTGCGCGGCTGGAGCGGGTCGAACAGGTCGAGCAGGGCCGCCGCCTCCGCCGCGCCGCCCCGGATCGCCCGGGCGTCCCCGCCGGCCAGCGCGCCGCGCAGATCGGTCCGGCCCAGATGCAGCGACTCCACGGTCTCGCGCGGCAGTTCGAGCACCACGGCGGCGTCCGCCGGGATCTCCCGCAGGAAGCGGGCCACGCCGCGATGGATGTGCAGCGCCACCTCCTCCTCGCCGTGCACGCCGCCGAGCACCCGCCAGCCGAGCACGGTGTCCACCTCCAGCGCCTCCTCCGCGCGCAGCCGGGTGGTGTACAGCTCGATCAGCCACGCCGCCGGGATCCGGGCGACCAGGTCCCTGGGCGCGAAGACCGCGGCGAAGTTGATCAGCGGCAGGATCGGCTGGATCCGGTCCTCCAGCTCGTCCGCGCTGGTCAGGTACCAGTTGCGCCAGTTGACGTTGAGCTGGGCGTAGCCGAGTCGGCGAAACGCGGCGGCCTTGACGGCGCGCGCGTCCGTGTCCTCGCGGTCGATCCGGGTCAGGTGGGTGGCCAGCTCGGCCGCCCACTGGTACTCGCCCGCCTCGTACGCCTCGGTCGCCGCGCCGAGCACCCGCTCCCGGCCGCCCATCAGGGCCACCGTCCGGCGCGCGTGTTCGGCCCGGGGCAGCGGATCCAGGTCGACCGGATCGCCGCCGAACCAACCGAGGTAGCCGAAGAAGATCTGCCGCACGGTGTGCTTGACGGTGCCGTAGTACTCCCGCGCGTACGGCGCGTACGAGGCCAGGTGTTCGGGCAGTTCGATCGTCTCGGCCAACTCGTCCGGGGTCAGCCCCTCGTTCATCCGGCGCACGGTCTGGTCGTGGATGTACTGGATGCAGTCCCGCTCCACGGCCAGCACCTCGGCGACCCGGTCCGCCCCCGACACCGGTTGCCCGTGGCTGGGGATCAGGTGCGCGGCCCCGTGTGCGCGCAGCGCGTCGATGCTGCGCACCCACTGCATCGGGTCGCGGTAGCGGCACCCGCGCAGGGTGTGGATGTTGGGCAGGGTCGGTCCCTGGATGGTGTCGCCACACAGCAGCACGTCGCTGTCCGGCAGGTACACGCTGATCGCGTCGTCGGTCTCGCCGGGATTGTGGAACAGCCGCAGCCGCACCCCCGCGACCTCGGTCTCCAGCGCGTCGCCCACCAGCACAGTGGGCATCACGAACGACGGCGTGCCCACCCCGGCGTGCGGGCCGACCGCGTCGTTGACGCCCTCGGTGTCCGAGGGGCCGAGGAGGTTGCCGAGCGAGTACACCGAGCGCAGGCCCATGATGTGCAGCGTGGGCCCGGACTGGTCGGTGAGCGCGGCCAGGAAGGTCCGGTGCGCGTACACGTCCACGTCGGGCGTCGCGGCCCAGTGGCTCAGCCCGTTCACATGGTCGGGGTGGTGGTGGGTGACCACCACGGCCCGCACCGGGGCCCGGGGGTCGCGCAGTTGCGGTCGCAGTTCGGCCTCGATCACCGCGGCCAGGTCCGCCCCGCTGCCGGTGTCGACCACCACCAGTCCCTCGGGGCCCTCGATCACCGCGGCGTTGGCCGAGGACCAGCCCACGGCGACGTGCACGTGTCCGGCCACGGTGTATACGCGCTTGGCGAAGTGCGCGGTGTGCGCGGCGAGTTCTGGATGAACGGCAGGCTCGACCTCGTACGTCATGGGCGGGCAGCCTGCCATGTCCGGCCCTACGAGGGAAGAATGGTCTTCTCCGCGCCCGGCCACTCCTCGGCGGTCAGCGCGAAGCGCTCGTGGTCGCGCCAGGCGTCGTTGATGAACAACATGCGCGGGGTGAAGCCCTCGTAGCGAAAACCCATCCGGCGCGCGAGCGCGATCGAGGCGTCGTTGCCGGGCTGCACGTTGATCTCCAGGCGGTGCAGCGCGAGGCCGTCCGCGGCGAACACCCGATCGATCACCAGGGCCAGCGCCTCGGTCATCCGCCCGGTGCCCGCGTAGGGCGTGTAGGCGTCGTAGCCGAGCGTCGCGTTGCAAAAGCGCGCCCGCACGATGTTCGAGACGTTGATCCGGCCGGCCAGGCCGCGCTCGGCGAGGTCGATCACCAAAAACGTGCGGAAGGTGTCGCCCTGGCGGCGGATCAGGTCCGGCAGGTCGTTCGGGTCGGCCGGGTTCCAGTGGGAGATGTGCTCGGAGCGGCGGATCGCCTCGGCGGAGGCGGCCGCGTCGGTCCCGGTCGGCGGTCGTACGCCCACCCGGCTCCCGGGCACGGTGTACAGGTCCATGGCCCCCGTCATCTCCATCCTCGCCTCGTCGTCCCAGCGGGTCGGGACCGCACCTGGGGGTGTGCCGCGACGTGGTTCGCCCACGTCGCGGCCCCCGCCCGCCTGTGCCCCGCCGCTACTTCTGCCCCGGCGGCAGGAAGTTCTTGAACTCGTCGGGCAGTTCGAAGTCGGCCGCGCCGCCGCCCGCGCCGTTTCCGGCCGGCAGCCCGAACGGGTTGGCGGCGCGCTCTTCGCGCCGCGCCGCCTCGGCCGCCGCCTCCTGCTTGCGCTTCATCGGGTTGCCCGACTGGCGCTTGCCCTTGGCCTGCTTGGGCGCCTTGCCCTTCTTCTTGCCGGCGCCGCCCATGCCCGGGATGCCGGGCATCCCCGGCATGCCGCCGCCCTTGGCCATCTGGCCCATCATCTTGCGGGCCTCGACGAACCGCTCGATCAGGTTGTTGACCGCGTTGACCTCGGTGCCGGCGCCCTTGGCGATGCGCGCCCGACGCGAGCCGTTGAGGATCTTCACGTCGGCCCGCTCGGCCGGCGTCATCGACTTGATGATCGCCGCGACCCGGTCCAGGTCGCGGTCGTCGATGTTGTCGATCTGGTCCTTCATCGCGCCCATGCCGGGCAGCATGCCGAGCAGCTTCGAGATCGAGCCGAGCTTCTTGACCTGCTCCATCTGCTGGAGGAAGTCCTCCAGGGTGAAGTTGTTGCCGCCGCCGTGCAGCTTCTCCGCGGCCTTGAGCGCGAGGTCCTGGTCGTACTTGGCCTCGGCGATCTCGATCAGGCTGAGCATGTCGCCCATGCCCAGGATGCGCGAGGCCATCCGGTCGGGGTGGAACGCGTCGAAGTCCTCGAGCTTTTCCCCGCTGGAGGCGAACATGACCTGCCGGCCGGTCACCGAGGCAACCGACAGGGCCGCACCACCGCGCGCGTCGCCGTCGAGCTTGGAGAGCACCACGCCGTCGAAGCCGACGCCGTCGAGGAACGCCTGCGCGGTGACCACCGCGTCCTGGCCGATCATCGCGTCGACGACGAACAGGATCTCGTCCGGCTTGACCGCGTCGCGGATGTCGACGGCCTGCTGCATCATCTCGGCGTCGATGCCGAGCCGGCCGGCGGTGTCGACGACGACCACGTCGTACTGCTTGGTCTTGGCGAACTCGATCGAGTCGCGGGCCACCTTGACCGGGTCGCCCACGCCGTTGCCGGGCTCGGGCGCGTAGACCGCGACGCCCGCGCGCTCGGCGACCACGGAGAGCTGGTTGACCGCGTTCGGGCGCTGGAGGTCGCAGGCGACCAGGAGCGGCTGGTGCTTCTGCGCCTTGAGCCACTTGCCCAGCTTGCCCGCGAGCGTGGTCTTGCCCGCGCCCTGGAGGCCGGCGAGCATGATCACCGTGGGGCCGGTCTTGGCGAAGCGCAGCCGGCGGGTCTCGCCGCCGAGGATCCCGACCAGTTCCTCGTTGACGATCTTGACGATCTGCTGGGCCGGGTTGAGCGCGCCCGACACCTCGGCGCCGCGGGCGCGTTCCTTGACCCGGGCGATGAACTCGCGGACCACCGGGAGCGCCACGTCGGCCTCGAGGAGGGCGACCCGGATCTCGCGGGCGGTGGCGTCGATGTCGGCTTCGGAGAGCCGCCCCTTGCCGCGAAGGTTCTTGAAGGTCGCTGCGAGGCGGTCGGAGAGAGTGTCGAACACGTCGGCAGAGGTCCTTCGTCAGATACGGGTGGTGTCGGGCCCAGCCTAACCGCCCACCGAGCGGTCGTGACGGGGGCACGCGTCCCGGTTCCGCCGGCGGCGGGCCCGATCGGTCACGGCGCCAGCGCCTTCTCCAGGGTCCTGGCCAGGCCGCGGGCCTGGGCGGCGGCCAGCGGCGCACCGTCGGGGGCGACCACGTAGAAGGCGTCCACCGCGTCCGCGCCGTGGGTACCCACCCGGGCCTGCCGGACGCTGACGTGCGCATCGGCCAGGGCCTGGCCGATGCGGTGCAGCAGGCCGGGGCTGTCGGGCGCGCGTACCTCCAGGACCGTCGCGGTCGCGGACGCGTCGGGGATCACCTCGACCCGGGCGGGGGCGCGCGAGGCGCCGCGCCGGGGCGGGTAGGCGGCCTCGCGTTTGGCCAGCCGGGCGGCCACGTCGAGGCCGCCGTCCAGGGCCTTGCGCACGTCCTCGCGCAGCGCCGCCGGGTCGGGCAGCCGGCCGAACTCGGTCTCCACCGTCCATACCGTGACGCCGAGCGCGTCGACCACGTCGATCGCGGCCGAACGCACGGTGAGCCGGTGCAGCGCGAGCACGCCCGCCGCCAGCGCCAGCAGGCCGACCCGGTCGGCGGCGGCGATGGTCACCTCGGCGCCGAACGGCAGCGGCTCCAGGCGCACCACCGGCAGGTCGCCGGAGACCTCGGCGAGCACGATGCGCTCGGCCGGCAGCGCGAGCGCCTCCGGTGCCGGGCGGCCGGCGAACACCGCCCTGGTCCGGGCGACGAGGTCCCGGACCAGGGCGTCCCGCCAGTCGCTCCACGCGGCGGGTCCGGTGGCGGCGGCGTCGGCCTCGGTGAGCGCGTGGAGCAGTTCGAGGGTTTCCACGCTGCCCACCGCCTCGGCGAACGCCGCCACGGTGGTCGGGTCGTCCAGGTCACGCCGGGTCGCGGTGTCCACCAGGAGCAGGTGTCGGCGCACCAGTGTGCCGATCACGTCCACGTCGTCCTTGGCGAAGCCCATCCGCGTGGCCGCCTCGCGCGCGATCACCTCGCCGCTGACGCTGTGGTCGCCGGGCCAGCCCTTGCCGATGTCGTGCAGCAGCGCGGCCACCAGGAGCAGGTCGGGCCGGGCCACCCGGCGGGTGTGCGCGGCGGCCTCGACCGCGGTCTCGATCAGGTGCCGGTCGACGGTGAAGCGGTGGACGGCGTTGCGCTGCGGCCGGCAGCGCACCCGCTCCCAGTCCGGCAACAACCGGGTGATCAGCCGCCGCGACTCCAGCGCCTCCCAGACCGGCAGCGCGTCGCGCCCGGCGCCGATCAGCGCCACGAACGCCTCGCGCGCGTCGGCCGGCCACGGATCGCTCGGCGGCGGGCACTCGTTCGCCAGCCGGTCCACGGTGTGCCGGGACAGCGGCAACCCGGCCCGGGCCGCGGCGGCCGCGGCGCGCAGCAGCAGGACCGGGTCCCGGGCGGGCCGGGCGGCCTGGGCGAGCACCACCTCGCCGGCGTGCTCGACCACGCCCTCGGCCAGCGGCGTACGGGCGGACACCCCGGTGCGCGCCCGGCGCAACCGGCGCAGCCCCGCGCCCGCCTCGCGCGCGGCCAGCACTCGGGAGACCTCGCGCCAGGTCACGTCGCCGGCGTAGGCCAGCGCCCGGGCCGCCTCGGAGACCCGGCGCAGGAGGGTATCCGCGTCGAGCAGGCCGAGCCGGCGGGCCACCGCGTCCTGTTCCTGGAGCAGCAGTCGGTCCGCGCCGCGCCCGGTGACCAGGTGCAGCGCGTCGCGCACGTCGAGCAGCGTGGCGCGGGCGGCGTCCACCTCCTCGTGCGGGGCGTCCGCGATCCAGGAGGCGGAGATCGCGCGCAGCGCGGTGGCGTCGCGCAGCCCGCCGCGGGCCTCCTTGAGGTCGGGTTCGAGCAGGAAGGCGACCTCGCCGTGGCGTTCCGCGCGCTCGCGGCCGGCCCGCTGCAGTTCGGGCAGCCGCTTGACCGCTGCGGCGCGCCACGCGGTGAACATCGACGTGCGCAGCGCGGCGGTGGGTTCGGGGTCGCCGGCGATGTGCCGGATGTCGAGCAGGCCGGTCTGTACCCGCAGGTCGTCGGCGGCGGCCCGGCGGGCCTCGTCGGGGGTGCGCACCGAGTGGTCGAGGGCGATGCCCGCGTCCCAGACCGGGTACCAGATCGCCTCGGCGAGTTCGGCGACGCCGGCGCGGCCGTCGTGCAGCAGGACCACGTCGAGGTCACTGCCCGGGGACAACTCCCGGCGGCCGTAGCCGCCGACGGCGACCAAGGCCACGCCTTGCGACGGGGCGCCGGCGGTGGTGAACAATTCGGTCAGCCAGCGGTCGGTCAGTGCGCAGAGCGCCTGCCGGCGGGCGGCGCCGGCGGGCCCGGCCGGATCGGCCAGGAGATCGTCCCGGGCTCGGGTGTAGCGCGAGCCGGCGGTCGGTTCCATGGTGACTGCTCCCTCGTTCACGGGCATCGGCGCGCGCCGCGCTCGACCCGAAAAGGCCGATGGCCGGACCCGTCCCCGAACACGCGCTTCGGGGCGGGACCGGCCATCGGGTCCTACAGGGCTTCCGGGCCGCGTTCGCCGGTGCGGACCCGGACCACGCTGTCCACGGGGACGATCCATGCCTTGCCGTCGCCGATCTTGCCGGTGCGGGCGGCCTTGACCAGGACTTCGAGCAGTTCCTCGGCGTCCTCGTCGTCGGCGAGCACCTCGATGCGCACCTTGGGCACGAGGTCGACCTGGTACTCGGCGCCCCGGTAGACCTCGGTGTGGCCGCGCTGCCGGCCGTAGCCGCTCGCCTCGGTCACGGTGAGGCCGTGCACGCCGAACGCCTGGAGGGCGTTCTTGACGTCGTCGAGCCGGTGCGGCTTGATCACCGCCGTGATGAGCTTCACGCATCCACCTTCGTGTCGGCGGGTGCCGCGGCACCCGCGCCGGTAGCGGTGCCGATGCCCGCCGTCGGTCGGGTGGAACCGCCGAGAGCGGCGAAGTCGTACCCGGTCTCGGCGTGCTCGACCCGGTCGATGCCGGCCACCTCGTCGTCCTCGGACACCCGGAAGCCGATGGTCTTGTGAATGACCGTGCCCAGGATGTACGTGACCACGAAGGAGTAACCGAGGACGGCACCGACGCCGATCAGCTGCTTGCCCAGCTGGTCGAAGCCCCCACCGTAGAACAGGCCCTTCGCGTCGCTCTGGACGTGGCCGGTGGCCAGCAGGCCGGGGGCGAGCGAGCCGATGATGCCGCCGACCAGGTGCACGCCGACCACGTCGAGCGAATCGTCGTAGCCGAGCCGGTACTTCAGGCCCACCGCCCACGCGCAGACCGCGCCCGCGACCACGCCGAGCGCGATCGAGCCGAGCGGGCTGAGCGCGCCGCACGCGGGGGTGATCGCGACCAGGCCGGCCACCGCGCCGGACGCGGCGCCGAGGGTGGTCAGGTGTCCGTCGCGGATCTTCTCCAGGAACAGCCAGCCGAGCATCGCCGCCGCGGTGGCGATCTGGGTGTTGATCAGGGCCCGTCCGGTGACGCCGTCGGCGGCCAGCCAGGAGCCGGCGTTGAAGCCGAACCAGCCGAACCACAGCAGCCCGGCGCCGATCATCACCAGCGGCAGGTTGTGCGGGCGCATCGGGTCGCGCTTGAAGCCGACCCGCTTGCCGATCACCAGGACCAGGGCCAGTGCCGCGATGCCCGCGTTGATGTGTACGGCGGTGCCGCCGGCGAAGTCGATCACACCCTTCTCGAACAACCAGCCGTCCGCGGCCCAGACCCAGTGCGCGACGGGGAAGTAGACCAGGGTGACCCAGAACGCGACGAACAGGGCCCAGGCGGTGAACTTGGTACGGTCCGCGACGGCGCCGCTGATCAGCGCGGGGGTGATGATCGCGAACATCAACTGGAAGGCCGCGAACACCGTGACCGGGATCGTGTAGCCGTCCCACAGTTCCGCGACTCCGATGTCGCGCATGCCGTACCAGTCGAGATTGCCCACCACTCCGCCGAAGGCGTCCGTGGAGAACGTCATGGAAAACCCGTAGAGCACCCACAGCACCGTCACGACAGCCAGGCAGATGAAGCTCATCATCAACATGTTCAGGACGCTCTTCACGCGGACCATGCCGCCGTAGAAGAACGCCAGCCCGGGCGTCATGAGCATCACCAGTGCGGCGCTCAGGAGTACGAATGCGGTGTTACCCGTGTCCATACTCTGCCTCTCTTCTCCGTGGCCCCGGCCGACCTCCGGGAGCTCATGGGAAGGAGCTTCGGGGTGTGAGGTTTCACGCCGTGGCGCCCCGTGTTTCGCCGACGTGACGCTTGCCGCACGAGTGTTTCCGGCGGATGAACGTCCGCTCACGCCCCCGGACGGCCGGATCCCGCCGGTCACCGGACGCATCCGGGGTGGTCACCGGGAGCATCCACGGCGCCGACCCGCACCCGCCGAGCCGGTCACCGAGACCGTCTCGGCCGGTCGCAGGGAGTGTCCGAGGGATGTCCGCGAGGTGAGCGGAACGCGTCCCGCACACGGCCCGTCGACGACATCTGACGCACCGTCAGTTAGCTGCTCTCCACACCTTGTTCCCGCAGGTCGACACGTGCCGACGGCCGGCGGCGCGCCGGCTCGCGACGGACGTTTTCGACCCGCTAACGGTTGCGATGAATCCATTGACATTGATCGCGCCCACTGCCGTAATTAATCACCGCGCTTAACTGACGACCCGTCAAGGCACGTGTCACCACCGGTGATCCGGCCGACCCGGGCCTCGTCGCCTCGGCGCGGGTGTACCACCGCACGGAATGTTCAACAGACCTCGTCAACCGACCAGACCAGCGAGAGGGGGTGACACCGTCGTGTTGCGCCTGCTCGGTCGCAAGTTGCTGGCCCTGATTCCGGTGCTGTTCCTGGTCACCTTCGCGACCACGGCCCTGCCCGACCTGGTGGACGGTTCACCGGTCGCCCAGATGCTCGGCCCCGGTTCCACGCCGCAGGACCTGAAGGACCTGGAGCACGAGTTCGGGTACGACAAGTCGCTGCCCGTCCGATACGTGACCTGGGTGGGCGATGCGCTCACCGGCGACCTCGGGGAGTCCCTGAAGACCCGGACCTCCGTGATGGACGGCATCGCCGAACGTTTCCCGGTGACCCTGGAACTCGCCGTCTTCGCCCTGCTCATGGCCCTGATCGTGGCCGTGCCGCTGGGCGTGTGGACGGCCGCCAAGGCCGGCGGCCGAGTGGACCGTGTGATCGGCGGCGTCTCCTCCGGGCTGCTGTCCATCCCCACCTTCGTGAGCGTGTTCATCCTCGTCTACTTCTTCGCGAACCCGAAGATGATGCTCGCGTTCAAGCCGACCGGATGGGAGTACATCTCGGTCGACTTCGCCAAGAACATCGAGTTCGCATTCCTGCCCGCGCTCGCCCTCGCGCTCGCCGAGATCCCGCAGTTCCAGCGCCTGTTGCGCAGCGACATGCTGGCCACGCTGCAGGAGGACTTCATCCTCACCGCGCGCTCCAAGGGCCTGTCCACACCGTACGTGCTCTTCCGGCACGCGTTGCGGCCCTCGTCGTTCTCGCTGCTGACCGTCTCCGGGCTGACCCTGGGCCGGTTGATCGGCGGTACCGTCATCGTCGAGTCCTACTTCGCCATCCCCGGCCTCGGACAGGGCATGTACCAGGCGATCAACGGCAAGGACATCCCCGTCGTGCAGGGCACGGTCGTGGTCATCGCGCTGATCTACGTGCTGCTCAATACGCTCGTGGACATCGGCTACTCCCTCATCGACCCGAGAGTGAGGGCCCGATGAGCACACTCGAAACCGCCCCCGCCGTCGGCGAGACCCCCGCGACGGTGGCCGCCGCCAAGAGCGGCAAGGCTCGCAAGCGGCCCAGCTTCCTGCTCTGGTTCGCCATCGCGTGGATGGCCGTCGTCCTGCTCGGCGCGCTGCTCAGCCTGGTCGCCTCCGGCGTCTTCCCGCACGGGTACGACAAGGCGTTCGGCGAGGCCAAGCAGGCACCGTTCTCCAGCTGGCCGGAATTCCTCGGCACCGACGGCCTCGGCCGCAGCCACCTGACCCGGCTCGCCTTCGGCGCGCGCGTGTCGATGATCGTCGCGCTGGTGTCGGTCGTGGTCGGCGTGCTCGTCGGCGGCCTGCTCGGCCTGGTCGCGGCCTACTTCCGCGGCGTCACCGAGATGGTCATCGACCTGTTCTCCGACGCGCTGCTCGCCTTCCCGCCGCTGATCCTGCTGCTCGCGCTGTCCTCGGTGTACGAGCCGTCGCAGACCAGCATCACCGCGGGCCTCGCCGTGCTCACCATTCCCGGCTTCACCCGGTTGACCAAGGCGAGCGCGATCGCCCAGTCCAACCGCGAATACGTCACGGTGGCCAAGGCGATGGGCGCGGGTCCGGGCCGGATCATCTTCAAGGAACTGTTGCCCAACACCTTTCCCGCGGTGATGTCCTACTCGGTGATCGTGATGGCCGTGCTGATCGTCGCGGAGGGCTCGCTGTCCTTCCTCGGGCTCAGCATCCCGCCGCCGATGCCCAGTTGGGGCGGCATGATCAACTCCGCGAAGGACGATCTGTCGCTGTATCCGTCCCAGGTGTTCGTGCCCTGCGCCGTGCTGTTCCTGACCGTCTTCTCGCTCAACGTCATCGGCGACCGGCTGCGCGCGAAGTTCGACGTCCGCGACACCAAGCTGTAGCCGCGGCACCGGCGACGGCCCCCCGAACAGCCGTCGCCGGTGCCCTGCTTCGACCCCATCACACAGACGGGACCGCTCTCATGAATGGGATCCAACGGCCGCGCGGCACGAAGGTGGCGTGGTGACCATGGCGGAGCCGACCACGACCGGCTCGCCCACGCCGGACGAGCCCCTGCTGCGGGCCGAGGACCTGCGGGTGCACCTGGACACCCCGCGCGGCCTGCTCAAGGCCGTGGACGGTGTGTCCTTCGCCATCGAACGCGGCGAAACCCTCGGTCTGGTCGGCGAGTCCGGCTCGGGCAAGTCGATGCTGGTGCGCTCGCTGATGGGCATCTGCCCCTCGATCGCCAACATCCGGGGCAGCGTGCGCCTGGACGGACGCGAACTGGTCGGGGTGCCGCGCAAGGAGGCCCGGAAGATCTGGGGCAACCGGATCGCGATGGTCTTCCAGGACCCGATGACCTCGCTCAACCCGGTGTTGCGGATCGACCGCCAGCTCACCGAGTCGATGCGGCTGCACCTGGGCCTGGGCAAGAAGGAGGCCGGCGAGCGGGCGATCGAACTGCTCACGCTGGTCGGCATCCCCGAACCGCTCAAGCGCTCCCGGCAATACCCGCACCAGCTCTCCGGCGGCATGCGCCAGCGGGTGACCATCGCGATGGCGCTCGCCTGCGACCCCGACGTGCTGATCGCGGACGAGGCCACCACCGCGCTTGACGTGACCGTGCAGCGGCAGATCCTCGACCTGCTCCAGGAGATCCAGGCCGAACGCGGCATGGGCATGATCCTGGTCAGCCACGACCTGGGCGTGGTGGCCGGACGTACCGACCAGATCGCCGTGATGTACGCCGGTCGGATGGTCGAACACTCGCCCACCGCCGACCTGTTCGCGCATCGCCGGCACCGCTACACCGAGGCCCTGCTCGGCGCCGTGCCGCGCCTGGACGTACCGCGGGACCAGCGGCCGCGCGCGATCCCGGGCAGCCCGCCCGACCTGATCACGCTCGCCTCCGGCTGCGCGTTCGCGGCCCGCTGCGGCGCGGCCGACGACCTGTGCCGCGCGCAACGCCCCGAGCTGGGCGAGGACTTGGGCACGCATCGGTTCGCCTGCCACCACCCGGTCGGCACCGACGCGCCGGCCGACGGCGCCGCCTCGGGCACCGGCGCCGACGAGAAGCCGTCCCTGATGAAGGAGACCCCCGCATGACGGCCGACGACACCGCGCCGGGCGCGCTCGCCCTCGACGACAAGCCCGCGGCCGCCACGGGCACCGACCCGCTGCTCACGGTCACCGACCTGGTCCAGCGTTTCCGGGTGCCCGGCGGGATGATGAACGCGGTCGCCGGGGTCAGCTTCGAACTCGGCCGCGGCCGCACCCTCGGCCTGGTCGGCGAATCCGGCTGCGGCAAGTCCACCCTCGCCCGCGCGATCCTGCAGCTGACCAAGCCGTCCGAGGGCTCGGTGCGGTTCGACGGGCAGGAGTTGACCACGCTGCCCAAGGCGGGCCTGCGCACCATGCGCCGGCGCATCCAGATGGTGTTCCAGGACCCCATCTCGGCGCTGAACCCGCGCCGGAAGATCTTCGACATCGTCGCCGAGGGCCTGGTCATCTCCGGCCTGCCCGCCGAGCAGATCCGCCCGCGCGTGGAGGCGGTGCTGCGCCAGGTGGGACTGGACCCGGAGCTGGTCTCCGATCGCCGGCCGCACCAGTTCTCCGGCGGCCAGTGCCAGCGGATCGCCATCGCCCGGGCCATGGTCGTCGACCCCGACCTGCTGATCTGCGACGAACCGGTGGCGTCGCTCGACGTGTCGGTACAGGCGCAGGTGCTGGACCTGCTCGACGAGATGAAGCACCGCACCGGCGTGTCGATGATCTTCGTCGCGCACGACCTCGCGGTGGTGCGCAACATCAGCGACGACGTCGCGGTGATGTACCTGGGCACCATCGCCGAGACCGGGGACACGGCGGCGATCTACGACACGCCCGCGCACCCGTATACCCGGGCCCTGCTGGACGCGGTGCCCGCGCCCGACCCGGCGGCCGCCCCGTCCGGTCCCGCGCTCGGCGGCGAGATTCCCTCGCCGATGAACCCGCCCAGCGGGTGCCGGTTCCGCACCCGCTGCCCGATCGCGCGCGCGGAGTGCGCCGCGCATGTGCCCACGCTGCGCGAGATCGCGCCGGGGCACCGGGTCGCGTGTCACTTCCCGCTGGTGGGCGAGGCGGCGGTGTTCGCCGGCGAGGCGACCGCCGGCACGCCGAAGGCCGAGGCCGCGCCCGCCGCCGCGGAGCCCACAACCGCCGAACCGGCCGCGGAGCCCGGTTCCGAGGCCCCGAAGCAGGACTGACGCACCCTCGTCCGACGCGGTACGGCCCACGACCGGCCGTACCGCGTCGCTGTGCGTACACGGCCGTGTCCGGGCCGGCCGATCGGGGCCCGAATCGGGCCTCCCGCCCTCGATGCGGCACGTGTCGAGCTATAGCCTCACGGCGCTGACCGCGCTGTTCGCGCGGCAACCGGCCTCCGGCCGGCCTGCTCCATGCTTGAGGACGTTTTCTGTGGCACACGCACGACCTTTCGCCCTTCGGGCCCGCCGCCGCGCCGCCGCCGTCGTCGCCGTGATCGGCCTGCTGGCCGCGGCCGGCTGCGGCTCCGACTCCGGTGAGCCGCCCAGCGCGGCGGGCAAGCCCCGGGCCGGCGGCTCGCTGGAGATCCTGGCCACCTCCGACGCGCGCAGCCTGGACCCCTTCCTGCCCTCCTACGCCGCGCAGGCCGACGGCAACCGGATGGCGGCGCTGTACGACAGCCTGCTGTGGACGAACCCGGTCACCGGCTCCGTACAGCCGCAGTTGGCGGAGAGCCTGAGCCCGGTGGAGGGCGGCGGGAACAAGATCTGGAGCCTGCGGATGCGGCCCAATCTGAAGTTCACCGACGGCACCGTCTTCGACGCCGCGGCGGTCAAGATCAACTGGGACACGCACGCGATCCCCACCACCAACTCCCGCCAGCGCGACGCCACCGTGGGGGTGAAGAGCCAGATCGGCGCGGACGCGCTGGAGCTGCGGATCATCCTGGACAAGCCGAACGGCAACTTCGACCGCCTGGTCGCGCGCAGCCTGTCCTTCATCGCCTCGCCCAAGGCGATCGCCGAGGGCATCGACAAGCTCGCCGAACACCCGGTCGGCGCAGGACCGTTCATGCTGGCCCCGGGCGGCTGGGTCAAGGGCGACCACCTGACCCTGGTGAAGAACCCGACCTACTGGCAGGGTCCGGCCAAGCCGTATCTGGACTCCCTCACGTTCCGCTACGAGTCGGACGGCCTCACGGCGATCAACCGGGTGAAGAAGGGCAAGGCCGACGTCGCGAACATCAGCGACGCGTTCACCCTCAAGGCCGCGCGCGCGCTCGGGATCGGTGTCGAGTCACTGGCGCTGTCCGGCGGCCAGTTGCTCAGCTTCGACACCTCCGGCGGCCCGACCGCCAACCCGGAGGTGCGGCGCGCGATCGTGCTGGCGCTGAGCAGCGAGGAGATCAACCGGCGCGTCTTCGGCGGCGCCGGCACCCCCGCCCGCGGCATCTTCAACCAGTCCACCGCGCTGGCCAATCCGCAGTTGTCGGCGCCCGAGAACAAGCCGCAACAGGCGGCCGAGCTGTTCGCCAAGGTGACCGACAAGGGCGCCAAGCCGATGCGGATCAAGTTCATCGCGCCCAAGAGCCCCGCGATCGACGAACTCGGCCGCTACATGAAGGAGACGCTGGAGAAGTTCCCCGGCGTCACCCTCGACGTGGAGACCGCCGACCTCTCCGAGTTCGTCAAACGATCGAATCTGGCCGATGCGTTCGACGTCAAGGTCAGCCAACTCCTCGCCGACGACCCGGAGCCGGTGGTCTACCAGTACCTGCACCGCGGCAGCCCGGGCAACTGCTGCTTCTACGGCGACGACGCGGTGGACCGGGCGCTGGACGAGGCGCGCAACACCACCGACCCCTCCCGCCGGCGCGCCGCCTACACCCAGCTCCAGCTGCAGTTGGACCGCGACATGCCGCTGTGGGTCTACCAGGAGGCGGTGGTCGCGGGCGCGTTCCACTCCGGGGTCACCGGCGTGCAGCTGTGCAACGACGGCATCTTCCTGTTCGACCGGCTCGGCAAAAAGGGCTGACTGGTCATCAGAAGTACAACGGTGACCCGATCTTGATGGACCCGTTCGCCGGAAGGCAGTAGAAAGGGACGGCGCCCTTACCAGTCGGTTCGTGGAGGCCGGGAATCATTCCTCGATTCCCGGCCTTCACGCATCTCGTCTCCAGGTCGCAGACAGTCGAGTACTCCCGTACACCCCGTACCACCGCACGACAGCACAACCGCACGGACGCACCACCATGCTCCACCCGGGGCACCGTCGCCCTCTCCCCCCGAGTCGGCCGGCGCCCCCGGCACCAAGCACGTCCGCCGCCCGGGCCCGGTTGCCCGGACGGTCCGTCAGGTGAAGGTTGGCCTTGCAGTGACTCGTACTTCCCTGTTGTCCCTTCGATCCTCGTGTCGTACCCGCCGCCGAATAGTCGCGCTGATCGCGGCGACCGCGCTGGCCGGCGGCCTCGCCGGCTGCGGGAACGACGACGACACCAAACCGTCGGCCGCGGGCACGCCCAAGCAGGGTGGCTCGCTCACGATGAGCCTCCCGGGCGACTCCACGAGCCTGGACCCCTTCTCCACCTCGTACGTGAACGTCGCCGACGGAAGTCGGATGTCCGCGCTGTACGACTCGCTGGTGTGGACCGATCCCACCACCGGCAGCGTGCGCCCGCAGCTCGCCGAGTCGCTGGCCGTCCTCGGCAGCAAAGCCGACACGTGGCGACTCAAGCTCCGCCCCAACGTGAAGTTCAGCGACGGCACGGTGTTGGACGCCGAGGCGGTCCGCTTCAACTGGGACCGGCACAAGGACCCCAAGGTCGGTTCCTTCCAGCGGGGCGCGGCGAGCAACATCCTCTCGCTCACCGTCAGCGACCCGCTCACGCTCGACGTGAAACTGATCTCCGAGAACGCGAACTTCGACCACCTGGTGACCCGTTCGCTCGCGTTCATCGCCTCGCCCACCGCGCTGCGGGCCAGCCCGACCGGAATCGCCGACAAGCCGGTCGGCGCGGGCCCCTACAAGCTGGTGACGTGGGAGCGCGGGGTCAAGCAGACCTTCACCCGCAACCCCGACTACTGGCAGCGCGAGAAGGGGCTGCCGCACCTGGACAACCTGACCATCACCGTCGACACCGACGTCACCCACTCGGTGGCGGCGGTCGACGACGGCAAGACCGATCTCACCGTCGCGGTGGACCCCCTCGCCGTCGCGCAGGGCGAGGACAAGAAGCTCGGCGTGTTGCGGATCGGCCTCAACGGCGGCCAGATGGTCGTGTTCAACATGAACGTCGCGCCGTTCAAGGACCTGCGCGCCCGCCGCGCGTTCGTCTTCGCGTTCAGCGGCGCCGAGATCAACCAGAAGTTCTTCGGCGCCAAGGGCATCCCCGCCAAGGGCATCTTCGCGGCGTCCTCCCCCGTCGCCAACATCCAACTGGCCGCGTCGGAGAACGACAAGCAGCGGGCGAAGGAACTCTTCGACGACGTCACCGCGAACGGCACCAAGCCGATCAAGTTCACGTACTGGGTGCCGCAGGCGCCGGCCTCGATCCGGGTCGCGGAGTACATGAAGCAGGTGCTCGGCACGTATTCCGGCGTCGAGATGGAGGTCAAGGTCGTCGACATCGCGACCTACGTCAAAACCGTCCGCGGCGGCGGCAGCACCGAGTGGCAGGCCGCCCTCGGACAGCAGTGGATCGACGACCCGGAGCCGGGCATCTACGATCTCCTGCACGGCAAGAGCATGACGAACAACAGCGGTTACGAGAACGCCTCGGTCGACACCGCGCTCGAGGACGCGCGCAGGACGACCGACCCCGCGGCCCGACGTGACGCTTACACGCGTGTACAGCTGCAGGTGAACAAGGACATGCCGTTCTGGGTGTACCAGGAAGCGGTCACCGCCGCGATCTACGCCCCCAGGATCACCGGCGTCCAGCTGATGAACGACGGCATCGTCCTGTGGGACCGGATCGGAACCACCGGCTAGTCGTTCCACCTCGTCCCGCCCGGAATCCGTGAACCCGGGCGGGACGCCCCCGGCGCATCCGGGTCCGCCCCTCCCCCGAACCGCGGACGGGCCCGATCCCTCCGCCGATCCGCGCCCTCGCACCACAGCGCTACCGCACTTTTGGAACGACTGCACGACTGCACCGACGCACGACGCACGTTCGAACCCCACAGTGATAGGTAGGTAGGCCGGCAGTGGTACCCGATAAGAAGACACCCTTACCACCAGGACGCCGGGGCCCGCGCCGCCGGCTCTCGCTCGCCCTCGCGCTCGCGGCGACGACGGTGCTGGCCACGGCGGGCTGCGGGCTGGGCTCGTCCGGCTCCAAGGGCTCGTCCGGCGAGCCTCCACACGGCGGTTCGGTGACGATCCTGATGCCGGGAGAGGAACGCGGGCTCGATCCGTTCACCGCGTCCTACTCCAGCATCGCCGACTCGAACCGACTCTCAGCGCTGTACGACGTCCTCGTGTGGACCGATCCGACCACCGGCGGGGTGCGCCCGAAACTGGCCGAGTCGCTGGTGTCGGACCAGACCTCGCGGATCTGGACGCTGACGCTGCGCCCGGACGTGCGCTTCACCGACGGCAGCCTGCTCGACGCCGGCACGGTCAAGGCCAACTGGGAGGCGCATCGTGATCCTTCGGTGCGTTCGCTGGTCGGCGGCCCGCTGCAGAAGGTGCAGCTGACCGAGGTGTCGGCGCTCCAGCTCAAGATCGAACTCCCTTCTCCCAACGCGAACTTCGACCACACGGTCGCCCGCAACCTGTCGTTCGTGGCGCCCCGGCGGCTCGCCGCCACCCCGGAGGGCCGCTTCGAGCTCAAGCACGCGCCGGTCGGCGCGGGCCCGTTCAAGCTCAAGAGCTGGGAGCCGGGCAGGGAACTGCGTCTGGAGCGCAACCCCCAGTACTGGCAACACGATCGCCCCTATCTGGACGAGGTGGTCTTCCGGGTCGACAAGGACGCGGAGTCGGGCAACAAGACGATCCGCGCGAAGCGGGCCGACCTCACGCTGAGCACCGATCCGCAGAGCATCGCCCAGGCCCGCGCGGACGGGCTCGTCGTGGAGGACGCCCGGCTCAACGGCGGCCTGATGGTCGCCTTCAACGTGCGCAAGGGCCCCTTCCAGGACCCGAACGCCCGCCGGGCGGTGGCGCTCGCGCTGAGCAGTACGGAGATCAACCGGCGCTTCTACGGCGGCCGGGACGACTCGGCGCGGGGCATCTTCGACGCCTCCTCGCCGCTGGCGAACGTCAACCTGGCCGCGCCGGAGAACCGGCCGGAGGAGGCCAGGGCGCTGTTCGCGCAGATCACCGCGAACGGGAAGAAGCCGTTCGTCTTCCGCTATCTGGTGCCCGACGCGGGCAAGATGCGGGACACCGCCGAATACATCCGGCAGACCCTGGAGGGCTATCCGGGCGTGACCGTGATCGTCGAGGTCACCGACATGGCCTCGCTGGTGACCCGACTGGCCGGCAACGACTTCGACGCCACGGTGTGTCAGCTGTGGGCCGACGACGTGGAACCGACGATCTATCAATTCCTGTACAGCAAGGCCGGGTTGAGCAATATCACCGGCTACGCCAACGACGTCGTGGACGCCGCCCTCGAGGACGGCCGACGCTCCACCGACGCCGCCTCGCGACGCGACGCCTACACCCGGCTGCAGAACCAGGTCAATCGTGATCTGCCGTTCTGGGTCTACTCGTCGGCGGTGATCGGAGCGGTGCACCGCTCCGACGTGGTCGGGATCCAGCTGTACAACGACGGGCTGATCCACTTCGACGCCATCGGGCGGCGCTGATGGACGGCTGACCCCACAAACCCGGCCGGGTGGCCGCCACGACGCCGCGTTTCGGGCGCCGCGGGCACCACCCGGTCGTGCACCACCGCACCACCACATCCGGTCCGAACGGGGACCGGTGTGCCTTGTGACAACGGAGGAGTCACATGAGCAAGCACCACGGCACCATCGCACGACGGCGTACGGCGACCCTCGCCGGCGCCTCGGTCCTGGCCCTGACCCTCGCCGCGTGCGGCGGTGGTGACGACGCCCCGGGCGGAAAGGCGGACCCGAACGCCTCGGCGGGCGCGAAGAAGGGCGGCAACCTCACCCTGCTGACCGTGTCCGACGCCCGCAGCATGACGCCGTTCAACGCGTCCTACGCGGCGGTCACCGACCTCAACCGCATGCTCGCGGTCTACGACGCGCTGTTCTACGTGGACAACACGCAGAACAAGGTCGTCCCGCAGATCGGCGAGAGCCTGAAGAGCGACGACGGCGGCAAGACCTGGGAGCTGAAGGTCAAGCCGAACGTCAAGTTCAGCGACGGCACCCCGCTGGACGCGGCGGCGGTCAAGTTCAACTGGGAGATGCACGCCAAGCCGGAGGTACTCAGCCAGCACCGCCCGGCGGCGTCCGGCCTGGGGTTGGAGGTGGCCGACCCGCTGACGCTCAAGGTCACCCTGCCGATGCCGAACGCCAACTTCGACCGCACCGTGGCCACGGAGTTGTCCTACATCGAGTCGCCCAAGCAGTACGGGATCGACCCGAAGGGCGAACGGCCGGTCGGCGCGGGCCCGTTCATCCTCAAGACCTGGAACCGGGACAGTCAGATGGTGTTCGAGAAGAACCCCAACTATTGGCAGGGCGCCGACAAACCGTATCTGGACACGCTGACCATCAAGGTGGTCAACGACGTCAAGCAGCAGGTCGACACGATCAAGGCCGGCGGCGCCGACATCACCTTCACGATCGACGCGCAAAAGACCAAGGCCGCCCAGGAAGCGGGCCTGGGCGTCACGCCGTTCACCCTCGACGGCGGCCAGATGATCGTGTTCAACACCTCGCAGGCGCCGTTCGACGACCCGCGCGCCCGCCGTGCGGTCGCGCTCGCGCTCGACCCGGCCGACCTGAACCAGAAGATGTTCGCGGGCACGGCGACCCCGGCCAAGAGCATCTTCCACAGCGGCAAGAACTTCACCGACTCCACCGCCGTGCAGCCGAGCCCGAACAAGGTCGAGGCGCAAAAGCTCTTCGACGAGCTGGCGGGCGAGGGCAAGCCGGTCAAGTTCAACTACCTGGTCCCGGAGAACCCGACCTCCAACGCGACCTCCGAATACACCATGACGGCGCTGAACGCCTTCAAGAACGTCGAGGTCAAGCTCGACAAGGCCGAGGTCGGCAGTTACTACCTGCGACTGACGGTGCAGAAGAACTACACCGCGGCGCTCTACCAGATCTGGTCGAGCGACCCGGAACCGATCCTGTTCAACAGCCTGTTCTCACAGACCCCGCTGAACTTCACCGGCTACAAGAGCCCCGAGGCGGACGCGGCGCTGATCAAGGGCCGCTCCACCACCGACGAGACGGTGCGCAAGGCCGCCTACGCGGATCTGCAGAAGGCGCTGGTCAAGGACCTGCCGATGCTCGCCTACCAGGAGGCGGTCACCAACATCATCTCCGGCCCCCGGGCCGTGGGTGTGGTCGGCGTCCAGGACGGTGGCATGCTGATGGACCGGGTCGGGCTGAAGTAGCCGATCCCGCGCGCCGGATCGACCCCGGCCGGATCCGACGCATCGTCACCGACGGTGTCCGGGAGGCCCGTTCGCACATCGCGGACGGGCTTCCCGGCCGGTTCCGCAGGGCTGTGCGGGGCAAGGTTCCGACACGATTCAACGACTGCCTGTAACGATGTAACAGATCGGCGTACAGGTCGTGCATGTTGCGCCGAGTGGATCTACGGTGTGCCGCACGCAGTACCGATTCGGCAGTCCCCGCTCCACGCTCCACGCTCCACGCTCAAGGCTCCCGGCACCACTTGTGTTGTTCCCCGGCGGAGGTGGCAAGAACGTTGTCTGCACGACGCACGACCGCACGTCGCACTGCTCTGGTCTCGATGACGCTGGCTCTCGGCATCACGGCCACCGCGTGTGGCGGTTCGGACGACTCGAAGTCCTCGGGCGGCAATCAGTCCGCGGTCCAGGGCGAGGCCAAGTCCGGCGGCGGCATGACCATGCTGGCCGTCCAGGACTCCGCCTCGCTCGACCCGTTCAAGGCTTCCTCGGTCGCGGTGGCGGACGAGCCGCGCCTGGCCGCGCTGTACGACCCGCTTTTCTACATAGACAAGGACAACTCGGTCAAGCCGCACCTGGGTGAGGCGCTGACCACCGCGGACAACGGCAAGACGTGGCTGCTCAAGCTCCGTCCCGGAGTCGTATTCTCCGACGGCACGCCGCTGAACGCCGAGGCGGTCAAAACCAACTGGGACATGCACGCCAAGGCCGACGTACAGTCCCTGCACCGCCAGATCGCCGCCGGGCTGACCACCAAGGTGGTCGACCCGAACACCATCGAGATCACCCCGCTCGGCATGCCGAACGCCAACCTCGACCGGGCGATCGCGATCGACCTGACCTACATCGCCTCGCCCGCCTCGCTGGCCAAGGGTCCGGACGAGTACCGCAACCGGCCCGTGGGCGCGGGGCCGTTCAAGCTGGAGAGCTGGACGCGCGGCAGCCAACAGGTCTTCGTCAAGAACGACAAGTACTGGCAGAAGGACAAGGGTCTGCCCAAGCTGGACAAGCTGACGATCAAGAACGTGCCGGACATCAAGCAGCAGTACAGCACGGTCACCAGCGGTGGCGCCGACGTGTTCGTCAGCTCCGACAACGCCACCATCGCGCAGGCGGAGAAGGAGATCGGCGTCGTCCAGCGCACGGTCGACGGCGGCCAGATGATCCAGTTCAACATGACCCGGCCCCCGTTCGACGACCTGCGGGCACGCCAGGCGATCACGCTGGCCCTGGACCCGGCCGGCATCCCCAAGACGCTCGCCAACGGCTACGTGCCGGCGAAGGGCTTCTTCGCCCAGAAGTCGCCGTTCTACGACCCGGCCGCCGTGCAGGCCGCACCGGACAAGGCCAAGGCCAAGCAGCTCTTCGACGAGCTGGAGCGGGAGGGCAAGAAGGTCGAGTTCAGCTACCTGCTGCCGCAGAACCCGTCGTCGATCAAGGTCGCCGAGTGGATGCAGACCCAGCTGGCCGACTACAAGAACGTGTCGATGAAGCTGGAGCCGCTGGAGATCGGCGCGTATGTCGAGAAGTACGCGTTCCGCAAGGACTTCCAGGCGATGCTCTTCCAGCAGTGGCTGGCCGACCCCGAACCGGTGACGTTCAACAACTGGTTCTCCAAGAGCCCGACCAACTTCGTCGGCTGGAAGAGCGACGCGGTGGACACCGCGCTGCTGACCGGCCGCAACTCCACCGACCCGGCCGTGCGCAAGAAGGCCGCCTCGGACCTGAGCAAGGCGATGGTCGCCGACCTGCCGGCGTGGACCTACGCGGAGTCCTCGATCGCGGTGATCTCCAACAAGAAGATCACCGGCGTCGTGCAGTTCAACACCGGCGTCTTCTTCATGGACCGGATCGGGTTCAAGTAGTCGCCGAACCCTCGCGCGCGTCGGCCCCCTCCCGGGTACGGGAGGGGGCCGACGCGCGTCACGCGGTGGGAAACGGCGCCTCGGGCAGCTCGCGCGCCACCCGGGCGGCCAGCGCGCGCACCGCCGCGTCCGCCGGGAAGGCGCCCACCAATGCCTCGACGGTGCGCCGCAACCGCACGATCAGTCGCTCCGAGCGCACTTGGAAGGCGATCTCCAGGGCCGCCGCGGCCTGTTCCACCGCGGCCCCCGGGTTGCGCTCGATCAGGAACACGGTGGCCAACCCCACCCGGGCGAGCGCCAGGCTGCGCACGTACTCGTCGGTGCCCATGAGCAGCCGCACCGCCTCGCCCAGCCGCTCCTTCGCCGGGGCCACGAACTCCGGCCTGGTGTAGGCGAGATCCCGGAACGCGTGACCGCTCTCGGCGAGCAGTTCGGCCCGGTCGAAGTAGCGGATCCAGTCCGGCTCGAACTCCGCCCTGGTATCGGCCAATGCCTGCTCGGCCAGCCCCAGCGCGCGCCGACATCGGTCCGCGTCGCCGAGCGCGGCATACGCCCGGCCCTCCAGCGCGTACAACATCGCCTGGAGCGCGGTGCCGCCGGTGTCCCGGCTGCCGTACTGCGCCAGATGGATCAACTCCAGTGCGTCCTCGGACAGTTCGTAGTGGATCATCTGCCGCGACATCACCCCGAGCACATTGGCCCCGAACGGCGCGTCGTCGCACTCCTTCGCGGCGTGCAGCGCGAGCACCATGTACTTCTGCGCGCCCGGCTGCAGGCCGGTGTCGTAGGACATCCACCCGGCCAGCAGCGCGAGTTCGGCGGTCAGCCCGAGCAGCCGGGCGCGCACGGCGGGCGGATGTTCGTCGCGCAGCAGGTCGGTGAGCCCGTTGAGCTGCCCGATCACCGCCTTGCGCCGCAGTCCGCCGCCGCCCTGCATGTCCCAGCGCCGAAACAGCCGCACCGTCTCGTCCAAGTGCTCGGTCGCACCGGCCGGCAGCCGCGCGAAGCGCCTCGGCCTCGCGCCCCGCGCGCTCCCCGGGCGGCCCGGGACCACGGCGGGGAGCGATACCGGCAGCGGTGCCGACCAGCGCTGCAGCGGCTCGACCAGGTCCCGGCCCGCGGCCAGCCGCAGCGCGGGGCCGACGAACTCCTGGCGGCCCAGCAGCAGATCGCCGCGCGTGTACTCGCCGAGGATGTCCACCACCGTCTCGAAGGTCCACGGCAGGTCCACGCCGAAGTCGCCGTGCGGCTCGTCCGGCTCGCGCAGCCCTAGTTCGTCGATGCTGACCACGCGCCCGAAACGCCGGGTGAACAGCTCGGCCAGGATCTGCGGTATCGGCTCGCGCGGCTGCTCGCCGTCCAGCCAGCGGCGCACCCGCGAGGTGTCGGTGCTGACGTGCGGGGCGGAGATCGCCTTCGCGTGGCGGTTGACCTGGCGCGCCAGTTCGCCCTTCGACCAGCCGCTGCGCGCGAACCAGGCCGCGAGCCGATCGTTGGGCTGCCGCCCGCCGTCCGGCTCGGGTTCGTCGGCGCACCCGCCGTCCCGCGCTCGCGTCGTCGCCACCGCATCGCCCCCATGCCCTCAGCGGTCCGGCCGGTCAGGCGTCGGGCCCCGATGGGAAACCGTACGCGCAGGCCCGTTCGCCGAACGTATTCCGACTCGCGCGCAGGTGTCGGTCGATACCGCAAACGCCACGCTTCGCCACCCCGCGCGCCCGGGACGCGCTACGGGGGAGGCCGCGTTTGACTGATCGGCGACGCGGTGTCACCGACGGCTGCCCGTTGCCGCCGTTCATATCGCGCGGACACCACGATCGTCGAGGTGACCTTATGCGATCACAGCGTAACCAAAAGTAATGAGTGCCGTTGGGGAGGACATGGACATCATGCTCGGATCGCGCCGGCGCACGCGGGCCGCACTGTGGCAGGCGGTGGCCGAGTTCGCGGAGGAACGCGGCTGGCCGGTGGCCCAGGGGGCACATCTGGTCCGCGACGGACGCGGCACCCACTGTTCGTGCGGCCGCCGTACGTGTGCCGCGCCGGGCATGCACCCGGCCGACCCGCGCTGGTCCGAACGGGCCACCGCGTCACCGGCGGCGGTGCGCTACCTGTGGTCGCAGTGGCCGGACAGCACCGTGGTGGTCCCCACGGGTCGGGCCTTCGACGCGATCAGCGTGCCGCGCGCGGCGGGCGCGAGGGCGCTGGTCCGCCTGGAACGTATGGGCACCCCGCTGGGCCCGGTCCTGGCCACCCCGACCGGCCGGCTGGCGTTCCTGGTCGCCCCCGGAGCCGCCGCCGAACTCCCGCATCTGCTCTACCAAATGGGCTGGGACGACGCCGACCTCGACCTACGCTGCCACGGCACGGGCGACTACGTCTTCGCCCCACCATCCCCCATGGGCCTGCTCGGCCCGGTCGAATGGATCCGCCCCCCATCCCCAGGCACCCCAGTCCTCCCCGAAGCCCGCCTGCTCCTGGGCACCCTCGCCTACACCTGCCACCGCCAGGACACGCCCCCCACAGGCCGATCCCTGTGGCTGGCCTCCTAACCAATCCAGCCCACCCGGCACCTGAGAACGCCCGAAACAACCGGCGACGCAGCCCGACCCAACCAAACCCAGCCCGCGCGGCACTTGAGAACACCCGGCCGGAGACCACCACAAACAGCAGCCTCCGACACCCAAAACACCCGGCCCCTCAGCCCGTCCGGCGCTTGAGGACACCGGGCCGGAGGCCACCACCCAACCACGGCCTCCGGCGCAAACGGCACCCAGCCCCTCAGCCCGTCCGGCGCTTGAGGACACCCGAAACAGCCGGCGACGCGGCCCCAGCCAAACAAACCCAGCCCGTCCGGCGCTTGAGGACACCAGGCCGGAGGCCACCACCCAACCGCCGCCTCCGGCGCAAACGGCACCCGAACCATCCAGCCCGTCCGGCGTTCGAGGACACCCCGGCGCGGGCGAAGCCCAACCGCAGCCCGAAGACCCGCGCGCTCCGCGCCAAACCGCGCCTACTCCCCAATGAGCGCGTCCACGAACGCCGACGGCTCGAACGGCGCCAGATCGTCCGGCCCCTCCCCAAGCCCGATCAACTTCACCGGCACGCCCAACTCCCGCTGCACCGAAACCACGATGCCCCCCTTGGCGGTCCCGTCCAGCTTCGTGAGCACGATGCCGGTGATGTCCACCACCTCCGCGAACACCCGAGCCTGGACCAGCCCGTTCTGCCCGGTCGTGGCATCCAGCACGAGCAGCACCTCGTCCACCGGCCCGTGCTTCTCCACCACTCGCTTGACCTTGCCCAGCTCGTCCATCAGCCCGGTCTTGGTGTGCAGTCGCCCGGCGGTGTCCACGAGCACCGTGTCCACGCCCTCGGCGATGCCTTCCTTGACCGCGTCGAACGCGACGCTGGCCGGGTCCCCGGCCTCCGGCCCCCGCACGGTACGCGCGCCGACCCGCTCGCCCCACGTCTGCAACTGGTCGGCCGCCGCGGCCCGGAACGTATCCGCCGCGCCCAGCACCACGCTGCGCCCGTCGGCCACCAGCACCCGGGCCAGCTTGCCCGTCGTGGTGGTCTTCCCGGTCCCGTTGACGCCCACCACCAGCACCACGGCCGGCCGGTCGCCCGTCTCTCCCCCGGTGTGCCGGGCGGTCTTCAGCGTACGGTCCAGGTCCGGCCCGACCAGCGTGAGCAGCTCCTCGTGCAACAACGCCCGCAGATCGGCCGGCGTCCGAGTACCGAGCACCTTCACCCGGGTACGGAGCCGGTCCACCAGCTCCTGCGTGGACGCGACGCCGACGTCGGCGGTCAGCAGGGTGTCCTCGATCTCCTCCCAGGTGTCCTCGTCCAAGTGCTCGCGCGCGAGCAGGGCCAGCAGCCCCTTGCCCAGCGAGGTCTGCGAACGGGCCAGCCGGGCCCGCAGCCGGACCAGCCGGCCGGCGGTGGGGTCGGGAATCTCCAGCGGCGCCGGTTCCGGCTCGGCCGGCACCACCACCGTGGTCTCCGGCAGGTCGACCGTGGCGACGGTACGCCGCGGCGCCTCGACGCTCGGCGCGGCCTCGTCACCGACACCCGGCTCGACCGGCGTGCGCGGCGGCGCCGGCGGGACGCCCTTGCGGCGCGAGCCGACCACGAACCAGCCGGCGGTGCCGAGGACGACAAGGGCAATGACGACGATCAGGATCACAGTCTCCATAGGACCTCCAGTCTCCCAGACCACCCGGCGGCGAACCGCGACCGGCCGCCTCCGGCGGGTCCTCGCCCGGCGGGCGCTGCGATCACCCGGAGACCGTTGAATCCTGACACTGCGTCAGATAGCTTGCCGATGCCAAGCACCGTCCGGCCGACGACACGTGTCCGAGACGGCTCGGCCCGACCCGGAAGGTGTTCACGGTCCATGGCTGTCACGAATCTGCGGTTCAACCAGGTGCTCCCCGGTCTCGACCGGCAGGAGATGTCCGCCCGCTATCGGGCCACCGTCGAGATGGCGGCCTTCGCGGACAAGAACGGGTTCGACATGATCAGCCTGGAGGAGCACCACGGCGCGGACAACGCCTGGAGCCCGTCACCGCTGAGCACCGCAGGCGCGATCTTCGGCGCCACCGAGCGCATCGGCGTGATCGTCTGCGCGCTGCTCGCCCCGCTCTACGACCCGATCCGGCTCGCCGAGGACATCGCCGTCCTGGACAACATCAGTGGCGGCCGGCTCTCCCTCGTCGCGGGCATCGGCTACCGGCCCGAGGAGTACGCGGCGCTCGGCAAGGAGTGGAAGCGACGCGGCAAAATCCAGGACGAGGTCCTGGAGACCCTGCTCAAGGCCTGGACCGGCGAGCCGTTCGAATACCGCGGCACCACCGTACGGGTGACCCCGAAGCCGTTCACCGACCCGCACCCGATGGTCATGGTCGGCGGCACCGCGAAGGCGTCCGTGCGCCGCGCGGTCCGGCTGCGCCTGCCGTTCTACGCGGCGGCACCGATCCCGGAGCTGGAGCAGTACTACTACGAACTCGCCGCGGAGGAGGGCTTCGAGGGCGGCTTCGCGATCCTGCCGCCGGTGAAGACCCGGATGATCCACTGCACCGAGGACCCGGACAAGGCGTGGGCCGAGTACGGCGAATACTTCCTGCACGAGGCCACCACCTACGCCGGCTGGCAGACCCCCGACATCGCCTCCGTCGTCGAGTCGTCGGCCACCACCGTGGCGGCGCTGCGCGAGGAGGGCATCTACTGCTGCCTCACCCCCGACGAGTGTGTCGAGATCGGGCAGGTCGGCGGCCTCACCGACGCGCTGATCCTGCACCCGCTGGTCGGCGGCCTGCCGATCGACGCGGGCTGGGCCAGCCTGCAGCTGTTCAACGACAAGGTCATGCCGCGCAACGTCCCGGCGTGACACCCACCGAGGGCCCCGCTCCACCCCGGAGCGCGGCCCTCGTCCGGTCCGGGCCCGTCCGCACCGCCCGGGTGTATCTCAGCGCACCGCCCCGCTCATCGGCTCGGCGTGCTCCGTCGCCTCCCGTCGGTCCTCCTGTCGCAACCGCTGGCTGATCACCGTCGTCACGCCGTCGCCGCGCATCGAGACGCCGTAGAGCGCGTCGGCGACCTCCATCGTGCGCTTTTGGTGCGTGATCACGATCAGCTGCGAACTCTCCCGCAGCTCGGCGAAGATCCCGATCAGCCGCTGGAGGTTCATGTCGTCCAGCGCCGCCTCGACCTCGTCCATCACATAGAACGGACTGGGCCGGGCCTTGAAGATCGCCACGAGCAGGGCCACCGCGGTCAGCGAACGTTCGCCGCCGGACAACAGCGACAGCCGCTTGACCTTCTTGCCCGGCGGCCGGGCCTCGACCTCGATGCCCGTGGTCAGCATGTCCTCCGGGTCGGTGAGCACCAACCGCCCCTCGCCGCCGGGGAACAGCCGGGCGAACACCCCCACGAACTCCCGCGCGGTGTCGTGGAAGGCCGCGGTGAAGACCTGCTCGACCCGCTCGTCCACCTCCTTGACCACGGTCATCAGATCGCGGCGGGTCTTCTTCAGATCCTCCAACTGCTCGGTCAGGAAGTTGTGCCGCTCCTCCAGCGCGGCGAACTCCTCCAACGCGAGCGGATTCACCTTGCCGAGCTGTACATGCGCCTTCTCCGCCGCGCGCAGCCGCTTCTCCTGCTCGGCCCGGACGTACGGACGCGGCCGCGCCTCGGCCGAATCCGGATCGCGCGTCTCGCCCTCGGCGGGCAACGACGCGGGCACGAGGCGGTCCGGGCCGTACTCGGCGACCAGCCCCTCCGCCTCGATCCCGTGCTCCTCCAACGACCGGGCCTCCAACTGCTCGACCCGCAACCGTTTCTCCGCCCGCAACATCTCGTCCCGGTGCACCGAGTCGGTCAACTTCTCCAACTCGGCGGCGAACTCCCGGGACCGACCCCGCTCGCGGGCCAGATCCGCCTCGCACGCGGCCCGCGCCGCCTCCGCCGCCTCGCGCTCGCCGCCGGCCCGCGCCAACGACGCCTCGACGTGGCGCAACAGCGTCTCCGCGCCCACGAGCACCGCCCGCGCGATCCGCGCCTCCACCGCCAACCGCTCCCGGCGCCGCGCGGCCGCCGCGCGCGCCTCCCGCTCCGCCCGCGCGCCGCGGTCCAGCGCGTCGGCCCGACCCGCGAGCGAGCGCACCCGCTCCTCATGGGTGCGCACCGCGAGCCGGGCCTCCATCTCGGCCTGCCGCGCGGCGCTCGCCGCGCCCGCGAGCCGATCGCGCTCGGCGTGGTCCGGCTCCTCATCGCCCTCGGCCGCGTTGTACTCCTCGGCGCTCTCCAGCCGGGCCGCCAACTCCTCGGCCTTCGCCTCCTCCTGCTCCCGCGCCGCCTCGGCCGTGGCCACCGCGCCCGCCAACCGCTCGGCCTCACCCGCCGCCGCCCGGGCCTGTCCGCCGAGCCGGCCCAACTGCTGCGCGGCCGCGGCCGCCCGGCGCTCCGCCTCGCGCCGCTCCGCCCGGGCCCGCTCGACCGCCGCCGCGGCCTCCCGCCGGCCCGCCACCGCGTCGGCCAGCGCGTCCTTGGCCGTGGCGCACCCCCGGGCCAACACGTCCAGCCGCGCGACCGCCTCGTCCACCGCGGCCTGCACCTCCAGCAGGCTCGGCGCACCGGCCGACCCGCCGGACGCAAAGCCCTCGCCGACCAGATCCCCGTCCCGGGTCACCGCCCGCACCCCGGGCACCGCCCGGACCAGGTCCGCCGCGGCGCCGAGGTCGTCGACCACCGCGACCCGATCGAGCAGCACGGCCAGCGCCCCGCGCAACGCCTCGGGAACGACCACCAACCGCGTCGCGTACACCGCTCCCGCCGGCAGCGCGGGCCACCCGTCCGGCCCCCCGGCCGCCGGCCCCTCCGCCGCGGCCCCGGCGAGCACCAGCGCCGCCCGCCCCGCGTCGTCCTTGCGCAGCAGCCGCAACGCGTCCACGGCCGGCTCCACGCCGTCCACCGCGACCGCCTCCGAGGCCGCCCCCAGGGCCGCCGCCACCGCCTGCTCGGCGCCGTGCTCCACGGTGATCAGCGCGGCCACCGTGCCGAGCACGCCAAAGAGCCGGTCACCGGCCGCGAGCAGCGCACCGCTACCGTCCCGGCGGCGCAACGCCGGCTCCAACGCCTCCTTGCGCGCGGTCACCGCCGACCGCTCCCGCTCCACCGCCTGCTCCGCGTCACGCGCCCGGGCCAACTCCTCCTCCGCGGCGGCCAGCGCCTCCTCGGCGAGCGCCAACCGGGCCTCGATCGCGGCAAGCCCGGACCCGCCGGCACCGTCCTCGGGCGAACCCTCGACCCCGAGCCGCAGCTCCTCGTACTCCTCGCGCGCCGCGACCGCCCGCTCCCGCGCCTCGTCCCGGGCGCCCGCCAGCCGTCCGATCTCGGCCTCCGCGGCGGCCACCCGGCTGCGCGCGGCGCCGACCTGTCCGACCAGCCGGGCCAGTCCCTCCCTGCGGTCCGCAAGCGCCCGGGCGACCACCTTGAGCCGGCCCTCCTCGGCGACCAAGGCCCGCTCCAGCTCGCCGCGGCGCTCCACCGTCTCGGCCAGTTCGACCTGCGCCGACTCCAGCGCGGCGGCCAACTCCGCCTCCTGCTCGCGGATACGCTCGGCCTCGCGCTCCATCTCCTCCGGGTCGCGCCCCCGCCGCTCGTCGGCCGGCGCCGCGCTCGCGTGCCGCAGCCGCTGGCCCGCAAGCCCCGCCGTCCCACGCACCCGTTCGGCCAGCGCGGACAGCGTGTACCAGGTCTCCTGCGCCCGGGCCAGGCGCGGCGCCATCGCCCGCACCTCGGCCTCCAGTTCGGCCTCCCGGGCCTGGACCACGCCCAACTCGCGCTCGACCACCGTGCGCCGCTCGCGCAGCGCCGTCTCGTCGGCGACCTCCTCGGCCAGCGCCCGCCGTAGTGCCACCAGGTCGTCGGCGAGCAGCCGCAGCCGCGCATCCCGCAGATCGGCCTGGATCGCCGCCGCCCGCCGGGCCACCTGGGCCTGCCGGCCGAGCGGCTTGAGCTGCCTGCGCAGCTCGCCCGTCAGGTCCTGGACCCGGTTCAGGTTCGCCTGCATCGCGTCCAGCTTGCGCAGCGCCTTCTCCTTGCGCTTGCGATGCTTGAGGACGCCCGCGGCCTCCTCGATGAACGCGCGGCGCCCGGTGGGGTCGGCCTGCAACACGGAGTCGAGCCGGCCCTGGCCGACGATCACGTGCATCTCCCGACCGATCCCGGAGTCGGAGAGCAGTTCCTGGATGTCGAGCAGCCGACAGGTGCTGCCGTTGATCTCGTACTCGGAGCCGCCGTTGCGGAACATCCGCCGGGTGATGGTGACTTCGGCGTAGTCGATGGGCAGCGCGCCGTCGGTGTTGTCGATGGTCAGGCTCACCTCGGCCCGCCCGAGCGGCGGCCGGCCGGCGGTGCCGGCGAAGATGACATCCTCCATCTTGCCGCCGCGCAGCGTCTTGGCGCCCTGCTCGCCCATCACCCACGACAGCGCGTCGACCACGTTCGACTTGCCGGAGCCGTTGGGCCCCACCACGCACGTGATGCCGGGCTCGAAGCGCAGCGTCGTCGCCGACGCGAAGGACTTGAAGCCACGCAGGGTCAGACTCTTGAGGTGCACGCGACAAAAGGGTAGTCGGCGGTGCCCACACGATGGCCGCGCTCCGTCGACGGGACGGCGTGTCGAGTGCCCCGTATGGGGGTATCAAACGCTGGAAGCGAGCGGGTGGGCGGGCAAGGGGGATCGGCGGGGACAACACACGGGGCGGTTGGCGAAAACACCGGGCGCGCGGATCGGCGGGCGCGCCGCACACGGGTCGCGCGGGGACCGAAGGCACAGCGAACAAGGCACAGCAAGGCACAGCGAACGGGGTCGGAAACGACAAAGGGACGCCTGAAGGCGTCCCTGGTTATCGGTTACGGACCTACGCTCGCGACAGCGCGGGTTCCGCCGTGGAGACGTCGAAGCCGGCAAGCAGCTCGTCCGAAGCGGCGGCGTTGAGCGCGTCGTTGCGCTCCTGGGCACGGACAAGTTCCGTTTCCAGGTCACGAACACGCTGCTGGAGCCGTCGATTCTCGGCGAGCAGTCGGGGATCGGGGCCACCGACGTAACCGAGAAGCGCCTTCGCCATGAGAGGGTCCTCCACGCTGAAAATGAATGACCACGCAGATTCGCGGGTCTAAATGTGGCACCCGGCCGCAAGGCTCCTGATAGGGTGCGCGGGCTTCCAGCGTCGCACCAAAAGCGCAGGAGGTCAATATCATAACGGCACGATAACGGGACCTTCACCCGATCAACGCAGTTTTCCTGCGGACTGGGGCGACGGTCGTCGTGCTGGGTGTACGAGATCATCTTTCGACGTCGGCGTCAAGAAGATTGCGGTTGTCCGCCAACTCCCGACAGCCGTGCCCTAGAGTCACACCGGCACCACACCCGTTCGGGTGAATCGACCTCCCCCTGCCGGAAGGTGACTCGACCCTCCATGGCCCGGCACAGTCGCACTCCGACGTCGGCACGCCCGCATCGACGACGCGCGAGGTCGCGACGGCGACGACTCGCGCCCCTGCTCGCCCTGTTGGCCGTACTCGCCGTGGGCGGCACGGTGGCCGGCATGGTCGTCTCGGAGCACGCCGGCGAGTCCTCCACGCGGCACGCGAGCGGCCCCGACGGCGACCGCGCCGGGCGGCCCCTCGACGGATCGGGGCCGGCCGGCCTCGCGGGAGCCGACCGCACCGGCGACGAGGCGTCCCGCAGCCTGCTGCCGGGCGCGGCGACCACCGGCCGCACCGCCCTGCCGGATCCCGGCGCCGGCACCGCCCCCACAACGACCGCGCCGCCGAGCACTCCGAGCACCGCCGGCACCGGTACCGGCACGCCGAGCCCGAGCACCCCCACGCCGAGCAAGCCCGCGGCGACGCCGTCCACGAGCGCGCCGAAACTGCCGAGCGACCCCGAGGAGCGGGTGCTCGCGCTGGTCAACGACGAACGGGCGAGCGCGGGCTGCGGCCCGGTCAAAAACGACGCGAAGCTGGTCGCGCTGGCCCGCGCGCACAGCGCCGACATGGCCGCCCGCGACTACTTCGACCACAACACGCCCGACGGGCAGACCCCGTGGGACCGGGCCGAGAAGGCCGGCGTGAGCTACCTGGGCGCGGAGAACATAGCGCGCGGCCAAAAGACCGCCGACGCGGTGATGCGCGCCTGGATGAACAGCCCGGGCCACCGCCGCAACATCCTCGACTGCTCGCTCACCAAACTCGGCGTCGGCATCCACGAGGGCACCGGCGGCCCGTGGTGGACCCAGGAATTCGGCCGCTGACCCGCTCCGCGCACCCCGACACCTCAGGGCACCCCGTTACCGCGGGCTCCGGTCAGCAGGGGCCCACCCCGAGTCGATCCGCCAGCAGGCCGAACACGCGCAGCCCCGACTCGCCCTGGTTGCGCGCGAGTACCCCCTCGATCGCCGGCCGGGTGGTGGGCCGACCCGCCGCCCGGGCCCAGCGCACCGCCGCCGCGGCCACCTTCGGCCGGGCCCGGACGAGCACCTCGGCCACCTCGTCACGCAGTTCGGCGTAACGCGCCGGCCGAAGCAGGTCGCCGTCGCCGTCGAAGACGTCGTCGCCGGTGCGCGCCGCCTCCAGTTCGAGCCGACTCATCGCCAGATGCGCCGCCGCCTCGCCGGGGTTGAGCCAGGCCTCCCACTCCCCGGCCTCGCTCACCCCCTGGACGTGCGCCACGTGCGTCTCGAACACCCAGCACACCAGCACCGGCGAGTCGGCCTTGGCCGCCAGCGCGGCGACCCACGGCCGCTCGAACGCGAACGGATCGTCGTCGTGCCGGACATGCGTCGCGGTCCAGCCGTCCGGCGACTCCCACATCGTTCGGGCCGGGTGCGCCGCGACGTCCACGTGCGGCGCGAACTCGGACAACGGTCGTGCCCCACGCACGACGACGATGTCCCCGTTGAATGCCATGACACGCTCCCTGACTACCGTGCCTACGCCCCGACCGTCGCCCTGCGTGGCGCGCGCTGACAGGACGGACAGAAGTAACTGCTGCGATTCATGAACGAGATGCGCCGGATCGGCGTCGCGCACCGGTTGCACGGCTCGCCCTCGCGGCCGTAGGCGTCCAGGCCGCGGGAGAAGTAGCCGCTCTCCCCGTTCACGTTGACGTACAGACTGTCGAACGAGGTGCCGCCCGCCGCGAGCGCGTCGTTCATCACGTCGCGGGCCGAGGCGAGCAGCAGTGTGGTCTGCGCGAGGGTCAACCGTCCGGTCGGGCGCGCGCCGTGCAGTCGACTGCGCCACAGCGCCTCGTCGGCGTAGATGTTGCCGATGCCGCTGACCAGCGACTGGTCCAGGAGCGCGCGCTTGACCTCGGTATTGCGCCGGCGCAGCGCGGCGTGGAAGAGCGCGTCGTCGAACAGCGGATCGAGCGGGTCGCGCGCGATGTGCGCCATCGAGGGCGGCAGTTCGGCGCCGCCACGCTCGACCGCGAGCCCGCCGAACGTGCGCTGGTCGACGAAGCGCAACTCGCGCCCGCCGTCGGTGAAGCCGAAGCGCACGTGCAGGTGTTTCTCCCGGGGTGCCTCGGCCGGTTGCACGAGCAGTTGGCCGCTCATCCCCAGGTGCGCCAGCAGCGCGTCCTCGGGCTCGTCGGCGCCGGGTGCCACCAGCGGCAACCACAGATACTTGCCGCGCCGGCGCGCGGCGTGCACGCGGGTGCCGACCAGCGCGTCGGCGAAGTCCGCCGAACCCGCGAGATGGCGGCGGATCGCCCGCTCGTGGGTGACCTCGACACGTGCGATGGTGCGGCCCACCACCCACGTCTCCAGTCCGCGACGGACGACCTCGACCTCGGGCAGTTCGGGCACGTGGGCACTCCCCCTGGAGACGGCGCGACTGAGGAAGCCGGACCCGATGGGGCCGGGTTCGGGAATGCGAAAATGCCTGCCGGTAGGTGAGGTCGTGCCGGGCGACCACGGGGGTCGTCGACCGGTTCGAACTTACCTATCGGCAGGCATTGGCTCGGAGACTAGGCGGTGGCCGACGGGGTGCCGGAACCGTCTCCGTACTTGGCGCGGATCGAGTGCCAAGCGCTTTCGGCGGCCTGCTGCTCCGCCTCCTTCTTGCTCCGTCCGACGCCGGTGCCGTAATCGACACCGGCGACCCGGGCCAGGGCCGTGAAGGTCTTCTCGTGGTCGGGGCCGGTCTCGGAGACCACGTACTCGGGGACTCCGATGCCCGCCGCGGCGGTCTGCTCCTGGAGGCTGGTCTTCCAGTCCAGGCCCGCGCCGAGATTCGCCGACTGCTCGATCAGCGGATCGAACAACCGGTGGATCAGCTCGGTCGCCGCGTCCAGGCCCTGGTCCAGGTACACCGCACCGAGGATGGCCTCGAGCGTGTCGGCCAGGATCGAGGACTTGTCCCGCCCGCCGGTCCCCACTTCACCGCGGCCGAGCCGGATGAAGGCGCCCAGGTCCAGTCGCCGACTGACGCCCGCGAGGGCGCGCGAGTTGACGACCGCGGCCCGCAACTTCGCGAGCTGGCCCTCGGGCAGGTCGGGGTGCCTGCGGTAGAGCGTGTCGGTGACGACGAGGCCGAGCACCGAGTCGCCCAGGAACTCCAGGCGCTCGTTGGTCGGCAGCCCGCCGTGTTCGTAGGCGTACGAACGATGGGTGAGGGCGCGTTCCAGAAGGGCGGCGTCGAGCGACCAGCCCAGCCGCCCTTCCAGATCCGCGTACTGCGCGAGTGATTCCGTCACCGGAACTACCACCGGCCTGATCAGACGTCGAGGACCTGGCGGCGGTTGTAGGTGCCGCAGCTCGGGCACGCGATGTGCGACAGCTTGGGCTCACGGCAGCGCTCGCAGGTCACCAGGTTGGCGGCAGTGGCCTTCCACTGGCTCCGGCGGTGCCGGGTGTTGCTGCGCGACATCTTCCGCTTCGGAACAGCCACGGCTACTTCTCCTGGTTCTCGTCGGCGCCGGAGGCGCCGTCAACGTCGGCTTCGGCGGAAGGTCCGTCGAAGATGCTGGTCAGCTTCGCCCACCGGGGGTCGGCGAGCTCGTGACTGTGGTCGGGGTCCTCCGCGAGCAGCGCTCCGCATTCGGAGCACAGACCCGGGCAATCCTCCCGGCACAGCGGCGAGAGCGGCAGTGCGAGCACCGTCGCGTCCCGCAGGACCGGCTCCAGGTCGAACAGGTCGTCCTGCAGCCGGAGGGCGTCCTCGTCGGCGTCCGTGTCCGGGTAGACGTACAGCTCCTGGAAACGCACCGTGAGCTCGCGCTCGAGCGGTTCCAGGCACCGGACGCACTCACCGGTCAGCGGCACCTGCGCGACGCCGGTGACCAGCACACCCTCCATGACCGCTTCCAGCCGGACACCCAGCCGGATCGGGACACCTTCGGGAGCGCCGATCACATCCGCCACACCCATGTCCACCGGGGCCGGCACGGTGCGGGACACCTTCAGCATGGATCCAGGCCGGCGCCCCAGCTCGCGTGTGTCGACGACGAGCGGTTTGCGGTGATCCAAGCGGTCCAGGGTGTCCTACCTCATGCAATGCCACCTCCCGTCGCCGGGAGGCTCGAATGGTCAGGGTGCCGACCCTCGGGGCACGCGAAAAACACGCCTCGGGCAGGGTCGGTCCGTAAGAGTATCGCAGCCCGCGCGCCAGGCCCCAAACGGGGCCATTCGAGCGGGCCGCGCGAAGCGCCGGACCGGGTCGGGCGAGCCGGCTACTGCCGGCCGCCGTCCTGCTGGAACTGGCGCACGTCGATCAGGCTCGTGTCGAAGAAGCTGGTCTCGTCCAGCGACTGGCCGTAGCCGCCCTGCGGGTCGTAGGCGGGCTGCTGTCCGGTGTTCGGACCGGCGTGGTGTTGTGCCTGGTCGTGCGGGCCCGGGTACTGCGGCTGCCCGTGCTGATCGTACTGGCCCATGTCGTACTGGCCCTCGTAGCCGCCGGCGTAGCCGTTGTCGACGCCCGTGCCCTGCGCGTACGCGGGCTGTCCGTAGCCGGGCTGCGCGTAGGTGTCCTGGCCGTAGGGGCCGGTCTGCGCTGGCACGGTCGGCGCGGCGGGCGGCCCGCTCGGGTACTCCGGCCGGCCGGGCTGCTGCGGCTGTTGCTGCTGCGGAGCGGCGAAGGTCTCCTCGTGGCCGTCGAGCTGGGCTTGGAGGCTGCCGGGGCGGGCCTTGGCCTGCGCGTCGGCCAGCTCCTGCGCCTGCATGTACTCGCCCAGCTCGTCGGAGGGGCGCCGGCCGCGCATCTTGTCGCGACCCCGGCCGATCGCGCCGAGCGTCTTGGTGAGCACCACCTCGAAGTTGGCCAGCTTCTGGTCGACGTAGTCGTCGGCCTCCTCGCGAATGCGCTGGGCCTCGCGGCGGGCCTCGGTCAGGATCCGCTCCGCCTCGCCGTACGCCTCGCGCGCCACCTCGGTGTCGGCGACCAGCGAACCACGCTCCTCGCGCGCCTTGGCCAGCACCCGCTCGGCCTCGCGGCGCCCCTCCTCGATCACCGACTCGCGGTCGCCGAGCACCCGGCGGGCGTGCTGGAACTCCTCGGGCAGCAGGTTCTTGAGCTCCTCGAGCCGGGCCACCACGTCCGCGCGATTGACCACGCAGGACGCCGACATCGGCATCGAGCGGGCGTTCTCCACCAGGGCGATCAGTTCATCGAGCTTGGGCTGCACGTCCACGGGCTTGCTCTCTCTCCTCAAACCGACGGTAGCCGTCGTGTTCGCCGGCATCGCGTGACGGACCGACTCGCCCCGGGCGGTCGGCCCGGTGACGAGGCACGTGCCGCGTCAGCCCTGCGCGAGCCGCTCGGTGAGCCGACGTAGCACCGTCTCCGGCACCAGGCCGGACACGTCGCCTCCGTACGTCGCGACCTCTTTGATGAGACTCGACGACAGAAAGCTGTAGAGGGGGTTCGTCGCGACGAACAGGGTCTCCACTTCGGTAAGACCGTAGTTCATCTGGGCCATCTGCAACTCGTAGTCGAAGTCGGTGACCGCGCGCAGCCCCTTGATGATGGCCGGGATCTCGCGCTCCTTGCAGAAGTTGACCAGCAACCCCTCGAACGCCTCGACCCTGACGTTCCCGTACTGCTCGACCACCTCGTGGAGCATGTCGATGCGCTCCTCGATGGTGAACAGACCGGAGCGTTTGGCGCGATTGAAGCCGATCGCCACGTAGACCTCGTCGTAGAGGCTGGAGGCCCGGCCGATGATGTCCAGATGACCGTTGGTGACCGGGTCGAACGAACCGGGGCAGACGACTCGACGCAACGGAGGTTCCCCTCGAAATCGGGTGCCGGCGGGTGCGGACCCGACGGTCCGGCCGCCTGATCAGGCTTGCGCGGCGCGACCGTACCAGAGCGTTCCCTCGCCGTAGCGACGGGATCTGATCTCGACGAAATCGGCGGGCCACGCGAATGGCCCACCGCGCGTGGCCCGTTCGACCGCGATCAGCGCATCGGCCGCCAACCAGCCGTGTTCGGCGAGCGTGTCGAGCAGCGCGCCCACCTCACCGTCGGTGACCGCGTACGGCGGATCGAGGAAAACCACGTCGTACGGCTCGCCGGGGCACGGCGTGCCGGCCGTCTTCTCCGCCCGGGCCGGCCGCAGTTCGGCGCCGGGCAGGCCGACCAGGCGGATGTTCTCCCGGACCACGCCGGCCGCCCTGGCGTCGGGCTCGACCAGGAGGGCGTGCGCGGCGCCGCGCGACAGCGCCTCCAGGCCGACCGCGCCGGAGCCGGCGAACAGGTCGAGCACCCGCGCGCCGTGCATGGTGCCGCGCAGCGACTGGAGGGTGGAGAACAGCCCCTCGCGGGCCCGGTCCGAGGTCGGTCGGGTGTTCTCCCCCGGCGGGGTACCGAGCCGGCGACCGCGCGCCGCGCCGGCGATCACCCGGGTCATCCGCGCGCTCGCGGACGGGCGACGGCCGTGTGGGCGGCGACGGGGACGGGTTCGGCGTACGTATCCGGCATGGCGTCCACGCTATCGACTGGTCGCGACCGGCGGCATCCGGGCCCGAACACCGTGCGTGACGTGCCATACACGCGGGGGTTCCCGATCGTATCGTGGCGAGCGTCGCGACCGGGCGCGGCCGGGGGCGGGCGTGTCCCCTCCCCCGGCCGCGTCCGGCCCGTGCCAGGGCGGCCCCGGCTCACGTGCAGTCCGGGACCTCGGTCTCGTTGCGGGTGCGCACGCCGGGCAACCAGCCCTCGGCGCCGGTGCCCAGGACCACCACCCGGTACCAGTGCCGGGAGGCGACGCCGGTCTCGTCGGTGACGCGCGGGCCGTCGGCGAGCAGGCAGACCAGGAGCACCCGGTCGCCGTGCCAGACCCGTTCGGCCAGGTCGGCCGTCCGCGACGACAGGGCCGGTTTGTGGAAGACGCCGAGCGAGCACTCGATCGTGCGCAGCGCCCGGCACGGCTCCTCCGAGTTGTACACCTCGCCCTGCACGCTTGCCGCACGCGCGGCGGGCGGCTTGGGTGTCGGCCGCTCGGCGGGGTTGTGCCGGCCCGCCAGGAACGCGCTCAGGCCGACCACGGCGACCACCACGACGGCCGTGAGCACCGTCGCGAACACCCCGCGCCACCTCGGGCGCGGGGCCGGCCGGCGCGTCGCCCGCGCGGCGAGGCCGGGCGGTTCGACGCAGTCCGCGTCCGCGTCGCGCAGCCGGACGCGCAGTTCGCGGACCGCGTCGTCGGGGTCGTCGAGGTCGGGGGGCGACGGATTCACCGGGTCACTCCTTCGTGCCGATCCCGGCGGCGGAACCGGCCGGTGGGGCCGCCCAGGCCGGCGCGCAGTCGGGTCAGGGCGCGCTCGCGCGAGCGGGACACCGTCCCGCGGTGCACGCCCAGGATCTCGGCGGCCTGGTCGATCGTGTAGCCGTCCAGGTCGACCAGCAGCACCGCCGCGGCCTGTTTGGCGGGCAGCGAGCCGAGCATCCGCACCGCCTCCCACTCGGCCTCGCGCCGGGCGATCGGGTCGGCGGCGCCCGCGTGCGTGTGCTCCGGTTCGGGCGGTTCGGCCAGCAGCACCTGTCGGCTGCGCACCCGCCACATGTCGCGGGTGGCGCTGACCAGCGCACGGAACGCGTACGCGTACGGCTCCGGGTGGCCCAGGAGCCGGTCGGGTCTGCGGGCCAGTTTCAGGTAGGTCTCGTGCACCGCGTCCTCGGCGCTGCCCTCGCCGGCGAGCAACACTGCCCGCCGGTATAACCGAGGGAGCAACCCGCAGAAGAGCGCGTCGAAGCCCTCGTCCCCCGTACGTGCGTCCATGGCCCATTGGTAACCAACCGGCCGGGCGTCGCGCGTGCTCCGAACGGGTGATCGCGGGGGGCGCGTCGGAGCGGAGCGAGGGCGGTCAGCCCTTGTCGAGGTACTCCGCGCGCTCGTCGTCGAGGATGCTGGCCAGCGCGCTGCGCAGGTCGGGGTGCTCGGTCAGGTCGGGGTCGGTCGTCACGATCGAGCTCGCCTCCTCGCGGGCGGCCACGATCAGCTCCTCGTCCCGGACCACCTCCAGCATGCGCAGCGAGGAGCGGGAGCCGGACTGCGCGTCGCCGAGCACGTCGCCCTCGCGGCGTTGTTCGAGGTCGATCCGGGACAGCTCGAAGCCGTCCAGGGTGGCCGCCACCGCGTCCAGGCGTTCGCGCGCCGAGGTGCCGCCGGGCATCTCGCTGACCAGGAGGGTGAGTCCGGGGGCGCTGCCCCGGCCGACCCGGCCGCGCAGCTGGTGCAGTTGGGAGACGCCGAACCGGTCGGCGTCCATGATCACCATCGCGGTCGCGTTGGGCACGTTGACGCCGACCTCGATCACCGTGGTCGCGACCAGCACGTCCACCTCGCCGGCGGTGAACCGGCGCATCACGTCGTCCTTGTCCTCGGGCGCCATCCGGCCGTGCAGCACGGCGATCCGCAGGCCGGCCAGCGGGCCCTCGCCGAGCGCGGCCGCGATGTCGAGTACGGCCAGCGGCGGCCGGCGCTCCTCGGCCCCGCCGTCGGCGTCGGCGCCGATGTCCTCGGGGTCGTCCAGGTACGCCTCGGCGGGCAGGTCCTCGTCCCGCTTGCGGGTGCCCTTGCGCCCGGCCTTCGCCCCCGCCTTCCTCTTCGCCTTCGGGTCGTCCTCCTCGTCGCCGATCCGCGGGCAGACCACGTACGCCTGATGGCCCTTGCCCACCTCCTCGCGCACCCGCTCCCAGGCGCGGTCGAGGAAGTGCGGCTTCTCCTTCGCCGGGACCACGTGGGTGGCGATCGGCGAGCGTCCGGAGGGGAGTTGGGCCAGGATCGAGGTCTCCAGGTCGCCGAACACGGTCATCGCCACGGTGCGCGGGATCGGCGTCGCGGTCATCACCAGCAGGTGCGGCGGCCGTTTGCCCTTGCCGCGCAGCGCGTCGCGCTGCTCGACGCCGAAGCGGTGCTGTTCGTCGACCACCACCAGGCCCAGGTCGTGGAACTCGACCTTGTCCTCGATCAACGCGTGCGTGCCGATCGCGATCCCGGCCTCCCCGGTGACCAGATCGAGCAGCGCGGCCCGGCGCGCGGCCACCCCCATCGACCCGGTGAGCAGGGTCACCTTGGTCCCGACCTCGGATCCGCCCAGCATCCCGGCCCCCTCGGCGAGCGGTCCGAGCATCTCCACGATCGACCGGTAGTGCTGCTGGGCCAGCACCTCGGTGGGCGCCAACAACGCCGTCTGCCCCCCGGCGTCCACCACGGTGAGCATCCCGCGCAGTGCGACGAGCGTCTTCCCGGCCCCCACCTCGCCCTGGAGGAGGCGGTGCATGGGGTGTTCGCCGGCCAGGTCGGCCTCGATCTCGGCGCAGACGTCCTTCTGGCCGTCGGTGAGTTCGAACGGCAGGCGGGCGTCGAAGGCGTCGAGGATGCCGTCGGGGCGGCGGGGGCGGGCCACCGCGGACTGGGCGCGGGCGTCGCGGCGGCGGCGGGCCAGGGCGATCTGCAGGACGAACGCCTCGTCCCACTTGAGCCGGTCCTTGGCCGCGGCGACGTCCTCCCAGGAGGTGGGGCGGTGCACCTGGACCAGGGCCTCGGCCAGGCCCGGCATGCCGCGCCGGGTGCGCATCTCGGCGGGCAGCGGGTCGCCGATCTCGCCGAGCGTGTCCAGCGCCATGCCGACGCACTGGGCGATCTTCCAGGACGGCATGCTCGCCGCCGCCGGGTAGACCGGGATCAGCGCACCGGCGAACAGGTTCGCCACGCCGTCCTCGTCGTCCTCGCCGACCAGCTGGTAGTCGGGCTGGCTGAGCTGGATCACGTTGTTGAACCGGCCCACCTTCCCCGCGAACAACCCGCGCCGGCCGGGCCGCAGTTCCTCCTCGCGCCAGGCCTGGTTGAAGAAGACCAGGGTGAGTTTGCCGCGCCCGTCGGTGACCTCGACCTCGAGCAGATTGCCGCGCCGGTTGCGGAACTGGCGCTTGGTCACCTTGGCGATCTCCGCCATCACGGTGACGTGCTCCTCGGGCTCCAGGCGCGAGAGGTCGGTCAGGCGCCCGCGCTCCGCGTAGCGCCGGGGGTAGTGGCGCAGCAGATCTCCGACGGTGTCCAGCTTGAGGGATTTGGCCAGCACCGTCGCCGTGCGGTCGCCGACGAGTTTCTTCAGCGGTTCGTCAAGGCGCGACATGCCGCCCAACGGTACTGGGCGGTGGTGTCATCGACATGTTCCAACCGCCGGGTCGGCGCCTACTCGACCCCGATCAGCAGCGGATACACCTCCTGGCCGCCCTCGTAGACCATCACGTCCACGCCGAGCCGAGTGGCCCGCAGGTGGCGCTCGATCGCGGCGGCCAGGCCCGGCGGGCAGGCGCTGCCGGTGACCAGGGTGACCAGTTCGCCGCCGCCCGCGAGCATCCGGTCCACCACCACGGTGCCGGTCTCGCGCTGGTCCTGGCCGATCACCGCGATGTCGCCCTCGATCACGCCGAGCACGTCGCCCGCCTGGCACACGCCGGCCATGGTCCACGACTCGCGGACGGCGACGGTGAGCGCGCCGTAGCGGGTCGCGCCGGCGGCCGAGGTCATCCCGACGATGTCCTGGTCGAAGCGCCGACCCGGCTCGTGCACGGCGAGCGCGGCCAGGCCCTGGACGGCCGCCTTTGTCGGGATCACCTGGACCCGCACCCCCGCCGCCTGGGCCTGCTGGGCGGCCACCCCGGCCACCGCGTGGCAGTCGGCGTCGTTGGGCAGCAGCACCACCTCGCGCGCCTCGGTCCGCCGGATCGCGTCCACCAGCACGCTCGTGGACGGCCCCCGGCCGGGCCCGGCCTGCACGACGTGCGCGCCGTTCTCCGCGAACAGCGTGGCCAGGCCGTCGCCGTGGGCGACCGCGACGATCCCGCGCGTCGGCGCGGGTTCGGGGGCCGCGGTGCCGACGAGCACCCGCTCCAGGTGGGTGATCCGGATCCGGTGCGGGCGGCCCGCGGCGATGCCCGCCTCGACGGCGGCGCCCGCGTCGTCCACGTGCACGTGCACGTTCCACAACCCCTCGCCGCCGACCACCACGAGCGAGTCGCCGAGCGCGCCCAGCCGCTCGCGCAGCGCCGGCAGCGCGTCGTCGGGCGCGTCGAGCAGGTAGATCACCTCGAACCCGGGCCCACCGCCGGCGTCCTCCTCGGATCCGACGGGGTCGGCGTACGGGACCGGGACGGGCGTGTGCACCTGGTGCGGGTGGATCCGGTACGCCGAGCGCTCGCCGGTGACCACCGCGAGCAGCGCGTCGAGCAGCACGGTCAGCCCGCGCCCACCGGCGTCCACCACACCCGCCCGGCGCAGCACGTCCAACTGCTCGGGGGTACGCGCCAGCGCGCCGCGGGCGGCGGTCGCGGCGGCGCGCACCACCGGTCGGATCTCCTCGCCCGCCCCGGCGGCGGCATCGGCCGCGGCCCGGGCCACGGTGAGCATGGTCCCCTCGACCGGCCGGGCCACCGCCGCGTACGCGGCGTCGGCGGCGGTGCGCAGCGCGTGCGCGAGGGCGAGCCCGGCGGGCACCTCCCGGCCGCTCGCGCGCGCCGCGGTCTGCTCGGCCTCGAACCGCTCGGCCATGCCGCGCAGGAGTTGGCTGAGGATCACCCCGGAGTTGCCGCGCGCGCCCATCAGCGCGCCGTGCGCGAGCGCCCGGAAGGCGGTCGGCAGATCGGGTTCGGGCAGGTCGGCGCCGAACAGCGCGTCGACCTCGGCGGTTCCCGATTCCAGGGTCAGGAACAGGTTCGTGCCGGTGTCGCCGTCGGGCACGGGATACACGTTGAGCGCGTCGATCTCCTCGCGCGCCCGGCCCAGCAACTCCAGTGCGACGCGACCCCAGCGGCGTACCGCCGGACCGTCCAGCTCTCCCAGCAGGCCCTGCACGCCCACCTCCTGTACGAATCCGATTGTGCGCGTCCCGTTCGCCGGCAGGCTATCGAGACGGGGAGCGGTGAAGCGGCCGACCCGGATGGGTTAGGCTTGGCGGGAAGCATGGCGAGATCGACCGATTGCCCATGCCCGGATCATCCCGGGTTCGCGCATCGCCTGGTCCGTCGGTTACTCTTCTGCGGTTGTCCGGCATTCGCCGGCACGCGTTCGTACGCAATTCCCATTCGTCTTTGGAGTGTTCCCGTGGCTGCCAACTGCGACGTCTGCGGCAAGGGGCCGGGCTTCGGCAACAGCATTTCGCACTCTCACCGCCGGACGCCCCGTCGCTGGAACCCCAACATCCAGACGGTGCGTGCGAAGGTCGGTGCCACGCCGAAGCGCCTCAACGTCTGCACCTCGTGCATCAAGGCGGGCAAGGTTTCCCGCTAGTCGCGCGACTGCTCGACTTCTCGAAGGGCCGGTTCACCTCTGGGTGGACCGGCCCTTCGGCATGTCCGGGGCGGGTCGCTACGGGACCGGGGATCGGCCGTACCCCCCGGGCCCGTGCGTCGCTCAGAACCGGTCGCGCCACCGCCAGGCGTGGTCCACCGGACCGATGCCCTCGCCGAGCGGGAAGCCGGCCCGGATCGCGCCGGTGACGTACTCCTTCGCCGCGGCCACCGCGTCCGGCACGGTGTCGCCGAGCGCGAGCCGCGAGGCGATCGCACTGGCCAGCGTGCAGCCGGTGCCGTGGGTGTGCCGGTTGTCGTAGCGCGGGCTGGTGAACCACCGCTCGTCGGTGCCGTCGAAGAGCAGGTCCGCGGCCTCGCCTTCCAGGTGGCCGCCCTTGACCAGGACCCAGCTCGGGCCGAAGCCGAGCATCGCCTCGGCCGCGCCGCGCATGTCGGCACGCTCGCGCACCTTGTGGCCGGTGAGCAGCTCGACCTCGTACAGGTTGGGGGTGACCAGCGTGGACACCGGCAGCAGCCGGGTGCGCAGGGTCTCCAGCGCGTCGTTGGCGAGCAGCGTGTCGCCGTGCTTGGACGAGGCCACCGGGTCGACCACCACCGGCACCCGTACGTCGCCCAGCAATTCGGCGACCACCGCCACCAGGTTCGGCGACGCGAGCATCCCGGTCTTGATCGCCTGCACGCCGATGTCGTCCACCACACTGCGGAACTGGGCCCGCACCGCCTCGGCCGGCAGCTCCCAGTAGCCCTGGACGCCGAGCGAGTTCTGCGCGGTCACCGCGGCGATCACGCTCATCCCGTGCACGCCGTGGGCCAGCATCGTCTTCAGGTCGGCCTGGATCCCGGCGCCGCCGCCGGAGTCGGAGCCGGCCACCGTCAGCACACGCGGAGGAGTCTGCACCATGCCGTGCAGCCTATCCGCGCCCGTTTCCGGCCCACTTTCCCGCCCCCGACGGCCCCGACCGATCTTCGACCCACGCCCCTCAGCCGCGGTCGAAGTGATCCCACCCGCCGGCGACGTCGGGGTCGCGCCCGTCCACGGTGACCCCCGTGCCCGTGTGCACCCGTCCGATCACCCGCCAGCGCGCCGGCAGCGCGGTGCCCGCCGGGAAGGTCGCCGCGAGCGCGTGGTCCTCACCGCCGGTGAGTACCCAGTTGAGCGGATCGGCGCCGAGCGCACGCGCCACGTCGCGCATCTGCGCCGGTACGTCCAGCCGGTCGGACAACACGTCGATCCGCACCCCGGACGCGCGCGAGACGTGGCCCAGGTCGGCGAGCAGACCGTCGCTGACGTCGATCATCGAGGTCGCGCCCAGGACCGCCGCCCCGGGCCCGGCGTCGTAGGGCGGCTCGGGCCGGCGGTGCGCCTCCACGAACGCGCGCGGCGCGCGGAGCCCGTGGCCCAGGATCGCCAGCCCCGCCGCCGACCAGCCCAGCCAGCCGGCGACCGCGACCACGTCGCCCGGTCGGGCCCCCGAGCGCACGACCGGGGCGCGCCCCTGGAGGTCGCCGAGTGCGGTCACCGCGACCGTGACCGTGTCGCCGCCGACCACGTCGCCCCCCGCCACACCCGCCCCGACCACCGCACACTCGTCGCGCAGGCCGTCGTACAGCTCCAGCGCCCACCCGGTGGGCAGGTCGGGCGGCCCGCACAGCCCGATCAGCAGCGCGGTCGGCACCGCGCCCATCGCCGCGACGTCCGCCAGATTCTGCGCGGCGGCCTTGCGGCCCACGTCGTACGCGGTCGACCAGTCGCGCCGAAAGTGCCGACCCTCGACGAGCAGGTCCATGGTGGCCACCACCCGACCGTCGGCGGCGGCGACCACGGCGGCGTCGTCGCCCGGCCCCAGGGACACGTGCGGCCCCGTCGGCACGCGCGCGACCAGCGCCCCGATCAGGCCGAACTCGCCGAGATCGCCCAGCGTCCCGCTCATCGCCGCTCTCCTGCCATGCCCATCAGCCCTGATCCGCCTCGTCGACGATGTTTGTTCCGGGTGTGTCTTCGGGATGCCTGTTCGAGATGCCGGTTCGGGATCCGGCACCTGTGATGCATCGGCTACCGCTGTGGTCGCCGAGCCCCGCCGGGCCGACAATGGTCGCAGCAGCGGGGATCCCGTCAAGATCCCATCATCCTGCGCGCCGGGAGGCCGTGGTGGTACAGGCATACATCCTGATCCAGACCGAGGTCGGCCGTTCGGCGTCGGTGGCCAGAGCCGTCGCCGCACTGCCGGGGGTGACCCGGGCGGACGACGTCACGGGCCCCTACGACGTGATCGTGCGGGCCGAGGCCACCGACGTGGACCAGTTGGGCCGCCTGGTGGTCGCCGAGGTGCAGCGCATCGACGGCATCACCCGCACCCTGACGTGTCCGGTGGTCAATCTGGGCTGACCCCGACGAAGGAGTGCCGCACCCGACGCGCCCGGGCCCTGTCGGGCGGCCCTGTCCGGCGGACCCGCCGAGATCCGCCGGACAGGGCCTAGGATCGAGGGCGTGCTCTCTCCCCGTGCTCTGGCGTGCCTGTTTCCGGTCCTCGCGCTGACCGCGACGGGATGCGGCGACGGGTCGGGGCGGATCGAGGTGACCGCGCCGACGCCGGCGCCGGGGGCGGCGACCGAGGCGTGCCGGGCCCTGCACGACGCGCTGCCGAGCAAGGTGATGAACGCCGGGCCGCGCAAGGTCTCGCCGAAGTCCCCGCTGGTCGCCGCGTGGGGTGATCCGGCGATCGTGCTGCGCTGCGGGGTGGGGTTGCCCGCGTCGATGCGGGTGAGCGACCCGACCAAGGTGAACTCGGAGCCCGCCGACTCGGTCGAGGTGAACGGGGTGACGTGGGCGTTCTCGAACTACGCCGGCGGAGTGCGCTTCACCACCGTCTACCGTCGGGCCAACGTCGAGGTGTCGGTGCCGAAGAAGTTCGCCGAGCCGGCCGCGCCGCTGGTCGACGTCGCGGACGCGGTCAGCCGCGCGGTGCCGGCCACGCTGGACCTGTCGGAGCAGTGAGCGGCGACCGAAGCGTCGGCCGCCACTCACGTCTCGGGTCCTAGCGCAGCAGCGAGTTCGGGCGGCGCAGTGCCGCCGAGATCAGCCGGTCGACCAGTTCGGGGTAGTCCACGCCGGTGGCCCGCCACATGCTCGGGTACATCGACACCGGCGTGAAGCCCGGCATCGTGTTCACCTCGTTGATCACGAACTGCCCGTTCTCCAGCAGGAAGAAGTCCACCCGGGCCAGGCCCTCGCAGGACAGCGCCTCGAAGGCGGCGATCGCGAGTCGCTGCACCTCGGCGGTCTGTTCCTTGGTCAGCGCCGCCGGCACGTCCAGTTCGGTGCCGTTGTCGGGCAGATACTTGGCGGCGAAGTCGTAGAACTCGTGGTCGCCACCGACCCGGATCTCGGCGGGCAGACTCGCCCGCGGTCCGTCCTCGAACTCCAGTACGCCGCACTCGATCTCACGGCCCGTCAGCATGCCCTCGACGACCACCTTGGGGTCGTGCCGGCGGGCTTCCTCGATCGCCGCGTCCAGGTCCTCGATCCGGTGCACCTTGGTGATGCCCATGCTGGAGCCGGCCCGGGCGGGCTTGACGAACACCGGGAAGCCCAGCGAGGACACCGCCTCGCGCACGGCGGCCGGGTCGCGCTCCCATTCCCGGGGGCGGACCGTGGCATACGGGCCCGAGGGCAGGCCGAAGCCGGCGAACAGGGCCTTCATGTATTCCTTGTCCATGCTCGCCGCGCTGGCCAGCACACCCGACCCGACATAGGGCACCTGGGCCATTTCCAGGAAGCCCTGGAACGTGCCGTCCTCGCCGTAGGGGCCGTGCAGGAGCGGGAAGACCACGTCGATCTCGCCCAGCAGCTTGGGCAGCATGCCGGGTTCGAGCACGGTGATCTCGCGCGCCGTGGGGTCGGCGGCCAGGACCAGCGTCGCGTTGGACTCCGCGACGTCGGTGACCTCGGGCAACCGGTCGCCCCGGATCGCCAGCCGGGTCGGATCGTCCCCGACGAGCATCCAGCGCCCGTCGGTACCGATCCCGATCGGCAACACGTCGTACTTGGAGCGGTCGATCGCGGCCAGCACACTCCCTGCGGTGACGCAGGAGATCGCGTGCTCGGAGCTGCGGCCGCCGAAGACGACCGCGACGCGGGGGCGCGAGGAGAAGTGGGGGGTGCCCGAAAGGTCGTTCATGGTCGAACAACCCTATCCCGGCGCGCGTTCGAGCGCAGGGACGGCCCGCCGTGACGACGCCGACCGGACCGCGACGAAGGTGCCCCGACCCGGTCGACGCCGCCGGTCACGACTCGTAGCGTTCCGGCTTGGCGGAGCGGGAGAGCAGGGCCATGCCGACCGTCGGGGGCTTGCCGCCGTGCATGATCGACACGACCACGTCGGTGATCGGCATCTCGACGCCGTACCGACGGGCCAACATCTGTACCGATTCACAGGACTTGAAGCCCTCGGCGATCTGCCGGCTGTCCCGGACCGCCTCCTCGATCGGCGTGCCGCGGCCGATCTTCTCGCCGAAGGTGCGGTTGCGCGACAGCGGCGAGGTACAGGTCGCCACCAGGTCGCCGAGACCGGCCAGGCCCGCGAAGGTGTGCGCGTCCGCGCCCATCGCCGCACCCAGGCGGGCGGTCTCGGCCAGACCGCGGGTGATCAGCGTCGCCTTGGTGTTGTCGCCCATGCCCATGCCGTCGGCCATCCCGACGGCGAGCGCGATCACGTTCTTGACCGCGCCGCCGAGTTCGCAGCCGACCACGTCGGTGTTGGTGTACGGGCGGAAGTAGGACGTGTGGCACGCCTCCTGAAGTCGCCGGGCGACGTCTTCGTCGGTGCACGCGACCACACTCGCGGCGGGCTGGCGCTGGGCGATCTCCATCGCCAGGTTGGGGCCGCTGACCACCGCGATCCGACCCTCGGGCACACCCGCGACCTCGCGGATCACCTCGCTCATCCGGTTCGCGGTGCCCAGTTCGACGCCCTTCATCAGGCTGACCAGGATCGCGTCGTCGGACAACAACGGCGCCCACGCGGTGAGGTTGCCGCGCAGGGTCTGCGACGGCACCGCCAACACCACGAACTCCGCGCCCTCGGCGGCCTTGGCGGGATCGGTGGTGGCCTCGATGCCGACCGGCAGCGCGATACCGGGGAGGTATTCCTCGTTCTCGTGCCGCGTATTGATCGCATCGGCCTGCTCCGGGCGCCGCCCCCACATCACCACGTCGCACCCCGCCTCGGCGAGCACGATCGAGAAGGCGGTCCCCCAGGACCCCATGCCGAATACCGCGCAGCGCGTCATGCGCGACCGCCCGCGGTGCCGGCGGTGCCGTCGGTCTCGGTGTCCGTCGGCTTGGCGTCCGTCGGCTTGGCGTCCGTCGGCTTGGCGTCCGTCGGCTTGGCGTCCGTCGGCTCGACCTCGACTCCCTCGGCGCCCTCGGCGCCCTCGACCGCACCCTTGCGGCCCGGTCCCCGGCGCACACCGGCGTTCGGCGGGGCCGGTTCGTCCCGCAGCTTGACCAGCAGCTCGGTGATCGACTCCATGATCCGGTCGGTCGCGCCGCGCAGTACGTCGGCGGTCAACTCGCGCCCCCGGAACTCGTCCAGGTCGACCGGCGGGCCGGCCAGCACGTGCATCGTCTTGCGCGGCAACAAGCGGGGTCGTTTCGTGTACGGCGGCAACAACTCGTGCGCGCCCCACTGCGCGACCGGGATCACCGGCGCGCCGGTGGTCAGCGCGATCCGGGCCGCACCGGTCTTGCCGAGCATCGGCCACAACGTCTTGTCCCGGGTGATCGTGCCCTCCGGGTAGACCGCGACGCACTCGCCCTTCTCGACCGCCTCCACGGCCGCGCGGAACGCGAGCGCGGCGTCGGCGGAGTCCCGGTACACCGGGATCTGCCCGGCGCCGGCCAGCACCCGCCCGACGAACGGGATCTTGAACAGGCCGGATTTGGCCAGGAAGCGCGGCACTCGGCCGGTGTCGTACTGGAAATGCGCGTAGGTCAGCGGGTCGACATAGGAGATGTGGTTCACCGCCGTGACGAACCCGCCCGACGTCGGGATGTTCTCGGTGCCCCGCCAGTCGCGTTTGGTGAACAGCAACAGCAGGGGCTTGACCACCACGACCGCCAGGCGGTACCAGAAACCGATCCTTCGGCGGGCCACCGGCGTTCCTCCCGTTCATGTGGTTCAAATTCGTAAGTGTGTCGGCGCGGACGCACACCGCGATGTTCCGCGGCCGTGTCGCTCCTCACACCATCGACGTTCCCCGCGTGCGGCGTGGAACATCGATGCTGGCGGAACATCGATGCTGTACGGCGGACCCCATAGTTTCCCCTGGGCCTTCCGCATTGTCGAGAAACGTCCTCGTCGACCGATGAGGATATGGGCTTACGGTACGGATGCGAGGATCTTGCCGATGTCCCCCGCCACGGATTCCACCGCCCCGCGCCGCGCCGCGGGCCCCGGCGACCACGTCCGCTCCGCCCCGCCCCGATGGCGGCTCGTGGTGCCGGTGAAGCCGCTGTCGATCGCCAAGAGCCGCCTCGCCGGCGCGATCGGTCCCGGCCATCGCCCCGAACTCGCCCTCGCCTTCGCGCTCGACACCGTCCGCACCGCGCTGACCTGCGACCGGGTGCACGGGGTGCTCGTGGTCACCGACGACGACCGGGTCGCCGCGGCGATCCGGGGGCTGGGTGCCGACGTCGTGGCCGATGTCGGCGGCGGGCTGAACGCCGCGCTCGCACACGGGGCCCGGATCGCCGGCGCGGCCCGACCGTGCACCGGCGTCGCGGCACTGTCCGCCGACCTCCCGGCGTTGCGGGCCGAGGAGTTGGATCGGGTGCTGGCCGCCGCGACGGGTGTGCGGCGGGCGTTCCTGGCAGACGCGGCGGGGGTGGGCACCACGTTGCTCGCGGCCGCGCCCGGGGTGGCGTTGGCGCCGGGCTTCGGCGGCCCCTCGCGGGCCCGTCACCTGGCCTCGGGTGCGGTCGAACTCACGCCCTACGACGTGGATTCGGTGCGCCGGGACGTGGACACCGGCGAGGATCTGCGGGCCGCGATCGGGCTCGGGGTCGGCGCGGCCACCGCCGCGGTGCTCCCGTCCGTGCCGTTTTCGCCGCGTGCCGCCGCCTCCTGACGCCGCGTCGGTTCCGCGGCGGGTCGGACGGCGGTGACAATGGGGGTATGCAGGGCACCGTGTACACCTTCGAGACCGACTCGCGTGAGGGCGTCGTGCTGCTCGACGACGGCTCTCCCGTGCCCTTCGACGCGGCGGCGTTCGACGCCGGCGGGATGCGTTTCCTGCGCCCCGGCCAGCGGGTTCGGATGACCCTGGACCCGGCCGGCGGGCGGGTGGTGCTGGTGACGCTGTACACGCTGCCGGATCCGCCGCGCTGACCTCGCCGGCCGCACCGCCCGCGACCCGCGCCGACGGACCGGACCACGATCGAACATACGGCGACGGGCCGAAACCCCGGGGGGTTCCGGCCCGTCGCCGTCGTACATCTACCGCCGGCTCACGAAGTCCGTCGCGTCAGGCCTTCTTGGCCGCGCGCTTGGTCGCGGTCTTCTTGGCCGCGGGCGCCTTGGCGGCGGCGGGCTTGGCCGCGGCCGGCTTGGCGGTCGCGGCCTTCGGCGCGGCCTTGGTCGCCTTCGCCTTGGTCGTCGGAGCCTTGGCCGCGGCCGGGGTGCTCTTGACGGCCTTGGTGGTGGTGGCCTTGGTGGTGGTCGCGGCCTTGGCGGTGACCTTCTTCGCCGCGGCCGGCTTGGTCGCCGCCTTGGTCGCGGGCGCCTTGGTCGCCTTCTTGGCGGCGGGCTTCGCGGTCGCCGGGGTCTTGGCCGCGGTCTTGCGCGTGGTGGCGGCCGGGGTCTTGACCGCGGCGGCGCGCGAGGTCGCCGGCTTCGCCGACGCCTTGGTCGTCGCGGTGGTCTTGCGAGTGGTCGCCTTCGCGGCGGGCGCCGCGGCGTCCGTCGCGACCACGCGCGGAGTGGGGCTGCTCTTGGCAGCCGCGCTCTTCACGTTGGGCTTCGGAAGCTTCTTCGTCCCGCTGGTGTAGTCCTTGAAGCCCTGGCCCGCGCGGAAGCGCGGCACCGAGGTCTTCTTGACGCGCACCCGCTCACCGGTCTGCGGGTTGCGGGCGTATCGAGCCGGACGGTCCACCTTCTCGAACGAGCCGAAGCCCGTGATGGACACCCGGTCTCCCGCCGTCACCGCACGAACGATGGTGTCGAGGACGGCATCGACTGCCTCTGCGGCGGCCTTGCGGCCACCCAGTCGGTCAGCGACCGCCTCGACGAGCTGCGCCTTGTTCACGTCTTCCCCTTCGGAAACCGATGCCGGGACAGTTCAGCCGGCATTGGGCACGCTAAGCATCCAAAAGTGCCGAAGCAATTACCGAACGGGCGAATCACCCTTGTGTCGCAACGGATTCAGGCTTCGGCGGTGTCCCGCGAACTCGCGGGCCCCGCGTCCAACTCGTCCATCAACTTGGTCAGTCGCCGGTCGGCGTCCGCCAAATCATGCTTTGCCGCGTCGGTGATGACCAACAAGCGGCGGATTAGCGCCACTTTCGCCTCGTTCGGTAGTCGGAGCCTACGCACCCGGGCGTGGGCGACCTTCAACCGGGTGGCCAGTTCGGCGAAGAGTTCCACTTCTTCGAACTCGTTCACGTGTCGGCCTTGGTGCTCCACACCGCAATTGTGACAGCTCATCCGGCTATGGGCACAACGGGGCGGCCATTGGGGCGAATCCCGAACACGCGAACGGCGGGACGCAACCGCGTCCCGCCGTTCATTTTCGGCCGATCGGCCTATTTTGCAAGGGAGTTCGTGATCAACCTACCGGCTGGGTGCGCGGCAGCCAACTCGGTCGGTTCGCCTCGAACGAGGTGATGTCCTCTTCGTGACGCAGGGTCAGACCGATGTCGTCCAGCCCCTCGAGGAGGCGCCAGCGGGTGTAGTCGTCGATCTCGAAGTCGGCGACGATCTCGCCCGCGCGCACCTGACGACCCACCAGATCGACGGTGATCTCGGCGGTCGGGTCCGCCTCGGTCAGCGCCCACAGGCGTTCGACGGTCTCCTGCGGCAGCACCACGGTCAGCAGCCCGCCCTTTTGCGAGTTGCCGCGGAAGATGTCCGCGAAGCGCGCCGAGATCACCGCCTTGAACCCGTAGTTCTGCAGCGCCCATACGGCGTGCTCCCGGGAGGACCCGGTGCCGAAGTCGGGACCGGCCACCAGGACCGTGGCGCCGGCGCGCTCGGGCCGGTTCAGCACGAACTCCGGGTTCTTGCGCCAGGCTTCGAACAGACCGTCCTCGAAACCGTCGCGGGTGACCTTCTTGAGCCAGTGCGCGGGGATGATCTGGTCGGTGTCCACGTTGCTCTCGCGCAGCGGGACGGCCGTTCCGGTGTGGGTGGTGAAGGCTTCCATGGCTCAGACTCCTGCGGTGCTCAGGTCGGCGGGGGCGGCCAAGTGGCCCAGCACGGCGGTCGCGGCGGCGACCTGCGGCGAGACCAGGTGGGTACGGCCGCCCTTGCCCTGCCGTCCCTCGAAGTTGCGGTTGGACGTGGACGCGCTGCGCTCGCCGGGGGCGAGTTGGTCGGGGTTCATGCCCAGGCACATCGAGCAGCCCGCATAGCGCCACTCGGCGCCGAACTCGGTGAACACCTTGTCCAGGCCCTCGGAAACGGCCTGGAGCGAGACCCGCACCGAACCCGGAACGACCAGCATCCGCACACCGTCGGCGACCTTGCGGCCCTTGACGATGTCGGCCACCTCGCGCAGGTCCTCGATCCGGCCGTTGGTGCACGAGCCGACGAAGACCGTGTCCACCGCGATGTCGCGCAGTTTCTGGCCCGCCGTCAGACCCATGTACGCGATGGCCTTCTCGGCCGCCGCACGCTCGACCGGGTCCACGATCGCGACCGGGTCCGGCACCGACTCGGCCAGCGGCGCGCCCTGGCCGGGATTGGTCCCCCAGGTGACGAACGGCGAGAGTTCGGCCGCGTCGATCACCACTTCCTTGTCGAACACCGCGTCCTCATCGGTGACCAGGCTCCGCCAGTACGCGACGGCGGTGTCCCAGTCGGCGCCCTGCGGCGCGTGCGGGCGGCCGTCCAGGTACGCGAACGTGGTCTCGTCCGGGGCGATCATGCCCGCCCGGGCGCCGGCCTCGATCGACATGTTGCACACGGTCATCCGGCCCTCCATCGAGAGGTCGCGGATCGCCTGACCGCGATACTCGATGACATAGCCCTGACCGCCGCCGGTGCCGATCCGCGCGATCACCGCGAGGATCAGGTCCTTGGCACCGACCCCCTCGGGCAGCGCGCCCTCGACGGTCACCGCCATCGTCTTGAACGGCGCCATCGGCAGTGTCTGGGTGGCCAGCACGTGCTCGACCTGGCTGGTGCCGATGCCGAACGCCAGTGCGCCGAACGCGCCGTGGGTCGCGGTGTGGCTGTCCCCGCAGACCACGGTCGTGCCCGGCTGGGTCAGCCCGAGCTGCGGGCCGACCACGTGCACGATGCCCTGTTCCACGTCGCCCAGCGAGTGGATCCGGACCCCGAACTCGGCGGCGTTCTTGCGCAGCGTCTCGATCTGGGCGCGCGAGACCGGGTCCGCGATGGGTTTGTCGACGTCGAGCGTCGGCGTGTTGTGGTCCTCGGTCGCGATCGTGAGATCGGTGCGCCGGACCGGGCGGCCGGCCTGACGCAGACCGTCGAACGCCTGCGGACTGGTCACCTCGTGCAGCAGGTGCAGGTCGATGTAGAGCAGGTCCGGCTCGCCCTCCGCGCGACGCACCACGTGTGCGTCCCAGACCTTCTCCGCGAGTGTCCGTCCCATCGCTGTCCCTCCGGCCGGCGCCATTGCCGGCGCTGTGTGTCCCTCGTGTCGCGCGGGTGCGGCTGATTCCGTATCCGCGATCGACGCCCTGACGCGTGCCCACGTCCCGACGCTTCCCGGCTGTTCTCCGGTGGTCGGCTCGGCGCGTTGCGCCACTGTGCCGGCACCGGGCCCGAGGGTGGACTTGCGTCTCGTAATCCGAGACGGCAATATCAAGGCATGGACAATTCTAGCGGAGTCGGCGTTCTCGACAAGGCCGCTGTCGTGCTGGCCGCGCTCGAAGCCGGTCCCGCCACGCTCGCGGGACTCGTCGCCATAACCGGTCTTGCCCGGCCCACGGCGCATCGACTCGCGGTCGCCCTGGAGCACCACCGTCTGGTCGCCCGCGACATGCAGGGTCGCTTCGTGCTCGGCCCGCGGCTGGCCGAGCTGGCCGCCGCGGCCGGCGAGGACCGGCTGCTCGCCGCCGCGCACCCGGTGCTCGCGCACATGCGCGACATCACCGGCGAGAGCGCGCAGCTCTACCGGCGCCAGGGCGACATGCGCGTGTGCGTGGCCGCGGCCGAGCGGCTCTCCGGCCTGCGCGACACCGTCCCCGTCGGCAGCACGCTGCCGATGAAGGCCGGTTCGGCCGCGCAGTGCCTGCTCGCCTGGGAGGAGCCGGAGCGGCTGCACCGGGGTCTGCAGGGCGCGCGGTTCACCGCCACCACGCTCTCCGGCGTGCGGCGCCGCGGCTGGGCGCAGAGCATCGGCGAACGTGAGCCGGGCGTCGCGTCCGTTTCCGCCGCCGTGCGCGGCCCCAGCAACCGCGTGGTGGCCGCGGTGTCCGTCTCCGGCCCGATCGAGCGGCTGACCCGGCACCCCGGGCGGCTGCACGCGCAGGCCGTGATGGAGGCCGCCGCCAAGTTGTCCGACGCACTGCGCCGGGCCCAGGTGGAGGTCTGACCCCCGTCGACCGCGGACGCCGCCGAGCGTCCGGGCCGGCGCCGCCGGGGCGATCGCCGACGCGGCCCGCGCGGGGCGCGCCCCCGACCCTCCGCGTCGGCACCCACATCGGCGCCGCGTCGGCACACCGTGCCCGGGAAACAAAGAAGACCTCCCGCGAGTGCGAGAGGTCTTCTTCTTCGAGGTAGCCCCGACGGGATTCGAACCCGCGCTACCGCCTTGAGAGGGCGGCGTGCTAGGCCACTACACAACGGGGCCTCGTATTGCCGGTGTTGCTCCGAGCCGCCTGCGAGGCGACACGGTGACGATCTGGTAGCCCCGACGGGATTCGAACCCGCGCTACCGCCTTGAGAGGGCGGCGTGCTAGGCCACTACACAACGGGGCCAGATCGCAATCATCAACTCTTACCAGCGACATCGCCCGAAGGCGATGCAGCTGGGGTACCAGGACTCGAACCTAGACTAACGGAACCAGAAACCGTCGGGCTGCCAATTACCCCATACCCCAATGCTCGGTCCTTCGCCTTACCCGGGGGTTTTTGCGAGGACTTCGCTCCGCGCTGCTCCCTTGCGGGGCGGCACGAGAAGAACTTTACCCGATGAGGCGCGCGTGACCAAAACGGGTTACCGGTCCCCCGTTCGAACCACCACAAGTCCGGCCGGCCCGCCCACGACGTGCGCGGAAGACCCGTTCAGCCGCGCTTGACCACGGTGTTCGTGAGGGTGCCGACGCCACCCACGGTGACCGAGACCCGGTCGCCCACGTGCAGCGGTCCGACCCCCGCCGGCGTGCCGGTCAGCAGCACGTCGCCGGGCAGCAGCGTCATCGCCTGGGTGACGTGCACGATCAACTCGGTGACGGTGCGGATCATCTGCCCGGTGCTGCCGGCTTGGCGCACCTCGCCGTTGACCGTGCACGCCACGGTCAACCCCTCGCCCTCGGTGACCTGGTCGAGCGTGATGTCGGTCTCCACCCAAGGGCCCAGCGGGCAGAAGGTGTCCATGCCCTTGGCCCGGCCCCACTGGCCCTCGGTGCGCTGCAGATCGCGCGCGGTCACGTCGTTGGCGCAGGTGAAGCCGAAGATCACCTCCGCCACCCGCTCGGCGGGCACGTCGCGGCACATCCGGCCGATCACCACGGCCAGTTCGGCCTCGTGGTGCACCTCGTCGGAGATCTGCGGGTACGCGATGCCGTCGCCGTGTCCGATCACGGACGTGGACGGCTTGAGGAAGGTGATCGGCGCGTCCGGGAGCGCACTGCCCATCTCGGCGGCGTGCGCGGCGTAGTTCTTGCCGATCGCCACCACCTTGCTGGGCAACACCGGCGCGAGCAGGCGCACCGAGGACAGCGCGTGTTGCGCGCCGGTGGGCCGCAGTTCGCCGAAGGGGTGGCCCGCGAGGGCGTGTACGACCAGTGACTCGGGTCGGTCGGCGTCGCCGGTCACCACCCCGAAGGAGACGGAATCGTCGGTGGAGAACCTGGCGATGCGCACGATGGGGTCACCCTTGCCGGAGAGTCACGAACGAGACGTGCCCAAGGCTACGCGGGCGCGACCCGGGTCGGCGTCGCGCCGCGGCGGATGCGCAGGTGACGGGCGTGACGGGGGAAGGGTGCGAGGGGCGTGCGGCCGGCGGTGGATCCGGGACGTCGGCGGCTCAGGCCGAGGCGTCGGCGTCGGTCGGGACGTCCATCAGGTTCGTCCGCCGGGGGTTCGCGGTGCGCACCTCGGCGATGACCGACCGGGCGGCCTCTGTCGTGCGCTGACGCGGTAGCACCGCGTCGACCTGCGTACGCCTGGGGTTGGCCGTGCTGGGGCGGTGCGTGCTGATGGTGTCCACGGTTCCCGGTTCTCGCTGTTCTCGCTCGTTCTCGTCCACAGATGCGCGCGGGGTGCGATGTCGTGCACCCTGTGCAGTCTTGCCCGCCAAGATTACCCGTGGTTACGTCGGGGGTGGTCACGGGTCACCCACGGCTGCTGCTCACCGACCGCACACCACGGTTTACACCAGGTGTTCGAGCCGGCACATCAATATGTGATTTTCACCTCCCCGGAACCTCGACAAACGTATGGCATTTTGCCCCTGATCGTCCGTTAATACCGGCTGAATGCCTCTCGAAACGGCTTAATCGCCGAGATCGGGTTGAATCACGGTTTGTCAGGACCCCGCTATCTTGTTGCGGCCCCGTGGCTGTGCTGAAATGCCTGCGACCACGGGGGTGGTTCCCAACAAGCGGAGTTCCTTCACCTTGTCGCGCGAGCGCGACGGAGGTGCCCTGGGAAGAACGCGAATCCAGGGATTTACGCGCACACGAGCCTCGCCTTACCGGCGGGTCTAACGACTGGTCACAAGAGGTTGCGACGCTAGTGCAGGGACGTCGGAAGAAGCAGCACGACTCCGCAGGGGCCCCGGCCACGGCCGGCCCCGCCACGCCGGAGGTGCGAGCCCCGCAGCAAGCCAGCGGACCCCAGGACGCCAACGAGACCCCCGACTCCGTCGGGGACTCCCTAGCCGGCGCCGGGGCAGCCCGGCCCGCCGGGACGGCACCGTCCCGGCTCAAGTTGCTGTTCTCGATCAGGAACTGGCGCATCCGTACCCGGATCACCGCGCTGCTCCTGCTCCCGGTCGTGGTCGCCGCGTTGCTCGGCGGCCTGCGTATCCAGTCGTCGATCGACAAGACGCAAGAGATGGACACGGTGCAAAAGGCATCGGCCATCATCGACCAGGCGTCGACGCTGGCCGCGTGGCTGGAGCAGGAACGCGACCTGCTCGCGCAGGCGAGCGTGGCTCCGTCGGCGGATCTGACGGGCGAGGTGAACAAGGCCAAGAAGACCACCGACGACCAGGTCACCGTCTACAACGCAAGCGCCGCGAAGCTGAACACCGACTCGATGCCGGTGCTCGGTGCCACGCTCAAGGACATCGGCCACTCGCTGACGGAGTTGAACCGCACCCGTCAGGACGCCTTCAAGACCAGCACCCGCAGCACCATCGACGCCTACAACAAGATGATCCTGCAGCTGCTGCAGATCAACCAGGAGGCGCCCGAGGTCACCCGTGACGCCGACCTGATCCAGGGCGCCCGCGCGCTGGGTTCGTTCGGCGAGGCAAAGGCGTACGCGTCCTCGCAGCGCGCCGCGGTCGTCGCGTACGCGCTCAAGCCGAACGACCTCCCGCTGGAGGCGGGCGAGACGCTCGCGCGACTGAACGAGGGCGAGCAGAACGCGATCCGCGCGTTCATCAGCGTCGCCCCCGCCGACTGGAGCGCGCTGTACAAGTCGGGCGTCAGCCGGGACAAGATCACCCTGGTCGAAGAGGCCTTCCAGCAGTTCAAGGGCATGGTCGGCGCCGCGGTGTCCGCTCCCAAGCCCGGCGGCAACGCCAAGCTGGACAACATCGGCGAGTTCAACCAGCAGACCTGGTGGACGCTGTCCACGGACAAGATCGGCGCGCTCGGTCAGGTCGAGGCCCAGCTGGGCAAGAAGCTGACCGCCACCGCGAAGGACCTGCGCGACCAGGCCCGTACCGACGCCTTGGTCAACACGATCCTCGTCGTCGGCGCGCTGTTGATCACCATCCTGCTCGGTGTGATCGTGGCCCGTTCGCTGGTGCGTTCGCTCAACACGCTGCGTCGGTCCGCGCTCGAGGTCGCCGAGGAGCGGCTGCCCGAGACGGTGCGCCGACTCTCCGAGTCGGACCCCGGCGACGTGGACCTGGCCATCGAGCCGATCGGCGTGTTGTCCCGGGACGAGATCGGCCAGGTGGCGCGCGCGTTCGACGCGGTGCACGCCGAGGCCGTACGACTCGCCGCCGAACAGGCCCTGCTGCGTGGCAACGTCAACTCGATGTTCGTCAACCTCTCGCGCCGCAGCCAGAGCCTGATCCAGCGTCAGCTCGCGCTCATCTCCGACCTGGAGAACCGCGAGGCGGACCCGGACCAGCTGGCCAACCTGTTCAAGCTCGACCACCTCGCCACCCGCATGCGCCGCAACGGTGAGAACCTCCTGGTGCTCGCAGGCGAGGAGCCGGGCCGGCGCTGGACCCGACCGGTTCCGCTGGTCGACGTGCTGCGCGCCGCGGCCTCCGAGGTGGAGCAGTACGAGCGGGTCGAGTTGGGCGCGCTGCCCACCACCGACATCGCCGGCCGCGCGGTCAACGACCTCGTGCACCTGCTCGCCGAGTTGCTGGAGAACTCCACCACGTTCTCCAGCCCGCACACCAAGGTCCGCGTCACCGGCCACATCCTTCCCGACGGCCGGGCGCTGATCGAGATCCACGACAACGGCATCGGGCTCACCGGCGACGACCTCGCCGACGCCAACCAGCGGCTGGCCCGTCCGCCGGTGGTGGACGTGTCCATCTCGCGTCGCATGGGTCTGTTCGTGGTCGGCCGACTGGCCACCCGCCACGGCATCCGCGTCCAGCTCCGGCCGGGCGAGGGTGGCGGTACCACCGCGCTGGTCATGCTCCCGATCGAGCTCATCCAGGGCGACCGCCCCGGGGGCGGCGACGGGTGGAGCAAGGGCGGCGACAAGACCGCGGCCGCGGTGTCCGGCTGGAGCGAGGAACTGCCCTCGGCCACGCCCGCCGCGCCGGCCCTGCCCGGTCCTCGGGTCGGCAGCCGGGCCCAGGAGCGCAACCGGCGGCGCGAACTGCCGCAGCGCAGCGCCGAGACGCCGGTGCAGCCGGTCAACCAGCCGCCCCAGCCGACGCCGGCCGCGGACAACCGGCCCGCCCAGGCGCCGGTGCAGCAGGAGCCGTCCTACGGCAGCACCCAGTCCTTCGAGGCGCCCTCCTTCCAGGACGCCTCGACCGGGCAGGACACGCCGTACCCGGGCACGGTGAACCCGTTCGCGAGCGAGCCGGGCGTACACAGCACCGGTGCGCACCGCGCGCCGAGTTCGCCGCCGCCGGCCACGCCCGGTCGGGACAACCCGTTCGCCCCGGTCGGGCCGTCGGCCCAGGACACGGGCGCCTTCCCGGCCGCGCCGCCGGCGCCGATGTTCGGCACCGCCGAGGACCACCTCGGAGCCGAGGCACAGCAGGCGCAGTTCGGCACGGACACCGGGTCCTTCCCGGCCGCGCCGCAGTTCGGCGACGGCACCGTACGCGCGGGTGACACCTCGCAGTTCGCGTCACCGTTCGGATACGCGGACGAGCCGCGTCCCGAGGCCGACATCGACCCGCTCGACCCGCTCGGATACGAGCAGTCCGGGCAGTTCGGCGGCCCGGGTGCGGAGCTCGCACCGCGCCGGGACGAGCCGCAGCGCCCGACCTGGGGCACCGAGTACGACGAACTCACCCCGGTGGCGCCGCTGCCGCCGATCGAGCCCGTCGCGCCGCCGGCCGAGGTGCCGTCCGGCTACGACGCGCCGCGCCGGGAGGAGTTGACCCGTCGCGACGAACTGCCGCAGCGGGCACCCGAGTCCGGAGACGAACTCGGGATGGACACCGGCGACGCGCTGCCCGTGCTGCGCGGTCCGGCGCAGACGCGTCCCCTGCCGGTGCGGTCGGAGCAGGACGAGCACGCCAGGGCCGAGCAGGTGCGCGGCCCGCAGGGCGATGTGCGTCCGGCGGTCTCACCGTTCGAGCCGGCCGGTCCGGGTCGTTCGGAAACCGGTCCGTTCGCGCCCGTCGGTGCGCAGGAAATCGCCGAACAGGTGCCTGCTCCGTCCGAGTTGGACATGAGTGCGCCCCCGAGTACCGGGGACGACGGTAGGCTTCCCATCTTCGACACACTCGAGTCGGACTGGTTCCACCGCCAGGGCAACCGCGGCGGTCGGATGCGTGCCGCGCAGGTCCGTTCCACGCCGCGAGGCGGGGAGCGAGCCGTACCGGCAGGCGAGCAGGCGCTCCCGGATCCGGGTCCGTTGGGCGATCTCGATCGTCGGGTGCCGATGGCGACCAATCCGCCGCAGGCACCGGCCGAGCCGGCACCGGCGTTCGGCGGTGGGCGTCAGCAGCCCGCCACCGACATGTTCGGGACGCCGACGGAGCCGGACGAGGTCGTCGAGCAGTCCGCCGCGGTCTCCCCCGCCGGCGGCCCGCAGGGGCCGCAGTCGGGTTGGTACTCCGCGGGTGACGACGGTTGGCGCGCGGCCGAGGCCGCTCGTGAGCCGTCCTCGGGTGGCACCACCGGAGCGGGCCTGCCCCGACGTGTGCCCCGCGCCAACCTGGTTCCGGGCGGCGTCGAGCAGTCCGGCGGGGCTCAGGCCCCGGGTCACACGGGTGCGGGCTCTGCCGCGGCCGGGTCCCGTCGGGAGCCGGGTCGACCGACCGCGCCGAGCGGGCCGGGCCTGTCCCGGTCGCCCGACGAGGTCCGTGGACGGCTGACCAACTTCCGCCGGGGCATCCAGCAGGGTCGCACCGCCGGGGCCGGGGGATCCGCCCCTCGACCTCGTGACGAGAACAACCAGGAGCAGGCATGACTGAGAAGTCGTTGAGCCAGGCCGCGCAGAACCTGAACTGGCTGATCACGAACTTCGTGGACAACACCCCCGGGGTGTCGCACACGGTCGTGGTCTCCGCGGACGGCCTGCTGCTCGCCCTGTCCGAGGGCTTCCCTCGCGACCGGGCCGACCAGCTCGCCGCCGTCGCATCGGGTTTGACCAGCCTGACCCAGGGTGCGTCCCGTATCTTCGAGGGCGGGCACGTCACCCAGACGGTCGTGGAAATGGAACGGGGTTTCCTCTTTATCATGTCGATTTCGGACGGCTCCTCGTTGGCCGTGCTGGCGTCGCCGGAGTGCGACATCGGCCTGATCGGCTACGAGATGGCCCTGCTCGTCGATCGCGCGGGCGCCGTGCTCACGCCGGCGCTGCGCGCCGAACTCCAAGGTGCACTGCCGCGATGACACCTTCGGATATGTCCGATCACGGGGACCAGGAGTTTCACGAGACCCTGGTCCGCCCGTATGCCATGACCGGTGGTCGTACCCGGCCTCGCTACCAGCTCGCGCTGGAGGCCTTGGTCACCACGACACCTCAGGTGGCCAATCCACCCGGCCTGTTGCCCGAGCACCAGCGCATCTGCGCGCTGTGTCGGGAGGTCAAGTCGGTAGCCGAGATCTCGGCTCTGCTCACCATCCCGCTCGGTGTCGCCCGCGTCCTCGTCGCGGATCTCGCCGAAGCCGGCCTGGTGGTCATCCACCAGCCCGGGAACGACCAGGGGCAGCCGGACGTCACGCTGCTCGAAAGGGTGCTCAGTGGACTTCGCAAGCTCTAGCCCGGGCCCGGTTCCCGCCAGGTCCTCCACCACGTCGGCGAAGATCGTCGTCGCCGGCGGATTCGGCGTGGGCAAGACCACGCTCGTCGGTGCCGTCTCGGAGATCGCTCCGCTGCGTACCGAAGCGGTCATGACGTCCGCGAGCGCCGGGGTCGACGACCTGTCGGCGACGCCGGACAAGCAGACCACCACGGTCGCGATGGACTTCGGTCGCATCACGCTGGACGAGGATCTGATCCTGTACCTGTTCGGTACTCCGGGTCAGCACCGATTCTGGTTCATGTGGGACGACCTGGTCCGCGGCGCGATCGGCGCCGTGGTTCTGGTGGACACCCGCCGACTCGCCGATTGTTTCCCCGCGATCGACTACTTCGAGAACAGCGGTCTGCCGTTCATCGTCGCGTTGAACTGCTTCGACGGATTGCAGACCCACCACGCGGAGGATGTCCGCGAGGCATTGCAAATAGGGCCCGACACCCCGATCGTGAGCTGTGACGCACGGCGCCGCGAATCGGCCAAGTCGACCCTGATCACGCTGGTCGAGCATGCTCTGATGGCTCGCCTGCGCTGACCTTCGGTACACGTTCCACCTGTTTTTTTCGTATTTTGCACCAGCACACCTCAGGCGAATCCCATTGCGGGGTTCGCCTGAGGTGTTGTCGCCGTGCGAACGGCCCGGGGAGGATTCCCGAGGGTTGTACGGGGAATTCGACAAACGTGTGACAGGACGCGGCGACATGCCCGGCCGAGTCTCCGCCTCGGCCCGCACATTGCTAGGGTCCTTCCATAGCCATCTGTTGCCCAATTGATATCAGAACGTTTTGAGGCGCAGGCCCAACAACGAACCGAGGTGGGGTTCGGTGGACGACAACAGCAGGCGCGCGGCACAAGCGGCCCGCCTTCCGATGGTCGACGGAACGACCGAATCGGGGCTGCCGCGAAGGCCCCCGCAGGCGAACCTGCTGCCGGGCGCGGCGGCCGAGGAGTTCGGCCTCGATCGGGAGCTTTCCGTCTCCCGGGAACCGGAAGAGGTCCGGGGGCGCCTGGAACGCTTCGCCGTCGGACGCGAGTTGGCACGTCTCGAGGAGAGCGAACCGCTGCTGCCGCCGAACCCGATGACCGCGGCCAGTCCGCTGGCCTCCTCCCCCGTGCGTCCGCCCGCCCCGCCGGCTCCGCCTCAGCCCCGGACGGTGACGCCGGCAACTCCCGTGCCGCCCACCGCTCCACCCACCCCACCCGCTCCGTCCGTGCTGCCGGCCCCGCCGCCGGGAGCCCTGTCGCCGCTGCCGGCGGGTTGGGACGAACCGTGGGGCGACGGGTGGCGTTCGTTCCGCCCCGGCCGCCCCTGACGGTTCGTCACATCGGCCGCTACGCGCCGTCCGGACCCTCGGTGTGTCGTACACCGGGGGTCAGGCCCGCCTTGAGCAGTCCGTAGGTGTACGCGTCCTCCAGGGCCTGCCAGGACGCCGCGATCACGTTCTCCGCGACACCGACGGTGCTCCACTCCTGCTTGCCGTCGGTGGTCTCCACCAGCACGCGCGTGATCGCGTCGGTGCCGTGGCGGCCCTCCAACAGTCGGACCTTGTAGTCCATCAGCTCGAACGTCGCGAGCTGCGGGTAGATGCGCTCCAGGGCCAGCCGCAGCGCGCGGTCGAGCGCGTTGACCGGGCCGTTGCCCTCGCCGGTCGCCACGATCCGCTCGCCCTTGGCGTACAGCTTCACCGTCGCCTCGTTGACCGGGACCCCGTCGCCGCGCTGTTCGCTGATCGCGCGCCACGACTCCAGGGTGAAGAACCGCGCCCGGCCCAGGCTTTCGTCGCGCAGCAGCAGTTCGAACGACGCGTCGGCGGCCTCGTAGGTGTAGCCCGCCGCTTCGCGCTCCTTGACCTGGTTGACCACCCGGCCGACCAGGTCCTTGTCGTCGGAGAGGTCGTAGCCCAGCTCGCGGCCCTTGAGTTCGATCGAGGCCCGGCCGGCCATGTCCGAGATCAGCATGCGCATGTCGTTGCCGACCCGGGCCGGGTCGATGTGCTGGTACAGGTCGGGGTCGACCTTGATCGCGGACGCGTGCAGACCGGCCTTGTGCGCGAACGCGGACACGCCCACGTAGGGCAAGTGGGTGGACGGGGCGAGGTTGACCACCTCGGCGATCGCGTGCGAGATCCGGGTCATCTCGCGCAGCTTGCCCTCGGGCAGCACGCGCATGTCGTGCTTGAGTTCGAGGTTGCCGACCACCTGGAACAGGTTGGCGTTGCCGACCCGTTCGCCGTAGCCGTTGGCGGTGCACTGGACGTGCGTGGCACCGCCCTCGACGGCCGCGAGGGTGTTGGCCACCGCGCAGCCCGTGTCGTCCTGCGCGTGGATGCCGAGGCGGGCTCCGGTGGCGGCGTGCACCTCGGTGACGATCTCGCGGACCCCGGTGGGCAACATGCCGCCGTTGGTGTCGCACAGCACGACCACCTCGGCGCCCGCGTCGTGCGCGGCGGTGACCACGCTCAGCGCGTACCCCGGATTGGCCCGGTATCCGTCGAAGAAGTGCTCGCAGTCGACGAACACCCGGCGGCCCTGCGCACACAGGTGCGCGACGGTGTCCCGGACCATCTCCAGGTTCTCGTCGAGCGTGGTGCGCAGCGCGAGCGAGACGTGTTTGTCGTGCGACTTGGCCACCAGGCACACGACCGGCGCGTCGGAGTCCAGCAGCGCCTGCACCTGGGGGTCCGCGGCAGCGGTGGTACCGGCCTTGCGGGTCGAGCCGAAGGCGACCAGGACGGCGTTGACCAACTGCAGTTCGTCCTTGGCCCGGCGGAAGAACTCGGTATCGCGCGGCACCGCGCCGGGCCAGCCGCCCTCGATGAAGCCGACGCCGAAGTCGTCCAGATGGCGGGCCACGGTGAGCTTGTCGGACACCGTGAGGTTGATGCCCTCGCGTTGTGAACCGTCCCGGAGCGTGGTGTCGAAGACGTGGAAGGCGCTCGGGTCGGTCGTCGTGGGGTGCATGGGTTCTCCCATCGGTCAGAAATGGCGGGCCCGCGCGCGGGTGCTCACCGCGTGGATGGTGCGGCAAACAAAAAGACCCCTCGCGGTCGCGAGAGGTCTGCGTGCGGGCGGTGGGCGGTTCGCTCACCCCTTGTGGGGGGATCGGCCCGTTGCCGGCACGCTGCGGCTAATAATGAGCCACTGCTGCATGGTTTCGATTTTGGCATACTCGGCGGCGCGTGGTCGGGCGGTCTCACCATGTGGTCGGTGCGGATTTTTGTTCGCCCACCCGCTCCACCCGTTGCGTCAGGTGGACGAGCCGCGGATTACTGCGTAAAACGGCGCACGCCGCCGCCCACGACCGGCCGTCTGCGCGGTCGCGGGCGTGAACGGCGCACGACGACGACGCGGGGATGAGGCCGGCCCGCAGTGGCCGCTGCGGATCCGGCCGCTCCCCGGCGCGTCAGCGCCCACGATGTGATCGTCGACCGGTGATCGACGAGCGCAGCGAGGAGAGCGGCCGGAGGCCGCCGGCGGCACAGCCGCCACCGCGCGAAGCGCGGTTAGATCCCGTGCGTCCAGCCGTGCACGTCGTCCGCACGGCCCGTTTGGATGTCGACCAGGGCCTTGCGGAGTTCCATGGTGATCGGGCCTGCCTCGCCCGTGCCGACGGTCCAGTTCGCGGTGGTGGACTTGACCGAGCCGACCGGGGTGATCACCGCGGCGGTGCCGCAGGCGAAGACCTCGGTGAGGGTGCCGTCCGCGTTGCCCTCGCGCCAGTCGTCGACCGAGATCTGCGCCTCCTCCGCCGCGTAGCCACGGTCGGCGGCCAGCCGCAGCAGCGAGTCGCGGGTGATGCCGGGCAGCAGCGAGCCGGTCAGGCGCGGGGTGACGATCCGCGCGTCCTTGCCCTCCCCGTACACGAAGTACAGGTTCATCCCGCCCATCTCCTCGATCCAGCGACGCTCCACCGCGTCCAGCCAGACCACCTGGTCACAGCCCTGCTCGATGGCCTGGGCCTGGGCAACCAGTGACGCGGCGTAGTTGCCGGCGCACTTGGCCGCGCCGGTGCCACCGGGCACCGCGCGCACGTACTCCTGCGAGAGCCAGACCGAGACCGGCTTGACGCCGCCCGCGAAGTACGGGCCCGCGGGCGAGGCGATCACCACGAACAGGAACTCGTTCGAGGGACGCACGCCGAGTCCGACCTCGGTGGCGAACATGAAGGGCCGGATGTACAGGCTCTCCTCGGGCGCGCCGGGCACCCAGGCGATGTCCTGGCGGATCAGCGCGTCCACCGCGGCCACGAACAGGTCCTGGGGCAGCTCCGGCATGGCCAGGCGGCGCGCGGAGTGCTGGAAGCGCTCGGCGTTGGCGTAGGGCCGGAAGGTGGCCACGCTGCCGTCGGGGCGGCGGTAGGCCTTGAGCCCTTCGAAGATGGACTGCGCGTAGTGCAGCGTCATGTTCGCGGGGTCGATGTCCAGGGACGCGTAGGGGGTGAGCTGCGCGTCGTACCAGCCGCGTCCGGCGCTCCACTTGATCGTCACCATGTGCTCGGTGAACACCCGGCCGAAGCCCGGGTTCTCCAGACGCGTGGCGCGTTCGGCGTCGCTCAGCGGATGCGAGGTGGGCTTGAGGTCGATCGACAGGGGTGCCTGGAGGGAGGGCTCCTGCGGGGCGGCAGTCGTCATGGCTGGTTCTCGTCCTTCACCGTGGAGTATGGCGGGGCCGGGGCTGCGAGTACCCGGCTTCCCGCACATGGACGTACTGGAAGTGTCCCGGGAACCGCACCCGCGTTCCACCCGGTGAGACGTTAACGCAGTCGACCGGGATCCCGACAGGCGCGGCCCCCGTCCCGCCGAACGACCGATTCGCCGGTCCGGCAGGGGGCACGCGTCGACGGTCCCGGTCGACGGACGTGGTGGTGGCCGGCGAATCAGCCGGCTACTCGGGCGGCGAGCGCGTCGCCGATCTGCGACGTGGTGCGCGCGCCGAGGGTCGCCCGCTCGGCGAGGTCGGCGTACACGGCGGCCTCGACCCGGCGGGCCTCCTCGGTCCGGCCGAGGTGTTCGAGCAGCATGGCCACCGACAACACCGCGGCGGTGGGGTCGGCCTTGCCCTGGCCGGCGATGTCCGGCGCGGAGCCGTGTACCGGCTCGAACATGGACGGGAACTCGCCCGACGGGTTGATGTTCCCGCTGGCCGCGAGGCCGATGCCGCCCGCGATGGCGGCGGCGAGGTCGGTGATGATGTCGCCGAAGAGGTTGTCGGTGACGATCACGTCGAAGCGCTCGGGCTGGGTGACCATGAAGATGGTCGCCGCGTCCACGTGCAGGTAGTCGGTGGTGACGTCGGGGAAGTCGGCGGCCACGGCCTGGAAGATCCGCGTCCACAGGTGTCCGGCGTGGACCAGCACGTTGTTCTTGTGCACCAGGGTCAGCTTCTTGCGCGGCCGGGCCTGGGCGCGGGCGAACGCGTCGCGCACGACCCGCTCGATGCCGAACGCGGTGTTGACGCTGACCTCGGTGGCCACCTCGTGCTCGGTGCCGGTGCGCAGCGAGCCGCCGTTGCCGGTGTACGGGCCCTCGGTGCCCTCGCGGACCACCACGAAGTCGATCTTCGCGTCGGGTCCGAGGGGTGAGACGACGCCCGGCGCCAGGCGGGCCGGGCGCAGGTTGACGTGGTGGTCGAAGGCGAAGCGGAGCTTGAGCAGCAGGCCCCGCTCCAGGACCCCCGAGGGCACGCTCGGGTCGCCGATGGCGCCGAGCAGGATCGCGTCCCGGTCGCGCAACTCGGCGAGCACGCTGTCGGGCAGCGTCTCTCCCGTGCGGTGGTACAGGCGGGCACCGAGGTCGTACTCGGTGGTCTCCACCTTGACGTCGGCGGGGAGTACGGCGCCGAGGACCTTCAGACCCTCCGCGACCACTTCCTGGCCGATGCCGTCACCGGGAACCACTGCGAGACGAATGCTGCGAGACATGCGGGGACCCTACCTTTCGTCCCATGGGCCGACATGCGGCGTCCGGATGATGGGACGCTCAGCGCTCCTCGTCGGCCGGGCCTCCGTTGTCGCGCCGGTCGAGGGCGCGCTGGAGGGCTCGGGCGGCGTTGCGGCGCGTGGTTTCGTCCATGACTGCACTTCCTTCACAAGGCCGGTGATTACACGGTGTGCGACGGACACGTGCGAGGGCCTTGTGGGCGTGCCGAAATTTCCTGCCGTACGGGGATTTCCGGAAACGGAAGGAGCCGTCTTCCTTCACGGTAGGCGACGAACGACATCGATGTCTGCAATTTACTCGGAGTTCCTACTATCTGAGACCGACAACCCCCACCCGGCGTAGCGGAACGTCGTCGGCGCGCCGAGGCGGGTCGACAACGAGGAAGGGCCCGGGCACCCCTTGGGGTATCCGGGCCCTTCCTCATCGAGTCCGCCGTGTCGCTCGACCGGTTTCGTCCGGTCGACCGGACGAAACTCAGTCCTCCAGGTTCACCGAGCGCACGAACGCGGCGCCGATCTCCTCGGCGATGGCGTTCAGGATCTGCGGCTCGACCGTGGTGTCGACGGTCAGCGCGACCAGCGCCTCGCCGCCCTTGGCGGCGCGGGCGACCTGCATGCCGGCGATGTTGACGCCCGCCTCGCCGAGGTGGCGGCCGATCACGCCGACCACGCCGGGCTTGTCGGCGTAGCGCAGGAAGACCATGTGCGCGGTGAGCACCAGGTCCACGTCGAAGCCGTGCACCTCGACGATCTTCTCGATGTTCTTGGGGCCCGCGAGGGTGCCGGAGACCGAGATCTCCTCGCCGTCGGCGAGCGTGCCGCGCACCGTGACCAGGTTGCGGTGGTCGGGGCTCTCCGAGCCGGTGGTGAGCCGGATCTCCACGCCGCGCTCCTGCGCGAGCAGGGGGGCGTTGACGTAGGAGACCGATTCCTCCACCACGTCGGCGAACACGCCCTTGAGCGCCGCCAGCTCCAGCACCTTCACATCGTGCTGGGTGATCTCGCCGCGCACCTCGACGTCGAGGCGGACCGCGACGCCGCCGGCCAGGGCGGTGAAGATCCGGCCCAGCTTCTCGGCGAGCGGCAGGCCCGGACGTACGTCCTCGGCGATCACGCCGCCCTGCACGTTGACCGCGTCCGGCACCAGTTCGCCGGCGAGCGCGAGCCGAACCGACTTGGCCACCGCGACGCCGGCCTTCTCCTGCGCCTCGTCGGTGCTCGCGCCCAGGTGTGGCGTGGCCACCACGTTGTCGAACTCGAACAGCGGGCTGTCCGTGCACGGCTCCTTGGCGAACACGTCGAGCCCGGCGCCGGCGACCCGGCCCTCCTTGAGCGCGGACGCCAGCGCGACCTCGTCGACGATCCCGCCGCGCGCGGCGTTGACGATCCGCACCGTCGGCTTGACCCGGCGCAGCGCGTCCTCGCCGATCAGGCCCAGCGTCTCCGGGGTCTTCGGCAGGTGCACGGTGATGAAGTCGGACTGCTCCAGGACCTCGTCCAGGGTGAGCAGTCGCACGCCCATCTGCGCGGCGCGGGCGGGCTGCACGTAGGGGTCGTAGGCCACGATGTTCATCCCGAACGCGGACATGCGCTGCGCGACCAGGACGCCGATCCGGCCCAGGCCGACCACGCCGAGGGTCTTCTCGGACAGCTCGACGCCGGTGTACTTGCTGCGCTTCCACTCGCCGTTCTTGAGCGCGGCGCTGCCCTGCGGGATGTTGCGCGCGACCGAGATGATCAGGCCGCAGGCCAGTTCGGCGGCGGTGACGATGTTCGAGGTGGGCGCGTTGACGACCATCACGCCGGCCTTGGTGGCGGCGGGGACGTCGACGTTGTCCAGACCCACGCCGGCGCGCGCGACGACCTTGAGCCGCCGGGCCGCGGCAATCGCCTCGGCGTCCACCTTGGTGGCGCTGCGGATCAGGATGGCGTCGACGTCGGCGATCGCGGACAGCAGCTCACCGCGGTCGGCACCGTCGCAGTGGCGGATCTCGAAGTCGGGTCCGAGGGCGTCGACGGTGGCCGGCGACAGTTCCTCGGCGATCAGAACGACGGGCTTGCTCACGGTTTTCCTTCGCCTGCTGCGATGACGGATGGTCGCGCGCGAAGCCGCACGACGGGTGGCCTGACGCGTGGCCGATCCTACCGCCGCCTTGTGAAGGACTTCACAGATGTCCGATGTGTGGACGCAGGCGTGCGAGGCACGGTTTCTGACGATCAGTCAGGTACAGGTGCCGATCGACGGCCTCCCCGGGCGACCCGGGGCGGTGCTCAGTCGGCCGCCAGGAACCAGCCGATGGTGACCCGGCGCTGCCCGTTGAGGTCGAGGATGACCACCTCGCCGGACCCGGGCCGGGGCAGCGGCGCGGTGCCGCCGTAGGGCAGCAGGCGCGCTTCGCCGTCGTCGACCTGTACCTCGGCCACCGGCGCGTCCTGCGAGCCGCGCCGCCAGGTGACCCACCAGACGCCGTCGTCGCCACACTGGAATTCGAGATGCACCCTGGACACGAACAGCCAGTCGGCCGGTGTCACGAGGTGGCAGCGGGTCGCGTCGCGACCGACCGCCAACGTCGCCCCCGGCCGGCTCGGCGCGCTTGCCATCAGCATGGCAACCGTCGCCGCGTCGTCCGCCCCCGACGTCGACGCCATGTTGAGATCGAGCACCGGTTCCTCCCCCACGCTCCTGGTCGTCAGATCCTCGGTCCGTCCCCCGTGCCGTCCCACCCCTCGGGCCGGCCCGCCGTTCAGTCGATCGAACCGCCGCGCCGGGCGCACGGGCACGGTTCGCCACCCACAATGCCGCAGACGACCGCGGTCTGCGCGATCAGGTCCCACCCGCCGTGGACGTGCGGCGTGGTGTCCAGGTAGTCGGGTCCCAACAGATGGTTCAGCTCGGGGCAAAGCTCCGAACTGTAGAAATCCCTGCGCAATTCGGTCTTGCAGCGCTCGACCGTGGCCTTGGCCATGTACAACATCTCGCACAACTCGTCGGTGGTGCGCGGACGCTTGGTGGCCCGGCCGTGGATCCAGTCGCACGACATCGCCGCCAGCACCTCCAGACGCACCCCCTGCAGCTTGGCGCGCAACTGATCCGGGCCCACGTCGATCGTGTCCTGGATGCCGCCGAACCCGATACCGCCCGAGTCCGACGGCCGGATCGGCTGCATCGCGCGCCACGCGAGCACCACGCTGCGTCGGCGGGCCAGATCGCTGACCAGGATGCTGCCGCTGGTCCGCGCCGGCAGCGGCAGGATCGCACCGTACGGCATGTCCTGCGAGGTCTCGCCGCGCTTGATCCGCACGATCGCCACCGGTGTGTCCCGTGTCCCGCGCGGCCATTCCACCGTCCAGCCGCGATCCTCGCTGTACTCGAACACGAGGTGCTTGCGGGAGACGAACAGCCAGTCGTGCGGGGTCAGCAGCGGTCGACACGTGCTGGGATCGCGGCCCACGAACACCCGCGCGCCCGCCACGGCGGGCGTGCGCACGCTCTTGGGGCTCGGCAGCGGATCACGTTCCGCCTCGCGGCCGTCCTGCAACGCCGTGAACGACATGTTCAGTTCGAGCATTTTCCCCTCGCCCCCTCCCGGGTCCCACCGCTCACCTGGTACCCGCGTGCGGGGCGTCGGCACCACACGGACAGGGACCGCGTCCCGTTATTCCGTGGGTAACCGCCGTCTGCGCTATCAGGTCCCAGCCGCCGTGCACGTGCCGCACGGTGTCGAGGTAGTTCGGACCGAGCAGGGAGTTCAGCTCCGGGCACAGGCCGGAGCTGTAGAACTCGCGGCGCAACTTGGTCTTGTACCGCTCGACCGTCGCGGCGGACAGGTGCAGCAGGTCGCACAGTTCCTTGGTCGACTTGGCGCGTTTGACCGGACGGCCGTGCACCCAGTCGCAGGACAGCGCGGCCAGCACCTCCATCTCCGTCTCGGAGAGGCGGTTCTGCAGCACGAACGGCGCGACGTCCTGGGTCTCGGGCACGCCGACGTCGGGCTCGGTCGGCTCCTCGCCGGGGCGTTGCGGCAGGGACACCCGCCACTCCACCAGGACCCGGCGTCGCCGGGCGAGGTCGGTGACCACCACCCGGCCCGGGCGCAGCGAACCCAGCGGCAGCGTCGCGCCGTAGGGCACCGGTTCGGACACGCCCTCGCGGTCGATCTGGACCAGCGCCACCGGGCGCGGATGCGAACCCTGGAGCCATTCCACGCTCCAGCCGCGTTCCAGGGAGTAGACGAACTCCAGGTGCACGCGCGATACGAAACGCCAGTCCTTCGGCGTGACCAGGCCACAGCGCGACGGGTCCCGGCCGATCGCGATCTTCTTGCCGGGCTCGCTTTGCACCTTCACCGTGCGCGGCCGGGCCAGGTCCGACTCCTGCTGGTCGGCGTCGTCCGACGTCGCCACGGTGAGGATCAGTTCGAGCATCGCCATCCGTCCGGTCTCGTGCCCCGCCCTGGGGCATCGCCCATCTTCGCCCGGTGAACCGTCACCAGGCCGTTCCGCCGTCCGACCGTAGGGCCCCGGGGGTACCCGACGCATCCTCCGATTGTTCCCTGGGGTCGGCGCCGGAGCGATGACCTTCCGGAACGGGCAGTGCGTCGCATTCGACCACGACCGCCGTGGCGTCGTCGTCACCGCTCTCGACGGCCGTCCTGGTCAAGGTCGTTGCGGCGTGGAAGGGGTCGCCGTGCACCAGGTCGGCGACCGTTTCGTCGGGCAGGTGGCCGACGCCGTCCGTGGCGAGGACCACACGGTCCCCGGGGTGCAGTTCGATGCGTTGCAATTCGGGTTCGGGCGCCTGGGAGCCGCCGAGGGGGGTGGAGGTGAGCAGCCAGGGGCGGCCGAACTCCGCGGCGTTGCCCTGTTCGGTGAGCCGGAACGCCCGACCGCCGCGGACCAGCCAGCACACGCTGTCGCCGCAGCCGGCCAGGTGCAGCCGGCCGTGTTGCAGGACGGCGGCCACCACGGTGGTACGCATGCCCTCGTACTGCGCGACCCCGTGCCGGCGCACCGCCAGGTCGGCCACCGCGATCGCCGCGCCGAGCCGGTCGCTCCAGCCCGCGGCCAGGTCGGCGGCGGCGAGTTCGGACACCAGGGTGCGGACCGCGACGTCGGCCGCGTACCAACCGGCGGGGTGGCCGCCGAGGCCGTCGGCGACGATGAACACCTCGCCCGTCGCGGCGTAGCGGTCGTCGTTGTCCCGGGCGGTCAGCTCCGGGCCCAGGCCGCGCCGTTCGCGGCGGGCGGCCCGGCGGCGGCCGGGGTGGGAGGAGGTGGACCAGGCGGACGCCTGCACGCCGAGCGGCGGGCCGCTGCGGGCGCGGATCTCCTCCTCGGTCGCCTCGGCGCGGCGCAGGCTGTCGCTGCGCGAGGTGGTGGGCACGTCGAGTTCGTCGGGCTCCTCGACGGCGTCGGCGGCGGGCACGGCGACCGGTAGCAGTTCGGTCTGCGAGTCGGGCGTCGGGGCCGCCTCCGGAGCGTGGGGCGTTTCGGGTACGCGCGCCGCGTCGGGTGCGTAGGGCGTCTGCGGCACGCGGGCCGCCTCGGGCGTGTGCGGCGGCTCCGGCACGCGCGGCGGCTCCGTGGGCATCGGCGGCACCGAGGGCGGGGGCGGCACCGCGTGCGCGGCGGGGACCGTGGTGTCGGTGGAGCCGGCGGCGGCGATCGTGGGCGGCGGGGGCACCGCCGCGGCCCGGGACTGCGCGCCCACCGCGGGCCGGGTCACCGTGTGCGGCACCGGGTCGGGCGCGGGCTCGGCGGCCTCCCCCTCGGCCTCGAAGGTCTCGGCCGGTCGGGGCGCCCGGTCCCACGGGGATGCCGCCCGCGCCGCGCCGTCGTGCTCGCCGACCGCGGTCGGCGCGTGGTCGGGATCCGGCCGCTGCGCCGGTTCGGCGTCGTGGTCGAATTCCGGCCGGTCCGCCGGGGCCGGCGGATCGTCCGTCCCGTCCGCGAAGGTGTCGTCGAACCCCCGCGGCGCCCGTGCCTCGACGACCGGTTCGGCCGCGGGCTCCGGTGCGGCCGGCGGCTCGACCGGCGCCCGGGTCGGCGCGTCCTCGAAGTCGAGGTAGAGGTCGCCGAAGATGTCGTCGTCGACCACGGCCGGCCGCTCCGCGCGCAACTCGTCCTGCCGCAGCGTCCGTTCCGGGAAGCCACCGCGAGCCGGCACGGTCGTCTCCCGACCCGAGTCCCCTCTGCCCCTCATGTGTCTCACGCTCCACGATGTCGGACCGGAACGGCAAGTCCGGTGCGGCGATAGCACTGCCTCGTTCAAGCATGCTGCCTCGAATGCACCGGTGGCATGTGAACCGGAGGCCAATTCCTTCGGGTTTCCCGGATCCGCCAGCTTCGACGCATCCGGATCGCGCGGGCGACGGTCCCCCGCGCGCCGGCACGGCGCCCGGCCGACGCGCACCGACACCCGACGCGCACACGGGTTCGACACGGGATTCGCACACGAGTTCAGGAAGGCCCGGTCCGGACCGCTTCCGAGCCGTCCGCGAGCAGCCCCGCGAGCGCGGCCCGGCCGCGCGAGAGGCGGGCCTTGATGGTCCCCTCCGGCGCCCCCTCGTGCGCGGCGATCTCGGCGACCGACAGGCCGCCCATGTGGTGCATCACCACCGCGCGCCGCTGCGCCTCGGGGATCTGCCGCAACGCGGTGACCAGCGCGACCGATTCGGGGCCCGGCGCGGGCAGGTCGCGGTCCGGACCGTGCCGGATCCAACTCTTGAGCGCGGTCCGGGTGCGCCGCCAGCGGCTGACCGCAATGCGCTGGCCGACGAGTCGGATCCAGGCGACCGGGTTCTCGTACGAGCTGATCCGGTCCCAGTCCTTCCAGGCCCGGATGTAGGCCTCCTGCGCGGCCTCCTGGGCCTCGCCGAGATCCCCGGTCAGCGCGTACAGGTGGGCGACCAGGGCGCCGTGGCTCTCCGCGTAGAACACGTCGAAATCGGGGCGATCGCCCTTGTCCCGTCCCATTGTGTTCCCCCGCGTCCCGTCGCGGCGTGTTTCGTCCTGCCGTGACCCGGTACTTTATCCGGCCCCGGGCGGGCATCCGATCCCGGTTCGGGTCGCCGAATCCCCGGCCCGGGTTTCTCTCCCCCACCCACGCACGCGAAGCAGTGATCGGTTCCGTGTACCGGCCAACCGAGTCCCGGCGAGGCATACCAGCGTCACCGTCAGACCGGCGCCGAACAGCGCCCGGCGCATGCGCCTGCGCCGGGCGCACAGCGTCCGGATCGAGGGGCGCCCGGCGCCCGGAGCGGCGGCGAGGAGGCGACCCACATCACGTTCGAGCGCGCCGAACACACCGGCGATCGCCTCCTCCTCGGTCATGGTCGCATCCCCCGTCACTCACCCTGCCGGGCCGTGTGACACGTCCGGTACGGTGCACACGCGCGCCGGCGCGCGGGGGTTGCGCCCGGGCGCGCGGTCGCGTGGTCGGTCGGGCGGATCGCCCTCACGGCCGGCCCATCGCCTCCCTGGCCCGGTCCTTGCCGACGGTGAAGTTGACGTTCGAGGTGGTGTCGTAGCCGGGCAGTTCGTGGTCCCGACCGTGTGTGTGCGCCCAGTCGGCGGCGATCTGCTGCATGTAGCCGCGCCCCCACGCGTGTTGGTCGGCGATCTCGCGGTCGGCCTGTGCCGAGGTGTCCACCTGGCTGTGCTGCGCGGCGTAGTCGGCGGTCAAGGTGACCACCCGGGACAGCGGCTCGGCGACCATGGTCGGCAGCGGGCTCATCTTGACCGCGCCGGCGACCACGTTGGCGGCGCCCTTGCCGGTCCAGGTGGTCTGGTCGTTGTACTCCTTGTCGCCGACCACCTGCTGGTGCCGCATCGCCTCGGTGCGCACCTCGTCCAGCATGCCGACCACCTGGGCCGAGTCGGCCAGATGTTGGTCGGCGGAGATGCCGGCGGGCGGATTGCCGGTCGAGATGCGTTCCAGGCCGACCGCGATGAAGGCGTGTTCGGCGTCGGTCATCTGCCGGAACGCCCTGGGGTCCTCGGCGAGGACCGCCATCGTGCGCATCAGGTCGTGGTCGGGGGTTCCGCCGAGGAACACGGCCCGGGCCTCGCCCGAGTTCGGGAACAGCGGGTCCGGGCCCGAGGATCCGCCCGCGCGGTCGTTGCGCAACTCGTTGTGGATGTCGGGCATGTACGAGGCCACCGCGTTGGTGACACTGTCCCGGTAGTCGGCGAAGTGCCCGCCGGGGCCCTCCTGGCCCACGGTGTGCATCGCGTCGGCGAAGATCCGCGCGCCCGCCTCGGTGTGCGCGCCGCCCGTGGTCGTGCCCGCCGGATGCCCGGTGGTGGCAGCCTCGAACGCCTGGCCGAACAGGTCGGCCGGCGAGCCGGGCCCGGTCTCGTTGCCCCAGTCCCGCTGCTTCATCAGGTAGTGCAGGTTGTCGCCCGACTTCGGGTCGAAGACCTGCTCGGCGGCGCTCGGGTCGCGCCCGAGCGCGTGCATCAGACCGGACAGCTGATCGAGGTCGTGCCCGTCGGGTCCCATCGCCGCAGCCAGTACCGGGAAACGGTCGGACGTCAGTGGGACGGGCTCGTGCGGGTGGTAGCCGTCCCGGTCGAAGGCGACCATGTCCTTGCCCACGTCGGCGAGGAACCGCGTGTCCCAGTCCCCCTGGTGCAGCCAGTTGCCGATCAGCTGGTATCCGGCGAGGTGGTGCTTGGGGATGTCCCGGAGTTCGTAGGACTTGCGGCCGGCCGCCTTGAGCCCGTCGATCCAGGCCTGCGTCACGTGCGGCTGACCGGTGGACTGCGTGGCGGTGGCCAGGTTGGCGCCCAGCGAGTCCTGGATCGCGCGCAGTTTGGCGATGGTGGATTCGGGAATGTTGACGCCGGTCCCGTTCCGGCCCTTGTTCACCACGTCGGTCTCGAGCTGCAACAGCCCTTCGGGGCCCAGGGTGTTCAGCAGGTTGGTGGCGAAGATCGACGACTTCTCGTTGCCGTGCAGGAGGTTGCGCAACTCCTCGATCTCCTCCGGCGTCAGCGAATCGACCCGCTTGGCCAACTCCGCGGCACGGATCGAGTCCGGCAGTTCGCCGCCGCCGACCGCGTTCGCGTTGAACGAGGTGCCGCTGGTACCGATGTCGCCCTTGAGCGCCGAGGCGGCCCGCGCGTCGGCGTCGGTCGCGTCGTCGAGCGCGCTCTCGAACCTGTGCCGGAACTCCTCCGCCAGTCCCCGCATCCGGTTCGTGTGCGCCTCGATGTCCTGCGGATCCGGCTGGTGCCCCTGCGCCTTGAGCGGTCCCCACGTGAGCGAGCCGTCGTTCGCCACCGTCAACTCGTGTGCCTGGGCGTCGGCGATCGCGTCGGTCAGCCGCTTCTTCGCCCCGCCGATGTCGTCCGCCGCGTCGCGCAGGATCGCACAGATCGCCCGGAGTTCGGTCTTGCCGCCCTCGAACACCTGGTCCAGGCCCCGGTATCGGGCCAGCGTGGCCTTGGCGGAGGGCCCGTCCCACTCACCGGTGACCGTCAACGCCCTCGCGTCGACCCGGATCAGCTGCTGGTTGTGGTCCAACCAGGACGCGAAGTCGTAGAACTCCTGGGCCGATTCGCGTAGCGCCTCGATCCGCAGGTCGCGCAGCCGGCCAAAGCCGACCACGGTCAACTCACCTTCCCGGCAAGGGAGATGGTGACGGCGTGCTCGTTGCGGTCGTAGTTGTCGGCGATCGAGTACAGCCCGTCGGAGATCTCGCCCAGATCGGCGGTCAGCCGCGTGATCTGGTCCTTCCACCGCGCGGTGGTCAGCGGGGCGGCCAACTGCCACCCGGCAAACGCGGTCCTGGCACTCAGTGCGTCGGGCACCGACCGTAGGGTGTTCACCTCGCCGGCGGCCACGTGCAACGTCTTGGCGGAGGCCCGCAGTTGTCCCGCCTCGACCTTGGTCTTGTCGTTCGGACCGGTGGTGCCGCCGTTGCCGGGCGGGATCACGCTCTGCGGCATATCGGGGTTCAGTACGGTGCGGATCTTCGAGGGATCACTCATGATCGCCGAGTCAAGCGATCCCCGGATGGCGCTCGAAACCGACGCGTGGTGAAGCCCGCGTGAACGGCGAGGGCCCGATCCGGAAAGTGCCCCGGACCGATCCGGTCCGGGGCACCCATGCCGCCGTGTGGCGGGCAACTCGTCGAGGATCAGGCCTCGTTGGTCACCCAGCTCATCATCTTGCGCAGCTCCTTGCCGGTGGTCTCCAGCTTGTGCTCGGCGTCCGCCTTCACGTACTCCTTGTACTTGGGCAGACCCGCCTCGTACTCCGCCATCCACGCGGTCGCGAACGAGCCGTCCTGGATCTCGGCGAGGACCTTCTTCATCTCCGCCTTGGTGTCGGCGGTGATGATCCGGGGGCCGGTGATGTAGTCGCCCCACTCGGCGGTCTCGGAGACCGACCAGCGCATCTTCTCCAGGCCGCCCTCGTACATGAGGTCGACGATCAGCTTCAGCTCGTGCATGCACTCGAAGTAGGCGATCTCCGGCTGGTAGCCGGCCTCGACCAGGGTCTCGAAGCCCGCCTTGACCAGCGCCGAGGCGCCACCACAGAGCACCGCCTGCTCGCCGAACAGGTCGGTCTCGGTCTCCTCGGTGAAGGTGGTCTTGATCACGCCGGCGCGGGTGCCGCCGATGCCCTTCGCGTAGGAGAGCGCGAGCGCGAGGGCCTGGCCCGACGCGTCCTGCTCGACCGCGACGATGCACGGCACGCCGCGACCCTCTTCGTACTGCCGGCGCACGAGGTGGCCCGGGCCCTTGGGGGCGACCATGCACACGTCGATGTTGGCCGGCGGCTTGATGAAGCCGAACCGGATGTTGAAGCCGTGCCCGAAGAACAGCGCGTCGCCGTCCTGGAGGTTGGGCTCCACGGCCTCCGCGTAGACCTTGGCCTGGACCGGGTCCGGGGTGAGGATCATGATGACGCTCGCCTCGGCGGCGGCCTCGGCGGGGGTGACCACGCGCAGACCGGCCTCCTCGGCCTTGGTCCGGCTCTTCGAGCCCTCCAGCAGACCGACCCGCACGTCGACGCCGGAGTCCCGCAGGGACAGCGCGTGGGCGTGGCCCTGGCTGCCGTAGCCGAGCACCGCGACCTTGCGGTTCTGAATGATGGACAGGTCGGCGTCGTCGTCGTAGAACAGCTCGGCCACTTCGGGGTTCTCCTTCAAGACGGGTGTTTCCGGGGGCCACGCCCCGCTCGTCATCTTCCCAAATCACGAGCGGGCCGCGGGTCCGCGGTCTGCAATGTGGACCGTGCCGGACCGGGGGTTGGGGGGTCCGGCCGAGCCGGTGTCAGGCCGAGCGCTCCACCGACCGCAGCGAGCGGTCGGTGATCGAGCGGCCGCCGCGGCCGATGGCCACGACGCCGGACTGGACGAGTTCCTTGATGCCGAACGGCTCCAGCATGCGCAACATCGCGGCGAGCTTGTCGGGGCCGCCGGTGGCCTCGACGGTGACCGCCTCCGGCGAGACGTCGACCGTCTTGGCGCGGAAGAGCTGGACGATCTCCACCACCTGCGAGCGGGTCTCGTGATCGGCGCGCACCTTGACCAGCAGGAGTTGGCGCTGCACCGACGCGGGCGGGTCCAGCTCGACGATCTTGAGCACGTTGACCAGCTTGTTCAGCTGCTTGGTCACCTGCTCCAGCGGCAGTTCCTCGACCACGCTGACCACGATGGTGATCCGGGAGATGTCCGGATGCTCGGTGGTGCCGACCGCGAGCGAGTCGATGTTGAAGCCCCGACGCGAGAACAGGGCGGTGATCCGGGCGAGGACACCGGGCTTGTTCTCGACGAGGACCGAAAGGGTGTGCTTGGACATGATCGCTGGACTCCTATGCCTTCCTGATGCCCTGTCGGCCTGTTCAGTCGTCCGAGTCGCCGAAGTCGGGACGCACGTCGCGCGCCGCCATGACCTCGTCGTTGGAGGAACCGGCCGCGACCATCGGCCACACCATTGCGTCCTGGTGGACGACGAAGTCGATGACCACGGGCGCGTCGTTGATCGACATCGCCTTGTGGATGGTCTCGTCCAGCTGGTCCGGGCTCTCGCAGCGCAGTCCGACGCAGCCCATCGCCTCGGCGAGCTTGACGAAGTCGGGCAGCCGGCGGCTCTGCAGGTCGGTGTTGGAGTAGCGCTCGTTGTAGAAGAGCGTCTGCCACTGGCGGACCATACCCAGGGTGCCGTTGTTGATGATGGCGACCTTGATCGGGATGTTGTTGACCGCGCAGGTGACCAGTTCCTGGTTGGTCATCTGGAAGCAGCCGTCGCCGTCGATCGCCCACACCGTGGTGTCCGGCATGCCGGCCTTGGCGCCCATCGCGGCGGGCACCGAATAACCCATGGTCCCGGCGCCGCCGGAGTTGAGCCAGGTGTACGGCTTCTCGTAGCGGATGAACTGCGAGGCCCACATCTGGTGTTGCCCGACGCCGGAGGCGAAGATCGTGTCCGGCCCGGAGATCGCGCCGAGGCGCTCGATCACCAGCTGTGGCGACAGCGAGCCGTCGGCCGGCAGGTCGTAGCCCAGCGGGTAGGTGTCGCGCCAGCGGTTCAGCGCGGTCCACCACTCCTGGTAGTCGCCGAACCGGCCGGCCTCGTGCTCGGCCTGGACCGCGACCACCAGGTCGGCGATCACCTCGCGGGCGTCGCCGACGATCGGCACGTCGGCGGTGCGGTTCTTGGAGATCTCGGCGGGGTCGATGTCGGCGTGCACGATGGTGGCGTGCGGCGCGAAGGTGTCCAGCCGGCCGGTGACCCGGTCGTCGAAGCGGGCACCCAGGGCGAAGATCAGGTCCGACTTCTGCAGCGCGGTGACGGCGGCGACGGTGCCGTGCATCCCGGGCATGCCCAGGTGTTGCGGGTGGCTGTCCGGGAACGCGCCGAGCGCCATCAGCGTGGTGACCACGGGCGCGCCGGTCAGCTCGGCGAGGATCTTCAGCTCGGCCGACGCGTGTGCCTTGAGCACGCCGCCGCCGACGTACAGGACCGGGCGCTTGGCCTCGCTGAGCAGCCGGGCGGCCTCGCGGATCTGCTTGGCGTGCGGCCGGGTGACCGGGCGGTAGCCGGGCAGTTCGGGGGTGCCGTTCCAGACGAAGTCCGTGGTCGCCTGGAGGGCGTCCTTGGAGATGTCGACCAGGACCGGGCCGGGCCGGCCGGTGGAGGCGATGTGGAACGCCGCGGCGATCGTGGGCGCGATCTCGGCCGGGTCGGTGACCAGGAAGTTGTGCTTGGTGATCGGCATCGTGATGCCGCAGATGTCCGCCTCCTGGAAGGCGTCCGTACCGATCGCGGCGCTGGCCACCTGGCCGGTGATGGCGACGATCGGGACCGAGTCCATGTGCGCGTCGGCGATCGGGGTCACCAGGTTGGTCGCGCCGGGGCCCGAAGTGGCCATGCACACCCCGACCTTGCCGGTGGCCTGGGCGTATCCCTCGGCGGCGTGGCCGGCACCCTGCTCGTGCCGGACCAGGACGTGGCGCACCTTCGTCGAGTCCATCATCGGATCGTAGGCGGGAAGAATCGCGCCCCCGGGAATGCCGAAGACCGTGTCCACCCCTGCGGCTTCCAGGGAGCGGATCAGCGCTTGGGCTCCTGTCACCTGATCGGTCATGCTGTCGTCTCTTCTCGATCTGAAGTCGGCATATCGAGTGGGGCGCGAGGCCCGGACCCGTCGGACTGCAACAAAAAACCCCCCGTGCCGTTAGGCAAGCGAGGGGGGCGCGCGAACCGACTCGGTGGTCAGTTCACGCGCTTCTCAAGTACGAGGATTCGGGTCTGCATGCCCGCGACTCTCCCTCTGCGCCGGTATACGTGTCAAGCCGAGCCCTCGCACGTCTCATTATCCGAGACGCGTTGTCCAGATTCGATCAAGCCCGCAGGCGAGCGAGGGGCATGGGCGGCGGGACGCGGGGTGGTGGTGGGTGGGTCAGGGTTGGGGGCGGGGAACTTGTAGGGGGAGGGATGTTCGGGCTTCCGGGAGGGGGTCGGGTCTGGGGCCTCGGACGGCGCTGTTGCCCAACGGGGTTTGGCCCAGGACTTCGAAGATGGCGTCGCCCGGGACCGCCGGGTGGAACCACGTGCCCTGGCCCTGTTGGCAGCCCATTTCGCGGAGTATGTCGACCTGGGCGTGGCTGTCGATGCCCGCCGCCACCAGGGTCAGCCCGGATTCCAGGCCGAGCCGCACGATCGTCGAGGTGAGCACGGTCAGATGCGGACACGTGCCGACCTCGGCGACGAACGAGCGGTCGATCTTGAGCGCGTCCACCGGCAGTCGACGCAGGTAGGTCAGCGACGAGTGACCGGTGCCGAAGTCGTCCAGCGACAACCGCACGCCCAGTCGCCGCAACACCGCGATCCGGCCGAGCAACAACTCGTCGCCGTCGGGCAGGACGTTGTCGATGATCTCCAGGGTGAGCGCGGTGGCCGGCAGATCGGCTGCGTGCAGCGTCTCCTCCAGCACCTCCAGGAAGCCCGGACCGGTCAACTGGCGGGCTGCGAGCCCGACCGTGACACCGATGTCGTGGCCGCCCGCGCGCCAGGTCGCGGCGGCGAGCGCGCTCTCCTCGAGGAGGCGGCGGCCCACCGGTGACAACCGCCCGTCGACCCCCGCGGTCAGCCGCACGTGGTCGGCCCGGGCCGGCACCGCGCCGTCCTCGACCCGACACAGCGCCGCCTCGACGTCGCGGACGCGCCCGGTGTCCAGGTCCACCACCGGCTGGTAGGACACGGCCAGCCGCCCGTCGCGGTCCACCCGTCGGCGGCCCGCGGCCCGGGCCGCCCGGCGTTCGACGTCGGCGTCCATGTCCGGGGTGTAGACCTCGACGCGGCCCTTGCCGCCGTCCTTGGCCCGGTACATCGCGGCATCGGCGTGCCGCATCAGGTCGGCCGGGGCGATCCCGGGCGCGGAGAAGGCGATCCCGATGCTGGCCGCGACCCGGACCTCGCCGTCGGCGATCCGGTACGGCGCGGACAGCGTGGACAACAACCGCTCGGCGATCTCGCGGATCGCGCGCGGACTCGGGTCGCCGACCAGGAGCGCGGCGAACTCGTCGCCGCCGAACCGGGCCACGGTGTCGCCGATCCGGACCGCGTGTTCCAGCCGGCGCGCGGCCTGGACGAGCAGTTCGTCCCCCGCGGTGTGCCCGTAGTTGTCGTTGACCGCCTTGAACCCGTCCAGGTCCACGAACAACACCGCGATGGTGGGGGTGACCCCGCGCCGCTGGGCCAGCGCGTGCTGGATCCGATCCTCGAACAGGGCCCGGTTGGGCAGATCGGTGAGCCGGTCGTGGAAGGCGTCGTGTTCGAGCTGGGTCTGCAACTTGATCCGGTCGGTGACGTCGCGGCTGTTGAAGATCAGCCCGTCGCCGTAGCGGTTGACCGCCGACTCGGTGTGCAGCCAGGTGCCGCCCGCCGAGCGGATCCGGCACTCCACCCGCACCATCGCCGGGTCCGCCTCGCCGGCCGGCAGCGTGCCGTCCAAAAACGCCCGCAACTCGCGCTGCACCCGGGCGCTCTCCTCCGGGTGGATGAGCAGTTCGAGCCGGGTGCCGACCAGTTCCTCGGGCTCGAACCCGTACACCCGGCGCACCGCGTGGCTGACGTACTGGAGCACGCCGTCGCTCGCCGCGATCATGATCACATCGCTGGAGCCCTGGACCAGGGAGCGGAAGTGGCTCTCCTTGGCGGACAACTCCTGGGCCATGAAGACGTTGTCGACCAGCGTGATGCCCTGCCGCAGCACCAGCGTGACCAGCACGGTCGCGCCGACCCCGAGCACCACCTTGTCGGGCGCGTGGCCGGCCACCGCGCCGCCGAGCACACCGGCGGTACACACCGCGGCGGCGATGTACGGGGTGAGCGCGGACAACATCGAGATGGTCCGGTGCCGGGGCCGCTCGTGCGCCTCGACCTTCTGGCCCGTCCACGGCGCGATGGCGAGCAGCAGGCTGCCCGCGAACCAGCCCGCGTCGAGCAGGCCGCCGGAGCGATATCCGCTGTTCAGCCCGGGGGTGGTCCACAGCGCGTCGCTCATCACCGTGACCGCGAGGCCGACCAGGGCCAGATTCAGCGCCGCGCGATCTCCGGAACCCGCCCGAAAACGCAATCCGAGGACCATGCTGATCATCAGGATGTCGAGCACCGGATAGGCGAGCGTGAGCACGATCTTGATGATGTCCGAGCGGTCCCCGCTGGTACTGCGGGCCAGCGCCAGGCTCCACCCGAGGGTGAACAGCGAGCCCGCGATCAGCCAGCCGTCCAGGGCCATGCAGGTCCACGCGGCGATCCCGCGCGGGCGTTGCGCGACGAGCAGCAGGCCGACGATGGTGGGCGGCGCGAACAGCAGGAAGATCACGTCGGTCGGCCCCGGCGTGGGCACCGGGACGCCGAGCACGACCTCGTACCAGCCCCAGATACCGTTGCCGAGCGAGACCATCGTGGCGGAGAACGCGAACAGCGCCCAGGACAACCGGGCCCGGCCGGCCTCGTGCACGGCCTTGAGCGCACACGAGACCGCCGCCACGGCCGCGGCGGCGGCCAGGCCGAAGTCGCCCATCGCAAGCGACAGTGTCGGATTGCCCCAGCCCTGGAGCGCACCGATCGCATACACGAGGCACAGCGGCACGATCAGGTACTTCAACTGCCGCTGCGCAGGGGTGTCGGCCAAGATCAGCAGCCGCACCGGGTCGTCGTGGCTCGGCCACTCCGGCAGTGGTCCCCCGGCATTCCGCACTCCCCTCTGCCCGAAGTCGCCGCCACGGCGCTTCACGGCACACCACCGGCCCTCACACCCAGCCGTGAGGCGGGGCGGTCGGCGCCGGCGCGACGGGGGTGCGACACCCGACCGTGCGCGTCTCTCAACGCCCCACGACTCGGACGATACACCAACCCGTCACTGTGAGCTTGTCTTTCTCAACACAGAGTAACTAATGATGCCCAGCATGGGAGTCCCTTCCCGTGCATTTGTGACAAAGTCCCGACACTGGGCGGAAAGAGGGGCTCTGATCAGGGCAAACCTGGGAGTTTCAGGGAGCGCCCGGGGGCCGTCGCGAGCCCCGAGAGGGCATTCGGAGCCCTCCGGAGGGCATGGCGGTGCTCGATCGGGACCACCGATCGATGCCCGAACCGGCGACCGGCGGCGCGGCGGGAGTACTCGGACGGCGGAGCGCGGAACCGGCGCGGACGGGCGCGGAGGGCTCACGGGCGGAGCGGGACGGGGGCTCGCGCAGGCTCGTCGGCCGGCCCGGGCCTCAGTTCCGCTTGAGTAGCACCGCGCCCGGCTCCCTGGCCACTTCGGTGAACCCCTGCCCGATCAGGTAGGCGATCCAGTACCGGGCCCAGTCCTTGTTGTCGCCCCACACCTCGATCGCCGCATAGCCCGGACCGGGCAGGATCGTCGGGAAGTCGGTCACCCGCGCACGTGCGGTCAACTGCGGCGAGAAGCTCATCGTCGCCGACACCGTCGCGTCGTCCGGGACCCGGTCGAGCACCTTGTGCGCGGAGTGCACCCGGTCCTGGACCATCCAGGTGCGCTTGTGCAGCAGGTCCATCAGCGGGAAGTCGCGCGCGAACGCCATCGACACCGCCAACGGCACGATCGCCGCCTTGACCGCGTAGCGACGCAGCCAGTCCACATGCGACGCGCGCAGTTTCACCACGCCGTCCACGAACGCGGCGAACACGATGGGCATCAGTACCGCGCTGTAGTGGAAGTAGGTGCCCCAGTAGAACGTGTTGCTGGAGGTGAACCGCCACAGGATGGTGGGCGCGAGCATCGCCACCAGCGGCGAACGCAGCGCGATGAACCCCGTGGGCAGCAGCAGCATGAACAGCGTCATCCACTTGACGCTGGGGAACACCATCGACTTGGGCAGTTCGATCACCAGATCGGTGAGCGGTACCTGGCTCAACGAGGTGGACGGGTCGGCCGCGCCGGAGCGCTGGGACGAGTCGAGATTGCCCCAGAACGCGTAGGTGTCGTTGGGATTGATCGCCGGCAGCAGGACGAAGATCGCCAGCGCGAACGCGGTGACGCCGATCAGCACGTGTACGAGGGCCAACTTCCACCGGCGCAGCACCAGCAGCGGTACGGCCGCGGCGGCCAGGGTCAGCCCCAGGTCCTCCTTGACCAGGACCAGCGGCAACCACCAGGCCAGCGCCTGGATGTGCCGGCCGAGCAGGAACCGGTCGAGGCCGAAAGCGAGCAGCGGCACCGCGAACGCGATCTCGTGGAAGTCGAAGGAGATCGCCGACTGGATGCCCCAGGACAGCCCGTACGCGATGCCCACGCCGGCGGCGCCGAGGCCGCCGAACGCGCGCGCGGCGATCCGGGTGATCGGGACCACCGAGATCGCGACCAGGAACGCCTGGGCCACCAGCAGCGTGCCGGGGCCGGGGAAGATCCGGTAGATCGGGCCGAGCAGGGCCAGGATCGGGTGGAAGTGTTCGCCGAGCACGTTGAACCCGGGCGCGCGGATGTCCGACACCGGCGCCTCGAAGTGCGCGTAGGACCGGACCACCTGTTCGAACAGACCCAGGTCGTACGCGTGCGTCTCCATCCGGCGGTGGCGCAGCAGCGAGTGGGTCGTGTAGATCGCGAAGAAGAGCGCGGCGAGCAGATACGGGAGGCCGCCGGGGCCGATCCGGTCCCGGGCGCGCTCGACCACGGTGCGAAGGCGGAGGTCGTGTTCACTCGATCGGGGGGCGATGATCGCCCCCTCCGCGACCGCCGGGGCGGTTGGCGCATCGCCCGGCGCGGCCGGTCCCGAGGCCCCGAACCGCTCGTGAACAGCGCCGTGCGCCATCCCCCTGTCGTCCATGTCTCTCCGTCCCGGTCGCGTGCGCGGGGCACACCGTATCGGTGCCGGCCCCACGCCCCAGCAGAGCGCGACCGGACGGTTTTGGTTGCTCAACGACGCACGATGTTGACCGGAGTCACCCCTTCGGACCAGCGTTCGAGCTGCCCGCGGATCAGTCGCAGGGCGCGTGGCAGGAAGGCGGACGAGCTGCCGCCGACGTGCGGGCTGATCAATACGCCGGGGGCGAAGCGCAGCGGGTGGTCGGCGGGCAGCGGCTCGGGGTCCGTGACGTCCAAGGCGGCCCGGAGCCGCCCGCTCCGCACCTCGGCGAGCAGCGCCTCGGTGTCCACGACGGGGCCGCGCGCGACGTTGACCACCAGCGCGCCGTCGGGCAGTCGGACCAGGAAGTCGGCGTCGACCAGGCCGCGGGTGTCCTCGGTGAGCGGGACGGTGAGGATGATCACGTCGGTGTGCGGCAGCAGGTCGGGCAGTTCGCTCATTGCCCGGACCGGTCCGTGTACGCCGTCGCGCGGGGTGCGCGCGACCCGGACCACGTCCACCTCGAAACCCTGGAGCCGGCGGTCGACGGCCTCGCCGATCGCGCCGTACCCGAGGATCAGCACCCGCTTGTCGGCCAGCGCGGGGTAGAACCCGGCGCGCCACTCCCCCGCGTCCTGGCCGCGGACGAAGCCCGGGATGTCGCGCAGCGCGGCGAGGGTCAGGGCGAGGGCGAGTTCGGCGGTGCTGGTCTCGTGGATGCCTCGGCCGTTGCACAGCAGTACGCCGGGCGGCAGGTACGGCAGCACGTGCTCGTAGCCGGCGGTGAGCGTCTGGATCATCCGGAGGCGGGGCATGTCCGCGATCCGTTCCAGCGTGTGCGGGGCGAACGTGTAGGGCAGTACGTACAGCTCGACCTGGGCGGCGGTGTCGGGGATCGGGCCGTCGGCGCCGTCGTAGACGTCGATGCGGGGGCCCGTGCCGCCCGCGCCGCCGTCACTGCCTTCGCCGCCTTCGCCGCTCAGCGCGGCGGGGATGGGGGCGAGTTGTTCGAGGCTGTAGGGGACCCAGATCCTGCCGTCGCTGACCATGGCAGGAACTGTAGATGTCGGGCGGCGATGCATCCGCCGGGGGGCGGGGGGCGCATTAGGGTCGAGGGGTCCCGAGATGGTGGGTGGTGTTTCCGGTGCGCAGTAGGCGTCCGAGGGCCGGCTGGTCCTCCCTCGTGCTCGTCGTCGCGCTGGCGACCGGGCTCAGCTCGTGTGGGGGCGGCGGCGAGTCGGCCGATCACCAGGCCACGCCTGTGCGTTCGGCCACGCCCGGGACCGGGGCGCCGAACGTGCCGGCCGGGCCGACCGCGGCCAAGCCGCCCGAGCCGGTCGTCGCCGGGGAGTTGGCCCGGGACCTGAACACGCCGTGGGGTGTGGCGGTGCTGCCGGATCGGGACGCGCTGGTTTCTTCGCGCGACACCGGGACGATCACCCGGTTCGGGCCGGGCACGGTGCCGCCGGTGTCGGTCGGGACCGTGCCGGGCTCGGTGCATCGTGGGGAGGGTGGTCTGCTCGGGATCGCGGTGTCGCCGAAGTTCGCGACCGATCACCTCCTCTACGCGTACCTCACCACCGATCGGGACAACCGGATCGTCCGGATGACCTACGTGCCGGGGCAACCGCTGGGGCAGCCCGAGGTGTTGCTCGACGGGATCCCGGCCGGCTCGAACCACAACGGCGGCCGGATCGCGTTCGGCCCGGACGGCATGTTGTACGCGGGCACGGGCGAGGCCGGGCACAAGGAGGCGGCGCAGGACAGGTCGTCGCTCGGCGGCAAGATCCTGCGGTTGACTCCCGAGGGCAAGCCGGCGCCCGGCAACCCGTTCCCGAACTCGCCGGTGTGGAGCCTGGGGCACCGCAACGTGCAGGGCCTCGCCTGGGACTCCACCGGGCGACTGTGGGCGAGCGAGTTCGGCCAGGACACCTGGGACGAGCTCAACCTGATCCGTTCCGGCGCCAACTACGGCTGGCCGGAGGTGGAGGGCGCGGGCGATCGGCCCGAATACATGAACCCGGTTGCCCAGTGGGCCACCGACGACGCCTCGCCGAGCGGCATCGCGATCCTGGGCGACGTGGTCTACCTGGCCGGCCTCAAGGGCGAACGGTTGTGGCAGGCCCCGATCCTGGGCTCCACCGTGGGCGAGCCGAAGGCGTATTTCCAGGGCAAGTACGGCCGGTTGCGCACGGTGGTCGCCGTGGGCGGCGAGTTGTGGTTGGTCACCAATATGACGGACGGCCGGGGCACGCCCCGGAAGGGCGACGACCGGATCCTGCGGCTGGTGCTGAACTGAGGATCGGCCGGTGGGGCGCCTCGGGTCGGCGTCCGAGGCGGGCGTTAGCGTGTGCGCCCGAGGGAGGACATACATGGACCGGGGCCTGGTGTTGGTGCTGCGTGAGCTGTCCGAAGCCGACGCGGCGGGAGTCTTCCCGCGCTTGGCGGGACTGCGCGGGATCGACGCGATGATGCCGAACGAGGTGTGTCTGTCGGACGCTCTGGTGGCCGAGATCGCCCGGATCGGCAGCGGCGCGGAGCTGGTACGGGCCGCCGCCAACCCACGCTTGACGGCGAGTCAGCTGTGCCGGCTGATCGAGGCGGGGGGCGACGCGGTGGTGACGGGGGCCTTTCCGCCGGACGTCGAGTCGTCGGACGTGGAGTCGCCGAACGTGGAGTCGCCGGGGGGTGGGGCGCCTGGGGGTGGGGCGTCGGCCGGTGCGGGTGGCGAGGGCTCCGTGGGCGACGGTTCGGCGGAGGTGCTCGATCGGGCGCGGGCGGAGCTGCGGCGACCCGGCACATCCGCCGAGCGGGCCGTCGCGTTGGTGCGCGCCCATCCCGTTCTCGCGCACACCGCGCGCCAGGCCGGCAGCGTGCGCCTGTTGCACTGGCCCGACGCGCCGGTGACCCGTACCGAGGCCCTGGACCAGGCCGGATCGGCGTTGCGGGCCGGGGTGTTGGCGCCGCGCGAGATCCTGCTCCGGATGCGGCCGGCCCGGGTCGCGGCCCAGGTGCTCGCGGTGGTCTCGCGCGAACACGCCTATTTCACCGGTGAGATGGCCGTGCACGAGCTGCTGCGGCCCGCGATCGTGGCGACCCTGGGCACGAGTTCGGCCGCGTGGGCACATCTGGCCCGGGCACTCGGACGGTTCACGGGCACGCTGCCCGAGCTGTTCGCCGAGTCGACGGCACATACCGGAGAGGCCGCGATCCGGGTACCGGCCGCCGTACGCCCCTCGGTGGGCTTCCTGCTTCGTCGCCTGAACGAGGACGAACTCACCGCCGTCATACCACACTTGGACGATGCGACGGCCGTCGCGCTGCTCCCGGGCAACGTCCCGCCGCCGGCCCACGTCGCCGAGGCGACGCTGCGGTGCGGCCACCCCGCGCTGTTGGCCGCGTTGGCCGAACACCAGCATGTGGGACGGCAATACGCGAGCCGCCTTCGCGACCTCGGCGACGACGGCCTCGACCTGCTGCTGGTGAACAACGACTCGGGGGTCACCGCCGAGCTGCGCCGGGAGATCTACACCGGCCGGCGACCCGGGCGGCCCGTCGCCCCGATGCACCCGGAGCTGCGCATGCGGCTCATGGAGACTCCGGCCTACAGCGCCGAGTACGAGGCGATGGCCCGGTCCGGCGATCCGGCCGTGGTGGACTTCGCGCTGCCGCACTGCGAGGCCCGCAAGCTGCGGCGCATCGACTGGATCGACGTGGTGCTGAACCTGTGGGAGCGCGCCGACCCCCTGGTCACGCGCGATGTCCTCGCCCGCCACCGCGACCTGTTCCCGGACCGGATCCGGACCACGGCCGAGGCGGCCCTGGCTGCCGAAGACCCCACGACCCTGCGGGAGTTGCGCGCCAAGTGGGACCGAGGCCCACGCACCGAACCGCCCGTCCCGGAATACCGCCGCCCACCGGGCGAGCGACTGCGGGACAGCCCCCTCGAACAGTGGCACTCCTGGCTCGTCACAGCCGCCTCGGACGGCGACGTCGACTGCGAGGAGATCGTCCAACACGCCCGCCCGGTCCGCTTCGCCCTCCAAGCCCTGGTCTCCGTGGACACCAACCACTGGTCCAAGGCAAACCCCCGCCCGGCCCTCGCGCGACTCGCGAAACGAATCGGCCCCAACCCGGAGGCATGGGTCGTGTTGGCGACCCTGACCCCCGACTTCGAGGGCACCCTGACCGAACTCGCCGACGTCTGCGCAGCGGCAGCGGGTTAGGCCACAGCGCACACCGAAGCCCCGTCGTAGGAAGGGGACGGGCCTCAGCCCGTGCGCAGCCTTGCCGAGCGGGTCGAGTGCTTTCGGCGGGGATTGCGCTTTGGGGTGCGGGTTGCGGGTGGCCGGTGCCGAAATTGTCAGAGTCGGTAATGGGCCGCCGCCGGCGTGCGGGGCTCCGAGACTTCGAGGTCCCGACGAGACGGGCGTGTCGGTCGGCGAAAAAGCGGCCGGCAGCGGCGGGCGGGGAGGGTGCTCGGGTCGGGTTCGCCGGGCATGCGTTCCCGAGTGGGCCGGGTGATTTCGGCGCGCGTTGCGCTTGTGGTCGCAGGTGGCCGGTGCCGAGATTGTCAGAGTCGGTGGTGGGCCGCCGCCGGCGTGCGGGGCTGCGAGACTTCGAGGTCCCGACGAGACGGGCGTGTCGGTCGGCGAAAAAGCGGCCGGCAGCGGCGGGCGGGGAGGGTGCTCGGGTCGGGTTCGCCGGGCGGGCGTTCCCGAGTGGGCCGGGTGATTTCGGCGCGCGTTGCGCTTGTGGTCGCAGGTGGCCGGTGCCGGGATTGTCAGAGTCGGTAATGGACCGCCGGCGGCGTGCGGGGCTCCGAGACTTCGGGCTTCCGGCGAGGCAAGTGTGTTACTCACGGAAAACCGGCCGGCAGCGAGGGAGCGGGTGGGTGCTCGGGTCGAGTCTGTCGAGGGGCCTTTCGGGGCGGGTTGGTGCGTTTTGGTGGTGTTGGGGGAGGGGTTGGGGTTCGGAACCGGATCTCGGTGGGTGCTTGTGGGCTTCGGGCTTCTGTGACCTGCAGTTTTGTGGGGTCGAGGCGGAGAGTTGGGGGTCGAGTGCCGGTTTCGTGCGCTCTGGGCTCTTCGGCGCGAGTGTGGAGACGAAATGTGCCTGGTTGGGGTTGGCTGCGGGCGCTGCGACCTCGCCGAGGTCGTCGGGGGGACCGAAAGTGCCCAGTGAGGGTCAAAACCGGATCCCGAGGCGCCTCCAGCGCCCCATCTCGGCGCTGACCTGCGGTTTTCTCTCACGCTGAGGCCACGGCACCCCACGCCGTCCGGTTTTGTGAACCCTCGTCACCCACACGCCGACCGCACACCGAAAACACCCGACCCACTCGGCAAGGCTCCTCGGCGGACTCGACCCCAGCGCCCACCCGTTCCCTCACTGCCGGCCGGTTTTCGCCGACCAACGCACCCGTCTCGTCGGGAGTTTCGGGCCTCGGAGCCCCGCACGCCGCCGGCGGCCCACCACCGACTCTGACCGGCCCCGGACCAGCCCACGCAGCCAAGAGCGCGACGCGCGTCGGGAACGCCCGGCCCACTCGGGAGGGCTCCTCGGCGGACTCGACCCGAGCGCCCTCCTGCCCGCCGCTGCCGGCCGGCTTTCGGTGAGCAAGGCGTTTGTCTCGTCGAGAGCTTCGGGTCTCGGAGCTCCGCACTCCGACGCCGGCCCAAACGCCCGGATCAGGTGGGAGCCCATACACCACTTCCCAGGACGCAACCCATTCGGGAACGCACGCCCGGCGAACCCAACCCGGGCGCCCTCCCTGTCCGCCGCTGCAGGCCGCCTTTTCCGCCGACCAACACACCCGCCCCGCCCGAAGCCCCCAGTCTCGGAGCCCCGCACGCCGGCGGCGGCCCACCACCGACTCAGGCCAACCCCGCACCAGCCAGACCCGCGACCAAAAGCTCAACCCCCGCCGAAAACACCCGACCCACTCAAGAACGCGCGCCCGGCGAACCCAACCCGAGCGCCCTCCCTGTCCGCCGCTGCAGGCCGCCTTTTCCGCCGACCAACACACCCGCCCCGCCCGAAGCCCCCAGTCTCGAAGCCCCGCACTCCGCCGGCGGCGCGAACGGCTCGGCCCGTCTGTGGCTGGGCGGCCATCGCGGCGCGGGCGGCGCCCTCCCGTGATGCCGCTAGCCGTCGACCAGGTGCAGTCGGTGCGCCACCGCCGCTGCCTCGCCTCGGCCGGTGACCTGGAGTTTGGCCAGGATGTTCGAGACGTGGACGCTGGCGGTCTTGGCGCTGATGTACAGCTCCTCCGCGATCTGGCGATTGCTGCGGCCGTCGGCGACCAGCCGCAGGACGTCGATCTCGCGTGGGGTCAGGGTCGGCAGCGTCGTGTCGGACTCGCCCTGGGTGGGCGGGCCGACCCTGGCTCGGCGGCTGAGCAGGTCTATGTGTTCGCGCAGGGTCCTGGCGCCGAGCCGGGCGGCCGTTTCGGCGGCTTCGGCCAGGCGGCGGGCGGCGGCGTCGCGGTTGCCGGTGGCGAGCAGGGTTTCGGCGTGGCGGAAGCGGACCCAGGCGGTGCGGTAGGGCTGTTCGGTCAGCTCCCAGGCGGCGGCGGCCAGGCCCCACAGTTCGGCGTCGTCGGTGCCGGCCGCCCGGGCCGACTCGGCCCTGACCAGCGCGGCGTAGGCCGCGTCGAGCGGGCAGTCGATCGCGAGCGATGCGGCCATCGCCGCGATCCGGTCGGCGATGTCCTGGCGGGTCTTCAGCTCCGATTCGCGTGGGCGCACGGTCGAGGTGCGGGCGTCGGCCTCGTTCGCGGCGGCGTCGGCGAGCAGGGGCCACATGTAGCGCTGGTGGCCGGGTGGGCAGCCGGCGGCCAGTGCCGCGACCAGCGCCTCGCGGGCCTCGTCCAGCCTGCCCTGCGCCTCGGCCACCCGGATCTCCGCGCGGGCCAGCGGGATCGCGTATTGCGCCTCGACGTAGCGCGAACCGGCGGCCAGCCGGGACCGCCGCAGGTGCGCCTTGGCGCCCCGCACGTCGCCCCGGGCCAGGCACAGGCCGACGAGTTGCAGTTCGAGATGGCGGGTGGTCTGCGGGCCCGGATCGAGATCGAGGGTCTTCTCCACCAGCGTCGCCAGATCGGCCCAGTCGCCGACCGACAGCAGCGACTCGGCCAGGTTGCCCAGTGCGAACGAGCCCGACGTGCGGGTGAGTCCGCGTTCGGCGGCCAGCTCCATCGCGAGTCGCGCGGCCACCGTGCTCTCCCGGTGCCGGCCCAGGCCCTCCAGGAGCGATGCCTTGTTGCTCAGGATGTGTACGCGACTGTCCGGCTCGCTGCTGCGGATCGCGGTCTCCTCGGCGAGGGCCAGCTGCGCCATGCCCTCCTCGACCCGGCCGATCTGCACCAGGCCGCAGGCGAGCGTCTTGCGTGCCTCGGCCTCGATGTCGGGGCTGCCCACGAGCTGCGCGTGCTCCAGCGCGATCATCGCGTCGGCGATCACCTCCCCGCCCTCGCCGTCGAGCATCCGGTCCCGGGCGATGTGCGCCAGCACGCGGGCCTGTTCCTTCGACGGTGGCAGCCCGTCCAGGATCTCCTTGGCCCGGTTCAGCTCCGGCCGGCCCGACGAGCGGCACATCGTGCGCAGACCGCGGGCCTTCTCCCGCCACAGGAACGCGGCCAACTCGGGTTCGGCGACCGGGTCCACCAGTTCGATGGCGCGCTTGCAGAAGTGGATGGCCAACTCGCGCTCGCTGCCCAGCCGGGCCGCGGTGACCGCCTCGATGTAGACGTCGAGCAGCCGGCGACCGCTCAACCGCTCCGGTTCGGGCACCTGCTCCCACAGCAGCAGGGCCCGCTCGAGGAGCCGGGTGCGCTCGTCGAAGGCATAGCGCTCACGGGCCGCCTCGGCCGCCGCGAGCACCGCCGGCAGCGCCTTGACCGCCTTGCCGGCGTGGAACCAGTAGGTCGCGATCCGTCCGCGCAGCTCGTCCGCGCCGACCAGGTCGGGGCAGCGCTCCAGGGCCTCCGCGAAGGTCGCGTAGAGCCGGACCCGCTCGCCCGGCATCAGGTCCTCCCGGACGGCGGTGCGCACCAGCGCGTGCCGGAACTGGAACTCGTCGCCCGTCGGCACCAGGACGTGCGCGGACACCGCCGTGCGCAGCGCCTCCTCCAGCCGGTCGGGGTCGAGCCAGGAGACCTCGGTGAGCAGTCGGTGGCCGACCGTGACCCCGCCGATCGCGGCGAGCCGAATCACCTTCTGCGCGTCCTCGGACAACTCCTCGATCCGGATCAGCAGCAGGTCGCGCAACGTGTCGGAGATGCCGGTGAGCTGGCCGTCGCGGATGCTGCACGCCAGCTCTTCGACGAAGAAGGCGTTGCCCTCCGATTTCTGGAAGATCTGCCGGATCAACCGGCGCGGCGGCTCCTCACGCAGGATGCCGCGCAGCTGGTCGCCGACCTGGGCCCGGGTGAGCCGGGACAGGTCGATCCGGGAGACGTTGTGCACCCGGTCCAGCTCGGCCAGGAACGAGCGCAGCGGGTGGCGGCGGCCGACCGCGTCGGCGCGATACGTACCGATGATCAGGATGCGGCCGGTGCGCAGCAGGCGGAACAGGAAGCCGAGCAGTTCGCGCGTGGACGAGTCGGCCCAGTGCAGGTCCTCGATCGCGATCACCAGGGTGCGGTCGGTGCCGAGCCGCTCCAGCAGGCCGAGCATCAGCTCGAACAGGCGGACCCGGTCGAACTCGCCGTCGCGCGTGATGGTGCCCGGCGCCAGATCGGGCAGCAGCCAGGCGAGATCGCGCTCACGGCCGGCGGCGGCCTCGGCCAGCTCGGGGCCCATCCGGCGCGAGAGGGTGCGCAGCGCGGCCGAGATCGGCGCGAACGGCAGGCTCTCCGCACCCAGTTCCAGACAGCCGCCGACGGTGGTGACCGCGCCCTGCTCCTCGGCTCGCTGCAGGAACTCCTGGAGCAGCCGAGTCTTGCCCACGCCGGCCTCGCCGCCGACGAGCACCACACCCGGCGTGCCCTCGTCGGCTTCGCGCAGGGCCGTGCCGAACCGCGCCATTTCCAGGGACCGGCCTACGAACACGGGAGAAACCGAAATACTCGCCACGATGCCGAGCATGTCACGTCCCTCCCCCTCGCAGCGGGGTATTTCACGCCCGGCGAAACCCGTTTGCGCAGGTCAGCCGCAGGGTTCCGCCGAGCGTGGCCGGCGTCACGTGCCTGCCTCGCGTCTTACGCGCTTCTACCGCGCGAACAGGCGCAGATGGGATATCCGCCACCCCGATACGCCGCGATCGGAACTGAGACCGCCGGCACCGTGACCGCTTCGCCGCTCCTCGCGCCGGGCCGCCCGCGCCGCCTTGGCCGCCAACCGGCTCGTGCGCAGCGCCTCGCGGACCACGCGGTCCCGCTCGGCAGTGGCGCGCAGTTCGAGTTGGCGGGTGCGGAAGAGTTCGTATTCCAACATGGTGTTCGACCTCCGGGTCACCGAGCCGGTCCGTCCGGCTCGTGGTACGAGCTTCGCGTCCCAGGGGGGCTGCGGACATCGGTCGGATGCCGCATCCGGGATCACTCGGCTCGCCCGCTACCGATCTAAGGCGCCTCGGAAGAACCCGATAAGGGGGTCGAACAGACCTAGGGAGAACCCCGGTGGAACTTCAGGCACACCGAGGTACTTTCCGACCACGGACGGTGAAGAGCGGCTGAACGGAGGCCAACGGGCGCCGAACACCGGCTCCTGTCCGGACTCGAAAAACGCCGAGAGCCCCCGACCGCGCGCGGCGGTCGGGGGCTCTCGGCACCATCCAAGAAGGCGGCCCGGTCAGGACACGCCCAGGCGCTCCAGGATCAGCTCCCGTACGCGCGCCGCGTCGGCCTGCCCGCGCGTGGTCTTCATCACCGCGCCGACCAGCGCGCCCACCGCCTGCACCTTGCCGCCGCGGATCTTGTCGGCGATGCCCGCGTTGGCCGCGATCGCCTCGTCCACGGCCGCGCCGAGCGCGGAGTCGTCCGAGACGACCTTGAGCCCGCGCGCCTCGACCACCGCGTCCGGCTCGCCCTCGCCGGCCAGTACGCCGTCGATCACCTGGCGGGCCAGCTTGTCGTTCAGCTCGCCGCCCTTGACCAGCGCCGCCACGCGGGCGACCTGGGTCGGGGTGATCGGCAGCGTGGCCACCTCGACGCCGCGCTCGTTGGCCCGCCGGGACAGCTCGCCCAGCCACCACTTGCGCGCCGCGTCCGCGTCGGCCCCGGCGTCGATCGTCGCCAGGATCACGTCGAGCACGCCCGCGTTGACCATCGACTGCATCTCGAAGTCGTTGACGCCCCACTCGGCCTGGAGCCGGGCCCGGCGCAGCGACGGCAGTTCCGGCAGCGTGCCGCGCAGCTCCTCGACCCACTCGCGCGAGGGCGCGACGGGCACCAGGTCGGGCTCGGGGAAGTAGCGGTAGTCCTCCGCCTCCTCCTTGATCCGACCGGCGGTGGTGCTGCCGTCGTCCTCGTGGAAGTGCCGGGTCTCCTGGACGATGGTGCCGCCGTCGGAGAGCACCGTGGCGTGCCGCTGGATCTCGAACCGGATGGCCCGCTCGACCGAGCGCAGCGAGTTGACGTTCTTGGTCTCGCTGCGGGTGCCGAACTTCTCCCGCCCCTTGGGCCGGAGCGACAGGTTCGCGTCGCAGCGCATCTGGCCGAGTTCCATCCGGGCCTCGGACACCCCGAGCGCGCGGATCAGCTCGCGCAGTTCGGCCACGTACGCCTTGGCGACCAGCGGGGCCAACTCGCCCGCGCCCTCGATCGGCTTGGTGACGATCTCGATCAGCGGGATGCCGCACCGGTTGTAGTCGAGCAGCGAGTAGTCGGCGCCGTGGATGCGGCCGGTCGCGCCGCCCATGTGCAGCGACTTGCCGGTGTCCTCCTCCATGTGCGCGCGCTCGATCTCGACCCGCCACGTCTTGCCCTCGACCTCGACGTCGAGGTAGCCGTCGAACGCGATCGGCTCGTCGTACTGCGAGGTCTGGAAGTTCTTCGGCATGTCCGGATAGAAGTAGTTCTTCCGGGCGAAGCGGCACCACTCGGCGATCGAGCAGTTGAGCGCGAGGCCGATCCGGATCGCCGACTCGACAGCGGTCGCGTTGACCACGGGCAGCGCGCCGGGCATGCCCAGACACGTCGGACAGACCTGGCTGTTGGGCGCGGCGCCGAACTCGGTCGAGCAGCCGCAGAACATCTTGGTCGCGGTGCCCAGTTCGACGTGGACCTCCAGGCCCATCACCGGGTCGTAGGTCTCCAGCGCGTCCTCGTAGGACATCAGGCTGGTGGTACTCACAGGGCGTCGGCCTCCGTCAGCTCGTCGTCGGTCTCGCGCATCGCCCGGATCAGCAGGGCGAAACCGGTGACGACCGCGGCGGCGCTGATCACCGCGTCGGCCAGTTCGAGCTTGTCGTTCTTGCCGCGCGCCTCCTTGATCTGCTTGATCACGCCGAAGGCGCCGACGAGTTGCATGCCGACGCTGAAGACCTTGCCGATGTTGCTCTTGGGGGCTTTCTTCTTCTTGGCCATATCGACTCCTCGAAAAGTCGCCGGGAAAGTCGGGAAGGATCAGAGCGCGGGCGCGCGGTCGAGCAGCGGGGTACCCCAGCGGGAGAGGTAGCCGGCCTCGACGGCGGCGCCCACCTTGTACAGCCGATCGTCGGCCATCGCCGGCGCGATGATCTGCAGACCCACCGGCAGGCCGTCCTCGTCCGCGAGCCCGCACGGCAGCGACATCGCGGCGTTGCCCGCGAGGTTGGACGGGATGGTGCACAGGTCCGCGAGGTACATCGCCATCGGGTCGTCCGCGCGCTCCCCGATCGGGAAGGCGGTGGTCGGCGTGGTCGGCGAGACCAGAACATCGACCTGTGCGAACGCGGCCTCGAAGTCGCGCGTGATCAGCGTGCGGACCTTCTGCGCCTGGCCGTAGTACGCGTCGTAGTAGCCGGAGGACAGCGCGTACGTGCCGAGCATGATCCGGCGCTTGACCTCGGCGCCGAAGCCCGCCTCGCGGGTCAGCGACATGACCTCCTCGGCGGAGTGCTCGCCGTCGTCGCCGACCCGCAGGCCGTACCGCATGGCGTCGAAGCGGGCCAGGTTGGAGGACGCCTCCGAGGGCGCGATCAGGTAGTAGGCCGGCATCGCGTAGGTGAAGTTGGGGCAGGAGATCTCGACGATCTCCGCGCCCAGCTCGCGCAGCAGTTCGACGGCCTCGGCGAAGCGCGCCAGCACGCCCGTCTGGTAGCCCTCGCCGGCGAACTCCTTGACCACGCCGACGCGCATCCCGCGCACGCTCCCGGAGCGGGCGGCCTCGACCACGTTCGGCACCGGGGCGTCGATCGAGGTCGAGTCGAGCGGGTCGTGCCCGGCGATCGCCTCGTGCAGCAGCGCCGCGTCGAGCACGGTGCGCGCGCACGGGCCGCCCTGGTCGAGCGAGGAGGAGAAGGCGACGAGGCCGTAGCGGGAGACCCCGCCGTAGGTCGGCTTGACGCCGACCGTGCCGGTGAGCGCGGCGGGCTGGCGGATCGAGCCGCCGGTGTCGGTGCCGATCGCCAGCGGCGCCTGGAAGGAGGCGATGGCGGCGGCCGAACCGCCACCGGAGCCGCCGGGCACCTTCGTGGTGTCCCACGGGTTGCCGGTCGGGCCGTAGGCGGAGTTCTCGGTCGAGGACCCCATGGCGAACTCGTCCATGTTGGTCTTGCCGAGGACGACCACGCCCGCGTCCTTGAGCCGGCGGGTCACGGTCGCGTCGTACGGCGGCCGCCAGCCCTCCAGCATCCTCGACCCGCAGGTGGTCGGCACGCCCTTGGTGGTGAACACGTCCTTGAGCGCGAGCGGTACGCCGGCCAGCGGGCCGAGGCGGTCGCCGCGCGCGCGGGCGTCGTCGACGGCCTTGGCCGCGGCGAGCGCACCGTCGGCGTCCACGTGCAGGTAGGCGTGCACCTTGGCGTCGACGGCCTCGATGCGGTCCAGGTGCGCCTGGGCGACCTCGACGGCGGTGACCTTGCCGTCGGCGATGGCGGAGGCGGTCTCGGCCGCGGTCCAGCGGATGGTCTCGGTCATGGCCGTCACTCCTCTCCCAGGATCCGGGGCACCCGGAAACGCTGCTCTTCGGCGGCCGGCGCACCGGACAGCGCCTCCTCGGGGGTGAGCCCGGGGCGGACGACGTCCGGCCGCATGACGTTGGTCAGCGGCAGCGGATGCGAGGTCGGCGGGATGTCGTCGGCTGCGACCTCGGCGACGCGGGCTACCGCGCCGATGATGTCGTCGAGCTGGGCCGCGAGGTGGTCGAGCTCCTCGGCCCCGAGCTCCAGGCGCGACAGCCGGGCGAGGTGGGCGACCTCCTCGCGCGTGATGCCAGGCATGCAGGCGGGTTCCTTCGGTTTCGTCGGGTGTGGGGGCCAAGTCTATGGCGAAGCGGAAACGGATTCCGTGACGGCCGGACGGGCCGGCGGCGCGATCCGGCGGCGGGGTGGTCCACCGCCCGACGGCGGGGTGGTCCACCGCCCGACGGCGGGGTGGTTCACGCGGAGTACGGCCGGCTCGGCGGGGCTGGGCGGGTGCGCGAACGCGCGCCGAGGGCGCCGCGGGGGGCGTGGCGGGGGTGTGGCAGGGGTGTGGCGGCCCCGGGCAGGCGCGAATATTTCCGGCCGGATGGCACATCTCGTCGAACAACCCGGAAGTAACTTCACTCAAATGCCAACTTCCGTTACCGACTGGGTAAGAGAACCTTGCGAAGCCACTCTCCGGTCTGCGTCCCCCCGCGTCGATCGGCCCTTCGCACAACTCTTGGGCCCGGCGTCCGAGAGCGCGCTCGTCAAGGACTCGGGGCTTGGGAGGGGACACGATGGCCGCCATCGTGCTGGTACACGGGATCGCGCAGGAATACAGGTCGGCCCACACGCTCGAGGAGGAGTGGGTCCCACGACTGGCCCGGGGAGTGAAGGCCGCAGGTTTTCCCGAGGTCGCGGACCGTCTGTGGAAGTACCGCCACACCCGTCGCGGGATCGACGCGCGGATGGCGTTCTATGGTGATCTGCTCCGCCGGCACCCGTCGCAGAGCGAAATGATCGACGAGGACATCCAGCACGAGGTGACCGCGCGGATAGGCCGCGAATGGCTGGATCGTGCCGCGGTTCGCGGCTCGGTACCGCCGGAACGGCAGCGCGCGGCACGGGAGATCGCCCGCCTGGAGGGCGGGCCCGGGGAGACGGGACGCACCGTCGTGCTCTCCCCCACGTGTGGACTCGCGGGGCTGCGCTGGTTCGCGGCCGACGGCCCGGGCTCGGCCGGCGGATTCGTGAACAAGGCGCTCACCCAGCTCACCCGCTATCTGACGGACGATCAGACCCGGAATCGGGTGCTGGACCGGGTCGGTGCCGAGATCGGCTTCGACACCAAGGTGGTGATCGGGCATTCGCTCGGGGCGGTGGTCGCGTACGAACTCGCGCACCGCTTGCGCAGACCGCTGCCGCTGCTGATCACCCTCGGGTCGCCGCTCGGCCCGGACACGGTGGTCGACTCGTGGGTGCGGCCGCAGCCGGCGCAGCCGCCGGCGTTCGTGGAGAACTGGGTGAACCTCGCCGACCGGGACGATCTCGTGGCGGCCGATCCCACGTTGGCCCGGATGTTCCCGGTGCCCATGGAGGGCGGGCCGGTGCTTCGGGGTGGGTACACCGGGGAGCATGGGGCGGAGCCGCACAAGGCGTGTTTCTACCTGCAGCGGCGGGAGATAGGACGGTCTGTGGGGTTGGCCTTCGGGGTTTAGGTCTCCTTGGGCGGGGCTTGGTTGTTCGCGGTGCGGGTGGGCTGCGGCCGGCTGGTTTGAGGCGCGGCCGGGCTGCGGTACGGCTGTTCGCGCGTGGCGGCCGGCCTGCGGCCCGCTTGTCCTCAAGCGCCGGACGGGCTACTTGGCCTCAAACGCCGGCCGGGCTGGATGTCGCTCGGTCGGCGTTTGAGGTTGGCGTTGGTGTTTGAGGTCGGCGTGCGACGTCTGCGTTCGAGGTTGGCGCTTGGCGGGCGGTTCGGTTGGTGTTGTGCGTGGTCAGGTCGTTGTCGACAGGATGTCGTGGACTATCGGGCCGGCGGAGCCGCTGCCGGTGATGCCGCCTTCGACCAGGCAGGCGATGGCTACGTTGCCTCGGTAGGCGACCAGCCAGCCGTTGTTGGGGCCGGTCTCGGTCACCTCGGCGGTGCCGGTCTTGGCGCCGACGTCGCCGGGGAGGTCGGCCAGGATCTTGGCGGAGCCGTCGGTGACCGTGGCGCGCATCAGGCCGCGCAGGTCCGCGACCACCGACGCGGGCAGGTCGCGGCCCTTCGCGGTGGGCCGTTGGCCCTTGATCACCACCGGCTGGCGGAACTTGCCGGACACCGCCGTCGCCGTCGCCGACGCCATGACCAGCGGGTTCGCCTGTACCGTGCCCTGGCCGAACATCGCCGCCGACTTGTCGGTCTCGTCCACCGGCAGCGGCACCTTGCCGTCGAACGAGGCGATCCCCGTCTTCCACTCCTGGCCGATCCCGAAGTGGTCGTTCGCGAATCGGCTCAGCTCGTCGTTGCCGAGTTTGCCGCGCAGCGAGACGAACGCCGTGTTGCACGAGTGCTTGAAGTCCTCGCGGAACGTGGCCCCACGGATCTCCGACGTCTCCACGTTGTGGAACTGCTTGCCCACGGTCAGGTACTTCGGGCAGTCCACCACATCGCTCGGCTTCACCGCGCCCTTGCTCAGCAGCGCCGCGGTGGTGATCACCTTCATCGTCGAGCCGGGTGCGTACCGACCCATGAAGGCCCGATTCATGCCCGTGGTCGGCGCGTTCGCGAGCGCCAGTACCTCGCCCTTGTCGATGCTCACCGCGACCAGGCCGACCAGCCGCCCGTTGGCGTGCTTCGCCACCGCCGCGTCCGCCGCGCGCTGGAGCCTCGGGTCGATCGTGGTGGCCACCGGGCCGCCGCCCGGGGCCGGCCTGGTCGCGCCGAACTCGGCCTCGGTCGACACGACTTCGCCGGTGGCCCGGCTGATCAGCTGTACCGATCCGCCGCCGGACCCGGCCCCGCCGCCGGCGGCGAAAATCGGGGTCAGCGACGGGTGGTCGGCCGGGGACAGGACACCGCCGTTGCGGTCCAGCACCTTCGCCGCCGGCGCGCCCGCAGCGCCCTTGGCCAGCCGGAACTTGGCCTCGGCGCCGAGCTTGGGGTGGACCAGGGCCGGCTGCCACTTCACGATCCAGCCCCCGTCGCCCTTGGCCAACGTAAGCGTCGAGTCGTAGTTCCAGGCGCCGAGTCCGGCCACCGGCATCGCCGCGCCGAACGGCACCGTGACCGCGCCGGCCGCCGCCCGGGCCGGGCCGGGAGTGAACGTGGGCTCGGTGATCTCCAGGCCGACGGTGAAGCTGCGCAGCGTGGTCTCGGCGGTCGGCGGATCGTCGGTCAGCCGCGCCGCCTCCGCCCAGCGGCCGGCGGCCCAGTGGTCGAGGAAGGTACGCGCGGCCCGGTCCGCCTCGCCGCTCGCCGTGCCCCGCGCCCCGGCCGGGCCGAGCCGGTCGTCGTCCCCGCCCCCGAGCCGGCGATCGACGGCGGCCCAGCCGGTGCCACCGAGGACCAGCGCGCCCGCGACCACGAGGGCCCAGGCGCGGCGGGGCCGCCTGGGGCGGCGCCTGGCTCGGGGCTCCGGTCCGGGTGACCCTGGCGATCCCGGCGACCCGGGTATCGCGTTCACTCCGTGCGTCATCTGCGTCCTCCCCGATCTGCGCGTGCCTCGACAGGAGAACAGGGATTCGACCGGGAGGTCCAAGAGTGTGATCGCACCGGGGCCGATAGCCCAATGGCTATCATTGCTGGTCATGGACCTCCTTCGGCATCTCCGGTACTTCCGGACCGTTGCCGAGGAAGGACACGTCGGCCGCGCCGCGGAGCGACTGCGGGTGGCCCAGCCGTCCCTGTCGCAGCGCATCCAGCGGCTCGAACGCGAACTGGGCGTGCGCCTGTTCGATCGCAACAGCCGGGGGGTCGTGCTGACCCCGGCGGGCCGGGTCGTCCTGGCCGAGGCGGGCGCGTTGTTGGCCGCCGCCGATCGGCTCGGCGCGGCCGTGGCCGGGTTGCGCAGCGGGGCCACGGGCGCGATCCGGGCGGCCGTGCCGCCGGACCTGGGCGGCGCGGCCGTCGCGGCGATCCTGACCGGGTTTCGGGACCGCTCGCCGGGCGGCACGTTGGAGCTGCGCGAGCTGACCACCGCCGGGCAACTGCGCGAGTTGGCGGCCGGCACCCTCGACGTGGGCGTACTGCGCCACCCATGCGCGGTGGCCGACCTGGAGCTGGGGCCGATGTCGTACCAGCCGCTCGGGGTGCTCCTGGCCGCCGGGAACCCGCTCGCGGATTCGACCGAGATCGGGCTCGCCGACCTGACGGGGTGTGAGCTGGTGCTGTTCCCGCGGGAGTTCGCCCCGGCGCTGTACGACGAGACGCTGACCGCATGCGCCCGGCACGGCTGTACGCCGGCGGCGGTGCACGACGTCCCGGCCGGCGACTTCGCGCGGGCGCTGGTGTTGTCCGGCGCGGCGGTGGCGCTGATGCCCGCGACGGCGCCCGAACCGGGCACGGTGTGGCGGCCGTTGGCTGGGACGCCGCTCGCGTGGCGTACCTCGACGGCCTGGCCGCGCGGCGCCGACGGGCCGGCCGTGCGGGCGTTCACCGAGACCGCGCAGGACGCGCTGCGGCGCCACGCCGGGGTGCTCGCCGAACGTCCCGGCCGGCCGCTCTTCCCACGCCCCGCCTCGGAGTTCCCGCTGTGACCGATCCCCGCACCGCACCCGACGGCGGCCCCGGCGCAGGCCGCCCGAGCCCCGGCGCCTCGTCGCCGCGCGTCCTGCGCACCGTCCGGGGGCGCATCACCGCCGCCTTCGCCGACGCCGGCGTCACCGGTGCGCTGCACGCGGTCGACATCGACAGGGGTCGCGAGGTCGAAGTGGGTGCGGACACGCTGTACAGCACGGCGAGTCTGCACAAACTGTGCCTGGTCACCACGCTGTTCCGGGAGGCGGCGGCGGGCCGGGTGGAGCTGACCCGGCGGATCGAACTGCCTGCGGGCGCCGGGCGTTCGCCGGGCGGTACCGGCGTGGCCGCGATGCTGGATCCGGTCACGATGTCGCTGCGCGACCTGGCCTCGCTGACGGTGGCGGTGAGCGACAACGCGGCGGCCGACGCGCTGTGGGACGAGCTGGGCCTGGACACGGTGAACGCGACCATGGTCGAACTGGGCCTGACCCGGACGGTGGCGATCGAACCGCTGCGCGAGCTGTACGCGGGCATGCGGGAGGACGCCGGCCCGAACGGCCCGGCGGCGCTGGTCGACCCGGCCGTGGTTGCCCGGCTGCGGGCCCTCGATCCGAACCGCTCGAACCGGGGCACGCCGCGCGACCTGACCCGGCTGCTCGCCGCGATCTGGCGGGACGAGGCGTGCGGGGGCGAATTCGGGGCGGGGCTGCGCCGGGTGCTCGGCCTCCAGGCATGGTCGCACCGGCTGGCGTCCGGTTTCCCGTTCGACGACGTCCGGGTCTCCGGGAAGACCGGGACGCTGCCGACGATGCGACACGAGGCCGGCGTCGTCGAATACCCGGACGGTGGCCGCTACGCGATCACGGTCTGCACCCGCTCGGCGGACACGGCGGCCTCGTTGCCGGCCGCGGACGCGGTGATCGGGACGGTGGGGAGGTTGGCGGTGGATGCGCTGAGGGTGCGGTGAAGGGTGCGGTGAGCGGGAGAGGTCCCGCCGGTGAGGGCGGCTTCGCCGGTCACTCGTCGAGCAGCGTCGCCCAGCGCGCGACGCCGGGGGCGGCGGCCTTGTCCCCCATGAGGTCGATCTCCTGTCGCTGCCGGGCCGCGACGAAGGCGCACAGCGCGGCGCGATCGGCGCGCCGCCACACGGGGAAGCGATTCAGCCAGGCCCGGGCCGACTCGGGAGTGTGGCCACGAAGGAGCAGCCGGTCGTAGAGCCCGGCATACTCGGCCCACGCCGGCCCGATCGCCGCGCGGCCCCAGTCGAGCAGGTACAGCCGGCGGCCGTAACCGGCGTACCTGATCATCAGGTTCTCCGGGTCCAGGTCCGTATGCACGAGCGTGTCGCCGGCCAGCAGGGAACGCTCGTCGCCGGTGAGGTACTTCTCCCATCGTTCGGCGAGGGGCGGCAGTTCGACACCGGGCGGCGGGTCGATGGTCTGTACGTCCTCCAACGTCTCGGCCAGCACACCCAGTTCGCCGGAGCCGGGCGAGAGGTCGAGATGCGTCCCGTCGACATACTCGAACACGAGCACGCACCACCCGTCGACGGCGATCTCCCCGAGCAGCGTCGCCGCGAACCGCCCCACGATCGGCGACACCACCGCCTCCCGCCGCAACCCCTCGGCCACGTCGGTGTCCCCGATCGGCGCACCCTTGGCGAACGCACGGCCGCCTTCCGCGGTGCCCAGCGTCGCCACGAACGGCGACGTGTAGCACGTGTCCGGACTCTCGGCCCCGACCACCGTCCCCACGACCGACTCGACGCGCCGCCGAACGGCGCCGGGCAGGTCATCCCATACGTAACGCGTAGTCATGCACATGCCTCTCGATTCGTTCACGGGATCGTGGGGATCACGAGGGTCGCGGGGCCCTCGACCCCGGCGGGGCGGGGCCCGCGGGGGATCGCCCCGCGGGATGGCCATCACCGCTCGTGATCACCGCCGGGTCCCACCGGTGACCGCACAGCCGTCGCCATCACGCCCCACACCCTCCGCCCGCGTAATCGGCGCCCCACTCCCAAGACTTGAGCCCAGACGCCGATCCGTGGGCGACCGCGCGAAGGACCCGCCTACGCCGGGAGGTTCACCGCATCGGGCAATCCGGCGAGCACCGACACGGCGGATCCGGGGTGGGCCACGGATCCCGCGCCGAACGCTTGTGCCGCTCGCGCGGCACAACCACGCGCACCCCCTCCGGCCCGACCGTGTACACAGCGATCGTGATGCCGCTGCCCGGCGGCTCGGGGACGGATTCGGCGTCCGTGTCGATGAGATGCGATGGGGCGAGGGGCTTTCGCAGGGGGTGGGTCATGCCGGGCCGCCTTCCGTTGACATACAAACTCAATGCAGTCGTTTGTATGCCAAGCGTGACGAGAAGTACCTATGATCGGCTGGGGCCGGGGTTGACTTCGTTCGCTTTCAACGTGTTTCTGGGGGCACTGTGTCCGCCGCCACCGAACTGGACCCCTCGGCGTCCGTTCTGAAGTTCTACGCGACCGAACTGAGGCGCGAGCGCGAGAAAATCAAGATGACCCAACGCGAGATGGCCAAGCGTGCCTGGATGGCCCCGTCGCTGCTCAACAAGATCGAGGCCGCGAAGCGCCTCCCCACCGAAGACTTGTCCAAGCTCGCCGACGAACTCTTCGCAACAGGCGACCGCTTCCAGCGATTGTGGCCACTGGTGATCAGGTACGCGTACCCGACGTGGTTCAGGCCGTTCGTCGAACTCGAAGAGGCGGCGACGATCATCAGGTCGTTCGAGGTGCAGGTAGTACCCGGATTGCTTCAGACGGAGCGCTACGCCCGCGCGGTTCTGGCAGCCAGGCGGCCCGATGCGACCGCACTGGAGGAACAGGTCACGGCTCGGATGCAGCGGCAACGCATCTTCGAGCGCCCTGATCCCCCAGAGTTTCGTGCCGTGCTGGACGAGAACGCCCTGCGCCGCTGCTGGGGGAGTTCCGAGATCATGCGTGAGCAGTTCGAGCGCATCATCGAACTTGCACAACTGCCTCGCTTCGTGATCCAGGTGATTCCCTACGAAGCCGGCGGTCATGCGGGGGTGGGCGGGCCGTTCGCAGCGCTTACGCTGGACGAAGGACCAGACGTGGTCTACGTGGACGGATTCTTGCAGGGGCAGATTCTCGCGGCACCGGCGGAAGTGAGGGCCGCTCAGCGAGCCTACGATCTGCTGACTGCCGAGGCCCTTTCGCCCACGCGGTCAATCGATCTGATCGCCTCCACGCTGAAGGAACTGTGAGCCCATGATCACGAAGGCAGCCACGCCCCGGCACTGGCGCAAGAGCAGCTACAGCAGCGACAACGGCGGCAACTGCGTCGAGGTCGCAACCACCCTCGACACCATCCCGGTTCGCGACAGCAAGGCCCCGGACCTCGGGCACCTCACCATCACCACCACCTCCTGGTCGGCCATGCTGACCACCCTCCACACGACCTGACCAGCCGCCCGGCCTCCGCCGCCCACTCCCGGACGGCGGAGCCCGGTCCGCCGACACATGGACTCGTGATCACATGCCACAGACCACGCCCTCCGGTTGGCGCAAGAGCAGCCACAGCAGCAACAACGGCGGCAACTGCATCGAGGTCGCAACCACCCACACCGCCGTCCCGGTCCGCGACAGCAAGACCCCCGACCTCGGCCACCTCACCATCACCCAGGCTTCTTGGTCGGCCCTGTTGGCAGCCCTTCAGAGACCCTGACCCACCTCCCAGACGCTTCGATGGCCCGAATTTCTCGACGAGACATGACCGTTGCGTTTCCGACGGGCGCCATCAGCAGGCGGGCGGTCGAGTCGAGCCCGCCGGGAGCCTTCCCGAGCGGGCCGGGCGCTTCCGGCGCGCGTTGCGCTGTTGGTTCCGGGTGGCCGGTGCGGGGTCGGTCTGAGTCGGTGGGTGGGCCGCCGCCGGCGTGCGGGGCTCCGAGACTTGGGGCTTGCGGCGAGGCGGGTGTGTTGGTCAGCGGAAAAGCGACCAGCAGCGGCGGGCGGGGTGGGTGCTCGGGTCGGGTTCGCCGGGCGTGCGCTCCCGAGTGGGTCGGCTGCTTCCGGCGGGGGTTGCGCTGGTGGTTGCGGGTGGCCGGTGCGGGACCGGTCAGAATCGGTGGTGGGCCGCCGCCGGCGTGCGGAGCTCCGAGACCTGGGGCTTGCGGCGAGGCGCGCGTGTTGGTCGGCGAAAAAGCGACCAGCAGCGGCGGGCGGGGTGGGTGCTCGGGTTGGGTTCGCCGGGCGTGCGTTCCCGGGTGGGCCGGGCGTTTCCGGCGCGCGTCGCGCTTGGGGTTGCGGGTGGCTCGTGCGGGGCGGGTCTGAGTCGGTGGTGGGCCGCCGCCGGCGTGCGGGGCTCCGAGACGAAGGGCTCCCGACGAGACAGCCCCGTTACTCGGGGAAAACCGGCCGGCAGCGGCGGGCAGGAGGGTGCTCGGGTCGAGTCCGCCGAGGAGCCGTCCCGAGTGGGCCGGGCGTTTCCGGCGTGCGGTCGGCGTGTGGGTGACGAGGTTCACGAAACCGGACGGCGTGGGGTGCCGTGGCCTCGGCGTGAGGGAAAACCGCAGGTCAGCGCGAAGAGGGGAGCGATTGAGGTGCCTCGGGATCCGGTTTCGACCCTCACTGGGCACTTCCGGTCCTCTCGACGACCCCCGTAACGCCGCAGCGCGCCGGCTCCGACCAGGCACATTCGGTCTCCACGCTCGCGTTGAGGGGGTCGGAGCGCACGAAACCGGCACTCGCCACCCGACTTTCCGCCCCGACCCCGCAAAACCGCAGGTCACAGCAACTCGAAGTCCACAATCACCCGCCGAGATCCGGTTCCGGACGCCAACCTCTCCCTCAACGCCCCCGAAACGCACCAACCCACCCCGGAAGGCTCCTCGGCGGACTCGACCCGAGCACCCTCCCTGTCCGCCGCTGCTGGTCGCTTTTTCGCCGACCAACACGCGCGCACCGCCGCAAGCCCCAAGTCCCGGAGCCCCGCACGCCGGCAGCGGCCCACCACCGACCCAGACCCGCCCCGCACGAGCCACCCGCAACCCCAAGCGCAACGCGCGCCGGAAACACCCGGCCCACCCGGGAACGCACCCCCGGCGAACCCAACCCGAGCACCCACCCCGCCCGCCGCTGCTGGTCGCTTTTTCGCCGACCAACACGCGCGCCTCGCCGCAAGCCCCAAGTCTCGGAGCCCCGCACGCCGGCGACGGCCCACCACCGACCCAGACCCGCCCCGCACGAGCCACCCGCAACCACAAGCGCAACGCACGCCGGAAACACCCGACCCACCCGGGAACGCACGCCCGGCGAACCCAACCCGAGCACCCACCCCGCCCACCACCGCTGGCCGCTTTTAAGCCGACCAACACACCCGCACCGCCGCAAGCCCAAGTCCCGGAGCCCCGCACGCCGGCAGCGGCCCACCACCGACCCAGACCCGCCCCGCACGAGCCACCCGCAACCACAAGCGCGACGCGCGCCGGAAACGTCCCACCCACCCGGCAAGGCCCCCGGATCACCCGAGCCTCCAAAGTCCTGCCACCCCCGGCCCGCTCATGCAACGAGGCCAACGGCTAGGCTGGGGGGAGCATCGCGTGTCGGTCGCCGGCTGGGTGAGGCATGGAGGTGCCGGGAGTTGCCTTCGGAGGCATTCCTTGTCTGTCGAGTTGAATCACACCATCGTCCACGCCCGGGACAACCGGGAGTCCGCCGAGTTCTTCGCGGATCTGTTGGGACTTGAAATCTCCGGCGAGTGGGGACCGTTCGTCGCGGTCGCGCTCGGCAACGGCGTCACGCTGGACTTCGCCACCATTCCGCCGGACAAGATCACCCCTCAGCACTACGCCTTCCTCGTCTCCGAACCGGAGTTCGACGCCGCGTACGCGAAGATCAAGGAGCGCGGGATCGAGCACTACGCCGATCCGCATCAGCAACACCCCGACACGATCAACCGCAACGATGGCGGCCAAGGGGTGTACTTCATCGATCCGGCGGGCCACTACATGGAGCTGATCACCGTGCCGTACGGCGGTTGGCCCGCGTAGGCACGCCACTTGGGCAACGGCCTCGCCATTGGAGCGCGTTGCGTCGCCCGCGCCCTAAAGACTGCGATAGATGTCACGGCGGTTACCAGCGGCCAGTACCCACACGATCAGGTGACCCTGTTCGACCGTGTAAACGATCCGATAGTCACCGACTCGGAGACGCCATCGGGCGCTGTGCCCCTGGAGGGCCTTGATATCGAAAGTTGCAGTGTCTCCTCTGTCCATCGCCCGCTGTAGTTCCGTCAAGCGATGGAGGATCCGGACTGCATCGATGCGGGGAACCTTGTGCAAGTCCCGCTGGGCGGACGGGGTAAAGCGCGTGAGGTAACCCATCAGGTCAGGCGTGGTGGTTTTGGAGCAGGGCAGCCATCTCTTCGAGTGAGACGGACCCATCGGTTCCTTCGGCTTCAGCCTCGTCCGCCAGCTTGTTGAGCCAGGAGTCTTCGGCCCGCTCGGCCAACAGACGCAAGCGTCGGAACTCGTCGATGTCGAGCACGACAGCTTCTTGCTTGCCACGCCGCGTAATGATCGTCGGAGTCTCGTCGCGTCGAGCGCGGTCGAGAACATCCGCGAGATGGTTACGAACCTCGGCCATGGATGCAATCACAGGCTCACTCATGTCACAAATGTATCAGATGTACATCTTCGCCTCGATCGCATGCCGGGTCAGATGTGCAGGCGGGTGGCGAGGCCGTCCAGGATGCAGTCGAGGCCGGTTTCGAATTGCCACTGCGGGTCGTCCTTGTGCTGCGCCGTGCTGATGTAGTCGTGGAACGCCGGGTAGCGGCCGGTGCGGATGAGCCAGGTCATCTCCGGGGCCATGGACGTGCGCAAAGCGTCGGCGTCGCCCGGGGCACCCTGGGCCGCCATCAGGCACCGCGTCGCGACCTCGGCGGCCGTGCGGCCCTGGACGTATGAGCCCACCGCGTCGACGGCGGCCATCGTCTCGTCGGCGGACAGGCCGGCCTCGGACAGCGCCCGCAGGCCCCACTCGGCCACCGCCACCCGGTTCGGGGTCGGCGCGACCGCCGCCCGGGCCGAGGGCAGCTGCACCAACCACGGGTGGCGCAGGACCAGTTCGCGGGTGGCCACGGCCAGGCTCCGCAGCGTCTCGCGCCACCCCGCACCCGCCTCGGGCGCGACCAGTTCGCCGTACGCGCGGTCGAGCATCAGCTCCAACAGGTCGTCCTTGCCCGACACATACCGATAGGCCGCCATCGGCGCGACGCCCAACTCGGTCGCCAGCCGCCGCATCGTCACCGCCTCGATGCCCTCCGCGTCGGCGATCCCGACCGCGACCTCCGCGATGCGCTCCGGCGTCAGCAAGGTACGGGCGGCCGGGGTCGGGGTGGCCAATCGCTCCCACAACGAGATGCGCGGCGCTGCGACGTCGGAGGCGCCCGCCCCCGCCCGGGCAGGGGACGACTGCTTCTTCCGGCCGGCCATGGCGACGGCTCCTCCCGGGACGTGAAGCGCTCTGGTGTGCACGGGTACGGGTACGCGTACATCGATGTGTACAACGTATCAGGAGTAGACGACGTACACCGTGCTGTGTACGTTGTATCTTGACCGATACGACGTACACAGCCAAGTGATCGAATACCCGGGAGCCCCCCATGCCCACCCCCCTCCGCCTCGCCGTCCTGGTCGGCAGCACCCGCGAAGGTCGCTTCGCCCCCGTCGTCGCCGAGTGGATCCGCGATCGGGCCGCCGCCCGCGACGACCTCCGCTTCGACGTCGACCTCGTCGACCTCGTCGAGACGCCGCTGCCCACCGTGTTCCCGGCCTTCGGGCAGCCGCCCGCGGCCGACACCGTCGCCTTGCTCGCCGAGGTGTCCCCTCGGCTTGCCGCCGCCGACGCGTTCGTGATCGTCACGCCGGAGTACAACCACAGCTTTCCGGCCGCGTTGAAGAACGCCATCGACTGGCACGGCCCGGAGTGGCAGGCCAAGCCGGTCGGCTTCGTGTCCTATGGCGGTCTCTCCGGTGGCCTGCGTGCGGTCGAGCAACTGCGGGTCGTGCTGGCCGAGTTGCACGCGGTCACCGTCCGGGACACGGTCAGCTTCCACGGGCACTGGGACAAGTTCGACGCCGACGGCGGCGCGATCGACCCGGCCGCGAACGCCGCCGCCGACACCATGCTCGACCGCCTCGCATGGTGGGCCCACGCCCTGCGCGACGCGAAAGCGGCCCACCCGTACGCGGCCTGACTCAACCGTCACACCGGCCGATCCACGCCGCACCCGCACCACGCCCCGGGGGTACCCATGCAGTCCGACACCGCGCCGCCCGACAAGATCCCCCTCGCCGTCCTCGGCCCGATCCTCGGCATGTTCCTGGGCATGCTCGACGGCACCATCGTCGGCACCGCCCTGCCCACCATCGTCGGCGACCTCGGCGGCCTGGATCGGCTCTCCTGGGTGGTCACCGCCTACCTGCTCGCCGCCGCCGCGACCACGCCCATCTGGGGCAAGCTCGGTGACCTGTACGGCCGCAAGGGCGCGTTCACGGCCGCCATCGGCGTCTTCCTGGTCGGCTCGATGGCGTCCGGCCTGGCCCGGGACATGAACGAGCTGATCGTCTTCCGGGCGGTCCAGGGCCTGGGCGCCGGCGGGCTGATGGTCGGCGCGTTCGCCCTGATCGGCGTGCTCGTGCCGCCGCGCCAGAGTGGCCGCGTGCAGTCGCTCTTCGGCGCGATCATGCCCATCGCCATGGTCGGCGGGCCGCTGCTCGGCGGCTTCCTGACCGATCACCTGGACTGGCGCTGGGCGTTCTACGTCAACGTCCCGGTCGGCGTCCTGGCGCTCGCCGTCGTCGGCCTCGGCATCCGCATCGAGCACGTGCGGATCAGGGCCCGCGTCGACATCGCCGGCGCCGCCCTGCTCACCACCGGGATCGTCGCGCTCACCCTGCTCGCGGGCTGGGCCGGCACCTCCCACGCCTGGACCTCGCCGCGGATCCTCGGCCTCGCCGCCCTCACCGTCGTCGCCCTCGCCTGCTTCGTCCCGGTCGAGCGGCGCGCGGCGGAGCCGATCATCCCGCCCCGGCTGTTCGCCGACCGCAACTTCACCCTCGCGCAAGTGCTGAGCTTCCTGGTCGGTGCGGTGATGATGGCCGCGATGAACTACCTCCCGCAATACATGCAGTTCGTCCGGGAGACCTCGCCGACCGCCGGCGGCCTGCTGCTCCTGCCGCTGATGTTCGGCATGCTCGGCGTACAGATCGCCACCGGGCGCCTGATCGGCCGCAACGGGCGCTACCGGGTGTACCCGATCCTCGGCGGCGCGGTGATGGTCGTCGGCGCGCTCGCCCTGCTCGGGCTGCGCGGGGACACCCCCACCGCCGTCGCCTCCGCGCTCACCGCCGTGGTCGGGATCGGCATCGGCTTCGTCATGCAGAGCACCACGCTGATCACCATGAACAGCGCCGACCGCCGCGACCTGGGCGCGGCGAGCGGTACCGCCACGCTGACCCGGACCATCGGCGGCTCGCTCGGCGTCGCGCTGCTCGGCTCGGTGTACGCCCGCCATCTGGACGGGAACACCCCCGACAACCCCGCGGCCCCGCGCGAGCTGCCCGCCGCCGCCCGGGACACCTTCCACGCCGCGGTCACCGGCGGCCTGCACGGCGTCGCGATCGGGCTCGCGATCCTGTCCGCGCTCGCGTTCGCGGTGTCCTGGCTGGTCCGCGAGGTCCCGCTGCGCGGCGCGCCCGACGAACCGGCGGCGCCCGGGTCGGCCGCGCCGGTCGCGCCGTCCGCCGGGGCCCGCGTCGCCTCGAACTAAGCTTCCGGGCGTGGACACCCCAGAACGCACTTTTCCCTGGTCACCCGGCGCCACCGGGATCGGTTCGATGCCCGGGAGCAACATCCGCGAGACGGTCGAGATGACGCTCGAACTGCTGCCCGATCTGCCGCACCTGCCGGAGCTGCCGGCGCGCGGACCGGGCGCGGATCTGACCGGGCGCTCGGCCGGGCTGCTGGTCGACCTGTACACGGACGTACAGCCCTCCGGATGGCGTTTCGTGGATCGCCCGGGGCGCGACCACCGCCGGACCCGCTCGTTCCTGGGCCAGGACCTGGACGCGCTGGAGGAGTTCACCCAGGGCTACACCGGCCCGCTCAAGGTCCAGGTCGCGGGCCCGTGGACGCTGGCCGCCACGATCGAACTCGGGCACGGCGACAAGGCGTTGGCCGACCCGGGCGCCTGCCGCGACCTGGCCGTCTCGCTCGGCGAGGGCATTCGGCTGCACCTGGCGGAGGTGGCCCGCCGGGTCCCCGGGGCGAGCCTGCTGCTCCAACTGGACGAGCCGGCGCTGCCCGGGGTGATCGCCGGCGAGGTGCCGACCGCGAGCGGGTTCGGCCGGTTGCGGGCGGTGGACAAGGCGGTGGTCCGGGACACGCTGCGGGACGTGATCGCGGCGGCCGGGACGCCGACCATCGTGCACTCCTGCGCGCCGGGCATCCCGATCACCCTGCTGCGCCAAGCCGGCGTGGTGGGCGTATCGCTGGACATGTCGCTCCTGGGCGAGGCCCAGGACGAGTCGATCGGCGAGGCGATCGAGGCGGGCCTGCGGCTGTTCGCCGGCGTGGTGCCGAGCCTGCCCGCCGAGCCGGCGTCCGCCGAGGCCACGCCCGGTGTGGGAGCGCGCCCGCTGTCCGACCCGCCCGGTACCGTCAGGTCTGTCGGAACGTTGTGGAACAGGCTCGGTTTCCCGCCGGAGTCCCTGGTCGAAGCCGTCGTGGTGACCCCCACGTGTGGCCTCGCCGGTGCCTCTCCGGCCTACGCCCGAGCGGCCCTGTCACACAGCGTGGCTGCCGGCCGGGTGCTTCGGGACGACCCCGAGAGCGCCATGCGGAGATAGCGCAACGCGACTTCGCGAACCTCATTCGAACTGGTGGCGCTGGAGGGCGACGACGTGGCTGGTGCGACGACCGGAGTGGACGAGATCCCGGCCGAGGTGCGCGAACGCGCCGCTACTCTCGCCCGTGAGCTGGAGGAGCACCGCTTCCGCTACTACGTGAAGGACGCGCCGGTCGTCAGCGACGGCGAGTTCGACGCGCTGATGCGGGAGCTGGAGGCGATCGAGGAGGAGTATCCGGCGCTGCGCACGCCGGACTCGCCGACCCAGAAGGTGGGCGGGACCTACTCGACCGACTTCGCCTCGGTCGACCACCTGGAGCGCCTGCTCAGCCTCGACAACGCGATGAACGAGGAAGAGCTGGACGAGTGGGACGACCGCCTGGTCCGCGAACTGGGCACGGGGACGTTCCATTATCTGTGCGAGCTGAAGATCGACGGGCTCGCGATCAATCTCCTGTACGAGAACGGTCACCTGGTTCGGGCATTGACGCGCGGAGACGGGCGCACCGGCGAGGACGTCACGCCGAACATCCGCACCATCGCCGAGATCCCGTCCCGGCTGCGTGACGACGGCGGGCACGACGTACCCGAGCTGGTGGAGATCCGGGGCGAGGTCTTCTTCCCGATCGAGAAGTTCGACGAACTCAACGAGCGCCTGGTGGCGGCCGGCGAGAAGCCGTTCGCCAACCCCCGCAACGCCGCCGCCGGATCGTTGCGGCAGAAGGATCCGCGCGTGACCGCGTCGCGTCCGCTGCACATGATCGTGCACGGCATCGGTGCCCGGCGGGGCTTCGAGATCGACTGCCAGTCGCACGCGTACGAGCGCCTGCACGCGTGGGGGCTGCCGACCGCGCGGCACAACAAGGTGGTCGACACGATCGAGGAAGTGAAGGAGTTCGTCCGCTACTTCGGCGATCACCGCAACTCGGTCGAGCACGAAATCGACGGCATCGTGATCAAGGTCGACGAGATCCCGATCCAGGGTCGGCTGGGTGCCACGTCGAAAGCGCCGCGCTGGGCGATCGCGTTCAAGTACCCGCCGCAGGAGGTCAACACCAAGCTGCTCGACATCGAGGTGGGCGTCGGGCGCACCGGTCGGGTGACGCCGTACGCGGTGATGGAGCCGGTCACCGTGGCGGGCTCCGTGGTGGCCCGGGCGACACTGCACAACCAGCAGGTGGTCAAGGCCAAGGGCGTACTGATCGGCGACACGATCGTGCTGCGCAAGGCCGGTGACGTGATCCCGGAGATCCTGGGCCCGGTGGCCGATCTGCGCGACGGCAGCGAGCGCGAGTTCGTGATGCCCGCCACATGCCCCGAGTGCGGGACCGAGCTGCGCGCGATGAAGGAGGGCGACATCGATCTGCGCTGCCCGAACGCGCGGTCGTGTCCGGCCCAGTTGCGTGAGCGAATCTTCTACCTCGCCGGCCGCAAGGCATTCGACATCGAGGCGCTCGGCTACGAGACGGCGGCGGCGCTGACCCGGCCCGCCGCGGGGCCGTCGGTGTTGGCCACCGAGGCCGACCTGTTCGACCTGACCGCCGAGCAGCTGCGCGACGTCCAGATGTGGCGCAAGGTCAACCGCAAGGGCGCGGCCGAGGACGAGAAGGAACTCGTCCCCTACTTCTGGTCGAAGGCCACCCATGACAAGGAGGGCAACGTCAAGAAGCCCTCCGAGCCGAAGGCCAACACGCTCAAGCTGATCGAACAGCTGGAGAAGGCCAAGACCCAACCGCTGTGGCGTGTCCTCACCGCGCTGTGCATCCGCCACGTCAGCGACACCACCGCCCGCGCGATCACCGGCGGCTTCCACGACCTCGACCGGCTCGGCGCCGCGTCCGAGGAGGAGATCGCGGCGGTCGACGGCGTCGGCCCGATCATCGCCGGTGCCGTGGTCGAATGGTTCGCCGAGGACTGGCACCGGGAGATCGTGGACAAGTGGCGCGCCGCCGGTGTCCGGCTTGCCGAAGAGGGTGCCGACGAGGAGAAGCCCCCCGGCCCGCTTGACGGGATTGTGACGGTCGTCACCGGGACGCTCGCCGGCTACACCCGGGACAGCTCCAAGGAGGCCCTGGAGCAGCGCGGCGCCAAGGTGACGGGATCGGTCTCGAAGAAGACCGACTTCGTCGTCGTGGGCGACAATCCGGGTTCCAAATACGACAAGGCCGTGCAACTGGGTCTGCCGATCCTGGACGACGAGGGCTTCGCGGTTCTGCTCGCCGACGGCGCCGATGCGGCCCGCGCGTGGGTGGCCGAGCGCGCCGGCTGATAACCCTCCCCAGTCGTGCCGGGACGACCTACCCTGGGCACGAGCTTGCCCCACCCGGGGGGCTCGGTGCCCCACAGGCGTACCCGTCCCGGCGCCCGGGATGCCGCCCGACGAGGCCGCAGGGAGCAGGCGCATGGGTCGGATCGGCAGGACGGACCTGTCGCGACTGGCACGACCGCGCGCGTTCTTCATCCATACCGGGATCGTCGCGCTGGCCGGTGTGCTCGCGCTGGTCGTCCCGCCCACGACGCAGCTGATCGACGGTCGCAGTCCGGTCCCGGCGACCCCGGGCGTGTGGATCATGCTCGCCCTGGTGTCGATCGACGGGGTCTACACGGCGGTGACGCGCCGGGGGTTGTACATCCCCGGCGCGATGCCGTCGATCGCCATCACCTTCGGTCTGCTGCTGGTGCACGGGTGGCAGGTCGCCGCGCTGTGGCAGGCCGTTCCGGTCCTGGTGTCCGGGCTGCTCCGGGGTGATTCGTGGTGGCGGATCGGCTACACCGTGGGCCATTACGTGTTGGGCTTCCTGGCCGCCGACGCGGTGCTCGCGGTGTTCGGGATGGATCCGGAGCCGGACTCCGCCCGGGCGCTGCACGTGACCGACTTCCCCGTGGTCGCGCTGGCCGGCCTGGCGATGGCGGCCGTCTCGCAGACGTCGGGCTGGTTGACCAGGGCGAATTGGCGCGGGGTCAGCGTACTCACCCTGGCCCGCGCGGAGATCCGGGCCCGTGCCGTCTCGCACGGCGCGCTGATCGGACTGTCTCCGCTGATCGCCGTCATCTGCGCCGAACAGCCGTGGCTGCTCCCGCTGTTCGTGGTCCCGTTGCACACCCTCTACCGCAGCACGATGGTCCGCTTCGACCGCGAGCAGGAGTCGCGGCACGACGCGCTCACCGGGCTGCCGAATCGGCGCCTGCTCCTGGAGCGCGGCGAGGAGGCGCTGGGGCGGGTCGGCGGTCGTGGTGGCCGAGTCGCCCTGTTGTTGCTCGACCTGCACCGGTTCCACGAGGTCAACGACACGCTGGGGCACGTCGCGGGCGATCGGCTGCTCCAGCAGGTCGGGGCGCGACTGGCCACCCTGGTCCGCCCCGGGGACACCGTGGCCCGGCTCGGCGGTGACGAATTCGCGCTTTTGTTGCCGGGGTTGGACATGGGTACCGACCGGCTCACCGCGCAGGAGGTGGTCCTCGGGCTGGCCCATCGCATCGTCGACCGGCTCGGTGAGCCGTTCGATCTGGACGAGTTGACCCTGGACGTGGAGGCCAGCGTCGGCGTGGCGATCTTCCCCGACCACGCCTCCGACGTGCTCGGATTGTTGCAATTCGCCGATGTGGCCATGTACTTGGCCAAACGCTCGCGCAGCGGGGTGGAACTCTACGACGACACGCGCGACGTGAACACGCGGGACAAGCTGCTGTTGCTCGGCGACCTGCGGCGGGCCTTGGACAACCACGAGGTCGAGCTGCATTATCAGCCGAAGATTCGGCTCGCGGACGGTCGGGTGGACGGCTGCGAGGCGCTGGTGCGGTGGCGGCATCCGACCAGGGGGCAGGTCTCCCCCGAGGAGTTCGTGCTGCTCGCCGAGCAGACCGGCCTGATGCCCCGGCTCACCCGCTACGTGGTGGACGTCGCGCTGGATCAGGTCGCGCGCTGGCATGTGGAGGGCATCGACGTCACGGTCGCGGTGAACATCTCCGCGCGCGACATCCACGTGCCCTCGTTCGCCGACTCGGTGGCCGCCGGGTTACGCGAACACGACGTCGCGGCAGGGGCGTTACAGCTGGAGATCACCGAGCGGGTGCTGCTGGAGGAGCCGCAGCGCGCGGCCGAGTCGCTGGACGCGCTGCGCCGGTTGGGTGTGCGGTTGTCGCTCGACGACTTCGGGACCGGCTACTCCTCGCTCGTACACCTCCGGCACATCCCGGTCAGCGAGATCAAGATCGACCGCTCGTTCGTGGCCCGGCTGACGATGAACGAGGAGGACGCGGCGATCGTCTGCTCGATCGTGCAGCTGGCCCATTCGTTGGGACTGCGCGTGGTCGCCGAGGGCGTCGAGGACGAGGCGACCTACCAGCGCCTGCGCGAACTGGGCTGCGACGCCGCCCAGGGCTGGCTGATGTCCAAGGCGCTGCCCCGCGACGAGGCCACCGCCTGGCTGCTCCGGCACGGCGCGGGCGCCCACGCGACGCCGGCCGCCCCGACGGAGATCCACCACCACCGCCGCGCGGACGTGAGCTGACGACGCCCCGCCCTCAGTCGGTCTCCGCCGTCTCACGCTCGCGGAGTTCGACGGCGGCGCGGTCGGATGGGCTCGCCTCGACGCAGAATTCGTTCCCGGCCGGGTCGGCACAGACGACCCACCCCCGGCCGTTGGGCTTGCGCATGTCGGCGACGACCGTCGCGCCCAAGGCGAGTACGCGCTCCAGTTCCTCCTCGCGGGTGGTGTCCGGCTCCAGGTCGAGGTGGACCCGGTTCTTGCCGGTCTTGGCGTCCGGCACCCGCACGAACAACAACATCGGTCGGCCGTCGCCGGCGATCACGGCCGCCTCCGGGTCTCCGGGGAAGTCGTCGGGGCCGAGCGGGAGTTCGAGCACCCTGCTCCAGAACAGGGCCAGGTCGTACGGCTCGTGCGGCGCCGCGCAGTCGATGGTGATGTGTCGGACGGTGGAACCCACGCGGTGTCTCCCGAGGTGCTGCGGCGGTGCTACAGGGCCCGTCATTGTCCACTTCCGTCCGGGAGTTCGACAATGGGTACGGGCCCACGCCCACGGGTCGACGCGGGGCGTGCGGCGGCTGCGGCGGCGTGGGCGGCAGGGGCGGTACCGGTGGCATGGCCGGCGGTGATCCCGGCCGCGTACCCGCACGTCGCCGGCGGCGCCACCACCACACCCCCGCGCCGACCGCGGCGACCACGGCAGCGCCCACCGTGAGCAGCCACGCGGGCATCCCACCGACGGTCGGCAACTCGTCCCGGTACGTGGCCCGCCGATAACCCGTGTCGTGTGCCGTCGGGCGCAGTTCGTGGTCGTCGTCGATCGCGGACTGCGACGCGGCGTCCGCGAATCCGGTTCCGGTTGTCCGTATCCGCCGGCTTCCGGCGAGGACCGACAACTTTCGGGCGCACATCAGCAACTTTCGCCGGTCGTGCGACCTCGGCGCACGCCGGCATCGTGGTTGCTCCGGCGCGGATGTACCCCGTGATGCATTACGTCCGCGCCCGGTGCCCAGTGCCGTGCCCGGAGGGGGTTCACCGGTACCGGACGGCTCGGCCTTCACCGCTGGGGTGGCGGCAACACCGAGCGGGCGCCGGCACGATCCCCGGGCCTCATCCCCCGGCCCGGGGATTCCTGCCGTCCCGCCGAGGCTGCGGCTACGCCGTGGCGTCGATCGTCGCCGAGCCGATCACGCGCGTCCCGGCGTACAGCACCACGGCCTGCCCCCGGGCGATGCCGCGGATCGGCTCCGCCAACCGCACTCGGACCTCCCCGTCGACCACCTCGGCGACCGCCGCCGTCTCCTCGCCGTGCGCCCGGACCTGGGCGGTGCAGTCCACCTCGCCCGCCGGGGCCGGACCGCACCACCGCGGCCGGATGCCGACCAGCCGGTCCACGTCCAGCGCCTCGACCGGGCCGACCGTGACCGTGTTGTTCACCGGCGAGATGTCCAGCACATAGCGCGGCTTGCCATCGGCCGCCGGGTGCCCGATGCGCAGGCCCTTGCGCTGGCCGATCGTGTACGCGTAGGCACCGTCGTGCTCGCCGAGCTTGGTGCCGCTCGCGTCCACGATGTCGCCGCGCTCGGTGCCCAGATGCTTCGCGAGGAAGCCCTGGGTGTCCCCGTCGGCGATGAAGCAGATGTCGTGGCTGTCCGGCTTCTTCGCCACCGCCAAGTCGCGCCGCTCCGCCTCCAGGCGCACGTCGCCCTTGGTGTCGCCGCCGAGCGGGAACATCGCGTGCGCGAGCTGGTCGGAGTCGAGCACGCCGAGCACGTACGACTGGTCCTTGCCCATGTCGACCGAGCGGTGCAGCTCGCGCGAGCCGTCGGGGTGCTCCACGATCCGCGCGTAGTGCCCGGTGCACACCGCGTCGAAGCCCAGCCCGAGCGCCTTGTCCAACAGCGCGGCGAACTTGATCTTCTCGTTGCAGCGCAGACACGGGTTCGGGGTGCGCCCGGCCTTGTACTCGGCCACGAAGTCGTCCATGACGTCCTCGCGGAAACGCTCGGCCATGTCCCACACGTAGAAGGGGATGCCGATCACGTCGGCGGCCCGCCGCGCGTCCCGGGAGTCCTCGATCGTGCAGCAGCCCCGGGCACCCTCGCGCAGCGTCGCGGGTTTCGCCGAGAGCGCGAGGTGGACACCGACCACGTCGTGTCCGGCCTCGACCGCTCGCGCGGCGGCAACGGCGGAGTCGACCCCGCCGGACATGGCGGCGAGCACCCGGAGGCGGCGGCCGTTGGCGGGAGGAAGCATGTGATCAGACATAGCGCCTCAAGAGTACGTGGTCACCCCGGCGAGCCCCGAGCGGATTACCCCACACCCCGGCGCCGCTACCGGCGCGCCGACACCGACCCCGCCGACCGGGCCCGGGTCACCACCGGCAGGATCGCCTCGCCCAGTTCGGCGACCTCCGCCTCCGTCGTGGTGTGCCCCAGGCTGAACCGCAGCGAGCCGCGCGCCCGGGCACTGTCGGCGCCCATCGCCAGCAGCACGTGGCTGGGCTGCGCGACGCCCGCCGAGCAGGCCGAGCCGGTCGAGCACTCGATCCCGCGCGCGTCCAGGAGCAGCAGCAGCGAGTCGCCCTCGCATCCGGGGAAGGAGAAGTGCGCGTTGCCCGGCAGCCGGTGGGCCGGGTCGAGCCGCCGATCCCCGTTGAGCTGCGCGTCGGGCACCGCGGCCAGGATCCGGCGCACCAGTTCGTCCCGCAGCGCGCCCACCCGCCGTGCGTATTCGGCCTGTTCGCGCACCGACTCCTCGGCCGCGACGGCGAGTGCCGCGATCGAGGCGGTGTCCAGCGTGCCCGAGCGCACGTCGCGCTCCTGGCCGCCGCCATGCAGCACCGGAATCGGGGTGATGCCGCGCCCGAGCACGAGCGCGCCGCAGTTGCCCGGGCCGCCGAGCTTGTGCCCGGTCACCGTCATCGCGTCCAGGCCGGTCGCGGAGAAGTCGACCGGGATCTGACCGACCGCCTGGACCGCGTCGGAGTGGAAGGGGATGCCGAACTCGTGCGCGATCTCGACCAGCTCGGCGATCGGCTCGACCGTGCCGACCTCGTTGTTGGCCCACATCACCGACACCAGAGCCACCGACGCCGGATCGTGCTCGATCGCCGCACGCAGCGTGTCGGGTTGCACTCGCCCGTCGGCGTCCACGTCCAGCCACTCGACCACCGCGCCCTCGGCCGACTCCAGCCACAGCACGGGGTCGAGCACGGCGTGGTGCTCGACCGGGCTGACCAGTATCCGCCGCCGGGCCGGGTCGTCCGCGACCCGCGACCAGTAGATCCCCTTGATCGCGAGGTTGTCGGCCTCGGTTCCGCCCGCCGTGAAGACGATCTCGCTCGGCCGCGCGCCCAGCGCATGGGCCAGCGACTCGCGGGACTCCTCCACCGTGCGGCGCGCGCGTCGCCCGGACGCGTGCAACGAGGACGGGTTCCCGAGTTGGGCAAGCTGTACGGTCATCGCCCGGATTGCCGAAAGGCGCATCGGGGTGGTCGCCGCGTGATCGAAGTAGGCCATCGCACTGCGAAGCTTAGTCGGGTACCCGCGGGCGCCGGCGGGGGCGGCCGTACACCCGTCCGTATCGCGGCCCTCCGGGCAGGAATCGGTCGAGCCACAGGCGCGTGGAAAGCATCGACGCGGTCGCGTACGCCACGAGTCGCCGAAGCGGGCCCCTGCCCTTCGGATCGGGTTCGGTCGACCGGTGGTCGTAGGTCAACGGCTGCTGGATCTCCCACACATCCTGGTGCAACGCGTACCGGGGCGTGTTGGGCACGGTCCACTCCTACGGGTGGCCGGGTTGGGCCCGGCGGCGCAGCCCGCGCCACCCGGTCGGCGGGTGTGTCCCGGGTCACTGCTCCTCGGCGCTGGTGCCGGAGTTGCGGCGCCACGCGCGTGGCGCCCGCCACCCGCGCCGAAGCGCGAGCACCCGAAGCAGGAAGGCGAAGGTGACCGCCGCGGTCGCGGTGACCGGGCCGAACAGGTCGAACTCGATCAGCGCGGCGGTGATGCCCGCGCCGAGCAGCGCGGGGAAGGTGTAGATCTCCTTGTCCCAGCGCAGCAGCGTGGGTACTTCCCGGGCCAGTACGTCGCGCAGCGCGCCGCCGCCGACGGCGGTGGTGACCCCGAGGGCGGCGGCCGGTATCGGATTGAGGCCGTACGCGTACGCCTTCGCGGTGCCGGTCACGCAGAACAGCCCGAGGCCGGCGGCGTCCAGCACGTCGATCGCCGACATGATCCGCTCGACTTGGGGATGCAGGAAGAAGACCAGTACGGCGGCGAGCAGCGGGGTGGTGAAGTAGCCGAGGTCGGTGAAGGCCGCGGGCGGGACCGCGCCGATGATCACGTCCCGTATCACCCCGCCGCCGAGGGCGGTGACCTCGGCGAGCAGGGTGATACCGATGACGTCGAAGTTCTTCCGTACGGCCATCAGCGCGCCGGCCGCCGCGAAGACGAAGATGCCGAGCAGGTCGAGGACCTGCTGAAGCTGATGGTGGAAGATCTCGGGCGGCACCTCGGGCGACATAACGGATGTTCTACACCGCCGGGCCCGGCCCGATACTCATGGGGCGGGTGTGGGCGGAGTGTCCTTCCCGGTCGCCTCGCCGGGGGCCTTCGGGGAGGTCTCGGCGGGAGTCTCGGCGGAGTTCTCCACGGGGGTGTCCGCCGCAGGCTCGGCAGGGGCCTTCGCGGCATCGTCCGCAGAGGTCTCGGCCGGTGTCTCGACGGCCGTCTCGGCGGGGCTCTTCGCGGCGGCCTCGGCGTCCTCCCCGGCGGCGACCGCGGGGGCCGCCTCGGATGGCGCCGGCTTCACCAGCAGCACCGCCTCGCCCGCGCCGTTCTCCGCCGGCGTGTTCTCCGGGAAGTGGCAGGCCACCTGGTGCCGCGTGGTCAACTCGGCCAGCGGCGGCTCCTGGGTCTTGCAGATGTCCTGCGCCTTCCAGCACCGGGTGTGGAAGCGGCACGCCGGCGGCGGGTCCATCGGGCTCGGTACGTCGCCCTTGAGCAGGATCCGGTCACGGCTCTCGCGCCGGGCCGGGTCCGGTACCGGCACCGCCGACATCAGCGCCACCGTGTACGGGTGCTTCGGCGACGTGTACAGATCCTCGCGGTCGGCGATCTCGACGATCTTGCCGAGGTACATCACCGCCACCCGGTCGCTGGTGTGCCGCACCACCGACAGGTCGTGCGCGATGATCAGGTAGGTCAGCCCGAACTCGCTCTGCAGGTCGTCGAGCAGGTTGACCACCTGCGCCTGGATCGACACGTCGAGCGCGGAGACCGGCTCGTCGGCGACCACCAGCTTGGGCCGCAGCGCCAGCGCGCGGGCTATGCCGATGCGCTGCCGCTGGCCGCCGGAGAACTCGTGCGGGTAGCGGTTGTAGTGCTCGGGGCTGAGCCCGACCAGTTCCAACAACTCCTGGACGGCCTTCTTGATCCCGCCCTCGGGGGTGACCTTCTGCAAGCGGAACGGCAGCCCGACGATGGTGCCGACGGTGTGCCTCGGGTTCAGCGAGGACTGCGGATCCTGGAAGATCATCTGGAAGTCGCGCCGCAGCGGCCGCAGTTGCCCTCGGGAGAGCTTGGTGAGGTCACGCCCGCCGAACTCGATGGTGCCCTCGCTGGGCTCCAGCAGGCGCATCACCATGCGTCCGGTGGTGGACTTGCCACAGCCCGATTCGCCGACCAGGCCCAGCGTCTCGCCCTCGCGGATGTCGAAGTCGAGCCCGTCCACCGCCTTGACCGTGCCGGCCCGGCGCCGGGTCATCCCGGCGCGGATCGGAAAGTGTTTGCGCAGCCCGCGCACGCGCACCAGCACGTCTCCCGGCTCGCGTCGGGACGCGGCCTCCGGCTCGCCGGCCTGCGCAGCGTTCACGTCGTCTCCCGCTCGGGCGCCCTCGGTCACTTCCGCGTTCCCGTTCCCGTTTCCATCCTGGTGACCAGTCACGTGCCCATCCGCTTTCCCGTTCGCCGTCCCGCTCACAGCCGCGGCCTGATGTCCTCGGTCCAGATCCGCTCGCGCTCCCCCGGATCGAGGTGGCACGCGGTGCGGTGGCCCGGTTCGATCTCGACCAGTCGCGGGACCTCGGTCTTCTCCCGCCCGTCGTTGCGGTCCGCGTACGGGCAGCGGGTACGGAACGCACAGCCCGAGGGCAGCGAGATCAGGCTCGGCGGGCTGCCCTTGATCGGCATCAGCCGTTCCTGGCGCGCTCGGTCGAGCCGGGTCAACGAACCCAACAGGCCCCAGGTGTACGGGTGTCGGGGTTGTTCGAACAGGGTGCGCGCGGGGCCGTGCTCGACCGCTCGACCGGCGTACATCACCAGGACGTCGTCGGCGAGTTCGGCGACCACGCCCAGGTCGTGCGTGATCATCACGACGGCGGAGTTGAACTCCGCCTGCAGGTCCCGGATCAGGTCCAGGATCTGGGCCTGGACGGTGACGTCCAGGGCGGTGGTCGGCTCGTCCGCGATCAACAGTTCGGGGTCGCAGCTGAGCGCCATCGCGATCATCGCGCGCTGGCGCATGCCGCCGGAGAACTGGTGCGGGTAATCGTCCACCCGCCGGTCCGGGCGCGGGATGCCGACCCGTCCGAGCAGGTCGATCGCATGCGCGCGGGCCTGCTTGACGCTCACCTCGTTGTGCACCTGGTAGGCCTCGATGATCTGGTGGCCCACCGTGTAGAACGGGTGCATCGAGGACATCGGGTCCTGGAAGATCATCGCCATCCGGCGGCCACGCATCAACCGGACCTCTTCGGCGGTGGAGCGCACCAACTCCTTGCCGTCCAGCCAGATTTCACCGCCGATCCGGGCGCTGGTACCGCCGTGCAGGCCCATCACGGCCAGCGAGGTCACGCTCTTCCCGGAGCCGGACTCGCCGACGATGCCGAGCGTTCGGCCGCGCTGGAGCGCGAAGTTCACCCCGTCGACGCTGCGCACCAGGCCGTCGTCGGTGGGGAAGTGCACGGTGAGTTCGCGTACTTCGAGGAAGTTCTCCGGCTCGGGCGGGGGCCCGGCCGGGGCGAGCTTGGGCAGTTCGGCCGCGGTGTCCCGCTTGCGGCGCGGTAGCAGTCGGGGCATCAGGTCCTCACCCGGGGATCGACGACCGCGTAGAGCAGGTCCACGACGAGGTTGGCCAGGATCACGAAGATGGCGGCGATCATCGTCACGCCGAGCACTTCGGGCAGGTCCTGCTGTCCGATCGCCTCGACGGCGAACTTGCCGACGCCGTTGAGGGAATAGACCTGTTCGGTCAGGATCGCACCGCCGAGCAGCAGTCCGACGTCCATGCCGAAGATGGTCAGGATCGGGGTCAGCGCGGCGCGCAGCCCGTGTTTGACGATGACGTCGCGTTCGCGCAGGCCCTTGGCCCGCGCGGTGCGGATGTAGTCCTCGCTCATCGTCTCGAGCATGCCCGCCCGGGTGAGTCGGGCGTACAACGCCGCGTACAGGAACGCCAGGGTCAACCAGGGCAACACCAGGTTCCAGGCCCAACTCGCCGGATTGTCCAGGAACGGCACATAGTGCACGCCCTTGAAGATCGGCCATTGATAACTGAACAGCGCCAGGGCCACCAGGCCGGTGAAGAACGGCGGCAGCGAGACGCCCGCCAGCGCGAAGCCCATCGAGAACCGGTCCCACAGGCTGCCGCGTTTGAGCGCCGAGACCACCCCGATCGACACGCCGGCGATCAGCCAGATCACCGCGGCTCCCGCGGCCAGCGAGAGGGTGACCGGGATGCGGTCCTGTAGTCGTGGCCACACTTCCAGGTTGTTGCGGAAGGAGAAGCCCAGGCACGGCGGCGCGCAGTGCACCTTGCGTACACCGGTGTCGTAGTCCTTGCCGGCGACGATGCCCTTGACGAACCTTCCGTACTGGACGGGTACCGACTTGTCCAGGCCGAGGCTGTGCTTGACCTGTTCGATCGCGGCCGGGGTGGGCGACTTGCCGACGTAGCGCGCGGCGAGTTGGTCGCTTGTGGCGCCTCCCAGACGCGGAATCAGGAAGAAGATGGCGAAGACCGCCATGGTGACGATCAACAGGAGCACCACCGCTCCCGCCAGCCGCCTGAGCAGATAGAAAATCATGAGCCGGCGACCCGGTCCGGTGCGGGGAGCGGGATCACCGCTCCCCGCACCGGAACTGACGGGCCTTCACCTCTCCTTCGGGCTACTGACCTCGTCGCAGGCTTACTGGATACCGATGTTGAGGTAGTCGTACATCCCGGAGTACGCGGGCGTGACGACCAGGTTGGTCACGTTCGACGGGCGGTACAGCAGCGACTTGGTCCAGCCGAACGGGACGATCACCGCCGACTCCATCACCTTCTGGTCCAGCTGCTGCCAGATGGCCGCGCTCTGCGCCGGGTCGATGGTCCGGGTGGCCTGGTCGATCAGACCGTTGACCGCCGGGTCGTTCAGCTCGGACAGGTTCGTGCCACCGGCGGGCTTGATCGCCCGACCGTCCACGATCTGCTGGAAGAAGCCGAACTGGGTGGGGAAGTCGGGACCCCACTGCATGAACATGATGCCGACCTTGTTCTCCGCGACCCACTTCGGGACACCGGCGAACTGCGAGAAGTAGTCACCCGAGGGGTACTGCCGGATCTCGACCTTGACGCCGATCTTGGCGAGCGCGTTCTGCACCGACGTGGCGCCCGCGACCTCCTTGGGCCGGTTGGCGCGCGCGGTCAGCACGGTGCTGAAGCCGTCCGCCTTGCCGCACTGCTTGAGCTCGTCCTTGGCCTTGGCCACGTCACCGGTGTGCTTGGCACCGTTGGGGTACATGTCGGTGACCTTGGAACCGGCCAGCGTCGGCGGCATCAGGTTGGTCGCGATGTCGGAGCCGACCTCGCCACCCTGAGCACGCTGCAGCTGCGACTTGTTGACCGCGTACTGCACGGCGCGCCGGCAGTGCACGTTGTCGAACGGCGGGGTCTTGGAGCTGATCGCCAGGTAGGCCAGCGCGCCGGAGATGGCGTCGTCCGCGTTGTCCGCGAGCTTCTTGTCCGTGAGGATCTTGTTCTGCGCGGCGGCCTGGACGCCGGTGCCGACCACGTCCAACTGCGCCGTGCCGGCGAAGAGTCGGTTGTCGACGTCGTTCGCGTCCTGCTTCTCCAGCAGTTCGATCCGGTCCGGCAGCGCCTTGCGCAGCGGGTCGGTCGCCTGGTCCCAGTTCGGGTTGCGGACCAGGTTGACCGCCTTGCCGGGCTCGTACTGGCCGTCGACCATGTACGCGCCGGAGGCGATGGGGTGCTTGACGTACTCCTTGCCGGTGTCCTTGGCGGGCGGGACCGGCGCGGTCTGCGGGAGCGCGGCGAGGTAGTTGAAGTCCGCGAACGGCTCCTTCATCTTGAAGATGATGGTGGAGTCGTCCGGCGTCTCGATCGCGCTCAGGCCCAGCTTGTCCGGCGCGGAGTCCTTGTACGGGCCCTTGTAGGTGCCGTCGGGGTCCAGATACTGGGCGAAGTAGCCCGGCCCGTTGGGCAGGACCTCCTTGTCGAAGGTCCGCTCGACGGCGTACTTGACGTCCGACGCCTTGACCTCGGTGCCGTCCTCGTACTTGACGCCCTTGCGCAGGTGGTACGTCCAGGTCTTGCCGCCGTCGTCGGTCTTGCCCACGTCGGTGGCCAGGTCCGGCGCGAACTCGTAGCTCGCGTTGCCCGGGGCGGGCTTGAAGGTGAGCAGCGGACGCGCCATCAGGCGGGAGAAGTTCCACGCCGAGGCGTAGTACATGTCGCCCGGGTCCAGCGAGTCGAACTTGTCCGAGCTGACCAGCTTGAGCGTGCCACCCTTCTTGGTGGACTGGTTGACCACTTCGGTGATCGCCTTGTTGCTCGGGCTGTACTTCTTCGAGCCGCCGCCACCACCGCCACACGCGGTGGCGGCCATCGCGGTGACAGCCACCATGCCGATCAGCGCTTGGGTCCTGCGCCTGCGAGTTACCGGGTGTTTCATCGCTGGTCGTGCCTCCTCGTGGGGACTTGCGGGATATTCAGCGGCTGCGCGGGTCGAGGGCGTCTCGAAGGCCGTCGCCGAGCAGGTTGAACGCGAGCACGGTGATGAAGATGGTGACTCCGGGGACGACCATGAACATCGGCGCGTCCTGGTACCGGGGGGTGGCCGCCGAGAGCATGCCACCCCACGAGGCGGTGGGTTCCTGTACGCCGACCCCCAGGTAGGAAAGGGCGGCCTCGAACAGGATGTTCGTCGGGATCAGCAGCGTGGAGTAGACCAGGATCGGACCCACCAGGTTCGGCAGCAACTCCTTGAAGATGATGTGCCGGTCGGTGGCCCCGAGACTGCGCGCCGCCTCGACGAACTCGCGTTCGCGCAGCGAGAGCGTCTGGCCGCGGACGATGCGAGCGATGTACGGCCAGCTGAAGAACCCGATCACGAAGATCAGCACGGTGATGCGGAGCGTGTCGCCGTGGAGGCCGAAGGCCTCGCCCTGGAGGCTGCTGCCGATGGCGATCGCGAACAGCAGCAGCGGGAAGGCCAGGAAGACGTCCATGGCGCGGCTGATCAGCCCGTCGATCCAGCCGCCGAAGTAGCCCGCCACGGTGCCCAGGACGACTCCGAGCACCACGGAGAGCAGGGTGGCGAGGAAGGCGACCAGCATGGAGACGCGGGCGCCGTAGCAGATGCGGGAGAAGATGTCCCGGCCGTTGACCGGCTCCAGACCCAGCGGGTGATCCCAACTCGCGCCGCCGAAGCTGCCGGTGGGGATGTTCAGCACCGGGTCGAGCAGGTCGTCGTGGTACTCGGTGGGTCCACCGCCGATCACGTCGGTGATGAGCGGCGCGAAGATCGCGATGAGCACCATGAGGATGATCACCACGCCACCGGCCATCGCGACCCTGTCGCGGCGGAATCGGGCCCACGCGATCTGACCGAGCGACCGACCCTCGATGCGTGCGCCGGCTGCCTCGGCGATCGCCTCGGGGTGCGCCTCTCGGGCCACACCGGTGGTCTCGATCGGTGCCGTCATGGATCGACCCTCCCCGCTCACGGATGCGACGGCGGCTCGGGATCGCCGCGTCCCGTCGCCATACCCGGCATTGCGATCCCGATGATCTTCGGGATCTGTCGTCCGGGTGAGACTCCTCCGTGACGCGGGTCACGAACAGGGGTGGAGGAATACCTTTACTGAACCGTGATTACGCAGACACGATTCACTGGTTGATCCGCGTAGATCGGTCACGAAATCACAACAAGGCAGCGGTTGATGACGTGACGTCAGTTTTTTGGGGGCATCACTGCCTGTTGCCCCGGCTCGCCACGTTCCGCCGATCTTCGCTCACTGCGCGTGTCGTGTGCCCGCGGCGGCCATGTGAATCACCGTGCGGGACGGGCGCCTTCGTCGGACATGTCGATCACCGGCCGTGGCGAGCGGCCTCGTCGAGCATGTCGATGCCGATGAACGGCCGGGTGTGCTCGCGCATCCACGCGGCGATCGGGTCGAAGGGGTCGTCGAGCGCGACCGAGGAGAGCGTCAGACCGGGCGGCGCGGCGGCCGACGCGCGGGCCATCGCGTCCCGCATGCGCTGCATCGTGGCGGGCTGATTGTCCGTCAGGCGCAGCCCGATTACGAGGCGTTCGGGGCCGACGGTGGGGCGTACCCAGGCCCGGTGGGCGGCGCGCACCACCTGGGTCTGGAACAGCTGACCGCCGAGCAGGGAGTAGAACGCCGGGTCCCACAAGGTGGGTTCGCCGACCTCCAGGGGGCCGGCCATCAGTCGGTCCAAGCCGCCGACGATGCGGCGCAGGTCGAGGTAGGGCACGCCGACGCCGCCGCCCTGGGCGTGCGGATTCAGCCACAGACCCCAGCGGTCGGTGTACAGCGAGGACGCGATCTCGGGGACCGGACAGATCTCGAACGAGCGGTCCCAGCCACTGAGACGCAGCTGTTCCTCGGACGTGAACGCCGGGGCGTAGCGCCAGCCGGCCACGTCCATGTTCCCGTACTGCGCGTCCGGACTGCCGGGTTGCCCCTGCCACAACAACATCCACACGGGCGCGCCGACGAGCGCTTGCAGCAGCCGCTCGTAGGCGTCGTAGCGCCCGGGGGCCACCTGGCTCAACGCCTGCTCGACCTGGTTCACGACGTCCTCCCCGAACCCCATGTTTTTCGACACCGATGCCGGCCGCGGCCGGACGGGCTCAGCGCTGGTCGGCCCGCAGATAGAACGGCTGGGTCCGCTCCAGCATCCAGTCCCCCACAGGATCCTGCGCCACGTCCAGAAGCACCACGTTGACCGGCCACGGGCACGCGGCGCGGCCGAGCGCGCGCTCCAGGGCGCCGATCGCGGCCAGCCGGTCCTCCTCCTGCCACCGGTCCAGTTCGACGCCGACGAACAGGACCGGCGGATCGGACTCGACCTCGCCCAGGCCGCGCCGGGCGCTGAGCACCACGGGGACGTGGATGAACTCGGCGGCGGCGGCGATCAGGAAGTCCATCGGCTCCTGGTCGGGCTCGTACAGCCGCACCCGTGCGCCGCGGTGGGCCGCGCCGGGCAGCCGGGCCAGCTCCAGCACACCCGGCGGCGGGATCGGGATGCCCGCCTCGCCGCCCGGGTTGACCACGATGCCGATGTGCGGCGGCAGCCCTCGGGCGAACTCGCGCATCGGCGCCACGGTGCCCGCCATCGGCCCCGCGAGCCGGCGGAACTGCTCCTCCGAGGAGAACACCGGCACATACGGCAGACCGTCGATCTCGGCGGTGGGCAGGGTCAGTTCGGTGTCGGCGGCGCTGCCCCCCTCGGGCAGCGGCACCCACACGTCCGCCTCGGCGAGCGCCTCGAACAGGGCCTCGGCCCGGGACGGGTCGCGCATCGCCGCGACGAGCGCGCTCTCCACGGGATTGGCCGGGAACGGCATGGTGGTGCTCCTCTTGGTGTCCGGCGCAGTTTACGACTTGTCCGCATCCCGCCGTCGGGACTGTCCGGGTAGGGGGTCTGCGAAAACGATCCGGCGCAGTTGCCGCGCGGCCGCGCGGTCGAGCAGTACGCACGAGGTGAAGCCGCCCGGGGCGGAGGCAAGGGCGGGTCCGGCGTCCAGCCACGGGGCGAGCCGGGCGAGCAGCGCGCGCCATTCCCGGTGGTGTCGGGCGAACACCGCGGTGGACACCCCGCGCCCGCGCGCACGTTGGCCGGAAAGCGCCTGATGGGCCGTGACGTCCAGGAGCAGCGCGTGGGCCGGGATGCCGCGCCGCCGGGCCGCGCGCACCAGTACCCGGCGCAGGATCGGATTGCGGCCGCTGTCGTGCACCACCACCGCGCCGGGGCCACGCAGCGCCCGGGCCACCTCGCCGTAGTGCGACAGCCGCACCAGCGGCCGGTAGACCCGGTACGGCAGCCGCCCCACCCGCACCGCCCAGCGGGCCCGGACCAGGTCGGCGTCCAGGACCGCGACCGCGGGCCCGGCGGCGACCACCCGGGCCAGGAGCGTGCTCTTGCCCGCGCCCGGCAGGCCGGTCACCACGAGCACGCACGAGGCCGGATAGGAGAGCATGTCCACCCGCCGGACCCCGTCCCGCTCCCCCGCCCGGTTCCGCTCCTCCCGCAGGTCGTGCACGGACCGGGGGATCAACATGCCGCCCGCCGCGGCGCCGGTATGCGCCCCCGCCGAATCCGTCTCCACGAATCCTCCCCTGATGTCCCGAACCCACGTGCCCTGCGCATGGTGTCGCACCGAGGGCGCGAGCGGGCGCCGGCGCTCCCCGGCCCCGGCGGGGGATTGACGACACGCGCTAGCATGCCGGGCACAACCTCATAACGGCCGTCGACCCCACGCGGAAGAGTCCTCGCCATCGAGCGGGGCGCCGAAGGAGCAACTCCTCCCCGGAATCTCTCAGGCACCGATACCGCATGGGTCAGGCACTTCTGGAAAGCAGGCGCACCGTCGGTGCGGCTCACCCACGGTGCAAATCCCGGTCCGGCGCGGCAGCGGCGGACGGGATGAAGCTCTCAGGTTCCGATGACAGAAGGGGAGGGCACCCCACTTTTCGACCGACTTTGGCCGAAAAGGGCTGAACGCCATGGCAGGGAGCCCCCTTTGTCCTCGAATTCGTTCTCGTACTCGTTCCGGTTCTTGACCCGGGGCCCGTCCCCGTTCCGGTACGGGCCGCAGCACCCGTCACCTCTCGTCGCACCTCGGGCCCGCGCCCGGGTCCGCGCCGTCCGGCATGCCCCGGACCGGTTCGCGCCCGCCGGGGGCTTCCGCCGGCGTCCCCTCGAAGGAGTCTTCGCATGACCACCGACCGCCGGACCCCGCTCGACGCCGTGCACGACGCGCTCGGGGCCACGATGACCGACTTCGCCGGGTGGCGGATGCCGCTGCGGTACGGGAGCGAGCGGGACGAGCACACCGCGGTGCGCACCACGGCCGGCCTGTTCGACCTCACCCACATGGGCGAGATCGAGGTCACCGGCCCGGAGGCCGCCCGCGCGCTCGACCACGCCCTGGTCGGTTTCGTCTCGAAGATCGGGATCGACCGCGCCCGGTACACGATGATCTGCACCGAGGAGGGCGGCATCGTCGACGACCTGATCGTGTACCGGCTCGGCGAGGAGCACTTCGTGGTGGTGGCCAACGCCTCCAACGCCGACGTGGTGGCGGGCAGCCTGAAGCACCGCGCGAGCGACTTCGACGCCACGGTGCGCGACGCGTCCGAGGAGTACACGCTGCTCGCCGTGCAGGGGCCCGCGTCGACCACGATCGTCGGTTCGCTGACCGACGCCGACCTGCCCGCGCTCAAGTACTACGCGATCCTGCGCACCGAGGTCGCGGGCGTACCCGTGCTGCTCGCCCGCACCGGCTACACCGGTGAGGACGGCTTCGAGCTGTTCGCCGCGCCCGGCGACGCGGTCGCGCTGTGGGACGCGCTGCTGGCCGCGGGCAAGCCGCACGGCCTGGTGCCGGCCGGCCTGTCCTGCCGGGACACGCTGCGCCTGGAGGCGGGCATGCCGCTGTACGGCCACGAGCTGACCCGGGACACCACGCCGTACGAGGCCAACCTGGGCCGGGTGGTCCGGCTGGACAAGCCCGAGGACTTCGTCGGCCGCGAGGCGCTGGCCGCGGCGGAGGCGGATGTGCGCCGCACGCTGGTCGGACTGACCTCGCCGGGCAAGCGGGTTCCGCGCGCGGGCTACCCGGTGGTGGACGCGGACAGCGGCGAGCGGGTCGGCGAGGTCACCTCCGGCGCGCCGTCGCCGACGCTCGGCATGCCGATCGCGATGGCCTACGTGGCGACGGAGCGGGCCGAACCGGGCACCCGGCTGGCGGTGGACATCCGCGGCAAGGCCGAGCCGGTCGAGGTGGTGGCGCTGCCGTTCTACAAGCGCGGCTGAGCCGAACCCCTTCCTATATCACCGGAAAACGTCCCAAATCATCCTGAGGGACGGACTTACCTCATTCGAATGGAGAATGGACCCGTGCACGCACCCCAGCACCTGCGCTACAGCAAGGAACACGAGTGGCTCGACGAGGCGGCCTCCCCCGCCGTCGTGGGCATCACCCAGCACGCGGCCGAGGCGCTCGGCGACGTGGTGTTCGTCGAGCTTCCCGAGGTCGGCCGGGTGGTCGTCGCCGGTGAGCCGTGCGGCGAGCTGGAGTCCACGAAGTCGGTCAGCGACATGTACGCGCCGGTCTCCGGCGAGGTCGTCGAGATAAACGACGCCGTCGTCGAGGACCCGGCCCTGGTGAACTCCGACCCCTTCGGGGCGGGCTGGCTGTTCAAGGTGCGCATCGACGGCGAGGCCGAGGGCCTGCTGTCGGCCGACGAATACGCCGCGTTCTGCGGCGAATGATCGAGATCGACCCGATCGAGGAGCTGACAACCGTGACGATCCTGGACCGTCCCCTGGGCGAGGTGGACCCGCAGGTCGCCGCCGCCGTCGCCGACGAGCTGCACCGCCAGCAGAACACCCTGGAGATGATCGCCTCCGAGAACTTCGCCCCCGTGGCGGTGCTGGAGGCGCAGGGCTCCGTTCTCACCAACAAGTACGCCGAGGGCTACCCCGGCCGGCGCTACTACGGCGGCTGCGAGCACGTCGACGTGGTCGAGCAGCTCGCCATCGACCGGGTCAAGGAGCTGTTCGGCGCCGAGGCCGCCAACGTGCAGCCGCACTCGGGCGCGTCGGCCAACGCCGCCGCGATGTTCGCGCTGCTCTCCCCCGGCGACACGATCCTCGGCCTGGACCTGGCCCACGGCGGCCACCTCACCCACGGCATGCGGATCAACTTCTCCGGCAAGCTCTACAACGTGGTCGCCTACCACGTCGACGAGAAGACCCACCGCGTCGACATGGAGGAGGTCGAGCGGCTCGCCAAGGAGCACCGGCCGAAGCTGATCATCGCCGGCTGGTCGGCCTACCCCCGGCAGCTCGACTTCCCCGAGTTCCGCCGGATCGCCGACGAGGTCGGCGCGTTCCTGATGGTCGACATGGCGCACTTCGCCGGTCTGGTCGCCGCGGGCCTGCACCCCAGCCCCGTGCCGTACGCCGACGTGGTCACCACCACGACGCACAAGACCCTGGGCGGCCCGCGCGGCGGCGTGATCCTGTCCAAGGCGGAATACGCCAAGAAGATCAACTCGGCGGTCTTCCCGGGCCAGCAGGGCGGCCCCCTGGAGCACGTGATCGCAGGCAAGGCGGTGGCGTTCAAGGTCGCCGCCTCCGACGACTTCAAGGACCGCCAAAAGCGCACCCTGGAGGGCTCGGCCATCCTCGCCGAGCGGCTGACCCGCAAGGACGTCACCGACGTGGGCATCACCGTGCTCACCGGCGGCACCGACGTGCACCTGGTCCTGGTCGACCTGCGCGACTCGGAGCTGGACGGGCAGCAGGGCGAGGACCGCCTGCACTCGATCGGCATCACGGTCAACCGCAACGCGGTCCCGTTCGACCCGCGCCCGCCGATGGTCACCTCCGGCCTGCGGATCGGCACCCCGGCCCTGGCCACCCGCGGCTTCGGCAAGGCGGACTTCGAGGAGGTCGCCGACATCATCGCCGAGGCCCTGCTGCCCGACTTCGACGACACCCGCAAGGCCGCGCTCACCGCCCGGGTCACCACCCTGGCCGAAAAGCACCCGCTTTACCCGAACCTCTGATCCTGCGGATCGGGTTCGTCGACACGACGAAAACCGGGGCGCCGACTCGACACCCGCCGAGTCGGCGCCCCGTTTCGTCGCGGTCCCGCCGGGGCCGCCGCGGTCAGCGGCCGGAGAACTCGGGCTTTTCCTTGGCCACGAAGGCGCGCATGCCGGTGGCGCGGTCCTCGGTGGCGAACAGGGCGGTGAACTGGAGGCGTTCGATCTCCAGGCCCGTGTTCAGGTCGGTTTCCAGGCCGCGGTCGATGGACTCCTTCGCGGCGCGCAGGGCGTAGGCCGGGCCATGGGCGAATTGCCGGGCCCACTCGACGGCCTCCGCGTAGACGTCCGCGGCCGGCACGACCCGGTCGACCAGGCCGATGGACAGGGCCTCCTCGGCGGCGACGAAGCGGCCCGTGTAGATCAGGTCCTTGGCCTTGGACGGGCCGATCAGGCGGGGCAGGCGCTGGGTGCCGCCGGCGCCCGGGATGATGCCCAGCGTGATCTCGGGCTGGCCGAGCTTGGCGTTGTCGGCGCAGACCCGGACGTCGGCACACAGGGCCAACTCGCAACCGCCGCCGAGCGCGAAGCCGGTGATCGCGGCGACCACCGGCTTGGGGATCTCGGCGACGGCGGTGAACGCGGATTGCAGCGCGGCGCCCCGGTCGGCCATGTCCGTGTAGGTCATCTCGGCCATCTCCTTGATGTCCGCGCCCGCCGCGAACACCTTCTCCCCGCCGTAGATCACCACGGCGCGCACGTCGGCCCGCTCGCCCGCCTCCTGCGCCACCGCCCGCAGCTCCTCCTGGAGCTGCCGGTTCAGCGCGTTCATCGGCGGCCGGCTCAGCCGGATCGTGCCGACGCCGTCGGCCACTTCCAGGTTCACGAATTCGCCCATGACGCTCTCCTCTGGTCAGCCCTGATGTGCCGATCCGACCATAGGCGTCGCCACCTTGGCGGGCGGTGAGCGGGGCCACGACATCCGCCGCGGCCCCGTCCGCCGGGCGCCTCAGTGCGTGGGTGTCGTCGTGCCCTGCGTGGCGCCGGGCGCGCCGGTCGCGGTCCACTTGTCCCAGCTCAGGTTCCAGTCGGCGAAGCCGTTGTCGGCGTCGACCGTGCGCTCGTCGGAGCCGGAGATCTCGACCATGTCACCGGGGATCACCCGGTCGTACAGCCACTTGGCGTTCTCCTTGGTCATCGACACACACCCGTGGCTGGTGTTCTCGCTGCCGAAGACACTCGGGTCGGCCCAGTAGTTGCCGTGCACGAAGGTGCCCGAGGTGGTGACCCGCATCGCGAACGGCACGTCGTCGATGTCGTACTCGCTGCCCAGGCCCACCGTCTGCGAGTTCATCCGGGTCTTCTCGAACTTCTCGGTGATCGCCATCTTCCCGTTCCACGTGCTGTACTTCGGCGACTTGCCGGCCGTGATCGGGATGGTCTTGATCAACTGTTCGTTCTCGTAGACCTTCATGGTGTGCGCCTTCACGTCCACCATGGCGATCCGCTTGGTGGTGGCGACCTTGAAGCTGTAGCTCTTGAACTGATTGGCGATCGCGCCGTTGCCCACGTCGACACCGCGCAGGTTCAGGTTGACCTTCACATTCGTGCCGGGCGCCCAGTAGTCCCTGGGCCGGTAGTCCACCCGGGTGTTGTCGAACCAGTGCCAGGCGCCCTCCACCTTCGGCTCGACGTCGACCGACAGCGCCTTCTCCACCGCGGCCCGGTTCTTGACCGGGTAGTCGAAGGTCAGCGACACCGGGAAGCCGACGCCGACGGTGGCCCCGTCCTCGGGGCTGAAGCGCGCGGTGACCTTCTTGTCGCCGGAGAGCGTGTTGAACGTCGCCCGGGCCGTGGTCGGCGCGTTGTCGGCGTTGGTCGCGGTCGCGCTCACCGTGTACTTGCCGCCGAGGGTGAAGGCGACCTTGGGCTTCCAGGTCTTGCCGTCGGCGTCGAGCGTGCCGTCGACCGGCTCGTTCTGCGCGTTGACCACCTTGACCTCGCCGAGCTTTCCGCCGCCCACCACGATCGTGATCGGCGCCTGCGGGTCGATCGCGTTGGCGCCGTCGGCCGGGGTGAGCGTGATCGACGCGGGATCCGCGCCCTTCTTCGAATCACCCTTGGTCGTGGTGCTGTTCGGGCCGCCGGGCTTCTTGCCGCCGTCGCCGCCGTCGTCCGAGCTGCAGCCCGACACGAGCAGGAGCGCGCCGAGCAGCAGTGCGGGCACCACGCGCCATCGGGCCCGTGACCGCGTCGAGAGCGACTTCGATCCTGCTGACATGTACGGGCAGTCCCTTCATCCGGAGCCGGGTCGCGACCCGGCCGAGGCCGAAAACCACATCCCACGTCTCATTCGACGAGCCGAACATCCGCCGCGGTTCCGCATTCCGGGGCACGCACGGGCAAATGAGGTGATCGGGGCGATCGTTGCCATCCTCGCGGACGACCGCGGGCCGCCTCGACCCGAATCGCATCGCGCCGTGATCCGTCATCCGGGCCGACGATCGGCCTGCACCAGGGCACGAATCAGCGTCGGAGCCGCGAATCCGGGCCGATCCACGGCCTCGGCGGGAAACGGACGGACGATCAATTCGTACTCCCCGGGCGAAGAAGCGGTCGGAGGCTGTGGCAAGACCGTGACGATCCGCTGGACATCCGTACCCTCGACGGCCTCGAGAAACCATTCCCAGGTATCGGCGGGCGTCCCCCGCCCGTCGGGGCCACGATCGAGGTGCAGCACGGTGTGCGCGCCGGCGAGCACCGCGCCCAGTCGCAGCGGGTCGGACAGGTCGCTCACCGCGACCCGCACGCCCGCCGCGCGCAGCACACCGGCCGCGCCGCGATCACGGACCGTGGCCCGTACCTCGCCGGCGGACAGGGCGAGTTCGAGCGCGACGGCGCGACCGAGTGGCTGGTCGGCTCCGGTGACGACTACGGGCATGGCGGCAACCTTACTCAAACCCGACATTCGTGAAGCTCGGGTAAAGACGGGGGCGCGCGCCTCGCAGTGCGGGCCCACGAATCGAGTTGAGGCACACTTCCGCGCTCCGCCGGTAGGGAATGCGCCGTCGGTCACGCGCTGTTCGTCGACAAATCAATCAAAATCGACAGGGTGGCCGAAACATTGCGCCGAATCGGCGGAAAATACCCCTCACCCGCAACCCTCCGTATCGGCGCTCGTTGGGGGTTCGGGGCTTCCATGTCACTCTCCCGAGGGAAGCCGGACCGTACCGCTGGATTGTGCTCACCGTTTGCGACAGCTTGGTCACACGAAGTCGCCGTGGAGGTCGGATCGTTCGCCCCGCACGACGGCCCGTGGCGTACCTGATGGCGCCTACCTGATGACACCCGGGCCCCGCCCGGATCCGCGATACACGGAGGATCCCCATGAACCGCAAGCTCGCCACCCTGGCCGTAGCCCCCCTCGCCGCCGGTCTGCTCTTCCTCGGTGCGGGCGCCGCGTGCGCCGACGGCGGCAACGGCACGCTCGGCGACAACGGCTCGAACGCGTCGACCACGACCTCCTCCACCACCAACAGCGGCAGCGGAAACGTCCTCGGCGGTGTCGACGGCAACTACAACGCCACCCAGCAGAGCGCGACCGGCGCGGGCGCCTCGAACCAGAACAACAACGCCGGGATCAAGGGCAACTCGGGCGTCGTGGTGATCAACCAGGGCAACGCCGACGTGCAGCACGCCTGGCACCCCTGGTTCTGAGTGGACCCGATCGGCTGCACCGACCCGGCCGATCGTCGCCCGCGGCGGCGGCATCCCTCGGGGGATGCCGCCGCCGCGGCGTGTACGTGTATGCGAGGGGGCCCGGCGGGAACATCCTGGTGACCGGGATGGGAGGCGGCCGTGACGCTCGAGTGGGAATCGACGGACCCCGAGGTCGACGCACGCGGCGTGCTCGGCGAGGCACGCGGCGTGCTCGGCGACCCGCTCGACGCCGTACACGGTGACGTGCGGTCGGGCAACGGCCGACTGCCGCCGCCGTGGCCCGGCCGTCGACTGCCGCTCGGCGCGCGCTTCGACGGCGCCGGCACCAACTTCGCGCTGTGGGCGGGTGACGCCGAGGCGGTCGAGCTGTGCCTGTTCGAGGACGGCCCCGACGGGACGTCGCGCGAGACGCGGCTGCCGCTGCGCGAGCAGACCTTTCGGGTGTGGCACGGCTATGTCCCCGGCGTGCGGCCCGGACAGCGCTACGGCTATCGGGTACACGGGCGCTGGGAGCCCGAGCGCGGCGCGCGGTGGAATCCGGCCAAGCTGCTCCTGGATCCCTACGCCCGCGCCGTGGACGGCGAATTCCGGCTGGACGACGCGGTGTTCGGGCATGTGTACGGCGGACCCGACACCGTGCGCGACGATCGCGACTCGGCGGCGTTCGTGCCCAGATCGGTGGTGGTGGCCGACGACGCCGACTGGTCGCACGACCGCCGGCCGAAGATCCCGTGGGCCGAGAGCGTGATCTACGAACTGCACGTCAAGGGCTTCACCGCGCGCCACCCGCGCATCCCCGAGCGGCTGCGCGGCACCTACGCGGGCCTGGCCCACCCGGCCGCAATCGACCACCTGGTCCGGCTCGGGGTCACTGCCGTCGAGTTGTTGCCGGTGCATCAGTTCGTCTCCGAGGAACACCTGTTGCGCGGCGGGCGGACCAACCACTGGGGCTACAACACGGTGGGGTTCTTCGCGCCGCACGCGGCGTACGCCTCGGCAGGCGGGCGCGGCGGCCAGGTGCACGAGTTCCGGGACATGGTGCACGCGCTGCACGCGGCCGGGATCGAGGTGATCCTGGACGTGGTCTACAACCACACCGGCGAGGGCGGGCCGGGCGGGCCGACGTTGTGCTTTCGCGGAATCGACAACGGGGGCTACTACCGCCTGGCCGGGAGCGGCCGGCACTACACCGACTACACCGGGTGCGGGAACACGCTCAACGTGGTCCAGCCGCACGTGTTGCAGCTGATCACCGACTCGCTGCGCTACTGGGTGATCGAGATGGGCGTGGACGGCTTCCGGTTCGATCTGGCCGCCGCGCTCGCCCGGTCCACGCACGACGTGGACAAGCTGTCCTCGTTTTTGACCGTGATCGCGCAGGACCCGGTGTTGTCCCGGGTGAAGTTGATCGCCGAACCGTGGGATCTGGGCGCGGGCGGCTACCAGGTCGGCGCGTTTCCGCCGCTGTGGACCGAGTGGAACGACCAGTATCGGGACGCGGTGCGAGACTTCTGGCGCGGCGCCCGGCCGGACGTGCGGGGGCTGGCGTACCGGCTGTCCGGCTCCTCCGACCTGTATCAGCGCGACGGGCGCAACCCGTATGCCTCGATCAACTTCGTCACCGCGCACGACGGCTTCACTATGCGCGACCTGGTCACCTACGAGCGCAAACGCAACGAGGCGAACGGCGAGGACAACCGGGACGGGACCGACAACAACCGGTCCTGGAACCACGGCTACGAGGGCGAGACGGCGGACCCGAACGTGGTGTCGCTGCGCAAGCGGCAGATCCGCAACCTGATGACCACGCTGCTGCTGTCCACCGGCGTGCCGATGATCACCTCCGGCGACGAGATGGGGCGCACCCAGGCGGGCAACAACAACGCCTACTGCCAGGACAACGAGCTGTCCTGGCTGGACTGGTCGGCCCTGGACTCGCCGGAGTGGCGCCCGCTGGTCGAGCTGACCGCGCGGCTGATCCACCTGCGTCGCGCGCATCCGGTGCTGTGCCGCCGGGCGTTCTACTCGGGGCAGCCGGTCGCCCCGGACGGGCTGCGCGACCTGGCCTGGTTCACCCCCGCCGGGCGCGAGATGACCCGCCGGGACTGGTTCGCGCCGACCGCGACGCTGGGGATGTACCTGTCCGGCCTGGACATCGACCGGCGCGGCCCGCGCGGTGAGCGGATCGTGGACGACAGCTTCCTGTTCATCCTGCACGCGTCGTCGCAGCCGATGCGATTCACCCTGCCGGACGAGCCGTGGGCGCACTCGTACGAGGTGGTGCTCGACACCGCGCTTGAGGGGGATCCGATGGCCCGGTACAGCGAGCCGGTCGCGGGCGGTAGCGGGCTGCGGCTCGCGGGGCGGTCGGCGATGTTGCTGCGGGTGGAGCACGCGGTGTGGGCGCCTACGTAGGGGCGAGCGATGGAGGCCGTACGCTCGCGTAGGGTGGAGATACCGACGGAGTTGCGCACGCGTGTGGCGTCCCGCCGTCCGCCGGACCGGCCCGACATCCCCCTCGAAGCGAAGGACCGCGCACCATGACGTCCCCGACGCCGATCCTGGTCACCGCCCCGAATTTCCGTGACGCGGGCGGGCACGCCACCGCGACCGGTCGCAAGGTGCGCACGGGCCTCGTGTACCGCTCCGACGGCCTCGGCGAGGTGGACGCGACCGACGCCGCGACGCTGGTGCGGCTCGGCATCGGCCTGGTGATCGACCTGCGCTCGGCGACCGAGCGCGACCGCGAGCCGGACCGGGTGCCGGCCGGCGCCGAGCTGCTCATCGCGGACGTGATGGGGCGGGAGAACGACGAGCTGTTCGGCGAGGTGTTCGCCGACCCGGATCGGGCGGGCGAACTGCTCGGCGGCACCGCCGGGCGCGAGCTGATGTGCGAGGTGTACCGGCGGTTCGTGACGAGCGAGGGTGCTCGGGCCGCGTACCGCTCGGTGTTCGCGCGCATGTCGAACGAGCCCGCGCCGACGGTGTTCCACTGCTCGCACGGCAAGGACCGGACCGGCTGGACGTCCGCCGTGCTGCTCACGCTGCTCGGGGTGCCCCGGGCGATGGTGGTCGAGGACTATCTGGCCAGCGCGGCGCACCTCGCGGAGAAGAACCGGGCGATCCTGGAGCACATCGCGGAGCGCGGCTTCGACCCCGCGCACCTGGCGCCGGTGTTCGACGTGCACGTGGAGTATCTGGACACGGCGTTCGCGGCGGCGGAGGAGCGGTACGGGTCGGTCGAGGGCTATGTGCGGGACGGCCTGGGGGTCTCCGACGCCGAGGTCGCGCGGTTGCGCGAGCGGCTGCTGACGCACTGAGCCGGGGCGGGTGGGTCAGCCTCGGGGCGGGCCCCACGGCGGCGGCGGAGGTTGGCGGTACTGGGGCTGCTGCTGCCAGGCCGGGTGCTGATGCGGGTTGGCCTGCGGCGACGGGTACGGCGGATACGGCGGGGCCGGTTGCCACGGGTTGGCCGGCTGCGGCGCGGCCCACGGGCCGGTCTGGTGCGGGAACGACATCGGCGGCATCGGCGGCTCGGGGCGACGGGTCGGGTGCGGGCCGCCGCGGAAGGTCACGCCGTAGCGGCTGCGCACCCGGCGGATCTCCCACATCGACATCAGCGTGATCGTGATCGGGCCGCCCAGCGACCCGATCAGCCGTACCGCGGTCGGCAGCGCGCCCTTGCCGCCGTCGTCCCCGAGGTCGATCAGCGCGCCACACCACGACAGCCAAGGCGCGATCACGGCGGGCAGCAGCGGGTGCCCGTCCACGGCGCGGAACAGGTGTTGCGGGATGGCGCGTACGGCGAGGAACCAAAAGCGCAACACCCACAGGGACACGGCAAGGCCGAGCACGGTGAGGAAGAACGCCTGCACACTGGCACCGGCGTTGACCTGCTTGGAGCCGTACGCCAACGAGCCCAGACCGCCGAGCGTGGCCACCGAGACGACCACGAACAGAGCGAGCGAACGCAGCGGCAACATCAGGCTCTTGCGCGTCTCGGTCCGCACGTCGGAGCGGGTGAGCGCGATGATGATGCCGACCGCGATCGGGCAGGCGATGATCGCCACGAAGATGGAGGCGATGAAGCTCGCCATCCAGCCCTGGGCGGCATCGTCGGTGCCCCCATAGGTGATCGCGATCCACACCAGCACGCCGAGCCCGAGCCAGGAGCGGATCGCCCGCACCCGCTCCAGCGTCACATCGCGCCCGATCAGCCGATAGTCGGGCACGAAGTAGCGCTCGGCCACCCGTTTCGGCAGCGGAATCCAACCGAACACGAACATCGGCTTGCGCTCGATCCCCGAGTGCGTCACACGCAGGCCTTCCTGGACGACGCGCCCCCGTCAGGCGCCGACTCGCCCCGATGTTAGGGGGTCCGGCACCCTTCACCACCAACCCCGGCCCGCAACGCCGCCGCAATCTCCCCGATGTCCCCCATCGAGCCGTCCGCCACGGCAACGATCAGATCGAACAGCGCGTCCTCGTCGAGGGGGTGTACATCGATGCCGTTGTATTCGAGGAAGACCACGGCGGCGACCAGCCCGGTGCGCTTGTTGCCGTCCAGGAACGGGTGATTGGCCACGATCGAATGCAACAGCGCGGCCGCCTTCGACCAGGGATCGGGATAGGCGTCCACCCCGAACGCCGAGGACCCCGGGCGAGCCACACCGGACTCGATCAACGCGACATCCCGAATCCCGGGATTCCCGGTCGTCTCCTCGGCCACGGCGACCGCATCGGCGGCAGTGAGCAAGTACACCGAACTCACGCCTCCTTCAACCGCCGCAACAACTCCGGATACCGCTCCGCAAACCCCCGAGCCAACTCCCGCACCCGCCTCGCGGCCTCAGCCTCATCGCCCATACACGCACCCTACGATCCCCCACGCGCCCCGGCCCAAGGGTTATCCCGCCCGCCGGGCCCACGCGGTCGGCGCAACCTGCGCAGTTCGTCCGGGCGGACGTTCACCGTGAACGGCGCGGGGGGCGTCGCCGCGTGTGGCCCCTCGGTGCGGGTCACCAACGCGTAGGCACCGGCGCGGAGTTCGAAGGCGTCCAGGACCGAGTCGTTCGGTTCGAGGACCCAGTAGTACTCGATCCCCCACGACGCCTACTTCTCGAGCTTGTCGACGCCGTCGCGACCCGCCTGTCCGGGCGAGACGATCTCGACCGCGAGCAGCACGTGCTCCGGGTCGAGCCAGACGTCGTCCTCGTCGGATTCCTCACCGGCCCGGGCGGCGGCCCCCGCGACCACCACGACATCGGGTCGGGTGAAGTCGTCGTCCTGGCGCACGTTGATGTTCTCGTAGACGACGCAGTCGACGCGGGCGTCCTCGGCGGCGGCTTCGAGCAGCACGGCCAGTCGTCGGCAGACCATCTGGTGCCGGCGGGAGGGGGCCGGGGACAACAACAGGGCTCCGTCCAGCAATTCGGCCCGCCGGCCACCGGCGTGGATCGCGAGAACGTCCTCGGGCGTCCACACCCGGCCGAACGCGGGAAGGCTGCTCATGGCTCTCCTTCCGCTCGATCGGACATACCCGATGCTACTTGGACGAAGACCCCACACTCCGAAGTGCCGTCGTGCGGCCGTTACCTCTTCGACCAGTCCTTTTGGGGGAGGTCGGCGCGGCCCTGGGGGGCTTCGGCGTTGGTGCGTAGGAGGAGGGCTGTGGGGGTGGTGTTCTTGGGGAGGTCGAACCACAGGTCTTCGACCAGGGTGTCGGAGGCGCCGAGGGTGAATTCGCGCAACTGGCGCTTGATCTCCATCGATTCGAGGTCCATGCCGAGTTGGGTGCCGTCCGAGAGGACCAGGCGCTGTTCCAGGTTGGCGACCTGCACGGTGGCCAGCGAGTTGTTGGCGATGGAGATCTTGACCCGGCACAGCCGGCCCTTGGCGAAGTGTTCGGCGTGGGTGCCGGTGATCCACTCGATGCCGCAGGTCAGCCCCTGTGCGGTGAACGTGGTCTGCCCGCTGAGCACCGGCGCCGCCTTCACTGGGATCTCCCGCTCGCGCATCATCATCTTCAGCGGCTTGTCCTTCTCCGGCCAGTAGAGCGCCGCCGCCCCTGCCGCGACCCCCGCACCGATCAGCAGCCCGAGTACGAACCCGATGGCGATCCACTGCCGGATCCGCCGCCGAGCCCCGAGATGGCCCGCCACCTCGCCGCGTAACTCGTCGATCCGCCGACCCACGGGAACCATTCGCCACCCCTGTCTCCGCAACCGAGGCACGCATCGTATGGGCGCGCTCCCACCGCTGACGAGAGCTTTCCGCAGGGGCGCCCGGCCCTCAGTCGTGCTCGATCAAGGACGCCGCCGCGCGGGCGATGGCGGCGTCGAGCGGGCCCAGCGGAGTGGGCACGGCGTTCTCGCTCGGCGCGATGTACCAGACCAGCGGCCCGGATCCACCACGCGGCGGAGGAAAGGTCACCCAGGCCCCGAGACCGTGCCGACTCGGCCCGCGCTGATCCCGCAGCCGCGTGCGATCCGGACCCGAGACCGGAACCAGGAAGCCCATCTTCGCGCAGCGCCGGTCGTGGATCACCGGTCCGACCCGAACTCCCGCCGCCCGCAGGTGCTTCACCACCTCGCGCCCCAGCCGCGCATCCACCTCGATCACGTCGAACGTCTGCCCGGCGGCCACCAGACGCGGAGCGTAGGGGTTGCCGCCGGGCTCGGCCGAGTCGTACATGGGGTGACACCTTCATCCGTCGGATCGACTCCGGCCCCCGCACATCCCATCCCAACCCGCCGCGCCCGCCCGCGCCCCCCACACTCACGACTTGATGCACTTCCGTCACCTGTTCGGCCCAGGCGGATCAGTCGCGGTAGGGGTCGCTGAACGCAGGCATGGTCCTGGTCACGTCCTCGAGAATCGGCGTCATTCGGCGCGCGGCGGTGTAGTGCCTGCCCCGGGCCTTGCCGTGGGGTTCCAGCCACCCCTGGGCCACCAGTTCCCGAAGGTCGCGGACGGCGGACTGCTCGCTGATGTCGGCATCGTGTTGATACACCGGCCGTCGAACCTTGTTCCCGAACGCCGCAGGCATCAGGGCGAACGCCACGCGCTCGTCGAGACCGGCTCGTTCGGCGTGTTCGGTGAGCTCGCACCAGACCCGGGAGTACAGGTCCACCCGCCTGCCCGCCATCTGAGCCTGCCGGTGGTGGGCACCCAGACAGAAACGAATCCAGGCGTGGGCGTCCCGGGAAGGGTCCCAAATAGGGCCACCCACCTGCTGAAGAACGCCGTAGTACGCGTACGTGTTCTGCCCATAGCCCAGCCATTCCTCGATGGAGGAGAACTCTGCGGGCATCAGCGCCTCACGAGAGAACACCAGAGTGGACACGGCGCGCGACATCCGACCGTTGCCATCGGGCCAGGGATGGATGCTCACGAGGTTCAGGTGGGCCATGGAGGCCCGGACGTGGACCGGTGATTCGAGGTCGCCCTCGTTGAGCCAGGCCACCAGTTCCCCCATCAGCGCCGGGACCCGACCAGGCTCGGGCGCCGTGTATGCGGCGACCGCGGGGTCCTCCGGGGAAGTGACGTAAACGGGGCCCTTGCGCCATCGACCCGGGCGCTTGTTCACGTGGTGACCCTGCATCATGAAGTGCAGACCGTTCAGCAGCCCCATGTCGTAACGAAAGTCCTCCCCCGCGTCGGAAAGGCCCAGGATGTAGGTCATCGCGCGCTGATACGCCTCGACCTCCACACGCGTCTCTTCGGAAGCCTCCAAAGGCTCCTCCCCCGACAACAGCGCCTCGACGTCGTCCACCGAGGCCGCGTATCCCTCGATCGTGTTGGAACCGGCGATGGCCCGGGCCGTGAGATTCCGCCGCAGTTGCCCCGACCACCGGAGTTCGGGGCGCAGCATGTGCCGCAGACGGGTGCGCATCTCCTCGATCTCCTGGAGAGCGCGCGCATCACGGTCGTCGAGGCGGGGAACACGAAAGAGCATGTCTAGATGACACCATCATCTAGACAATTTCGCAAACGTGAATCCCTTACGTCGCCCGGCCCGCCTGGACCAGGCCCGATTCGTAGGCGAAGACGACTGCCTGGGCGCGGTCGCGGACGCCGAGTTTGGCGAACAGGCCCGTGGCATGGTTCTTGACGGTCTGGACGCCGATGCTCATCGTCTGGGCGATCTCGGCGTTGTCCAGGCCCGCCGCGATCAGGCGCAGGACCTCCACCTCGCGAGGGGTCAGGTCGCGCAGGCCCGTCGCCGAGGGCTGCGGGGCCGAGGGGGCCTTGACGAAGGACTCGATCAGGCGCGTGAGCAGCCGCGGCGCGACCGCGGCCTCGCCCAGGTGGACCGTGTGCACCGCCGCGATCAGGTCCTCGGGCAGTACGTCCTTGGGCAGGAAGCCGATCGCCCCGGCGCGCAGCGCGCCCACCACGTACTCGTCCATGTCGAACGTGCTCAGCGCGAGCACCCGGCACTCGGGCAGTTCCTCGGTCAGCCGCGCGGTGGCCTGTACGCCGTCGAGCACCGGCATGCGGATGTCCATCAGGATCACGTTCGGACGCAGCCGATGCGCGGCCTCGACCGCCTGCGCGCCGTCGTCGACCTCGCCGATCACCTCGATGCCGGGATCGGAGCGCAGGATCAGCGCCAGGCCCCGACGCACAAGCGGCTGATCGTCCGCGAGCAGCACGGTGACCGGGGGTGCGTCCACGCTCATCGATTCAAGTCCTCTCCTGGCTCCGCCGGCGGCAGGGGCACGAGTGCGGCCACCCGGAATCCGCCTTCGGGACGCCTGCCCGTCTCGAGCACACCACCATGCACGGCAACACGCTCGCGCATACCGAGAAGACCGTACCCGCCTCCCACGACCGCGGTGCCCCCGCGGCCCGCGTCACCGTCGTCGCAGACCTCCACCGCGACCAGGTCGGACCGGTATTCGAGCCGTACGAAGACCCGCGCGTCACCCGCGTGCCGGCGCGCGTTGGTCAGCGCCTCCTGCACGATCCGGTACAGCGTGAGCCCGATCGCCAACGGCACCCGACGCGGCTCGCCCAGCGCCTCGAACTCGACGGGCAGCCCGGCCGCGCGCGACTCGGCGAGCAGCCGATCGATCTCGCGGATCCCCGGTTGGGGTTCGGAGGGCGCGTCCTCGGCCGCGTCGGTGCTGCGCAGCACGCCGAGCAGTTGGCGCATCTCGCGCAGCGCGGTGCGGCCGGACGACTCCAGCGTGACCAGCGCCTCCCGGGCGATCTCGGGATCGCGGGCGAGGGTGGCGCGCGCGCCGCCGGACATCAGGTACATCGTGGTGATGTGGTGCGCGACGATGTCGTGCAGCTCGCGCGCGATCCGCCGGCGCTCCTCGGTCACCGCCCGCTCCGCGAGCAGCCGCCGGTTCAGCGCCACCTGCTCGCGCCACCGGCGCACCCAGACGCCCACCGCGATCACCAGGGCGACGAACAGCGTGTCGCCGAGCACCATCAGCGGGGTGGCCGAGTTCTCCTGCGTGGTGTGCGCCGCCTGACCCGCGAGCGCGGCGAGACCGGCCGCACCGATGGCACGTGCGCCGCGGTATCGGGCCACCGTGTACAGCGCGACCGCGACCGACACGGAGAAGTTGTGCGCGTGCATCGTGACGATCGCGGACAACGCCACGTAGAGCGCGACCAGTACGCCGAGCACGGGCATCGGCCGGCGCCGGCGGAAGAACAGCGCACCGGCGCCCGCCATGATCAGCAGCGCGCCGATCACGGAGGCGTGCGGCGCGGCCGTATGACCGGCGCCGAGGTACGAGGCGAGGTCGGCCGCCCCGCAGCCGAGCGCGATCAGCAGGTCCGCACGGGTGCGCCGGCAGGCCCGGATCCGCCGCCGGACCAGCCCGACCAGCCCCGGGTACCACCCCGGCCCCGGACGGGGATCCGAACCCGCGCCGGCCGACTCGACCGCCGACCCGATCCCCGGACCGGCCGCCGGCTCCGCGGCCGGCGCCCCGATCGTGGTGATCGTCGCCGGCCCCGCCGCTGAGCGGTGCTCGAAGCCCATGCGTGGGCCTCCTTCATGGTTGGTGCCGTTCGTTCGCCCGCGCCGCGGCCGGCGTCCTCCGCCCCGCCCGCCCCGCCCGTCCGCCCGGTCGTCCCATTCCATCGCCCGTGCCCGGTTTTCTGAACCTCATCGCAGATGATCCGCGCCCCGGACCGGAGTCCTGGTTCGGCGATCCGCCCGGACCGTGGTCCCGGTCCACTCCCCTTCCCCCGGTCGATGTCCGAGGGGGGTTTCGCATGATCAGCTTGAGGCATTCCGGAGTTCCGCATCGAACTCCCGTGTTTCGATCCGACGGCGGAGAAGGAAAATGATCCGTAGAACAACCGCGTTCGCCACACGTCATCGATGGATGACGATTATCGTCTGGGCGATCGTCGGCATAGCCCTGACCGCCGTCGGCCAGCCGTTGATGAACAGTGTCACCGATTCGTCGACCGGCGACTTCCTGCCGAAGAAATACGATTCCGCGGCGGCGATCCAGATCGCCGAGAAGAAGTTCGACGAAAAGCCCGACCCGAACGCGGTGACCGTGCTCGTGGCTCGCGCCGACGGCGCCAAGCTCGGCCCGCAGGACCAGAAGAAGATCGCCGACACGGCTGCCGGCCTGTCCGCGAAGCGCATCAAGGCGGAGCCGGAGCAGTTCGCCAAGGACTTCTCCCAGACGCCGCGCTACACGGTCGGCGTGGTCGCGCCCGACGGGACGTTCCAACTGCTCACCCTGTCGCTGAGCGGCAATTCGACCGACACCGGTCTCCAGGACGTGTATCGGGACGCTCGGGATCTCGCGAAAACCGATTACCAGGCCGCCGGATTCCGGGTCGGATTCACCGGCGGTATCGCAAGCACGGTCGACAGCACGGACGAGGAAAAGGACACCGAGGCACTCGTCGGCGCGTTGACGATGGGTCTCATCATCCTGCTGAACGTGGTGGTCTTCCGCAGCATCCTGGCCGCGGTCCTGCCGCTGCTCGCGGTGGCGTTGATCGGCGGCGTCGCCACCGGCGCGGTCGCCGGCAGCGCGAAGCTCCTGGACATCAAGGTCGACCCGTCCGTACCGTCCCTGATCACCGTCGTCCTGCTCGGCATCGTCGTCGACTACTTCCTGTTCCTGATGTTCCGCTTCCGCGAGGAGTTGCGGGCCAACCCGGACATGGACAAGCGCGAGGCCGCCGCCAACACCGCGGGCCGGGTGGGCAACGCCATCACCTGCGCGGCGCTGACCATCGTGGCGGCGTTCGCCACCTTGGGCATCGCCAGCTTCGGACAGTTCAAGGTGCTCGGCCCGGCCATCGCGGTCTCGGTGCTGGTCGCCCTGCTCGGCAGCCTCACCCTGCTGCCCGCGCTGCTCGCGGTCACCGGCCGGGCGATGTTCTGGCCGGCGCGGGCCTGGAAGAAGGAGCGTCCGGCGGGCTTCGCCGCCCGACTGGGCGAGAACATCAGCGCGCGTCCGGTGCGCTACCTGATCGGCAGCCTGGTCCTGCTCGGTGCGCTCGGCGCCGGCGCGGTCGGCGTGAAGATGAGCTACGACCAGCACGGTCAGCCCACCACCAACGCCACCAGGACCGCCGACGAGATCTCCCGCTCGCTGCCCGCGGGCGTGTCCGACCCGCACACCGTCTACGTGCAGACCAAGGCGGGCGGCAAGCTCGACGAACGTTCGCTCACCGGGCTGACCGGCGCGCTGGGCAAGGTCGAGGGTGTCGGCCAGGTCGCCAAGCCCGTGCTCAACCCGGACAAGTCGGCCGCCCGGATCGACGTGTTCCTGGCCGCCAAGGCCGACACCCAAAAGGCCCGTGACCTGATCACCGGACCGGTCCGCGGCACCATCGCCAAGAACACGCCCGAGGGCAGCGAGGCACACATCACCGGAACGGCGGCCATCTTCGCCGACGTTGCCACCGCGGTGAACAAGGACCTCAAGCTGGTCTTCCCGGTCGCCGCGATCCTGATCGCGCTGATCCTGTTCCTGCTGCTGCGCTCGGTACTGGCGCCGCTGGTGCTGATGCTTGCGGTCGGGTTGGGCTTCGTGGCCACGCTCGGCGCCGGGACGCTGGTCTTCCAGCACATGCTCGACCGCCCCGGGGTGTCCTTCACCCTGCCGCTGGTGTTGTTCCTGTTCGTGGTCGCGCTGGGCACCGACTACAACATCCTGATGAGCGACCGGCTCCGCGAGGAGATGGAAAAGCCGGTCCCGGCCCGCAAGGCGGTGGCCGAGGCGGTCCGGCACACCGCGCCGGCGATCGCCACGGCCGGTCTGGTCCTGGCCGGCTCCTTCGCCAGCCTGGCGGCCAGCCCCGCGACCGCCGAGATCGGCTTCGCCACCGCGGTCGGCATCCTGCTCTCCTCGATGCTGCTCTCGATCGTGCTGGTGCCCTCGATCGCCGCGATCCTGGGCCGGGGCCTGTGGTGGCCGCGGCGGAGCAACAAAGGGCACGGAGGCGGGGCGCACGCGCCGACGGCGTACGGCCACCCGGACACGGACCGCACGCTCGTGACCGAGCCGCAGATGGCCGGTGGCTACGGGCCCGCCCCGTACGCCGGACAGCAGCCCTACCCGGGGCAGCAGCCCTACCAGGCGCAACAGCCCTACCCCGGGCAGCCGTACGGGCAGCACTACCGCCCGGACCAGCCGCACGGCTGACCGAGCCGATCGGGACACACCACGACCAGCAACCCCGAAGGGGGCGGCGCCGGGACACCGGCACCGCCCCCTTCGGGGTTGCGCGCTGCACGAGTTCGGGCGATCGAACCGATCAGTTCGCCGCCGTCCAGCCCGCCCAGTCCATCGCCCAGCCGCTCCAGCCGTTGTCGGGGTCGACCGTCTTCCGGGGCGAGTTGACCACCTCGACCACGTCCCCGATCAGCGATTCCTTGTAGAACCACGCGGCGTTCATGCTCGGGTCGCCGCCGCCCTTGACGTCCTGCAGGCTCACGCAGCCGTGGCTGGTGTTCTCCTTGCCGAACGGCAGCGGGTCCGTACGCCAGTAGTTGCCGTGCACGTAGGTGCCGGTGTTGCTCAGCCGCATGCCGTGCGGGACGTCCTTGATGTCGTACACGCCCTTGGCCAGGCCGACCGTCTGGGAGTCCATGTGCACCGTGGGCTCCTTGGACATGATCGTCATCTTGCCGTTCCACGAGGGGTTCTCCGCGTCCCCCAGGCTGGCCGGCAGCTTCTTGAGCAGCGCGCCGTCGCGCGTGATCGTCAACGTGTGCGCGGTGTGGTCGGCGACGCTGGTCTGCGCGCGGCCGACGGTGAAGGTGACGTCCTTCTTCTGCTTGCCGTACACGCCCGGGGAGGTCTGCTTCCCGTCCAGGTCCAGGTGCAGGGTCACCTTCGTGCCGGGCTTCCAGTACTTCTCCGGGCGAAAGTCCAACCGCTGGTTGCCGAACCAGTGGCCCTTGACCTCGACGGCGGGCTCCGAGGTGACCTTGACCGACTGGTTCACCACCGCCTTGTCCGTGACCTTCTTGGTGAACTCCAGCGAGACGATCATGCCGACGCCGTACGTCTCGTTCGCGTCGATGTTGAACACGCCGTAGTTGGTGTTCGCCGGGGTGAGCGTGGTGAAGGAGGACTGCAGTGCCGACACCAGCCCGGCGGCGTCCGTCGCGGTCGCGGACACCGCGTACTTGGTGCCGGTCTGCAGGGCCGCCGCGGGCTGCCAACTCGCCCCGTCCGGCGAGATGGTGCCCTCGACCGGTTTGCCGCCCTCGGAGCCGGTCACGGTGACCTGGGTCAGCTTTCCGGCGCTCGCGCTCACCTTCAGCGCGCCGTCGGTGGCCACCTCGGTCGCGCCGTCCTTCGGCAGGATCGTGACCACCGCCTGGGACACCTTGGGAGCGCCGTCCGGGGCCTTGGTCTGCGCGATGGGCGCGACCTTGTCGTCCTTCGCGTCCTTCCCGCCCTTCTTCCCGTCACTCCCGCTGCACGCTCCCACGCCCAGGAGCGCGACGCACACCGCGAGCGCCGGCAGGGCCCGGCGGATCCGTCGTCGCGAACGAGGTCTGTGTGCGCTCGAACCGGATGTGGCCCCTGCTGCCGTCGTCGACATGGATCTCCCTAAGTGGCTGCGCTACCAAAGGGATGACTCCATTGCCCGCCCCGGTCGTGGCGGTCACGCGGTATGAGTTCAATCACCACCCCGGGACGGAACCGCGGGCGCGGGCCGGCGCCGGCCGAAAAACGCCTCGGGCCCCGCCGTCCCGAAGGACGCCGGGGCCCGAGCCCGCGATCACCGCGTCAGCGCAGCGCGATGCCCTCCGCGAAGCCCTCGCTCTCCGGCGGGATCGCGATCAGGCCGAGTTCGGCGGGGCCGGCCAACAGCGGGTGCGTGGGCATGAGGCGCACCGTGTAGCCGAACGGCCCGGTCCGGTCCAGCGCGAGCGAACCCTCGTAGAACCAGCGGCCGTGCTCGTCCCGGCGACCGGCCTTCAGCGGTGCGATCGTGCCATCCACGATCCGGTCCGCATCGTCGACCCGGCCGTGCACGACCTGGACCTCCACGTCGGCGGGGGCGAGTTCGCCCAGCGAGACGAAGACCCGCAGGTTCAGCGTGTTGCCGACCTCGGGGGCGTCCCCTATCCCGCCCGACTCCACGTGATCGACCCGCACGCCCGGCCAGGACCGCCGCACGTGCGCCTTCCACTCGGCCAACTCCCGGGCGGCCGAGCCGGTGATCGCCCGACCCGACAGCGCGGCCGGCGCGTACAGCACGTCGACGTAGTCCTTGACCATCCGGTCCGCCGGCACCTTCGGGCCGAGCGTGGCCAGGGTGTGTCGGACCATTTCCAGCCACCGGGTGGGCAGGCCCTCGGGGCCCCGGTCGTAGAACCTGGCCGCGACCGAGTTCTCGATCAGGTCGTAGAGCGCCGCCGCCTCCAGATCGTCCCGACGATCCACGTCGGTGATCCCGTCGGCGGTCGGAATCGCCCACCCGTTCGAGCCGTCGTACCACTCGTCCCACCACCCGTCCAGGATGGACAGGTTCAGGCAGCCGTTCAGCGCGGCCTTCATCCCGGAGGTGCCGCACGCCTCCAGCGGGCGCAACGGGTTGTTCAGCCAGACGTCGCACCCGGGGTACAGGTGCTGCGCCATCGCGATGTCGTAGTCCGGCAGGAACACGATCCGATGCCGGACGTCCTCGCCGTCGGCGAACCGCACCAGGTCCTGGATCAGCCGCTTGCCGCCCTCGTCGGCGGGGTGCGCCTTGCCGGCGATCACGATCTGCACCGGACGCTCCGGATGCAGCAACATCGAACGCAGCCGGTCCTGATCGCGCAGCATCAGGGTGAGCCGCTTGTAGGAGGGCACCCGGCGAGCGAACCCGATGGTCAGCACGTCGGGATCGAGCACCCCCTCGATCCAGCCCAATTCCGCCTCGCCGGCGCCGCGTTGCCGCCACGACGCGCGCAGCCGCAGTCGCGCCTCGGCGACCAGCTTCGCCCGCAGCGCGCGCCGCAACTCCCACAACGAGCCCGCCGACAGCCCATCGATCGCCGCCCACGCCGCCGGATCCTCGGCGAGTTCGACGCCCGCCTCGCGTGCGATCAGGTCGGTGACGTCGCCGTCCACCCACGTGGGCGCGTGTACGCCGTTGGTGATCGAGGTAATCGGTACCTCGGTGGTGTCGAAGCCCGGCCACAGGCCGTCGAACATGCCCCGACTGACCCGTCCGTGCAACTTGCTCACGCCGTTGGCCCGTTGGGCGAGCCGCAAGCCCATCACGGCCATGTTGAACACGCCCGGATCACCGTCCGGGTAGGTCTCCGCGCCGAGTGCGAGGACCCGATCCACCGGAACCCCCGGACACGCGAGGTCGCCGCCGAAATGCCGCTGGATCTGATCGCGACCGAACCGGTCGATGCCGGCCGGCACGGGCGTGTGCGTGGTGAACACCGTGCCCGCCCGGGCGGCTTCGAGGGCCGCGTCGAAGTCCAGCCCGTCGGTCCCGGTGAACTCGCGGATGCGCTCGATGCCCAGGAATCCGGCGTGGCCCTCGTTGGTGTGGAAGACCTCGGGCGCCGGATGGCCGGTGATCTCGCAAAAAGCCCGCAAAGCCCGCACCCCGCCGATGCCGAGCAGCATCTCCTGATGCAAGCGGTGTTCGCTCGTGCCGCCGTACAGCCGGTCGGTCACCTCGCGTTCGGCGGGCGCGTTCTCCTCGATGTCGGAGTCGAGCAGGAGCAGTGGCACCCGACCGACCTGGGCCTTCCAGATCCGCGCGTGCAACTCACCCGTCGGGAGTCCGATGACCACCCGTGCGGGTGCACCGTCGCCACCCCGAAGGAGGGTCAGCGGCAACTCGTTGGGGTCGAGGAGGGGGTAACGCTCCTGCTGCCAACCGTCTCGGGACAACGACTGTCGGAAGTAGCCGTGGCGGTACATCAATCCGACCCCGACGATGGGCACGCCCAGGTCGCTGGCGGCCTTGAGATGGTCGCCCGCGAGGATGCCCAAACCCCCGCTGTACTGCGGAAGTGCCGCCGTGATGCCGTACTCCGGCGAGAAGTACGCGATGGCCGCCGGTGGTGCGGCAAGGCTCCCACCGGTGTCCGAGAGGGTTTGATACCAGCGAGGTCCGGTCAGGTATTCGTGCAGGTCTTCGGCTGCGACCCGCAGGCGGGCAAGGAAGCGGCGGTCGTCGGCGAGCGCGCCGAGCTTGTCGTTCGGCACGGTGCCGAGGAGGCGGACCGGATCCCGGCCGACCGCCGCCCAGGTGTCCGGGTCGATCGACTCGAACAGGGCGCGGGTCTCCGCGTGCCAGGACCAGCGGAGGTTCATTGCCAGTTCACCCAGTGGCTCCAGCGGAGCGGGCAGAACCGTACGCACGGTGAATCTGCGGATTGCTCTCACGCTGCGACCCTAGCCGGAAGGCGGCAGAACTTGCGACAGTGGATGCAGTGCGCTTGCAAAGCCGGCAAGATCTTGCGGATGGGTCTGGGGGCGTTTTTACACCATATGGACCGTGCCCCGATCGACTTGACGATCGTTGAACAGCCGGGTCCTTCCGTCCCGCCGTACCGCGGACACACCAGACATCCGCCGTCCACGGTCGCGGGCCGGGCCCCACCCGGTCCCCGCCTGGTGGTCGCGTCACGAGCAATGGCCGCCGCGCAGCGGTGAGAGGTGGACCCGAGCGATCCCACCGGTCGCCGCCGGGTCGGTTCGTCGCCACTCCCGGGTCCGGCAATCGGGGTATCGAGTGGGTTTCCGTACGGGTGCATCGCGCGCGACGCGCACGGGACGCCCGTCCGTGGGTACAGGAGTTCGGCATGACCAGTTCGGCTGGGAAGGACCCCGGGGGCGCTCGCGCACCCCGGGCGGGGCAGGTCGCGGCCGACGAGGCCGCGGCACGGAAGACGACCGCCGGAGGGTCGCGGGCCACACGGGCCGCAGCCGCGCCGGCCGACACCACCGCGACGTCGACCGCCGCGAAGTCACCGGCGCGCGCCGGGAAATCCGGACGGACCGCGGGCGCCGCGGGCGCCGGGCGCGGCGGCGGGTCGACCAAGACGGCCAAGCCGGCCGCGCCGCGGATCGGGCGGATCCCGATCATCGACGTCGAACCCGTGGTCGACGGCGGCACCCGCCCGGTGCGCGCGATCCCGGGCGAGACCTTCCACGTCGGCGCCACGGTTTTCCGCGAAGGCCACGACGCGGTGGCCGCGGGCGTCGTGTTGCGCGACCCGCGCGGCCGGGCCGGCGCGCTCACCCCGATGGTCCCGGGCGCGCCCGGAACCGACCGGATGCACGCGACGGTCACCCCGACCGCCGAGGGGATGTGGTCCTACGCCGTCGAGGCGTGGGGCGACCCGATCGCGACCTGGCGGCACGCCGCCGGGATCAAGATCCCGGCGGGCCTGGAGGTCGGGCTCGTCCTGGAGGAGGGCGCGCAACTCCTGGAGCGGGCCGCCGCCGGGGTGCCGAAGAAGGACGGTCGGCAAGCGGTCGTGCTGGCCGCGGTGGACGCGCTGCGGGACGAGACGCGCTCGCCCGCCGAGCGGCTGGCCGCGGCGCGCTCGGCCGACCTGGACGAGGTGCTGGCCCGGCATCCGCTGCGCGAGTTGGTCACCTCCTCGGCCCGCTATCCGCTGCGGGTCGAGCGCGAACGCGCGCTGTATGGCTCCTGGTACGAGTTCTTCCCCCGTTCCGAGGGCGCTGTGGTGGATCCCACCGGCGGCCGGCCCCCGCGCAGCGGCACCTTCCGCACCGCGATGGAACGGCTGACGCAGGTCGCGGCGATGGGCTTCGACGTGGTGTACCTGCCGCCGATCCACCCGATCGGCACCGCCTTCCGCAAGGGTCCCAACAACACCCTCGTGGCCGGCGAGCACGATCCCGGCTCGCCGTGGGCGATCGGCTCGCCCGAGGGCGGGCACGACGCGATCCACCCGGACCTGGGCACGATCGAGGACTTCGACGCGTTCGTGGCCCGGGCCCGCGAGTTGCGGATGGAGGTCGCCCTCGATTTCGCGCTCCAGGTCTCCCCCGACCACCCGTGGGTGGAGAAGCATCCCGAGTGGTTCCGGCATCGCGCCGACGGCACCATCGCCTTCGCGGAGAACCCGCCGAAGAAGTACCAGGACATCTACCCGATCGACTTCGACACCGACTTCGACGGTCTGGTCGAGGAGACGCTGCGGGTGTTGCGGCACTGGATGGCGCACGGCGTACGGATCTTCCGGGTGGACAACCCGCACACCAAGCCGGTGATGTTCTGGGAGCAGGTGATCGCCACGATCAACGCGACCGATCCCGACGTGCTGTTCCTGGCCGAGGCGTTCACCCGCCCGGCGATGATGCGCACCCTGGCCAAGGTCGGCTTCCAGCAGTCGTACACGTACTTCACCTGGCGCAACGGCAAGGACGAACTTCAGGAATACCTCACCGAGTTGACCACCGGTGAGGCGTCCGCCTACATGCGGCCCAATTTCTTCGTGAACACGCCCGACATCCTGCACGCCTATCTGCAGTACGGCGGTCCGGCCGCGTTCAAGGTTCGCGCCCTGCTCGCCGCCACGCTCTCCCCCACGTGGGGCGTCTACGCGGGTTTCGAGCTGTACGAGCAAGTCGCCGTCAAGGCGGGCAGCGAGGAGTACCACGACTCGGAGAAGTATCAACTGCGTCCGCGCGACTGGGCCCGCGCCGAACGCGAGGGGCGCTCGCTGGCGCCGTACATCACCACGCTCAACCGTGTGCGCCGCCGGCACCCGAGCCTGCAACGTCTACGAAACCTGACCTTCCATCACGTGGACGACGATGCGGTCATGGCCTTCTCCAAGCGCACCCGGGTGGGTGACGTCGACGACCTGGTCCTGGTCGTGGTGAACCTCGATCCGCACCACACCCACGAGGCGTGGGTCCACCTGGACCTGCCCGCCCTCGGCCTGGACTGGCAGGACACCTTCGCGGTGCACGACGAGTTCACCGGAGCCGGTTACCGCTGGGGTCGGCACAACTACGTGCGTCTCGATCCCGCGCACGAGCCCGCGCATCTCTTCTCGGTCCGGAGGAACAGCCCGTGATCGTCAACGAACCCGTCCGCGACACCTTCGACGACACCCCGTCGCGGGATCGCGATCCCCTGTGGTTCAAGCGAGCCGTCTTCTACGAGGTCCTGGTCCGATCCTTCCAGGACAGCAACGGGGACGGGGTCGGCGACCTCAAGGGACTGACCCAGAAGCTGGACTACCTCCAGTGGCTGGGCGTCGACTGCCTGTGGCTGCCGCCGTTCTTCGCCTCGCCGCTGCGCGACGGCGGCTACGACGTGGCCGACTACACCGCCGTGCTGCCCGAGTTCGGCGACCTCGCCGACTTCGTCGAGTTCGTCGACTCGGCGCACAAGCGCGGCATGCGGGTGGTGATCGACTTCGTGATGAACCACACGAGTGATCAGCACATGTGGTTCCAGGAGTCGCGGAACAACCCGGACGGGCCGTACGGCGATTACTACATGTGGGCCGACGACGACAAGGCCTACGGCGACGCGCGGATCATCTTCGTCGACACCGAGTCGTCCAACTGGACCTACGACCCGGTGCGCAAGCAGTACTTCTTCCACCGCTTCTTCGGCCACCAGCCGGATCTCAACTACGAGAACCCGCGTGTGCAGGAGGAGATGCTGGCCGGCCTGCGCTTCTGGCTGGACCTGGGCATCGACGGCTTCCGCCTCGACGCGGTGCCCTACCTGTTCGCGCAGGAGGGCACCAACTGCGAGAACCTGCCCGCCACCCACGAATTCCTCAAGCGGGTGCGCAAGGAGATCGACGACAAGTACCCGGACACCGTGCTCCTGGCCGAGGCCAACCAGTGGCCCGAGGACGTGGTGGACTACTTCGGCGACGGCGACGAGTGCCACATGGCGTTCCACTTCCCGGTGATGCCGCGCATCTTCATGGCGGTGCGCCGCGAGTCACGCTACCCGGTCTCGGAGATCCTGGCCGGCACGCCGTCCATCCCGGACAACTGCCAGTGGGGCATCTTCCTCCGCAACCACGACGAGTTGACCCTCGAAATGGTCACGGACGAGGAACGCGACTACATGTACAAGGAGTACGCGAAGGACCCGCGCATGCGGGCCAACGTGGGCATCCGCCGCCGGCTCGCGCCGCTGCTCGACAACGACCGCAATCAGATCGAACTGTTCACGGCACTGCTGCTGTCACTGCCGGGCTCGCCCGTCCTGTACTACGGCGACGAGATCGGCATGGGGGACAACATCTGGCTCGGCGACCGCGACGGAGTGCGCACGCCGATGCAGTGGACGCCGGATCGCAACGCGGGCTTCTCCACGTGCGACCCGGGTCGGCTGTACCTGCCGAACATCATGGACCCGGTCTACGGCTACCAGGTCACCAACGTCGAGGCGCAGATGTCCAACGCCTCCTCGCTGCTGCACTGGACCCGCCGGATGATCGAGGTGCGCAAGCAGAACCCGGCCTTCGGGCTCGGTGTGTACAACGAGCTGACCTCGTCCAATCCCAGCGTGCTGGCGTTCCTTCGCGAATTCGAGGACGACATCGTGCTGTGTGTTCACAACTTCTCGCGCTTCGCCCAGCCGACCGAGCTGGATCTGCGGCAGTTCGAGACGTATGAACCGGTCGAGCTGCTCGGGGGGGTGACGTTTCCCGCGATCGGCGAGCTGCCGTATCTGCTCACCCTCGCGGGGCACGGTTTCTATTGGTTCCGCCTCACCCGTGGAGAAATGACGCTGTGACGGATTCCACCCGACCCCACGATCCGACTGCCTCCGCCGTGATCGCTCTGCTGCGCGACTGGCTGCCGCAGCAGAGATGGTTCGCCGGCAAGGGCCGGCCTCTTCGTGGGGTCGGCGTGGTCCACAGTCTCGAAGTGGTCTCCGGCGATCCCGCGCTGCACCACATGTTGCTGCGGGTCGACCACGGTGGCGCACCCGAGCACTACCAACTCCTCCTCGGCGTGCGCGCCGGTCTGCCGGACCGGCTCACCCACGCCCTGATCGGCCGATTGCCCAACGGCAGCAGCCTCTACGACGGTGTGCACGACGCGGAGCTGACCCGGTGGTTGCCGGAACGGTTCGTCGCGGCGGACACCGTCGGCCCGCTGGCCTTCCATCGCCCCGGCGCCCAGGCGCCCGATCCCGAACACGTCGGCCTGGTGATCGGCGCCGAGCAGTCCAACACGTCGATCATCTTCGGCGACGACGTGATCCTGAAGTTGTTCCGCCGGGTGGTGCCCGGGGTCAATCCGGACCTGGAGGTCTCGCTGGCCCTCGCCGGCGCGGGCTCGCGCCGGATCCCCGCGCCGATCGCCTGGTTCGACATGCCCTTCCCGGACGCGGACGGCGAGCCGACCACGCTGGGCATGCTCCAGGAGTACCTGCGTACCGGAACCGACGGCTGGGAGCTGGCCAAGACCTCGGTGCGCGACCTGTACGCGGGCCAAGAGGTGCGCGGCGCGGGGCCGCACGCGCACGAGACCGGCGGCGACTTCGCCGGCGAGTCGTTCCGGCTGGGCGCGGCGACCGCCGAGGTACACGCCGACCTGGCCCGCTCGTTGCCCACCGCGGTGGCGGGCGAGCCGGAGCTGACCGCGATCGCCGACGACATGGAGCGCCGGTTGCACGCGGCGGCGGAGGCGGTGCCGGAGCTGGCCCCGTTCACCGATCGGTTGCGCGAGGCGTACCGGGATCTGCGCGCGCTGGGCCGCGACGGTCACCCCGTGCCGCTCCAGCGCATCCACGGCGACTTCCACCTCGGCCAGGTGATGCGCACCGCCACCCGGTGGGTGTTGCTCGACTTCGAGGGGGAGCCGGCCCGGCCGCTGCGCGAACGGCGCTCGTTGCACTCGCCGCTGCGCGACATCGCCGCGATGTTGCGCTCGTTCGACTACGCGGCCCGACACCTGCTCGCCGGCGGCGGCGGATTCTGGGGGCGCGGGACGCCCGCGCCACACCTGGTACGCCGTGCGGAGGAATGGGCCACCCGCAATCGGGAAGCCTTCTGTGCGGGGTACGCCGACGCGGGCTCGTTCGACCCGCACTCCGAACCCGTGCTGTTGCGGGCCTTCGAGACCGACAAGGCCGTCTACGAGGTCATGTACGAGTCGGGCAACCGCCCCTCGTGGTTGCCGGTGCCGATGTCGGCGATCCGGCGCTTGGCCGAACGTGCGCCGTTGCCGCACTGACGCATCGTCGATTCCCGTTCCGTACCAACGTCTCAGGAGGTCCCATCCGTGACGGCCCGTCAGGACAGCGCGTCAACCGAGGACGGCGGGGTCGCCGGCCGTCCTGCCAAGCGTTCGGCGGGGCGTGCCCGCCCCCGGCCGACCGGCCGGCCCGGGGTGCCACCGTTGGCCGCCGACGAGTTGCGCCGTCTGGTGGACGGCGGCCATCACGATCCGCACGGGCTGCTCGGCCCGCATCCGCACGTGCCCGGCGTGGACGGCGTGGTGGTGCGGGTGCTGCGGCCGTGGGCCCGTGAGGTGATCGTGGTCACCGGAGAGCACCGGGTGCCGCTCACCCACGAGGCGGAGGGGCTGTTCACCGGCCTGCTGCCCGGCACCGAGGTGCCCGACTACCGGCTCGAGATCCGCTACGACGGCACCGAGCTGCACACCGACGACCCGTACCGCTTCCTGCCCACCCTGGGCGAGTTGGACATACACCTGATCGCCGAGGGCCGGCACGAGCGGTTGTGGGACGTGCTCGGCGCGCACGTGCGCTCCTACGAGACCGCCAACGGCCCGGTCACCGGCACCTCGTTCGCGGTCTGGGCGCCGAACGCGCGCGGGGTGCGGGTGGTCGGCGACTTCAACTACTGGGACGGCATCGCGCACCCGATGCGCTCGCTGGGCTCCTCCGGGGTCTGGGAGCTGTTCGTGCCCGACGTCGGCGACGGCACCAAGTACAAGTACGAGATCCTGGGCCGGGACGGGGTCTCCCGGCAAAAGGCCGACCCACTGGCCTTCGCCACCGAGCTGCCGCCGTCCACCGCGTCGGTCGTGCACACCCCGACCTACACGTGGTCGGACAAGGAGTGGTTGGAGAAGCGGGCCGAGACGGTCCACCACATCGCGCCGATGAGCGTGTACGAGATCCACCTGGGCTCGTGGCGACCGGGCCTGAGCTACCTCCAACTGGCCGAGCAGTTGCCCGCCTACGTGACCGAGATGGGCTTCACCCATGTGGAGCTGCTGCCGGTGGCGGAACACCCGTACGGCCCATCGTGGGGCTATCAGGTGTCCTCGTACTACGCGCCCACCTCGCGGTTCGGCAATCCCGACGAGTTCCGGCACCTCGTGGACGCGCTGCACCGGGCCGGGATCGGCGTCCTGGTGGACTGGGTGCCGGCGCACTTCCCCAAGGACGCGTGGGCGCTGGCCCGGTTCGACGGGACCGCGCTGTACGAGCACCCGGATCCGCGCCGGGGCGAGCACCCCGACTGGGGCACCCTGGTCTTCGACTACGGCCGGCACGAGGTGCGCAACTTCCTCGTAGCCAACGCGGTCTACTGGTGCGAGGAGTTCCACATCGACGGGCTGCGGGTGGACGCGGTCGCCTCGATGCTCTATCTGGACTACTCGCGCGAGCACGGCGAGTGGGCGCCCAACCAGCACGGCGGCCGGGAGAACCTGGACGCGGTGGCCTTCCTCCAGGAGATGAACGCGACGCTGTACCGGCGGGTACCCGGCGTGCTCACCATCGCCGAGGAGTCCACCGCGTGGGACGGGGTGACCCGCTCCACCGAGAGCGGCGGACTCGGCTTCGGGTTCAAGTGGAACATGGGCTGGATGCACGACTCGCTGGAATACATCCAGAAGGAGCCGATCCACCGGCAGCACCACCACAACGAGATCACCTTCTCGCTGATGTACGCGTGGAGCGAGAACTACATCCTGCCGATCAGCCACGACGAGGTGGTGCACGGCAAACGCTCGATGGTGGACAAGATGCCGGGCGACCGCTGGCAGCAGATGGCCAACGTGCGCGCCTACCTGGCCTTCATGTGGGCCCACCCGGGCAAGCAGTTGTTGTTCATGGGCTCGGAATTCGGCCACGGCGCGGAGTGGTCCGAGGCGCGCGGCCTGGACTGGTGGCTGCTGGACCACGCCGAGCATCAGGGCATCCGGGAGTTGGTCCGCGACCTGAACTCGGTCTATCGGAGCCGGCCGGCGTTGTGGACCCAGGACACCCGCCCGGAGGGCTTCTCCTGGATCGACGGCGGCGACGCGGCGTCCAACGTGCTGTCGTTCGTCCGGCACGGCGCGGCCGGCGAACAGCTGGTGTGCGTGTGCAACTTCTCCCCGGTGGTCCGGGAGGACTTCCGGGTCGGTCTGCCGCACGCGGGCCGGTGGCGTGAGGTGTTGAACACCGACGCGGCCGGCTACGGCGGCGCCAATGTCGGCAACCAGGGAGAGGTACGGGCCGAGGACGTGGCGTGGCACGGGCGACCTGCCTCCGCGTCGATGACGCTGCCGCCGCTGGCCGCTGTGTGGTTTGTGCCCGAATAGGGGTTGATGTGGCTTCCGGAAGCCGACGTTGCAGGGGCGACGTCGGCTTCCGGTCTGTTCGCGGTCTGTTCGCGGTCGGCTTCCGGAAGGCTCGCGGTCGGCTCCCCGGAAACGTGACACTCCGGCGAATCGTGAATTAGTGTCTTGCCTTCATGCCCCCGGAAGACGTCCCTCCGGAACCTGCCGGGGTCGATGCGACAGCCAGAGAGACATGGAACACGGGGGTGTTCTCACATGACGGCGGACGCGGGTACGGGGTACAAGGCCCTCCCCTCGGACTTCAAGACGGCGGGTAAGGCTTTCACCGACGCGGGACGCCGCGTGGCCGAGATCCGAACGACGCTCAAGACGTCCATCGAGGGCCTGGGCGAGTGCTGGGGGGACGACGACCTCGGCGACGGCTTCGCCAAGTCGTACAAGCCCGCCCGGGACAAGGTGCTGGAAGCGCTCGAAGCGCTCGCCAAGGGTCTCGGGGAAATCGGCAAGGGTCTCGACACGTCCGCCGGCAACTACCAGAAGACCGAGGACCACAACCGTGAGAGCTTCGGTGGCAAAGCCTGATGGCGGTCGAAGCGGGGGAGATAGTCGAGAAGGTCCTCGAACTGCTCGTCGGCGTCGACTGGCCGGAGGGCGACGAGGACAAGTGTGAGGCCCTGGGCAAGGCGTGGGAGCACGCCGCGACCGAACTCGGCAAGGTCGCGGGGGACCTCACCGCGGCGGTGAACAAGCTCAACGCCGCCAACGAGGGCAAGGGCATGGAAGCCTTCCTTCGGATGTGGGACAAGCTGAGCAAGGGCGAGAAGGCGTTCTTCCCGGCCCTGGAGGCGGCGTCCAAGGCACTCGGCGGCGCCGCGGACGACACGAGTGACACGATCTATGCCACCAAGATCGAGTTCGTCACGATGGCCACCATCCAGGGCGCGGCGATCCTGGCCCAGATCGCGGCCGCGCCGATCACCCTCGGCATCACCGCCGGTACCGCGGCGGCCTCGACCGCCGCGCTGCGGTTCTCGTTCATGCAGGTGCTGCGGCGGATGCTGGGCCGCATCGAGGCGTCGATGGTGCGCCGACTGCTCAAGAACGTCGCCCTCGAGGCACTGTCCGAGGTGCGCGACGACATCATCTCCCAGTTCATCCACATGACTTGGGGCTCTCAGGACGGCTACTCGATCAAGCAGACCGCGCTGGCCGCGGGCGGCGGCGCGGCGGGCGGGTTGGCCGCGATCGGCGTGAACGGGCTCGGCAAGAAGGTCTTCGGCGAGGGCGCCGAGTCCGGCATCAAGGGCGTCACCACGTCGCTCGCCTCCAACGTGAGCGCCGAGGTCGCGGGCACGGTGGCCACCGGCGGCCCGGTGAACTGGGAGACCTTCGCGAGCGGGGGGCTGGGCGGGGCGACCGATCACGCGGCGTCGAAGGCGGGCGATCGGGTCTCGAACGCGTTCAATGTCCCGAACATCGGCACGCCGAACCTGGGCGCGGGCGGGAACGTCGGCGGCAACAGAATCGATTCGACACTGAACCCGGATCGTGGGGGGTCGGGAAACGGCGGGGGGAACGGGGGGAGTTCGGACGGGTCGAACGGGTCCGGTGGGTCGAACGGGTCGAACGGCTCCGGGGGGTCGCACAACTCCAATGGGCCGAACGGATCGAACGGATCGAACGGGTCCAACGGGTCCAACGGGTCCAACGGGTCCAACGGGTCCAACGGGTCCAACGGTGGATCCGGTGGGAATCAGGGTTCGCCGCACAACAACTCTGGGAACTCGGGCGGGAATTCCGGGGGCCACTCGGGTGGCGACTCCGGGAACTCGGGAGGTAACTCCGGAAACCCCGGTGGGAATTCGGGGAACTCCGGGAACTCCGGTGGGAACTCCAGCGGTGACCACCGGCCCGCACACGCTCCGGTCGCGACCCAGAGTGCGTCGACGGCCCCGCCTCCCACGGCGGATACCTCGACGGTGCCTTCCGCACCGGCGCAGGGCCCGCCGGCCCACAGCGGCGGGCCGGCGCAGAACACCACGACCTACGTGCAGGCTCCGCCGCCGGGCGGCGGTCAGCCAGGTGGCGTGCCCGCGCCTGCCGGTGCGCCCGCCGGTGGCTCGCCCGCCGCGAGCGGCGCGCCCGCAGTGGGTGGTTCGCCGGCCGCGAGCGGTTCGCCGCACGGCGGTGGCGGGGTACAGACCGCCAATGCGGCGACGGGGGCTCCGGTCGCGGCCGGGCCGTCCTCGGCAGGCTCGACGTCGAGTGGCGGGCCGTCGCCATCCGGGCCGGGTTCGACCACGACCAACGTGTCGGCGACGACTACGGCCGCGGCCACGGGTACGGCTGCCGCCGGGGCCGGAAACGCGCACCCCGGCGCGGGGTCGGCCACGACGGGCAACTCCGGTGTGGGCAACGGGAGTACGACCGCGAACAACACGGCGTCCGGTCCGGCGGCGACCCGGCCTGCCGGTGTGACCACCAACTCCGGTGCCGGACAGAGCACTTCACCGAACCACAACGTGCCGAGCAGCGGCTCGCCGGACACCACGAACCGCATTCCGGGTCAACGCACGGTGGGCTCGGGCACCCCCGCCCACCCGAACACATCCCCCGACACCACGCCGCACACCGAGCACCGCCCGGACTCGGCCACCGACCCCACGCCGGACCGAACCACGGACCAGAAGCCGGACACCCGGCCGGACACCCACACCGAGCCCGGCCCGGACCCGACCACGGACGCACGCCCGGACTCGGATGCCCGGCCGGACCCGACCACGGAGACCCGGCAGGACTCGACGCCGGACACCCGGCCGGATCCGACCGGCGACACCACGCCGGACTCTCGACCGGACCCGACGTCCGACACGACACCGGACGCCCAGCCGGACCCGACCGGGGACACCACGCCCGACGCCCGGCCCGATCCGGACGGCGATGTCACGCCGGATGGTCGGCCCGACACGAGGTCCGACGCGACTCCGGATACCCGGCCCGACCCGGCCGGCGAACCGATCCGGGACGGCTCGCCCGATCCGGACGGCGAGGCCGCGCCGGACGCTCGGCCGGATGCCACGCCGGATCCGCAGCGGGGCACCGATCTCAGCGCCGATCCCTCGGCCGACTCGCACAGCGGCGATGCCTCGCCGCGCCCGGGCCGGGATGCCTCGCCGACGCGGGACGGCTCGGACGGTGGCGTCACCGTGCTGCACCTGCCGCCCGTCGGCCCGCAGCGCGGCGCTTCGATCAGCCCGGCCCCGGCCGGCCGGCTCGGCGACGCCCTCGACGGATTCGGCAACCGCGTCCGCAATCTCTTCGGTCGAGGCCCCGACGCCTCCCCGAACGTCGCCCCGGACACCGGCCCGACCACCGATGCCGGCCCGAACTCCGGTCCGTTCCGGCCGAGTTCCGACTCCGGCACCACCTACGACTCGACGCCGTACGGCAATTCCCGCCCGGCCTCCCCACAGCCGGACTCGCCGCAGAATCCGGCCGGGCCGCTGGCCGACCGCCCTCCGCTGAACGACGGCCGCCCGCTGTACGAGACCGGCGGCCTGATGCCGCCGAGCGCGCGCGACCAGTCGGCGCTCGTCGACGCCGTCCCGCGCGCCTCCGACGGCACCCCCGTGGTGCACCCGGATCCTCGCGTCGACGGCTGGCTCCCGCTGCAGAACGACGGGGGCATCGACGTGCCCGGTCGGGCCAACAACTGCATGGACGGCGTGCTGGCCTTCGGCAACACCTGGTTCGGCCGCCCCGAGGTGGCCGCGCCGCGGATCCCCGGTGAGAACGGCGGCGAGACCAGGGCACCGGAGCGGGCCCAGCGCGAGATCGGCGGGAACTGGACGCCCCTGGGCCAACGCCCGGACGGCAGTACCGACATCTCCGGCGCGTACGGCGAGATCGAGGCGCGGCTGCGCGACGCGGGGCCGGGCGCGCTGACGTACATCGTCACCTCCAGACCGACCGAACCGCGGATCCAACCGGACGGCACGATCGACACCGGCCGGGTCTCGCACGCGTGGGCCGCGGTCAACGTGGACGGCGACGTCCTGTGGGTCGACCCGCAGTCGGGCGAGGTCATGCCCGAGCCGTATCCGGACCAGATCCGCGTATGGGCGCTGCCCGTGGACGCGAACGCGCGGCCGATCGACATGTCGGTGCCGCCGACCACGCGCCCGGCCGGCCCGACCCCGGACGCCACCGGACAGCCGAACCCGGCCCGCCCGGACGCCGATTCGACCACACCCGACCACCACACCGACACCCCGGACACCACGCCGGAGTCGAGTGCGGACACGACACCGAAGTCGCCCCACACGGAACCGAATCCGACCGCGGACTCGACCCCGGACGCGCAGCCGGACAACACCCCCGACGGCGCCCCGGATGCGCGACCGACGCCGGAAACCGACACCGCCTCGGACGTCACCCCGGGCACCCACTCGGACGCGGAGCCCGACACCGCGCCCGACACCCGTCCCGACACGAAGCCCGACCCGACCCCCGAGGTCACCCCGGACTCCGACCCCCGTCAGGACACCACACCGGACCCGTCCCCCGACCCGACGCCGGATCGGGACACCGAGGCCGCCCCGGACGGGGACGGCACGCCCACCCCGGAGGCGAACACCGATCCCTCCCCGGATCGGGACGCCACGCCGACCCCGGACCCCGTGGGCGACCCCGACCCGGCATCTCACCCGACCCCGGACGCGACGCCCGCCCCGGTCCGGGACGGCAACGGCGACACCACCATCGACGCGACCCCGCAGCCGGGTGGCCCGCTCACCACGACGCCGCCCGGCGCCCCCGTACGGCCCGATCACACCGGCCCGTTCCGCAACACCCTCCAGAGCCTCGGCGACCGCATGCGCGTCCTCCTCGGCCGGGGCCCGGACATCGACCCCGGCCCGAACCACCCCGGCCCGGCGGCTCCCCCGTTCCAGGGCGGCGGCCCGTTCCACCCGAACCCCAACACGCCGTCCCCCTACAACGGGACGCCGTACGGCAACACCCCGGTGGCAAACAATCCCTACGCGCAACCGATGCCGCACCACACGCCGCCGCCCACGTCCGGCGGTCCGATGGCGGGCCGCCCGCCGCTGTCCGCCGGGCGTCCGTTCAACCAGCCCGGCGGCCTGCTCCCGCCCACCTGGAGCGATGTAAGCGCGTTGAACAACGCGGTACCTCGCCACCCCGACGGCACACCCGTGGTGCACCCCGACCCGCGCCAGGGCCGCTGGTTCCGGTTGCAGAACGACGGCGGCCACCAGGTGCCCGGCCGAGGCATCAACTGCCTTGACGGCGTACTGGCCTTCGGCAACACCTGGTTCGGTCGACCGGAGGTGTCCGCGGCCCGCGTGCCGGGTGAGAACGGCGGCGAGACGAACGGCATGCAGCGCGCAGAGCAGGAGACCGGCGCGCCCTGGAACCGGCTCGACCTCAACCCGGACGGCTCGTCGAACCCGGGTGCCGCCTTCGCCCGGATCGATGCCGCCCTGCGGACTTCCGGACCCGGCTCGATCTCGTACATCGTCACCGAATGGCCCCCGCGCAACGAGGTCCAGCCGGACGGTTCGGTCCGGGTGGTGCGCAGTTCGCACGCCTGGGCCGCGATCAACGTGGGTGGCGACATCCTCTGGATCGACCCGCAGACGAATCAGATCATGAACCTGCCGCACCCGAACGCGATCACCGTCTCCGCGATCACGCTCGACCCGAACGCCCGACCGGTCCCCATGACGGCCCCGCCCGTCACCCAACCGGTCGCCCCACCCCCGCCGCCGCAGCCGCACAACCAGCAGCAACCACCGGTGAACCCCTACACCCAGCACCAACCACCGCCGGTACAGCCCAACCCGTACATGCAGCCGCCGCCGGTGCCACCCGCCCCGCACTTCCAGACGATGCAACCGGGCCCGTACGCCCACCAGCAACAGCCGCTACCACCGGCCCCGTTCACTCACGAGCCGGTGGTCCAGCCCAACCCGTACACCCAGCAACAACAACCGGGCCCGTACAACCAGCCCGGCCCGCACACCCAACAACCGTTGCAGCCCAACCCGTACACCCAACAACCACCGGTACAACCTGCCCCGCCGCACAACCAACAACCGATCCAACCCGGCCCGGTCCAGCCGACGCCCCCGCACACCCAGCAGCCCTTCCAAACGGGCCCCGTGCACCCCGCACCCCCGCACAACCAGCAACCGGTTCACCCCGCGCCGCACCACCCGCAGCCGTTCCAGACCGGCCCGGTGCACCCCGCACCGCCGCACAACCAACAGCCCTTCCAGACCGGCCCGGTCCACCCTGCACCGCACAACCAACAACCCATCCAGACCGGCCCCGTCGACCCCGGCAGCCACGTCCCCAACCCCGGTCAATCCGGACCCAATCCCAACCCCACCCCCGCTCCGACCCCGGCCACTCCCCCGCCGCCGCGGCACACGCAGGCCAATCCGCCCGGTCCGATCGACACCACGCCGCCCCTCGCGCCGCCGATGCAGGCCAATCCGCGCCCGCTCGGCGAGCCCGCGACCACGGCGAGTCCGACCGGCGATCGACCCACCACGCACGACGGTCGGCGCGACGACATCGAGCGTGAGGTCGGCGACTTCATGGCGACCCGCCCGGCCGCGGAGAACTTCGACCCCAACGCCGCGATCAACGCCAACTCCCCCACATCACCCACCACTTCGCCGACGCCGAACCCGAACCCGCCGAAGCCGGACGACGTCCGAGGCGGCCAGTCGCCCTACGACCTCGACGTCACGCGCGACCCGTCCTTCATGGCCGACCGCGCGAATCTGACCTGGGACACCCACCGCGGCGACGCCGAGTTCGAGATGCCGCAGAGCGCCCGCTCGAACAACCCGCACCCGGACACCGGCGCACCGCCCCGCAACAACCTCAATCGGGCCACGATCCGCCGGATGTTCGACGCCTCCGGCATCGACGCGCTGGTCAACCACCCGAACCCGGACGAGCTGACCAGCGCCGAGCGCCAGGCCAGGGACGAGTTCGACCGCCTCCTGCGCGGCGCCGACGGACGACTGCTGACCGGCCCGGACCTGGCGCAGCGCATGAACGACCTGGCGCTGCGCGGCCGGGACATGACCGGTGCTCCCCGCTACCCGATCAACTCGGGATACGCGGGCCGGATCGTGCACTTCGCGAGCCCGACGCTGGACAACCACTTCCCCGACGGCGTCTACATCAACCTGCAGGGTTATCCGGACTTCACCACCTACGCGGTGCGCACCATCAATCTTCCGCACACCGTCGTCGCCCCGCCCGAGCGCAGCGATTTCCCGCCCGGCCCGGACGGCACCAAGAAATTCAAGGAAGCTCGTCAGGAAGCGAACGACGACCAGCGCAAGCTCGATATTCGCCAGGCCAACGCGGAATTCAGAAACGATCCGATGTGGGCCGGCGTCCGCCCGGGCCGCAGCGCTCCCGGATACGTCTGGCACCACGTCGAGGGCACACGCACCATGATGCTCATACCGTTCGCAGTACACTACGCGGTGAAACATCACGGTGGTATCGCCAGCGCCATGGCCCCCGATCCCGCGTCCGGCAACCCTGGAGTCCAGCCTTGACCGTCGAATTGACGCCGCGAGGAACCCTCTCGGAAGAAGCCCTGCGCGAACTCGAGGAAAAACTCGGGTTCGCCCTGCCGGCCGAATACCGGGCCTGGCTCGCCGCCACCAACGGTGCCGACTTCCCGGTCGCCGCCCAGCTCATGCCGCGTGGCCTGGACCCGGAGGACGACCTCTACGGCCACCGCACCGGCGGCGATCCGCAGACCGAACTGCTCTACGCCCACGGCTATTGCCGCGATGTGCTCACTCGGGATTATCTACCGGTCACCCGCCTCACCACCGGAATCGTGGCGATCAAGGTGACCGAACCCGAATGTGGCTCGCTCTGGTATTGGAGCGAATCGACCCTCGACACCGACGAGGAATACACCCCCGAATACATCTCGACCCACCTGCTCCGTCGGGTGGCCGATACCTTCGCCCAATTCCTGGAGCTGTGGGAGATCGACCCGACCTCCCCGTTCCTGGATTCGGCAGATCCGGAACGGACCGCGCCATGACCGATATCGGTGCCGCGGCCGGCGACTCGCCGGCCGCCGAATTCGCGGGCTCGATCGTCGATTTCGGCCGCACCTCGCGCAGTCGGGTCTACCCCGACGGGGTCTTCGTCGACCTGTACGGATTCCCGGATTTCCTGCCGTACGCGCGGGTGGTGATCGAGGCCGCGCCGATCCCGCCGGGGCTCGGTGTCGACGAGGCCAGGGTCACCGACGTCCTCGCGGCCAACCTCGCGGCGGCCGGAACCGGCGATCCGCTCTACCGGGACCTCGTGGAGACGGCGACCCCGCGCGGCTGGACCTGGCATCACGCGCCGCACGCGCGCCGGCTGTACCTGATCCCGGTGGACGTCAAGAACGCGATGCGCCACCACGGCGGGGTGGCCACGATGACGTCGGTCGACCGGGACCGCACCGGCCTGTGGAGCCCGGTCGAGCAGGCCCGGGTGCCGGTCACGCTGCACGTCGGCCGACCGCTGACCGACGTCGACCTGACCCACCTGGAGGGCAAGTACCTCAAGTACCGACTCCCGGACGCCTACCGGGCGTTGCTGATCGACAACGGCGCCGGCCCGCCGGCCCGCCCGGCGGTGCACCCGCGCCACGGGTTCGTGTTCGACCAGCAGTTCTTCAACCTCTACGGCGCATACGACCCGTACGACCTGCTGGACGTGGCGGCCCGGTTCACCGACCGGCTGACCGCCGACTTCCTGGCCGTCGCGTGGGTCCAGGGCGGCGCGCTGGTGCTCAAGACCCAGGGGCAGGACGCCGGTTCGGTCTGGTACTGGGACAACGACGACCGCTACGCCCGACAGGGCGACACCCCGGAGGCGACCGTCGCGCTGCTGTCCCGGCTCGCCGACGACGTCGGCACGCTGCTGGCCGACGCGTTGGTCCAAGTGCCCGGCGAACTCGACGAGATCGCCCGCACCGGGGCCGCCGGCGGCCACTACCGGCCGATCGTCGTCGACCACGCGGGCGCGGGCCTGCCCGCCGACCTGCGTCCCTGACGCGGCATCACGAAGGGAACGGACGAGACCGATGTTCGACAATCAGCTGCCGCCCGGCGTCGGTGCGGCGTTGCAGCGCCCCGGCCGGGAGCCGATGACGGCGGTGAGCGCGCACACCACGCTCGTGGACCTGCACCCGGCCGTGACCGCGCTCCTGGACCGTACCGAGCCCGCGATGCGCTCGGTGTTCCACGGGCGTTGCCCGGACGCGGCGTTGTTGTCCGAGGTCGCGGTCGAGGCGGAGGCGTCGTTGGCCGCCGAGGGTGTGCACGACCCCGACCACGAGGCGGTGCTCGACCGGATGCGGCACCTGCTGCGCGGCGCGGCGCTGGCCGCGATCCTGCTGCGCGAGCCGAACGACCCCGCGCACGAGCGGCCGATCCCGCCGTGTTCGTCCTGCGCGCCCGCGCTGGCCGATCTGGGCGTGACGATCCTGGAGGTGCCCGCGTCATGAGCGATCGTTTTCCCGAGGCCGTGGCCCAGGCTCTGACGGCCACCGGTTGGCAGCCCGGCATCCACATCCCGGAAGAGGAACTGCTGCGCTGGTACCGGGCGTTGGGCACGGCCGGGATCGATGTCCCGCCGAGCGCGATCAAGGCGCTGTGGGAGTTCGGCGGGATGACGGTGCATCAGTACGGGCCCGGCACGGACATGTCCCGGATGCCGTTCCGGATCGACCCGCTGGTCGGGCTGTACGCGGGCGACGTGCTCGCGGCGTACGGCGCGGCGCTGGGCCGGCCGCTCACCCCGGTCGGCGAATACGACCTGGGACGCGGCCGGTTGGCGATGGATCCGCGCGGCGCGGTGTACCTGTGGTGGGGCGACCTGTGGCATGTGGCCGACACGTTCGACGGCGCGCTGATCGCGCTGATCGAGGGCCGGGGGCCCACCCGCCTGAACCTGACGCTCGCCCGGGAGCCGCTGCCCCCGAAGCCGATCGACGAGCGCGAGGCCCGGGACAAGGCTCGACGGCACGTGGTCGGCGGCGGTCCGCACGCGCCGGTCGACTTCGTGATGAGCGAGTTCGAGTACGGCTGGCTGGTCCAGCCGATCTTCGCCGACCCCGACCCGATGGCCAACGTCGGCGCCGGCCAGTGGATCATCGACCGCCGCAACGGCCGGGTGACCCTGTGGCCGAGCCTGCCCACCGAGAACATCCTGGCCCTGTTCCGCGAACGCCACGTGGACGCGTAGCACCCGGCATCAACCGGCCCGCACGCCGATGCGCCCCGGAACCGCGTGGGTTCCGGGGCGCATCGGTGGTTCGGTGCGTCGACCGCTCGTATCGACTCGACCCGACTACTTCACGTTGACCTTGTTGAGGCCGTAGCCGGGGATGTGCAACTTGCCGCCCAGTTGGGCGTACATCGAACTCTCCACGTTCGTGAAGAAGACGATCGGCACGTTGATCGGCGGCGGGCTCTCGGGCGTGAAGGTGATCGGGATGATCCCGAAGATGTTGCCCTTGAGGTACTTCACGTACATCGTCGTCGGGATGTCCGCGTCCATCCAGGACTTGCTGCCCTCGTCGGACGAGATGACGACGTCCTTGCCGCCCTCCTCCTTCACCGTCATGGACATGTTCCAGATGTCGATGCCCTTGGACACGGTGAACTTGAGCGCGTTCTCCTCGACCCCGGTGAGCGTTTTGACCTTGACCACGCCCTCGTAGTTCAGCCCGGCCATGGCCAGCAGGCTGGACTTGAGGACGAGGGGGTCCACCGCGACCGGCGGGATCCCGTTGCCGCTCTTGGCGTTCACGGGACCCTGGACCGGGCACGGGAAGGGCGACTTGCCGTCCTTCGGCGCGGCCGACGACGACGTGGCCGACGGCTTGGCCGACGTCGTCGTGGGCTTGGTCGAAGGTTTGCCCGACGCCGAAGCGGAGGGCGTCGACTTGGCCGCCGGCGGCGTGGCCGAGGCCGAGGTCGAGCCGCCCGAGGCCGCCAACGGCGCGGCGGGTGCGGCGGGTGCGGTGGGTGCCGTCGACGCCGGCGCGGACGACGCCGGCGCGGACGGCTTGATCCCGGGCAGGCCGAGCCCGGGCAGGCCGGGCAGCGTCAACTCGGGCAGTTTCAACTCCGGCAGCTTCAACTCGGGCAGCTTGAAAGCCGGTTCCCTGCTTTCCGGCGCCTTGGACGTGCCGGCCCTCGGGTCGGCCGCCGGGCTCTGCGCCGCAGTGGGTTGCCCCGCCGCGGACCGCGTCTGCGGCGCCTTGCCGGCGGGGGTCGAACCCGCGGACGTGGCGGCCGTACTGCTCGGCGCCGCGCTCGACGTGCTCGGCGCGGCCGACGCCGAACCCGCCGATGTGGTGGGACTCGCGGAGGCGCACGGGCCGTCCGCGTACGGGTTCTCGGGCAGTGGGTCGCTGGGCGACGCGCTCGCGATCCCGACCAGTCCGACCACGCCTGCCATCGCGGCCACGATCACCGCGAGCGTGACCCTGGGTGCGGCCGTTCCCGCCTCCTTGTCACCGGGCCGGTCGGTCTCCGACCCGGTCGACGCTTCCCCCGAGGCATCGGGGGCCTTCCCGCTCAACGCGTCGGCCAGGAAGCCGTCCTCGACGAGCGTGTCGTCGAAGTCGGCGCTGCCGTCGTGTCCGTCGCCGGCGTCGTCGTCACCGGGGCGCTCGTCGTCCTCGTCGTCCGACGGCTCGTTGTACGTCCAGGAGGTCGCGAGCATGCCACCGACGAGGCCGAGCAACATGCCCACGCCGAAGCCGCCGAAGGTCGCCACGATGAAGGACACGAGCGATACGAGGATCACGAAGATCCCGAGGTAGACCCGCGCCGCCGGGGTCAACCAGAGCGCGATTCCACACATGATCAGGATGGCGCCGATGAACAGCGCCGAGACGCCGCCGAACTGCGTCAGCCTGACCGTGACGTCACCCGCGCTGACGGATGCGTACGGGGCCCACAGGATGGGTCCGGCAGCCAGGATGGTGAAGAGTCCGGCCCAGAACGGCCGGGCCGATCGCCACTCCCGAAACGCGCGCCGGCAGCGCACGACCGCATGGGGATGCCGCTGTTCTGCGGTCACTGTTCAACTCCCTGGAATGCCGCCTCGATACGACTGACCGGCTGTGGACGACGAGGCGCCCACAGCCGACGGAACGTCAGAAGCACTCCTTGCTACCGCCGCCGACCTCCAGGTGGAGGTCCTTGAGGTAGAACCGGCCCGCCTGCACGAGCCAGGCCGACTGCTTGACGTCGGTGAACGTCGCCTTGTTGGCCTGCTGGCCGAACATCGTGGGGTGGCCGTTGCCGATGGTGGCCGGACCCTTGCCCCCCGAGCCCTTGGCCATGGTCGACGCGTCGACGCCGATGTCGATGTTCTCGAACACCGCGTCGCCGTCGAGGCCGTCCATCGAGAGGGTCATGTTGTCGGCCTCGGCCTTGGTGCCCTTGCCGCCGGCCTCGATCCGAAGCACGATGCCGAACGGCCCCTTGACCGACTGACAGAGGTTGGTGATGTCGGCGTGTCCGATCGCGGCGGTCGCGACCGGCACGTCGGCGCCCTTGTTCCGCTTGAGGAAGTCCCCGAACTGGGAGAAGTCCGTCGCCTCCATCTTGTCGGCGCGGACCTTGAAGTTGCCGCCGCCCACGGTGATGTTCACCGGGACCACACCGTTCGCGACGCCCGCGAACATGCCCACGGTCATCGCCGCGACCGGCAGGAGCACGATGCCGAATCGCTTCCAGCGGGTCTTGCCGCTACCCGCCTGAACCTTCTTGTCCATGGTCCTCCTCGGGACAGAGTCCCCTCCTCATGCGGACCAGGGCCGCACGTGGCGGGGCATGGAGGGAGGGCCTGCCTGTCCCGGGAAGGACCGGCGCGGCCTGGATGGGGAGGTCCGCGTCCGCGCCACCGACCGGCTGCCGGGGCGAATGGGACACGGATCGAGCGGCCCGATCATCTTTCACGACCGGGTCGGCACACAAGAGGTTCGTTACCGGTGGGTAACGCGGACCGTCGAACGCCGCTCGCCACCGGATCACAGCGCGGTATCGAGACGCATGTCCGCCGATCCGATTTCGCGGGATAAGTCCGTTAACGGATCACCGGGAGGTCACCAAAAGACACGCAGGGCGAGGGAAATGACCCATAGTCAAAGATGGGTAAAGACAACGCCCCGGCCGCTCTCGGAATCGAGAACGACCGGGGCTTCATCGACAAAGCGAGCGAGTGCGGCCGGCGGCCGGAACGGCGCTCGAAACGCCGCTCGGACCGGTGTCCGACGGAGCCGGACCGCGGCGCTCGGAGCCGGACCGCGGCGCTGACGCAGACTCAGAAAAGCACGCCCGCAAGGGCCATGCGCGCCTTCGGCACTCGGGGGTCGTCGGCGCCGACGATCTCGAACAGCTCCAGCAGGTGCAACCGCGCCTTGTTCCGCTCGTCGCCCGAGGTCCGCCGCACGGTCTCCACGAGTCGGGCGAACGCCTCGTCGGCGCGGCCGTCCAGGATGTCCACGTCGGCGGCGAGGGTCTGTACGGCGACGTCGTCCGGGTGCTCGGCGGCGTCCGCCCGGGCCTTGTCCGCGTCCACACCCTGGGTGCGCAGCAGGAGTTCGGTGTTGATCAGGCCGAGCTTGGCCTCGGCGTGCGCGGGGTGGTCGGAGAGCACGTTGCGGAACGCCTGGGCCGCGCCGTCCAGATCGCCGGCCTCCAGCGCCTCGTCGGCGGGCGCGAGCAGCGGGTCGCCGGGGGGCTCCTCCTCGGACTCGGCGTCGTCGGGAGCCTCGGCCGGTGCGCCGTCGACCACCACGCCGGTCAGCCCGAAGCGCTCCTCGCCGAGCTGGACGAGCTGATCGAGCACCTGGCGCGCCTGCTGCTCGGGCACCACGCCCTGGAACAGCGGGGCGAGCTGGCCGCCGAGCACCGCCATCACGGCGGGGATGCCCTGGATCCCGAACTCCTGGGCCAGGCGCGGGTTGGCGTCGACGTCGATCTTGGCGAGCACGAAGCGGCCGGCGTACTCCTCGGCCAACCGCTCCAGGAGCGGGCTCAGCTGCTTGCACGGCTGGCACCACTCGGCCCAGAAGTCGATCACGACGGGTGCCTGCTGGGAGAGCGCGAGCACATCGGTCTCGAAGGTGGCCTCGGTGACGTCGATGACGACCCGTTGGCCACCGGCCGCGGCGGCGGGCTTCCCGGCCGGGGCGGCCGCACGCTTGGCGGCATTGTCGGCGGCGGCCTTGACCGCCCCGAGATCGACTACTCCGCGCATGGACATGTTCCGTGGCTGCATGTAGACATCTTCCCCCGAGAGCAAGGCGAACGATGCACGGGGCGACCCACCGGCACACGCACGAGTTCCCGTCGCGTCCCGGTCCCCGCAGGATGCGGGCCCCGGGACGGACGACGACCCTTGACAGGTCGTCAGTCGCGATCGTGTGCTCGAATCCCCATCCAGGCACCGCGATTCGCTACGGCTCGTAGCGTAAGGGGAGCGCCGGGCGGAATGCGACCGTAGGATCCCGAATGGCGGATGTGAGTTGCGCCACCGGAACGGATCACGGCCGGGAACCGTACCAGCCGGTAACATGACCGCCCGTGCACGACGAATCGGCGGAACCGGCGGAACGACGGGTGTTCGGCGCGCCCCCACAGCGCATCGGGCGCCCCCGCAGCACCACCGCGGACGACGCGATCCTGGCCGCGGCGCGCGCACTCCTCGCCGAGGGCGGCTGGGCGGGGCTGGCCATGGGCGACGTCGCCACGCGCGCGGGCGTGGCCAAGACCACGCTGTACCGCCGCTGGCACTCCAAGCACGACTTGGCCATCGCCGCCGTCGCGGAGATGCTGGACACGCTGCACCTGCCGGATCGAGGCCCCGATCTACGCGCGGACATCGAGGACGTGGTCCGCCGCTTCGCCGCACTCCTCGGCCGCCCCGAGATGCGCACGGCCCTGATGGGCCTGGTAGCCGACTCCACCAGCGACCCGGCCCTACGGCGCCGCATCCGCGAAGAGATCGTCGACCCCCAAAAACGCCTGGTCACAGAAGGCAGGGCCCGAGCCGAAGCCAGAGGCGAAATCACCGCCCCGGGCGACATAGACGTAGACCTGATCTTCGACGTAATCGCCGGCACGGTGGTCCAACACATCCTGGTAAGCGCCGAACCCGCCTCCGACAACTGGGTCCAACGCTTCACCACATTCGTAGTAACCGGCCTACTCCCAGCCACCACGTAAGCCCACCGCCCCCGAACCCAACCCAAGACCGGGTCAACTCCCCCAGGAACCCACCCAAGCAATTCCAGCCCGGCCGGCGCTTGAGGCCACCTCGGCCGAAGGCCGGGTCGACTCCCCCAGGAGCCCACCCGGCCAACCCAACCAAACCCAGCCCGGCCGGCGCTTGAGGCCACCTCGGCCGAAGCCCGGGTCGACTCCCCCAGGAGCCCACCCGGCCAACCAACGAAACCCAGCCCGGCCGGCGTTTGAGGCCAAACCCAGCCCGGCCGGCGCTTGAGGCCACCCGGCTCGGGCTCAGAACCGCGCGGGCTCCGTGTACGTGCCCCACTCCTCCCGGAGAACGTCACAGATCTCCCCGAGCGTCGCCTCCACCCGAGCCGCCGCCAACATCGGCGGCACCAGGTTCCCCGACCCCCGCGCAACATCCCGCATCGCACCCAGCGCCGAGTCCACCGCAGCCTGATCCCGCGCGCCCCGCCGCTTCCCGAGCATCGCCACCTGGTCCCGCTCGACCTCGTGGCTGACCCGCATGATCTCCAGGTCCCCCGTCACCGACCCCTCGTGGCAGTTGACCCCGACGACCCGCTTGTCGCCCTTCTCCACCGCCCGCTGGTAGCGGAACGCCGACTCGGCGATCTCCCCGGTGAACCACCCGTCCTCGATGCCGCGCAGGATGCCCGACGTCATCGGCCCGATCGGGTGCGGCGAACTCTCGCCCAACTCGCGGATCTTCGCGAACGTCGCCTCCGCCTCGGCCTCCAGCCGATCCGTCAACGCCTCCACGTACCACGACCCACCCAGCGGGTCGGCCACCGCCGCGACGCCGGTCTCCTCCATCAGCACCTGCTGGGTGCGCAGCGCGATCTCCGCGGCCTGCGCGCTCGGCAGCGCCAGCGTCTCGTCCAGCGCGTTCGTGTGCAGCGAGTTCGTTCCGCCGAGCACCGCCGCGAGCGCCTCGACCGCGGTGCGCACCACGTTGTTGTACGGCTGCTGCGCGGTCAGCGACACGCCCGCCGTCTGGGTGTGGAAGCGCAGCCACTGCGCCTTCGCGGTCTTCGCGCCGTACACGTCGCGCATCCACCGCGCCCAGATCCGGCGCGCCGCGCGGAACTTGGCGATCTCCTCGAAGAAGTCCACATGCGCGTCGAAGAAGAACGACAACCCGGGACCGAAGACGTCCACGTCCATCCCGCGCGACAGCCCGAGTTCCACGTAGCCGAACCCGTTGGCCAGCGTGTACGCCAGCTCCTGCGCGGCCGTCGCCCCCGCCTCGCGGATGTGGTACCCGGACACCGACAGCGGCTTGTACGCCGGGATCTTCTCGGCGCAGTACTCCATCAGGTCGCCGATCAACCGCAGGTGCGGCTCGGGCGCGAACAGCCACTCCTTCTGCGCGATGTATTCCTTGTAGATGTCGGTCTGCAGCGTGCCGTTGAGCGTGCCGATGTCCACGCCCTGCCGCTCGGCCGCGACCAGGTACATGCAAAACGCGGGCACCGCCGGCCCGGAAATGGTCATCGACGTGGTCACGTCGCCCAGCGGGATGTCACGGAAGAGCACGTCCATGTCGGCCGCCGAGTCCACCGCGACGCCGCAGTGCCCGACCTCGCCGAGCGAGCGCTCGTCGTCGCTGTCCCGGCCCATCAGGGTCGGCATGTCGAAGGCGACGGAGAGCCCGCCGCCGCCGGCCGCCAGGATCATCCGGTAGCGCTCGTTGGTCTGTTCCGCGTTGCCGAAGCCGGCGAACTGCCGGATGGTCCACGCCCGGCCTCGGTAGCCGGTCGCGTACAGGCCGCGGGTGTACGGAAATTCGCCCGGCCAGCCGATCCGCTCGAAGCCGGCGTAGGGCTGGTCCGCGGGCGGGCCGTAGACCGGCTCGACCTCGAGTTCGGAAAGCGTGGTGCGGCGCATGCCGTCGTTGCGGACCTTGTCGTAGCGGTCCTGCCAGCGCCGCCGACCCTCTTCGATGTCCTCGGTGTTCACGTGGCTCCCGTCCGATGCCGTCGTCGTAGGACCCATTCCCGCGCGGCACCGGAAAAATTACTAGGACGTCCTAGTAAATGTCCAAGCACCCCCGAAAACATGCCCACGCCCCCGATAACGCCGAAGCCCCCGACGAGGTGTCGGGGGCTTCGTGGGCGGTGCCGCGAGCGCGGCGGCGACCGGTCAGGCGGTGGCCGGCGCCGCGGTCGGCTCGACCAGCTTGTGCTTCATCTTGTAGTCGAAGACGAACGGGCCGAACGGCGGGATCGCGGCGACGAACGCGAGCAGCGTGGTCTTGTTGTCCCACGACAGCTTGGTGCGCGCGTCCATCATGGCCAGCAGGTACAGGATGAACAGGACCGCGTGCAGCAGGCCCAGCGGCATGACGAGGTTGATGTCCGAGATCCGGCTCAGCAGCGAGCCGAAGACGAGCAGGATCAGGAACGAACAACCCTCGGCGATCGAGATCACCTTGAAGCGGCCGGAGGCGGTGGAAAGCATGGGGATCCTCGGGGGAAGCGGGTACGGAACGGGCTGACTGCGAGCGGCTCAGGCGCCGGCGGGGGCGGCGGCGAGGCCGCGCTCGTGGACCGCCTCGACGGCCTTGCGCTCGGCGTAGAACGACGCGAGCGGAACGGTGCCGGCGAGCATCATCAGCAGCATGCGCTCGAACTTCCACTTCATCTTGCTGCTGAGGTCGAAGGTTACGACGAGGTAGATCATGTAGAACAGACCGTGTGCCTGGCTGACGTAGAGCGTCGCCTTCTCGCCGGTGTCGAACCCGTACTTCAGGACCATGCACAGGCACAGGACCAGGAGCATGCACCCGGTGATCCAGGCCATCACTCGGTAGCGGGTCAATACGGCAGGCTTCACGGCAGCACCTTCGGTAACGGCGGGCTCGACGTGGTCGTCGACCGCTTTTCACAATGGCGCATGCAGCTTACGTCGCCGGCACCGGGGTCCCCGAATCCGCCCCCTCCCCCGCCGCGCCCTTGTCCTTCGCCTCCGCCTCGACCACGAAGTCGCCGGCGTCCACCCGCAACACCCGCAGCAGGTCGAACAGCTGGGCGCACTGCTCGGCGGTGTACGCGCCGAGCCCGAACTCGCGCGCGGTCAGGTCCCGGGTGGCCCGCTCGGTGACGTCGCGGCCCTTGTCCGTGATCACCGCGAGTACGCCCCGACCGTCGCGCGGGTTCGGCCGACGCGCGACCAACTCGGCCTGCTCCAGGCGGTCGATCGTGTTGGTCACACTCGTCGGGTGCACCATCAGGCGCTCGCCGATCCGGGACAGCGGCAGCGAGCCGGTCCGACTGAAGGTGAGCAGGACCAGGGCCTCATAGCGGGCGAAAGTCAGGCCGTACGGCTTGAGCACCGCGTCGGCGCCCGCGAGCAGAATCTGCTGGGCACGCATGATCGAGGTGATGGCGACCATCGGCGGGCACTCGCCCCAGTGCTCTCGCCAGTGCTCGTCGGCACGCGTGATCGGATCGAAGGGAAGGTTCAGTGGCTTCGGCACGCGCCGAGCGTAGTGGAGGTTACCGATCGGTCACGTAGCCGTCTCACAGCGTGTGCACGACGCGCGGCAAACCAAAGGGTCATTCAAGTTTCAACTAACTCCGGTATTCTTGGTTCATGACCGATGCCGAGCCCAGATGGCTGAGCGATGAAGACCAGCACGTCTGGCGCCAGATCATCGCCGTGATCAACATGCTGCCGGCGCGGCTGGAACGCGAACTCCAGCGCACGCACGGCCTGTCCCTGCACGACTACCAGATCCTGGTGCAGATCTCGGAGCACCCGCGGCAGGAGGTGCGGCTGAGCGATCTGGCCGAGGCGACTCAGCAGTCCAAGAGCCGGCTCTCGCACCAGATGACCCGGATGGAGAACGCGGGGCTGGTCGCGCGCCGCAACTGCCCGACGGACCGTCGCGGGGCCTACGCGGTGCTCACCGAGGAGGGCTGGGACGCGCTCCGGGCCGCCGCGCCCACGCACGTCGAGAGCGTCCGCGAGCACCTGATGGACGTCATGACGCCCGCCCAAAAACAGGTGGTCGGCGAAGCGTTCGGCGCGGTGGCCGCACACCTGCGCCCCGCCGCCCGCGCCGCGGTCTGCCCCTCCACAGAAGAATGCGAGACAGGCTGACGCCTGTGTCGACGCACTCGTGCCGACCGTCCTCAAACGCGGGACAGGCTGACGCCTGTGTCGACGCACTCGTGCCGACCGTCCTCAAACGCGGGACAGGCTGACGCCTGCGTCGACGCACTCGTGCCGGCCGTCCTCAAACGCGGGACAGGCTGACGCCTGTGTCGACCCAACTGGGGCCGGCCGTCCTCAAACGCCGGACGGGCTGAATTTGCTCGGCTCCCCTGAGCTGCGGTCAACCGCACCGCAGCCCACGAGCCCGCCCGACCACCCCAGCCCGTCCGGCGTTCGAGGACGGCGAGCCGGACCGGGCCCACCACGCGAACAGCGAAACCGCAGCCGCGCACCAAACCGAGCCCCACCCAGCCTGTCCGGCGTTTGAGGACGGTGAGCCGACCCGGGCCCACGACGCGAACAGCGAAACCGCAGCCCGCGCGCCGGACCGAAGCAACCCCAGCCCGTCCGGCGTTTGAGGACGGCAAGTCGAACCGGGCCCACCACGCGAACAGCGAAGCCGCTAGGCTCCCAGCCCCGTGATCAGTTCGTCCGCGGCCGAATACGGGTCCATGGACCCGGACAGCACGTGGTCGGCCAGTTCCTCCAACCGCCGCCCACCCCGCAGGTCGCCGATCCGAGCCCGCAGTGCGGTGACCGCGATCGCCTCCACCTCGTCCGCCACCCGCCGCCGACGCCGCAGCCGCAGTTCGCCGCCCGCCTCCATCCAGGCCCGGTGCTTCTCCAGCGCCTCGACCACCTCGTCCACACCCTCCCCGCGCGAGGCCACGGTCTTGACGATCGGCGGACGCCAGTCCCCCGGCCCCCGCGCCTCGCCGAGCGAGAGCATGTGGCCGAGTTCACGCGCGGTCGTCGCCGCACCGTCCCGGTCCGCCTTGTTCACCACGTACAGGTCGCCGATCTCCAGGATCCCGGCCTTGGCCGCCTGGATCCCGTCGCCCATGCCCGGCGCCAACAGCACCACGGTGCTGTCCGCCATCGAGGCGATCTCCACCTCCGACTGGCCGACCCCCACCGTCTCCACGATCACCACGTCGCACCCCGCCGCGTCCAGCACGCGCAGCGCCTGCGGCGTGGACCAGGCCAGCCCGCCGAGGTGCCCACGCGAGGCCATCGAGCGGATGTATACGCCCGGGTCGGTCGCATGGTCCTGCATCCGCACCCGGTCCCCGAGCAGCGCGCCGCCCGAGAACGGCGAGGACGGGTCCACCGCGAGCACGCCGACCCGCCGACCCAGCCGGCGGTACGCGCTCACCAGCGCGGTCGTGGAGGTCGACTTGCCCACCCCGGGCGAGCCGGTCAGCCCGATCACGTAGGCGTTGCCGGTCAGCGGCGCGAGCGCGGCCATCACCTCACGCAGCCGCGGCGAGGCGTCCTCGACCATCGAGATCAACCGGGCCACCGCCCGCGGCTTGCCCTCCCGGGCCTGGGCCACCAACGTCGCGACATCCATCCCCGACCTCATGCGCCACCGCTTCCCTGCTCGGATATGCCGAAACGACCCCGCAGTCGGCGAGCCGTCACACCGCAGTGCGCGCCCCGCGACTGCGAGATCGTTTCAGGTGGATCGATCACACGAAACCGTACGGTCGCTCAGCCGTACGATCCGGACCGGTTCACGCCTGTGGACCGGTCCGAACCGAACCGGCTCAGGCGCCCGGGACGGTGAGGATCAGCGCGTCGCCCTGGCCACCGCCACCGCACAGCGCCGCCGCACCCGTGCCGCCGCCGCGGCGCTTGAGCTCCAGCGCCAGGTGCAGCACCACGCGGGCACCGGACATGCCGATCGGGTGGCCGAGCGCGATCGCGCCGCCGTTGACGTTGACCTTGTCCGTGCTCACCCCGAGGTCGCGCATCGACTGCACGGCCACCGCCGCGAACGCCTCGTTGATCTCGATCAGATCCAGGTCGTCGACGGTCAGGCCCTGCTTGCCCAGCGCGTGCTTGATCGCGTTCGAGGGCTGCGACTGGAGCGAGTTGTCCGGGCCCGCCACGTTGCCGTGCGCGCCGATCTCGGCCAGCCACTCCAGGCCCAGCTCCTCGGCCTTGGCCTTGCTCATCACCACGACCGCGGCGGCGCCGTCGGAGATCTGCGAGGACGTACCCGCGGTGATCGTGCCGTCCTTGCTGAACGCCGGACGCAGCTTGCCCAGCGACTCGGCGGTGGTGTCCGGGCGGATGCCCTCGTCGGCGGCGAACACGACCGGCTCGCCCCGGCGCTGCGGAATCTCCACCGGCACGATCTCGGCGTCGAAGATCCCGTTCTTCGCGGCGGCAGCGGCGCGCTGGTGGGACAGCGCGCCCACCGCGTCCTGCTCCTCGCGCGAGATGTCCAGCTTCGTGTTGTGGTGCTCGGTCGACTCGCCCATCGGGATGTTGTCGAACGCGTCGGTGAGGCCGTCGTAGGCCATCGCGTCGAGCATCTCCACCGCGCCGTACTTGAAGCCCTCGCGCGACTTGGGCAGCAGGTGCGGGGCGTTGGTCATCGACTCCATGCCGCCCGCGACCACGATGTCGAACTCGCCCGCGCGGATCAGCTGGTCGGCCAGCGCGATCGCGTCCAGGCCGGAGAGACAGACCTTGTTGACGGTGAGGGAGGGCACGTTCATCGGGATGCCGGCCTTGACCGACGCCTGTCGGGCCGGCATCTGCCCGGCGCCCGCCTGGAGCACCTGGCCCATGATCACGTACTGGACCTGGTCCCCGGTGACGCCCGCACGCTCGAGCGCGGACTTGATCGCGATGGCGCCGAGGTCGGTGCCGGAGAAGCCCTTGAGGGAGCCGAGCAGTCGACCCATGGGGGTACGGGCCCCGGCGACGATGACAGAACCGGCCATGAGGGTGGCCTCCACAACTTTATGGTCGGGGTGCCATCGCCGGGCGGGCCGGGCGACGTGCGGCATCCCCGCGACGGACGTGAAGTTGTTCCGGAACCTACCCGGAAGGGCGCCGACCGGTGCAGGGGGCCCCGATGTGACGGAACCCACCCTCACGCCCGGCACGAATCGGGTGTGCTCTCGCCCATAGTCTCGTGACGAAGGGTCGGGTATCTACTCGCAGGTAACCCGCATTTCTCGACGGCCTCGGGAGGCCATGGTGCTCACGCGTATCGATCACATCGGCATCGCCTGTCACAACCTCGACGAGACGGTGGACTTCTACACAACGACCTACGGATTCGAGGTGTTCCACACCGAGATCAACGAGGAGCAGGGCGTCCGCGAGGCGATGCTCAAGATCAACGAGACCTCGGACGGTGGCGCGTCCTACCTCCAGCTCCTGGAGCCGATCCGCGAGGACTCCGCGGTCGGCAAGTGGCTGGCCAAGAACGGCGAGGGTGTGCACCACATCGCGTTCGGCACCGCCGACGTGGACGGGGACGCGGCGGCGATCGGAGCCAAGGGCGTCCGGGTGCTGTACGACGAGCCCCGGCGTGGTTCGATGGGTTCGCGCATCACGTTCCTGCACCCCAAGGACTGTCACGGCGTGCTCACCGAACTGGTGACCTCGGCCGCGCCCGACACGGAGCACTGAGCCACCGGGCCCGGCGTCGACCACCGGGCCCGGCATCCGGCCCGCGACATCACGCGGCCACTCGCACACAGCGCGCGACCGCGCGCGACCATACGTGACAGCGCACGACAGCGCGCCGACCTGCGGCATCCCGCGGCAGCGCCCGACCGGCCGCGCCATCCCGCGGAGCCGGCGGCTCGTCAACAGACAGATCGTCAAAGCGGCGGCGCAGTTCCTGTGACTTCGCCCCTTGTCGCTTTTATGCCGAACGCCTAGCGTTACCAGCGAGTAAGTTCAGCGAAGCTCGGCAATCCCTCATGTTTCTCATGCTTCAACCGCCGACCCATGGAGGCCGACGATGAAGGAGATCCTCGACGCCATCCTCGCGGGGGACACCCCCAAGGAGGCGTACGCAGCGCTCCCGCTTCCCGACTCGTACCGCGCCGTCACCGTCCACAAGGACGAGGAGACGATGTTCGAGGGCGTGGAATCGCGGGACAAGGATCCGCGCCAGTCGCTGCACGTCGACGACGTGCCGCTGCCCGAACTCGGCCCCGGCGAAGCCCTCGTCGCCGTGATGGCCAGTGCGATCAACTACAACACCGTGTGGACCTCGCTCTTCGAGCCGGTCTCCACGTTCCGTTTCCTGGAGAAGTACGGCCGCGCATCCGACCTGTCCAAGCGGCACGACCTGCCGTACCACGTGGTCGGCTCCGACCTCGCGGGCGTGGTCCTGCGCACCGGCGCGGGCGTCAACGCCTGGAAGCCCGGCGACGAGGTGGTCGCGCACTGCCTGTCCGTCGAGTTGGAGAGCCCCGATGGGCACGCCGACACCATGCTCGACCCCGAGCAGCGGATCTGGGGCTTCGAGACCAACTTCGGCGGCCTCGCCCAGATCGCCCTGGTCAAGAGCAACCAGCTGATGCCGAAGCCGGCGCACCTGTCGTGGGAAGAGGCCGCCTCGCCGGGCCTGGTCAACTCGACGGCGTACCGCCAGCTCGTCTCACGCAACGGCGCGGGCATGAAGCAGGGCGACAACGTGCTCATCTGGGGCGCCTCCGGCGGCCTGGGCTCGTACGCGACGCAGTTCGCCCTGGCCGGCGGCGCGACGCCGATCTGCGTAGTGTCCTCCGAGGACAAGGCGCAGCTGTGCCGGGACATGGGCGCCGAGTTGGTGATCGACCGGCGGGCCGAGGACTTCCGCTTCTGGAAGGACGAGCACACCCAGGACACCCGCGAGTGGAACCGGTTCGGCAAGCGCATCCGCGAACTCACCGGCGGCGAGGACGTGGACATCGTCTTCGAGCACCCGGGCCGCGAGACGTTCGGCGCCTCGGTCTACGTCACCCGCAAGGGCGGCACCATCGTGACCTGCGCCTCGACGTCGGGCTACATGCACGAATACGACAACCGCTATCTGTGGATGAGCCTGAAGCGGATCGTCGGCTCGCACTTCGCCAACTATCGGGAGGCATGGGAGGCCAACCGGCTCGTGGCGAAGGGTAGGATTCACCCGACGTTGTCGCGCACCTACGCTCTGGAAGAGACGGGTCAGGCGGCCCGGGACGTCCACCGGAACCTGCACCAGGGCAAGGTGGGCGTACTGTGTCTCGCACCGGAGGAGGGCCTGGGGGTTCGGGACGTCGAGATGCGCGCGCGGCATATCGACGCCATCAACCGCTTTCGTAACGTCTGACGGCGGTCCCTGGATCTGAGACCATTCTCCCTGGTAGTCAATGCGGTACGGGCGGTTCCGGATGGTTGTCGGGGTCGTTTCGTCACCAACCGGTCGGAAACGGCCGATTTGCAGTACTGAAACGTACGCGGCCAGGGGATGGAGTGGGACCCCACAGTGCGGGGCTACGACCGCTACCAAGTCGACGAGCACCTCGAACAGCTCGACGACGAGATCAAGCGGCTGAAGAAGGAGCGCGACGACACCGTCGCCCACGCGGAGGACCTCGGCTATCAGGTCGAGGTTCTCCGCGCGAAGCTGCATGACCTTCGCCGCCAGCTCGCCACACCCCGATTCGACAGCATCGGCGGCCAGGCCGAGCAGATGTTGCGCAATGCGCAACTGCAGGCCGACCAGGTCCGCGCCGATGCCGAGCGCGAGTTGCAGGAGTCGCGCGCGACCACCCAGCGCCTGCTCCAGGAGGCCGCCGCCCGCTCCGCCCGGCTCGAAGCCGAGTGGCAGGCCGAGGTCATGGAGCGCCGCCGGCGCCTGGACGAGGAACTGGCCCAGGCACGCCAGGCCACCGAGACCCGGGTCAACGAGAACGTCGCGTGGGCCGAGCAGTTGCGCGCCCAGGCCGAGGAGCGCGCCCGCCAACTCCTGGACAACGCCCGCGCCGAGGCCGAGCGGGTGGCCGCCGCCGCCCGCGAGCAGGCGGCGGGCACCAACGAGAGCACGCGCGCCGAGGTCGAGTCGCTGCTCTCGCGTGCGCAGAGCGACGCGGATCGGGTGGTCGCCGAGGCCAAGGCCCGGGCGAGCGCGGCCGTGGACCAGTCCGAGCAGTTGCGCACCGAGACCCGCACCCGCGCGGAGAGCCTGGTCGGCGACGCCCGGGTGGAGGCCGCCCGAATCATCGGCGAGGCCCGGGCCGAGGCCGAGCGGGTCACCGGCGAGGCCGGCGCCCGCGCCCAGGGCGCGTCCGAGAACACCGCGAAACTGCTCGAATCCGCCCAGTTCGAGATCGAACGGCTGCGGGCCGAGGCGGCCGGCGAGGCGGACCGCCGCCAGGCGGAGGCCCAACGATTGCTCCAGGGCGCCGAGGCCGAGGCGGGCGAGAAGCTCGGCAAGGCCGCGACCGACGCCGAGGCGCATCTGGCCAAGGCCCGCGCCGAGGCGGACAAGCTCACCGCCGAGGCCCGCGGCGCCGCCGAGCGGCTGCGCGCCGAGGCGATCGCCGAGGCGGACCGGCTGCGCGACGAGGCCCGCGCCGAGGCCGAGGCACTGCGTACCGACACCCGCGCCGAGTTGGACACCGCCCGCGAGGAAACCCTGGCCCGGGTCGACGAGTTGGAGGCCGGGGCGCGCGCGGAGATCGAGCGCCGCCGGCAGGAGGTGGACCGACTGCGGGCCGAGGCACAGCAGTTGCTCACCAACGCCGAGGCCGGCGCGGCCGAGCGCCTGGAGACCGCCGCGCGGGCCGCCGACGACCTGATGGCCAAGTCCCGATCCGAGGCCGAGCGGGTACAGAGCGAGGCCCGCACCGAGGCCGACGAGTTGCGCGCCCGGGCCCAAACCGACGCCGAGGCGGTCGAGACGCGCACCCGCGTGTCCAGTGACCGGTTGGCGCACGAGGCGCGCGAATACGCCGAGCAGGTGCGTGCCCAGGCGGCCGAGGGTGCGGAGGAACTGCTCGAGGCGGCCCGCGCCGACTCCGGCAAGCTGCGCGAGAAGGCGATCGCGGACACACACCGCCTGCGCGAGATGACCAAGCTCCAACAGGCGGAGGCCGCCGAGGAGTTGGAGCGCGCCCGGATCGAGGCGCAGACCCTGCGCAGCGAGGCCGCGGCCGCCGCCGAGCAGCTGCGCGAGGAGTCCGCGGCGCAGGCGGCGGAGCGGGTCGAGGCGGCTCGCGCCGAGGCCGAGCGGGTGCGTACCGAGGCCGCCGAGAACGCCGGTCGTTCGCACGCCGAGGCCGAGGAACTGGTGGCCAAGGCCCGGGCGGAGGCGCAGAAGGCGGGCGCCGACGCGAACCGCGCCGCCGAGGAGCTGATCCGCTCCGCCGAGCTGGCCGCGGCCGAGCTGCGCGATCAGGCCCAGGCCCGGGCCGAGGCGATGCGCGCCGAAGCGGAGCGGCAGGCCGCCGAGTTGCACGCCCGGACCGAGGAACTGCGGGCCCGGGCCGAGCAGTCGGCCGCCGAGGCCGAGGCCGCGCTGGATCGGGCCCGGGCCGACGCCGAGGCCACGATGGAGCGCGCTCGCGCCGAGGCGGGCGCCCGTACCCAGTCGGCCGCGGTCAAGGCCGACGAACTGATCGGCAAGGCCCGGGAAGAGGCCGAGAAGGTCCGCACCGACTCGCGCCGCGAGGCCGACAAGGCGCTCACCGACGCGCGTACCGAGGCGGAGAAGACCCTCGCCGACTCGCGCGAGGAGGCCGACCAGATGCGTTCGGCCGCGCGCCGCGACGCGTCCTCGATGCGCGAGGAGGCGGAGGCCGAGACCCGCGCGCTGCGCGAGCGGACCGAGGCCGAGACCCATGCGCTGCGCGAGCGGACGGAAGCCGAGACCCGCGCGTTGCGCGAGGAGACCGAGCAGACCGCGCGGGCGCTGCGCGAGAGTTCGGAGAGCGCGGCGGCGGCCCTGCGCGAGGAGAGCACCGAGCAGGCCCGTGCCCGGCTGGCCGCGGCCGACACCGACGCGACCCGGATGCGCACCGAGGCGGAGGCCGCCGCTCAGGCGCTGCGCGAGAAGACCACCGAGACCGCGCGTTCGGTCCTGGAGCAGGCCGACGAGGAGGCCGAGCGCATGCGCACGGAGGCCGAGACGGCCGCCCGCACGCTGCGCGAGGAGACCACCGAGACCGCGCGTTCGGTGCTTGAGCAGGCCGACGCCGAGGCCGAGCGCATGCGCACCGAGGCGGAGGCCGCCGCGCACACGCTGCGCACCGAGACCGCCGCGACCGTGCGCGCCGCGCTGGACAAGGCCGAGAAGGACGCCGCGCGGATGCGGGCCGAGGGCGAGGAGACCGCGCTCGGCATCCTGGAGCAGGCCGACGGCGAGGCGCGCGCGCTGCGCCAGGAGGCCACCGCCGCGCTGGCCGCGGCCAAGGCCGACGCGGACACGATGCGCACCCAGGGCGAGACCGACGCGGACCGGGCCCGGTCCGAGGCGCAGACCGCCGCCCGCGCGCTGTTGGAGCGTGCAGAGCGCGATGCCGAACAGGTGCGCGCCGACGCCGAGCAGGCGGCCGGGACGCTGCGCCGGGAGGCCGCCGAGGCGCTGGAGGCGGCGCGCAGCGAGGCGCAGCGCCTGCACACCGAGGCGACCGCGACGCTGGCCTCGGCGAACGCCGAGGCGACCACGCTGCGCGAGGAGGCCGCCGCCGCGCTGGAGGCGGCGACCGCGGACGCGGAGCGGATGCGCGACGAGGCCGAGACGGCCGCGCTGAGCCGGCTGGAGCAGGCCGACACCGAGGCCACGCGGTTGCGCGAGGAGGCCGAGGCCGAGGCGCTCCGGCTGCGTACCCAGGGCGCCCAGGCGCTGGAGGAGGCGCGCGACGAGGCGGCCGAATTGCGCGATCGCACCAAGGCGCGGGCCCGCGAGTTGCTGGAGAAAGCCGAGGCGCGGGGCACCGACCTGCTGGAGAGCGCCACCACCCAGGCCCGATTGGCCAAGGAGGACGCGGCCCGCGCGGTCGCCGAGGCGCAGGCCGAGGCCGAGGCGGTACGCGCCGCGGTGGTGGGCATCGAGGACGCCGCCCGGGAGGAGTCGGACCGGCTCACCGCGCTCGCCGAACGCGACCTGGCCAAGGCCCGCGACGACGCGGAGACCACGCTGGTCCGGGCCCGCGCGGAGGCCGACGCCACGGTCACCGCCGCGCGCAAGCACGCCGACCGGATGAAGTCCGACTCCGACCGCGAGGCGGAGAAGACCCGTACGGCCGGCCGCGAGGCGGCGAACAAGGAGCTGCGCGAGGCCGAGGAGGCCGCGGCGCAACTGCGCGAGCAGGCCCGCGCCGAGCTGGAGCGGGCCACGAACGACGCCGAGGAGCTGCTGGTTCGGGCCAAGGGCCGGGCCACCGAAATCGTCGGCACCGCCGAGCGCAAGGCCGAGAAGCGCGTCGCCGAGGCGACCGAGGCGGCGAACCTGCTGATCGCCGAGGCCGAGGCGGAGGACGAACGCCTGCGCGCCGAGGCGACCGCGGTGATAGAGAAGGCGCGCCAGGACTCCGACGCGATGATCGGCGAGACCCGGCGCGACACCACCGCCACGCGCGAGCGTTCCGACCGCGAGGCCGAGCAGGTCGTCGAACGTGCCCGCCGGCAGGCCGCGGAGGGTCTGAAGCAGGCGGGCAAGCGGGTCGACGACCTGGTGGCCGCCGCGGAGGAACAGGTGAGCGAGGCCCGCGTGGACGCCGAGAAGATGAAGGTGGCCGCGGCCGAGGAAGCCGAGCGGATTCGCGACAAGGCCGGTTCCGAGGCGGATAGGGTACGTATTGCCGCGGTGAAGAAGGCCGAGGCGCTGCTCTCGGAAGCGGAACAGCGGCTCGCCGACGCCCAGAAGGGCGCGGACGACCTGCGGGCGAAGGTGGCCGAACAGGTGGCCGCCGCCCAGCGGGAGGCGCAGGCGGTCCGTCGCAAGACCGCCGCGGACGCCGAGAAGGTTCTCGACGAGGCGCGGAAGGAGGCGGAGCGACTGCGCACCGAGGCGCGCAAGGAAGCCGACCGTCACCGCGCCGACGGACAGCGCAAACTCGACGAGTTGAACCGCAGACGCAAGGACATCACCGCCGAGATGTCGCGCGTGCAGGGCGTATTGGACGCGCTCGCCGCGCCCGCGGGCCTCGGGGCCGGCAAGGGCAACTCCTCGTCGGGCAAGGGCCCCGCGGCGAAGGGCTCCGGTTCGTCGTCATCCGATTGAGCGATGCCGGCCGGTTCTTATCTCCCGGTCAGGTCGATGCTCCGCCCGATTCGTGCCAGGATTCCACCCGTCACCTCATTCACCGCACCCGTCATACGACAGGAACCCCATGAGCGACACTAACTCTCCGCACGGCTTCGACATCGTCCGTCGTGGGTACGAGCGTTCGCAGGTCGACGACCGCATCACGAAGCTCGTGTCGGACCGTGACAGCGCGCTCGCGAGGATCTCGGCGCTGGAGAAGCGGATCGAGGAACTGCACCTCGAAAGCCAGAACGCGCAGGCCCAACTCGCCGACGCCGAACCGTCCTACGCGGGCCTCGGCGCACGGGTGGAGAAGATCCTCCGCCTCGCCGAGGAAGAGGCCAAGGACCTGCGCGAGGAGGCCCGCCGCGCCGCCGATCAGCACCGCGAGTTGGCCGAGGCCGCCGCGCAGCAGGTCCGTTCCGACGCCGAACAGTACGGCAAGGAGCGCAAGGCCAAGGCCGAGGACGAGGGTTCGCGGATCCTCGACAAGGCCAAGAGCGACGCCGCGCAGCTGCGTGGCGAGGCGGCCAAGGACGCGTCGGCCAAGCGCGAGGAGGCCGAGGCCCTCTTCGAGGAGACTCGGGCCAAGGCCGCCCAGGCCGCCGCCGACTTCGAGACGAACCTGGCCAAGCGCCGCGAGCAGTCCGAGCGCGACCTGGCGGCCCGTCAGGCCAAGGCCGAGAAGCGGCTGTCCGAGGTCGAGCACCGGGCCGAACAGCTGCGCCTGGAGGCCGAGAAGCTGCGTACCGACGCCGAGCGCCGCTCGCGTCAGACGATCGAGACCGCGCAGCGCCAGGCCGACGACATCGTGGCCGACGCGCGGGCCAAGGCCGACCGGATCCGCTCGGAGTCCGAGCGCGAGCTGGCCGCGCTGACCCACCGCCGCGACAGCATCAACGCGCAGCTGACCAACGTGCGCGAGATGCTGGCCACGCTCACCGGCGCGGCCGTCGCCGCCGCGGGTGTCAGCATCGATGACGACGACGACAAGATGCCGGGTGTGCCGGCTCAGCAGAGCCGCTGACGCGCCTCGGCGGGGCATCGGCAACCGGTATTTCGGCCGGCTTCGGCGGCCGGGGGGGGGGGGGGGGGGGCTGGGGCCCCGCCGCCGCCCCCCCGGCGGGTGGGGGGGGGGGGCGCCCCCCCCACGCCGCGCGCC
>NZ_JBHZAE010000001.1:0-232389 GCF_042754105.1 Embleya sp. NPDC059237 | reverse complement strand
AGACACTCGCCTACCTGCGGGCCGCGGGGCTCGCCGGGGGGGGGGGGTCCGCGGGCCCCCCCCCCCCCCCCCCCCGGCCGCATTTTTCATGACGTGATCCCGGACGCGTCGGCAGGGCACATCCGGATCCGGGCCGCCGACGGCCCGGGCAGGGGACGAGGAGTACGGGGCCATGGGTCGACTGGGCAACATCCGACCGCGCCGCAGACCGGGGAAGCCGACACCGGCCGGGGACGGAACATCCACGGGAGCGCCGGCGACCGCGCCGAGCGCGGACGGGGGCACGACAGCCGCCGCACCGACCCCGGGCGGCACGCCAACGGGGAGCACGGCGGACGAGGCAACCCCGGGCGGTAGCGACAGCGGCGGCACCATCGACGGGACGACCGCACCGCGCCCGAGCGGTACCGCAGGCACGGCGGCCGACGTAGCGACCCCGGGTGGGGGCGGTACCGGCGGCACGGCGTCCGGCGGCACGGTCGACACGACGACAGACGCGGGGCGTACAACCGGCACCGCCGACCCGGCGGGGGCGCCGGCCTCCGGCGACGCGTCGGTCGGCGACCAACCGGCCGGCAAGAGCACCGACGCCGCCCCCGCCCGGGTGCCCGCCCAGATCGCGACGGCCGAACCCGGCCCGGCGGCCGAACCCGGCGCGCCGACCGCCCCCGGCGTACCCTCCCCCGTCCCCGACGACGCCAAGGCCCCCACCCGGGTCCAGCCGTGGACCGGCGTCGGCTCGCGGTTCGGCGAGCCGGGTCGCCCGCTGCACCGTTCCTCGCCGTTCTACATCGGCTTCATCGGCGGACTCGGCCTGATCACCGCGTGGTTCCTGGCCCGGGCCGTGATGGGCATCCAGCACGTCCTGATCATCATCCTGATCTCGTTCTTCCTGGCCGCGGGGCTGAACCCGTTCGTCGAACGCCTCGAAAAGCGCGGCATGCCCCGACGCTGGGCGGTGTGCACCGTCGCGTTCGGGTTCGTCGTCTTCGCCGCGGCCTTCGTCACCGCGATCGCCCAGCCGCTGGTCGAGCAGACGTCGAGCCTGATCAACTCGATTCCCGACAGCCTCACCGAGCTGCGCAACAACGAGAGATTCCGGCAGCTGGACGAGAAGTACGACCTGGTGAACCGGGCCAAGGACTGGGCCGCCAACGCCAACACGGCGGAGAACGTGGCGGGCGGTTTGTGGGGCTTCGGCAAGATGGTGCTGACGTCGGTGTTCGACACGCTCACCGTGATCGTCCTGACGCTGTACTTCCTGGGCGCGCTGCCCAGCATCAAGGAGCACCTGTACAACCTGTTCCCGAGGTCGCGCCGGGCCCGGGTGCGGCTGCTCGGCGACGAGATCCTGTCCGGGATCGGCGGCTACGTGAACGGCGCGCTGATCGTGGCCACCTGCGCGGGCCTGTCCTCGTTCATCTTCCTGATGATCCTGGGCAACGACTACGCGCTGCCGCTGGCCCTGGTGATCGCGATCACCGACCTGATCCCGATGATCGGCGCCACGGTGGGCGCGGCGGTGGTGTCGGTGGTGGTCTTCTTCGACTCCCCCGGCAAGGCGCTCACCTGCGTGATCTTCTTCCTGGCCTACCAGCAGTTCGAGAACTATCTGATCTATCCGCGCGTGATGAACCGCGCGGTGAACGTGCCGCCGGCGATCACCGTGATCGCGGCTCTGGTGGGCGGCGCGCTGCTCGGGGTGACCGGGGCGCTGCTCGCGATTCCGATCGCGGCGGCCGTTCTGCTCATTCTGCGCGAAGTGGTCACGCCTCGCCAGAACCAGGCCTGAGCTTGTCAATCGTCCTCTGGGATGACTTGCGGGACTTCCCTCGAACCCATGTCCCAGCGCGGGCCCGTCGTACGGCGGCCGTCGGCAGCGGAGGTTCGGGCCTAAGCTCGAAGCCCGGTCGGCACCAGAGTCGGTCCGGCACCATCCCCCCGAAGTCTTCCTGGGAGTGCGGCAACAGATGATCGAAGCAAGAGGGCTCACCAAACGCTACGGAAACAAGCTGGCGGTGGATCAGCTTTCCTTCCAAGTGCGTCCGGGCTCGGTGACCGGCTTCCTCGGCCCCAACGGGGCCGGCAAATCGACCACCATGCGGATGATCCTCGGCCTTGACACGCCGACCGGGGGCAACGTCACGGTCAACGGCCGCCCGTACGACCACGTCCAGGCCCCGCTGCGGGAAATGGGCGCACTCCTGGACGCCAAGGCGATGCACGGTGGCCGGACCGCGTACAACCACCTGCTGTGTCTCGCGCAGAGCAACGGCATCCCGAACCGTCGCGTCGACGAGGTGCTCGGGATGGTCGGCCTGACCCAGGTCGCCAAGAAGCGCGCGGGGGGCTTCTCGCTCGGCATGGGCCAGCGGCTCGGCATCGCCTCGGCGCTGCTCGGCGATCCCGGGATCCTGATGTTCGACGAGCCGGTCAACGGGCTCGACCCCGAGGGCATCCTGTGGATCCGCAACCTGATGAAGCAGTTGGCCTCGGAGGGTCGCACCGTCTTCGTCTCCAGTCACCTGATGAGCGAGATGGAGGTGACGGCGGACCACCTGATCGTGATCGGTCAGGGCCGGATGATCGCCGACACCTCGATGCGCGACTTCATCGAGACGAACTCGCAGTCGTTCACCGTGGTGCGCTCGCCGCAGGCGGAGAAGCTCAACGCGCTGCTCCAGGGCAAGGGCGCCACGGTCACGCCCGACCAGGCGGTGGCCGGCTCGTTCCGGGTGCACGAGCTGTCGCCCGTGGTGATCGGTGACCTCGCCGCCGAACACGGCATCGCGCTGCACGAGTTGTCGCCGCGCTTCGACTCGCTCGAAGAGGTCTACATGCGGATGACCCAGCACAGCGTGGAGTACCGCGCGGGCCTGCCGGGCGGTCCGCCGCCGGGGTGGGGTCCGCCCGGAGCGGCGCCGCCGCCCGGATACCCGCAGCAGGGCGGCCCGCAGTTCGCCGGTCCGCCGCCCGGGTATGCGCAGCAGGGCGCGCCCGGCGCCCCGTGGGGCGCGCCCGCCGGCGCCCCGTCCCCGTCCATGCCGCGATCCAACGGAAGCGAGGGCTGAGCGATGGCACAGAACACTCCGCCCCCGATGCCCCAGGGCCCGCCGCACCTGCTCCCGCAGGGCCAACCGGCCCCGATGCACCAGCACATGCAGGCACAGCAGGCGCCGGGGCAGCAACTGCCCGCTCAGCAAATGCAGCCGCAGCAGCCGCACGCGCAGCAGATGCCCGGTCAGCAGTTCCCGCCCGGACACCAGGCGGGTCACCCCGCGCACGTCGGCGGCAACATCGGCGGTGGCAACGCGGGCTTCGGCCGGGTGTTGCTGTCCGAGTGGACCAAGATCCGCACGGTGCGCTCCACGGTGTGGACCCTGATCGTGATGGTCGCGCTGATCCTGGGTCTGGGCATGCTGATCGCCGGGCTGGCCAACCCGAAGCCCGACGACGACTACGTCAGCATCTCGCTGATCGGCGTGATCATCGCCCAGCTCGCCGCCGCGACGCTGGGCGTGCTGACCATCTCCGCCGAGTACACGACGGGGATGATCCGCACCACGCTGACCGCGTACCCGCGCCGCATCCAGGTGCTGGTCGCCAAGGGCGTGGTGTTCGCGGGCCTGATGTTCGTGGTCGGTCTGGTCACGATCGGGATCACCGCGGTGCTCGGCAAGGCGATGTTCACCTCCAGGATCGGCGACTCCACCGCCGACGTGGACCTGCTCCGCAGCGTCGTCGGCAGTTCCCTCTACCTGGCCGTGATCGGTCTGTTCGGGCTCGGGCTCGGGGTGCTGCTGCGGCACTCGGCGGGCGCGATCACCGCGCTGATGGGCGCCATCCTGCTGCCGATGATCATCGGGCCGTTCCTGCCGCACTCGGTGGGCTCGAAGGTCATGGAGTATTCGCCGATGTTCGCGCTGGGCAAGCTGATCGGCGGCAGCGACGGGGAAGGCGGCCCGGGGCCGTGGCCCTCGCTGTTGCTGATCGCGGCCTACGCGGCGATCGTGCTGATCGCCGGCGGGATCCGGCTGCGCTCGCGCGACGTGTGATCGGGTCGGTTGGGGCATTTGCCTGACCGATCGTCAAAAAAGTTGCTCCGTATACCGAAAAGGTCTCACCCGACATGTGCCGGGCGGGGCCTTTTCGGCCGTTTTCGGGCCGACTCGCGTAGCTTCGGAAACCACATCAAAAGAGGGTCCGACGATATGCTCACGTCTCATGTATGGGCAGGGGGATCCAGGAACACCCGAGGCGGCGGACGCGGCACCCGTACGCGTTCCGGAACCCGTTCACCGGAGCCGGCGCACGGCCGGCGGACCGGCCGCCGGGTTCGGTTCCGCGGCGGCCGTCTTCGCGTTGGCGGGGATCGCGACCGCCATCGTCCTGCTGGGCGACACCGACACGTTGTGGGAGTCGGCCCTCGCTGGCACGCTGCTGACCACCGCCGTCGCGCTGTCCTCGATCGCCGCGTGGTTGCGGCATCGGGTCGCCGAGCAGCGCATCGCCCGACTCCGTGAGTTGACCGTACGTCAGGCCGCGGAGAGCGCCCGCCTGGAGGCCGAACGCGCCCGGCTCGAAGCGGAGCACACCGAGCTGTTGCGCGGGCGGGCGGCACTCGCCGACGAGGAAACACTGATGCGCGGCCGGGTGCACGACGTGTTCGTCAACCTGTCGATGCGCACGCTGACCCTGGTCGAGCGCCAACTGGACCTGATCGAGAAGCTGGAACACGGCGAGGACGAACCGCAGCGCCTGCAGGACCTGTTCCGGCTCGACCACCTGGCCACCCGGATGCGCCGCAACAGCGAGAACCTGCTGGTCCTCGCGGACGCGGACGAACGGCGCGGCCGGCGACCGGCGATCCCACTCCTGGACGTGGTCCGCGCCGGTGTCTCGGAGATCGAGCGCTACGAGCGGATCGACGTCGGCCACGTGCCGCGCGTCGAGGTGCTCGGGCGCGCCGCCGACGACGTGGGCCACCTGCTGGCCGAACTGCTGGAGAACGCCGCCGCCTACTCGGCGCCGGAGTCCCGGGTGGAGATCGGCGGCTGGACGCTGGAGAACGGCGAGGTCGTGTTGTCGGTGGACGACAACGGGATCGGCGTACCGGCGGACCGGCTCACCGAGTTGAACTCGCAGATCGAGCGGGACAGCACCGAGGAGGAGGCGGCCGGCGGCGCCGGCGGCCTGGGCGTGTTCGTGGTGGGCCGGCTGGCCCGACGGCACGGGATCAGGGTGCAGTTGCGGCCCCGCCCGCAGGGTGGCCTGAGCGCCGTCGTGGTGATCCCCGCCTCGACCTTCCACGGCCTGGGGCCCTCGCCCGCCGAGTTCTCCGCCGAGCGCGACCGCGAGCAGGAGCGCGAGCGGGACCGGATGGCCATCCCCGGCGTGACGCCCGGCGCCCGGGCCATCCCGCCCGGCGCGGCCCGGCTCGCGTTGCCCGCGACGGAGACGCCCGCGCCGGCCGGCACCGCGCCGGCCGCTGCCCCCGCCGCCGAACGCCCCCGGTCCGCGGCCGCCGCGCCGCGTGGGCCGATCGTGCCCCGCGAGGACGCCGCGCCGCCGGTCAAGACGCCCAAGGGCCTGCCCAAGCGCACCCCGGCGGCCAATCCGCCCGCCCCGGAGGCGCCGGCCGCGAAACTGGTCGCGCCGGGCGCGCTGTTCGAGGCAACCGGGTCGACGACACGCCCCGAGGTCGCGCCGCCCGCGCGTCGCGCGAACCCGACGCCGGTGGCCAACGCGGCCGCGGCGCCGAGGACCGCTGCGGCGAAAGGCACGGCGGCGGGGACCGCGGCGGGCAAGGGCACGGCGGCGAAGAGCGTGGCGCCGAAGAGTGCGACGGTGAAGGGCGCGACGGCGAAGACCACCGCCGCGACGCCGCCCGTCGCGCCACGGCCGGCGATCGGCGGGGACGGCACGGGCCCCGCGGCCTCCGCGGTCGGTCGTACCCGGCGTGGTCTGCCCAAGCGACTGACGGCGGGCGACGACAGCGGCGCGTTCGCAATCCCGCCCGCCGCGGACCCCGCCCGGGACACCGGAACGCTCTCGGCCGCCGAACTGCGCCGACGGCTGACAGGCTTTCAGGAAGGTCTGGAGGCAGCCCGCCGGGAGGACGAACCGACCGGTCCGATCCGCCCGTCCGGGCCGATCGTGGCGACCGACGAAGAACCCACCTTCCCGCCGGACGTGCGGGAGGAGACAGGAGGTGGAGACCGGTGACCGGATCGAATGGCACCACGGCCCGCGATGTCGACTGGCTGGTGGCCGGGCTGGCCGGGGACGTCCCGGGGGTCCGCGAGGTCGTCCTGGTCTCCTCCGACGGCCTGATGCTGGCCAGCGCGCGCGGCCCGGAGGCGGCCGGCGCCGCCGGTGACGCCGAGGAGCAACTCGGCGCGATCGTCAGCGGCCTGGTGGCCCTGGCCGAGGGCACCTCGCGGGTGCTCGACATGGGCGCGGTCCGCCAGGAGATCGTCACGATGGCCGAGGGCTACGTCGTGGCGATGTCGATCAGCGACGGCTCCTGTCTGGGCGTGCACGCGGGCGGGTCCGCCGATCTGGGCGTGATCGCCTACCAGATGACCTCGTTTGTTCGGCGCGCCGGCCACGTCCTGACGCCGGCCCTGCGCGCACAGATGCACCAGGACCGTGGAGGTGGTCGCGTTGGCTCCTGACGGCGGTTATTCCGACTACGACGACGCAGGGGGTTTTCCGGCCCGTCCCGAACCGGGCGGTCGCACCTCGCGCGTGCGTCCCTACACGCTGACCCGCGGCCGGACCCGCTACGGCCACGTGCTGCTGGTCGAAACGCTCGTCACCACCCTGGACTGCCCGCAGGACGAGACCGGCGACATGCCCGAGGTGGCCCGCATCGTGCACCTGTGCCGCGGCGTGCGGTCGGTGGCGGAGGTGGCGGCGATCCTGCACATGCCGCTCGGCGTGGTCCGGGTGTTGATCAGCGACCTGGCCTCGCAGGGCCGGATCAGTGTGTACCAGGCCGAGCACGAGGCCGGCCGACCCGATCGTGCGCTGCTGGAGAGGGTGCTCGGTGGACTACGCAAGATTTGACCTCGGCGGTGTCGGCGGTCTCGGCGACGAGGTCCCGGCCATCCCGATGCCGGCCGCGGGCGCGTCCGGTCGGCGGATCGGCGAGGGGCCGCCGATCACCTCGACCAAGATCGTGGTCGCGGGCGGTTTCGGCGTCGGCAAGACCACGCTGGTGGCCGCCGTGTCGGAGATCCCGCCGTTGACCACCGAGTCGGTCATGACGGTGATGAGCGAGGACGTCGACGACCTGTCCGGTCTGCCGGAGAAGCGCACCACCACGGTCGCGATGGATTTCGGCCGGATCACCCTGGAAGCCGACCTGGTGCTCTACCTGTTCGGTACCCCGGGGCAGAACCGGTTCTGGTTCATGTGGGACGACCTGGTGCGCGGCGCGGTGGGCGCGATCGTCCTGGTGGACACCCGCCGACTGGAGGACAGTTTCCCGGCGGTGGACTACTTCGAGCGGTCCGGGATCCCGTTCGTGGTCGCGGTCAATCTCTTCGACGGCGCGCCGCGCTATCCGGAGGAGGACCTGCGCGACGCGTTGTCGATCGGCCCACGCACGCCGATGACCGAATGTGACGCGCGGGACCGGGAGAGCGCGGTGAACGCGCTGGCCGAGTTGGTCGTGCACGCCATGGACCTGACACCGTAACGGGAGGGAGCACACCCGTGGAGCCGCTGCCCGATGTCACCCTGCGTGCGATCGGGCGGGTGTCCGCCCCGCGCGTGGAACTCGTGGACGATCACTGGGGGAACGTGTCCTCGGTGATCCGCCTGGACGGGGAACGCTTCGGCCCCGAGGCGCTGTTCGGTCTTGACGACTTCTCCCACCTGGAGGTGGTCTTCCACTTCCACCGGGTCCCGGACACCGCCGTCGAGACCGGCGCCCGCCGGCCGCGCGGCAATCCGGCCTGGCCGCTCGTCGGCATCTTCGCCCAGCGCGGCAAGAACCGCCCGAACCGTCTCGCCGTCTCCCGGTGTGCGCTGGAGCGGGTGGACGGCCTGGACGTCCACGTGCGCGGCCTCGACGCGGTCGACGGCACGCCGGTGCTCGATCTCAAGCCCTACCTCGCCGAGTTCGGCCCGCGCGGCGAGCTTCGCCAGGCGGCGTGGTCGAGCGAGTTGATGGCCGACTACTACGCCGACTGAGCGCGGCGGGTTCGGGCCCGCCGAACGGCCGGCAGTGTCGGGTCGTGGTGGTCAAGCGCGTCGGGTGGCCCACCGGTATCGGTAGGTGTGCCAGGGCCAGTTGGTGGTCACCTGCCCGTCGGCGCCCTTGTACCAGCTCGTACAGCCCGCCCCGAACACGGTGCCCGCCACGCCGGCCGCGAGCGCCCGCCGGTCCGCCTCGTACTCGGCCGCGCCCGCCTCGTGGACCCGCCCGTCGCGGATCCTGCGCACCACGTACGCCACCTGACTCTCGATCATGTAGATGATCGAGTTGTGGCCCAGGTTCGTCCCCGGCCCGTACAGCAGGAACAGGTTCGGGAAGCGCGGCACGGTCATCCCCAGTCGGGCCGCCGCCCCCTCCCGCCACACGTCCTGCAGCCGCACGCCGGCGCGCCCGACGATGTCCATCGGCCGCAGGAATTCGGTGGCCAGGAACCCGGTGCCGTGGATCAGGGTGTCCACGGGGTAGTCCCGCGCGGCGGTGCGCGGTCCGCTCGGGGTGATCTCGGTGATCGGGTCGGTGACCAGTTCCACGTTGTCCCGGGTCAGGGTCGGGTAGAAGTCGGCCGAGATCAGGATGCGTTTGCAGCCGATCGGGAAGTCCGGGGTCAACCGGGCCCGCAGCGCCGGATCGGCGATCTGCGCGGCCAGGTGCCGGCGTGCCGCGTGCCGGGCCAGGCGGGCGCCGACGTTGCCGCGCACCGCCCAGTAGACCGCGGTCTCGCCGCGCAGATAGGTCGCCGCGCGCACTGCGGTCCGAGCCGGCGGGAACCGGCGGAAGACCCGGTGCGCGATCCGCCCGTAGGCCCGATCCGGCTTGGGCACCACCCAGTTCGCGGACCGCTGGAAGAGGTACAGCCGGCGCACCCGCGCGGCGATGCGCGGCACGAACTGCACCGCGCTGGGCCCGGTGCCGATCACCGCGACGGTGCGGTCGTTCAGGTCGTGGTCGTGCCGCCACCGCGAGGAGTGGAACGCGGTGCCGGCGAACGAGTCCAGGCCGGGCAGGTCGGGATAGCGCGGCCGGTTGAGCTGGCCCACGGCCGAGACCAGCACCCGGGCGGTCGCCGACCCGCGCGAGGTCTCGATCCGCCACACCGCGGCCGTCTCGTCCCAGCGCGCGGCGTTCACCTCGGTACCGAGTGCCAGGTGGGCCCGGATACCGAACGTCCGGGCGCACTCGTGCAGATAGCGCAGGATCTCGTGTTGCTCGGGGAACACCCGGGACCAGTCGGCCCGTTGCGCGAACGAGTACGAGTACAACATCGACGGGATGTCGCAACCCGCGCCCGGATAGGTGTTGTCGCGCCAGACGCCGCCGAGGTCGTCGGCCTTCTCGTAGACGGTGAAGTCCTCGATGCCGGCGCGGCGCAGCCGGATCGCCATGCAGATCCCGGCGAACCCGGCCCCGATGATCACCGTCCCCGGCATCGCCGACCCCCTTGACGTCAGGGCCGATACGGCCGGACGAGGTAGAACTCGGTGGCCGGCGGGGCACTCGAACCCGCCGCGCGCAACGTCGCGTCGGTCGCCGCGCGCCCGCTTTCGTCGGCCCTCTCCATGGTGGCCGGGTCGATGCTGTCGCGTACATGGTCACCGGCCGGAAAAGGTTGGGCACCCGCTGCGCCGGCCGCCTCCTCAGCCGCTGAGGCCGGCGCTGATCAGCCAGATGTGCTCGCAGGTCGCGGCGGCCTCCGGCAACTTGTCCAAAGACTCCCGCGAGGCGTGATAGAAGGTGCGCTCGATCATCCAGCACAGGGCGCGCGCCATCGCCGAGGCCTGTTGCGGTTCGGTGCCGGCCGGCACACCGGCGCGTTCCAGGACGGCGGTGATCGCCTCGATGAACAAGTCGGCGGTGTGACTCCACAGTTCGCCGATCTCGGGCACGGTCAACGACAGGTCGATCGCGGTGCGCATGACCGTGCCGTGCGCGTTCCACAGTTCGACCGTGCGCCGCATGGCCGTGGCGACGGCTGCTCGCGGCTCGTCGTGCCGCGCGGTGGCCCGCGAGCGTTCCCACAGATGCTCGACGGTCCGGGCCACGAGTGCCGTGACCACTTCATGCTTGGACCCGAAGTAGAAGTAGAGCGCGCCGCGCGTGATGCCGGCGCCCTGGGCGATGTCCCCGACGGTCATGGCGTCGTAGCCCTTGTCCGCCAGCAGGGCCTCGCAGGTGTCCAGGATGGCCCGCTCCCGGACATCGCCCTTACGTTCCGTGGTGCGCCTGCTCCGCGCGGGGTGGCCGGACATCAGAGCTGAGCACCCTCGGCGAAGTCGGTCGTCCGGGACAGTGTCTCCCACGCGCGGATGTCCTCGTCGACGGCGGTGCGTGCGGCGGTGACCAGGCGCAACGCGTCCGAACCCAGGACGAGGTGGGCCGGCGGCCGGTCGACCGAGGCGATGTGTACGACGGCGTCCCCGGCCCGGGCCGGGTCACCGAGCTGGTTCCCGCTCGCCTTCCGGCGCGCCTCCCGGATGGGCTCGAACAGCTCGTCGTAGTCGTCGACGGTGCGTTCGGCCCGGGTCATGGACCGGCCGGCCCAGTCGGTACGGAAGGAGCCGGGCTCGATCGCTGTCACATGGATCCCGAACTGCGCCACCTCCTTGCCCAGCGCTTCGAGGATGCCTTCCAGGGCGAACTTGCTGCCGCAGTAGGCGGACATGCCGGGCACGGCCATGAGCCCGCCCATGGAGGTGACGGCCATCAGATGGCCCCGGCGACGCCGACGCATGTGCGGCAGCGCCGCCTGCAGGGTGGCCATCGCCCCGAACACGTTGACCTCGAACTGCCGCCGCACCTCGTCCAGCGAAGTCTCCTCGAAGGTCCCCTCCAGGCCGTAGCCGGCATTGGCGACGACGACGTCAAGGGGCCCGACGCCGCGCTCCACCTCCGCGATCACGTCGAAGACGGCCCGGTCGTCGGTCACCTCCAGAAGACGACCGTGGGCACGATCGGCCTCAAGCCCTTCGAACTCCCGCACATCCCCCTCGGAGCGCACCGTGCCGACCACGGTATGCCCGGCCCCCAGAGCAGCCTCCGCAATCGCCCGCCCAAGCCCCGATCCGACACCGGTGACAAGCCAATTCCGCTGCTGCATGGCCCCTCCTGAACACATCCGCACCGGGAGCCGACCGACTCCCCACGCCAAAGTCTACACAGCGTTGATTTTTATCCGCGCAGTGCAGATTCCATACCGGCCGAGTCGCCGGCGCCGCCTTCAGGCGGAGCCGGCGTGGTCGGGCCCGACCGGCATGGCCAGGGTGGTGAGATCACCGCGGTCGGCGGAGCGGATCGTGACGGGCTGGTCGGGTCCCCTCAGGTCGAGCATCACATCGGGGCCGATCGCGGTGCCGACGGCCGGGTAGAGGGTGGTCAGTTCGAACACGATGCGAAGCTCCCGCCCCGTCACGGCGGCCGGGATCGCGACATCCGGATGCCCGTCGCCGATCGATGGGACATCGATCCCGCGGCGGGTCACGTGCCACGTGATCCGCTCGCCGGGATGCTCCGCCAGGGCGCGCAGGAGTATGTCCTTCCCGATCGTCACGCGGGTGCCGGCCTCGGGCAGCGAGGCGAGCATCGACCGGTAGTCCGGGAACTCCTCGGACAACAACCGGCAATGCCGGTCCTCACGGCCCGCCGGCCGTAGCCACATCCCCTGCGCGGTCGCCTCGACCCGCACCATCGCGCTGCGCCGGACGGCCGCGGCGGCGGCCCGCAGATCATCGCCCGCGACCGTCGCCGCCCACGGTGTCGTCGGCGCCTCGGCGGGCACCAGGGTTCGTATCGAGAGGCGGTATCGGTCGGTTGCGGTCAGGGTGATCGCCTCCCGGGTCGCCTCGACGCGCACTCCGCCGAGCACCGGCACGCCCGACTCCCGTACGGTCGCGGTCAGGACTTGTTCGATCGCGTCGGCCAGTACCGGCCCCTTCAGGGCGGCGATCGGCACACCGGTCGACGCCCCGGCCAACGAGGACTTGACCACGGCGGCCTTGCGCCGCGCCGCCTCCGCATCCGCGAGCACCTTGGCGACATGCTCGTCGATCAGCCGCGACGCCTCCACGGGTCCGGCGTCGAGGACGGCGTCGACCTCGGCAAGCGGCATCGCGATCTCACGCAGTCGGCGCAGCGCCGTGGCCCGCGCCACCTGGTCGGCGCTGTAGTAGCGGTAGCCCGAGACGGGATCGACCTCGGCAGGGTGCAGCAACCCGGAGTCCGCATAGAACCGCAGCGCACTCGAGGTCAGACCACTGTGTCGGGCGAAGGCCCCGATCGGCATCAACTCGGTATCCGGCATCCCGACATCCTTGGGCTTCATCCGACTCGAAGGTCAACACCGGTCGGGCTCCGACGCCGCCCCGGCGGCGCCGTCGCATACTCGACCGACCCACCTTCCGCTGAATTGTCGGATTTACTGACAAATCCATACGGAGGGCACGCGGGAGAATACCGGCATGCCCGAGCAGGAAATCGCCGACACAGCCGTAAATCGAGCCCTGTCGCCGGAGTATTTTCGTGCCGATCCGATGAGCGGCGCTCTGAAGAGCAGCATCATTCCGCCGGCGGAGCCCTCTCACGCCACCTTGGCGGCACCCTCGGATTCCTCCTTCCGGGTCAAAATCGAAGAGTTGGCCCCGGCCGCCGGCAAGGCGGTCTCGGTAGCCATGGAACTGAGGAGTCTGGGCGCGGACATCAACCACGGCCCGCCGGCGGGAACACCGGGGTTCATGACCGGTTTCCAACTGGGCGAGCTGAGCCGCGAGTGGGGCGGCGCGATCGCCCACCTCGCCGACCGGGCGCAGGCGGGGGCCGACAGGATCTACCGCACGCGAACGAAGTACGCCCAAACCGAGACGAACGTCGCCACCGACTTCACGGCGGGGTCGTAACCATGGTCGGCTTCACCGAGCTGAGGGCCGCGAACTTCGAGAGCTGGCGGGAAGCCGCCCGCACCTGGAGGACCACCGCCGGCAAACTCGCCGAACTGGAGAACACGTTCCGGACCGGGGTCAACGACGGTGTGGCGGCGGCCGGATGGAGGGGGCAGGCCGCCGGAACGGCCGACCGGGATCTCGAAGTGACGGTTCGACAGATCGCCGTCTCCGCAAGCCAGGCGCAGACCATCGGTATCGCGGCCGAACGTGCGGCATCCGAACTGCCCGCGATTCAGACCACGTTCCGCGCGGCCATCCAGGAGGCCGAGACCTCCGGTCTCCGGATCGTGGAAACCCCGGGCGGATACACCGTGCAGGCCGCCGCCCCGCCCGCCGCGACCGGCAATCCCACTCCGGCGGACGCGGCACGGCAACAGAGCACCATCGACGGCTTCGTGGCCCGCTTCGACACACTGCTTCGCCAGGCGAGCGAGGCCGACGCCAAATTCGCCGCGACACTGACCACGCTGATGCCGGCCGACGTCGCGGAAACCCGGCCGGACTCCTGGCAGAACAGCGTCGAGGACACCCGGCGCGTGGCCGGCCTGTACGGCGTGGGCCCGGTCCCGAACCTGGATCCCACGCAGGCGGCGGCCTGGTGGCGCGGCCTGTCCGAGGAACAGCGAGCCCTGTACCTGGCCGCATATCCGCGCCGACTCGGCAGCATGGACGGCCTTCCGGCAGCCGTTCGCGACACGGCCAACCGCACCGCCTTGGACCAACGTCTGACCGAACTCGCCCCGGCACTGGCCGGCGGCAGATCCCCCGACCACGACGAACGCGAGTGGGAAAACCTCACGAAGATCAAGAAGGTGTTGGTCGCCGGATACGCTCGACCGCCCGGCAAGGAATTGATGCTGCTGAAGTTCGGGGACAAATTCCTCGACGGCCAGGTGATCATGTCCGTCGGCGATCCCGACAAGGCAAAGCACGTCGCCGTGCTGGTCCCCGGGACCGGCGCCACGGTGGCCGACAATCTCGCGGGCGGGATTACCAGGGCGGACAGGATCCGGGACACCGCGGTGGGTTTGACGGACGGAAAAAGCGGTGTGGCGTCGGTCTTCTGGCTCGACTACGACGCACCCGAGAAAAAGGGGATCGGCAGCATGGCCGGATGGGCGCGCTCCGAGGAGGGGGCGCCACGGTTGCACTCCTTCGTCGGTGGAGTCCGCGCCCAAGGCAACGATCATCACATCACGGTCATCGGCCACAGTTACGGAACCGCACTCGTCGGCGACGCGGCAAAGACCGGTGGACTGGCAGCCGACGAGATCGTCGCCCTGGGCAGTCCCGGAATACACGTCAAGCACGCGGAGGACCTGAAAATCGACCCGGGCCACGTGTGGGCGGACCGCTCACCGGTAAAGCTCGACGAAGACCAGGCCGTCGTCGACCTGGGAAGCGCAAAACACGGCACCGACAAGGAGCCGAGCCTATTCGACATGGCCGCCGACGCCGCCATCGGCAGCGACGACCGGGTCAGCCCGACGGACGAGGCGTTCGGCGGGAAGCGCCTGCAAGGCGATGCCGACGGCCACAGCGGCTATTGGGATACCGGCAGCGAAAGCCTGCTCAACCAGGGCAAGATCGTGGCGGGTATGTACAACGATCCGAATCCGCTGAACCGACCCCACGTCAAGTAGGGCGCACATCGTGATCGCACACCGCCTGTCCGGTATAGCCGCAGCCTTGTCTGCGGTGTTGGTATTGATTCTGGCTTCGGGATGTGGAGATTCCATCAACAAGCAGGACGTCAAAGTCCCCGAAATGTCCGAGGATCAGGCCAGGGCCACCGCCGAGGAATACACGCGGCTGGTCATCGAGGGAATCAGGGCTCCCGTCGTCGATCGTGCGCCGTCGTTCACTGTATCCCCGTGCGGAGAGGTGATGAGCGGGAAGGATTCCATCGAGAAGACCTTCACCGCGCTGCGCATCCAAAACATCACGGTGCCGTCACAGCAGCAGGAGTCGGTATTCCGGCGGGCTCGCGCCACCATCGAAGAAATGGGATTCCGAATCCGAAAATTCGAGACGGCGACGGCCGCCGGAAAGGGTGCGGGCAACCTGACGGCGATGAAGCCCGCGGATGGATTCTCGATTACTTTGCAATCGACGGCATCGGCGGAGGAAGTGATGATCATGGTCGCCGGCCCGTGCCTGGCCCGGCCGAGGGCATCGGCGGGCGGCAGCCTTCAGGAGCCACCCGCCGGTCGAACCTCACAGGCGTGACGCGCCGGCGGGCGAGGCCCCGCCCGCGCTCAGAACAGCTTCAGCTTGTCGTCCTCGGTGCCGCGCAGCGCGTTGTAGTCCAGCGTCACGCACGTGATGCCCCGGTCGACCGCCAGGACCCTCGCCTGGGGCTTGATCTCCTGGGCCGCGAAGACGCCCTTGACCGGGGCGATCAGCGTGTCCCGGTTGAGGAGTTCGAGGTAGCGGGTGAGTTGTTCGACGCCGTCGATCTCGCCCCGGCGCTTGATCTCCACCGCCACGGTGGTGCCGTCCGCGTCCCGGCACAGGATGTCCACCGGGCCGATCGGGGTGGGGTATTCGCGGCGGATCAGCGTCCAGCCCGCGCCGAGCGCATCGAGGCGGTCGGCCAGCAGTTCCTGGAGGTGCGCCTCGACGCCGTCCTTGACCAGGCCGGGGTCGATACCCAGCTCGTGCGAGGTGTCGTGGAGGACTTCCTCGATCGTGATGATCAGCTTCTCGCCGCCCTTGTTGATCACCGTCCACACCCCGTCCCCCTCCTTGAGGGTGCACGGCGGACTCATCCAGTTCAGCGGCTTGTACGCGCGGTCGTCGGCGTGAATGGACACGCTCCCGTCCGACTTGACCAGAATGAGCCGGGGGGCGGACGGCAGGTGGGCGGTGAGTCGCCCGACGTAGTCCACGGAGCAACGGGCGATGACGAGACGCATGCCCCGACGCTACCGCCTCCGAAGCCCCTCCCCCGGCCATCCCCCGCCCCGGGCCGCACCCCGTGTGACGCACCTCATCGTGCCGACCTTCGACCACGTCGAACACCGCGCATGACCGCCGTCGCGGACACGGCGCGATGATCGAACGGGGGAGCGGCCCGCCGGGCGCATGCCCTCTCCCGAACCGCGTTCACCTCCGGTTCGCTCTGGAGCAATGCGTAGGCGATGACTTACGGTGAGTCCGGAGACGGTGCGGGCCGGGCGGATGCGCGTTCGGGGCGTGCCGTGGGCTATGCACGGGTGCCATCAGCCACTGCCACGTACGAGACACGACCCGAACCGCCGGGCGAACTTGCGTACGTCCCGGCCGGAAGGAGCACCGATGTCGCTCGATGTGCCTCCGAAGCTGTTGGAGCAGGCCGAACAGGGTGAGGTCGACGAGGCGGAGTTCGTCGACTGCGTGCGTGACTCGCTGCCCTACGCCTGGAATCTCGTCGCCGCCCTGGCGACACAACTGCGGGTGGATGGCGGCGCGTTCGCGGACAACCAGGTGCCGCCCGCCACCGAGACCGAGCGCGGGCAGCTGCTGCGCGCCCTGGCCTCGGACGCGATCCGCGGCTCGATGGAACGGCACTTCGGGGTCAAACTCGCGTTCCAGAACTGCCACCGGGTCGCGGTCTTCCCGATCGAGGGCCTGGACGCGGACCGGTACGCGAAGTTCACCTCGATCCGCGGCCAGTTGCTCAACCAGTCACCGACCCTGCGCGACTGCTGATCCCGCATCGGCAGGCTTCGGCGGCGCGGGCGGGCCCCACGGCACGCCCGCGCCGCCGCATTCCCGCCCGGCGCCGGAGCCCGCGAACCGGCCGCCGCCTCCACCACACCCCGTCGGCCACCCCTCCCCTCCCCCGCGCGAGGAGTCGTCCCATGGGCATCACCCTGCCGCTGCACCGCTGGGCCCAGCAGACCCCCGACCGCGAAGCCGTCGTCGACGGCGCCGCGTGGACCACGTTCCGCGACCTCCGCGAGCGGGTAGCCAGGCTCGCGGGCGCGCTGCGCGACCTCGGCGTCGGCCCCGACGACCGGGTCGCCGTCCTCGCCCTGAACTCCGCCCGCTACCTGGAGTGCCTGAGCGCCGTCCCCTGGGCCGGCGGCGTGCTGAACCCGGTCAACATCCGCTGGAGCCCGGCCGAGATCGCCTTCTCCCTCGACGACTCGCGGACCGGCGTCCTGATCGTCGACGACGCCTTCGCCGCCCTGGTCCCCGCGCTGCGTGCGGCCTCGTCGAGTCTGCGCGTGGTGGTGCACATGGGCGATCCGCCGGCCGATTCCGGCATGCACGGCTACGAGGACCTGATCGCCGCAACCGCCCCGGTCCCCGACGCGCAGCGGGGCGGCGGCAACCTGGCGGGTGTCTTCTACACCGGCGGCACCACCGGCTTCCCCAAGGGCGTGATGCTCTCCCACGACAACCTGCTCGCCTCCGCCATGGGCGGCCTGGTCGCCACCGCCGCCTACCGGATCACCCCGAACGCCCGCGTGCTGCACGCCGCCCCGCTGTTCCACATCGCCGGGTTCGGGGTGTCGCTGATGACCTCGATCCTCGGCATCCCCCAGGTGGTACTGCCGGCCTTCGACCCCGAGCGGGCCGCCGCGATCATCGCGCGGGAGCGGATCACCGAGGTCTTCCTCGCGCCGACCATGCTCCGGATGATGCTGGACCACCCGAAGTTCGCCGACCACGACCTGTCCTCGCTGCGCATGTTGACCTACGGCGCCTCGCCGATCACCAGCGCGCTCCTGGACCAGGTCCTGGCCGCGCTGCCGGGCGTCGCCCTGGTGCAGGCGTACGGACAGACGGAACTGTCGCCGCTGGCCACCCTGTTGCTGCCCGAGGACCACCTGGCCGGCGACCCGGCGAAGTTGCGCTCGGCGGGCCGCCCCTGCCCGCACGCCGACGTACGTGTGGTCGGGCCGAATGGAAACGAGCTGCCGCGCGGCGACATCGGCGAGATCGTCTCGCGCGGGGACCACGTGATGACGGGCTACTGGAACCGGCCCGAGGAGAACGAACAGGCCCTGCGCGACGGCTGGATGCACACCGGCGACCTCGGCTTCATGGACGCCGACGGCTACCTCACCGTGGTCGACCGACTCAAGGACATGATCGTCACGGGCGCGGAGAACGTGTACAGCGCCGAGGTGGAGAACGCCATCAACGCCCATCCGGACGTGGCCTGTTGCGCGGTGATCGGGGTGCCCGACCCCCGGTGGGGCGAGCGGGTGCACGCCGTCGTGGTGCCGCACCCCGGACACGAGCTGACCGCCGAACGGCTCCGGGACCACGTCAAGACGCTGATCGCCGGGTACAAGGCGCCCAGGAGCGTCGAGTTCGTCGACGCGCTCCCCCTGACGGCGGCCGGCAAGGTCCGCAAATCCGTGCTGCGCGAAAGAACGAGCCGGTGGTGAATCCGACCAAGGAGACCTTCGCGTCGCCGGCCCCGGCCACGGGAAAGGAGTTGGCCGCCGCGGCGGCTGAAGCCCCGGCCCCGAACACCCGACCGACCCGGCCGGACCCACCCCACCGACCCGACCGATCCGACCCACCCGACCGACCCGATCGGCCCGATCGGCCCGACCTATCGAACGCACTCTCGACAAACCCTCGCCCAACCGGCACGATCGCGCGTTATGACGTTCACCCGGGGGATCGTGACGTACGCGGCCATCACGACCTTGTTCGCCGAAGCGGTGGCCGCGGTCCTCGGCTGCGGCGTGGTCGCGCCGATCCTGGTCCTGAAGACCCTGGACGACCGCGGCACCGACAACCGCGCGCTGGTCGGCACGGTCGGCATCGGCTTCTTCGCGGTGCTCGGCCTGGTCGTCGCGATCTGGTCGGTCTGGGCCGCGCTCAACCTGCGCGACCGGCTGCGTACCGGCGCCCGCTCGCGGGCCGGCCTGGTCGGCTCGGCCGGCCTGCACGTGGCCGTCTCCGCCGCCGCACTGCTCGTCCCGCTCGTCCTCGCGGTGACCGTACCCGCGCTGGCCCTCCTGGGCACCGCCACCGCCGCCACCCGACCCGCGCGGGGCACCCGGATGCCGGCCGTCGACGAGGCCGCTACCGCCGCCGGGTGATCCGCCGCTGCCCTCGGCTGTTCCAGCACGGCCGGTGCCAGTGCCGACGCTCCTCGACCCGCCCGTCGGCGGACCACGCGACCACGTGCGGCACACCCGGGGCGATCTCGTGGTCGCACCCCGGGCACCGATAGGTCTTGGTCGCGGCCTGCCCGCTGATCGGGCGCACCAGCCACTCCCCGTCGGCCCCCGACTCGCGCTCCTCGAAACCGAGGCCGGGATCGCGGGGCTCGCCCCGGTCGACGGACCGGGAGCGGCTGGTTGGCTTGTTACGACGCGGCACACAAAAAGGGTACGGGTGCACGCACCGCATGCGCCCGTACCCCTCTCGTACTACTTACTTCCGCCCGGCGCGCCGCCCGGCACGGTCCGGCCGCCCGCTCGCCCGGCGAGCGCCTACCGCTTCGCGTAGTCCCGGAAGCCCCGCCCGGTCTTGCGCCCGAGATAGCCCGCCGTGACCAGGTGTTCGAGCAGCGGCACCGGCGACCAGCCCGGCTCGCGGAACTCCGCGAACAGCACCTTCTGGATGGCCAGCGAGACGTCGAGCCCGACCACGTCGAGCAGTTCGAACGGTCCCATCGGATAACCCGCGCCCAGCTTGATCGCGGTGTCGATGTCGTCGGCGCCGGCGTAGTTGGCCTGGAGCATGCGCACCGCGTCGTTCAGGTACGGGAACAGCAGCGCGTTGACGATGAAGCCCGCCCGGTCCCCGCAGTCCACCGCATGCTTCCGGGTGCGTCGACACACCTCGTGGATGGTCGCCACCACGTCGTCGGAGGTGGCCACCGTCCGCACCACCTCGACCAGCTTCATCACCGGCGCCGGGTTGAAGAAGTGCATGCCGACCACGTCGGCGGGCCGCGAGGTGGCCACCGCGCAGTCGATCACCGGCAGCGAGGAGGTGGTGGTGGCCAGGATCGCGCCGGGCTTGCAGATCTCGTCGAAGTTCTCGAACAGGGCCTGCTTCACCGACAGTTCCTCGACCACCGCCTCCACCACGAGGTCGGCGAAGGCGAGATCGTCGAGCCGGGTGGTACCGGTCACCCGGGCCAGCGCCTCGGCCTTGGCCTCCTCGGTCAGCCGACCGCGCTGGATCTGCTTGTCCAGCGAGCGCACCAGCGCCCCGCGCACCCGCTCGACCTTCTCCTCGCTGCGCGCCACATAGACCACGTCGTAGCCGGACTTGGCGAACACCTCGACGATGCCCGTGGCCATCGTCCCGGTGCCGACCACGCCCACCGCGTGCACCTCGCGCGGGGTGCCGGCGACCGCCGCGGCCCCGCCCGGCTCGGCCACCACGACCGGGGATCCGGCCTGCTCGTAGGTGTAGAAGCCGCGACCGCTCTTGCGCCCGAGCAGCCCCGCGGTGCGCATCTGCTTGAGGATCGGCGCGGGCGCGTGCAGGCGATCGCGCGACTGGCGATACATCTGCTCCAGGATCTCGTACGCCGTATCGATCCCGACCAGGTCGAGCACCGCGAGCGGACCCATCGGCAGGCCGCAGCCGAAGCGCATGGCCGCGTCGATGTCCTCGCGCGTCGCGTACTTCTGCTCGTACATCGACGCCGCGTGGTTGAGGTAGGCGAACAACAACCCGTTGGCGATGAACCCGGCCCGGTCGCCGGCCACCACCGGCGACTTGCCGAGGCGTTCGGCGAGCGCGACCACGTCGGCGAGCACGTCGGGCTCGGTGACCACGGTGCGGACCACCTCGACCAGCTTCATCACCGGCGCCGGGTTGAAGAAATGCAGCCCGACCACGCGCGAGGAGCGGGTGGTGGCCACCGACAACTCGGTGACCGACAGTGAAGAGGTGTTGGTGGCCAGGATCGTCTCCGGGCCGCAGATCTTGTCCAGCTCGGCGAAGAGCGCCTGCTTGTGCGCCAGCTGCTCGGGTATGGCCTCCAGGACCAGGTCGGCCGAGGCCACCGCGGTCAGGTCGGTGCCGAGGGTGACCCGCTCGAAGATGTCGTGCTGCTGCTCTTCCGTGAGCTTTCCGCGCGCGGTGGCGCGGGCGGTCGACTCGGCGATCCGGGCCCGGCCGCGCGCGACGGCCGCGGCGGAGACGTCCACGCCCACGACGGTCAGTCCGGCCCGGGCCAGGACCTCGACGATGCCGGCGCCCATGGTGCCCAGGCCGACTACGCCGACCGTGCTGATGTCACGGCTCATCTGCTGTGCTCCTCGCTGCTGAAATGGCGTCTCCCGACCGGGAGTACGCCTTGGTTACTGCGAAGTAGTACCGCGGGTTTCCAGGGAGTATCGCAGTCCCTGCCGAACAGGCACAGGCCGGTGGGATGTGCCGTTCGCCTCGATCCGTCCCGAACGTACGTTCGGACATTCGGCCTCATGTTCGACGGATGACGTCGTGGGCGCCGATATCCGCCCGATCGGGTAAAAAAACCATCACGCGTGAAGGATTACCTACACGCGCCTTCACGCGTTGTGTTGTCGTGTGGGCGCCCTGTCCCCCACACCCGCCCCCGCCGGCGACGTCCGGCGGGACCGGCCGATCGGCATCGGCCACGACATGACGAGGAGGACGCGATGAGGGTGGGCATCTTCCTGCTGGCGGCGCAGTTCGACGCGGGCGACCACGGTGCGGTGCTCACCGCCGCCATGGATGCGGGAATCGCCGCGGAGGAGGCCGGATTCGACGAGGCGTGGATCGCCGAACACCATTTCGTGCCGTATGGGTTGTGCCCGTCGGCGGTCACCTTCGCCTCCATGCTACTGGGGCGTACCCATCGGATCGGGGTGGGTACGGCGATCAGCGTCCTGTCCAACCAGCATCCGGTGGCCCTGGGCGAGCAGACCGCGCTGCTCGACCAGCTGTCCGGGGGGCGCTTCACCCTCGGCGTGGGGCGCGGAGGGCCGTGGGTGGACCTGGAGGTCTTCGGCACCGGGCTGCGACGGCACGACGAGGCGTTCGCGGAGTCGCTGGACCTGCTGATGCGCTGGCTGACCCACCAGCGGGTGGGCGCGGAGGGCGAGCACTTCTCCTTCCGCAAGGTGCCGGTGGTGCCCCGTCCGCGCACCTACCCGCACCCTCCGGTGATCGTCGCGTGCACCTCCCGGGAGACCGCGTCGCTCGCCGCGCGGCACGGGCTGCCGATGCTCCTGGGGATGCACGCGGACGACGCGGAGAAGGCGGCGATGGTCCGCACCTACGAGTGCGCGGCGTCCGCGTGCGGGCGGGACCCGAAGGCGGTCGAGCACGCCGCGGCGGCGGTCGCCTACGTCGCGGACACCCGGCGCGAGGCGGTCGAGGTACTGCGTCACGCGATGCCCAAGTGGCTGCGCCGGGGCCTGTCGGCGCACGTGACGGTGGACGGCCGGCAGCGGCACATGCGGGACCCGGTCGAGTACACCGACTTCCTGTGTCGCATCCACCCGATCGGCGCGCCGGCCGACTGCATCCGCCGCCTCTCGCGCACCGCCGAGCGCACCGGCATCAACCGTTTCCTGCTGTTCGCCGAGGGCGCCGGAGTGGGCGCGAGCACCCTGGAGAACGTGGCCCGCCTCGGCAAGGAGGTGCTCCCTGTCCTGCGCGAGGCGGCACACTGACCCGAGTCCGGACCCGCCCGCCCCGGCCGGCGCGGGTGGCGGTCAGCCCCCGACCGGCACGTTCACGTCGCCGACAGGGGACTGCGGGGCGGTCGAGGTCGGCGACGGCGCGCGCGTGGTGGGGGGTGGAGCGCTCGTCGGGGCGGAAGTCGTGCTCTGTGACGCCGAGCCGGCCGGAGCCGACGAGCGCGGCGCGGTGGCCGGGGCGCTCGTGTTCGGCGCCGTGGTCTCGCGGGCCGTCGTGGCGGCCGAGGACGTCGCCCCACTCGCCCCGGGCTTGCGGCTGCCCGCCGGGGGCGGCGGTTTGTCCCGGTCCACCCTGGGGTCGGCCTCCGGCCCCCGGTTCGGCGTGTTGGGGTCGTGCGTCGCCGAGCCCGTCGAACCCACCGGATTACGATGATCGCCCCGATCCGGCGAGTCGGAGCCCATCGCGACCACCGCCGCCAGGGTGACCACCAGGACCACCGCCGCGCCGGCCGTCATCAACACGCCGCGCCGACCGATCCCACCCCGCTCGGCCCCGGCCGCGCCTTCCCGGCCGACCGCCGCGACCGCCGCCCGGTCGCCCCCGGCCAGCGCCAACACCCGCCGGTCCGCGGCCAGTCCACGTTTGTCCGAGCCGACGTCGCGCATCCGGGTGGCGGCGACCGCCTCCTCGCGCGCGCCCTCCGGATCGCCCGTGCACAACGCCAGGATCGCCAACTCGTGGCGGAACCAGGCGTGTTCCGCCGCCGCCGAGGCGCCCGCCTCGCGCGCCGAGGCCAAGCCCAGCTCCAGCACCTCGCCCCAGGTGTCCCACCGCGCCGAGGCGCCGAACGCGGGCGCCGACGCCCGGGCCAGCGCCCGCGCCGAACCGGCCTTGCCCAGCCGCTCGGACTCGCGCAGGCAGGCCAGGATGGTGTCCGCCTCGCGGGCGATCTCGGCCGGGGTCACCGACGGGTGGGAGACCCACCAGGTGAAGTGCTGTATGGCCGCCACCGCCCACGAGGACGGCCCGCGCACGATCGAGGCGACCGCCTCGGCGGTACCTCCGGTGAGCCGATAGCGGCCGAACTCACAGGCGGCGAGCCCGGCTTCGACCAGCTCGTCGGCGGCGCCCACCGCGTCCACCGCGCCGGTCAGGGCCGGCAGGTGTACCGGGTCCGGGAGTTCGCCGTCCAGCGCGGAGGCCAGCCGCAACACCTGCTGGGCCGACGCGGACACCAGCGGCACCAGACGCGGTACGAACTGCCTGGGGTCCCCGGGCGAGGGCAACTCGCCGGCGCCGTCCGCCGCGCCGTCGTCGAGCAGCCCGTAACGGCCGCGCTCGCGCCGCGCAAGGAGTGCCCCCGCCTGGACGAACCGCCCCGGGTGGCCGCCCACCTGGAACCACAGGGCGGAGGCCCAGGACAGCTCCTCGTCGTCGAGTTCGCGCCCGGCGACCCGGCGCAGCAGATCGAAGGACGCCTCCTGCGGCAGGCCGCGCAGGGTGATCTCGTGCAGCGGCGAATCCCGGCGCGCGATCGGGTCGACCAGCTCGGGCCCGGCCACCAGGAAAGCGCATTCCGGGGCGATACGCAGAAGCTCCGCGATGTCCTCCGGGCCGATGTCCAGGTCGTCGATCACCACGAGGGCGGCCACGTCCGCGAGGGTCCGGGCCAGTTGCACACGTGTCGGCCGGTAGGCGGGTCCGGCGAAGCACGCGTCGTGCAGTTGCTGGAGCAGGTCGTCCAGGCCGCGCCGGCGCCCGTCGAGCAGGATCACCCCGTCCGGCGCGTCGGCGGGATCGAGCGCGGCGAGCCGGCGCAGCAGCGTCGTGCGCCCGCTGGAGGCGGGTCCGCCGATCCGCACCGACGTACCGCGTTGCAGCAGCCCGGTGAGTTCGGCGATCTCGACGCCGCGACCCAGCGGTTCGGGGTCGGTCGAGGGCACCGAACCGGGCAGCCTGGACGGGCGCGGCGGCCGGGCGCCGGCGGGCACCGGCACGACGTCGGTGCCGTCCACGCCGCCGAAGGTCAGGAGCAGGTCGCCCGCGTACAGCCGCAGCACGCTCGGCCCGGGTTCGTCGCTGCCGGCCCGCCCGCTCGGGGCCGGGTCCGACCAGTCGTCGTCGATCCGGATCGGCTCGCCGCGCATCGACTGGCCCCGCCCCGAAGACGGCCCGCCCGACCCGTCCGTCCCGAACCCGGGAGCGCTCCCACCCGACTTCGCGGCGTCGAGGCCCGCCGCGCTCCCGCCGAACCCGCCGGAGTCGTCGGTCCCGAACCCGCCCGCGCCGCCCGTCGCGAACTCGCGCGAATCATCCGCATTCTGCCGAGGCGCCGAGGCGCCTCGCCCCGGGCGCGGCCCGAACAGCTCGTCCAGATAGGCGTCGTCACCCCAGGAGTCGCTCCACGGGTCGCCCCCGGAGACCTCCCGGTCGCCGGCCGACGGCCGCGGCGGTTCGTCCCCGAGGTGCTGCTCCCCGTCCTCTTCCGGCCGTTGCCTGCCGCCGCCGCTCATGCCACTCCCTGTGCTCCCCGTCGTGGTTCCTCGACGCACCGGCGCGACCTGGGACGAGTCCGGGCACCCGGGGGCGGAAACCGGTGATCAGTGTGCCGGGCGCGGCCGGCGCACCGATACCCGGCGCCGGGTTCGTGACAAGATCGTTGAGCACCGACGCGGCGCGCACCGAGGCGGCCGCGCATGGGCATCGTGTGTCCCCGTCGTACCACGTTCCACCTTGCCACCTCCCGCCGTCGAGCGGACCGTCTCCGGGTCGACCTTCGCTCCCTCTTCACAACAACAACGCGCGCGTCCGCAAGTGGTCACGGGATCCGGCGCACGCGGGTGACCGGGGGCGGATGAGGCTGCCGAAAAGTCGGTCTACGCCCGGCGAGTCACCCTATGGTGCAGATGTGGCGCCACAACTGCCGGGCGCACAGGGGGAACAGGGGGACATATATGTCCGGTTCCATACACTCGCGATACGCGGGACGGCAGGTGCACCGGGGACGAACCCGGCTTGCGTGCGCCGTCGCGCTGTTCGCCTCCTTGGCACTGTCGATACCCTCGGCCGGCGCATCGCCGGCCGCGACCACGAATACGTCGAGCACATCCACGCGCCCACCCGGCCCCGAACTCTTCGGCTCCCCGCCGACCGCGCGCGACGCGACGGCCCGAGCCGCCGCCGTACCGCCGAAGTTCGCCGACGAACCGATACTGACCGGGCTGTCCCAGCCGATCGACGTGGCCTTCGCCAAGGACGGCCGGATCTTCGTCGCCGAGAAGTCCGGCGTCGTCAAGGTGTTCGACTCGCTCACCGACACCACACCCACGGTGTTCACCGATCTGCGGGCGCAGGTGCACAACTTCTGGGATCGCGGCCTGCTCGGCCTGGCCCTGGCCCCGAACTTCCCGACCGACCCGTCGGTGTACGTGATGTACGCGCACGACGCGCGCCCCGGCGGCTCCGCGCCCTACTGGGGCACCGCCACCGGCGCCGACGACGGGTGCCCCGATCCGCCCGGCGCCCAGGCGAAGGGGTGTCTGATCACCGGCCGGATCAGCAGGCTGACCGCGACCGGGAACACCGCCGGTCCCGAGCAGGTGCTGGTCGAGGGCTGGTGCCAGCAGTTCCCGTCGCACTCGGTCGGTTCGCTCGCCTTCGGCCCGGACGGCTACCTGTACGCGTCCGCGGGGGACGGGGCCAGCTTCGACTGGGCGGACTACGGGCAGACCCCGGCGAGCGGCGCGATCCCGGGCAAGGAGCCGATCCCGGCGAATCCGTGCGCCGACGGCACCGCCGCGGTGGGCACCGTACTGACCGCGCCGAACGCCGAGGGCGGCGCGCTGCGGGCCCAGGACTTCCGTACCGCGGGCGACCCGTTCGCGCTCAACGGCAGCATCATCCGGATCGACCCCGCCACCGGCGCCGGCGCGCCCGGCAACCCGCTCGCGGGCAACGCCGACGCCAACGCCCGTCGGCTGGTGGCGGCCGGCCTGCGCAACCCGTTCCGGTTCGGCTTCCGGCCGGGCACCAACGAGGTCTGGCTCGGCGACGTGGGCTGGAGTACGTGGGAGGAGATCGACCGGCTGACCCCGTCGAGCACGGCCGTGGCCAACTTCGGCTGGCCCTGCTACGAGGGCTCGGCCCGCCAGGGCGGCTACGAGTCGATCGGCCTGAACCTGTGCGCCGACCTGTACGCGGAGGGCGCGGGCGCGGTCAAGGCGCCCTACTACGCGTACCGGCACGGCACGGTGGTGGCGCCGGGCGACGGCTGCCCGACCGGCAACGGCTCGGCGATCTCCGGGGTGACCTTCTACAGCGGACAGCGCTACCCCGCCGCCTACCGCGACGCGATGTTCTTCGCCGACCACAGTCGGCGGTGCATCTGGAGCATGCGCGCGGGCGCCGACGGCCTCCCGGACCCGGCCACGCGCCAGGCGTTCGTCACCAACAGCAATCCGGTGCAGCTGACCACCGGCCCCGAGGGCGACGTGTACTACGTCGGCTTCGAGGACGGCGCGATCCACCGGATCCGCTACACCGGCAGCGCGCCCACCGCGGTCGCCTCGGCCACGCCGACCACCGGGAGCACCCCGCTGACCGTGGCCTTCACCGGATCCGCCTCCACCGACCCGGATCCGGGCGAGACCCTCACGTACGCCTGGGACCTCGACGGCGACGGCGCGTTCGACGACTCGACCGCGGCGAACCCGTCGTACACGTACACCGTGCCCGGCACCTATCGCGCCAGGTTGCGGGTGACCGACCCGGTCGGGCTGACCGGCGACTCCGCCCCGATCACCGTCACCGCCGGCAACTCGCCACCGGTACCGGTGATCGACTCCCCCGCGTCGACGCTGACCTGGAAGGTGGGCGACCCGATCGCCTTCACCGGGCACGCGAGCGACCCCCAGGACGGCGCCATTCCCGGCAGCGGCCTGAACTGGCGCATCGTCATGCACCACTGCACCACGCCGACCAACTGCCACGAGCACCAGATCACCGCACAGGACGGCGCCTCCGGCACCTTCACCGCGGTCGACCACGAGTATCCGTCCTGGCTGGAACTGCGGTTGACCGCAACCGACTCCGGCGGCCTGACCGGGACCACGAGCGTGCGCCTGGATCCGCGGACGGTGGACATCACCCTCGCCTCGAATCCGCCCGGCCTGACCCTGGGCCTGTTCTCGTCCCAGCGCCCGGCACCGTTCACCGGCACGGTGATCGTCGGCGGCACCTCGTCGATCGCGGCGCCGTCGCCGCAGACGCTGAACGGCAAACGCTACGAGTTCGCGTCCTGGTCCGACGGCGGCGCGGCGGCACACAACATCACCGCACCCGCGACACCGCTCACCCTGACCGCCACGTTCCGCGAGGTCGACGGGCCGGTACCCGGGCTGATGGCGCAATACGGCTTCAACGCCGCCGGCGGCACGGTCCTGGTCGACGGCACCGGACAGGGCAACAACGGCACCGTCGCCGGCGCCACATGGGTACCCGGCCGCACCGGCAACGCCCTGTCTTTCAACGGCACTTCATCGATGGTCACGGTGCCGCACAGCGCCCGCCTGACCCTCACCACGGGCATGACCCTGGAGGCGTGGGTCAAACCCACCGCGATCACCGGCTGGCGCTCGATCCTGCTCAAGGAACGCGGGGGCGGCCTGTCCTACGCCCTGTACGCGAACGGCACCACCGCGCCCAACACGTCCATCAACACCACGGGCACCAACAACGACACCTACGCGGACGGCACCTCACCACTACCCACCAACACCTGGACCCACCTCACCGCCACGTACGACGGCACCACCCTGCGCCTCTACGTCAACGGCATCCAGGTCCGGGCCACCCCACACACCGGCCCGATCATCGACGAGGGCGGCGCCCTCAAAATCGGCGGAAACACCATCTGGGGCGAACACTTCGCCGGCCTGATCGACGACATCCGCATCTACAACCGAGCCCTGACCCCCACAGAAATCACCACAGACATGACCACCCCGATCCCATAACCGAAAACACGGACCACCGTCCAAGCGCCGGCCGGGCCAAAACCCAGCCCGTCCGGCGCTCGAGGACACAGGAAAACCACCGACCTCACAAAGTCGACCACAAGCCCAAGCCCACCAACCCCAGCCCGTCCGGCGCTTGAGGACACAGGAAAGCCACCGACCTCACAAAGTCGACCACAAGCCCGAGCCCACCAACCCCAGCCCGTCCGGCGCTTGAGGACACAGGAAAGCCACCGACCTCACAAAGTCGACCACAAGCCCAAGCCCACCAACCCCAGCCCGTCCGGCGCTTGAGGACGGCAAGCCGACCTCGGCCCACAACACGAGCCCACCACTCAGGCGGACAGCCCGTTCGCCTCCCGGATCACCGAAACGATCCGCCCCATGATCTCCGTGATCCCGAAGTCCTTCGGCGTAAACACGGCCGCCACCCCCTGCGCCAACAACGACGCCGCATCCGCGGCAGGAATGATCCCGCCCACCACCACCGGCACATCACCGATCCCCGCGCCGCGCATGCGCGAGAGCACGTCGGGGATCAACTCCAGATGCGACCCCGACAGGATGGACAGCCCCACACAGTGCACGTCCTCCTCCACCGCGGCCGCGACAATCTGCGCCGGCGTCAGCCGAATCCCCTGGTACACCACCTCGAACCCGACATCACGCGCCCGAACCGCGATCTGCTCGGCCCCGTTCGAGTGCCCGTCCAGCCCCGGCTTCCCGACCAACAACCGCAGCCGCCCGCCCAGTTCCTCCCCGGTCCGGCGCACCGCCCCCCGCACCTCGCCGAGCCCGGCGCCATCCTGCACGCCGACCACCCCGGACACCCCCGTCGGCGCGCGATACTCGCCGAACTCCTCGCGCAGCGCCTGCGACCACTCCCCCGTGGTCACCCCGGCCCGTACACACGCCAGCGTGGCCGGCATCAGGTTGACCGCGTCGGCCGCCTTCCACGACCGGGCGTCCTCGCGCAGCCGCGTCATCGCCGCCTCCGCCGCCTGCGGATCGCGGGCCGCCCGCCACGCCCGGACCTTCTCGATCGCCGAGCGCTCGGCGTCGGGGTCGGCGCTCATGATCGCCGCGTCCAGGTCCGCGGTGAGCGGGTTCTCCTCGGTGGTCTCGAACCGGTTCACCCCGACCACCACCTCCTCGCCCGCCTCGATCCGGGCCCGCCGGGCCGCGTGCGAGCCGACCAGTTGCGACTTCATGTAGCCCGACTCGATCGCCGCTACCGCGCCGCCCATCGCCTGTACCCGGTCGATCTCCTCGCGCGCGCCCGCCACCAGGTCCGCGACCTTGGCCTCGATCACATGCGAGCCGGTGAAGATGTCGCCGTACTCCAGCAGGTCCGACTCGTAGGCCAGCACCTGCTGGATCCGCAACGACCACTGCTGGTCCCACGGCCGGGGCAGGCCCAGCGCCTCGTTCCAGGCCGGCAGCTGTACCGCCCGGGCCCGGGCGTCCTTGGACAACGTCACGGCCAACATCTCCAGCACTATGCGCTGGACGTTGTTCTCCGGTTGCGCCTCGGTCAGCCCGAGCGAGTTGACCTGTACGCCGTAGCGGAATCGGCGCTGTCGGGCATCGCGCACGCCGTAGCGCTCCAGCGTGAGTTCGTCCCACAGCTGCACGAACGCCCGCATCTTGCACATCTCCTCGACGAAGCGCACACCGGCGTTGACGAAGAAGGAGATGCGCTGGACCACGTCGCCCATGCGCTCCTGCGGCACCTGCCCGGAGTCGCGGACCGCGTCCAGCACGGCGATCGCGGTGCACATCGCGTAGGCGATCTCCTGCACCGGCGTCGCGCCCGCCTCCTGGAGGTGGTAGCTGCAGATGTTGGTCGGGTTCCACTTGGGCAGGTGCGAGACGGTGTAGGCGACCGTGTCGGTGATCAGCTTCAGCGAGGGGCCGGGCGGGAAGACATAGGTCCCGCGCGAGAGGTATTCCTTGATGATGTCGTTCTGCGTGGTGCCCGTGAGCTTGGCGACGTCGGCGCCCTGCTCCTCCGCTACCACCTGATACAGCGCGAGCAACCACAGCGCGGTCGCGTTGATCGTCATCGAGGTGTTCATGCCCTCGACGGGGATGCCGTCCAGGAGTTCGCGCATGTCGCCGATGTGCGAGATCGGTACGCCGACCTTGCCCACCTCGCCGCGGGAGAGTTCGTGGTCGGGGTCGTAGCCGGTCTGGGTGGGCAGATCGAAGGCCACGGACAGACCGGTCTGGCCCTTGGCCAGGTTGCGGCGGTACAGCGCGTTGGACGCGGCGGCCGAGGAGTGACCGGCGTAGGTGCGCATGACCCAGGGGCGGTCGCGCTCGACCGGGGTCGGCTGCGAGGGCTGAGCTGAGGGCGTCTGGCTCGCCACGGAATACCTCCGGAGGTTCCGGGCCGACCGGATCTCGGCGACTACCGGCCTGGGCAACCCCGCTGGTCCGCTGTCACCGCGCCTGGTTCGGCCCTGCTTACCACGGAGTGTACTGACGGGTAACCGCTCCGGACAGGTGTGATCGACCACAGCCCGCAAGTCGTTTCCCGGCCTGCCTGACAGTGTGTCGGCGCCGGTCGACGCACCGTCCCATCAGGCCGCGGTGGGTTGGCGGAGGGTGAGGATGCGGTGCAATCGAGTCAGCACCAGGACGCGATGCACGTCGGGATTGACGCCGATCAGCACCAGTCGGCGCTCGCGTCGGCCCGCGCGCCGATGCGCGCCGACGATCAGACCCAGGCCGGTGGTGTCCAGCATGGGCACGTGGGTGAGGTTGAGAATCAGATCGCCGTCGCCGTGGTCCAGCGCGTCGTGCAGCGCCAACCGGACGTCGGTGGTGGACCGCACGTCGAGCACGCCTTCCAAGTGCAGCTCACGCGGGTCGCCCCAAACGCGCATCGTCTCCTCCTGGGGAGTCCGTCCGATCGATGACGGTTCGACTCCCCAGCAGAACACCCAAAACCCGATAATCCTCACTCATCACAGTGGACTTCACTCGTACCGGTGACGAGTGGTCGGATGATGCGCCGATTGCGCACCACCCGTTGCGCCACCCGCTCAGTAGGCGTAGAAGCCCTTGCCCGACTTCCGACCCAGGTCGCCCGCGGCCACCATGCGGTTCAGGAGCTCCGGCGGCGCGAACTTCTCGTCCTTGGTCTCGGTGTAGATGTTGCTCGTCGCGTTGCGCATGATGTCCACGCCGGTGAGGTCCGCGGTGGCCAGCGGGCCCATCGCGTGTCCGAAACCGAGCCGGCAGGCGATGTCGATGTCCTCGGCGGTGGCCACACCCGCCTCGTACAGCTTGACCGCCTCGACGGTGAGCGCGGTGATCAGCCGGGTGGTCACGAAGCCGGCCACGTCCCGGTTGACCACGATGCAGGTCTTGCCCATCTCCTCGGCGAGTTCCCGCGCGGCGGCCAGCGTCTCGTCCGAGGTCTTGAAGCCGCGGACCAGTTCGCACAACTTCATCAGCGGCACCGGGGAGAAGAAGTGCATGCCGACCACCGCCTCCGGGCGGCCGGTGACCGCGGCGATCTCGGTGATCGGGATCGCCGAGGTGTTGGTCGCGAGCACCGCGTCGGCCTTGCAGATGCGGTCCAGTTCGCGGAAGACGCCCTGCTTGATCTCGACCTTCTCGAACACCGCCTCGACCACGACGTCCGCGTCCGCCACCGCGTCCAGGTCGATGGTGGTGGTGATCCGGGCGAGCGCCGCCGAGGCGTCCTCCGCGCTCAGCGCGCCCTTGGCCGTGAACTTCTCGAACGAGGCCTCGATCCCGCTCAGACCACGGGCCAGCGCGGCGTCGGTGACATCGCGCAGCACGACGGTGTGGCCCGCCCGGGCGGCGACCTGGGCGATGCCCGATCCCATCAACCCGGCCCCGATGACGGCGATCTTCTTGGTCACTGCGCAACCTCTCCAGTACACGATCCCGAGCCGGCGTCCGCGCGCGAACGCCCTTCGCCCGGAGCGTAGCCGCAGCGGCCCCGGGATCCGCGCACCCCCACCTGACGATCCGTCAGAAACGCGAGGTACTCTCCGGCTCCGGCTCCCGGACGATCTTCGCGCCGAGCGACTGGAGCTGTACCTCCAGGCCCGTGTAGCCGCGGTCGATGTGGTGCACCCCGCTCACCGTGGTGTCCCCGTCGGCCACCAGACCGGCCAGCACCAGACCCGCGCCCGCGCGGATGTCGGCGGTCAACACCGGGGCGCCGGACAGCTGTTCCACCCCGCGCACGATCGCGTGGTGCCCGTCGGTGCGAATCGACGCGCCGAGCCGGAGCAGTTCCTGGAGGAATACGAACCGTGCCTCGAAGAGGTTCTCGGTGATCATCGCCGAGCCCTCGGCGATCGAGTTCATCGCCGCGAAGAACGGCTGCATGTCGGTCGCGAACCCCGGGTACGGCAGCGTCACCACGTCCACCGCCTTCGGCCGCCGGTCCATCACCACGCGGAAGCCGTCCCGCACGTGCGAGACCTCGGCGCCGGCGAGGGTCAGCTTGTCGAGCGCGATCTCCAGATGTTCCGGATGCGCGTTGCGCACCGTCACATCGCCCAGCGTCATCGCCGCCGCGACCGCGAAGGTGCAGGCCACGATCCGGTCCGGGACGGTGCGGTGGCGCACCGGCTTGAGCCCGTCGACGCCCTCGATCTCCAGGGTGGACGAGCCCGCGCCCTCGATCCGCGCGCCCATCTCGGTGAGCATCGCGCAGATGTCCACGATCTCCGGCTCGCGGGCCGCGTTGTCGATCACCGTGCGCCCGTCGGCCAGGACCGCGGCCATCAGGATGTTCTCGGTCGCGCCGACGCTGGGGAAGTCCAGCCAGACCGTGGTGCCCTTCAATCCCTTCGGCGCCTTGGCGATCAGCACGCCGTGCGAGTTCTCCACGGTCGCGCCGAGCTTGACCAGGCCCTCGATGTGCATGTCCAGACCGCGCGAGCCGATCGCATCGCCACCCGGGTAGGCGACGTGCACCTCGCCGCAGCGCGCGAGCAGCGGCCCGAGCACGCAGATCGACGCCCGCATGCTGCGCACCAGGTCGTAGTCCGCCTCGAAGCGCGGCGCGGCCGGCACGTCGATCCGCACCGTTCCGGTGGTCTCGCCCTCGACCTCGCACCCGAGGCGCCGCAACAACTCGCTCATGATCTCGACGTCGAGGATCCGGGGAGCCTCCTCGAGCACCGTGGTGCCCTCCGCGAGCAACGCGGCTGCCATCAATTTCAGCGCGCTGTTCTTCGCGCCCGTGATCCGCACCTCGCCGGCGAGCCGCTGACCACCTGTCACCCGGAACCTGTCCATCGGAGAATCGTACTGATTCCGGGACCCGCTTACGGACGGCACCAAGCCGAGACAAAGCCGGGCGCAGGCGCGCCGTTAGGGTGCGTACATGGTCAACCTCACCCGGATCTACACCCGCACCGGCGACGACGGCACCACCGCCCTCGGCGACATGTCGCGCACGGCCAAGACCGACCCGCGGCTCGCGGCCTACGCCGACGTGGACGAGACGAACGCGGTGATCGGCGTCGCGCTCTCGCTCGGCAACCTCGACGAGGACGTCGTCACGCTGCTCACCCGTGTCCAGAACGACCTGTTCGACCTGGGCGCCGACCTGTCCACCCCGGTGGTCGAGGACCCGAAGTATCCGCCGCTGCGGGTCGAGCAGAGCTACATCGACGCCCTGGAGGCGGCCTGCGACGCATACAACGAGAACCTGGAGAAGCTGCGCAGCTTCATCCTCAACGGCGGCACCCCGGGCGCGGCCCTGCTGCACCAGGCCCGCACCGTCGCCCGCCGTGCCGAGCGCACCACGTGGGCGGCCCTGGAGGTGCACGGCGACTCGATGAACCCGCTGACGGTGAAATACCTCAACCGCCTGTCCGACCTACTGTTCATCCTGGCCCGGCACGCCAACCGCGAGGTCGGCGACGTGCTGTGGGTACCGGGCGCCAACCGCTGACGCGAACTCGCGCGGGCGTGGGGTCCGGGGGTCGCCCCCGGAACAGACACAGCATCCTGGCCCGACACGCCAACCGCGAGGTCGGCGACGTGCTGTGGGTACCGGGCGCCAACCGCTGAACCGGTCGGACGGAGCCTAGGCGACGTTGACCCGTTGTCCCGGCGGTGCCGCTTCCAGCCAGGCCAGGAAGCCGGTCAACGCGTCGTCGCTCAGGGCCAGTTCGATCCGGTCGCCGGCGTGTTCGCAGACCAGGATCACCGCGCCGGCGAGCAGCGCCAACTCCTCCTGGCCGGCCGGCTCCCGCCGACCGATCACATGGATGCCCGCGCGCTGCAATACCCGACGCGGGCGCGGCGCGTAGCTGAACACCCGGAACCACTCGATCCGGTCGCCGCTGTAGCGGGCGATCCCGAAGACCCAGCCCTTGCCGTGGTCCGGATCGGCCGACGGCGCGGCCGGATCGCCGTCGGCCGGTGCCTTTCCGGCACCCTCCGGGGACGACGACGCGGCGCCTCCCGGAGTCTGTCCGGGGGACGCCGCGGCGGTGGAACCGGCTGCGCCGGCCGGGGATACCGGTGGGCGCGTACGCAACGAACAGTCGAAGGTGCCGCCCGGTCGCTGGATGAGTCGACGACGCAACGCGAACGCCGCGACACCGACGACCAATACCACGACGACGGCCGACACCACGCTCAGCACGACGAGGACCATCCCGATCGACCTCCTCGTTCGCGCGTTGAGCAGTGGTCCCGGCCGTGTGTCGGTCCGGGCTCTGGTGCCGCTACCGGATCTAGCGCCGCTGGGCGGCGAGCAGACGCGTTTCCGCGCGCCGCTCGGCGCCCGCGTCCTTCGCCGCGCCGGCGCGCTCGAGCGCCCGCTCCGCGCGGGCGACATCGATCTCGTCGGCCAGCTCGGTGATCTCGGCGAGCAGCGAGAGGTTGTTGTCCGCGAACGAGATGAACCCGCCGTGGACCGCCGCGATGACGACCGAACCGTCGGCCTGACGGATCGTCACCGGGCCGGATTCGAGCACTCCGAGAACCGGCTGGTGACCGGCCTGGATGCCGATGTCACCGTCCGCGGTGCGTGCGATGACGATGGTGGCCTCGCCGGACCACACCTTGCGGTCGGCCGCGACCAGCTCGACGTGCAGCTCAGCCAACGTGGCTCCTCATGTCGGGTCGAAGACACGCGGGTCTTCGCCTCCGCCCTCGAGGGGCGGGTGGTGTCCAAGGATAGTGGCCCGGACGGGCCTGGCTCCAACCGGCTCGAACGCCGGCGGGTTTCCGGCACCCGCCACGCGGCGGGTACCGGGAACCGACACGAGGGGCGGACCCGTGCGGGACCGCCCCTCGTCGATCAGGCGATCGTCAGCCCTTGTTGAGCTCGGCGATCTTCTTCTCGAGGTCGTCCAGCCCACCGAGCATGAAGAACGCCTGCTCGGGAGCGTGGTCGTACTTGCCGTCGGCGATCGCGTTGAACGCCTCGATGGTCTCGGACAGCGGGACGTCCGATCCGTCGAGCCCGGTGAACTGCTTCGCCACGTGGGTGTTCTGCGACAGGAAGCGCTGGATGCGACGCGCGCGGTGCACGGTGAGCTTGTCCTCTTCGGACAGCTCGTCCATACCCAGAATCGCGATGATGTCCTGGAGGTCCTTGTACTTCTGCAGGATGCTCTTGACGCGCATCGCACAGTCGTAGTGGTCCTGCGCGACGTAGCGCGGGTCCAGGATCCGGGACGTCGAGTCCAGCGGGTCCACGGCCGGGTAGATGCCCAGCTCGGAGATCGGACGCGAGAGCACCGTCGTGGCGTCGAGGTGCGCGAACGTCGTGGCCGGGGCCGGGTCGGTCAGGTCGTCCGCGGGGACGTAGATCGCCTGCATCGAGGTGATCGAGTGACCGCGGGTCGAGGTGATGCGCTCCTGGAGGGTGCCCATCTCGTCGGCGAGCGTCGGCTGGTAACCCACCGCGGAGGGCATGCGGCCGAGCAGCGTCGACACCTCGGAACCGGCCTGGGTGAACCGGAAGATGTTGTCGATGAAGAGCAGCACGTCCTGCTTCTGCACATCGCGGAAGTACTCCGCCATGGTCAGACCGGACAGCGCCACACGCAGACGGGTGCCCGGGGGCTCGTCCATCTGGCCGAAGACGAGCGCCGTCTGCTCGAAGACGCCCGCTTCCTTCATTTCCTCGATCAGGTCGTTGCCCTCACGAGTGCGCTCGCCGACGCCGGCGAACACCGAGACACCCTCGTGCAGACGGGCGACACGGACGATCATCTCCTGGATGAGCACCGTCTTGCCGACGCCCGCACCACCGAACAGGCCGATCTTGCCACCCTTGACGTACGGGGTGAGCAGGTCGATGACCTTGATGCCGGTCTCGAACATCTCGGTCTTCGAGTCGAGCTGGTCGAAGGCCGGCGCCTGGCGGTGGATCGGCCAGCGCTCGGTGACCTCGAAGGTCGCCCGGTCCACGTCCAGGACCTCGCCCAGGGCGTTGAACACGTGGCCCTTGGTGACATCGCCGACGGGGACGGAGATCTGCGAGCCGGTGTCGGTGACGACCGCGCCGCGGACGAGGCCGTCGGTGGGCTGCATCGAGATCGCGCGCACGATGCCGTCGGCAAGGTGCTGCTCGACCTCGAGGGTGAGCGTGGTCTTGCCCTCCCCCTCGCCCTGGCCCTCGAGGTCCAGGTCGACGTGCAGCGCGTTGTACATATCCGGCATCGCGTCGACGGGGAACTCCACGTCGACGACCGGGCCGATGACGCGGGCGACGCGGCCCGTGGCAGCGGCCGTCTCAACAGTGGCAGTCATGATGTCTAATCACTCCCCGCGGTCGCGTCGGCCAAGGCGTTGGCGCCACCGACGATCTCGCTGATTTCCTGGGTGATCTCGGCCTGGCGGGCATTGTTCGCCAGTCGAGAGAGGGTCCGGATGAGGTCTTCGGCGTTCTCGGTCGCCGACTTCATCGCCCGCCGGCGGGCCGCGTGCTCGGAAGCGGCGGACTGCAACAGGGCGTTGAAGATGCGACTTTCCACGTACCGCGGCAGCAGTGCGTCGAGAACACCCTCGGCCGAGGGCTCGAAGTCGTAGAGCGGGAAGGGACCGCCGGCCGGCGGCTCGTCCGTCTCCTCGACCGCCAACGGGAGCACCCGCACCGCGACCGGGTTCTGCGTGAGCATGGAGACGAACTCGGTGCTGACGAGGTGAATCTCGTCCACACCGCCCTCGTCGGTGGGCGTCACGAACGCGTCGATCAGCTCACCTGCCACCTTCTTGGCGTCGGAGTACTCGGGGCGGTCGGAGAATCCCTTCCACTGCCCGGCCAGGTCCACATCGCGGAACTGGAAGAATCCGATGCCCTTGGCCCCGATCACGTAGCGGTCGACCGTCTTGCCCTCGTCCTCGAGCAGCTTGACCAGCTGCTCGGTGGCCTTGATGGCATTCGAGTTGTAGCCGCCCGCGAAACCGCGGTCACTGGTAACCAGCAGCACCGCGGCCCGGGTGGGCCGCTCCACCGAGGTGGTCAGCGGGTGCTGCGTGCTGGAGAAGGTGGCGACCGCGGAAACGGCGCGCGTCAGCTCGTCGGCGTACGGCTTGGAGGCCGCGACGCGCTGCTGCGCCTTCACGATCCGCGACGCCGCGATGAGCTCCTGGGCGCGCGTGATCTTCTTGGTCGCCGACACGGAACGGATCCGACGCCGGTAGACCCGAAGCTGGGCTCCCATTGGTCAGGGTTCTCCGTTCTTTACTCGGACTTGGCCACGTGACGGGTGATCTTCTCCTGGCCGACGTCTTCCTTCGTCAGACCGGCAGGCGCCACGTCCTGGATCAACGGCTCGCCGTCGAACTTGGTGAACGTCTGCTTGAAGGAGTCCACCGCGTCGGTGAGCGCCATCACGGTGTCGTCTTCCAGCTTGCCGGTCTCGACGATCCCGGTCAGCAGGCCCGCGTGCTTGTGCTGCAGGTAGTCGTGCAGCTCCTTCTCGAAGCGGCGGATGTCCTGCACCGGCACCTCGTCCAGCTTGCCGGTGGTACCGGCCCAGATCGAGACGACCTGGAGCTCGATCGCGAACGGCTCGAACTGACCCTGCTTGAGCAGTTCGACCATGCGCGCACCACGCTGGAGCGAAGCCTTGGAGGTGGCATCCAGGTCGGAACCGAAGGACGCGAACGCCTCCAGCTCGCGGTACTGGGCCAGGTCGACGCGGAGTCGACCCGCGACGCTCTTCATCGCCTTGATCTGCGCCGAGCCACCGACTCGCGAGACCGAGATACCGACGTTGACCGCGGGGCGCACGCCCTGCAGGAACAGGTCGGACTCCAGGAAGCACTGGCCGTCGGTGATCGAGATGACGTTGGTCGGGATGTACGCCGACACGTCGTTGGCCTTGGTCTCGATGATCGGCAGACCGGTCATCGAACCGCCGCCGAGCTCGTCCGAGAGCTTCGCGCAACGCTCGAGCAGACGCGAGTGCAGGTAGAAGACGTCACCGGGGTAGGCCTCGCGCCCCGGCGGACGACGAAGCAGCAGGGACACGGCGCGGTACGCCTCGGCCTGCTTCGACAGGTCGTCGAACACGATGAGCACGTGCTTGCCCTGGTACATCCAGTGCTGGCCGATGGCCGAACCGGTGTACGGGGCGAGGTACTTGAAGCCGGCCGGGTCGGAGGCCGGGGCGGCGACGATCGTGGTGTACTCCAGCGCGCCGGCCTCTTCGAGCGAGCGGCGCACGGACGCGATGGTCGTGCCCTTCTGGCCGATCGCGACGTAGATGCAGCGAACCTGCTTCTTCGGGTCGCCCGAGCGCCAGTTGTCGCGCTGGTTGATGATCGTGTCCAGGCACACCGCGGTCTTGCCGGTCTGCCGGTCGCCGATGATCAGCTGACGCTGGCCGCGGCCGATCGGGGTCATCGCGTCGATCGCCTTGATGCCGGTCTGCATCGGCTCGTGGACCGACTTGCGCATCATGACGCCGGGGGCCTGCAGTTCCAGGGCACGACGGCCCTCGGACTCGATCTCGCCCTGGCCGTCGATCGGCTGGCCCAGCGGGTCGACGACGCGACCCAGGTAGCCGTCACCGATCGGAACCGACAAAACCTCGCCCGTACGACGGACCTTCTGGCCCTCTTCGATACCGCTGAAGTCACCGAGGATGACGACACCGATCTCGCGGACGTCGAGGTTCTGCGCCAGACCGAGGGTGCCGTCCTCGAACTTGAGCAGCTCGTTCGTCATGACCGAGGGCAGGCCCTCGACCTTGGCGATGCCGTCGTACGCCTCGGTGACGGTACCGACCTCTTCGCGCGCGGCAGTCTCCGGCTCGTACGAGGCGACGAAGCGCTCCAGCGCGTCCCGGATCTCCTCCGGCCGGATCGTGAGCTCCGCCATCTGGTGTCCCTGCTCTCCTAGGTGGTGGGGTTAACGGTCCGCTGTCCGTCGCTTGTCGTACGGAACCGCGGTGCTGCTGTGGGGATCGCCGGTCCGGTCCGGGGGTTTTCCCGGATGGTCGACGACACCCCTGTCGTCCGGTGTCTCAACCGGCGAGCCGTCGGCCCGCCTCTTCGAGACGTGTGGTCACGGTGCCGTCGATGACGTCGTCACCGATCTCCACGCGGACCCCGCCGATGACGTCGGCATCGATTTCCACGTTGAGGTGGATCTCGCGGCCGTACATCCGGCCCAGCGCCGCGGCCAGACGGGTGCGCTGCTCCTCGGTGAGGGGCAGGGCGACCGTGACCAACGCGACCATGCGACGCCGGCGATCGGCGGCGAGGCGCGCGTACGACTCGAGCCCGTGTTCAAGATTACGGCTGCGCGGGTGTGCGACAAGCCTGGCGACCAGTCGCCGGGTGACGGGCTGGGCCCGACCCTCCAGCAGACCGGAGACCAGCTCCGCCTTGCGCTCGTTCGCCACGCCCGGGTCGGTCAGGGTCGAGCGCAGTTCGCGCTCGCCCGCCACGATCCGGCCGAAACGAAAGAGCTCGTCCTCCAGCTCGTCGAGCCTGCCGTCACGCTCTGCGGCGATCAGCTCGGCGGACACCGAGAGTTCGGCGATCGTGTCGACCAGGTCGGTCGGCCGCGACCAGCGCGTACGCACGAGTCCGCCGAGCAGATCCGCCGCGGTTCCGGAGATCTGACCGGACAGAAGCTCTGCCAGGAAGGCCGCGCGGGCCTCCCCGGAGCGCGTCGAGTCGGTGAGGACCCGACGCAGCGACACGTTCTTGTCGAGCAGGATCACCACGGAGTGGAGTTCCTGGGCCAACGCGACCATGTCGGTACCGGTCGCGGTCGCGAGCGCGTCCAGGCGCTCACGAGCCGCGGCGAGGGATTCCCTGCTGGCGCCCTGCATCAGCGCACCTTCTCCGAGCTCGCTCCGGCGGAAGCCTTGACTTCCAGCTCCTCCAGGAAGCGGTCGACGACCCGACGCTGACGCGCCTCGTCCTCGAGCGACTCCCCGACGATGCGCGACGCGAGGGAGACGGCGAGCTTGCCGACGTCCTGACGCAGCGCGTTCTGGGCCTGGTTGCGGTCGGCCTCGATCTGGGTGTGGCCGGCGGTGACGATCTCGTCCTTGATCCGCTGGCCCTCGGCGCGCATCTCCGCGATGGCGACGGCACCCTGCTCGCGGGCGTCCTCGGTGAGGCGACCGGCCTCGCGACGGGCTTCGGCGAGCTGGGTGCGGTAGCGCTCCAACTCGGCCTGGGCCTCGGCCTGCGCCTCTTCGGCGCGCTTGAGACCGCCCTCGATGGCGTCCGTACGGTCCGCCAGCGTCTTCGCGATCTTGGGAAGGAGAACCTTCCACAGGAAACCGAAAACGATGAGGAACGCCACGCCACCGATGATGATCTCGTCGAGCGGCGGGAGAAGAGGGTTCATCTTCTCCTCGCTGTTGGCGAAGTCAATCACGGTGTGAGGACCTTCCGTCCGTAGCGGGTTGATCAGGTGCCGTAGACGAACGGCATGACGACGCCGATGAGGGCGAGCGCCTCGGCGAGGGCGAAGCCGAGCAGCATGTTCTGGCGAACCAGGCCGGCGGCCTCGGGCTGACGGGCCATCGCCTGGACACCGTTACCGAAGATGATGCCGATACCGATGCCGGGGCCGATCGCGGCGAGGCCGTAACCGATGGAACCGAGGCTGCCAGAAACGCCGTCGGCGGCGAGGTTCATCATGGGAACTGATCCTTTTTTCGAGGCCGATGGACGATCCACCGGACGACGGTCGAGGAGAGAAAGGTCTGCGGGTCTCTCAGTGCTCGGCTTCGAGCGACGTCGAGATGTAGGACGCCGCGAGCAGCGTGATGATGTACGCCTGCAGCGCCTGGATCATCAGCTCGAACGCGGTCAGCACGACGACCACGAGGAACGAGGTGGCCGAGTAGAGCGCCCCGATGTGGAAGCCGAGCAGATACCAGGCGCCGACGCTGAACGTCACGATCAGCATGTGTCCGGCGAACATGTTCGCGAACAGTCGGACCGCCATCGTGAACGGCCGGGTGATCAGACCCTGCAGCAGCTCGATCGGGGCGAGGAGGAAGTAGATCGCCTTCGGCAGACCGGGCGGGAACATCATGTTCTTGAAGTAACCGACGAAGCCCTGGTTCTTGATGCCGAGGACCAGGTAGGTCACCCACACGATGCCGACGATCGATGCCGGGAAGGCGATGCGCGAGGTCGCGGGGAACTGGGCGAACGGGATGATCGCCATCACGTTCATGACCCAGACGAAGAAGAAGATCGAGAACAGGAAGGGGACGTAGGGGTCGCCCTTCTTGCCGATCGTTTCCCGCGAGATGTTGTCGCGAACGAACAGGTAGCCCAACTCGCCGACGTTCTGCGCGCCGCGCGGCACCATCTTGGGCTTGGCGAACGCGCTCCAGAAGAAGCCGATCACCAGCAGCATCGAGATGAGCGCGAGCAACATCGGCTTCGTGAAGTCGAAGGCCCCGATGGAGAAGATCGGCTTGAACTCGAAGACGTTCAGCCCGGGCGAGGGGAAGCCGCACCCGGAGAACAGGTGACATCCGCTCTCGCTGGCGAGCGTCTGGACGTCAGCAGTCACCACCGACTCCTTCGTCGTGAAGCATGTTTTCGGCTACCTCGATGTGTCGGCGTGGCGAGGGGCCACGGAGCGGCACGCAACAGGGCCCGGTCAGGAGGACCTGCCGTGGCGGACAAAGACCAGAACAAGGGCCAGAGCGATTCCGACGACCAGGCCGATCGGCAGGAACAGTGCGGAGTGGCCGGTCCACCGGTCGATCAGCCAGCCGATGCCGCCGTAGATGAGCATGCCGCTCAGCAGATAACCGACACTCGACCATGCGGCACCGTCCATCGCCCGATTCTCTCGGTCCGGTGGACGGGGGCCTCTCTCGCTCATGACGCCCCGGACATTAGCAGTACCGGCGGCGAGGCTGAACACCGCGCCGGCCCGGAAGGGCGCTGTGCGTATGTCATCGCTCTCCATCCGGTTCGACATAGGCGATCTTCAGCCGGGTGAAGACCCACACCTGCGAGGCGACCCAGACCAGCGTGGCCCCGAGGATGGTGAGCCCGAACACCTTCGTGTCGAACGCCTCGGTGTCCTTGAACAGGAACAGAACCAACCCCAGGAGCAGGATCTGCACGATGTAGGTGAACAACGCCATGTTCATCATCATCATGGGGTTGTCGCGCGAGATCCGACCGATCGCGACCTGGCCGATCACGAAGAAGGCCAGGACGACGACGGTGGCGAACACCGCGCCGAGAAGTCCTTTGCCACCGGCCGCGAGCAAAGCCGCGACTGCCGCGATCACTCCGGCCGCGGTCGTGGGCACGACCGAACCACGGAGAAGGCGGACGTCGTTGGCCTGCATGTCGGTGACTCCGGCATCAGTGGGGGGCAGGGGGCGGATCAGTCGTCCGAGCAGGGCTCGGGGCGACGCAACGCTCGGGATTGGCCGTGAAGGACCAGAACCCTCGTTGCTGGGGGTTCATCGGCCATTGATCCTGGTTCGTGAACGATATCACAAACTATTTGAGCAGAGCTTTACCCGTTCGTGTGTACAAGCTCACAGCCCTGCCCCACCCTTTCGCGCCCCTCTTCCCGCAGGCAAATGCGCAGGTCGGGAGGGGTCCGTGGGATTTGTCGAGGACTCTGTTGCGGGTGTGGCGGTTGCTCCGTTCAGCCGTACGCCGTCTGATTCGCCGGGAACCATCGTGTCGACCGGAACGTTCGCGCCGCGCCTCCCGCGCCGGAGCCGCCGATAGCGTGGCGGAACCACGTTGTGCAGCTCCGTCGGCACGTGCGGCTTGAACCGCGGGAGCATCAGGAACACCAGGCCGATGGCGATCAGCCCCAGTCCCGCGTAGACGATCGGACGCCGTTCCGGCCGCACCGAGATGAGCACCGTGAACGACGCGATCAGCCCGGACCAGAAGTACATGATCAGCACCGCGCGACTGTGCGAGTGGCCGATCTCCAGGAGCCGGTGGTGCAGGTGTCCCTTGTCCGCCGCGAACGGCGAGCGCCCGGCCCAGCCGCGCCGGCCGACCGCCATCACCAGGTCCATCAGCGGCACTATCAGCACCGCGAACGGCAACACCAGCGGGATGTAGACGGGGACCAGCTTGTGCGTGGTGAAGGCCATCGAACCGCCGTTTTGCGCGGTGATCGCCTCCGGGTCGATCCGCCCGGTGAGGGTGACCGCCGACGCGGCGAGCATCAGGCCGATCAGCATCGACCCCGAGTCCCCCATGAAGATGCGCGCCGGATGCAGGTTGTGCGGCAGGAAGCCGACACACATACCGATCAACAGCGCGCTGAACAGCGTCGGTGCCGCGGCCGACGACACACCGTAACCGAACCACAAGCGGTACGAATATCCGAAGAACGCGAGTGCGGCGATGCACACCATCCCGGCCGCGAGGCCGTCCAGGCCGTCCACGAAGTTCACCGCGTTGATCGTGATGACCACTATCCCGATGGTCAGCAGCGTGCCCTGGGTCGGCGTCAGGCTGACCGGGCCGTAGCCGGGGATCGGCAACCACAGGATCACGATGCCCTGCCAGACCATCACGCCCGCGGCAAGCGCCTGGCCGAGCAGCTTGATGATCGCGTCGACGCCCCACTTGTCGTCGATCACCCCGAGCACCGAGATCAGCGCGCACCCGGACAGCAGCGCCTGCACGTCGGTCGAGGCGGTGAACACCTCGGAGAGCACCGGCAGATGCCGGGCCATCAGCAGGCCCGCGCACAATCCGCCGAACATCGCCAACCCACCCAGGCGCGGCGTCGGCTCCTTGTGCACGTCGCGCGCACGGATCTCGGGCATCGCCCCGGCGGCGATCGCGAAGCGGCGGACGGCGCCCGTCAGCAGGTAGGTCACCGCGGCGGCGACGAACAGCGTGAGCAGGTATTCGCGCAAGACTCAACCGTCCCCGGCTTCGGCACATCCCAGCGGCAGCACGGGCATCAGACTAGACGTGCCGCCGCTCACCGGGAGAATCGCCGAACCTGCACCGGCGAGGGACGATCGCACCAAGCTCGGTGGCGCCACCACCGGCCCGTCGCCCCACACGTAACCACAAACACCCTGATCCCAGCCACCCCGGAGGGCGATTGCGGCCCGTCGGTCGCATAGGTCTCATCGGGCCCGCCGGCGTGAACACTCCCGCCGGCTCTCACCGCCCCGGGTAGGCCGGATGTGTGGCCACCAGCTCGCCGACCGCCGCCCGCACCTCGCCCAGGACCGCCGGATCGTCCTCGCGCACCGCCCGACCCAGAAGCAGGGCGATCTCCTTCATGTCCGTCTCGGTCATCCCCTGCGTGGTCACCGCGGCCGTGCCGACCCGGATCCCGGACGCGATCATCGGCTTGGCCGGGTCGAACGGGATCGCGTTCTTGTTCAGGGTGATCCCGGCCCGCTCGCAGCGGCGCTCCGCGTCCCGACCGCTCACCCCGATCCCCCGCAGGTCCAGCAGCGCCATGTGGGTGTCGGTGCCGCCGGTGACCGGCCGCAACCCTTCGGCCTGCAGACCCTGTGCCAGGGCCTGCGCGTTGGCCACCACCCGGCGCGCGTAGGCGCGGTACGCCGGGGTGCCCGCCTCGCGCAGCGCGACCGCCTTCGCGGCCACCGCGTGCATGTGCGGGCCGCCCTGGCTGAACGGGAAGACCGCGCGGTCGATCCGCTCGGCGAACTCCTCGCGGCACAGGATCAGCCCGCCGCGCGGCCCGCGCAGCACCTTGTGCGTGGTCGCGGTGACCACGTCGGCCCAGGGGATCGGCGAGGCCGTCGCGTCGCCCGCGACCAGTCCCGCGAAGTGCGCCGCGTCCACCATCAGGTAGGCGCCCACCTCGTCGGCGATGCGGCGGAAGGCGGCGAAGTCGACCAGGCGCGGATACCCGCTCGCACCGCACACGATCAGCCGGGGCCGATGCGCCCGGGCCAGGTCCCGGACCTGCTCGTAGTCGATCCGCTCGTCGCCCTCGCGGACCCCGTAGGCCACCGCGTGGAACCAACGACCGGAGAAGTTCACCCGCGAGCCGTGGGTCAGATGCCCGCCGTGCGGCAGCGACATGGCCAGGATCGTCTCGCCCGGGCTCAGCAGCGCCGCGTACACCGCCAGGTTCGCGGCGGTACCCGAGTGCGGCTGCACGTTGGCGTGTTCCGCGCCGAACAGGGCCAGCGCCCGGCCCACTGCGAGCCGCTCGGCCCGGTCCGCCTCGGCGCAGCCGCCGAAGTAGCGCCGCCCGGGATAACCCTCGGCGTACTTGTTCGCGAGCGTGCTGCCCAGCGCGGCGAGCACGGCCGGGGAGGTGAAGTTCTCCCCGGCGATCAACTGGAGGCCGCCGCGCTGCCGGGCCAACTCGCCGAGCAACACCTCGGCGATCTCCGGATCCTCTCGCCGCAGCGCGAGGAAGTCCGGTCCCCAGAAGGGAGTTGACGAGGCGTCGGGAGTGCCCATGGCATCGCTCCTCAAGGCCGCAGGGACCTCTCCACGATAGGGCGGGGGTCCGGACACGGACAGGGCCTTCCGGGGGCGATTCCGCGCCGTTGTCGGGCCGTGCGCGCGAACGCTCCGGGGCCCGTGGGGGCGCGCCGGTCAGTGCGTGTGCGCGGGGTGCCCGGTGAGCGCGGTCAGCACCGGGTCCAGCGCCGAGCCGATGTCGGAGGCGCAGGCCCGGAACACGCTCAGCGGCGCGCCGTACGGATCGGCCACCTCGTCCCACTCCGGATCGGGCGCGGCCAACCGCCCGCGCAGCGCCGCGGCGGCCCGCACGAGCGAACGCCCGCGCTGGACCAGGTCGCGCTCGGGGTAGGGGGCCCGTTCCAGCACCGCGACCAGCCGGGTGAACTCCTTCAGCGTGAAGGTACGCAGGCCCGACGCGTGCCCCATGGACACCACGTGCGCGCGATGGTCCAGGGTCGCGGTGAGCACCAGGTCCGCCTCGGCGACATGTTCGTCGAGCAGCTCGCGCCCGTGGAAGTCGCCCGGGTCGGCGCCGTATTCGAGCAGCACCTCGGCCGCGTGCGGCTCCATCGGGGCGCCCTCGTGGCCCCAGGTCCCGGCGCTCTGCACGCTCAGCCGCACCGCGTCGTCCGCGGCGAGCCGGCGCTGCAGGCCGAGCCGCGCCAGCCGTTCGGCGATCGGGGAGCGGCAGATGCTCCCCGTGCACACGAACAGGATCCGGAACGAGTCGGCCGCGGAGCCGTAGGGCCCGTAGGTGTGCCCGAGGGGCCGGCCGACCGGAGGGGGCGCGGTCAATTCACGCCCTCCAGGTCGGGAACGACCTCGCGCAACGTCTCCAACGACAGGGCACCCTCACGCAGCAGCCGGGGGCGGCCGGCGGTCAGATCGACGATCGAGGACGGCGCGGTGGAGGGGCAACTGCCGCCGTCCAGGTACACCGACACCGAATCGCCGAGCTGCGCCTCGGCCTCGTCGACCGTGGTCGCCGCCGGGTTGCCGGAACGGTTCGCGCTGCTGACCGCCATCGGCCCGGTCTCGGTCAACAGCTCGATCGCCACCGGGTGCAGCGGCATACGCACCGCGACCGTGCCGCGCGTATCGCCCAGATCCCACATCAGCGACGGCTGGTGGAAGGCCACGATGGTCAGTGCGCCCGGCCAGAACGCGTCGACCAGTTCCCACCCGACCTCGGGGAAGCCGGTGACCAGCCCGTGCAGCGTGTTGGGCGAGCCGACCAGGACGGGCGAGGGCATGTTGCGACCGCGGCCCTTGGCGTCCAGGAGCGCGTGCACCGCGTGCGGGGTGAAGGCGTCCGCGCCGATGCCGTACAGGGTGTCCGTCGGCAGCACGACCAGATCACCGCGCTTGATCGACCCGGTCGCCTCCCGCAGCCCGAGCCCGCGGTCCATCGCGTCGGAGCAGTCGTAGCGTCGGCTCATCGGGCACTTACCTCCAGAAACGGTACAGACGGTACGGGCGAAGCGGGGGGTACGAGTGATGCGGGCAATACGGGTGCTGCGGGTGATGCGGGCCGCGCGGGTCCGGCCGCCGGGCGGGGCGCGCGGTTCACGCGCCTTCCTTGCGCGCGGTGGTGAAGCGGGGGCGGTTGGTCAGGTCGCGGTGGTCGGCCGCGTCCACCCAGCCGGCCTCCTCGTTGAAGATCCACGGCACCGCGCCGCCCTGGGTGTCCGCGTGCTCGACCACCACGAGCCCCGCGGGCCGCAACAGGCGGTAGGCGGTCTTGGCCAGGACCCGGATGAAGTCGAGCCCGTCCGGCCCGGAGAACAGCGCCAGCTCCGGATCGTGGTCGCGCGCCTCGGGCGCCATCTCGTCCCGCTCCTCCAGCGGCACGTAGGGCGGATTGCTGATCACCAGGTCGACCGTGCCGTCCAGCAGCGGCAGCGCCGAGAGCGCGTCGCCCCGGTGCAGGATCACCCGCGACCCGCTCGCGTTGCGTTCGGCGTAGGCATAGGCGCCCGGGTCCAGCTCGACCGCGTGCACCACGGAGCGCGGCACCTCCTGCGCGACCGCGAGCGCGATCGCGCCGGAGCCGGTGCACAGGTCCACCACGAGCGGCTCGGCCACGTCCATCGCGCGCAGCGCGTCTATCGCCCACCCGACCACCACCTCGGTCTCCGGGCGGGGTACGAACACGCCCGGACCCACCTCGAGTTCGAGGTAGCGGAAGAAGGCGCGCCCGGTGATGTGCTGCAGCGGCTCGCGGGCCTCGCGGCGCGCGACGGCCTCCCAGAACCGCGCGTCGAAGTCCCCGTCGGCAACCGTGTGCAGGGCGCCGCGCTTGACGCCGTGCACGTACGCCGCCAGTTCCTCGGCATCGAAGCGCGGAGAGGGAACGCCCGCGTCGGCCAGTCGCAGGGTGGCCTGGGCCACCTCGGCGAGCAGCAGATTCATCTCGTCTCCGTTATTGGTGGGCGAGCCGGGCGGCCATGTCGGCGTCCACACACGCCTGGATGACCGGATCCAGATCGCCGTCGAGCACCTGGTCCAGGTTGTACGCCTTGTAGCCCACGCGGTGGTCGGAAATCCGGTTTTCCGCGAAGTTGTACGTCCGGATGCGCTCGGAGCGGTCCACCGTGCGGACCTGGCTGCGACGCACATCGGAGGCTTCCTTGTCGGCCTCCTCCTGGGCCGCGGCGAGCATCCGCGCGCGCAGGATGCGCATGGCCGACTCCTTGTTCTGGAGCTGGCTCTTCTCGTTCTGGCAGGAGACCACGATGCCGGTGGGCAGGTGCGTGATGCGCACCGCGGAGTCGGTGGTGTTGACCGACTGGCCGCCGGGACCGGACGAGCGGTACACGTCGATGCGCAGATCGTTGGCGTTGATCTCGACCTCGACGTCCTCCGCCTCGGGCAGGACCAGGACGCCGGCCGCCGAGGTGTGGATGCGGCCCTGCGACTCGGTGGCGGGGACCCGCTGCACGCGGTGCACGCCGCCCTCGAACTTCAGCCGGGCGTAGACGCCCTCGCCGGGCGCGGGGTTGCCCTTGGTCTTCACCGCGACCTGAACGTCCTTGTAACCGCCGAGGTCGGACTCGTTGGACTCGAGGATCTCGGTCTTCCAGCCCGCGCGTTCGGCGTAGCGCAGGTACATCCGCAGCAGGTCGCCCGCGAACAGGGCGGATTCCTCGCCGCCCTCGCCCGCCTTGACCTCCAGGATCACGTCCTTGTCGTCGGCCGGATCGCGCGGCACGAGCAGTCGGCGCAGCTTCTCCGCGCACTCCTCGCGGCGCTCCTCGGCCTCGGCCGCCTCGGCGGCGAAGTCCGGGTCCTCGGCGACCAGTTCGCGGGCCGCCTCGACGTCGTCGGCGGCGCTCGACCACTGCCGGTAGGCATCCACGATCGGCCCCAGTTCGGCGTAGCGCCGCCCGAGGGTGCGGGCGCGCGTCTGGTCAGTGTGCACGGCCGGGTCGGCGAGTTGCCGCTCCAGGTCGGCGTGCTCGGCGAGCAGGTCGTCCATCGCCTCGAACACTGGGGGCTCCTCTGGTTGTGGCCGCGAACTCGGCGGGATCGGTGACGACGGGGCTACCGGAGCCGGACGGGATTTCGGGACCGGCTTCCGGAGTACGGCTTCCGGAGACAAACGAACGGCGCCGGAGGGGCGGGGCGGACCTTGGACAAGGCCCACCGCTCCTCCGGCGCCGCAGGGTCGCTACTTCTTGCCGGCCACCGGCTGCGTACCGAAACGCTTCTCGAAGCGCGCCACCCGGCCGCCCGTGTCGAGGATCTTCTGCTTCCCCGTGTAGAACGGGTGACACTGCGAACAGACCTCGACGCGGATCTGGCCGCTCGTCGCGGTGCTGTGCGTGGTGAACGTCGAGCCACAGCCACAGGTGACGGTGGTTTCCACGTACTCGGGGTGGATGTCGGGCTTCACGGGAGTCTCCTTGAGGTTCGGGAGGGCGCCGGGTCGTACGCCCGAATGGGCATCACGTGAACCGGGGCCGACAGAGCAGTCTGCCAGGAGGGGGCGACCGGACCCAAATCAGGGTCTGTACCGCCCAACCACGACCGGGGTCGCGGCATTCCCTCCCGGCGGACGCGCTGCCATGTCTTACGTACGACGAGCAGTCGGATCGACTGGTCGTTCGGCATCGGCGTGGTCTTCCGACTGTGCCGATCCGGGAGCGACCCCCGGACCCCACGCCTGGGCCCTGCTAGTCGTTCGGCATCGGCGTGGTCTTCTGACTGTGCCGATCCGGGAGCGACCCCCGGACCCCACGCCTGGGCCCTGCTAGTCGTTCGGCATCGGCGTGGTCTTCTGGATCTGCATGAGGAACTCGCCGTTGCTCTTGGTCTTCTTCATCTTGTCCAGGAGCAGTTCGATCGCCTGCTGCTGGTCGAGCGCGTGCAGCACCCGGCGCAGCTTCCAGACCACCGCGAGTTCGTCGTGCGCCATCAGGATCTCTTCCTTGCGGGTGCTGGACGCGTCCACGTCCACCGCCGGGAAGATGCGCTTGTCGGCGAGCTTGCGGTCGAGCTTGAGCTCCATGTTGCCGGTGCCCTTGAACTCCTCGAAGATCACCTCGTCCATGCGCGAGCCGGTCTCGACGAGCGCTGTGGCGAGGATGGTCAGCGAGCCGCCGTTCTCGATGTTGCGCGCGGCGCCGAAGAACTTCTTCGGCGGGTACAGCGCGGTCGAGTCGACACCACCGGACAGGATGCGGCCGGAGGCGGGCGCCGCGAGGTTGTACGCGCGGCCCAGGCGGGTGATCGAGTCGAGCAGCACGACCACGTCGTGGCCCAGCTCGACCAGGCGCTTGGCCCGCTCGATGGCCAGCTCGGCGACGATCGTGTGGTCCTCGGCGGGGCGGTCGAAGGTCGAGGAGATGACCTCGCCCTTCACCGACCGCTGCATGTCGGTGACCTCTTCGGGGCGCTCGTCCACGAGCACGACCATCAGGTGGCACTCGGGGTTGTTCACGGTGATCGCGTTGGCGATCGCCTGGAGCACCATCGTCTTGCCCGCCTTCGGCGGCGCGACGATCAGACCGCGCTGGCCCTTGCCGATCGGCGACACGAGGTCGATGATCCGCGTGGTCAGCGCGCTGGAGTCGGTCTCCAGGCGCAGCCGGTCCTGCGGGTACAGGGGGGTCAGCTTGTTGAAGTCGGCGCGCTGGCGCGCCTGTTCCGGCTCCATGCCGTTGACCGTGTCCAGCCGCACGAGGGCGTTGAACTTCTCCCGACGCTCGCCGTCGCGCGGCTGACGCACCGCGCCGACGATCGCGTCACCCTTGCGCAGGCCGTTCTTGCGGACCTGGGCGAGCGAGACGTACACGTCGTTGGAGCCGGGCAGGTAGCCCGAGGTCCGCACGAAGGCGTAGTTGTCGAGGATGTCCAGGATGCCCGCGACGGGGACCAGGACGTCGTCGTCGGCCAGCACGGGCTCGTTGGTCTCGAAGCCCTCACGGCCGCCGCGACGACGGTTGCGGTCGCGGTAGCGGCCACGACGCCGACGGCCGCCGCCCTCGAAGTCGTCGTCGTCCAGCGGGCCGTTGTCCTGCTGCTGCTGTTGCTGCTGCTGCTTGCCGCGCTCGCCGCGCTCGGCCCGGTCGCCGCGGTCGTTGCCGCGCTCGCCGCGCTCGTTGCCGCGGTCGCCACGCTCGCCGCGTTCCGCACGCTCACCGCGCTCGGCCCGCTCGCCGCGCTCGTTGCCCCGCTCGCCGCGGTCGCGCCGGTTCTGGCCGCGCTCGCGCCGCTCGCGGCGGCCCTCGCGCTCGCCGCCCTCGCGCTGCTCACCCTGCTCCTCGGCGGGGCGCTCGGCGCGCTCGGTGCGCTCGCCACGACGGCGCGTGCCGGTCTCGGCGACCTCGGCGGTCGGCTCGCCCTGCTCACGCCGCCCACGCCCGTTGGCGGGCGCCTCGGCGGCGGCCTGCTCCGGGATCTCGATCTGCGCGGCGGTCTCGACCGCCACCCGCGTGCGGGCGGCCCGGCGGGTCCGGGTGGGCGCCTCCGCGGCCGGCGCCTCGGCGGCGACGGCGGGGGCCTCGGCGGGCGCCGCGCCGTTGTCCGCCGCGGTGGCGGCGGCGGCCTTGGCCCTGGTCGCCCGGGCCGGCTTCGTGGCGGCAGCGGCGGCGGGAGCGGCGTCCGAACCACCCTGCTTCGCCTGGATGGCCTCGATCAGCTGGCTCTTGCGCATGCGGCCGGTGCCGCTGATGCCGAGACCGGTGGCGACCTGCTGCAGCTCCGCCAGCACCATGCCGTTGAGGCCGGTGCCCGTCGAGCGGCGGCGCCGCGTGGCGGGAGCGGGGGCGTCCGCGGTGGCAGCCGCGTCACCCGAGGCGGACGCGGCCTGCGGCGTTGCGTCCATGAGTTCGGTGGTGTCGCTCACGAAGGGTCCTTCCCTGGAGCGGGCGTCGGCCTTGAGGGGGCTCGGCGACCGGTTGTGCTGTCCGTCCCGCTTCCAGTGCGGTCCGGTGCGGTGGTCCGCCGGATGGCGGGAATCGTCGAAAATGTGCCCGGTACTGCGAGGATCGGGCTCATGTATGCCTGTGGGGGCTCGTATTCCTGTAGGGGCTCGATTTCCTGCGAAGGAACAGCCCTCGGGTCCCCGGGATGAGCTCGACGCGGCGCGGTGGTCCCGCCGGTCTGTATCGGGGAGCCACGTTCGTCACGAAGGACAGACAGGAGGGGAAACTCCCAAAGGATCGTGGCCACAGAGCACCGAACGCGCCCAACCCTGTGCGGGCGGGGGATCTGGTGCGGTGATGACGCTAACACTACCGGACCCAAGAGACATTCCCCCACCCCATCGCTCCCCCGGCGCAGCCCATTTTTCCTGCGGTAGTGCAGTGGAGTGAACGGATCCACCGTCGTCGCCGACCCGCCGCCCGGCTGCGCCGAGTATGCCGCCGGTCCGGTTCCGACCTACCGGGCGTACTGCCAACGAACGGCGAGTACGCAGGTCACGCCAGTGGCATGACGCTTGCTCCGGCCCCGTCCACGTCCAATTGCCGAACCACCCAATCGGGCCCGGCAGTGCCGATCGCCTCGTCCACGCGGTCCGGTGTGACCAGGGCGAGTACGGTCGGCCCCGCGCCGGAGACGACCGCGGCCATCCCCTGTGCGCGCAGCTTGTCGATCAATTCGGCGCTCGCCGGCATCGCGGGCGCCCGGTATGTCTGGTGCAGTCGATCCTCGGTCGCGGCGAAGAGCAGGTCGGGCCGCGAGGTGAGCGCGGTGACCAGCAGCGCGGCGCGCGCCGCGTTCGCCGAGGCGTCGCGATGGGTCACCTTGGCCGGCAGCAGACCGCGCGCGACCTCGGTGGACAGCGGGGTGGAAGGTACGAACACGACGGGAGATATACCCCGGTCGGGGCTCGATCGCACCGCCCGGGGCCCGTCCTCGTCGGTCCACGCGATGGTGAAGCCGCCGAGCAGACACGCCGCGACGTTGTCGGGGTGGCCTTCGAGTTCGGTGGCCAGGGCGAGCGCGGCCTCGTCGTCGAGCCGCTCGGCGCCGCCTATGGTCAGCGCCCGGGCGGCGATCACCCCGGCGCAGATGGCGGCGGCCGACGAGCCCAGGCCACGGCCGTGCGGGATGCGGTTGGCGCAGACGACGTCCAGGCCGGGCGGACGGCCGCCCATCGCCTCGAACGCGGCGTGGGCCGCGCGAACGACCAGGTGGTTCTCGTCACGGGACAGCTCGTCGGCGCCCTCACCTGCGATGTCGATCGACAAGCCCTCGTCCGCGACCCGGATCGCGACATCGTCGTACAGTCCGAGCGCGAGTCCGAACGCGTCGAACCCGGGACCCAGGTTGGCGCTCGTGGCCGGGATGCGAACCCGGACGGGGGCGGCACGGAATGCGGGGCCGGCCATACGCGTGGACACTCCTCCTCGTGGAGTTCCGGGCACCTTCGCGGGGCGGTCCGAACCGGTGACGCATTCGGGAAATCGCGGGTGCTGCGGAACGGCAGGAACAGACGCGAGACTCGGGCGGCATGCGCCGCGGAACGAGTGGAAGGTCGCGTCCGGTGATCAGCCTACCGAAGGTGCGTTCCCTCGCGGGACACCGTAACCACCGCGTCGTGGGATTGGTACCGGAAATGGGATCGAAAAGGATCGCGGGCGGTCGACGCTCGATCATGGGCCGACCTGATTCGATCTTGTCGTCGGTCGTGCGCCGATCGGGTGTTCCTGCCGGCGGCGCGCCCGAACGGCCGCGCCGGGCGGCCGTCGCGCGGGTCGGGCCGGGGCGCCGACCAGGCACTTCGGGAGGATGTGTCGGCGGAGCGCCCGGGCGGTGGCGGCATCGGGTACGCCCGCCGAATGGCGCGACGGAGCCGTGGTGGGGCTCGCTCGGGTGTGTCCCGCCCGGTCGCTCGACGTGCGAATTTTCCCGAGTCGCACGCTTGGTCGGCGGCTTTCCCGGCGGATATTCCGCGGACGCGCGGCTTCGGAGGGAATTCGACTTCGGGAGTGTCGGCCGCGCGGGTATCGGCTTCGCGGGTGCGACTCGGCCTGTGTGGGCGTTACACGTATCGGTACCGAAGTCGGTGGTGGTCGTGGTCGCGCGTGTCGGCCGTGGCGCGTGCGGGTCGCCGTGGCGCGCGTGGCGTTGTGGCGTGCGCGTCGTTGTGGCGCGTGTGTCGGCGTCGCGCGTGCGCGTCGGCCACCCGCCTTCGTGGGTGGCCGACGCGTCGTGGTCGATGCGGCGCGGTGCGGTGTGCGGTCAGCCCAGGCCGAGTTGCGCGGCCGCGGCGGCGGCGTCGATCGGCACGACGACCGGCTTGGGCGCGCCGGCGACGGCCCAGTCGGGGTCCTTGAGGCCGTTGCCGGTGACCGTGCAGACGATCCGCTGGCCCGGGTCGACCCGGCCCTGTTCGGCCGCCTGGAGCAATCCGGCCACACTCGCGGCGGACGCGGGCTCCACGAAGACGCCCTCCTGCGCGGCCAGGAGCCGGTACGCCGACAGGATCTGACGGTCGGTCACCGACTCTATGTGGCCGCCGGATTCGTCCCGCGCGGCGATCGCGAGGTCCCACGAGGCGGGGTTGCCGATCCGGATCGCGGTGGCGATCGTCTGCGGCGAGAGCACCGGCGCGCCCTTGACCAGCGGCGCCGAACCGGCCGCCTGGTAGCCCCACATACGCGGGCGGCGGGCGGCGAGGCCGTCGGCGGCGTACTCGTTGTAGCCCTTCCAGTACGCGGTGATGTTGCCCGCGTTGCCGACCGGCAGCACGTGGATGTCGGGCGCGTCGCCGAGCATGTCCACAATCTCGAAGGCGGCGGTCTTCTGGCCTTCGATGCGCACCGGGTTGACCGAGTTCACCAGCGCGACCGGATACTTTTCGGCCAGATCGCGGGCGAGGGTCAGGCAGTCGTCGAAGTTGCCGTCGACCTGCAGGATGCGCGCGCCGTGCACGAGCGCCTGGCCCATCTTGCCGAGCGCGATCTTGCCCTGCGGGACGAGCACGGCGCACACCATGCCGGCCCGCACCGCATACGCCGCGGCGGAGGCCGAGGTATTGCCGGTGGAGGCGCAGATGACCGCCTGGGCACCCGCCTCCTTGGCCTTGGAGATGGCCATCGTCATCCCGCGGTCCTTGAAGGACCCGGTCGGGTTGGCCCCCTCGACCTTGAGGTGAACATCACATCCGGTGCGCTCGGAGAGCACCTGGGCCGGGACCAGCGGCGTGCCACCCTCACGCAGGGTGACCACCGGTGTGCTCGCCGAGACCGGCAGTCGGTCGCGATATTCCTCGATGACCCCGCGCCATTGCATGGTGCGGACGCCTTCCTTGAGCGCGCTCACGGTCCTCTACTCCCCTTCGACCCGCATGATGCCTGCGATGTCACGGACGATGTCCATACCGCGCAGATCGGCGACGGTCGCCGCGAGCGCGGCGTCGGTGGCGGTATGGGTGACGATCACGAGTGTGGCATCCCCGTCCCGGCCCTGCTGACGCACCGTGTCGATGGACACGTCGTGCTGGGCGAAGACCGCGGCGACCTGGGCCAGGACGCCGGCGCGGTCGGCCACGTCCAGGCTCAGGTGGTAGCGGGTGCGGGCGATGCCCACCGGCTGCGGGGTGAGCGCCGCGTAGGCCGATTCACCGGGTCCGGTGGCGCCGGAGAGCTTGTTGCGGCAGACCGCGACCAGGTCGCCCAGGACCGCGCTGGCGGTCGGCGCGCCACCCGCGCCGGGGCCGTAGAACATCAGCTGCCCGGCCGCCTCCGACTCGACGAAGACCGCGTTGTACGCCTCGCGCACCGACGCGAGCGGGTGCGAGCGCGGGATCATCGCGGGGTGTACGCGAGCGCTCACGCTCTGTCCGTCGGCGCCGCGCTCGCAGATCGCGAGCAGTTTCACCACGCAGTCCATCGCCTTGGCCGAGGCCACGTCGGCGGCGCTGACCTCGGTGATCCCCTCGCGGTACACATCGGCCGCGGTCACCCGGGTGTGGAACGCCAGGCCGGCCAGGATCGCGGCCTTGGCGGCGGCGTCGAAGCCCTCGATGTCGGCCGTCGGGTCGGCCTCGGCGTAGCCGAGCGCGGTGGCCTCGTCCAGCGCCTCGGCGAAGCCGGCGCCGGTGGAGTCCATCCGGTCCAGGATGAAGTTGGTGGTGCCGTTGACGATGCCGAGCACCCGCTCGACCTTGTCGCCGGCCAGCGACTCGCGCAGCGGGCGCAGGAGCGGGATGGCGCCGGCGACGGCGGCCTCGTAGTAGAGGTCCACGCCGTGTTTCGCGGCGGCGGCGTGCAGCGTCGAGCCGTCCTCGGCGAGCAGGGCCTTGTTGGCCGAGACCACGGAGGCGCCGTGCTCCATCGCGGACAGGATCAACCCGCGGGCGGGCTCGATGCCGCCGATCACCTCGACCACCACGTCGATGTCGTCGCGTTTGACGAGTTCGACGGCGTCGGTGGTGATCAGCCCGGGGTCGATGCCCGCGCGCTCGCGCCCGGCCCGGCGGACGGCCACGCCGGCGAGTTCGATGGGGGCCCCGATCCGGGCGGCGAGGTCGGTCGCGTGCGTCGTCATGATGCGGGCCACTTCGGAGCCGACCACACCACAACCGAGCAGCGCCACCTTCAGCGGCTGCGTACGCATCATCCGACCTCACTTCTCGAAGACAAAGGTTGTCCGAGTCTGCCGCCCCGGCGGGTTTCCGGCGACGGGCAGTGCCGACAAGTGTCGCTCGGATCAGGCCCCGAACCGGCTGCGGTCCAGGATCCGAGACGGGAATTCTTGCGGCTCGACTCGGTGTCGACGGGATTTTCTCCCGCCGATTTGCTGCCGTGATGTTCGTCCGTGTGCGGGGGCCGCCGAGCGGCGGCCCCCGACGAGGTGTCCCGCTCAGCCGACGTCGAGGGCCAGCAGGTCCGCTTCGGTCTCGCGGCGCACGATCACGCGCGCCTCGCCGTCTCGTACCGCGATCACCGGCGGGCGGGTCACGTGGTTGTAGTTGCTCGCCATCGACCGGCAGTAGGCGCCGGTGGCGGGCACCGCGATCAGGTCGCCGGGGGCCAGGTCCGCGGGCAGGTACGCGTCGCGCACGACGATGTCGCCGGACTCGCAGTGTCGGCCGACCACGCGCGAGAGCATCGGCGCGGCGTCGCTGGTCCGGGAGACGAGCGTCACGGTGTACTCGGCGTCGTAGAGCGCGGTGCGGATGTTGTCCGACATCCCGCCGTCGACGCTGACGTAGGTGCGCAGGCCCTCCAGGGGCTTGATGGTGCCCACCTCGTACAGGGTGAACGTGCCCGGTCCGGCGATCGCGCGGCCGGGTTCGACCGAGAGCCGGGGCGCGGCCAGGCCGGCCGCCGCGCACTCGCGGCGCACGATGTCCAGGAGCGAGGCGGCGATGGTGGCGGGCTGCTGCGGGTCGTCGGCGGAGGTGTAGGCGATGCCGAGGCCGCCGCCGAGGTCGATCTCGGGCAGTTCGACCCCGTGCTCGTCGCGGACCGCGACCAACAGGGCGACCACGCGGCGCGCGGCGACCTCGAAGCCGGCCGTGTCGAAGATCTGCGAGCCGATGTGCGAGTGCAGGCCGATCAGTTCGAGCGAGTCGAGCTTGCGGATCCGGCGCACCGCCTCGGCGGCCTGCCCGTCGGCGAGCGAGAAGCCGAACTTCTGGTCCTCGTGCGCGGTGGCGATGAACTCGTGGGTGTGCGCCTCGACCCCGACGGTGATCCGGACCAGCACCTTTTGCCGGACGCCGCGCCGGTCGGCCAGGAAGGCGAGGCGGCTGATCTCCTCGAAGGAGTCGACCACGATCCGGCCGACGCCGGCGTCCAGGGCGCGGTCGAGTTCGTCGGTGGACTTGTTGTTGCCGTGGAAGGCGATCCGGGCCGGGTCCATGCCGGCGGACAGCGCGATGGCGAGTTCGCCGGCGGTGCACACGTCCAGGTTCAGGCCCTCCTCGGCGATCCAGCGCACGAGCGCGCGGCAGAGGAAGGCCTTGCCGGCGTAGAACACGTCGGCGCCCTCGAACGCCTCGCGCCAGTCCCGGCAGCGGGCCCGGAAGTCGGCCTCGTCCAGGATGTAGGCGGGGGTGCCGAACTCGCGGGCCAGGTCGCGTACGTCCAGGCCGGCGACGGTGACCACGCCGTCGGTCCCGCGCGCGGCGGTGGTGGGCCAGATCTTCGGGTCGAGCAGGGCCAGGTCCTCCGGCGCGACGGGCGGCGCGCCGTCGGGCAGGACGTCCGCGTGGCGGGGACCGGCGGGGTGGGCGGAGCGGCTCATGTCGTGGTGCTCCCCTTGGAGTCAGGGCGTCGGTGGGTGTCGGGGGTGTCCGTCGGCGGGGTCGGTGGGCGTCCGTCGGCGGGTGTCGGTGGGCGTCCGTCGGCGGCTGTCCGTCTGTGCGCCGGGGCGGATACGACCGAAGGCCGGGCAAGTACTTCCGCCCGGCCTTCGACCTGTCGCCTGTTGCGTTGTGACGATCCGTCACATGCGCTCGGGGGCGGACACCCCCAGGAGGGCGAGGCCGTTGGCCACCACGGTTTTCGCGGCTTCGGCCAGCCACATTCGGGCGTACGTCAGGTCGGTGACCGCTTCCTCGCCCTTCGGCAGGATCTGACAGTGGTCGTAGAAGCGGTGGTACGTGCCGGCCAACTGCTCGAGGTAGCGCGCGACGTGGTGCGGCTCGCGCATCTCGGCGGCCTTGGCGACCACGCGCGGGAACTCGCCGAGCATGCCGAGCAGGTCGGACTCCCACTCGGTGGAGAGCAGTTCCGGCTTGAACTCGCCCTTGACGATGCCGCGTTCGGCCGCCTTGCGCTCGACGGAGGACATCCGCGCGTGCGCGTACTGAACGTAGAACACCGGGTTCTCGTTCTTGTGCGAGGTGAGGATGTCGATGTCGAGGGTGATGGTGGAGTCGGTGGACGAGCGGGCCAGCGAGTAGCGCGCGGCGTCGACGCCGATCCACTCCACGACGTCGTCGATGGTGATGATGTTGCCCGCGCGCTTGGACATCCGGACCTCTTCGCCGGCGCGCATCATCTTCACGAACTGGCCGACGATGACCTCGATGTTGTGCTCGGGGTCGTCGCCCGCGCAGGCCACGATCGCCTTGAGCCGCCCGACATAGCCGTGGTGGTCGGCGCCGAGCATGTACACGGCGACCTCGTTGCCGCGGTCGCGCTTGTTCAGGTAGTACGCGGCGTCGGAGGCGAAGTAGGTCTTCTCGCCGTCGGACTTGATCAGGACGCGGTCCTTGTCGTCCCCGTAGTCCGTGGTGCGCAGCCAGATCGCGCCGTTGTCGTCGTAGACGTGGCCCTGCTCGCGCAGCCGCTCGATCGCCTTCTCCACCGCGCCGGACGCGTGCAGTGTGGTCTCGGAGAACCAGACGTCGAAGTGCGCGCCGAAGTTCTCCATCGAGCGCTGGATCTCGGCGACCATCAGCCGCAGTCCGGTGGCCCGGAAGATCTTCTCCTGGAGAGCTTCGTCCATGCCGAGCACGTCGGGGTGCTCGGCGAGGATGTCGGCGGCGATGTCGTTGATGTACGCGCCGACGTAGCCGTCCTCGGGCACGGGCCGCTTGTTCGCCGCCGCCATCAGCGACTTGCCGAACTTGTCGATCTGTACGCCGGCGTCGTTGATGTAGTACTCGGTCGTGACGTCGGCGCCGGACGCGCGCAGGATCCGCCCGAGCGAGTCGCCGACGGCGGCCCAGCGCACCCCGCCGATGTGGATCGGCCCGGTCGGGTTGGCGGACACGAATTCGAGGTTGATCTTCAGCCCGTCGAACGCGTTGTTGCTGCCGTAGTCGGCGCCGGCCTCGACGATGGCGCGGGCCAGCTCGCCCTGGGCGGCCGTGTCGACGGTGATGTTGAGGAAGCCGGGACCGGCCACGTCGACCTTCGCGATACCGGGCACCTGCGCGATGCGCGCGGCCAACAGCTCGGCGATCTCCCGCGGCGCCCGCTTCGCCGGCTTCGCGAGCTGCAGCGCGATGTTCGTCGCGTAGTCGCCGTGCTCGCGGTTCTTCGGTCGCTCCACCGTCGTGCTCTCGGGCACGGCAACGGCGAGCTCGCCCGCCTCGACGGCGGCACGAACCGCGGACAACACTGACTGCGAAAGCTCTGCGGGGGTCACGCGCACAAGGGTAGGCGACCCGCCGACCGACCCGCCCGGCGGGCGGGGTAGGTCATTCGGGTGACAGTTCCGGCGACAACGCCCGCACGAGGCGAATCAACTGCTCGGGATGAAACGGCTTGGTCAGATACCCGTCCACGCCCACCGCCCGCGCCCGGGAAAAATCCTCGTCCTGCGCACAGGCGCTGATCATCAAAATCTTCAACCCTTTGGTCCGCGGATCCGCCCGCAACCGCGCAGCCGTCCCGATCCCGTCCAAATGCGGCATGACCACGTCGAGCGTCACCAGATCCGGCCGCACCTCGTGCACGAGCCGCAGACACTCCTCCCCATCCCGGGCGGTGCTCACCACGAACCCCTCCAGCCGCAGATTGACCGCGATCAGCTGCCGAATCACCTCGTCGTCATCCACGACAAGGACCCGCGCCGCCTCACCACCAATCCCGCCCACGCCAGTGAGGTTAGGCCCCCCACACCCACGAGGGGGCCCGATCCGCACATCTCGTCCCCACCCCACCCACCCCCAACCCCAACCCCTTCGCAACCGCCCCCGAAGAACTGGTAATGTTCACGTCACCCGAGCCCCTGTAGCTCAGGGGATAGAGCAACGGCCTCCGGAGCCGTGTGCGCAGGTTCGAATCCTGCCAGGGGCACACAGCGTGAACAGTCTCAGCAGCCACGATCACTCGTGAGCTGCTGTTTTTGTTTTGGGGTGGTGGGGCGATGCTCACTGTGGGTGCAGGCAGTGGCCGCCGGATGCAGGTGTAGGACAGCCGCCGTGCAATATACGTGCAATGATCTTGGACGCGTTTCCGCAGGTCACGGTACGTATTTGAGGTCTGTGCGGCGTATTCGCGGCGTGGCTTCGGACATGACTCGGAACATGGCGAGAGCCCCGGATCGCTCCGGGGCTCCCTGTCGGGCGACGGGCCGTCAGCCGTGTTCACCGAGGCCGTCCGAGATGCGCTTGTTGATCATGTCTCGTTGTCCGTCGATGCACTTGGCGTAGATCTTGAGCAGGACGTCCACGGAGTGCCCGAGCCGTTCGGCGACCTCCGTGGGCGGTACGCCCGAGTTCAGCCACAGGGACGCGCAGGCGTGCCGCAGGTCATACGGCCGGGCCGCGAGTGGGGACGAGACCTGTTCCTCCGTCAGCCCGAGCATGCGCGCCTGCTTCCACACGCGGGAGTAAGTGGAGGAGGCGAGCACGCCGCCGCGCTCACTTGGGAAGAGTCGGCCGTCGGCGGAGGTGCCGAACTCTTCGAGGTGCGCCCGGAGGATCGCCACGAGTTGCGGCGGGATCGGCACGGGGCGGGTGTCCTTGTCGGCGCGTTGCTTCAGGCCCCGCTCGTCGTGCGCCTGGCCGTTGTCGGTCCAGGTCTTGCCCGCGGTGGGTCGGGTGGCCTGGAGGGTGAGTTCGCCCCAGCCGGATTCGGGCAGCTTGCAGTCGGCCCGGCGGAGATTGACCGCTTCGGCCGGGCGGGTTCCGGCGTAATAGAGGACCGCGAAGAAGGCTTGGAGCCGTCGACCGCCGGCCCGCTTGTAGCCGGCGACGTAGGTCACGGCGGTCAGGAGCCCGCGGGCCTGGACAGGGTTGGCGACGGCGCGCCGATCCACCGACGTCACGACCATGACGCGCTTGCGCTTGATCCGGTCGATCGGGTTCGCCGGCAGGTGGTCCAGTTCCACGGCGTAGTCCAAGACGTTGTACAGAACCGCCCGCTTGCGCCGCAGGGTCTCGGCGCCGGCCGCGGTGCCGTCGAGCTTGCGGCCGAGCGCGTCCAGGAGGCCGTGCACGGTCTTGGCGTCCTGGAGGTCGGTGATCGGTCGGGATGCCTTTTCGAGCCATGTGATGGCCTTGGCGATGTCCTTGGGCCGGTCGATCTCGCGGCGCGTGGGTGGAAGCGCGAAGAGCCGAAGGGCCCTGCGGAGGGTTGTGGGCTCCGGGCGGTTCTTGGCGTCCTTGACGAACGCGGGCAGCGCCGTGGCCAGCGCATCCGTCATGCTGTCGCGCGACTTCGCCGCCGCACCGGGCCACTTCATGTCCATATAGGCGAGCGCGAAGGCGTAGAGCGATGTGGCTGCCTTGGCCTTCTCCATGGAATCCGGAAGACCTGATTCCACATTGAACGCTTCGCCGTCCTCCACAGCCCGGAGCAGGCGGGAACGGAACCGGTCGGCCAGCCCCTTGGAGCCGAAGGTGGTGGATTGGCGTTAGTCCGCGACCTTCCAACGCACGACGTAGGAGGGCTTCTTGCTGCTCTGGTTGCGCAAGACGCCCCAGATCCGCACCCCATACGACTTCTCGGTCATGCCGCCTCCTCCCTCCTGCTGTCGAGCCAGTCCGCGAACGCGTCGCGAGAGATCCGGAGTTCACCGTTCGGGAGCTTGATGCAGGCGGGAGCCGTGCCCAGTTGGCGCCAGCGGTAGAAGGTCCGGGGAGAGATGTCGCACAGTTCTTCGAGGACTTCCGGCACCGTCATGAGTTCGGCTCGGGCAGATGTCCTTCTTCTGGTCATGCGGCCCTCCCCCGCGGTGCGGTTGCGCAATTGTCGAGCGACCCGGTCGCTCTGGCCTTCGCGTCGTCCATGGCCCGGCGCCAGCGCACGCGTTCGGCGACGGCGCGAAGGAGTCGGTGGGACAGCGGCGCGACGTCCGGGTCGTCGCGGCCGACGCGTTGCCAGATGAAGCGGTTGGGGTCGGATACGTCGGCCGGGTCGCCGATCAGGTCGAGGACCCAGGCGCGGCGCTCGGCCTTGTGGTCGGCCATGGTTTTGCCGGACCACTTGCGGGAGACGAGTACGCGCCGCCCGCCGTAGCCGAGGTGGGTCCGGCGGTGCGCCTTGGCCTTGCAGCGGCCCGGGAACAGGCCCGGCCGGGCGTTCTTCGGCTGGACCCCGTACAGCAGCCAGTTCGCACAGGCGGGCGAGCACGGCTCATACCGCAGGGCTTCCACGAGCCGATCCACGTGGGCGTTCTGAGCCCCACTCTGGGCCTCGTGGGACTCGTGAGCAGACTTGTTCAGGTACTTGGTCAGGTAGCCGATGCAGCGCCGCGCATCGGGCGAGCCGACGAGGACGCCCTTCGCGTCGACCTGCGTCCCGAACCGGGCGACGTGGATCGGCTGGGCATCGTCGGCCAGGTCATCCAACGCCTCATCCCAGATGGGCAGTTCGGAGCCGCTGGCCGGGTCGAGATACGCACCGACCTCCGGATCCCAGACCGGCGGAAGGTCGGCCGAGTAGACCGGCTCGTCACATGCCGGCCACCACACTTGGTGATAGGTGGCCGCCACGACCTGACGAAGCTCGGCCCGCGAAACCGTGCCCCGGATCGCAAGGTGAATATGCGGAGCCAGCCGCCGCTGATACTCCACTGCCGCGAAGTACTGCACGTCGAAGCCGACCAGGCGCCGCAGGTTCTGCACGAACCGATCGACCAGCTTCGAGAAGTGCAACGCATCCCGGGCAGCCGCCCGGTAGTCGTACGCCGACGCGTTCACCGGCGTCCCGTCGCCACGCACCCGCCCGTACGAGGGCAGGGTCAGGGTGACGAACAGCGACGGCCGGAAGACCTTGCCGTCGGGTGCGGTGTACGCCTTCCCGACCGTCCGCGCGTCGACCTCACGCCGCGGCAGATCGGGCGCGTCCTGACGCCGCCGGGTAGACCGCACCCGCCGGGCCACCGGATCCGGGTCGATGTTGCCGCGCACCCCCGAGTCGGCCAACTCCTTGTCGACCGCAGCCAGGTCGTCGACAAGATCGTCCCGTTCGCCGCCGCGCGCCAGGTCGTGCTTCTTCGTCCAGTCGGCCCGCAGTTCCGCCAGCACCCGCTGTTCGCCGGTGGGTTCGTCGGCCTCCTGAATCGCCACCCCTCCCGACACTGAGCCATCCTCAGCCGCCGCTTGCGCTCCGCACAGGACGGGCACACGCTCGCCAGCGTCGCCCCACACGGGACGTCCACCACGGTCGTCTCACCGGTCACCACATCGATCCGCCGCAGCGCGATCGGCCGCACACAGACCCCGTTGTTCCTGCGCCACGGCCCGCACGACCTCACGAGCCATCGGCATCCGCGCACGCTCGGCCCGGGTACTCATCGGGTGCTCTCTTCGAGCGTGGTCCACACCGTCACGGAGTGGCCGTGGACGGTGCCCGCGACCTCGATCCGGGTGTACTCCCCCGTGTACTCGCTGCGACCCTCGAAACGCGTGGTCACCACGTCGTCCATGGCCGACGCCCAACGCTCCAGATCCCGCACGATCCCGCCGAACAGGTGGATCGTCACCGACCACGCCTTATCCACCGGCGACCACCCGATGTCCAACGAGGTGGCCGGGGGAAGAGTGGGCCGGCAGCCGATGAAGTCCGCGACGCACCGCAGGACGGTCACGCCCCGCCCCATGTCCGAGTCGAACTCACCGCTCCTCACGCCGCACCCCCGAAGCCACCGGAGGACCGGCCGTACTCGCGCACCATCGCGTCGATCGCTTCATCGGACACGAACGCCGCCCGCACCCGCACCGGTTCGGGCTGGGTCTCCCGCTTCACGTAGCCCACCCCGGCACCGATCTCCGGATCGGGAGAGATCAGGTCGGCCGCCGCACCCCGATCCCGCGCCCCGTTGCCCAAGACCATGTCGACCTGATTCGGCTCATCCAGCCGCAACGCGATCCGATCCGGGAACAGGTTCCGGATGTTCATGACCTCCTTGCGCGGATCCTGCAAGGCCCCGATCACACAGAACCCGACCGACCGCCCCTGACTCGTCAGCGTCGCAATCGCCGCATCCGCCCGCTTCCGGAGATCCCGATCGGGTTGATACGCCGTCAGAAACGCCAGCTCATCCACGATCACCACCACGAACGGGCAGGCAGCCGAGGGTTCGTGCTTACGAACCCGACCCGCGAACGCCTGCGCCCGCGCATTCATCTCCGCCGCCGCGGCCTCCAGCAGCTCCACCATCGCCGCCGACTCACAGGCGTACCGCCGGAACAACGACCGCCCGTACGACAACTCCATCCGCTTCGGATCACACGCCCACAGCTGCACGAGCCCCACCCGAGCCGCCGGAAGCAGCGCCCGCACGACGCCCCACAGCACCGAGCCCTTCCCGGCCCCGGTCACACCGGCCACCAAGACGTGAGTCCCGTGCAACCGCAGCCGCCAAGGCGACCCGTCGTCACACCGCCCGATCTCCGCCGCCGCGAACTCCGGCCGCCACGGATCCTCCCGATCGGCCGCCGGCTTCCCGTACCTGACCGCAGCCAGCCCTGCCGCCCGCTTCACGACATCGCCCAACCCAGGCATCGGCGGCGCCTCGAACGACTCCGCCAACGGATCCGCAAACCAGGCCCGCAGCAGCACCACACCCCGCCCGGGAGACGACGCCTCCACCCGGAACACACCCCAGGTGTGCGCGATGCCCTCCACGCGATCGCCAAGATCCTTCGGCGTCTGCCCCGGCAACAACGAGACCGTCACGTCGAAGCCCAGCTCATGCCGCCGAATACGCAGAATGCGCGGAAACCTGTACTCGAACGTCTCATCGATCCGAGACACCGGCTCCTGCTGCCAGGCCCCGATCGCCTTCGACAACGCCGGCCACCCCCGCCGCACCCGAGCCGCGAACGAGAACAGCCACCACCAGGCAGACGCGACCGCGACCACCAGGTAGACGAACAGCAGCAGCGACGAGGCCAGGACGCCGCCCCGGGCCCGCACCACCTCGAACAGCACATACAACGCCGCGAGCAGTAAGGCCCCGAACCGCACGACAGGCCGCTGAAACACATGCATGATGGAAGAACCCCTTCGAAGATCACCAGGTCGTTCGGATGGGGAGCGGCCCCGGTGCGACGAACCCGCCAAGATCTGCTCGCACCAGGGCCGCGCCTGTCTCACACGACGAACCGTCAGGCCGCCGCCGTCTTGATCGCGCTCTTCAGCGGCCCCGCCGGAGCCCGCAGGCCCGACGCGCGGTAGGAGAACGCCACGCGGTTGGTGGACTGGTTGAGGTAGGCCGTCACCGTCAGCCCGTCGAACTCCACCGGCCGAAACGGCAACCCCGGCAACGTGTCCGGCAACACCGGCTCCACGTCCGCCGCGACCTTCACCTTCACCGTCGACTCGTTCGCGTCCGGGTCGCCGTCGACCACCGACACCGCCCACACCGGCAGCCCGCTCACCTTGTCCCGCGCCTGCACCTTCGCCCCACCCTTCGACGCCTCGAAGTCCGCCACCGGAGCCACCGACTTCGCGAACGCCCCAAACGGAAACACCGCCGCGAACGCCACCGGGATCGCACCCTTGATTGCCATTTCGGATCACCCATCACGAGTCCCGAGACATCTCCTCGATCGAAGAGGATGCCAACCCGTAGTACGGGCTGACTTCAGAGTTACACACCCGTAGTACGTCTTGTCAAGCGACATGTCTTGCGGGATGCTGCCAGCAGGAAGTCTGAACCGTGCTCCGCATCGCAAACCGGGAGGAAAGCCATGGAGCCCGCTCGTAAGAAGGCCCGCTACCACGAGATCGCGGACTATCTGCGCGACCGGATCATGGACGGCACGTTCCCGGCCGGGCAGCCGCTACCGAGTGAGGAGCAGTTGGCGAAGGAGTTCGGGGTATCCCGCCCGACGGTTCGCCAAGGCATCACGGAGCTTCGTGCGGCTGGGCTGGTCGAAGTGTTGATGGGCCGCGGGATGTTCGTCCGCTCCCCACACGCCAGGCCGAACACGACGCGCCCGCGGGGGGTCCGTCGGGATCGGGACGGGCGATACGTCGAGGCCGACGCCATCCGCTGGACGACGAAGGACGAGCCGGCCGCCACCCGCACCGACGCGCCCCTCGCGCTCGCCGACATGCTTCGCGTTCCGCCGGGTGAGCCGATGTTCACCTACGACGAGTTGCAGACCGCCGAACACGGCCGGCTGCGCCAGGCCCACCGGACGTACGTGCCTTTCTCCGTCCTGGAGAACACCCCGTACGCCGACACCGCTCCCCCGCCGGCCCCGCAGCTCTACGTAGCCCTGGAACAGCTCGGCCACGAACTGCACTGGACCGAGAACGTCCGCAGCCGCATGCCGCTCCCCGACGAGGCCACGTCACTCCACCTGACCGATGGTGTCCCGCTGTTCCACATCCTGCGGGTGGCGTCGAATCAGCACGACCGGCCGCTCGCTCTGGAGGAGTTCAAGATCTCCAGTGACGATCTGGAGATCTCCTACGGATTCAGCGGCTCCTCGTGAGCGAGACACGCCCGCTCTCGGAAGTCTTCCCGGAGTTCTACATCGAGTTGATCAGGCTCCTACACGAGGAATCCGAGCACTCGTTGGCCGGCGATCTCCACATGGTGCGCTTCCACGACTGGTGTGAGTGCACGGACGATTTCTGCCAGAGCTTCAGGACGGCGCCGGCACCGGACGGCGCTTTCGGCCCCGGACATCGAACGCTCTGCCTTCTCGGGGAGAAGGACAACGCCATGATCAACATCGATCTGGTCCATGAGTCCGTGGCCTACATCGAGGTCATAGGCCGCCCGAAGCTGAAGTCCCAGTTCCGAAAACCGAACTGAATCGGCTTCGGACGTGCGAGAACCCCCGCTCAGGTTCAGTGAGCGGGGGTTCTCCTATTCGACCGGCGCCAACAGAGAAGGGAGACTCCGGCCGAGCTTGGGTCAGGCCGGGGTCGAACGGTCGTTGCGTGCCGACTCGTCCGCGCATGGCAGACGCCCGATTTCGACGCACAGGCCGAGGGTCAGCGCGTCCTTGAGTCGGGAAGCCGCATCGCTGGTCACCCGGCCGAGGCGGACGTGACCCTTGCCCACGATGTTCACGTCACCCTGCAAGTACGCGAAGTCGTCGGCCAGGCCGAGCAACCGCAACTCCTCCGCCAACTCCCGTGCGGCATCCCGCGCTTCGGACCAGCCTCGGACATACGGCACACCGGGCCGCAGGACATCGGCGTGAACATCCTTCTTGTCATCCATGGTCGTGCTCCCCGTCCGTACCCTCGGTCGCGAACGCCTCATCCCCCAAGGCCAGTCGAGCCGCCCGCAGCAGCGCGGCCAATCGGCGGGTGGTGGCCGGGGAGACCCGGCCCAGGTTGACGATCCCCCGCCCGAAGGCGTTGACGTCCGCCGTCAGAAACGTGAAGTCCGCTTCCATACCGGCCGCGATCAGCACGTCGCGCAGGTCCATCACCGCGGAACGGGCCACGTACCAGGCGTCGCTGTCGTCCATGCCGTGTGGCTCATCCGAATCGCGCACCGTTTCGCTCCCTCGCTGGTTACCGGGACGAGTACGCCGACGGCGCCGCGTCGGAGATGGGGAAGACCATGCCTTCTTCGGCCACTTCGGCGAGCTTCACGGTCAGGGCATCCAGCCGGAACGTATTCATCCCGAGGAGGCCGGGCCGACGAAGCCATCGCGTCGCTTTGCGCCACTCTGTCGGACCCACATCGGGCGAGGGAGCCAGGAGATAGCCCCTGAGTCCCGCACAGCGGGTGCGGTAGACCGCTTCGCACGCGAGAGCGACCGTGAGTGGAGGCGAATCCGTATCGCGGTGAACGAGGAGCCCGAACTTCGTCGCTCGGGGGTCGAAGAGCACACCACCGGTCGGAATGCGCTCCCGGTCGTAGAACGCGAGCACTCGCTCACCGACGTGTTGGTGCACCGTGACCAGGTCGAACGTCTTCCCGATCTTCAACGGATACAGGACCGCCGGGGTGGTGTTCCATTCCTCAAGGCATCGCTGCGGGTTGTCGGCCGCCCGGGCCAACCACTCCAGCGACTGCAAGATCGTGTTGCGCACAGCGTCGCCACCTTCGGGACATCCGATTGTGATTACCGTGCGTTCAGAGTTGACCGCAACGTGCAGTGGGCGGAAGATGACACGAACCCGAGCAGGGGGACGCGTCCCCCTGTCCCCCTGGGGGCGACGATGGAGAACCAAGTCCTTCCGCTCTACGCCCAGCGTTTGCGTCGCGTCCGCAACGAACGGTCGTGGACACAGCGCCAACTGATGCGATCGATGCGCGAGATCGCCGCACGACGCGGCATCAGGCTGGTGAGTGACGACAGTCTGAAACGGCGCATCTCCGACTGGGAGAACGGCCGACAGCTCCCCGACGAGCGCTATCAGGCAATCCTGTGCGCGGTGTACGAAGTCGAGCCGGAGGACATGGCGTTCGACGAGCCAGCCGCGAACGCGTGGGGCAAGCCGGATCCGGGCGTGATCGAACTGATGACCCGCTTGGAGAGCGCCCGAGCCGTCGACGACGAGATGTTGGCCCTGCTCAGGTTCCAGACCAACGCCATCCGCCTGAAGGACCGTCGCTTGGGTGCCGCCGTGGTGGCGGACGAGATGAGCGCCCACATAAGCCAGGTCGATCAGCTGCTCAAGCACGCCATGCTGCCGAAGCAACGCGCCGGCCTGGCGCACGTACTCGCCGACGCATCCGCTCTGGCCGGCTGGCAGGGAGTCGACACCGAATCGCTCCACGAGTCCTGGGAGCACTTCGAGCGCGCGAAGGCCGCGGCGAGCATCGCGGAGGACCCGAGCATCCTGGCCTTCGCAACAGCCGAGCAGGCATACGTGCTCCTGGAGTTGGGCCAGGCCGAGTCCGCCTTGCAGCTCATCCGGTACGCCCACGGCGAAAGCCGCTCAAGGCTGCCGTCCCTGACCCGGAGTTGGCTGTACGGCGCTGAGGCGGAAGCCCACGCGGCCATGGGCGACGGCTCCGCATCGATGAACTCCATGGATCTGGCCGCCGCAGCCCTACCCGCAGACCCGAACGACCCGGACCTCCCCTTCCTGGCCCTCAACCTCACCCACTTGGCCAGGTGGCGCGGATCCTGCCTGGTCCGTCTCGGCGACACCGAGGTCATCGACACCCTGACCAACGCCCTGGCAGGCATGAGCGGCTTCACCCGCGCCGAAGCGGGCCTCCGGTGCGACCTGACCGAAGCCCTGATTGCCCACGGCCGCACCGAAGAAGCCCGCATCCACTGGAACGAGGCCAAAAAGCTCAGCACGGTAGCCGCCTCAGCCCGCTCCCGCCGCCGCCTGGTCCGCCTGTCAGAACGCCTGTGAAGCCTCGTCGTCCAACTTGGCCCCACCACGGGTAGCCAAGACATGCAACAGCCCCACCAACACACCCGAGTTCCAGATCCGCCCCTTGGCAATCAGGCCCGGGATGTCAGCAAGCGGGACCCACTCCATCCGCGCCATCTCGGTCGTCTCAGTCGGCTCGGCAATTTGGGTAGCCCCCTCCCCCACGAACACGTCATGCCAAGAGTCGACCATCCCGACCATGGGCTGAAACCGCGCCGCGTGCCGGAAGGTCGCAGGCCGATAGCCGGTCTCCTCCAGCAACTCCCGCAGCGCCGTCTCCTCGGGGTCCTCCCCCTCATCCACCAGTCCACCGGGGATCTCCCACCCCCACCGATCCGCCACGAACCGATGCCGCCACATCATCAGCACCCGATCCTGATCATCGATCAGCACCGTCATCGCCGCCGCCCGCAGCTTGATCACATGATGCTCAAACCGCTCCCCATCAGGCAGTTCAACGTCCGTCAGGAAGACGCGCATCCACTCGTTGTCATAGATGATCCGTTCGCCATGAACGACCCAAGCCGAGGAAGTGTCATCGTCAGTAGCCACACGACGACGCTACCGGCCAAGCCGCCCGCAGGCCGGCCTCGACGAGGATCAACAACAAAGCACTGATGACGACCGGCCAGGCCCTCAAAGTCGGCACGGGACCACGCATGTTCACTTGCGTGCCGACGACGGATCGGGTCTACTGGCAACGTAAAAATGTATATACATTTCTGTGCTTGAGTAAGACTCAGGTGGTCGTAGCACAGGAAAGCCCGGCCTGGAGTTGGCGCTCCACGACCGGGCAACCTACAGCAGGGCGTGTGTCCCGGTCGTCCTTAACTCGGCCGGGGCTCCCTACTTTCGAGAACCGCCTAGCCGACGCCGGGCCTAGAGTCCCTACTTCAGCGGATGATCAAGCACACCAGGTAGAGCACGGCTGCACAAAGCCGCGCCCACGAGTCAAGCTTGACCTTCCGTTCCTGTCGGCGCCGTTGCTGACGACGCGTCATAGCACCATCCCCTAACCGGTGTTGAGTCGCAAGGCCCCATTGAAGTGGGCCCCACGGGCAGGGGGTTCGAGAATGATGCGGATCTCATCCTACGCAGGCATCCGTGGCCGTGTCCCACGCCCGTACGCAGATGCTTGCCGAATTCAGCTCTAATGGATCAAGTGGCCCGCGTCACGCGTGCCGACGCCCGGCCAAACTGGGGGCTGCGCCGGGCGTGCGGCGTGGCCGCCGGTCCCGGCGCAGCCCCCAGCCCAACCGGGCGATCAACGGTGTGGCGGGTCCGCCGCAGGCGAGTCTTTACCTTCGCGCCGATCGGCGGGGACCCCTCCCGGAGCAAGGCCAGGGGGCCGAGGGGAACCAAAACCGGGTGGGGATGCCTGCGGCCCCCTCCGCCGGGCAGCGTACGGCCCCCTGACCATGCTCCGGCCCCACCGATCGACGCGAAGGTAAACACTCACCTCAAGCTCAGAGCGAAGGTTGCTGTCCCGGTAACTTCCCTGAATCCACTCGGGCTTGCGGGCAGCTCAATGGTTGTGCAGCATGCGTGTAATGATCTTGGGATTGGGTGGGTCCCGACGCGGCTAACGTGCTGGTCAAAGGGCGGTTGTGGGGATTTGCTGGCACCCGCTCCGGAGCCGTGTGCGCAGGTTCGAATCCTGCCAGGGGCACGTAAAGGTCAGGACGAGAAATCGGCCGCTGACCAGCCAGAACGCAACGACGAAGCGCCCGGCCTCAGTCCTACTGAGTCCGGGCGCTTCTCGTTGTGTCGCGGTGTCCGCGCCCATCCTGCGCCCAGGTCCGGGCCTACGTGGCCGGCTCCTCCAGGGCCCGCTCGATCGCCCGGTTCGCGGCCTCCTCCCCGCCGTCCATGCACCCCTGGTACCGCTTGTGGATAACCTCCACCGAGTTGCCCGCCCTGCGTGCCACCTCGGCGACGGGCACCCCGGCGTTCAGCCATCGGGTGATGGCTGCGGCCCGGAGGGCGTAGGGCTTCTCGGCGAGGATCGAGCGCACCCGAGCAGGAGGCAGGGCAAACTCCCGCGCTTCCTGCCAGACCCGCCAGTACGTGGAAGTCCCCACCAGTTCGCCCCGCTCGTTCCCGAACACGCGCCCGTCCTTCGCGGTGCCGAACTCCTCAAGATGGGCCCGGAGGATGGCCACCAGGACCGGCGGGATGGGCACCGGACGATCCGTCTCCGGCTCCCTCCCCTTCGAGCCGCGCTTGTCGTGCCGCGCCCCGCTGTCGGTCCACTGCTTGCCCGACACCGGACGCGTCTCCCAGAGCTTCAGGACGCCCCACCCCGACTCGGGAAGCTCGCAGTCGGCCACCTTCAGCCCCACCACCTCCGCCGGGCGCAGGGCGGCGAAGTACATGACGGCGAAGAACGCCACCAGGCGGCGCCCCCGCATCCGGTCCCACGAACCGACGTACGAGACAGTCGTCAGCAGCTGCTGAGCCTGCGTCGGATTCGGCAGCGACCGGCGGTCGATCGGGCGCATCGTCGTGCCCAGCTTGGACCACCCTCAGGCGAAGGGATCACCGGTCAGGGCCCCGATCTCCCGGGCGTACGCCACCGCGCCTTGCAGGGCGCGCCGTCTCCGCTTGACCGTCTCGGCCCCGGCCGGGCCGCCGTCCAGCTTGTACGTCACCCGGTACCGGACCTCCCGAGCGACGGCGGGATCCTCCAGAGCCGATACCGGCAGGGCATTCTTCTCCAACCACTCCCACACCGGCAAGAGTTCGGCGGACAGGTCGTCAGGAGTGTGGTCCGGGACCACGATCCACCGCATGACCGCCCGGACGTCCAGAGGCGCCGGCCGCTCCGGTGCATCGGGCGACACCATCGCGATGGCGACGGCGGCCAACCCGTCCGCGATCCCCTCGCGGCTCTTGCCTGCGAGGGTCCGCCACCGCACCCCTGGATAGGCCCGGCTGAACGCGGGCCACAGGGCATCTCCCGGCAGGACCACCGGAGTTGGCGGCGCCGCCTCCTCCTCTTCGGCATCCCGAGCGACCTGGGCAGCCTGCGCGGCGCGGTACTCGGACTCGGGCGGGCCCGTGCGGACGTGGAACGCCTCACCGCGGCGCATCGCCTGCGACAGCTCCGACCGGCGGCTCTCCGCGAGAGGCAGCGTGGCGAACTGCTCGTTGGCCGGCTACCCCGCAACTCGCCAACGCAGGCGCCACGGCGCGGACTTGCCGGCAGACTTCGCGACCCGCCACAAACGGACGTTGAACGAAAACTCGTCAAAGGCGGGGGCAGGGCGCCAAGGACGGGCGCCCCTTGCCTCGGCCGCTTCGGCGGTCACGCGGCGGGCCCCTGCCGGACCCGGTACCCGGCGGGCCTTCTCCCGCAGCTCCAGCGAGCCGAGTAAGGGCGGTCAACTGCTGGACCAGCGAGCCCGGCGGCGAAACGACGACGCGCAACCGGCATAGCCGGCACGGGGCCGCCCTGGTCAGTACCCCTCGCGCACCTCGAAGACGCCGCTGTCCCAGTACACGGACGGCTCGTCGGTCTCGCTCGGCCAGTCGCTCTGCAGACGGCGGCGGCGGTGTCCGAGGTCCCCGACCCGGTGCGGGCTCAACCGCCCCGCCATCAGGTCGTCCGCCTCGGCGTCCGTGATCGGCAGCACGGTCCGGTACTGCGCGTCCCTCGACGCGACCCAGTCCACGTACTCGGTGAAGACGCTCACAAAAGCCTGCGAACACAGGCCGCAGCGGTGAACGGAGACGATGAAATGCGAGTCGTCCCGAATCATCCTCTCGACCCGGACCCCGGCCGGGCTCCCGTGGTGCGCCCGCGCCACCACCGCGTCCTCAGCACAACACGCCGCACACCCGAAACCCGCGGACTCCGTCGTGTCCCCCACCATGAACGCGCCCCCTTCGACCGTGGGCCACAGGCTACTAGTGGCAGCTGCGCGCCCATCCTGCGCCCACAATCGACCCCGGACGCCTGGGGCGGACTAAACATGCAGGTCAGGGCCGTGTGCGGAGTGCCTTCCGGAGCCGTGTGCGCAGGTTCGAATCCTGCCAGGGGCACACAGTGTGAACAGTCTCAGCAGCCACGATCACTCGTGAGCTGTTGTTTTTGTTTTGGGGCCTCATGCCGGTCCTCGCTTTCCGTGCAGGGGTGGGCGGCCGGATGCGGGTGTAGGTCGACGGTTGTGCGTTGTATGTGTGGTGATCTTGGAGGCGTCTGCGCAGGTCACGCGCCGTATTTGCGAGTCTGGTGGCAGAGCGGCGGCAACGGCCGGGCCCGGATGTGACGAAAGCCCCGGAGGTCGTCCGAGGCTCGTCGGCCGGGGGCGCTGGCTGGTCAGAGGCCGTCATCGAGACCCTCCGAGATGCGCTGGTTGATCGAGTCGCGCGAGTTCCGGCGTAGTAGAGGGCCGCGAAGACGGGCCGCGGACGTCGGCCGCCGGCCGGCTTGTAGCCGGCGGCGTACGGGACCGAGGTCAGCAGATCACGGACCTGGACCGGCGAGGCAACCGAGTGCCGGTCCACGGACTTCACGACCGGGATCTTGCTGGACCCCGTACAGCGGCCAGTTGGCCATGGTGGGCGAGCAGGGCTCGTAGCCCAGTGCTTCCACGGGTCGGGTCCACGTGAGCATTCCGGGCCCGCTCTGGGCTTCGTGGGACCGATGCAACGCCGCGCGGCGGGCGACGTGGATCGGTTCGGCTTTGTCGCGCAGGTCGTCCAACGCATCGTGCCAGGTGGGTGGTTCGGCGCCGCTCGTTGGGTCGAGATACGCACCGACCTCTGGATCCCGGGCCGTTCGAGGGTCGGTCGCGTAGAGCGGCTCGTTGCACGCCGGGCTTAGGGGATGCGGGCGAGGGGTGTTGTTGGTGGCTTGGGTTGTGTGTTGTTTGGGGTGAATGGCCGGGCGCGCGAAAGGGTGTCGGGGCTTGGGCCGTCGTGAGGATGGCCGCGGTTGTGTTGGGCGGGGGCTTGTTGGTGTTGGGCCGTGGATTCGTGGCCCTCGGGGTCGGCGAAGCGGCCGAGGTTGCTGTTGCGTTCGGGAGGCTCGGTTCTCCGGCTGAGGGTGGGGTGTTGCGGTTAGGTGGATTGGTGGGCGGGGATTTGGGGTTCGGGATTTTGGGGGGTGTGGTGGGGGGTGGTCGGGGGCTGGTCGGTGGGGGTGGATTTGCGGGCGTCGAGGGATTTGATGACGCGGCGGCCCACTTCGACCATGGGCTTTTCGAGGCGGTGGTGGAGGGCGTCGGCGGCGAAGAGGGCGACCAGGGTTACGGCGATGGCGAACAGGACCGTACCGGGGCGGAGGTGGGGGGCCATGGCGACCACGGCGATCTCGGCGGGGCCCTGGATCAGATATAGGCCGTAGGAGCGTTCGCCGACGAATACCAGGGGGCGGAGGGACAGGGTCCACTTGCCGATGCCCGGGGCCAATAGGGTGGGGAGGAAAATGGCCACCGCTACGCCGTAGAGGAGGACTACCGGGCGTTCGTCGTCGAAGTATTCGACGAGGTTTTTGAGGTTCAGGTGCAGGGTCACGAAGCCCGCGCCGACGATTGCACCGACCACGGGGTGGGTGAGCGGGCTGAACAGGGCAAATCCGCGCGGCTGGTGCAGGATGAGGGCGAGCAGGGCACCGGTGAGCAGGACCGCGTAGTGGATGCCCATTCCGCGCCAGGTGTCCGAGTAGGGGACCAGGACCAGGCCGATCGCGATGATGGCGAGGGGAATCCGGAGGCGGCTGGAGACGAAGCTCACCAGGATGAGCGCGAGCGGCCATACCAGGTAGAACTTCTGCTCGATTCCGATCGTCCAGGAATAGAGGTACGGCACGTCCCCGGCCGGGAGGTGGTACTCGTTCATGAAGCCCAGGTAGTTCGGGAGGTGCTCTTTCAGCAGGGTCCACGAACGGCCGTTTTTGTAGGCTCCCACGACGACTACCGCAAGCACCACGTAGTAGAGCGGCATGATGCGGAAGATTCGGCGGATGTAGAAGTTCCGGAGGGATACCCGTCCGGTTCTGTCCCGCTCGCGCAGCATCAGCGTGGTGATCAGGAAGCCGGAGATGATGAAGAACGCGTGAACGCCGATCCAGCCGGACAGGAATTCGACCTTCCGACCGCCGAAGTGGAAGAAGATCACGATCACGGCGGCAAAGGCGCGCAGGCCGTCGAGCGCGTCGAACCTCCGCATCGCCAGGAATTCGCCGTGTGTCAGTTTCCGCATTCTGGAATCTCCGAGTGGGCGGCGGGAGTGCGCGGTCGTGGCGGCCGTGATATCCCTACACGGCCTGGTCCTGGTCGCGGGCGATCTCGCTCGGCCTGCGACGGATATCGAGTGAGCCGGTGATCCGACGACCTGATGATCCGGTGTCGAACGGTCGATATGCGATATCCGCGACAGGAACTCGGGCAGCGGGCCGGGAAATGTGCGTCCACGCCGTTCCGTGAGTCGTGAGCCGTGATCATGTGCGTGCCGATCGGCGGATCGACCGGGGCTTGTGCGTACGGCAGTATCGCGGATCGTGTCGGCTCTTGACCAGCGGGGGTGGTCGGCCGGCCATGGCCCGGCCGCGGGCCGACGGGCCGACCGTCGGCCGGCGACGACCGACCGGCTCGAACCCTGGCCGACCGGCTACGCGTCGTTCCCGGCCGACAGGTGGCGCAGGGCTGCCAGGAGGGCCGGGCGGTCCGGGGTGGTGGCGAAGAAGGTGGTGTCGGCGGCTTCCACCGCCTCGATGGCTTCGGCGGCCAGGCGGGCGCCCGCGTCGGTGATGTGCAGCAGCTTGGCGCGGGTGTCGGTCGGGTCGGTGGCCCGGACCAGGAGGGACTTGGCTTCCAGGCGGCGGAGGACCTGGGAGGCGGTCTTGACGTCCATGCCCGCGTGGTTGGCGAGGGCGAGCTGGTTGGGGCGTACGCCTTGGCCCTCCAGCCACCACAGGCTTGCCAGCAGCACGAATTGAGGGTGGGTCAGGTCGAGCGGGCCGAGCGTGGCCGCCATCGTGCGCTGCCAGCGGAGGGTGGTGTGCCAGAGCAGGAAGCCCGGACTGTCGTCGGGGGCAAGCGGCATGGTGGACCTCCGTGGGCGCGGGTGTGGGCGCGGGCGCGGTGCGGTGGGGTCGGATGGGGTGGGGGCGAAGGGATGGAGGGCGTTCGGGAACGAACGGACCACCGGACCACCGGCCGGACATCGCCCGGCCCGACCAAGCCCGCGACCATCCGAACGGGTGGCCCGTTGGGCGTTCGGGCAATCGATCAGCTGATCGACCAGCTGATCGACAAGCCCGCCGACGGCACGTGCCGACCAACCAAGTGGACAGCTGTCCACCCAACTCACCACACCAGCCGACAAACCGAGCGGCCCGACGAACCGAGCGGCCCGTCGAGCCGTCGAGCCGTCGAGCCGTCGAGCCGTCGAGCCGTCGAGCCGTCGAGCCGTCGAGCCGTCGAGAGCAGATTATCTGCGCGGGGATAATCTTTACAAGGACTACCCGAGCCCCGGCCCACTCGCGCCCTCGGCCCGGCCCTACAGGCCCTCTCCCGTATACACCGCCTTGCCCTCCACGAATGTGGCCAGTACCCGTGCCTCGGCGATTTCGGTCGGCGAGGCCGCGTACGGGTCGCGGTCGAGGACCACCAGGTCGGCGAGTTTGCCGGTCTCGATCGTGCCGGTGTCGTGGTCGCGGTGGTTCACGTACGCCGTGCCGACCGTGTAGGCCGCCAGCGCCGCCGTCAGGTCGATGCGCTGTTCGGGCAGAAAGATCGTGTCCGATGGCTCGGCGAACGCGGGCAGCACTCGGTTGACCGCCGTGTGGATGCCCCACATCGGGTCGGGAGCGCTCACCGGCCAGTCGCTGCCGGCGGCGAGGGTCGCGCCGGAGCGCAGGAGGTCGCCGAAGGGGTATTGCCAGGCGGCTCGTTCGTCGCCCAGGAACGGGATGGTCAGCTCGTCCATCTGGGCCTCGTGGGCGGCCCACAGGGGCTGAAGGTTGGCGGAAACGCCCAGTGCGGCGAAGCGCGGGATGTCGTCGGGGTGGACCACCTGGAGGTGCGCGATGTGGTGCCGCCGGTCGCCGGGGCCGTTGGTGGCGAGCGCCTGGGCGAAGCCGTTCAGGGCCTCGCGCGCCGCCCGGTCGCCGACCGCGTGTACGTGCACCTGGAACCCGTGCGCGTCGAGGAGCGTGACGTGTTCGCGCAGTTCGGCCGGGTCGACGAAGCTCAGGCCGCTGTTGCCGGTGTGGCAGCCGCAACCGTCGAAGTACGGCTCGTTCAGCGCGGCGGTGAAGTTTTCCGCGACGCCGTCCTGCATGATCTTCACGCTCGTCGCGGTGAACCGGCCGACCGTCGAGGACGCGCGGAGCTCCAGCAGGCGCTCCAACTGCTCGGCACCGCGATCGCGTTCCCACCACAGCGCGCCCACGACGCGTGCGGTCAGCTGCCCGGAGCGGGCCGCCGTCAGATAGGCCTCCAGCGGATCCAGGCCCGGATGCGCGGAGCCGACCATCGCGTCCTGCCACGACGTCACGCCGACCGAGTGCATCCGTGCCTGGCCGGCGAGTAGCGCGCGCAGGCCGTCCGCCGCGTCCAGACCCGGTACCAGGTCGCCGACCAGGGCGGCGGCGCCCTCGTGCAGGGTGCCCTGCGGCGTCCCGTCCGGCTCGCGCTCGATCCGCCCGTCGGCCGGATCCGGGGTGTGCCGGTCGAGCCCGGCGAGTTCGAGCGCACGGGTGTTGACCCATGCGCCGTGGCCGTCGGCGTTGATCAGGAACGCCGGCCGATCCGATACGAGCGCGTCCAACTGTTGCCGACTCGGCGTGCCGCCGGTGAACGCCTCCATGTTCCACCCGCCGCCGGTGATCCACTCCTCGTCGGGCCGATCGGCCGCGTACGCCCGGATCAGCGCGAACGTCGCGTCGGCGTCCCGGGCTTCGGACAGATCGCAGCGGATCAGCGTCATCCCCGCGAGGGCGGGATGTACGTGCGCGTCCTGGAACCCCGGCACCAACGCCCGCCCCGCCAGGTCGATCACGTCGGTACGCGGCCCGATCAGGTCCCGCACGTCCGGATCATGGCCCACCGCCACGATCCGCCCATCCCGCACGGCGACCGCCGTGGCCCGGCGACGCACGGCATCGATCGTATGGACCGCACCACCTCGGAAAACGACATCGGCGAAGGCAGACATGTGGAACTCCCGGCGCTGTAACGGAGAAGGAGAGGGTGGAGAGAATGGAGAGGCAGGAGACGATGGAGAGGCAGGAGGGGAAGGAAGGGAAGAAGCCAAGAGGCTCACGAGGACGAAGCGGGAGCCAGGCAGACGATTCGGAGGACGAAGGGCAGGCGCCCCTTCAACGCCCCGGCGTCCCCACCCCCGCGTAGTCCCACGGCCGAACCCGTTCCACCGCCGCCGCCACCCGGAACACCGTCGCGTCGTCGTAGAACCGCCCGACGATCTGAACCCCCGTCGGAACCCCGTTCGCCGCCCGCCCCGATGGCACGCTCAGCACCGGGCACCGGCTCGCGACGTTGAACACCGTCGTGAGCGACGCCTCGAGGTAGTGCTCCAACTCGACGTCGTTGATCGTGACCTTGGTCGACGTGTAGTCGTCGTCCGCGAGGAACGCGGGAATGCCGGCCGTCGGGCACAGCAACACGTCGTATCGGTCCAGGAGTCCGCCGATCTCGGCCTGGATCGCCGCCTCGCGTTCCAGGCCCGAGAGCAGTCCGCGCCGGTCCGCCGCCGCGACCGTCTCCTCGGCGAACCTGAGGGTGTACGCGTTGAGTTGATCGCCGTAGTCGTTCGCGACCCCGCGCACCCACGAGCCGAAGATCGCGCCGAAGTGGATCATCGCGGTGTCCATCACGTCGCGTCGGCGGATGTCGACCGCCACCTCCTCGACGATCGCACCGGCCTCGCGCAACGCGTCCGCGACCGCGCGGGTGTTGGCCTCCACCTCGGGGTCGATCTGCCAGTCGCCCAGCCCGATCGACAGCGCCACCCGCAGCCCCGCGACGTCCTCCGGCACGGTCGGCAGGATCAGCTTGGGGCTGAGCGCGACGCCGTCGAGCGGATGCGGGCCCGCGATCACGTTCTGGAGCAGTACGCAGTCGCCGACCGTGCGGGTCATCGGGCCGTCGTGGCAGTACGTGTCGAGGTTGAACGGCGGCAGCGCCGGCACCCGCCCGTAGGGCGGCTTGTAGCCGACCGTGCCGGTGAACGAGGCGGGGATGCGGATCGAGCCGCCGATGTCCGAACCGGTCGCGAGCGTCGTACTCCCGGCCGCCAGCGCCGCCCCCGCGCCGCCCGAGGAACCACCGGGCGAATAGTCCGGGTTCCACGGATTGCGGGTCACGCCCCACAACTTCGAGCTGGTGAACGCCGCGCAGCTGAACTCCGGGGTCGTGGTGCGCGCGTGCACGATGCCGCCGGCCGCCATCACCCGCTCGACCACGGGGTGGGTCGTTTCGGCGATCTCGGTCGCGAAGGGCAGCGAGCCCTCGGCGATGATCCGGCCGGCGATCGGCTGTTCCTCCTTGGTCGCCACCGCGAGCCCTTCCAACGGCCGTGGCGCGTCGCCCTTGCCGGCGTAGCGGGCCTCGGCCTCCCGGGCCGCGGACAGCGCTTCGTCGTACAGCCGCTCGGCGAGGCAATTGACGACGGGCTCGACCGCCTCCGCGCGCGCGATCACCGCGTTCATCAGTTCCACGGGCGACAGGGATCGGTCCCGGAAACGACGCAGGGCCTCGGTCGCGGGCAGGTAGGCGAGTTCATCGACGGCGTGATCGGACATGGGAAGTTCGCATCCTTTCGTTGTGTTTGCGTCGCGGCCGGGTGCACCGCGACGAGTTCGGCTCCGTCGACCGGGGATCACTCCCCCGACGAGCCCCCCGCTTCCCGCTCCAACGCCCGCCGATCCGCGGCGATCCGCGCCGGATCCCACCCCACCCGCGGCACCGAATCGAGCAGCAGCCGCGTGTACGCGTGCTGCGGATCCGTCAGCACATGGGCCGTCCGGCCCGCCTCCACCACTCGCCCGCCGCGCAGCACCACCACGTCCTCCGTGATGTGCCGGACGACCGCAAGGTCGTGGCTGACGAACAGGAAGCCGACTCCCGCGTCGCGCCGAATCCCGGCCAGGAGGTCGAGGATCTGCGCCTGGATGGACACGTCCAGCGCGGCGACCGCCTCGTCCAGGATCAACACCTTCGGCTCGGCGGCCAATGCCCTCGCGATCGCCACCCGTTGGCGCTGTCCACCCGACAGCGCCTTCGGCAGCGCCCCCGCCTCGCGCTCGCCCAGCCCCACCTGGTCCAGCAATTCGTCGACCCGCGCCGTCCGCTGATCCCGGGTCAGGTCGAAGTGCAGGCGCAGCACCTCGTCGATGCACTCGCGCACCACGATGCGCGGATCCAGGGACAGGTAGGGATCCTGGAACACCATCTGCATCTCCCGGGCGCGGGCGAGGCGTTCGGCCCGGTTGCGGGTACGCACGGCCCGCTCCCGACCCCCGATGCGAATGCTGCCCGAGTCGGGCGAGACGAGCCCCACGAGCATGCGCGCCGTCGTGGTCTTGCCACATCCGGACTCGCCGACAATGCCCAGCGAGCCGCCGGGCGGGAGCGTGAACGACACCCCGTCCACGGCCCGATGCCCCCCGAACGCCTTGCACAGGTCGACGACTTCGAGCGTGCCATCGACGGAACCCTCGGAGCCCGTGGAACCCCCGTCACCCGTAGACCCCTTGGAGCCCCCCGAATCCCCGGCCCCCACGACTCTCCCGCCCTTGCCCCCACCCTTCCGGGCCACCGAGCCGGTCACGTCACAATCCCCTCGTCGACCCGAAAACAAGCCGCGTACGCGTCGTCGGCCCGCACCAGCGCGGGCGGCTCGACCAGGCACTCCGGCCCCACTCGCGCACAGCGCGCCGCGAACGCGCACCCGGTCGGCGCCTCGGCCAGCGACACCGGGCGTCCCGGAATCGGCTTCGGCGGCCCGGCGTCCGGGTCCAGGCGCGGCGTGGACGCGAGCAGGCCGGCCGTGTACGGATGCCTCGGTCGCGCGAACAACCCCGCCGCGGTCTGCGACTCCACGATCCGCCCCGCGTACATCACGTAGACCCGGTCGCACACCGCCGCGGCCAACTCCAGGTCGTGCGTCACGAACAACATGCCGGTCCCGCGCTCGGCCTGAAGCCGGGTCAGGATCCCGATCACCTCGGCCTGCGTGGTCACGTCGAGCGCGGTGGTCGGCTCGTCGGCCAGCAACAACGACGGCTCCCCGGCCAGCGCCGCGGCGATCACCACCCGCTGGAGCATGCCGCCGGAGAAGTGGTGCGGATAGCGGCGCATCGCGCCCTCGGGGTCGCGAATGCCCACCGCTTCGAGCAGTTCGACCGCACGCCGCGCGGCGACCGCCGGAGCGGTCCCGGCCGCGCGCAGCCCCTCGGTGAGAAAGTCGCCGACCCGGCGCATCGGGTTGACCGATGCCCTCGGGTCCTGGAAGACCATCGCCACCTCGCGCGCCCGAAGCGAACGCAACTCGGCGCGACGCAAACCCAGTACGTCACGTCCACCCACACGCACCGCACCGCTCACCGAGGATCCCTCCGGCAGCAGCCCGAGCACCGAGCGGCACGCGACCGATTTGCCCGAGCCGGACTCGCCGACCAGGCCCACACTTTCGCCCTCGTCGACCCGCAGCGAGATGCCGTCCAGGATCGGTCGGGCGGCCCGTCCCTTGGGCAACCGCACGCTCAGCTCGTCGATTTCCAGAAATGCCATGGCCGGATCAGCGCTCCCGCTTCGCGACTCGGTCGGCGATGCCCTCGCCGACGATGCCGAATGCCACGACCGCGACGACGATGCACAGGCCCGGCGCGAACGACGGCAGCATGGCGTCCTGGAGCAGTGCGGCCTGACCCTCGTTGATCATCGATCCCCAGTCGGAGTCGGGTGGTTGCACGCCGAAGCCGAGGTAGGACAGCGCGGCCAGGTCCATCAGCGCGTAGCCGAAGTTGATCGCCGACTGGGCCAGCACGGTCGGGGTGATGTTGGGGATCAGGTGCCGCACGCAGATGGTCCATCCCGACCAGCCCTGGACGCGGTAGGACTCGATGTACGGCCGCGCCTTCTCCTGCGCGGCGATCGAGCGCACCAGGCGGCCGACGTACGGCGTGTACGCGACGCTCATCGCGATCACCGGCGCGGTCAGTCCGGACCCGAAGACGGCGACGAACAGGATGGCCACGAGCATGCCCGGGAACGCGAAGATCAGGTCCATCGAGCGGGACAACATCGCGTCGATCCACCCGCCGCGCCACGCGGCGGCGACGCCGAGCACGATGCCCAGGATCGTGGAGATGCCGACCACGAGCAGCGGGCCGAGCAGACCGGTGCGGGCGCCGTGGATGACGCGGGACAGGATGTCCCGGCCGGACTGGTCGGCGCCGAGCAGGTGATCGGACGACGAACCGGCGAGCGTGGCGGTCAGGTCCACGGCGTCGGGGTCGTAAGGCGCGATCAGCGGTGCGAACACCGCGATCAGCACGAGCAGTACGAGGATCACGGCCGCGCCGGCGAACAGCGGGCCCTGCCGCAGCGCGCGCAACACCCCGAAGCCGGGCCGCCGGGCGATCCCGCCGCCGGCGGCCTTTCGGTCGATGGGGATCGTACTCACGAGGCACCTCGCCCGGTCAGGGAAAGCCGCGGGTCCACCAGCGGCTGCAGCAGGTCCACCACGAGGTTGACCAGAACGAACGCGGCCACGGTCAGCAGCGTGATGGCCTGTACCACCGGGAAGTCCTTGACGTTCACGGACGACACCAACAGTCCGCCGACGCCCGGTACGGAGAACGCGGTCTCCACGATCGACGTGGTCACCAACAGGCCCGCGATCATGGTGCCGACGACCGTGACGATCGGGCCGAGCGCGTTGCGCAGCACGTGTCGGCGCACCACGTCGGTCTCCGCGACACCGCGGGCGCGGGCCACCTCGACGTGTTCCCGGGCGAGTTCGTCCAGCATCGAGGCCCGGGTCACCCGGGCCAGCAACCCGGACAGGGTGAACGCGAGCGCCACCGCGGGCAGGGTCAGGTGCTCGACGCGGCCCCCGAAGCCCTGGCCGCCGCCGAAGGTGGGGAACCAGCCGAGCTTGACCGAGAAGATCGAGACCAGCCCGATCGCGGCGACGAACGACGGTGTCGCGGTGGCCACTCCGGTGCCGATCAGCACGAACCTGTCCACGAATCCCGGGCGCAGCGCGGCCAGGATGCCCAGGAGCACGCCGGCGAGCACGATCAGCAGCGCCGCGTAGCCGATCAGGAACAACGTGGTGGGCAGCCGGGACGAGATCAACGCGCCGACGTCCTGCCGGAATTGCACCGAGCGGCCGAAGTCGCCGGTGCACACGTCGCCGAGCCACTGCGCGTACTGGGACAGGAACGGGTCGTCCAGGTGGTACTGGGCACGCACGGCCGCCCTGGCCTCCGGCGTCGCCGGGTGGCCCTTGAGCAGGAAGGTCACCGGATCCCCGGGGGCGAGGTGGATCGCGCTGAAGACCAGGAACGAGGTCGCGAGCAGCACCATCGCCAACCCGAGGAAACGGCCCAGGAAGTAACGCGCCATCAGCCCGCGGCCCCGACGGTCGCGGCCCACGGCCAGTAGAGCGCGGCGCTGCTGACCGTGGCGCCGGTGATCCGCTTGTTCATGTACAGGTTCGACGGCTGCTCGAAGAGCGGGATCGAGGCCAGGTCGCGCATCGCGATGTCCTGGAGCTTGCCGGTCAGGTCCGAGCGGGCGCCGGGGTCTGCGGTGGCCGCCGCCTGGTCGTAGAGCTTGTCGTACTCGGAGTTGGAGTAGTTGCCGTAGTTGGCGAACGCCCCCGTGACGAACGACTCGTAGAACTCCAGCGGGTCGGGGGTGTTCGTGTATCCGTTGGTCACCACGAGGTCGATGCCCTTGCGTGCCTCGGGGTCGGTGAACAGCGCGGTGTACGCGTCGGGGGTGACCGTCTTGAGCTCGATGTCCAGGCCGATCGACTTGCCGGCGGCCTGGATCGCGGTGGACGAGACGGAGATCTCGGGGGCGAGCACGCTGGTGGCCAGCACGATCTTCTTGTTCGCGCCGCCCGCCTCGGCGACCAGCTTCTTGGCCGCGGCGAGGTCCTGCTTGACCGGCGGCAGGGTGGCGTAATAGCCCTGTGCCCGGTCGGGGGCCAGGCCCCAGGCGGTGATCGGGAGCAGGCTCTTGGCCTCGTTGGCGTAGCCGCTGGCCGCGGCCTTGATCAGGCCGGGCCGGTCGATCGCCATGGACAGCGCCTGACGCATCCTCAGGTCACCCATCGGGCCCTGCATGTTCGTGACGCCCAGCAGGTAGGCGCCGGTGCCCGGGCCGAAGTACATCTTGCCCTGGGGGGAGTTCAGCAGGCGGCCGTAGGCGTTGGACGGCACGGTGTAGCCGCCGTCGACCGAGCCGGACAGCAGCGCGTTCACGCGCGCGGCCGGGTCCTGGATGAAGACGAACTTGAACTGGTCGTTCTTCGGGGCCAGTTTCGGATCCCAGTAGTTCGGGTTCTTCTTGAGCACGATCGAGTCGCCGGCGGTCCACTTGTCCAGCGAGTAGGGGCCGGTGCAGTTCACCCCGCCCTGCGGATTGCCGTAGTCCTTCCCGGCCTTGGCGATCGAGGCGGCGCTCTCCACCGTGCCGGGCGAGGCGGCGAGCAGCGAATTGAGCAGCGCGTCCGGCTTGTTCAGTCTGATGGTCACCTGGAGCGGGCCGGTGGCGTCGATCGAGGCGACGTTGCGGAACGCGGTACCCCACGCGGAGGCGAGTTCGGGGTCCATGTGCCGCTTGAGACTGGCCACCGCGTCGGCGGAGGTCATCGGCGTGCCGTCGTGGAAGGTGACCCCGGGCCGCAGTTCGTAGACCCAGGTGAGGGGGTCCGGGTTGGTGTACGAAGCGGCCAGTCCCGGCTCGATCTTCATGTCCGGCGTGGTGCGCAGGAACTGCTCGCACACGTTGGCCAGCACCGTATTGATCGGGAAGTCCCAGGCGTAGAGGTAGTCGAGCGTCTGCGGCTCGGCGTACAGCGACCAGGTGACCGAGGGGATGTTGCCCTTGGCCGCCGGGGTGTCCGGGCTGATCTTGAACCCGCCGGCCGGCTTGGCCGAGTCGTTGGAACCACCGGAGCACCCGGCCACGGCGGCGGCCATGACGGCAACCGCCGCGACGGATCGGAGCATGCGCAAGGGAACCCACCTCTTCCAGGGGGTAGCGGGGACGCTGGGGTCGTCAGGAGTATTGATGCGGGAACGTTCCCGCACAAGGGTTTGCGGGAACGGTTTTCTGAAGGTCGCAGCGGGGTGCGCGGACGTGACGCAGGGCTGCCCAGCCGGCAGCATGTGGCGACATGACCACTTCACCGCGAAGCGGCGGCAAACGACCTGCGCCCGTACCCCGGGTCCGCCTCGTCGACGTCGCCCGCGAGGCGGGGCTGTCCAAGACCACCGTCTCGGCCGCCCTGAACGGCACCGGTCGGCTGTCCGACGCGGTCCGCCTGCACGCCCAGGAGACCGCGCGCCGGCTCGGCTACCGCCCCAACGCCACCGCGCGACTGTTGCGCGCGGGACACGCCCGGCTGATCGGTTACGCGGTACGCGAGTACGTGGAAACCCCGTGGTCGTACATGGAGTCGCCCTACTTCGCCCAACTCACCAGTGCCACCGCGCAGGCCGCGCTCGCCCACGGCTACGCGCTGGTCCTGCTGCCCACCCGGTCGGCCCGCGACGAGTGGGCGGATCTGCCGCTCGACGCCGCCGTACTGGCCGATCCGCTCGCCGACGACCCGCTGGTGGAGGACTTCCTGGCGGCGCACATCCCGGTCGTCTCGGACCGACGCGTGCAGGGCAAGCCGGGGGCGCACTGGGTGGACATCGACCACGAAATCGCGGTGCGGGGCGTGCTCGATCACCTGGCGGCGGGCGGCGCGCGACGGATCGGCGTGATCGGCGCGGGGACCACGTCGCTGTTCTACGAATTGGCGCTGACGACGTATCACGAATGGTGCGCGGCACGAGGGTTCGCCCCGCTCGTGGAACTGAGCGAACGTCCCGGGAGCCGGGCCACCCGCGCCGCGATCGACGTCATGCTGGCCCGATCCGACCGCCCCGACGCGCTGTTCGTACTCACCGAGGCCAACCCGCCGCTGATCCTGGAGACGATCCGCGCCCACGGCCTGAGCACCCCGGACGACCTGCTGATCGTCTGCGTCAGCGACGACCCGACGGCCGCCCAGACCGACCCACCGATCACCACCCTGAGCCTGCGTCCCGTCGAAATCGCCACCGCGGGCATGGAGTTGCTGATCAAGGCACTGGAATCCGGCGACCGGTCCCCCACGGGCCGAACCATCGAAACCCGCCTGGAGATACGCGGAACGTCACGCCGGAGCGGCGGTCACGACTGATCCGTGGTCGACCACGCACGGCGTGGTCCTCGGCCGCCGGGCCCGGAACACGCGGATGGGCGTGGTTCGATGTCTCCCGAACGCCGCTCGCGCCCTCGCTCGTTCATTCGTCGTCCCGGAGGAAATGCCGTGATCGAGTCGACTTCGACTGCCGGCGCCATCGTGCCCACCGCCGTGCAGGGGTTCAGTCCACGCACCGGAAAGCCGATCGGCGCGCCCGTACCGGCGAGTTCCGAGGCCGAGGTGGATCGCGTCGTCGCGGCGGCTCGGGGCGTGTTGCCCGGGTGGGCGGCGCGGGCGGGAGCGGAGCGGGCCTCGGTGTTGGAGGCCGTTGCCGATGCGTTGGACGCGGCGCGCGAGGAGTTGGTGGCGATCGCCGACGGGGAGACCGCGTTGGGTGTGGTCCGACTGGGCGGGGAGGTCGGGCGTGCCTCGGGCCAACTGCGCATGTTCGCCGGGCTGCTCCGGGCCGGCGCGCACGTGGGCGCGGTGCTCAGCCCGGCCGATCCGGCGCTCGGCCGGCCCGACGTGCGCCGCATGTTGCATCCGATCGGCGTGGTCGCGGTGTTCGCCGCGAGCAACTTCCCGTTCGCGTTCTCCGTGGTCGGCGGCGACACCGCGTCCGCGTGGGCGGCGGGGTGTCCGGTCGTGGTCAAGGTGCACGAGGCGCACCCGGCGACCTCGATCGCGGTGGCCCGGGTGGTCCGCGCCGCGCTGACCGCCGCCGGTGCCGCCGAGGACCTGCTCGGCTTGGTCGTCGGCCCCGCCTCCGGCGCTCCACTGGTCACCCACCCCGACATCGCGGCCGTCGGCTTCACCGGCTCGCTCGCGGGCGGCCGGGCCCTGTTCGACCTGGCCGCCGGCCGGCCCGACCCGATCCCGTTCTTCGGCGAACTCGGCAGCGTCAACGCGGTCGTGGTACTGCCCGGCGCGGCAGCCGAGCGGGCCGACGAGCTGGCCCGGGGCTACGTCGGCTCGCTCACTCTGGGCACCGGCCAGTTCTGTACCAATCCCGGCCTGCTGTTCGTCCCCGAGACCGGCGGCCTCCCCGACGCCATCGCCGCGCACACCCGCACCGCTACCGGCGGCCCGATGTTGTCCGAGCGCATTCGGGACGCGTACGAGCGGGGCACGGCGGCGCGTACCGGGCGCGAACCGGCGAGGGGCACCGCCGGTGAAGGCGCCTGGGCGGTCGCCCCCGTGGTCCGGCACGCCGACCTCGCCGAATTCGTCGCGCACGCCGCCGAGCTGACCGAGGAGACCTTCGGCCCGGCCGGCCTGGTCGTCACCTACCCCGCCCCGGACGCCCTCCTCGCCGCCCTCGCCGTACTTCCGGGCAGCCTCACCGGCTCGGTCCACGCCGTCGAGGCCGACCACCCGCTCGCCGCCCGGGTCGCCGCCGTCCTGCGCCCGCGCGTCGGCCGGCTCGTCCACAACGGCTGGCCCACGGGCGTCGCGGTGTGCTGGGCCATGCACCACGGCGGCCCCTGGCCCGCCACCACCGCCCCCGGCCACACCTCCGTCGGCGGCACCGCACTGCAGCGCTGGCTCGTCCCGACCGCCTACCAGGACTGGCCCGACGCCCTCCTGCCCCCGGAACTGCGCGACGCCAACCCGCTGGGCGTACCCCGCGAAATCCAACCCTGACCCGTCGACGACCCCGACCCGACCACTTGTCCACAGACCGCACTCGGCTGTCGCCACAAGCTCTTAGACTGCTCGGATGACAGCGCTCGACGACGGTCCCCAGATCAGCGAAGCGCTGCAGGTTCTGCATCGCGTCTTCGGCTACGACTCCTTTCGCGGCAGCCAGCAGGAGATCATCGAGCATGTGATCGGCGGCGGCGACGCCCTCGTGCTCATGCCCACCGGTGGCGGCAAGTCGCTCTGCTACCAGATCCCCGCCCTGGTCCGCAAAGGCGTCGGGGTGGTGATCTCCCCGCTGATCGCGCTCATGCAGGACCAGGTCGACGCGCTGACCGCGCTCGGCGTGCGGGCCGGATTCCTCAACTCGACGCAGAACCCCGACGAGCGGCGCATGGTCGAGGCGGAGTTCCTGGCCGGCGAGCTGGACCTGCTCTATCTCGCGCCCGAGCGGCTGAAGGTCGACGCCACGCTGCGGCTTCTGGACCGGGGCATCGTCTCGCTGTTCGCGATCGACGAGGCACACTGCGTGGCGCAGTGGGGCCACGACTTCCGGCCCGACTACCTCACCCTGTCCCAGTTGCACGAGCGCTGGCCCGACGTGCCGCGCGTGGCGCTCACCGCGACGGCGACCGAGGCCACCCACGCCGAAATCGCCTCTCGGCTGAATCTGCAGCAGGCCAGGCACTTCGTGGCCAGCTTCGACCGGCCCAACATCCAGTACCGGATCGCCCACAAGGACAAGCCGCAAAAGCAGCTGCTCGACCTGCTCCGGGCCGAACACCCGGGCGATGCCGGCATCGTCTACTGCCTGTCCCGGGCCTCGGTGGAGAAGACCGCCGGGTTCCTCGTCGACAACGGCATCGACGCGCTGCCGTACCACGCGGGCCTGGACTCGCGGGTGCGCGCCGCCAACCAGGCCCGCTTCCTGCGCGAGGACGGCATGGTGATGGTGGCGACCATCGCCTTCGGCATGGGTATCGACAAGCCCGACGTGCGCTTCGTCGCACACCTGGACCTGCCCAAGTCGGTCGAGGGCTACTACCAGGAGACCGGCCGCGCGGGGCGTGACGGGCTGCCGTCCACCGCGTGGCTGGCCTACGGCCTGCAGGACGTCGTACAGCAGCGCAAGATGATCGAGAGCTCGGAGGGCGACGCGGCCCACCGCCGCCGACTCGGCACCCACCTGGACGCGATGTTGGCGCTGTGCGAGACGGTCGAGTGCCGCCGGGTGCGCCTGCTCGCCTACTTCGGCCAGCAGAGCACCGCGTGCGGCAACTGCGACACCTGCCTGTCCCCGCCTGCCGCGTGGGACGGCACGATCGCGGCGCAGAAGGTGTTGTCGACGGTGTGGCGGCTCAAGAACGAGCGGCGCGGGCAGAAGTTCGGCGCGGGCCAGATCGTCGACATCCTGCTCGGCGCGAAGACCGCCAAGGTGATCCAGTTCGACCACGACACGCTGCGCGTGTTCGGCATCGGTACCGAGCTGAGCCGGACCGAATGGATGAGTGTGGTGCGGCAGTTGCTCGCGATGAAGCTGCTCGCCGTGGAGCCGTCGTACAACGCCCTCGTGCTCACCGAGGGCAGCGACGAGGTGCTGGGCCGCAAGCGCGAGGTGATGTTGCGGCGCGAGCCCGAGCGGCCGGCGCGCGCGGCGAAAGCGGCGAAGGCGGCCAAGACCGCCAAGGGCAAGGCGGCGCCGGTCGAGATGCCGGCGGCGGCCGCGCCGATCTTCGAGGCGCTGCGGGCATGGCGGGGGGCGACCGCGAAGGAGCAGGGTGTCCCGGCCTACGTGATCTTCCACGACGCGACCCTGCGCGAGATCGCCACGGCCCTGCCGACCACGCTCGCCGAGTTGGGCACGATCAGCGGGATCGGCGAGAACAAGCTGGCCAAGTACGGGCAGCCGATCCTGGACACGCTGGCCGGCACGGCCCCGACCGGCGCGGCCCCGGCGGCTGCGCCCACAGTGCCCGCACAACCGACGAAGCCGGCGCGGCCGGCGGCCGAGCTCACCCGCGAGCCCGTGTCCGAACTCATCCGCGAGCCCCTCCCGGACTACCAGCCGGACTATCAGGCCGACTACCCGCCCGACTACGAGCCGGACTTCGAGCCCACCCCGGAATACGACCCGGACTTCGACCCGGATCCCGACTACCGGGGCTGACGTACCGAGCCGAGGGCCGGGCCGCGGGGACCACGCCGTACCGAGCCCAGGGCCGGGCCGCGGGGGACCTCCGCGGCCCGGCCCGAATGCCTCGCCATCCGAAAAACCCACGCCCGCGTCCACAACCACAGGCCCACCCCGAAAACGAAACGACCGGCCCCGGGGAATCCACCCCGGAACCGGTCGCCTCGAAAGCGTGTCGGTCAGCCCTTGTCCGCCGCGCCGCCTTCCGGCGTCTCGTCGAGCTCGGCCAGCTCCGCCATGAAGCGCTCGATCACGTCACTGTCGGCCACCAGCGTGCCGACCGGCTCGCCGAGGACCTTGCTCGCCAGCTCGGTCGCGATCAGGCCCAGCTCCGCGTGCAGCGACGCGGTCGCGAGCGTGACGTCGCCGTTCAGCTTCTCGTGGCCGGTGGTCACCAGCTCCTCACGAATGCGCTGCCCCTCGGCACGCGCCTCCGCGATCAGCCTGGCCCCCTCCTCGGCCGCCTGCTGCCGAACCAGCGCGGTCTCGCGCCGGGTCTCGGCCATCTGCGCCCGCAGCTCGGCCAGCGCGGCCTCGCTCTCGGCCTGGATGTCGGTCGCCCGGTCGAAGCCGCCTTCGAGCGCGTCGTGCCGTTCGGCGAGCGTCTTCCCGATCCGCGGCAGCAGGACCTTCGCGAAGACCGCGAAGACCAGCCCGAAAACGATGACTCCGAAGATCAGTTCGCCGAGATCCGGCTTGAGAGGTCCCATGGTCCGAAATCCTCGAACACGACGGACCACAAATCAAGTCACGCCCACATCGCTGATCACCCACCGTGACGCTGCGACTCCGATCCGCGCCCCGCAAGGTCGCCCGAGCGGCCCGACTCACCGCTCACGACCGCCCCACCGGGAAGTCGATCAGCACGATCGGCTCACCTGAAGGTTGCGCCGAGCCGCCCGCCGGCTCCACCGTCACCCCGACCCCCGACGCCCGATCCAACCCCGACGCCAGCAGCGCCGTCCCCGGCCGGATCAGCCCGATCGACCGCATGTGGCCGTGGTCGTTGTACCACCCCTGGTACACCCGCGCGTCCGGCAGCGCCGGCAGCCCCGAGGTCAGCACCACGGTCCGGTCCAGCGAGGGCGAGGCGATCACCCGCACCGTCCCGCCGCCACCGGCCGGCGCCGCCCCCCCGACCGCGTCCGGCGCGGTGATCACCGCCTCGATCGCCGCGCCTCGCGCCCGCTGCTCGGCCACGGCCCGTTCGGCGTCCCGCGCGTCCCGGTACTGATCGATCGCCACCCCGCCCAGCGCGCCGATCGCCGCCAGGCAGGCCGCCAGTACCAAAACCACCACCCGCCGGGTCCGGCGCGGCTCCACCGGGGTGGGCGAGGGCCGATCGGGCAGCTCCGGCGGCAGCTGACGCACGGTCGCGATCTCGTCCATCACCCGCCGCTTCAGCTCCGGGCTCGGCGTCTCGGCGACCGCGACGGCCAGTCGTGCCGAGGTCTCCCGGAACTCGCGCACCTCCCGAGCGCACGCCGGACACTCGACCAAGTGGCTCTCGAACTCCCGCCGTTCGTCCTCGTCGAGGGCGTGCAGGGCATACGCGCCCGTCATCGTGTGCAGGTCGGCGGAGGTCATGCGCCCACTCCCAGGCAGTCGCGGAGGCGGATCAGACCGTCCCGCAGGCGGGTCTTGATCGTGCCCAGCGGTACGTCGAGCAGGCCGGCCACCTCACGGTGGGTACAGCCCCGGTAGTAGGCCAGGGTCACGGACTGGCGCTGCAACTCGGTAAGCGTGCGCAGGCAGCGCCGTACCTGCTCGCGTTCCAGCCGCGCCTCGACCTCCTCGATCACCTCGTCGTACTCCGGCGTGTGCTCGCGAAGCGCGGTGCGGTGCTCCCGATCGGTGGCCGCCTGGGCCGAGCGCACCCGGTCGACGGCGCGACGATGCGCCATCGTCAGGATCCAGGTCATCGCGCTGCCCCGATCGGGGCGAAAACGCGCGGCGCCGCGCCAGACGTCGAGCAGTACCTCCTGTGCCACCTCCTCCGACTGCGCGGGATCGCGGACCACCCGCCGGGCGACGCCGAGCACCGCGCCGATCACCGCGTCGTAGACGAACGAGAACGCCTCCTGGTCACCCTGTGCGACGAGGGCGAGCCGGTCCTCCAGCGTGGGCCCGCGCCCACCCGGCGCGGCGATGTGTACGACGGTCCTCACCCGGCCTCACCCCCCTGACCGAGCCCGTCCCGGCGGCGGTGCCCGTGCCGATCGTCCATGTCCCACTCCCACTCGCGCCGACCCCGAGGCGGACACCCGCGCCGGGCGTCCGGGCCCCGCCCGGCCTCGTCACCGCACACGGCCATCCGAGCCATATTCGGGGCCGCGGACCGCCCGGATTGGTCCCCGCACTCATCGATTTCCGGGCCGGATCGCCGCCCCGACCCGTTCGAGTGAACGACCAATCCGAATGGCCGACGGCGGCGAATGGCCCCACGTGAAGGCAACCGAAACCCGCCGATGGCTCCGGGCCGGAGCAGGCGCGCTCGGCGGACTGCTGTCCGCCGGCGTCGCGTTGGCCGTCGCCGAGTTCGCGGCGGCGTTCGTTCGCCCCGAGGCGGGCCCCCTCCCGGCCGTCGGCGGAGCGGTGATCGACCGCACTCCGCCGGCGGTCAAGGACTGGGCCGTCCGCCACTTCGGCACCGACGACAAACTCGTCCTGCAGACGGGGATCCTGGTGGTCCTCGGGCTGATCGCGATGGGCCTGGGCGTCCTGTCGCTGCGGCTGCGCCGCACGGCGATGGTCGCAGTGTTCGCGTTCGGCCTGGTCGGCGCATACGCGGCGATACATCGCGCCGGCGCCGGCCTCGTCGACACGGTGCCCTCCCTGCTGGGCGGCGTGCTCGGCGCCGCCGCGCTGTGGTGGTCGACCGAGCCGGTGGTGCGCGTGCGCGCGGAGGATCGCGCATTCGACCGCCGGGCGTTCCTGATCACCGCCGGCGCGCTGGCCCTGGGCTCGGCGGTGGCCGGCACCACCGGTCGCATCGTCACCGACGGCAGGCGCGCCTCGATCGCCGCCTTCCGCAACCGGATCCGGCTGCCCGCCGCGGCGGAGCCGGCCGCACCGCTCCCGCCTGGCACCGACCTGCGCCTGCCCGGACTGTCCGCCTTCACCACCCCCAACGCCGACTTCTACCGCGTGGACACCGCCTTGGTGGTCCCCCGCGTGGACATCGAGAACTGGTCGTTGCGGATCCACGGCAAGGGTGTCCGCACCCCGCTGCGCTACTCCTACGACGATCTGTCGCGCCGCCCGCTGATCGAGCGCGACCTCACCCTGACCTGTGTGTCGAACGAGGTCGGCGGGCCGTACACGGGCACCGCCCGCTGGCTCGGGGTACGCCTCGCCGACCTCCTGCGCGAGGCCGGCGTGCGTCCCCCGAGCGGGGGCGGGCCCGCCGACCAACTGCTCTCCCGGTCCGTCGACGGGATGACCATCGGCACCCCGGTCGAGGTGGCCATGGACGGGCGCGACGCGCTGCTCGCGATCGGCATGAACGGCGAACCGCTGCCGTTCGAACACGGCTATCCGGTCCGGATGGTGGTGCCCGGACTGTACGGCTACGTCTCCGCGTGCAAGTGGCTCGTCGACCTCGAACTGACCACGTTCGCCGACTACGACGCCTACTGGGTCGAGCGCACCTGGGCCCGGGAGGCGCCGATCAAGACCCAGTCGCGGATCGACACGCCCAAACCGTTCGCCCGCCTGCGGGTCGGCGTTCCGGTACCGATCGCCGGCGTCGCGTGGGCTCAGCACCGGGGCGTGGCCGCGGTCGAGGTGAGCGTGGACGGCGGGCCGTGGCAGCCGGCCCGGTCCGCCGCGGTGCCCGGGCCCGACACCTGGCGGCAGTGGGTGTGGGAGTGGACGCCGACCCGAATCGGCGCACACCGGATCGAGGTCCGCGCCACCGACGCCACCGGCGCGGTGCAGACCGACAAGCGGGTCGGCACGGTGCCCGACGGTGCCACCGGACGACATTCGGTGGTGGTCACCGTCGCCTGATCACCCATCACCTCCTCGCCGCCTGTCGGCTCCCCCGATCCCGTCACCCGTTGGATTCCGCGGCGCATCCGTCGCGGACGCAATCCGCAGCAACTCGACCAAGGAAGTCACGCCATGACCGTCATCCGTCTGCCCCGCACCATCGCCACCGTCGCGACGGTGGCCGCGCTCGCCCTCCCGCTGGCCGCCTGCGGCAGCGACGACAAGAAGGACGACTCCGCCTCGAAGACGGCGGCATCCGCACCGGCCGCGGCCCCCTCGGCGGCGGCCGGCGCCCCCGGCACCACCACGTCGGCCGCCGTGCCCTTCGGCGCCGGATGCACCGCGGTCCCGGCCACCGGCGCGGGCAGCTTCACCGGCATGGCCCAGGACCCGGTCGCCACCGCCGCCTCGAACAACCCCGTGTTGTCCACGCTGGTGGCCGCGGTCAAGGCAGCCGGCCTGGTGGACACGCTCAACACCGCGCAGAACATCACGGTGTTCGCGCCGACCAATGACGCGTTCGCAAAGATCCCCAAGGACACCCTGGACAAGCTCCTCGCCGACAAGGACGCGCTGACCAAGGTCCTGACCTACCACGTGGTGGGACAACGCCTGGCCCCCGCCCGGTTGACCGGCGGCTCGTTCGAGACGCTGGAGAAGCAGCCGCTGACCACCAAGGGTTCGGGTGACGCGTACACCGTCAACGACACCTCGAAGGTGGTCTGCGGCAACGTGCCGACCGCGAACGCGACCGTGTACCTCGTGGACACCGTGTTGATGCCGCCGGCCTCCTGATCGATCCACGCGCCCGCCCCGGGGCGAGCCGGTGGACGGTCGGCCCCCGTGCGTGGGGGCGCGACCGTCCACCCGGGTGCCGTGCACCGTCGGGCCTCTCCCTCCCAGGCCCGGGGGTGCCGGCCGCCGCGCCGGTCGAAACCGCCCCCATCGGTCGGCCACATCGACCTCACGCCCCGAGTCGTGTCCGCAAACCCCCGTCGGCTAGGGCGTGTCTTCAATCTCCCGTCGGGCTCCGCGGCGTTCGGTGCCGTGCATCGGCGTGCCGGAGAAGCAGGTGCATAGTGGTTCTATTCGCCTGTTTCTCCGGGGCGGCGAGGTGCGGTGCCGGGCGTCGTGGTGCTCGGCGGGAGATTGAAGACACGCCCTGGGTCGGGGGCTTGCGGACCCGACCCGGTTCGTCACCACCCACCACGTCAGCCGGGCGAGCGAACCTCCCCGTCGAAGGTGAAGCCCCTGTCCAGCCCCCCGCGCCGGACAGTCGTCTTCTTCCCTCGCGGCGGATTCGCCGCCCGCTCGGTGTCCGTGGCGGGTGGGCGCTGATACCCGGGTACGTACACCCAGGCCGTCTCGTCGACCTCCTTGGCCCGCACGTGGACCTCCCCGTAGGCCGCGCTCTCCAGGCCGCCCCGCTCCGGGACGACCACCGCCTCGTGCCAGGGCTTGGAGACGATCAGCGCCAGACACGCACGCTCCGCGGCGGCCAACACGTCGCGCAGCGGGTCCGCGTTGACCAGTCGGCAGGCGGTGTTGATCGCGCTGCCCGACCAGCCCCGGGTGTCCTGCACCACGTCCCCCGCGTGCAGCGACACCCGCAGTCGGATCCGTGCCTCCTCGCTTGCGTGCCGGTCGTGGTTGCGCAAGCCGGCGTGCAGGCGATCGATGAACAGGTCGGTCAGATCCTCCTTCGGCACGTTCGCCGGGATCAGCAGGATCGCCCCGTCACCACGATCCTCGACCACACACGCGTCCCAGGCGATGCCCGCCGATTCGAGGGCGGAGTGCAGCAGTTCGTACAGACGTCCCCGTACCCACTCCTGCGTCACGTCCGAGCGCCTGCCGAATCGCTCGACGTCGAGCACCAGGATCGACATGTATCGCGACTTGGCTCCCACGGAATCCCCCTATCGGGCCGTGCGCTCGCGCGCCCCGCTCGCCACTCCCTGCCTTCTGCCCCTCAAGGAGTACTCCGGCGCCGGCCGCTTGTACGCGTCAGATGACACACAACGCGTTATCCGTCGGCCCATTCCCGTAAAGCGGGTGGATCGGACACCACGATGCTGCCGCGCCGGGTCTGCACGAGGTCCGACTCGTGCAGCACGCGCAGTGCCCGGACCACCGATTCCCGGGAGATGCCGATCGCGTCCGCGAGTTCCTGCTGGGTGGTCCGGATCACACACGGACCCTCGGCCCGGCCCAGCGTACGATCGGCCAGCGCCCGGGCCACCCGCCGCCCGGTGGCCAGCGCGCCGTACTCGACCCGCCAGCGGTCCGACTCGCGGATCCGCAACACCGTGCGGATCAACACCGCGTACACCAACGGGGCGTTCGTGCTGAGCAGTTCGCGAAATCGGGTCAGCGGCACGAGCACCGCCACCACCGGGCCGAGCGCGACCACGGTCGCCGAGCGGCCTCGCCCGTCGATACAGGCGAGTTCGCCCACCAGCTCACCCGGCCCGCGTACCGCGATGGTCACCGCCGAACCGTCCGAGGTGGCCCGTTCGATCTTGACCTGCCCGTGTTCGATCAACACCACGTGGCGCGGGTGATCACCCTCCATGAACAGCGCGTCACCCCGGTCGTAGCCCAACCGGCGGCCCGATTCCCGCAGCACGTCCCGGAGTTCCTTGGGCAACGCCCTGTCTTCCTCCGCCACACCCGCTCCTCCGTCGCCCGTGCCGCCAGAGCTTAATCACGCGTATCGGGGTTGGGCAGGCGTTCGGCGATCTGGTCGAACCGGCCCAACCGACCGTGCGTCGCCCCGCACGCGGGCGCACGATCCGTCCCGCCGACCGGTCACCCCTTCGATGGATTTCCGACGGTTTCCCGACGGGTTCTCCCCCTCGCCGCCACGATCGGGGAGTGAATCGGCCCGTTGCCGGGGAGGAATACGGCTCCCGCACCAGGGCCGCGCGCCGAGGTCGCGTGAGCGCCGAGACCGACGAGTGGAACGGTGGACGATGGACGCACGAATGCTCTATACCCAGGTCGTCCAAGACCTGACCGAGGGCGCCGCGAACCGGTTCGTGGACCGCGCCGAGGCCGGTCCGGTCGACGTCGAGGCGTTGCGCCGGATCGCGGGCGAGGAGTATCGGATCATCTCCGGTGACGGGCGCTCCTTCGCCCTCCTGGCGGCCCGCTTCCCGGATGCCGCGCCGCTGTTCCTGGCGCTCGCGAGCGGCGAGGCGCAGGCGCTGGAGTTGCTGACGCCGTACGCCGAGGCGGTCGGCATGGGCTGCGCCGAACTGCGCGGCTACCCGCCGGTGGCCGCCGCCCAGGGGTATCCGCATCACCTGGCCTGGTTGGCCCAGTTCGGCTCGCGAGCCGAGGTGGCGCTCGCCCTGCTGGTCAACTTCGGCTTCTGGGGCGGCTATTGCGGACGCTTCGCGCAGGCGCTGCGCACCCACCACGACCTGACCGAGGATCAGGTGGCCTTCTTCACCTTCTTCTCGGCGCTGCCCCCGGGCTTCGAGGACGCGGCGCTGACCCTGCTGCAGACCGGCCTCGACGGGGGCGACGACCAGGAGGGCGCCAAGACGGCCGCCCGACTGATGCAGAGCTACGAACTGGCCTTCTGGGACGCCCTCCCCACGTCGTAGCCCACCCGCACGGCCCCCTACCGGTCCTCCACCAGCCCCGCTCCCGCCGCGCCCTCGGACAGCACCGCGTCGACCACCGTCGACCGCGCCGTCTCCAGCAGCGCCCGGGTGGCGGCCGGCGTGCCCGGGTCGGCGAGTGCCCGGTTCACGTCCAGGATCCGAAACGGCGGGCCGGGGTGGGAGTACAGCGGCCGAAACCGCGCCTGGGTCACGCTCCACCGCCCCGCCGTGTCGCGCGCGAAGGTGAACATCCCGGCCGAGCTGTAGTTGCCGCGCGGCTTGTCCGGGAAGTTGGCCAGCTCGTCGCCCATGCCGTAGATCACCCAGGTGCCGTTGACCTTCTCGTACGCCTGCGGCACGTGGTTGTGGGTGCCGACGATCAGGTCGACGTCCTTGACCCCGTTGTCCGTCGAGGCGGTCAACTCCCGGGACAGCGTGCGCTGTTGCTCGTCCGGCTCGCGCTGCCACTCGGTGCCCCAGTGCAGGCTGAGCAGGACCACCTCGGCGCCGGCCGCGCGGGCGGCCCGGGCCTGGGCGATGATCCGCTGCTTGTCGATCACGTTGACCGACCACGGTTTGCCGTCCGGCAGCGGGATCCCGTTGGTGTCGTACGTCCAGGACAGGTGGGCGACCTTGACCCCCTTGACCTCCAGGATGGTCGGCGCGGCCTCCTCCTCGGTGCGCGCGCTGCCGGCGTGCCGCACGCCCGCCGTGTCCAGGGTGTCCAGGGTGCGCCGAACCCCGGCGAAGCCGCCGTCCAGCGTGTGGTTGGACGCGGTCGAGCAGCCGTCGTAGCCGGTGTCCGCCAGCGTCGCGGCGATCTGCGGCGGCGCGGCGAAGATCGGATACCCGGTGAACGGCCCCTCGGGCGGCCCGTACGGGGTCTCCATGTGGCACAACGCGAGGTCGGACCCCTGCACAAGCGGCCGGACATCGGCGAAGATGCGATGGAAGTCGTGCCCCGAACCGCCCGCGTCCTGCTGCGACTGGGCCATGATCGTCGGGTAGGCGAGTACGTCGCCCGTGGTGGTCAGGGTGAAGCTCATCGGTGCTTTCCCGGCCGGCCCGCTCCCCGGTGCCCCGGATCCGGACGACCCGTCCGCGGTCGCGCTCGGCGCCGTGATCGCATCCCGCCGCGCGCTGCCCTCGGTGCGGTCCGCGTCCCAGACCACGGTGATCAGCCCGGTGAGCAGGCCGACCACCACCAACGCGACCCCGGCCCGGCGTCTCGTGCGTGCCGTGTCCCTCGTACGTGACGTGTCCATGGCCCCGTGTTCCCCTCCAGGCGCGACCACAGCCGAAGAGCGACCGTTCGGCCGAACGCGCCGGGGACCTTCAGAGCCGCCACACCTCGGGGAGGCTCGCCTGCGTGCCCGTCGCCGAGTAGTCGTGGCCGACTTCGGTCAGCTCGGCCATCCGGGCCTGCCAGGCGACGTTGACCGGGAGTTCGGCCAGTTCGGTGAGCAGCCGAGAGTAGTCCTCGCAGTCGATCAGATGGAACAGCTCCGACCCGCTGCGCCAGATGCTCCACTCGCGCACTCCCGCCGCCCGGATCGCCGCGGTCAACTCCGCCGGCACCTCGCGGTGGGCCTGCTCGTACTCGTCCTCGTGTCCCGCTCGCAGCCGGGTGTGCAGTGCCACGCGCATGTCGGCGCCCTTCGAGTCCCGGATCGACGCCTGCGGCGGGTCGTGGTGCGGACGGTTTGCCTCCGACCCGACCCAACCTTGACATTGATCCGATCATTAAGTTTCAGTGATCGAGTCAATCTTGCATATCGGCAGTATCAAGGCCAGGGCTCCGGAAAATCGAATCCCATTGGTCCGATGACTGAGTCGCATGCAGACCTTTCCGTACCTCTGGAGTGACCTTCCGTGAAATTCCTGCGGGTCGGCGCCCCCGGCCTCGAACGTCCCGCCGTGCTCGGCCCGGACGGCGCGGTGCACGACCTGTCGTCGATCACCGCCGACCTCGACGGCGCGTTCCTCGCCGGTGACGGTATCGCCCGGGCCCGCGCGGCGCTCGCGGCCGGCGAACTGCCCCCGATCGCCGAACCGGGTCGGATCGGCGCGGCCCTGGCCCGCCCCGGGAAGGTGGTGTGCATCGGGCTGAACTATCTCGACCACGCGGAGGAGACCGGCGCCAAGGTGCCGGCCGAGCCGATCGTGTTCATGAAGGACCCGGGCACGGTGATCGGCCCCGACGACGAGGTCCTGATCCCCCGGGACAGCCACAAGACCGACTGGGAGGTGGAACTCGCGGTGGTGATCGGCGCCCGGGCCCGCTACCTGGAGTCCGACGCCGAGGCCGCGGCCTGTATCGCGGGTTACACCATCAGCAACGACGTCTCCGAGCGCGAGTTCCAGTTGGAACGCGGCGGGCAGTGGGACAAGGGCAAGTCCTGCGAGACGTTCAACCCGCTCGGCCCCTGGTTCGTCACCGCCGACGAGGTGGCCGACCCGCAGGCACTGGATCTGCGGCTGTGGGTCGACGGGGTGCCGCGCCAGAACGGTTCGACGGCGAAGATGATCTTCGGTGTGCATCACCTGGTCCGCTACCTGAGTCGGTTCATGGTCCTGGAGCCCGGCGACGTGATCAACACCGGTACTCCGGCCGGCGTCGCCCTCGGCCTGCCGGGCACGCCCTACCTGCGCGCCGGCAGCGTGGTCGAGGTGGAGATCACCGGACCGGGCGGCTCGCTCGGCCGGCAGCGGCAGCGGATCGGACAGGCGTGAGCGAGGCCGCGCGGCGGGTCGACGCGCACCACCACCTGTGGGACACCGACGCCCACCCCGACGCGTACGGGTGGATGGACGGCCCGTGGGCCGACCCGCTGCGCGGCCGGTTCGGTCCGGACGAACTGGCCCGGGCGGCGGGCCCGGTCGACACGGTCGGCACGGTCGCGGTCCAGGCGCGCACCGACACCGAGGAGACCCTGGACCTGCTCGCGATCGCCGCCGATCCGAGCACGCCGGTGGTCGCCGTGGTCGGCTGGATCGACCTGACCGCCCCCGACCCGGCCGAGCGGGTGGCCGCGCTGCGGGCCGCGCCCGGTGGTGAACTCCTGCTCGGCGTGCGGCACTTCGTCCAGGACGAGGCGGATCCGCAGTGGTTGGCGCGACCCGACGTGACCCGCTCGCTGCAAGCGCTGGCCGCCGCGGGGCTGACCTACGACCTGCTGGTGCGGGAACCGCAGTTGCCCGCCGCGGTGCGAGTCGCGGAGCGGCATCCCGGGATGTCCTTCGTGCTGGACCACCTCGGCAAACCCGCGATCGGCGCGGGCGCGTGGCAACCGTGGGCGGACACGATCGAGCGCCTGGCCGCGCTGCCGAACGTCGCGGTCAAGCTGTCCGGCCTGGTCACCGAGGCGCACTGGCGGGATTGGACGACGGCGCAGATCCTCCCGTACGCCCGGCACGCACTGGCCTGCTTCGGCCCGGAACGCACCATGTTCGGCTCGGACTGGCCGGTGTGCACTCTGGCCGCGTCCTACGACACGGTGCTCTCGATCGCCGACCAGGCGTGCGCCGAGTTGTCCGACGCCGAGCGGGACCTGGTGTTCGGCGCGACCGCCCGCCGGGTGTACGGCCTCTGACGGCACGTCGGGCCGGTTGCTTTCGAAGGCACGTCGGACCCGTCGCTTTCGACGGCGCATGGCACGGGGGGAGCCATGCGCCGTCGGGAGCGACACGAGGGTCGCCCGCGACTAGCCGCAGGCCTCCAGATACTTGTGCAGGATCAGCCTGGCCACCGCGGTGTGCGCGCCGATCGGCCCGGCCGCGGTACAGCCGGCCTGTTCGGCGACCTCGTCGATCCGGCCGGCCTCGACGTCCGGTCCGAGCACGTGCGGCGCGAGCGCTATCGACGCCGCGCCCATCTCGCGCAGCCGCTCGGCCGCGGCCACCACCGTCTTGGGGTCGCCCAGGTCGGCGGTCATCACCGGCAGCGCCAGTCGGGCCGCGAGGAGCACACCGGTCACCTCGGCGGCGGCCACCGCCTCGGGGCCACCGTCGGTGACCAGCACGATGCCCTCGGCGGCGGTGGCCACACTGAACAGTCGGGCCCGGTCGGCCCGGGCCAGGCCGGCCTCGGACAGCCGCTCGTGCAGCACCTCGGCCAGCAGCGGGTGCGGGCCGAGCACGCCGCAGTGCCGGAATTCCCCCTCCGCGGCGGCGAGCGCCGCCTCGGTACGGGCCGTGGCCACGGCGTTCGGGCCGAGCAGGAGCGGGACGACGACCGCCGCCGGGGCACCGTGGAGGACGGCGGCCAGATCGGTGCCGTCCTCCTCTATCACCACCGGTCGGAGGTCGAGACCGGGCAGATCGGCGCCGGCCAACAGCGCGACCTCGCCCACGAGGGCGAGCAGTTCGCCGTTCGCGGGTCCGGGCACGGCGAGAATCAACGGTTTGGCGGCCTCCGGGAGTTCATGGGAGTCGGGCCGACGGTGCCGTCCGCCCTGACGGGGTTGCGGCACCCGGGTGGGCAGACCTGGGGTGCGGGCGGGCAGCGGGGACGCTGCGTCCGAGGAGGAGCTCATGGGATCGGATTTTATGGAATCCGGCCAAAGCCTTCACAGCCGGACGCCAAGAGCAACAGGACTGTTACGGCCATGATCACCGGTACTGCGTACGCTCGGCCCGGATTCGGGTACCCAATTGCGGATAGTCCACGACCAATCCGTCGCAGTCCACCGACAGATCACTGGCGAAGTCGCCCGATTCGTACCGCACTCGAGCCCCGTCGGGGGTCGTCTCCAGGTGCGTGTACGTCTGCACGGACGGGTGCACCACCAACTCCGGCACGGCCACGAAGGCCATCAGGAACCGGTGCCTGCCCGGCCCCTCGTGCAACCCGTGGCGCCGGATCGGCATCGTGTTGGTCAGCGGGGACAGGCCCAGGTCGCAGTCCAGCGCGTCGGCCAGGTCCGGGCGCGGGACACCGTCCACCGTCCAGCCCTCGGCCGTGCGCCGCAGATCCAGCCGCCTGGTCTCGCCCGCACCCTGCGCGACCACGCGCAACCGGGTGGTCACGAACTCCTCCGCCGTCTCCAACTGGTAGGTGAGCCGATAGGACCGGGGCGACGTGCCCAGGGCCTCGCCCCGCGCACTCAGCCGGGACGCGCCCAACTCGACCCACGAGGTCTCCTGCCCGCCGCTCTCGGTCACCTGCCACGTCAGTACGCGCTCATCCGTCACGTGTGCATCGGTACCCCGAATCGGCCGCCCGCACCAACGCTTTTCCCGGACCCGCACACGACTCGCACACCACCGACCCCCTCCCGTTCAGCCCGCCGCGGCGGCGGCTGTCGCCAACAGCTCGGGCAGCGTTCCGGCGAACGAGGGAGCCAGTCGGGCCGCGACCACCCGGGCTTCGATGCCCTCGCCCAGGTATTCGCGGAGATACGCGGGCATGCGCTCCCGATGGTTGTCGACCAGCGACGCGTCGGCGCCGTACCGCTGGATCCGGTCGTAGACGTCCAGTGCCTTGCCGGCGGGCACCAGGCCGGAGAACACCTGGTCGGCCAGTCCCGGGATCTTCGCCAACTCGGCGCGCAGTCGACGCGCCTCGTGCGTGTACACGTGGTCGTGCCCGGTCTTGGCACACCACCGGTCGCGAACCGGCCAGATCGCCCGCAGGACGGTGCCGTCCTCGGCGGCGGCGAGTATCTCCGCCGGGCAGCCGGGGAAGGCGCTCAGCGTGCGCGCCGTCGCGCCGGCCAACGGCTCCTCGGCGTGCGCCGCCAGGAGCAGAGGCCACCCCGTCGGCGGATAGCCCGGGGCGCCGGCCCGAAAGCCCATCGGCTCCCGGAGCACCACGTGCCGGGTGCGCTTGTCGAACGCCTGTCGACACTCCTCCCGCATCCGCGCCCGGCCCGCGTCACCGTCCGCGCACATCGCCCGCAACTTCGCGGCCACACCCGGCCGCAGCGGCAGGTCGTCGATCAGCCGCTCCGCCTCCGCCGGCCCGTGCCGGTTCCACAGGCCCAACAGCGCGCCGAGCAGCACACCGCGCTGCACCGGCGGCACGAACGGCTCGTGCTGCTTGTTCTCGTAGCGGTTGTAGAACAGCGGGCGCAGCGCCGCGATCCCGCCGCGTTCCCACGCCTCGACCGCCTTGGCCACCACCACGCTCGAGTACCGCACCCGCAACAGCGCGGCGCGCACCAGGGTCGGGTCGCCGGACCACACCGCGGGGCGCCGGTAGCGCACGTTGTCCGACCGGATCACCCGCGCCACCGTGGTCGGATCCGGCGGGACCGTGCCCGCGGCGGCCATGATCAGGTTGCGTTCGCGGTCGCCCACCCGGGAGTTGGCGTAGACGACCGCGTTCAACCCGGGGTCGCCCAGCTCGATCAGCGCGTCGAACACCTCGGCGCGCGGATATTCGGCGGCGGCCAGCGTCCGGCGCTGTCGGGCGGTCGCGCGGCGCACCGTCTCGGCGACCACCTCGACGGGCAACGCGGCGCCGAAGTGCGCCAGGTCGAGCAGGGTACGCGGGCGCAGGTGCGGGATCAGCGCGACCAGGTGCTCGGGGCGGGCGCTCAGCAGCAGTTGCCGCCACTCGACGGCGATCGCGGCCGGCGGCGCGGGAATCGCCTCGCGACCGCCCGACCCCGCGCCCGCCTCCTCGATGGTCTCGGCGACCGTGCCCCGCCCGTTCGGGAGCAGTGCGAGCAGCCGCGACCAGGCGCGCGGGTCGGCGCCCAGGTGCCGGTCCAGGAGCGCGGTGACCTCGGCCATCGGACGCAGATAGGACAGTTCGTCGTGGGAGCCGCAGTGGCGCAGGAAGCGCAACACCGCGACGGCCGGTCGCGCGTCGGCGAACACCTCGGCGGTGACCCGCTCGTGCGGGTTGCGCGCCGCGGCCTTCATCAGGTCCGCGCCGGAGCCGTGTCGGATCACCGAGCGGATCAGCGCGACCGGAAGGCCGCGCGTCTTGTTCAGGTGCGGGGCGTAGGTGCCGCGCACCCGGGCGAACACCTCGCCCTCGGCGTTGTCCAGCGCGGCCAGCAGCGCGAACGCGGCGGGGTATTCCATCTCGAAGGCCCTCTCGGGGTCGTGGCCCACCCGGCGACGGCCGGTGCCGGGCGCGGTCAGGTACGGGCGGCGCCGGCCGCGGTGGTGACCAGTTCGGCCAGGCTGCCCTCGAAGTCCGGCAACAGCCGCAGCGCGACCACGGCGAACGGCACGCGGTCCGCCGGAGCGACCTGACCCGCTATCAGGGCCCGCAAACGCTCTCGGAGTTCGCGAGCGGCGGGCGCGTCGGGGGCGATCGCCTCGCAGCGGCCGAGGAGTTCGGCGGCGGTCACCGCGCGCGGCCGGGTCAGCACCTCGGCGAGCGGCACCCGCCCGGTCGCCAACGCGGTCGCGGTGGTCTGCTCCTCGGGGGTGCGCCAGTGCACGCCGCGCGGATCGGTCCAGGTCACCGGCGTCGGCCAACGACCGGGGCGCGGGCGGTACGGGGAACGCGGCACGGCCTCGGCGGCGCGGCGCAGTTCGGTCGGGCACCCGTCCTGGTCGAGCAGCAGCGCCAACGCCCGGTCGCCGAACGGGTTGCGCCGGTGCGCCCGGCGGATCTCGGCCCAGTCCACGACGGGTGTCTCGATCATCGGCCAGCCGACCGTCGGCAGGTGGCCGCGCAGCCGCCGCGCGAGTCGGCGGGTGCCGCCGGCGGCGGCGACCTCGGCCCGCAGCCGGTCGAGCGCGTCCGGTTCGGCGAGCAGTTCGCGGCAGCGGGCGGCCAGGGGTTCCGGCAGGCCCAGGTCGGCAACCAGGTCCAGGGCGGCGCGCGGTCCGGATCGTTCGCCCAGTCGCAGCAGGGTGATCAGCAGCACCAGCCGGTAGCGCGGGGCCCGGAACGGCTGCGCCTGTCGCCCGGTCGGCATCGGCGCCACGTGGTGGGTATACGGGCGCAGCCCCTCCACGCCGCGTTCCTGCCAGATCGCCAGGCACTCGGCCAGGGGCAGCCCCAACGCGCCGCGCCGCAGCAGGGCGGAGCGGACCAGGAGCGGGTCGCCGGACCACAGCGCGGGCAGCCGAATCGTGATCGCCCAGTCACGGCAAACCCGTTCCGCCACGGTCGGGTGCAGCGGGGTCGCCGACGCCATGATCCGGGCCCGGATCGCCGGGCCGGTGCGCGGGTTGAGGTAGACCGCCGCGTTCAGCGCCGAATCGCCCAGCTCGATCAGCGCGCCGGCCACCTCGGGGCGGGCCCGCCGGGCCCGGGCCAGCGCGAGCCGCTGGGCCGGCGTCGCCCGGGCGATCAGCTCGGTCAGGACGGCCGGCGCCACCTCGGCGCCGAACCGCAGCAGGTCGCGCACGGTGTGCGGGCGCAGCGCGGGCAAAAGTTCGGCCAACACCTCCGCGGGCGCGAGCAGCAACAACTGGCGGAATTCGGCGCGTAGATCCGCCGGGACGCGCAGGTCGGCCGCCTCCTCGCCGGCCCCCGTCACCGCCTCGCCCGCCCCCGCCGCCTCGATCGCCGCGCCCAGGGAGGTCGTACAGGTCGGCAACGCGGCCAGCAGTCGGCCCCAGGCGGCGGTCGAGCAGCCGAGGTGACGCTCGATCAACTCGCCTGATCCGCGCGTGACTTCGGTGTAGGCGCGAGGATTCTTCGGGGCCAGTGCCCGCAGCGCGCGCAGCGCCGGCAGGGCCGGCCCGGTGTACAACTCGGCGAGCGCGCCGCGCGGCAGCCCCAGGTTGCCGGCGATCGCGAACAGCGCGGCCTCGTCCGCGCGGCGCAGCGCGTCGCGCACCAGGGCCGGCGGCAGCGTCTCGGTCTCCCGGAGCGCCGCCGGCATCTCCTCCCGCATCCGTGCGAAGATCGTTCCGTCGACATCGTTCAATTCGGCCAGCAGCGCGATGATGGCGGTCTTCGACACTCGTGCACCCTCCGTGGCGTCCTCACCAGGAAGTTACGGGGTCCGGCCGACAACAACTCGGCCGAGGTGCACCCCGGCGCCGAAGCGCGCGGAGTGCCCTCCCCTTCGGTTCGCCGGCCCCGGTTCAGTCGCTCGTCGTGGCGCACTGCCCACGGTCGACGCGCACCGGTCCGGCCGCCGACGGGCGGATGTCGACGTCGAAGATCTCCGTCGGCAGATACAGCGTCGCGCAGGCGTTCGGGATGTCCACTACGCCGGAGAACCGGCCCTCGATCGGCGCCGCGCCCAGGATCAGATACGCCTGCTCGGGGGTGTAGCCGAACTTGGTCAGATAGGTGATCGCGTTCAGGCAGGCCCGCCGATACGCCAACGTCGAGTCCAGGTAGCGCTGTTCGCCGTCCTCGGTGACCGAGAACCCGGTGAAGGTCAGGTATTCGCTGTACTGCGGCGCCGACCTTCCGGGCATGAAGATCGGGTTGGTGGTCACCCCGTAGGTCTCCATGCCGCCCTTGATCACGTCCACGCGCAGGTCGATGAAGCCGCCCATCTCGATCGCGCCGCAGAAGGTGATCTCGCCGTCGCCCTGGCAGAAGTGCAGGTCGCCCACGGAGAGTTTGGCTCCGTCGACGAATACGGGGTAGAAGATCCGAGAGCCCGCGGTGAGGTTTTTGATGTCCTGGTTTCCGCCGTTCTCGCGCGGCGGTGCGGTGCGCGCGGCCTCCCGGACGGCCTCGGCGGCGCGTGCGGCGTCCATCGAGCCGAGCACGGCGGCGATCGGCTCGGGCGGCAGCGCGAGCGGCGGCACCCGGTTCGGGTCGGTTGCGCGCAGCGCGCCCTCACGGGCGTTCCACTCGGCGAGCAGTCGGGCCGAGGGGGCGGTGCCCATCAGGCCGGGGTGGATCATGCCGGTCAGTTCGACCCCGGGGACGTGCCGGGAGGTGGCGCGTTGCCCGTGGAAGTCCCAGACCGCCTTGTACGCGCCGGGGAAGTGGTCGGTGAGGAAGCCGCCACCGTTCTCCTTCGCGAACAGGCCGGTGTAGCCCCAGCCCTGGCCGGCCACCGGGCCGGTCACCGCGAAGGTGTCGTCCTGCGGGCAGGCACCGACGTCGAGGATGTCCACGATCAGCAGGTCGCCCGGCCGCGCGCCCTCGACCCCGATCGGCCCGCTGAGCTGGTGCACCATGGTCAGGTCCGCGTCGCGCACGTCGTCGGCGCTGTCGTTGTTGCCGATCGTGCCGTCGAACCACTCGCGACACTCGATCCGGAACTCGGCGCCGGGCTTGACCACGGTCACCGGCGGCACGTCCGGGTGCCATCGGTTGTGGCCCGGCGTCTTCTGCTCCCGGAAGGGGCGGGACTGGTCGACACCGAACACGATCTCGGGCATGTGACTCCTCGAAGCCTCTTGGTGACGGCGGCCGGTGACGAAGCGTCAGGGCCGGGACGGGTCTTGAACCCCCCGTCGCTCCGCGGCGTCCGGTGCCGTGCATCGGCGTGCCGGCGGAGCACCTGCATAGTGGTTCTATTCGGGTGGTTCGCCGGGGCGGCGAGGTGCGGTGCCGGGCGTCGCGGAGCCCGACGGGGGGTTCAAGACCCGCCCCGGGGTAGTCGGGCGTGCCGGGGGTCGCCGGGCGCGCGTACTCCGGGTCGCGGTGGTGGGCCCGAGGTCACGGTGGGGGCGTGGGCCGAGCGCTCCTCGGCGGCGGCCGCGCGCATCCGGACGCCGTTGCCGGCCAGTCGCGGTGCGGTCCACACCCGCCGACCGGGCTCCGCACAGGCGGGACATCGTTCGCTCGGGCCGGCCTCGCCCAGCGGTCGGGTCAGCTCGAAGTCACCGCAGTCCGCGCATCGGTACACGTAGGTCGCCACGATCGCCTCCTCACCTGGTCACCGGGTCTGCCGGAAGCACAACACAGCGCCGGGCAAAAGGAAACGGACGACACGCGGATCGCACCTGACGCATGGTCAATTCGCCTGCTCCGTGGTTCCATCGCTGTCGATCACCAGCCGGTCCCCATCTTCGGAGGTCCCGTGGCGGAACAAGTCGCCCTCGTCGTGGGTGCGACCGGCCTCGGCGAGGCCGTCGCGCACCGGCTCGTCGCGGACGGCCGCGACCTGATCCTGTGCGACCGGGAGGTGGCGCGGGCGTCGGGTCGACTCGCCGAGACCGCTGCCGCCACGGGTGCGCGCGTGGTCGCCACCGAGGTCTGCCTGGACACCCCGGACGCCTTCCGCGACGCCCTCCCCGACCTGCTGCGGCAGGCCGGCCACGACGCGGTCGACGCGCTCGTGTACACCCTGTTGCCCGACGAAGCGTTCACCCCGCGTCCGCTCGCCGCGCTGACCGACGAGCAGTGGCGGCGGCTGGCCGAGGACCCGGTCCGGCACGGCCTGACCGTGCTCCAGGCGGCCCGCGAACTGCTGGCCCCGCGCCGGGGCCGCCTCGTCCTGGTGGTGCCCGCGGTCGCCCTGGAAGGCGCCGCCGACCTGGTCCCGCTCGCCACCGCCGCCGAGACGCTGCGCGCGTTGGCCAAGTCGGCCGCGCGCCGCTGGGCGGCCGACGGGATCACCGTCAACCTCGTCACCCCCGACGTGTTCGCCTACGGCGCCGAGCACCTGCGCGGCACCGACGTGGACCGGGGCGAGGCGGTACTGCCCGGCCCGACCACGCCGGCCGACGTCGCGGACGCCGTGGCACTGCTGCTCGACCCGGCCGCGGCCCGGCTGACCGGCACCACCCTGATCGTCGACGGAGGAGCGCTGATGACGCCGTGACCGAACACGTGGCCCTGGTGACGGGTGCGGCGGCGGGCCTCGGCAGGGGCATCGCCCTGGCCCTGGCGGCGGCCGGCTCCACCGTCGTGGTGACCGCGCGCCGACTCGCGGCCGGTGCCGAGGTGGTGGACGAGATCGCCGCGCGCGGCGGCACCGCGTGGGCGACCACGTGCGACGTCACCTCGGCGGAGTCGGTCCGGGCCGCGATCGAGGCGACCGCGGCCCGCTTCGGCCGACTGGACGCGGTGGTGCACAACGCCACGTCGCGGCGCTCCAGCGAACCGGTGGACCTGGAGCACGCGGACCCGGCGCTGTGGCGCGAGCACGCCGACGTCTCGCTCACCGGCTCGTTCACCGTCGCCCGCGCCGCGTACCCGCATCTGCGCGCCACCGAGGGCGCGTTGTTGCTGCTGACCTCCCCGGCCGGGATGCGCGGCAGCGCGAACCTGTCCTTCTACGCGGGGGTCAAGGGCGCCCAGCGGGGCTTCGTCAAGGCGCTGGCCCGCGAGTGGGGTCCCACCGGTGTCCGGGTCAACGGGCTGGCGCCACTGGCCGTGACACCCGCGCTTGCGGCGGCGTTCGAGGCGGATCCGACCATGGAGGGGCGGATCGCGGACAAGGTGCCGATGCGCCGGGTCGGCGATCCGGAGACCGACATCGGGGCGCCCGCGGTGTTCCTGTGCGGGCCCGCCTCCCGCTACGTGACCGGCCAGACCCTGATCGTCAACGGGGGCCGGGACACGTTCCTGTGAACCGCGCCGGGCGGCGACCCCGACCAAATCCCCTCAAGCAGCCCGTACTTAGCACACGGCACCCTTTTCCGACAAGGGCGAACACCGTGTGGTAACCGGCCGATCACGCGTCTAACCTGACCGGGTTGCCGAGCGGAACGAGGGGGCGCCCGTTCCATGTCCAGCACCACAGCAGGCTCGATCACACACCGTCCGTCGCGGGTCCGGCCCCGGCTGCCCGCCTCCACGCCGAGCCGATTGGTCGCGCTGGCAGTGCTGTTGGTGCTCGCGCTGATCCCGGTATGCACACTGTCCGTGCTGATAGCGGACCGCTCCCGGGCGACCACGGCGGAGTTGCGCGACCGGCGCATCCCGGCGGCGCTGGCCCTCGACCAGGCCGCCGCCGCGCTGACCGAGGCCGACCGGGCGACGGCGACGAGCCTGGTGTCGGGCGCGTTCTCGTTGACCGGCCCGGGGCAGGACTACCAGGACGCGGTCAAGCGGGCCAACCAGTACCTCACCGTGGCCGCCGACCTGCACCGCGACGATCCGGGCGCCCGCGCGCGGCTGACCGGGGTCAACGCGCTGATGGTCGAGTACACGATCATGGTCGGCCTGGCCCAGACCGGCGGCGACGGGCCGCTGTCCCTGGCCAACGTGTTCTACGCGTCCGATCTGCGGCGGTCGATCGTCACCGGGCTCTACGACCAGCGGCGGGCCGACCTGGAGGACATCCGGGCGGCCCGCTCGACCTGGTGGGTCGGTACGTACGTGGCGGTCCCGTTCGGGGCGACCGCGTTCCTGGCCCTGCTGCTCCTGCTGTTCGCGCACAGGTACCTGCGCCGCCGCTTCCGCCGCCGCACCAGTCCGCCGCTGCTGCTGGGCGCCGCCGCGCTGGCCGCGCTGATCGCCTGGACCGTGCTGCACGCGCAGACCACCCACGATCGGCTGGCCGAGGCGGCCGGGCGCGGGCTCACCAGCCAGTCCGCGCTGTGGCAGGCGCGTACCGCGGTCCACGAGGTGGTCGGCAGCACCGCCCTGGACCTCGCCTCGGGCGGGGTACCGCGCACGAGCGACGTCAAGGCCGGACTCACCCTGCGGGACCTGGCCGAACCGCTGCCGTCGGTGGACGACATCGACGCGGTGCGCACCGGCGCCGACCCCAGGTTCGGCGGCCTGATCGCCACCGCGCTGGCCCAGGACCGATCGGTGCCGCTGCGGGCGGCGGGCGCGCGGGCGCTGACCGCGCTCGGCGCGCTGCGCCAGGCGGGCGAGCGGGCCCGAGCGGAGGCGCCGCGCGGGGGCACCCGGGACGGCGGCGCCGGGGCGGCCACGGTGACCGGCCGGTCCGAGGGGCTCATGTCGGGCGCGGCGGACGACGCCGAGGCGGCGTTGACCGACGCGCTGATCGCCGGCCGCCGGGAGGCCGACGCGGCGCTGGCCGAGGCGGCCGACGACGGCGGGCTGACCGTGGGTGGCCCGGTGGTGTGCACGGCCGTGCTGGTCCTCGCCCTGGCGGGGGTGCTGGTGCGCCGATTCGAATACGGGAGGCTTCGGTGATCACTGTCGGCAGGTCGCGAGCGGCCCTCGGTGCCCTGCTCTTGGTCGGTGCGGCGCTGACCCCCGTGGCGTGCACCACCGCGTCGCCGACGCGGGTCGTGAATGTGCTGGGCACCTGGGAGGAGGCCGAGAAGAAGGCGTTCTACGACGTGGTGGCGCCGTTCGAGCGGGAGACCGGGATCGACGTGCGCTTGGAGGGAACCCGGGACGTGGCGGCGGTGGTGGCCGCTCGGGTGGAGGAGGGGGATCCGCCGGAGATCGCGGTGCTCAGTTCGCCGGGCGATCTGCTGCACTACGACAAAATGAACAAGCTCGTGCCACTGGACGAGATCCACCCGGATTACGCGCCCGAGTGGCTGGCGCCGGGGCGGGTGAACGGCCGTCAGGTGGCGGTGGTGATCAAGGCTGCGCTCAAGAGCACCATCTGGTACAACCGGGCCAAATTGGCTTCGGTCCACGAACCGCCGCCCACCTCCTGGGCGCAACTGAAGGACACCACAGCCAAGTTGCGGGCCGCGGGCACGACTCCGTGGTGCATGGGGCTGGCCTCCAGCACCACCTCGGGCTGGCCCGGCACCGACTGGGTCGAGGATCTGGTGCTGGCCCGCTCCGGGCCGGACATCTACGACTCCTGGGTACGCGGACAACTGTCCTGGGAGGCACCGGAGATCAGGGCGGCCTGGCAGAGCTGGGGAGAGCTGGTGACCAACCAGGACAGCGTCCGGGGCGGGCCGATCAACGTCCTGCTGAGCGGCTTCGACAAGTCGGAGCAGGTGCTCGATGCCCGCGGCGGGTGCGTGTTCGACCACCAGGGCTCGTTCGTGGCCGGCACCTACGCGGCGCGCACCCCGCCCGGCACGGCCCCCGGCTACGACACGTTCGCCTTCCCCGGGTTCGACACACCGCCCGCACGCGAGGTCGCGGGCGACGTCGCGGCGATGTTCCACCCGACGTCGGCGGCCCGAGAGCTGCTCAACTATCTGACGAGTACCCGGGCGCAGGCGTTGTGGGTCAAGACGGGCACCGCGCTGTCCCCGGACCGCAACGTGCCGCCGGACGCTTATCGGGACGAGGTGACCAGGCGGCTCGGCACCGAGCTGGCCGGGGCGCGGTCGATCCGCTTCGACGGGTCGGATCTGATGCCCACCACGATGCGCAGCGCGTTCCAACGGGCGGTATCGGCCTACGTATCGGATCCGTCGGCCCTGGACCGCATCCTCGACGACCTCGAACGGGTGCGGGCCACCGCGTACTGATCGGGTCGGAGATCGTTCGGTTCCGGGAGGGACGCGGCGGGCCCGCCCCGGCCGGGCCCGCCTCGTCTCGAAGTGTTCGCCACGCTCCCTGGCGAACACCTGCAATCTTGGCCCCTCGACCGGCTACTCATGCGTATCCGAGGCGAAGTTCTTGAGAATTTTACTTTTCTCCGCACAACCATCGAGGGATTTGCCCCGATTCTCGGGGTTCGTTCCAGGCGTAACCTCACTCCTCCAGCGTGTCCCGGGCAATGGCCGTCAAACCGGTCACGAGGGACTCGATCCGCTGCCGACGCTCACCCGACGGATCCGCCGCGCGACCGAGCGCACCCGCGCACACGATCGCAAGCTTGATCACCGCGAAGGCTTCCCAGAACGGGATATGACGGATATTCAGCTCATCCCGGGCGTCGCGGTCGGCGCCGTCGGCACCACGCTCGGCGGCAGCGCGCTCGGCGAGGTACGCGGCGAGCAACCCGTCCGCCGTGGGCAACCCAGGATGGGCATCCGGCGCGTGCCCGCCCCGCCCGGCCGCCAACAGCCGTCCCGCCGGCCCCCAGTAGGCGAGCAGTTGACCGACGTCGGCCGCCGCCGGGCCGAGCGCGGCCAGTTCCCAGTCGAGCACCGCGAGCACCCGCTCCGGGCGGTCCCGTTCGTACATCACGTTGGCCAGGTTGTAGTCGCCGTGCACGATCCGGTCCGGGCCCACCTCCGGCACCCGGGCGGCCAGCACGACCAACACCTCGTCGACCGCCGGCACCGACCCCGCGGCGGAGGCCGCCCATTGCCGCCGCCACCGCCGCAACTGGCGTACCGAATAGGGCTCGGGCCGTGCGTAGTCGCCGAGCCCCGCCGCCACCGGATCCACCGCGTGCAACCGGGCCAGGGTGCGCGCCAGTTCGCCGCCGACCGCCGCCGCCGTGTCCGCGGGCAACCCCCGCACCGACTCGGCCCGGCCGTACACGACCCCGTCCAAGCGACCCATCAGGTAGAACGGCACCCCGATCACCGCCGGATCCGGACACAGCGCGACCATCGGCGCGACCGGGACCGCGCCGCCCGCGAGCGCCGCCTGGAACCGGTACTCCCGGTCCATGTCGTGCGCGGTGGGCAGCCCGCCGCGCCGAGGCGGCGTACGCAACACCAGGTCGACACCGCCGCCGCGCACCCGGTAGGTGGGATTGGACGAGCCGCCCGCCAACGCCTGGACCCGCAACTCCGTCCCCCGCGCAAGCAGGCCCCGCCCGGCCATCCAGTCGGCGAGCGCCCGCGCGTCCACCGCCCCCGGCGCGCTCACGGCAGGTCCAGCAGCGTCGCGAAGCGCGCCTCGGCCGCCGCGCGGCGGGTCGGGATGTGCTCGCTCGGCCACCCCTCGACCGCCCGCCGGCCGCGCAGCGCGAGTTTGGCCACCTGCGCGACGTGCACCTCGTCCGCGCCGTCCGACAGCCGGAAGTTGCGGGCCAGCCGGTACATCTCCTCCAGCGGCAGGTCGGCCGAGTAGCCCAGCGCGCCGTGCACCTGGATCGCCCGATCGACCACCTCGTGCAGGATCCGCGCGCCCCGATACTTGACCTCCGACACCGCCTGGCGGGCCGCCGCCGGTCCCTGGTGGTCCCAGATCCAGGCGGCTTCGAGGGTCATCAGCCGCAACGCCCGGATGTCGATCGCGGATTCGGTCACCATCGCCTGCACCAGTTGGTGCTCGGCGAGCGGCCGGCCGTGCGAATGCCGGGACAGGGCCCGCTCGCAGAGCATGTCGAAGGCCCGCCGGCACTGGCCGATCCAGCGCATCGTGTGCTGGATCCGACCGCCGTTCAGCCGCTTCTGGGCCAGTACGAACGCATCCCCGGGCGCGCCGATCAGGTTCTCGTGCGGCACCCGGCAACCCTCGAAGAGCAGTTCCGCGTGGCCGCCGAGGTGATGGGTCGCGGCGCCGTCGTACGGGTGGTGCATGGTGGGCACGTCGCGCACCACGCGCATCCCGGGCGTCCCCCGCTCGACCACGAACATCGAGGCCCGCCGGTGGCGTTCGGCATCGGGGTCGGTGACCGCGAAGACCAGCACGAAGTCGGCCCGGCGCGCGTTCGAGGCGAACCACTTGTGCCCGTCGATCACCCAGTCCGCGCCGTCGCGCACCGCCCGGGTCCGGATCCCGGTCGGATCGGAGCCGGCCGTGTGCGGTTCGGTCAACGAGAACGAACTGGTCAGCCGGCCGTCCAGCAGCGGCCACAACCAGCGCTCCTTCTGCGCCTTCGACGCACCCACGGCGAGCAGTTCGCCGTTGCCCGAGTCGGGCGCCTGATTGCCGAAGACGGCCGGCGCCGACGGCGTACGCCCCAGGATCTCGTGCATCAACGCGAGCCGGACCTGGCCGAACCCGCCGCCGCCCAGGGCCGGGTCCAGGTGCGCGGCCCAGAGCCCCCGGTCCTTGACCGCCTGCTTGAGCGGGTCGGTGGCGGCGCGCCAGTTGTCCGCGCTCATCCGGTGTTTCACCAGGTCGAGCGGCTCGATCTCGTCGACCACCATCCGCCGGATCCACGCCAGTTCGGCGGCGACCTTTGGATCGGTACTGAAATCCCATGCCATGGCGGGACGTTAACTCTGTTAATTAACAGAGTCAATCATCTCGCGCGACGCCGATCACCGGCGCCCGGCCGCACCGCTCACTCCTCGTCCAGCGGCCCGCGCAGGTCGGCCACCAACCGCTGCATACGATCGGCCAGGTCGTTCAGCTCCTCCGCCGTCCACCCGGACAACTGCCGCGCCAACATCGCGTCGTTGGCGGCCACGAACAGCCGGTACGCCTCGCGCCCGCGCGCGGTCGCCTCCAGGAGCGCCACTCGACCGTCCTCGGGAGCGGTGACCCGAACCGAGTAGCCGCCCTCCTCCAGGATGCGGATCTGGCGACTCAACGCGGCCGGTTGGATGTCGGCCCGCTCCGCCAACTCCGTCGGCCGAATCGGCCCGAAGTCGATGATGCGATGCAACACCCCGATCGCGACCAGGCTCAACGGCACCCCGGACCGCTCCATGTGCAGCGCGTCCAGCCGCCGACTGCTCATCAGCCTGCGGACCGAGCTGATCGCCTCGTTGATCCTGCGTCGGCTCGCCTCGTCGGTCATGGCGTCAGCGTACGGGGGCCGACGGGAGCCGCGGCGGCCACCCGGCGGCGGCCCTTCGCCCACTCCTTCGAGCCAATCGGCCCCGTACCCCTGTCCCCACCGACGTTCGTCCCCAAGACTGATCTTCGTGCATGCCGAGGTGGTCGTCGAAGGCCCGAAAAACGATTCCGCAGAACGCGCGTTCGCGCTCGCCACACCCGAGGCCGGGGTCGTGGTGGCCGCCGCGTCGACCGAGCCCGTGGGCGGGTGCGGGCACGGCATGGGGTGGTTCCTGCGGCGGCTGGGGGTGCACCTGCTCGCCCGGCTGACCGATCGGCCGGAGCGCGGCATCGCCGACTGTCTGGCCGACACGATCGCCGAGACCGCCGCGCTGCACGGGGCCCGCTGCGACCTCGGGCACGAGGCCACCCCGGCCGCCACGGTGGTCGCCTGTCGGGTGCTGGACCACGAGGTGCAATACCTGGTGCTCGGCCCCGGTGTGGTCCACCTGCACCACGACCGGGGCCCGAGCAGCCGGATGACCGGCCCCGACGGCCCGTTGGCCGCCGCCCGAGCACGCCCGGGCATCGCCGCCTACGCCGGCGTCGGCACCGCCCGCCTGTACAGCCTCAGCGGCGCCTCCCTGGCCGCCGACGGCACCGCCCGACCGCCGGCCGGGATCACCCTGACCTTCGGCTCGCCCGCACCGGCCATCCGGTAGGGCGGGCCGTCGAGTCCCGGGCGAGCCGCTACCCGGCCGCCGGCAACTTGTACTCCCGCGCCGCCGGCACCTCGTACGCGTCCTTGGCCACCACCAGGTTGCCCGGCGCGGCCTTGCTCGGCTTGAGGATGTACGACTTGTAGGTGGCCGGCTTGGTCACGTCGGAGAAGTCCTCGGGCGTGCCGAGGCCGGTGTCCATCTGCTTCTGCTGCCGATGCGCGGCGATGATCCCGGCGTGCGACAGGTCCTTCGCCGCGCACGCCGCCTTCAGGTCCTCGCCGAAGATCTTCATCGCGTTGTACCCGGAGATCACCCCCTGGTCCAGGGTCCCGTCCGGATACTTGGCCTTGTAGTCGGCGGCGAGCTTCTTCACCGCCGGGATGTCCGCGCCGATCGCCGGCGCCGCGCTCACCACGTACAACAGTTGCTCCAGCGCCCCCGCCGCGGCGCTCGCCATCACCTGCGGGTGGAAGCCCGGCGCGCTGGTGAGCACCGGCACCCGCAGCCCGGCCACCGCGCCGAAGCCGACCAGGGTCGCGGTCTGCGTCGGCCCGGCGCTGATCAGGATCGCCTTGACGCCCGCGCCGCGCAGTGCGGCGATCTGCGCGGTCAGGTCGGTGTCGGTGGCCTTGATCTTCTGCTCGACGATCTGCACGCCGAGCTTCCCGGCCGCGAACTTCGCGCCCGCCAGCGCGTTTTCGCCGTACTCGCCCTCGAAGTAGACGTGCCCGACCTTGTCCCCGGACTTCAGCTGCGCCGCCTGGGCCAGGAAGTCCATCCCGTTGATCATGTCGATGTCGTAGGTGGTACCGACGATCTGGATCTCCGACCGGTTCAGCAGGGTCGCCGGCCAGGCCTGCGGGAAGGTCAGGATCCGGTCCTGTTTCAGGCTGTCCTGCAACGCGGTGACCACGGCCGAGCCGATCACCTGTGGAAAGCCCGCGACGCCGCCCTTGATCTCGGTGTAGGCGGCCACCGCCTTCTGCACGTCGTAGCCGTGGTCGCGCACGGTGATCGCCAACTTGCGTCCGCAGATCCCGCCCTGCGCGTTGATCTCGTCCACGTACAACTGCTGGGCGTTGACGATGCTCTTGCCCAACGGCGCGTAGGGACCGGACAGATCGGTCAGCGCGCCGAGCGTGATCGTCGTATCGGTGACCCCGGGGCCGGACTTGACCCCGCCCGACTGCTTGTCCTTCTTGTCGTCGTCGCCCTTGGTGCTGCACGCCGTCGCCGCCAGCACGAGCGCCGCGAGCGCCGCCCCCACACGCACGCCGTTCCGAAGCCTCACGGTGCTACTCCTTGGAGCCGATACGGATGGAGCCCTGGGTACGTCCGAGTCGTCCGAGTCCTTCGCCGCGCCCGCCGGGGCCACCGCCCGCTCGACCGCGCAGCAGGCCGACCAGGCCGCCCGGGGCGAACAGCAGGACCAGCACGATCGCCGCGCCGTACAGGTAGCGCGCGGCCTCGCCCGGCCCCACCCCCGACTCCGGGCTGCCGGGCGCCACCACGAGCGGCAGCGTGTCCGCGTACTTGCTCAGCACCTGCGGCAACATCGTCACGAACGCCGCGCCGACCACGGCGCCGGTGACCGAACCGAGGCCGCCGATCACGATCATCGCGAGGTAGTCGATGGACAGCGCGAGGCCGAAGTAGTCCGGCACCACCCGGTTGAAAATCAGCGCGATCAGCGCGCCCGCGAGACCCGCGTACATCGACGACACCACGAACGCGGCGGAGCGGTACCGGGCCGGCGCGACGCCCATCACCGCGGCCGCGATCTCGCTGTCCCGGACCGCGCCCAGCGCCCGTCCGGGCCGCCCGCGCACCAGGTTGCGCGCGGTCAGCGCGGCGACCAGGACCAGGATCAGCGCGAAGTACCACAGCCGTTCGAGCCGACCGAAAGGAATGCCGAGCACCTCCAGGCCGTCCGGCCGGCCGTCGGTGAGGGTGAAGTCGCCGACCCCCATCGAGGGCACCGAACGCCCGTTGAAGCCGCCGGTCACCGACGTCGCGTTGAGCATCACGTGGTGTCCAATGAACACCAGGGCCAGCGTGGCGACGCCGAGGTACATTCCGCGCAGCCGCCCGGAGATCGGGCTGAACAGGCCGCCCACCACACCGGTCAGCAGCACCGCCAGGACCAGCGCGAGCAGCGGCGGCAGGCCCGCGCCGCTCAGGTGGTGCACCCCCACCCGACCCGAGTCGCCCGCGAGCCAGACGTAGCCGTAGGCGCCGAAGGCCAGGAAAAAGGCGTGCCCGAGGGAGAGTTGGCCGGTGGTGCCGGACAGCAGGTTGAGCCCGATCGCACCGATCGCGGCGGCCATCGCGAACAGGCCGGTCTGCAACCAGAACGCGGTCACGTAGAACGGCAGCACCAGCAGCACCCCGACGACCACGACCACCGCGCCGGGCCGAAACCACCGGCGCGGCCCCGGGCGGGCCGCCGCGGCGTGTCGGGCCGGAATCGATTCTGCGGCCCGGCTCTCCGGCGCGGACAGGCGCTCAGACACGGGCACGCTCCTTCGAGCCGAGCAGGCCGGTCGGCCGCCAGATCAACACGAGCAACATCACGACGTACGGGGCGACATCGCCGAGGTTGGCGCCGAGCCAACTCAGATCGCTCTGGTAGCCCGCGGTCAGCGCCGAGGTCAGCCCCACCAACAGGCTGCCGAGCAGGGCTCCGGCGGCCGAGTCCATGCCGCCCAGGATCGCCGCCGGGAACGCGGCGAGCGCGATCTGCCCGGTGGACCGGTCCAGGCCCGCGGACGGGAACGCGGCCAGGAACACCGCCGCGACCGCGGCCAGCGCCCCCGCCACACACCACGCGATCAACTGCACCCGCCCGAGCCGCACCCCCATCAGCGCCGCCGCCTCCCGGTCCTCGGCCGCCGCGCGCATCGACAACCCCCAGGCGGTGAAGCGGAACGCCGCGAAGAATGCGCCGATCAGCAGCACGGCCACCACGACGCAGGCGATCCGCGCGTCGGCGATGTGCACGCCGCCCCAGTCCCGCACGCCCGCCTGCCACGGATCGCCCAGGCTCAGCACGTCGGAGCCGATCCGGCGGGTGAGTTCGGTGGTCAGCAGGATGTCCACGCCGATGGTGAGGATGGTCAGGGTGTGCACCTCGGTGCGGCCCAGGCCGCGGATGAACACCATCTCGACCAGGCCCGCCACCGCGGCCGTCACCACCACCGCGACGAGCAGCGCGAGCGTGAAGCCGAGGTCGTCGTGCAGCTTGGCCACGGTGAACCCGCCGAGCAGCAGCAGCGACGCGTGCGCGAAGTTGATCACGCCCGACGCCTTGAAGATCACCACGAAGCCGAGCGCGATCAGCGCGTAGACCGATCCGAGCGCGAAGCCGTTGAGGACGATCTCGGCGAGTTTGGTCATCGGGACTCCTCGTGACTCTCGCTCCGGCCGCCGTCGCCACTCGGGTCGTGCTCGCCGTCTTCGCCCTCGTCGCCCGCGCCGAGGTAGGCGCGGATCACCGCGGGGTCGCGTCGCACCTCGGCCGGTGTACCGCTCGCGATCCGCCGGCCGAAGTCGAGCACGGTCACCGCGTCGGCGATCCGCATCACCAGCCCCATGTCGTGCTCGACCAGCACGATCGAGATGCCGAGCGAGTCCCGGATCGAGGCGATCGTGTCCGAGGTCTGCGCCCGCTCCTCGGCGTTCATCCCGGCCACCGGTTCGTCGAGCAGCAATACCCCGGGTTCCATGCACAACGCGCGGGCCATCTCCACCCGCTTGCGCATGCCGTACGGCAACAGCGCGACGGAGGTGTCGAAGACCGCGCCCAGCTGCATGAACTCGGCGATCTCCCGGGCCCGTTCGCGATGCCTGCGCTGCTCGCGGACCACCCTCGGCAGGCGCAGTGCGGTGGCCGCGAAGCCGGAGCGGGTCAGCACGTGCCGGCCGAGCATCAGGTTGTCCGCGACCGTGCCCCGGGTGAGCACGATGTTCTGGAACGTACGGGCGAGTCCGAGACCGGCGATCCTGTGCGGGGGCAGCCGGGTCAGGTCGTGCGCGCCGAGCCGCACGCTGCCGCGCTCGGCCCGGTACACGCCGGAAAGCACGTTGAAGCAGGTCGACTTGCCCGCGCCGTTCGGGCCGATGACCGCGTGGATCGTGCCCGGCGCGACGGTGAAGCCGACCGCGTCCAGCGCGAGCAGGCCGGCGAAGCGTACGGTGACCGCGCGCAGCGTCAGCTCGGGCACCTCCGGTGTCGCCGCGCCGCTCATCCGGTCCACCGTCCGAGCGCCCGACGCGAAGTGGTCCGGACCGGCGCGGGTGTGCCCTCCGCTTCGACCGCCTCGCCCAGGTACAACCGGCGCACCTCGTCGGTACGGGCGAGGTCGGCCGACGCACCGGCCAGCCGCACCTCGCCGACGTCGAGCACGTACGCCTTCTCGGCCAGGTCGAGGGCGATCGTCGCGTTCTGCTCGACCAGCAGCACGGCCGTACCCCGGGCGGCGATCTCCCGGATCACCCCTGCGATCCGACCCACCATGCGCGGCGCGAGGCCGAGCGAGGGCTCGTCCAGGAGCAGCAGGCGCGGCGCGGCCATCAGCGCCCGACCGATCGCCAACATCTGCTGTTCGCCGCCGGAGAGCAGGCCGGCGCGCTGCTCGCGCCGCTCGGCGAGGACCGGGAACAGGTCGAGCACCCGGTCGTGTTCGGCGCGGATCTCCGCCGCCCGCCCGCGCCGGCCCAGCGTGCCCGCGCGCAGGTTCTCGGCCACCGTCAGATGGGCGAACACCCGCCGCCCCTCCGGGACCTGCACCACCCCGGCGCGCACGATCGCGGCCGGGTCGCGGCCGCCGAGCCGGACGCCGTCGTAGCGGATGGAGCCGCCGGCGATTGTGCCCCGATGCAGGGACAGCGTGCCCGACACGGCCCGCAGGAGGGTGCTCTTGCCCGCCCCGTTCGCGCCGAGCACGGCCACCACGCCGTTGCCGGGCACGTCGAGGCAGACGCCGCGCAGGGCCCGGACGGACCGGCCGTAGACGACCTCCAGGCCCTCGACGAGGAGCGCTCCCGGTTCCATCGCACCCCTCCCCCGCTGTTGGAGTGACCGCGATCACAGCACGGGGGGTGCACGGAGTCCAGATCCGCCCGCGAGGTCGGGGCAGCCGACCAACGCAGCGGCGTGCGTCTTGTGCAGCGGCACAGCCCGTACCGCGCGGCAGGCCGTGTCTCGGGCCCCTCCTCAGGCGCTCAGTCGATGCGCGTCCAGGGCCAACGCCAACTCCACCAGGTCGCGCGGCAGGCCCAGTTCGCGCCCGGTCAGCTGTTCCATCCGACGCAGCCGGTTGAGCACGGTGTTGCGATGGCAGAACAACCGCCGGCCCGCGCGCACCGCCGAGCCGCCCGAGTCGAGCCAGGCGCCGAACGTACCGAGCAGCAGGTCCCGGTCCACCGCGTCCAGGGCCAGAATCGGCCCGAGCACCCGGGCCGCCAGATCCCGCGCCAGATCGGGCTGCGAGGCCACCAGGGCGGCGGGCAACCGCTCGTCCAAGCGCGCGCATTCACCGTCGGCGGTACACGTGCGCAGCGCGATCTCGGCGAGCCGCCGGGCCCGACCCAGCGCGGCCAACCCGTCCACGATCGGGCTGATCCCGGTCCGCGACCCGGCCACCGGGCCGAACGTTTCGGCAATCTCGTCCAGCCCCGAGGTGCCGAGCAGGACCACCGCGAACTCCCCTTCCGCGCGCGCCCGCCAGACCACCCGCACCCCGTTCGGCGCGGCCCGCCGAGGCGCGTCGTGCACACCGGTACCGGGCAGCGGATGGCGCACCGCGACCACGGCGTAGCGGCCCCGCTCGGGCAGGTCCAACACCCCCGCCGCCGCGGCGAGGTCCGCTTCCGGCGCCCGGCCGTCCAAGAGCGTGTCCAACAGGGCGTGCACCCGCTCGTCGTGACGGTTGGTCAGCTCCGTCTGGACCCGCCGATACTCGTCGGCGATCGCGCTCGCGTGCCGGTCGACGAAGTTCCACACGTCGGTGGCCACGTGCACCAACAGCCGTACCTCGTCCGGCTCCTGCTCCGCCGCGACCTCGACCAACGTCTGCCACAACATCACCCCGCCGAGCCGGTAGGCGTGCAGCAGCGCCTCCAGCGGCACCCCCTGCTCGGCCCGCCGCCGGGCCAGCCGCCCCGACGCCCAGCGGCTGCCCTCCAGTTCGCGCGGCCACACCGCGAGCGCGCCCACCGCGACCCGAAGCGCCTCGTGTGTGCTCTGCCACAACTCGTCCGGCGGCACCCCGCCCGCCACATAGGCGGGTTCGAGATCCTGCAACTCCGCCACGAGCCGATCGGTCAGCTCCGGCAACCGCCCCGGCAGGGCCCGTGCCGCCCGCCGCAGCAGCGCGCTGTGTTTCGGCCCGTCGGACCCCTCCGCATCGACCATGGAACCCCACCCCACAAGGTCAAGGACGCCGTCCGGGGCAACAGTGGCAGATCGAAACGCCCGGCAGGCAGGGGACGAACGGGCCGCCGCCGAGCTGTGATGTGCCGGCCGCGGCCCGGTGCGTGTCGGACGAGGGCCCGGGCCTCAGCCGTTCCAGGCGAAGCGCGGCGCGCGGCGCTCGGTGAAGGCCGCCAACCCCTCGCGGACGTCGGCCGAGCCGCGCGACTCCCGCTCCCACCGCTCGCGCCAGACCTCGACCGGGTCGCCGTCGACCCCCGGATCCGCGCCCGGGACACCGGAAAGGTCCATCGCCAACAGGTCCTTGGCGGCACGTACCGTCAGCTGCGAGCGCGAGGCGATCGTCCGGGCGAGGTCGTACACGCTTCTGTGCGCCTCCTCCGGCCCGAACACCCCGTCCACCAGGCCCACCCGCAGCGCGTGCGCCGCGTCGATCAACTCGGCGGAGAACAACAGGTACTTGGCCGTGGACACGCCCACCAGCCGGGCCAGCCGCGCGGTCGACCCCGCGTCGTAGACGATGCCGAGCTTGGCGGGCGTCACCCCGAACCGGGCCGTGGTGTCCGCGAAGCGCAGGTCGCAGGCGGCGGCAAGCTGGCACCCGCCGCCCACGCACGGGCCCTGGACGAAGGCGATCGTCGGCTTCCCGAAACCGGCCAGCGCCCGCTCGGCGGCCGCGTTCAGCGCGTGGTAGGCGTCCGCCGACTCGGCCGTGGCGTAGTGCCCGCGCAGCTCGCGGATGTCGGCGCCCGCGGAGAACACCCCGCCGCTGCCGGTCAGCACCAGCACACTCACCTCGGGGTCGGCGTCGAGCGCGGCCAGGATGCCCGGCAGCGCCGCCCACATCGCCGCGGTCAGCGCCCCGCGCGCGTGCGGGCGATCGATCCGCAGCGTGGCGATCGGGCCCTCCGCCTCGACCACGAGCCCGTCGACCCCGGTGTCCATGGTGCCCATCCCGCCGCCTCTCCCGCGCCGAACCGCGCCGCCGACCCGCGTCGCGAGGCCACGCTACGGTGCCGGCCGCTCCCGCCCCGGCGCGCCCCCCGGTACCCGCTCGTGCCCCGGATCCAGCGGCGGCCCCGCCATGTCGCAGCCGACCCGCACACACGGCGCGGCGCGCCCACCCGGGACGTCCGGCTCGGTCGTGGCCAGCGCCCCGCTCGGTACGGTGAACCAGGCCACCGCCGAGCCGACCACAAGGAGCGCCGCGCAGATCCACAACGCGCGATCGAAGCCGGTGTCCACCACACCCGGGTCCCGGTAGCCGTCACCGGACAACCCGACCAGCGCCGGCAGACCGGCCACCGCGAGCAGTCCCGCCGCCCGGGCCGCCGCGTTGTTGACCCCGCTCGCGATGCCCGCCCGAGCGACGTCGACCGAGGCCAGCACGGTCGCGGTCAGCGGCGCGACCAGGATCGCCAGGCCCAGACCGAACACCACCACCCCGGGCAGCACGTCGGTGGCGTAGGACGCGTGCGGACCGACCCGCTGCAGCGTCAGCAGCCCGCCCGCGCACACCAGCGGCCCCACGGACAACTGCCATCGCGGCCCGATCCGCCGGGCCAGATCGCCCGACCTGGCGGACAGGAACAGCATCACCACGGTGACCGGCAACAGCGCCAGACCAGCCTCCTGCGCCGAATAGCCCGCCACCGTCTGCAATTCGAGCACCAGGAGCAGCATGAACGCGCCCAGCGCGCCGTAGACGAACAGCGTCACCACGTTGACCGAGGTGAACAGCCGGATCCGGAAGATGTCCAGCGGCAACATCGGCTCGCGCGAGCGCTTCTCCACCAGGACGAACGCCACACCCGTCACCACCCCGGCCGCGGCCGCGAGCGCCGCCGAGGTCGGGTTGGTCTGCGCCTCCACCAAGGCCCACGTCACCCCCGCCAGGGCCAGCGCGGCGAGCGCCGCACCGGTCACGTCGAACCGGCCTCGCGGTTGCGGATCGAAGGTCTCCGGGACGGTGCGCAGCGCCACCACGATGGTCACCACCGCCAACGGCAGATTGATCAGGAAGACCCATCGCCAACTGACCGCGTCCACCAGCCAGCCGCCCAGAAACGGCCCGATCGCGCTCGCCACGCCGCCGAGCCCCGACCAGGTGCCCACCGCCCGGGCCCGGTCGTCGGCGTGGAACGTGGCCTGGATGATCGCCAGCGAGCCGGGGGTCAGCAGCGCGCCGCCGATGCCCTGGAGCGCGCGGGCGGCGATCAGCGTCTCGACGTTCGGCGCGATCCCGCACAGCAGCGAGGCCAGCGCGAACCAGGCCACCCCGATCACGAACACCCGACGTCGCCCGTAGCGATCGCCCAGCGCGCCGCCGAGCAGGATCAGCCCGGCCAGGGTGAGGGTGTACGCGTTGACCGTCCACTGCAGCGCCGCGAGCGAGGCGTCGAAGGAGCGTCCGATGCTCGGCAGCGCCACGTTGACGACGGTCGAGTCGAGCATCGCCATGCCGGAGCCGAGCACGGTGGCGAGCAGCACCCATCGACCGGCGGGAGTCTTGGCGCGGATGCCCCCGGAGGGGAGGGAGACGGACACCCGAGCATCATGCCCCTCGACGCTCCGCCGAAAGCCACCGCACGCGGGTCCTGCGCCGAACGGCCGATCGACCCCCCTGCCCCCGACCCCGTACCACGGGCGGTACGAGCTAGCGGGCTATCCGCGGCGCCGGGATCCCGCGTGGTGTTTCGCGCCGCAGCTGACGATCCGGTCCGGGCAGTACGGCCATCGCGAAGATCATCAGCAGCACCGCGACCACCGCGTCCATCCAGTAGTGGTTCGCGGTCACCACGACCACGAGCAGCGTGATCGCCGGATGCAGCCACATCGCCCAGCTCGCGATCTTGCGACCGGTCCCGGCCGCGCGCCAGACCGAGGCCACCCCGAGCGCGACCACCACCGCCCAGCCCACGTGCAGCGACGGCATCGCGGCGAACTGGTTGGCGATCTTGGCGCCGGCGCCGGCGTACGGCGAGTCGCCCGCGTCCATCCCCGTGTCGGTGAAGCCCGGCATCTTCCGCGGCGGCGCCAGCGGCACCAGGATGTGGATGATCAGCGCGGCGCCGGTCATCATCGCCAGGATGTTGCGCACCCACTTGTAGTGCTCGCGATGGCGGATCCACAACCACAGCAGGAACCCGACGGTCGCCGGGAAGTGCACGTAGGCGTAGTACTTGTTGCAGAACGTGATGGCCGCGTGCGACTGCATGAACCAGTGCTGGATCGACGCCTCGTCGGGCAGTCGCAGGTCCTGCTGCATGGTCAGCAGCTGCTTCGCGTTCGAGAAGGCGGTGGACGTCTCGCCCGAGGCCAGCCCGCGACCGAGCTTGTACACCCCGAACAGCAGCGCGACCAGAAGCAGCTCGCGGGCCGCGTCCTTGATCGTGCGCATCCGGCGGGCCTTGGCCGCGGCCGCCTCGTCCGAAGCCCTCGCCGCCTCGCCGGCCTTCGTCACCGACCCCGCCTGCGTGGTCGGCGGCGACTGCTCGCGCCCCTCGACCTCGTGGGAGGGATCCTCCGTGACGTTGCCCTTCACCACGTCCCCCATGCTGTCGGTTGAGCCGTCGGTCGGCCGATTCGATCCGATCCGTCACCACCCGGGTCGTGGACCACTCCCCGGATCCGCGCGGCGGATCGAGGGGTGCGTTGTCCGGCGGCAACGCTTCAGCCAGGGTAGACGGATCAGGTTAGACCGATCCTCCCCCTGAAGTACCAATCGGGGCCGGCTCGCAGGGGGTACCTCGGTACCTTGTTACGGCCCCTTCTCCTCTGGACGTCGTAGGGGGTCTCCCCGGTTCGGGCGAGCCTGGCCAACTCGCGCACACCGCCCGCCGACGGTACGTAGGCTGCGGGTATGACCGACGCGACGGGGGAAAAGCGGCTCGTACTCGTGGTCGAGGACGAGCCCATGATCGCCGACGCGGTGGCCGCCCGGCTCCGGGCGGAGGGGTTCGGCGCGATCACCGCGCCCGACGGTCCCTCGGCGCTGGCCACGGCCGCCGGCACCCGTCCCGATCTGGTCGTGCTCGACGTGATGTTGCCCGGGCTCGACGGCCTGGAGGTGTGTCGTCGGCTCCAGGCGCTGCACCCGGGGCTGCCGGTGCTCATGCTGACCGCGCGTGACGACGAGACCGATCTGCTCGTCGGCCTGGCGGTGGGCGCCGACGACTACATGACCAAGCCGTTCTCGATGCGCGAGCTGGTGGCCCGGGTGCACGTGCTGCTGCGCCGGCTGGAGCGGGCCGAGGCGGCGGCCCGGGCGGTCTCCCCCGAGGCCGCGCTCCAGTTGGGCGTGTTGCGAATCGACCGCACCCAGCGCCGGGTCCGGCTCGGCGTCGACGAGGTGCACCTGACCCCGACCGAGTTCGACCTGCTGGTCTGCCTCGCCTCGCGACCGCGGGCGGTGCTCTCGCGCGAGCAGTTGTTGGCCGAGGTGTGGGACTGGGTGGACGCGTCCGGGACGCGCACAGTGGACAGCCATGTGAAGGCGTTGCGCCGTAAACTCGGCGCCGAGTGGATCCGCACCGTCCACGGTGTGGGCTACGCGCTGGAGGCACCGTCCTGAACACCGCCGACCTCCGCCCCGTGCGGTCGCGCCGCCTGCGGCTCGGCCGCGGCAACCCGCGCCCGCTGGATCGACTGCGTTCGATCAAGGCCAAGCTGGGCGTGCTGGTGATCGCGTCCGTCTTCGTCTCGACGCTGCTGATCATCCTGGGGCTGCGGGCCGAGGTGCGGTTTCGGTACATGCTCGTGTTCACCTCGCTGGCCTGCCTGGCGGTCACCCTCGTGCTCGCGCACGGGATGACCTCGCCGCTGCGCGAAATGACCGCCGCCGCGCAGGCGATGGCGCGCGGCGACTACTCGCGTCGGGTGCGCGCCACCTCGCGCGACGAGGTGGGCCGCCTCGCCGGTGCGTTCAACCACATGGCGGCCGACCTGGAAGCGGTGGACCGACACCGCCGCGAGCTGGTCGCCAACGTCTCGCACGAGTTGCGCACACCCATCTCCGCGCTGCACGCGGTGCTGGAGAACCTCGTGGACGGCGTGCAGAAACCCGATCCCGACACGCTGGGCCTCGCGCTCACCCAGACCGCGCGATTGGGCCGACTCGTGTCACAACTTCTCGACCTTTCCCGACTGGATTCGGGGGCGGTGCCGCTGCAGGCGCGCGAATTCGCCGTACGGCCCTTCCTGGTCGCGCTCACCCAGGAGACCGGGGCACTGGGCGGCGACGTTCGCTTCGAGGTCGACGTCCAGCCCGCGGAGCTGACCGCACGGGCCGACCCCGAGCGGCTGCATCAGGTTGTTACCAATCTGGTGGCCAACGCCTGCCGGCACAGCCCGTTCGGTGGCACGGTGAGTCTGCACGCACGACGCGACGACGGCATCGGCAGCCTGCGCCTGGAAGTCCTGGACGAGGGTCCGGGAATTCCGTCCGCCGAGCGCGGCCGGGTGTTCGAACGTTTCACCCGCGGCGGCGGAAGTTCGTCCACCGACGGGGGAACCGGACTCGGGCTGGCGATCGCCCGCTGGGCCGTGGATCTGCATGGGGGTGATATTTCCGTAGCCGAATCGAGCCATGGGTGCCGAATCCGAGTGCTCCTGCCCGGTGACCCGACGTAATCGGGTGATCGGCCACTAACTGCACGGGACGATCCCGACATGACGTTCCGTGACCACCAATACGGCGGGAAGCAACAAACGCGACTAAACAGTCAACCGTTTGTGATCTACGCGACGCGGAGGCCGAGGGGCCTGCGCGACACCGGTCAAAGGGCGTAGCCTTGTTTCCCGCTGTCCACCACCCCAGGAAGCGGAAGAGGGCGGTTGCCGCCGTGTCGTCACAGTCCCCTAGCAACCCGATGGCCAGCTTCGGCCCCAACGAGTGGCTCGTCGACGAGATTTACCAGCAATATTTGCAAGATCCCAACTCGGTGGATCGTGCTTGGTGGGACTTCTTCGCCGATTACAAGCCCAGCGAGCCGTCGACGCCGTCGACGTCCGCCGGTCCAGCCACCGTGGCAAGCCCGAGCGGCCCCACACCAGTGAGCGGTACCACGAACAACTCTGGAAACATCCCCGCGCCGAGCACGGCGCAACCCCCGGTGTCGGCGGCGATTTCGTCGACCGCGACGGGGACGACGACTCCGGCCCCGGCCCCGAGCCACCCGATGATGACGACCGGTGTACAGGACGCGGCGCCTTCGTCGACTCCGATCCCGGCCGGCACTCCGGCCCCGCCCGCGCCCGCGAAGTCCGCCCCCGCGGCGCCGGCCAAGCCGCCGGCCGCCAAGGCGCCCGCCGCGCCGAAGCAGCCCGCCGCCTCCCCCGACGCCGTCCAGCTCAAGGGCCCGGCGGCACGTGTCGCGATCAACATGGACTCGTCGCTCACTATTCCGACCGCGACCAGCGTGCGGGCCGTACCGGCCAAGCTGCTGATCGACAACCGGATCGTGATCAACAACCACCTCAAGCGTGCTCGCGGTGGCAAGGTCTCGTTCACCCACCTCATCGGCTACGCGCTGGTCCAGGCGGCGAAGTCGATGCCGTCGATGAACCACGCGTACGAAGAGCGTGACGGCAAGCCGTTCCTGGTCAAGCCGGCCCACGTCAACCTCGGTCTCGCGATCGACCTGACGAAGGCCAACGGTGACCGCCAGCTCGTGGTGGCGGCCATCAAGAAGGCCGACGAGATGGACTTCTTCGCCTTCTGGCAGGCGTACGAGGACATCGTCCGGCGGGCCCGGTCGAACAAGCTCACGGTGGACGACTTCGCCGGAGTGACGATCTCGCTGACCAACCCGGGCGGCATCGGCACCGTGCACTCGGTGCCGCGCCTGATGCCCGGTCAGGGCACGATCGTCGGCGTGGGCGCGATGGACTACCCGGCGGAGTTCGCGGGGGCGTCCGCGGACACCCTCTCCCGCCTCGCGGTCAGCAAGACACTCACGCTGACCAGCACCTACGACCACCGCATCATCCAGGGCGCCCAGTCGGGCGAGTTCCTGCGTCGGATGAATCAGCTGCTGCTCGGCGAGGACTGCTTCTTCGAGGAGATCTTCCGTTCGCTGCGCATCCCGTACGAACCCGTGCGCTGGGTGCAGGACATCTCCGCGACACACGAGGACGACGTCAACAAGACGGCACGTGTGCAGGAGCTGATCCACTCCTACCGGGTCCGCGGTCACCTGATGGCCGACACCGACCCGCTGGAATACAAGCAGCGCCGGCACCCGGACCTCGACGTGGTCGAGCACGGGCTGACGTTGTGGGACCTGGAGCGCGAGTTCGCGGTCGGCGGCTTCGCGGGGCAGTCGCTGATGACGCTGCGCGACGTGCTGGGCGTGCTGCGGGACACCTACTGCCGCACCGTCGGCATCGAATACATGCACATCCAGGACCCGGACCAGCGCCGCTGGATCCAGGAGCGGGTGGAGGTGCCGCACGCCAAGCCGGACCGCGAGGACCAGCTGCGCATCCTGCGCCGGCTGAACGCGGCGGAGGCGTTCGAGACCTTCCTGGCCACCAAGTACGTCGGCCAGAAGCGCTTCTCCCTGGAGGGCGGCGAGACCACCATCCCGCTGCTCGACGCGATCATCTCGGCGGCGGCCGAGGACGGCCTGGACGAGGTCGCGATCGGCATGGCGCACCGCGGCCGGCTGAACGTGCTGACCAACATCGTCGGCAAGTCCTACGCGCAGGTCTTCCGCGAGTTCGAGGGCAACATCGACCCCAAGTCGATGCACGGCTCGGGCGACGTGAAGTACCACCTCGGCGCCGAGGGCACGTTCTCCTCCGAGGACGGCGCCCAGGTCAAGGTCTCGCTGGTGGCGAACCCCTCGCACCTGGAGGCGGTCGACCCGGTCCTGGAGGGCGTCGTGCGCGCCAAGCAGGACATCATCGACATGGAGGGCGCCGACTTCCCGGTCCTGCCGCTCCTACTGCACGGCGACGCCGCGTTCGCGGGCCAGGGCGTGGTCGCCGAGACGCTCAACATGTCGCAGCTGCGCGGCTACCGCACCGGCGGCACGATCCACGTGGTGATCAACAACCAGGTCGGCTTCACCGCCTCCCCGGCCGCGTCCCGCTCGTCCATCTACGCGACCGACGTCGCGCGGATGATCGAGGCGCCGATCTTCCACGTCAACGGTGACGACCCCGAGCAGTGCGTGCGGATCGCGCAGCTCGCGTTCGAGTACCGGCAGACGTTCCACAAGGACGTGGTGATCGACCTCATCTGCTACCGGCGCCGGGGTCACAACGAGGCCGACAACCCGTCGTTCACCCAGCCGCTGATGTACGACCTGATCGACAAGAAGCGTTCGGTGCGCAAGCTCTACACCGAGGCCCTGATCGGTCGTGGCGACATCACGGTGGAGGAGGCCGAGCAGGCGCTCAAGGACTACCAGGACCAGCTGGAGAAGGTCTTCTCCGAGGTCCGGCAGGCCACCGCGCCGCAGGCCCCGCAGGTGGCCCCGGCCGCCCCCGCGGCCGACATCGCCTTCCCGCGGATCGACCCGACCGGCATCGCGCACGAGACGGTCAAGCGGATCGTCGAGTCGCAGGTCTCGCTGCCCGAGGACTTCGCCGTACACCCGCGCCTGCAGCCGCAGTTGCAGCGTCGGGCGGCGATGGTCGAGGACGGCACGATCGACTGGGCGATGGGCGAGACGCTGGCGTTCGGTTCGCTCCTGATGGAGGGTCGCCCGGTGCGCCTCGCCGGTCAGGACAGCCGGCGCGGCACCTTCGGCCAGCGGCACTCGGTCCTGGTGGACCGCACCTCGGGCGCCGAGTACACCCCGCTCGCGCACCTGTCCGAGGACCAGGCCAAGTTCACCGTGTACGACTCGCTGCTCAGCGAGTTCGCCGCGATGGGCTTCGAGTACGGCTACTCGCTGGCCCGGCCGCAGTCGCTGGTGTTGTGGGAGGCGCAGTTCGGCGACTTCGCCAACGGCGCGCAGTCGATCATGGACGAGTTCATCTCCTCCGCCGAGCAGAAGTGGCACCAGCACTCCGGTGTGGTCCTGCTGCTTCCGCACGGCTACGAGGGCCAGGGCCCGGACCACTCGTCCGCGCGCATCGAGCGCTACCTGCAGATGTGCGCGCAGAACAACATGACGGTGGCCGCGCCGACCCTGCCGAGCAACTACTTCCACCTGTTGCGCTGGCAGGCGCTCAACCCGCACCACAAGCCGCTCGTGGTGTTCACCCCGAAGTCGATGCTGCGCCTGAAGGCCGCCGCGTCGAAGATCGAGGAGTTCACCACCGGTCAGTTCCGGCCGGTGATCGGGGACACCACGGTGGACCCGGCCAAGGTCAAGCGGGTGGTCATGTCGTCCGGCAAGTTCCACTACGACCTGGCCGCGGGCCGGGCCAAGGCGGGCCGCGACGACGTCGCGCTGGTCCGCGTGGAGCGGCTCTATCCGCTGCCGGTGGCCGAGCTGAAGGCGGAGCTGGAGCGCTACGGCCTCGACCGCTACGGCAAGGACCTGGAGCTGGTCTGGGCCCAGGAGGAGCCGACCAACCAGGGCGCGTGGCCGTTCATCGCGCTCAACCTGGTCGAGTACGGCCTCCCGGCGCCGCGGCGGATCGCGCGTCCGTCGTCCTCGTCGCCGGCGGTCGGTTCGGCCAAGCGGCACGAGGCCGAGCAGCAGGGCCTGGTCGAGGAAGCGATGAGCTGATCCACGGCTCGTAGGTCGATTCACCGGCTCCGCCCCGGCGCACGTACGATGCGCGCCGGGGCGGAGCCGCGTTCGGCGGTGGATCCCACACACATACCGGAGTCGGAGAACATGTACTTCACGGACCGTGGCATCGAGGAGCTGGAGAAGCGGCGCGGCGAGGAGGAGGTGTCCCTGGCCTGGCTCGCCGAGCAGCTGCGCACGTTCGTGGACCTCAACCCCGAGTTCGAGACGCCCGTCGAGCGGTTGGCGACCTGGCTGGCGCGGCTGGACGACGAGGACGACGACGAGTAGCGGGCTCGGTCAGGTCCCGGTGTCGGCTCGGCGCGGCGCGCGGGTGTGCCATACGGCCCAGCCGAGGGCGTAGAGCACCATCCCGACGGCGAGGCCGCGGCCGAATCCGGTCGCGGCGTCGAAGCCGAGCACCTCGAAGGCCGGTACCCGCCCGTCGGGGAACGGCAGCAGCGCCCTGGCCGCCCCGATCGTGCCGACCAGCACCAGGGCGCCCAGCACCGCCCAGCGCCCCGCCACGGGCATGCGCGGGCCCGTGACGGGGCGTTGCGGCAGTCGGCCGATCCAGCGCCACGTCCACACCGAGCAGGCGACGAACCCGACCACCGTGCTGATGTGCTGGAGCAGCACATAGCCCGGACGCAGGCCCAGGAACTCCCGGCGCAGCTCGGGCAGTACGTGTGCCACCCCGGGGTCGTCGTGGTGCGTCCAGGCGTCCCAGGCCAGGTGTGAGAGCCCGCCCAGCACGGCGGAGACCACGAACCACGCGCACACCACGAGCATTTCCCGCAGGAAGGGCCGCCGGGCCCGCGCGGCGGTGTACCACCGGCCCGGCAGGCGCGGGCGCAGCGGCTCCTCCAGGGCCGCCCGGATCCGGTCCGGCAGCAGTACGAGCAGCGGCCTGGCGAGCAGGTGGAACGCGAGCACGAGCAGCGCGGTGAGCACGATGTTCAGGCCCAGCACCCCCGGCCACAGCTCGTGGGTGGCCCGGCGGTCGGCGCGCATCGGCAGGAAGTCCAGGTTCACGAACAGGATCACGTCCGGGGCCATCGCGCCGAAGGCGAGCGCGGAGGCGATCAGCGGGCCGTGTCGGCCCGCCCCGGCGCCGACCGTGGTGCCGGTGCGGGTCGCCCCCTGCAGCGGCAGCACCGCGGCGATGTGGCTGAGCGTGAATGGCATGCGTGGCGCCCCCGGGTGCGATGCGGGCCCGCCGCGCGCGGGCCGCGCGGCGGGGCAAGGTCCGTCGGCATCCAAAAACGCCGGAAGCAGACCGGATGGTTCCCTTGACCTTCGGGACACGCGATATATCGTGAGTAGCAGAGCTTCGCGATATATCGCGTCCGGCGCACATCGCGCCCGACGCATCGCGTCCGGCACACCGACCCCAAGGGGAGGGTCCATGTCCCGATGGATGATCGAGGGACCGCAAGACCTCACACTCGACACCGTGCGGGTGCTGCGGGTGCGCACCATCGGCGGGCTGGTCGACGTCGTGGGCACCGACGGCCCGCCGCGCCTGGAGGTGCACGCCGTCGAGGGTCCGCCGCTGCAGGTGACCCACGACGAGGTGAGCGGCGAACTCGTCGTCTCCTACCCGGACCTGACGGCCAAGCACCTGATGGACCGGTTCCAGAACGCCGGCAAACGCTCCGACCTGCGCGCGTTCATGGCCGACGGGCGCGCGATCGGGCGGCGGCACGCCGAGGTCTCGCTGGCCGTGCCGTGGGACTGCACGGTCGAGATCGGCGTGGTGTCCGCGCACGCGACCGTGTCCGGGATGCACGGCACCACCACGGTGCGCAGCATCGGCGGCGACGTGACCCTGGTCGGGCTGACCGGCACGGTCGACGCGAACACGATCTCCGGATCGGTCGACGCCGAGTCGCTGGCCGGCGACCTCGGGGTGGTGACGGTGGCCGGCTCGCTCACCGTGATCGAGGGCACCGGCGGCCGGGTGCGGGCCAACTCGGTCTCCGGGTCGATGACCCTGGACCTGGACGAGGTCGGCCGCAGCCACGTGCAACTGACCACGGTATCCGGCGAGTTGACCGTGCGCCTGCCGCACCGCGGGGATATGCGCGTGGACGTGCGCACCGCGGCCGGCTCCGTCGACTCGGTCTTCGACGAGCTGACCACGAGCGCCAAATTCGGCGCGAGCCACGTGACGGGCAAGCTCGGCGAGGGCTCGGGCCGGCTGCGGATCAACTCGGTATCGGGCGACGTGACGCTGCTGCGCCGCGCGCCGGAGGGAAAGGTGAGCGCATGAACCCCGTCTTCGGCCACGGCCGGCTACGGCTCTACCTGCTGAAGCTGCTCGACGAGAGCCCCCGTCACGGCTACGAGGTCATCCGCCTGCTCCACGACCGCTTCCTGGGCCTCTACTCGCCCTCCGCGGGCACCGTCTACCCGCGCCTGGCCAAGCTGGAGCAGGAGGGCCTGGTCGAGCACGACGTCGAGGGCGGCCGGAAGGTGTACCGGATCACCGACGCCGGCCGCGCCGAACTGGCGGCCCGCCAGGAGGAGTTGACCCAGCTGGAGGCGCAGATCCGCGAGTCGGTCTACGAGCGGGCCCGGGAGATCCGGGACGAGGTGCGCACGTCGGCGCAAAACCTGCGGGAGGAACTGGGCCGCGCGGCCCGCGAGGTCCGCAAGTCCCCGCGCCCGGCCGTCGAGGAGGAGCAACGCCCGGACACCGACGACTGGTCCGACCCCAAGGCCGCCGGCCGCCGGTCCTGGGAACCGATGTTCTCCCAGCGCATGGCCGACCTCGCCGAGGGCTTGGCCCACAACCTGGTCGACCTGGCCGCCAAACCCGGCCTGTTCGACCTGGAACGCGAACTCCGCCGCCGCTTCGGCACCGACCCGGAACCCACCTCCGCCCGAGCCCGAGCCACCGACGCCTGGTCCAAGGAAACCGACCGCCCGACCCGCGACCAGGATTCCCTGGACCTGGAGTCGATCATCGACTCCATCCGCACAGAGGTAACCCCCTGGGCCCACCGAGCCGGCGTAACCCAGGACCAACTGACCCAGGCCCGAGACATCATCAAAACGGCGATCAAGGACCTGAAAAAGGTCTTCGACCCCCAACCTCCCTCCGACAAGCCGCACAAAGACCCCGAAGCCCCCATCGGGTAGACGACCCGGTTCCGCACCCGCACACCCGCCGGCCGGCCCGCCCGGACACCCTCACGGGCCGGCCCGCCCGACACTCCCGACAAGCCCAACATCTCCATCTCCACCAGGTGGCATCGACCGCACAACCGCCCGAACCCCACCCACGGATCGAGCCGCAGAACTCGGCCCGGGCGGCCCGGGAACGAAACGGAGAGACACCCGACCCCGAGCGAGGGGCCTTTTTTCCTGGAGGAGCGAAGCGGGGGAGCGGAAAAGTGGTGCATCGCGAGCCGGTGGGGAGCGCCCGACACGAAGCAACGCCGCCGACACGACCCCGACGCCCCGCCCCCGCACGTCCCGATCCCGGCCTTGCTCCGCTGCACCACGCCACTCCAGCGCCCCGCAGCCCCGCCGCGCCCACCTCGCGGCCTCGTCCGCCCCGGCCCGGGGCGAGCCCGTCTACCCCCGTCGATGCAGCCGCGCCAGCGACAACCGTCCCGTCGCCAACGCCCGCGTGTTCACCGACTCGACCCGCCCCGTCCGCCCCACCACGACCTTCGGATACACCGGAGGAAGCACCACCGCGTCCCGCGCGACGATCTCCCCCGCCACCCGCGTGAGCCGCGCCCGCCGCGCGTTGTCCGGCGTCGCAGCCGCCTCCTCGACCAACCGATCCAGCTCCGGGTTCGCATACCCCGTGCTCTCGCCCCCGGTCGACACCGCCGGCGCCAACGCCGCGAAGCCCGTGCGCCCCACCGCGTACCCCGACCCGCGCCGATCCACCAGCGCCGCGTCGAAGTCACCGACCCGCCGCCGCGCCGCCCACGTCGCCACGTCCACCCGCTCGACCACGACGGTGAACCCGACCCGATTCCACCCCTCGGCCAACACCCGTGCCACGTCCGGCAGTTCCCCGGCATCCCCGACCACCGCAAGCAGCGTGAACCGCACGCCGCCCCGCGGCAACGGCACCGGCGCCTCGCCCAACATCGCGGTGACCCGCTCCGGCTCCACCGTCGGCCCCGCCGTCGCGCTCGGACTCGGCTTCGGCGACACGGTCGGGCTGACCCCCCGCCCGTACGGGGTGTACTCCGGGTCCCACCCCTCGTTGCCCGGCCCCAGCGGCCCCTGCCCGATCACCGCGTCGCCCCGGTACACGTCCCGCAGCACCCGGGTGCGATCCATCCCGAACCCCAGCGCCCGTCGCACCGCGACGTCGTCGAACGGCGGCCGGCGCAGGTTCGGCAGCACCACCAGGTCGGCCGGCCCGCTCGCGGTCTGCACGTACGTGTCGTCCGCCTTGCGCAACCGCCGCACCTGATCGGGCGTCGGGTGCGGGTACACCGCGAGCCGGTGCGCCTTCAGATCGGCCACCGGATCGGCCGACGCGCGGAACTCCAACGCGTCCGCAGGCGCGGCCTTGTCCCGATACCCCGCGTCCCGGCGCAACACGACCGCACCGCCGTCCGCGCTCGCCAGCCGAAACGGCCCGGTGCCCACCAGCGCCCGAGGATCCCCCAGGCTCGCCTGATGCGGGATCGGCAGACAGGCCAAGAACGCCCGGAGCGCCCCGAACGCCCGCGGCAGCTCGATCCGTACCGTCCGCGCGTCCGGCGCCTCGATCGCCCCGAACCGCCCCGCCAGCCACGGCGCCCAGTCCCCCGCCGTCGCCGGATCGTTCACCCGACGCAGACATGCCGCCACATGCTCAGCGGTGAACGGATCCCCGTTGTGGAAGCGCACATCCGCCCGCAGTCGTACGGTCCAACTCAGCCCGTCCGGCGCGATCTGCGGATCGGCCGCGGCCAATACCGGCCCGATCGTGGTGTCGTCCCGGTAGGTGTACAGCGCCTCGACCACCGGGTCGGCGATCCACCGGGTCGCCTCGGCCGTCGAATGCACCGGATTGAGCACGTCGGGCAGCCGCGGCAGGCCCACCACGAGCGTGCCCCCCGACCGCGACTCGCGCCCGCCACAGCCGGCGAGCAGGCCCGCGGACACCGCGACCACCCCCGTACCGGCCCCCAGGGCAAGCACACGGCGACGGGACAACGGCATCGAAGGTCCTTCCGAAAACCCACGCAACCAACTACCAACTACCGGCAACCGGCAACCGGCAACCGGCAACCAAAAGCCGAATCAACCGAATCAAACAGCGAAAACGATCTTCCCGAACAACTCACCCTCCGCCAACCGCCGAAACCCCTCCACCGCCTCGCGCAACGGCAGCACGGAGTCGATCACCGGCCGCACCCCACCGTGCGCGCACAGCCGAAGCAGCCCCGCGAGTTCGTCCTTGTCGCCCATCGTCGAACCGACGACGCGCAGTTCGTTGAAGAAGATCCGGGTCAACTCGGCGGCCGGCGGCCGATCGCCCGAGGTGGCACCGGAGATCACGATCGTGCCGCCCGGCTTCAGGCTCTTGATCGAGTGCGACCAGGTGGCCGCGCCGACCGTCTCCATCACCGCGTCCACCCGCTCGGGCAACCGCGCGCCCGACCCGAACGCCGCGTCCGCGCCCAGCTCCACCGCCCGCGCGCCCTTGGCCTCGTCCCGACTGGTCACCCACACGCGGTACCCGGCCGCCTTCCCGAGCACCACCAGCGCGGTGGCCACCCCGCCGCCGGCGCCCTGGACCAGGATCGTGCCGCCCGGCCGCACCCCCGAGTTGGTGAACAACATCCGATACGCCGTCAGCCACGCCGTAGGCAGGCAGCACGCCTGCTCGAAGCTCAGTTCGGCCGGCTTGGGCAGGAGGTTCCAGCGGGGTACGGCGACCTTCTCGGCGAAGGTGCCGTCGTAGCGCTCGGTCAGGATCGACCGGGGCTCGTCGGTCCCGAGCCCGCCGATCACCGAGTGCACGACGACCTCGTTGCCGTCCTCGTCGATCCCGGCCGCGTCACAGCCCAGGATCATCGGCAACTGCTTCTCGGTGATGCCCACACCCTTGAGGGACCACAGGTCGTGGTGGTTCAGCGAGGCGGCCTTGACCGTGACGGTCGTCCACCCCGGCGGCAGCGCCCCGTCCGCGCCGGGCTCGGGTCGTTCCCCGAGCCGGAGACCGGACAGCGGGTCCTGGGCATCGATGCGCACGGCACTCACGGCAAACATGCAGGCACCCTACTGACGCCGGCGACGAGCCGAGGGCCCCACCCGCCCGGGTGGGGCCCTCGGCTCTCGGCAGCCGTGGCCGCGCGTCGATCGTCGAACGGTCGGCGAGGAGCCGTCGGACGATCACCGATCCACGGACCGCGGCTCAGATGCGCGCCACACCGTCCCGGCGCGCGGCCTCGGCCACCGCCTTGGTCACCGCCGGCGCGACCCGCTCGTCGAACGGCGACGGAATCACCCGGTCGGGCGCCAGCTCGTCGGCGACGACCGCGGCCAGCGCCTCGGCGGCGGCCACCTTCATCCCCTCGGTGATCCGCTTGGCGCGCACCGACAGCGCGCCGGCGAACACCCCCGGGAAGGCCAGCACGTTGTTGATCTGGTTCGGGTAGTCGCTGCGCCCGGTGGCGACCACGGCCGCGTACTTGTGCGCGAGGTCCGGGTCGATCTCCGGGTTCGGGTTGGCCATCGCGAAGATGATCGCCTCGGGCGCCATCGTCGCCACGACCTCCTCGGGCACCTTGCCCGCGGAGACCCCGAGGAAGACGTCGGCGCCCTTCATCGCGAGCTCGATGCCGCCGCGCAGCCCGGCCTTGTTGGTCAGCTCGGCGATCATCCGCTTGATCGGCGTCAGGTCGTCGCGTCCCTCGTGCACGATGCCCCGGCTGTCCACCACGCACAGGTCGCCGATGCCCGCCTCGATCAGGATCTTGGCGATCGCGATGCCCGCCGCGCCCGCACCCGAGATGACCGCGCGCAGGTCGCCGAGGCCGCGCCCGGTCACCGTGGCCGCGTTGCGCAGCGCGGCCAGCGCGACGATCGCGGTGCCGTGCTGGTCGTCGTGGAAGACCGGGATGGACACCCGCTCCTGGAGCCGGCGCTCGACCTCGAAGCAGCGCGGGGCGCTGATGTCCTCCAGGTTGATCCCGCCGAACGAGGGCGCGAGCCGGGCGATGGTGTCCACCAGCTCGTCCACGTCGGTGCAGTCGAGCGCGATCGGCACCGCGTCGACGCCGCCGAACTGCTTGAACAGGATCGCCTTGCCCTCCATCACCGGCAGGGAGGCGGCCGGACCGATGTCGCCCAGGCCGAGCACGGCGGTGCCGTCGGTGACGACGGCAACCGTGTTGGACACCCACGTGTAGTCGTGGACCAGCTCCGGGTTCTGCGCGATGGCCGTGCAGACACGTGCCACACCGGGCGTGTAGGCCAGGGACAGGTCGTCGCGGTTGCGCACCGGGACGGTCGAGCGAACTTCCATTTTCCCGCCCCGGTGCAGGGCGAAGACCGGATCGAGTTCGTCCGTCGCCATGCTGTCCGTCGGGATGATCTCCGCTGCCACAGTGACCCCTCTTATCGACTTCATCGACATTGCTCAGTGGAAGTGCAGCTCTCGGAGCGCGAGCGCCAGCTGCTTACCTCAGCGGCATCGGCGCTTCGTGCAGCGCACATGATCCGGCTGAGGGTACGGGGGTCACCCGTGACGCCGATTTTGGCACACCCCCCGAACGGGGGTACGCCGGGGCGATGAACCGATTACCACCTTTTTGTGATGGACCGTCAGACCCTGGTGCACCCGGCCCAGACGCTAGTGCCACGGGCGGTACGCTGACAGTAACCGCCGCCACATCCGTCAGGTCGTTCCGGGCGAATCGCGCGCCGATCGTCCTCTGCGCGAAGAAGGGCAGCCGTTGGACCTCTCCGCGTATGCCGAGCACGCGGTCCGCCTGGTCAACACCGAACAGCCGGCCCGCGGCGAGGACCTGCTGCGCTCCCCCGACGACGTGCCCGCGCTGATCGCACCCGTTCGGCGGATCCCGTCCCGGGTGACCGACGGTGACGTGGCCCGGTTGCGCTCGGTCCGCACCCGCCTGCGCGCGGTCTTCACGGCCGCCGCGGCCGGACGCGAGGCGGACGCGGTGGCGACGCTGAACGGACTGCTCGCCGAATTCCCCGTACATCCGCGCCTGACCGGCCACGACGCCAGCCCGTGGCATCTACACCTGGCGGGCGACGCGGTCGGCGCGGCCGAGGGCTTCGCCGCCATCGCCGGCATGGGCCTGGCCGTGCAGTTGACTACGCACGGTATCGACCGACTCGGCGTCTGCCAGGCCCTCCCGTGCCGAAACGTGTTCCTGGACCTGTCCGCAAATCGCTCCCGCCGGCACTGTTCGGACCGGTGCGCCTCGCGCGCCAACGTGGCCCTGTACCGGGCCAGACGCCGGGCCCGGGAGCCGCAGCCCGACCGACATACCTGACATTTGCGGGTTGGCGCGCGGTCGACTGTGGCACATGTACATGGACGGCTTGATCTCCCGGTGCGAAATTACCGAAGTCGGGTACACTACGTACTCGTCAAATCACATATCGTGACGTAGCGTCGGGTGGACGGCTCCCCGGTCGTTCCCGCCCACGTTCGCGCATCGATGACGACAGTTGTCGGCCGGCGCGGTAGCGTCGCTGGGGTTCCCCGACATCGGTGGTGACCGCCTCCGGCGGCCACCCACAGCAGCACCTTGGAGGTGAGGGTGTCCCAGCGATCCGCACACACCGCGGACGAAGCCGGCACCGGGCAGCGTGACTTCGTCGAGGTCCGACTGCCTGCCGAAGGTGCCTATCTCTCCGTCCTGCGCACCGCCACGGCGGGCCTCGCGGCCCGCCTCGACTTCACCTTGGACGAGATCGAGGATCTGCGCATCGCGGTGGACGAGGCGTGCGCGATGTTGCTCGATCAGGCGGTGGCCGGCGGGATCCTCTCCTGCGTGTTCAACCTGGTGGGCGACGCGTTGCACGTGACCGTGTCCGCGCCGACCACGGACGGTCGAACACCCGCGCGCGACACGTTCGCCTGGACCGTCCTGTCGGCGCTGGCCGGCGAGGTGGACGCCACGGTGAGCGACGACAAGGTGGTCGCCATCAGCCTGCACAAGAAGCGCGGTGGCGGGCCGGAGCAGACGTGAGCAGTGGTGTTGAAGGCGCGGCCAACGAACCGCAGCCGAGCGCGGCCTCACCCGACGAGGCCGCCGGGCGCGGCCGAGGGGAGGGTGAGGGCATGGTGAGCGACGCGAGCATGACGATGGACGGTGGTGTCGAGGCGACGGGGTCGGCGCAGCCTGCCGGAGCCGCCGGGCCCACGGGTCCCGCGGTGCCGAATCGGCGGCGGGCCGGTTCCGAACGCCACGCCCACGACCGCGAGGTCGCGCGGGGGCTGTTCGCGCGGTTGGCGGAACTGGAATCGGATCCGCCGGCCCGGGCCGCGGTGCGCGATCGACTGGTGGAGATGCATCTGCCGCTGGTCGAGCACCTGGCCCGCCGGTTCCGCAATCGCGGCGAGCCGCTCGACGACCTGATCCAGGTGGCCACCATCGGCCTGATCAAGTCGGTGGACCGGTTCGACTCGGATCGCGGGGTCGAGTTCTCGACCTACGCGACGCCGACCATCGTCGGCGAGATCAAGCGGCACTTCCGGGACAAGGGCTGGGCGGTGCGGGTGCCGCGCCGACTCCAGGAGCTGCGGCTCGCGCTGACCTCGGCCACCGCCGAGCTGTCCCAGCGCAACGGCAGGTCCCCCACGGTCGCCGAACTCGCCGTGCAGTTGGGGATCTCCGAGGAGGAGGTGCTCGAGGGCCTCGAATCGGCCAACGCCTACAGCACGCTGTCGCTCGACGTGCCGGACACCGACGACGATTCACCGGCCGTCGCCGACACGTTGGGCGCCGAGGACGACGCGCTGGAGGGGGTCGAGTATCGCGAGTCGCTCAAGCCGCTCCTGGAGCAGTTGCCGCCGCGCGAGAAGAAGATCCTGCTGCTTCGCTTCTTCGGCAACATGACCCAGTCCCAGATCGCGCAGGAGGTCGGCATCTCCCAGATGCACGTCTCGCGGCTGTTGGCGCGCACGCTCGCGCAGTTGCGCGAGCGCCTGCTGGTCGAGGAGTAGCACCGGAGCGGCACCGGTACACCGGGTGCGCGCGGGTGTGGAAGTGCGGCGGCCCCGGACCGATGTCGGTCCGGGGCCGCCCGCTTCGCCGAGCCGGTGTCCGCGCGCTCAGGCCCGCCGGGCCTGGTGCCGCGTTTCGAGCGCCTTGTACATCCCGGGGGTGGCGAGCGTGCCGATGGTGGCCGCGCCCACGATCATCGTCAGGATCCCGATCGCCATCTGATCCGCCTTGATCAGATACCAACCCATGCCGACCACGATCAGATTGGCGGTGATCGCCGGCGATCGGCTCCAGCGCCGGCCGCGCACCATGCCGACGAAGGCGGCGACTATCCCGGCGGCGAGGATCAGCAGGTAGATGCCGATCGCCACGCCCTCCGAGGAGTTGGTCGGATGGCCGAACTCGCTGCGGAAGGTCAGGTAGAGGGCGTAGCCGAGGAGCGCGAACGCCTCGACACCGACCACCGCGGTACAGATGCGCCAGGTGAGCGGGAGGGCCCCGGCGGGGTCCGGCTGGTCCTGGGCGGAAGGGCTCTCGGTCACCCCAAGACTGTAACCTCGGGCCGGTGTGCTCCGGGCCGGGGGCGCCCTACCCGCCGGTAGATACCCTGTCGTCATGCGTGCCCTTCTCGTCGTGAACCCCAAGGCCACGACCACCAGTGAGCGGACCCGCGACGTGCTGGCACACGCGCTCGCCGGCGACCTCAAGCTCGACGTGGTGAACACCGAGCACCGGGGCCATGCCGCGGAGCTGGCCCGGCAGGCGGCCGACGACGGCATCGACCTGGTGATCGCGCTCGGCGGCGACGGCACGGTCAACGAGGTGGCCAACGGCCTCCTGGCGGCGGGCCCGGCCCCCTCGCTACCGGCGGTGGCGGTGGTCCCGGGCGGCAGTACCAACGTCTTCGCCCGCTCGCTCGGACTGCCCAACGACCCGGTCGAGGCGACCGGTCTGCTGCTCGACGCGTTGCGCGCGGGCCGCAGTCGGGAGATCGGCCTGGGCCTGGCCGACGAGCGCTGGTTCCTGTTCTGCGCCGGACTCGGCTTCGACGCCGAGGTGGTCGGACGGGTGGAGCACCGCCGGGCCGGCGGCCGGCGGGCCACCCCCGGGTTGTACGTACGCTCCGCGATGCACCACTTCCTCGGCGGTCGAAACGCCCACAGGCGCGGGCCGCTCACGCTGGAGGTCCCGGGCATGGACCCGATCGGGGGAATCTGCCTCGGCATAGTCCAGAACACGGTCCCGTGGACGTTTTTGCGCAATCGGCCGTTGAATCCCTGTCCGCAAGCGTCATATGACACCGGATTGGACCTCTTCGCGCTCACCCGGATGACAACACTGCCCACATTGCGCCATCTGGCCCAGATGCTGGGCTCCACGGGTAATGCTCCACACGGGCGTCACGTCGTGTCCCTGCACGACTGCGATGCGTTCACTCTTCGGGCTGAAGAACCTGTTTCCCTTCAGGTCGACGGGGACCATCTGGGAGAACATCGGAGTGTGACCTTCAGGGGGGTTCCCCGTGCACTGCGTGTGATTGTGTGAGTGGAAGGGCCTTTTGGCCTTTCACTCGAACGCGAATACCCCGTTCATCCCTTCGATGTAGTGGTGTGACCTAGTCGACACCGATGATTTAAAAAATCCTGGCCCAAGGGGGTTGTATCGGCGGCCGAGGTTTGTAAGGCTCTACGAGGCGGCAGGGACGTGGCCGAAAGGTCATCTTCACCGCCCGAATCCACTGCCAAACCTGGGGACCGACTCCGTCGGCCCCATGCTTGTCGGGGGGTTCGTGAAAGCGTTCACATTCACAAGCCACAGCGGGGCCGGAAGCCCTTGCTGACCCACGAGGAGTTGGACCGCATGGACTGGCGCCACGTTGCTGCCTGCCGTGACGAAGACCCGGAGCTGTTCTTCCCGATCGGCAACACCGGTCCCGCTCTGCTTCAGATCGAGGAGGCGAAGGCGGTCTGCCGCCGTTGCCCCGTGATGGAGCAGTGCCTGGGCTGGGCTCTCGAGTCCGGTCAGGACGCGGGTGTGTGGGGCGGTCTGAGCGAGGACGAGCGTCGCGCTCTCAAGCGCCGCGCCGCCCGCAACCGCGCCCGCGCCTCCGCCTGATCACCACGACGGGCTGAACTCTCCGGAGACTTGGATCGCCGGAAAACAAAAGAGCTTTACCGCAGTTGCCCCGCCGGGGTCCGATCGGACCGAGGCGGGGCAACTGCTTTTTCTCGTGTGGGTATTCGTCGCGTACGCCGGATCCGAACCGATCCGCAATTCGGCGGCGGCGCTCAGCGGCGCTGCCTCAGGTGTACGTCCAGCCTGACGATCGTGCCGCCGGCCGGATTCGGCACCATGTCGAAACGGCCCGCGAGTTCGCTGCCCACGAGGGTGCGCACGATCTGCAGACCGAGATTGCCGGACGTCTGCGGATCGAAGCCGTCGGGCAGGCCGATCCCGTCGTCGGTGACGGTGATCAGCAGTCGTTCCGCCCACCGTTCCGCGTGCACCTCCAGGGTGTTGGCCCGATCCGCGTACGCCGGGTCCTCGAACGCGTGCTCCAGGGCGTTTTGCAGCAGCTCGGTCAACACCATCGCCAGCGGTGTGGCGGTCTCCGCGATCAGCTCGCCGAAGTTGCCGTGCCGGGCGGTGCGCACCCGCAGCGAGGACGCGGCGACCTCGGTGACCATGGACAACACCCGGTCGGCGATCTCGTCGAAGTCCACCCGCTCGTCCAGCGTCTGGGACAACGTCTCGTGCACGATCGCGATCGAGCCGACCCGGCGTACCGCCTCCTCCAGCGCGGCGCGGGCCTGCGGCGCGTCCATCCGGCGGGCCTGGAGGCGCAACAGCGCGGCCACCGTCTGGAGGTTGTTCTTCACCCGGTGGTGGATCTCCCGGATGGTCGCGTCCTTGGTGATCAGCTCGCGTTCGCGACGGCGCAATTCGGTCACGTCGCGCAGGAGCATGATCGCGCCGATCCGCTGACCGCGCGGCTTGAGCGGGATCGCCCGCAGCTGCACCACCGCGGCCGGCGTCTCGACCTCGGTTTCGCGCGGCGCCCAACCGCTGGCGACGGCGGAGATCGCCTCGTCGACCGGTCCCTCGTGCGGGGCCAGTTCGGCGGTGATCCGGCCGAGGTGGCAGCCGACCAGGTCGGTGGTCAGGCCGAGTCGGTGGTAGGCAGAGAGCGCGTTGGGGCTGGCGTACTGCACGATGCCGTCGGCGTCGAGCCGGATCAGGCCGTCGCCCACGCGCGGCGAGGCGTCCATGTCGAGCAGTTCGCCCGCGTGCGGAAACGTCCCTGCGGCGATCATCTGCGCCAGGTCCGCGGCGCTTTGCAGATAGGTCAGTTCCAGCCGGCTGGGGGTGCGCGCGGTGAGCAGGTTGGTGTTGCGCGCGATCACCCCGATCACCCGACCCTCGCGGGAGACGGGGATCGCCTCGACCCGCACGGGCACGTCGTCGCGCCACTCCGGGTCGCCCTCGCGCACGATCCGCCCCTCGTCGAGGGCGGCGTCCAGCATCGGCCGCCGGCCGCGCGGGACGAAGTCGCCGACCAGGTCGTCCTGGTGCGAGGTGGCTCCGGTGTTGGGCCGCATCTGCGCCACCGCCACGTACTGCCCGTCGTCGGTGGGCACCCACAGCACCAGGTCGGCGAACGACAGATCCGCGAGCAGTTGCCACTCGGACACCAGCAGGTGCAGCCACTCCAGGTCGGCGGCGGACAGCGCGCCGTGGCGGCGGACGAGATCGTTCATGGAGGGCACATGCGCAGCGTACTTTCCACCCGGCCTGCGATCCTGGCCGCCCCACTCCGCCGCACCCGTGAGGTATGGATGTCCACCGAATCGCCCACGCCCGGCCGGCCCCTCCCCGGCGGCGGTCATCCGCTCGACTGGCTGGACCTGCGGGAGAAGGAACGGGAGGAGGCGGGGCTGCGGCGCCGGTTGCGCCCGCGCGAGGCGACGGTCGACGGGCTGGATCTGGCCGGAAACGACTACCTGGGGCTGACCCGCGACGCACGGGTGATCGAGGCGGGCGTACGCGCCCTGCGCACCTGGGGCGGCGGGTCGACCGGGTCGCGCCTGGTGACCGGGTCCACGACGCTGCACGCCGCGTTGGAGGCGGAGCTGGCCGCGCACATGGGAGCCGAGGCGGCGCTGGTGTTCTCCTCCGGCTACCTGGCCAACCTCGGGGTGATCTGTGGCCTGATCGGCAAGGGCGGACTGGTCGTCTCGGACGCGATCAACCACGCCTCGATCGTGGACGCGTGCCGGCTGTCCCGGGCCCGGGTGGCGATCACTGCGCACTGCGACGTCGAGGCGGTGGCCCGGGTGCTGGCGGAACGGCCCGAGGAACGGGCCCTGGTGGTCGTGGACGCGGTTTTCTCGGTCGACGGGGACATCGCCCCCCTCGCGGAGCTGGCGGCCGTCACACGGCGATATGGCGCCGTCCTGCTCGTGGACGAGGCGCACGGGCTCGGTGTGGTCGGCACGGGCGGCCGGGGCGCGGTGCACGCGGCCGGGCTCGCGGGGGCCGACGACGTGGTGCTGACCGCGACGTTGTCCAAGGCGCTCGGCGCGCAGGGCGGCGCGGTGCTGGGGCCGCGCCGGGTGGTCGAGCACCTGATCGACGCGGCCCGGTCGTTCATCTTCGACACCGGGCTGGCCCCGGCGAGCGTCGCGGCGGCCCTGGAGGCGCTGCGGATCCTGCGCGCGGAGCCGGACCTGGCCGCGCGGGTACGGGCGAACGCACGCGCGCTCGCGGCCGGCGCCCGAGAGGCGGGGCTGCGCGCGACCGCGCCCGAGGGCGCAGTGACGTCGGTACTCGTCGGCGAGGCGCAGCTCGCGTTCGACACCGCCGCGCGCTGCGCGGAGGCCGGGGTCCGGGTCGGCTGCTTCCGTCCGCCGTCGGTGCCCGACGGCATCTCCCGACTGCGTCTCGCGGCCCGCGCGGACCTGACGCCGGCCGATCTGGAGCGGGCCCTGACGGCACTGCGATACGCCACTTCGTGACCCGATAACCACCGGTATACGTGTCATGTCCCTCGACATTGGTCTAGACAACTGGGATTGGTCTGAACCAAAATGGGCGGCGGCCTCCCGGCCCGCACCGGGAGGCCGCCGAACGTTCGGCCGCGTAGCGGTCCCGCAGGGAAGGAAGGGCACGCGTGGCCGGCATAGGGGCACCTCGCGTGCTTGTGGACGGGAAGCTCGTGGGCCCGGCCGAGGTGGGGGTCGAGCAGGGCCGGATCACCGGCGTCACCGAGGGACCCGGCCGCCCCGACACACTCCGGCTGCCACACGGCGTGCTCACGCCCGGCCTGATCGACGTGCAGCTCAACGGCGCGTTCGGGCACGACTTCGTGGCCGCGGACGCGACCGCCTGGCGTGAGGTCGCCGCCCGGCTCCCGTCGACCGGGGTCACCGCCTTTTGCCCGACCTTCATCACCGGCGACCTGGACATCCTCACCGCGGCCCTCGTGCGGGCCGCGGAGCTGCGCGCCAAGCTCGCCACGGAGCCCATCGCGCGCGACCTGGGCGTGCACCTGGAGGGGCCGTTCCTGTCCCCCGCCCGGGTCGGCACCCACCCGCCGGAGTACCTGCGCGAGCCCACTCCCGAACTGATCGACCGGCTGCTCCTGGACGACGCCGTCCGCGAGGCGCTGACGCTGGTCACCCTGGCCCCCGAACTTCCCGGTGCGCTCGAGGCCATTCGACGCATCGTCGCCGCGGGGATCCGAGTCTCGGCCGGACACACGGACGCGACCGCCGCCGAGATGTCCGCCGCCGCGGACGCGGGCGCGACCATGGTCACCCACCTGTTCAACGCCCAGCGTGGCCTGGGCCACCGCGAGCCGGGCGTGGTCGGCGCGGCGCTGAGCGACCCGCGCCTTACCCCCGGCCTGATCGCCGACCTGCACCACGTGGTGGGCCCGGTCTGCTCGCTGGTGCTGCGCGTGGCAGGCGAGCGCACCGCACTGGTCACCGACGCGATGGCGGCCGCGGGCATGCCGCCCGGCCGCTACCGGCTCGGCGACGTGGACGTGACCCTGGTCGAGGGCGACGTGCCGCGCAACCTGGACGGCACCATCGCCGGCTCGGCGCTGACCCTGGACCTGGCCGTGCGCAACCTGATCGGCCTGGGCAACCCGCCGGCGCGGGTGCTCACCTCCGCGACCCGGGTCCCGGCCGACGCCCTGGGCCGCACCGACCTCGGCCGCATCGCCCCCGGCGCCACGGCCGACCTGGTCTGGTGGAGCGACGAGTGGACGATCCTCAAGACCTGGATCGGCGGAGTGGTCGCCTACGAGGCCACCGCCTGACCACCCCCACCCCGCGATGCGCGAAAGCCCCCGACCCGGTCCGGGTCGGGGGCTTTTGCGCGTTCGGACCGCGCTTTCCGGCCCCGGGGCGGTCCCGGGACGCACCCTCGCCGCGCGCGTCCCGGGACCGCTCCCGGTCGTCGGCGTCAGCGCGTCTCGGTCACCTTCGCCAGCGCCCGAGGGGCGTCCGGGTCGAGACCGCGGGCCATGGTGACCTCGTACGCCAGCAGCTGCAGCGGAATGATCTCCAGGATCGGCTGCACCTCCTCGGCCACACCCTCCGGCAGCACGAAGCCCGCCGAGGCCCGACCGACCTGGTCCGCGTTGCCGATCACCATCAGGTCCGCACCGCGCCCGCGCAGCCGCTCCAGGACCGGCTGGAGGGCGTCGCCGCCCTTGCCGTCCGGCACCACGGCGATCACCGGGCTGACGTTGTCGACCATGGCCAGCGGCCCGTGCAGCAGGTCGGCCCCGGAGAACGGCTGGGCCGGGATGTAGCTGGTCTCCATGATCTTCAGCGCGGCCTCGCGCGCCGTCGGGTAGCCGTAGCCGCGCGAGGTGATCACCAGACGCTGCGCGAAGCGGTAGCGCTGCGCCAGCTCGGCGACCTCCTCCCGGCGGTCCAGCACGTCCTGCGCCAGCGCCGGCAGCGAGTCGGCCGGCGAGGTGTCGCCGCCGCGCAGGCCCTCGACGAACAGGTACAGCGCGAGCAGTTCCGCGGTGTACGTCTTGGTCGCGGGCAGCGCCTTCTCCGGACCGGCCAGCACGTCGATGTGGAACTCGGAGACCGCGGCCAGCGCCGAGTCGGCGTTGTTGGTCACCGCGAGGGTGATCGCGCCGGCCTTGCGGGCCGCCTCGGTGGACGCCACCAGGTCGGGCGAGCCGCCCGACTGGGAGACGGTGATCACCAGGCAGTCGGTCAGGTCCGGCTCCGCGCCGTACGCCGTGGTCGTGGACATCGAGGTGAGCCCGGCGGGCTTGCCGAGCAGCACCTCGATCAGGTACTTCGCGTACAACGCGGCGTTGTCGCTGGTGCCCCGCGCGGTCAGCAGCACGAACCGCGGGTTGCGCGCGGCGATCTCGGCCGCGACGGCGCGGATCGAGGGCGCGCCCTCGGCCAGGATCCGGCGCAGCACGGCAGGCTGCTCCGCCATCTCGGCGGACATGATGGTGCCCCGGTTCGGTGCCAGGACGTCACGGTCGTCGGTGGCGGACATGGTGCGGCCTTCCGTTGATTCCAGGTGCTGATTCGGTTTCCACATACGGATGCGGAGGTCGGGCGGATCCGCGGGCCGGGGCCCGGGAACGCCCGCCTCCCCAGTGTCCGGTTTCCCGGTGTCGGGCGGGTTCACGGGGGCCGGACGCTCGGTGTCGAACGAATACCGGGCTTCCGGCCCCCTTGTCGAGGAATGCCGTCAGGCGAGCCGACGGCCGGTCAGGATCTCGGCGGCGGCGATCCCGCACACGGTGGCGGCGCCGTGCGTGGCGAGATGGGCGGCGCCCGGAGTGGCAGCTCCGGGGATGCCCATCTCGACCACGACGGCGTCCGGCCGCGCGGCGAGCAGGCCCGCCACGATCTCGGTCGCCCAGACGTGGTGCTCCAGGTTGCGCACCACGAGTACCAGGGGACGGTCCGCCCCCGCGCGCAGCACCTCGTCGATCAGCTGCGGCTCGGCGGCCCGGGCCCGGGTCACCGTGGTCCCGGGCAGCGCCTCGGCCAGCACCGGCGCCAGGCCCCACGGGGTCTGCTCGCCGACCGCGATGTTGGCGGTGGGCGACAGCTCCACCACGTGTGCGGGCCGATCGATCGGCGTCACCGTACCGGTCACCCGGACCGCGCGGCGGGCCGCGTCGAGCCCGAGCGCGTAGTCGACCGGCTCGGCCGCGCCGACCTTGGCCCACGCGGCCAGCGCGTGCACCCGCCCGGCCGCGTCGACCAGCCGCTCCTCGGCGAGCCGGCCCTCGCGCACCGCGTCCACCAGCGCGTCGCGCAGGTGCAGCACGGTGTCCTCGTCGCACAGCCCACCACCCACGCACACCGCGTCGACGCCGGCCGCGATCGCGCGGACGGTGCCGTCGGCTATGCCGTAGGTGTCGGCGATCGCGCCCATCTCGATGGCGTCGGTGACGATCAGGCCGGTGTAGCCCAGTTCCTCGCGCAGCAGCCCGGTCATGATCTTCCGGGACAACGTCGCGGGCAGTTCGGTGTCGTACGCGGGCAGCAGGATGTGCGCGCTCATGATCGCCTTGGTGCCGGCCGCGATGCTCGCGTGGAACGGCACCAGTTCCCGGGCGGCCAGCGTCTCGCGCGAGACGTCCACCAGCGGCATGCCGTGGTGCGAGTCGATCGCGGTGTCGCCGTGCCCGGGGAAGTGTTTGACGCACGCGGCCACGCCGGCCGCCTGGAGCCCGGTGACGTATGCGGCGGTGTGCCGCGCGACCAGGTCGGGCTCGGCGCCGAAGGCCCGCACGCCGATGATCGGGTTGTCCGGGTTGGAGTTGACGTCGGCCGACGGGGCCCAGTTGAGGTTGACGCCGCACGCGGCCAGCTCGCGCCCGAGCCCGCGCGCGACCGCCTCGGTGGTCGCGGTGTCGTCCACCACGCCCAGCGCCAGGTTGCCCGGCCAGCGGCTGCCGGTGTTCACGTGTATCCGGGTGACGTCGCCGCCCTCCTCGTCGATCGCAACGATGAGATCGGGGTTCTCCCGGCGCAGCTCCTCGGTCAGGGCGGTGACCTGTTCGGGGGTCGCGACGTTGCGACCGAACAGGCCCACCGAGCCCAACCCGCCGGCGATCCGGTGGCGCAGCCATCCGGGCGCGGTCAGGCCGTCGAAACCGGGCTGCAGGACGGCGAGCGCCAGGCGCTCGAGACGTTCGGACATGGTTGATCAGCCCTTTACCGCGCCGGAGGTGAGCCCGCCGGTGACCTTGCCCTGCAGGACCAGGAAGATCGCAAGCACCGGAAGCATGAAGAGGGTGGAGGCGGCCATGATGGCGCCCCAGTCGATGGTGAGCCCGTTGCTGAAGGAGTTGAGCCAGGTCGGCAGCGTGCGCTGCTCCGGCTTGTTCAGCAGCAGCGCGTTGGCGAACGCGAACTCGTTCCACGCGGTGATGAAGCCGAACAGCGAGGTGGAGAGCAGACCCGGGGCCAGCAGCGGGAAGACGACCTTGCGGAACGCCGTGAAGCGCGAACAGCCGTCCACCCGGGCGGCCTCCTCCAGCTCCACCGGGATGCCCCCGAGGAAGCCGCGCAGGGTCACGATCGAGAACGGCAGCGTCATCACGAAGTAGATCGCGGTGAGCATCGGCAGCGAGTCGAGCAGGTCGTTGTCGCGCGCGATCAGGTACATCGGGATCATCAGCGCCTCCCACGGCGCCATCTGCGCGATGAACACCATGAGGATGAAGGGCGCCCGGCCCTTCCACTGCATACGCGCCACCGCGAACGCGGCGAAGCACGCCACGACCAGCGCCAGGAGCACGCCGCAGCCCGCGACCAGCAGGCTGTTGCGCCAGTAGTCCCAGAAGTGCGGCGTGTTGACCGCGGTGTCGAAGTTGTGGAACGAGATCGAACTCGGCAGGAACTTCGGCGTCGACGACTGGATGTCCTTGGCCGGCTTGAACGCGGTGAGGATCATCCAGTAGACGGGGAAGATCGACACGGCGAAGACCAGCAGCGCCGCGATGTTGAGCGGAATCCGCTTCAGGGTGCGCGCCTTCACTTGTCGGCCTCCCGCTCCTGCTTGAACATCTGACGGAAGTAGAAGACGAGCATCACCACGAGGATGAGCACGGTGATCGTGGAGATCGCGCCGGCCATGTCGAACAACTTGAGCGACATGCCCTGCTGGTACGCGTACACGGGCAGCGTGCGGACGTCGTTGATCGGCCCGTTCTCGCCCGCGATCGCCCAGATCTGGGCGAACGACTTGAAGATCCAGATCACTTCCAGCGAGGTCACCAGCGCAAAGATCGGGCGCAGGATCGGGAAGGTGATCGAGCTGAAGATCCGCACCGGACCGGCGCCGTCGAGTCGGGCCGACTCGTAGACGTCGGTCGACACGGTGGTCAGCCCGGCGTAGAGGGTCAGCGTCGCGAAGGGGATCGACTGCCACACGATGAGCAGGGTGACCACGGTCAGGGTGGAGGTTCCGTGCGCGAACCAGGTGTAGCCCTCGTAGTCGAAGCCGAGCTTGACCAGCGCCCAGTTGACCACACCGTTGTCGGAGCGGAAGAGCCACTTGAAGATCGTGGTGGCCGCGATCACCGGAGTCGCCCACGCGGCGACCAGGCCGATCAGCACCACGATGCGCATGGCCTTGCCGAGCTTCATCAGCATCAGCGCGCACAGCGTGGAGATCACCATGATCGCCACGACGTTGATCGCGGTGAAATAGAAGGTCCGCCGGGTGACCTCCCAGAACTCGTCGTCCTTGAAGACGGCCTGGTAGTTCTCCCAGCCGACGTAGTCGGCCGACCGCGAGATCAGCTGCTTGAAGCGGTAATGCTGGAACGACAACATGACGTTCCGGACCACCGGATAGAACAGCAGGAAGGCGATCCCGAGAATCGCGGGCGCGACAAGAAGGTATGGGGTGACCGACTTGACGATCCCCGACGACTTGCGTGGGGGCTTCGATGCGCGTCTGGCACCCGATGGTGCCTGCTTGCGCGGGGGCTGCGTAGGTGTCGCGACCACCGCGTCTGCCTTGGAGGCTGACACAGCTGCCTTCCCGTGGTTCGGTGTCGGGGGTCTCCGGCCCGTCCCGCCCGGTGGCGGGACGTGGCGAGAGCGCGGAGCCGGCGACGGGGGACCGCCGGCGGGCCGCGCCGGGTGGGCCGGGCCGGTCCCGCCGCGGAGCGGTACCCCGCGGCGGGAGCCGACCGTTCGGCCGGACTGTTCATCACCCGATCCGCTCAGCGGTCCGGGCGGGTGGTGCGGGTCAGTTCTTGGTGTTCAGCGTCTTCTCGATCGACGCGTTGGCTTCCTTGCCGGCCGCGGCCGCGTCACCACCGGTCATCACCTTCGTGAGGTACGCCTTGATCGGGTTGTTCTCCTCGACGGAGGCCCAGTTCGGCGAGTTGGGGGTGGCGAAGCCGTTCTTCGCGCCCTCCATCATCGCCGCGCCGCCCGGGTCGGCGGTGACGGCGCTGGCGAGCGTGGTCTTGTTCGGGAGCTGCTTGGTCGCCTGCGCGAGCTTGCTCTGCCACTCGTCGCTGTTGATCAGCTTGATGACGTCGTAGGCCAGGTCCTGGTTCTTCGACGCCTCGGGGACCATCAGGTCGGAACCACCGGTGAGGGTGGCACCGGCCTTGCTCGCGTCCTTGCCCGGGATCGGGAAGAAGCCGAACTTGTCCTTCAGGGCCGGGTTCGACTTGATGATCGTCTCGGCCTCGCCCGGAACGGCGATGAACTGGGCGATCTTGCCGCCGTCGGCCGCGAGGACCTCGGGCTGGGTCTTCTCGTCGCCGTCCTTGGCGGCCTTGCCGAGCGCCTGGAGCTGCTTGTAGAAGCCGGCGGCGGCCACGGCCGGGGCGCCGTCGAGGTTGGCCTTCCACGCGCTGCCGGACTTGGTCGCGATGTCCGCGCCCTCGTCCTTGAGCAGACCCGAGTAGAAGTACCAGTTCTGACCGGGCAGGTAGATGCCCTGCTGGTCGCCGGTGTTGAGGCGGGTGGTGACGTCGAGCCACTCGGCGCGGGTCTTCGGCGGCGTGGTGATGCCGGCCTTCGCGAAGAGGTCCTTGTTGTAGATCACGACACGGTTGGCGGCGTAGAACGGGATGCCGTAGGTCTTGCCGTCGACCTTGCCCGGGTCGGACAGGCCGGTCAGCCAGTCCTTGCCACCGAGCTCGTTGACCTTGGAGCTGAGGTCCTTCAGACCGCCCGAGGCGCCGTACTGGGCGATCTGGGTGTTGCCCGCCTCGACGACGTCGGGGGCGTCGTTGCTGGCGAGGGCGCCGGTGATCTTCTGACCGATACCGTTCCACTGCTGGATCTGCACGTCCAGCTTGGCGCCCGGGTGGTCCGCCTCGAACTTGGTCTTCAGCGCGGCGATGTAGTCGTCGGGGGCGGAGCCCTTCATCAGCCAGACGCGAACGGTCTTGCCGTTGCCCGCAGCCGGCGCGCTCGCGCCCGGTGCCTTGGTTTCGTTCTTGTTGTCATCGCTGCTGCTGTCGGACCCACAGGCGGCAACACCGGTCAGCGCCGCCGCGACACCGGCCGCGACGAGAAGACGACGCTTCACTACATCCTCCTCAGGATGTCGGGCACCGCAGTTCGGTATGAAGTCGTCGATATTCGCCCGTCGGATCCGTGAGGTGCGTGGACCGACCGAGTCCCCCACTGGGGAGGGGACTCGAAATGGGAAAACACCGACGCCCCAGGGACGAGGGTTGCGCGGTGACCATCAATGGTTTAGACCATTTCGGAGGTTGGCATAGACCAATTGGGGTGTCAAGGTTCCGTAGACGGCGAAGGCACGCCGTTATCGGACCGACATCCGCGCTCCTGGTCCTGGGGGGATCGGTGGTCGTGCCACGATGGGGACCGAACGTGTCAGGAGGGCACCGGTGACGGCGGAACACGTGATCACGACCACGGCGGACAGTGCGATGGCGGGAGGCGACGCCGGCCTCGAGCCGAGCGCTCGCGTGCCCAAGTACTACCGCCTCAAGCGCCATCTTCAGGAGCTGACCAACACCCAGCCACCGGGCACGCCCGTGCCACCCGAGCGCACCCTCGCGGCGCAGTTCGACATCTCCCGCACCACGGTGCGCCAAGCGCTTCAGGAGCTGGTCATCGAGGGGCGCCTGGAGCGCGCCCAGGGCCGGGGCACCTTCGTCGCCAAGCCCAAGGTGGCGCAGAGCCTCCAGCTGACCTCGTACACCGAGGACATGCAGGCCCAGGGCCTGGAACCGACCTCGCGACTGATCGAGATCGGCTACATCACCTGCGACGACCACCTCGCGGAGCGGCTCGCCATCCGACCCGGCAACCGCGTGTTGCGGATCGAGCGACTGCGGCTGGCCAACTCCGAGCCGATGGCGATCGAGACCACCCACCTGTCCACCAAGCGCTTCCCCGGGTTGCGCAAGCACCTGGCCAAGCACAACTCGCTGTATCGGGCCCTGTCGGCCGGTTTCGACGTCCATCTCGCCGAGGCCGAGGAGACCATCGAAACCGCGATGGCCACCCCGCGCGAGGCCGGACTGCTCGGTACCGACGTGGGCCTGCCGCTGCTGCTGTTGTCCCGGCACAGCTTCGATACCGACGGCGAACCGGTCGAATGGGTGCGATCCGTCTACCGCGGCGACCGGTACAAGTTCGTCGCCCGCCTGCGCCGCCCCCAGGAATGAGCCGGTGAGCGCGCCGTGAATCCGCCGGCGCTCCCTTCGAGCACATGCGATCGGCCGGACGACCCGGGCCCACCCGGACCGTCCGGCCGATCGCCGGAGGATTGCCGTTCACTCCCACAGCCCGTGCAGAGGGCCGCCGGCGGTGTCACGCGCGGCCCCGCCGGACCATGCGCCCACCACCTCGATCATGCCTCGCCGGCGCGCCCGGCGACCGGGGCCACAGGTCCACAAACGGCGGGCCCAAGGTCCCCCTACTCTGGACCGTCATGAGCGTTCTCGTGGTGACCGGCACCGACACCGGGGTGGGCAAGACGATCGTCACGGCGGCCGTCGCCGCCATTGCCGCGGTGCGCGGCGGCTCCGTCGCGGTGGTCAAGCCCTCGCAGACGGGCGTGGCGCCCGACGAGCCGGGCGACCTCGCCGACGTGCGGCGCCTGGCCGGGGTGACCGACCTGCACGAATACTCCCGCTACCCCGACCCACTCTCCCCCGCCGCCGCCTCCCGGGTCTCCGGTCTGCCGCCGGTGGACCTCTACGGGGTCGCCGACCGGGTCCGCGCACTGGCCAAGGAGACCGACCTCGTGGTGGTCGAGGGCGCGGGCGGCCTGCTCGTGCGCTTCGACGACGACGGCACCACGATCGCCGACCTCGCGCACGAGCTGAGGGCGGGCGTGCTCGTGGTGGCCCGACCCGACCTCGGCACCCTCAACCACACCGCGCTCACCCTGGAGTCGTTGGCCCACCGCGGGGTCGACCTGGTCGGCGTGGTGATCGGCTCCTGGCCGAACGAGCCCGACCTGGCAATGCGCTGCAACGTCCGGGATCTGGAGACGCTGGCCGCCCGACCACTGGCCGGCGTACTGCCCGCGGGCGCCGGTTCGCTGCACCCGGCCGACTTCCTGCTCACGGCCCGAGCGAGTCTGGCCCCCGCCCTGGGGGGTACCTTCGACCCGGCCGCGTTCCGCGCCGCACAGGATCCGACCGCAAGGTGAGCCACATGACGGAATCCCTCGACACCGCCCTCGACGACCGTACGCAGACCGGGACCGACGACATCCTGGCCGTGGCCCGAGACCAGGTCCTGGAGCAGGGTCGCGGCCTGAGCGCCGAGCAGGTGCTGGCCGTACTGACCCTGCCCGACGACCGGCTGGAGGAACTGCTCCAGCTCGCGCACGAGGTGCGGGTCCGGCACTGCGGGCCCGAGGTCGAGGTCGAGGGCATCGTCTCGGTCAAGACCGGCGGCTGCCCCGAGGACTGCCACTTCTGCTCGCAGTCCGGCCTGTTCCCCTCCCCCGTACGGGCCGCCTGGCTCGACATCCCCTCCCTCGTGGAAGCGGCGAAGGAGACCGCCGCGACCGGCGCCACCGAGTTCTGCATCGTGGCCGCGGTGCGCGGCCCGGACGCGCGCCTGATGAAGCAGATGCGCGAGGGCGTCGCGGCGATCCGCGAGGTCGTCGACATCAACATCGCCGCCTCCCTCGGCATGCTCACCCAGGAGCAGGTCGACGAGCTGGCCGACATGGGCATCCACCGCTACAACCACAACCTGGAGACGGCGAAGTCGTACTTCACCAACGTGGTCACCACCCACACGTGGGAGGAGCGCTGGGACACCCTGCGGATGGTGCGCGCGGCGGGCATGGAGGTGTGCTGCGGCGGCATCGTCGGCATGGGCGAGTCGGTCGAGCAGCGCGCCGAGTTCGCCGGCCAGCTGGCCGAGCTGGAGCCGGACGAGGTACCGCTGAACTTCCTCAACCCGCGCCCGGGCACCCCGTTCGCCGACCAGAAGGTGCTGGAGCCGCGCGAGGCGCTGCGGATCATCGGCGCCTTCCGGCTCGCGCTGCCCCGGACCATCCTGCGCTACGCGGGTGGCCGCGAGATCGCGCTCGGCGACCTCGGCACGCGCGACGGCCTGCTCGGCGGGATCAACGCGGTGATCGTCGGCAACTACCTCACCACCCTGGGCCGCACCGCCGACGCCGACCTGGCCCTGCTCGACGAACTGAGCATGCCGGTCAAGGCGCTCAACCAGACCCTGTAGCCCCATCGCCCCGCCCGCGGCCCCCGCTCCGACCCGGGGGCCGCCGGCGCCGGCCCCTCTACTGCCCGTCGGGCGCGCGCGGATAGGTTTCCCCCGGCATACGAGGGTGGCGGCGTCTACGGCGACGGAGGCCGGGCATGCGCGCACGACGAGGGGCCGGGGGCCGGGGACCCGCGAGCGGGACGGTCGAGGGGCACGGCGGGGCGCTTGCGGTCGCCGCCGCCCGGGCACACGGGATCGACACCATGTTCACCCTGTCGGGAGGCCACGTCTTCCCGCTCTACGACGGCGCGGTCGGCGCGGAGCCGGCGCTGCGGGTGATCGACGTACGACACGAGCAGACCGCCGTGTTCGCCGCCGAGGCGACCGCCAAGCTCACCCGCCGACCGGGCTTGGCCGTGCTCACCGCGGGCCCCGGCGTCACCAACGGGGTCAGCGCGGTGGCCACCGCTTGGTTCAACGGCTCGCCGATGCTGGTCCTGGGCGGCAGGGCGCCCGCGTTCCGCTGGGGCTCGGGCGCGCTCCAGGAACTCGACCACCCCCCGCTGCTCGCGTCGATCACCAAACGCGCGGCCACCGTGCACGACACCGACCGGATCGCCACCGAGGTGGACGCCGCGCTGGTCCTGGCGAACAGCCCGCACCGCGGCCCGGTCTTCCTGGACGTGCCGATGGACGTGCTCTACGACCGGGCCGAGGTGACGCTGCCCGCCGCCGCGCGGCCCGCGCCCGTACTGCCCGACCCGGACCTGATCGCGGTGATCGCCGACCTGCTGGTGCGCGCCGCCCGCCCGGTCCTGGTGCTCGGCCAGGACGTGTGGATCGGCGGCGCCGAACACGCCGCCCGCCGGGCCGCCGAGACGATCGGCCTGCCGGTGGTGGCCAACGGCATGGGCCGGGGCGTATTGCCCGCCGGCCACCCGCTGCTCGCCGGTCGGGCCCGGGTCGGCGCGCTCGGCGGCGCCGACCTGGTCCTGGTGGCGGGCGCGCCGCTGGACTTCCGGCTGTCCTACGGCGGCTTCGGCGGGCAGGGCGGCGGGCCGCCCGCCCGGGTGGTGCACCTGGCCGACGCGCCGCCCGAGGCGACCTCGCACGGGCACTGCGCGGTACGCGCCTGCGGCGACCTGAGCGCCCTGTTCGACGCGCTCACCGCGGCGTGGGAGCGGGTCGGCCGGGTCGGCATGTACCGCGACTGGGCCGCCCACGTGCGCGCTGCGGCCCGTACCGCCGCGCAGTCCGACGCGCCGCTGCTGGGCAGCGCCGGCCGGCCGATCCATCCCGCGCGCGTGCACGGCGAACTGCTGCGCCTGCTCGACGAGGACGCGGTGGTGATCGGCGACGGCGGCGACTTCGTGTCCTACGCGGGCAAGTACATCGAGCCCGCGCGTCCGGGCGGCTGGCTGGACGCGGGCCCCTACGGCTGCCTGGGCACCGGCCTGGGCTACGCGCTCGGCGCCCGACTGGCCCGGCCCTCGGCGCAGGTGGTGCTGCTGCTCGGGGACGGCGCGGCGGGCTTTTCGCTGATGGACGTGGACACCCTGGTCCGGCATCGGCTGCCGGTGGTGCTGATCGTCGGCAACAACGGGTGCTGGGCCCTGGAGAAGCACCCGATGCGGATGCTCTACGGCCACCACGTGGCCGCCGACCTGGCGCCGAGCACCCGCTACGACGACGTGGTGCGGGCGCTGGGCGGCGCGGGCGAGACGGTCGCCCGGCCCGAGCAGATCGCCCCCGCACTGCGGCGCGCGTTCGCCTCCGGGGTGCCCTATCTGGTGAACGTGCTCACCGATCCGGAGGCGGTCTACCCACGCTCGACCATGGGTGTGTGATTCGCCGCGTAAACTGGACGGCTATGAATCCCCCTGGCTCCGCCGCCGCGGCCCGACCCCACGACCATCACCCCGCGCCGACCGGCGTCCGCATCCGCCAGGCCCGTCCGGAGGAGTACGAGGCGGTCGGCGAGGTGACCATCGCCGGCTACGCGGGCCTGGTCGCCTCCGACCAGGACTACGTCAACGACCTGCGCAAGGCCGCGCACCGCGCGGAGAACTCCGAACTGCTCGTGGCCGTGGACGAGCACACCGGCGAGATCCTGGGCACCGTCGCGTTCGTCCTGCCCGGCAGCCCCTACGCGGAGGTCTCCCGCGAGGGCGAGGGCGAGTTCCGGATGCTCGCGGTCACCCCGGCCGCGCGCGGGCGCGGCATCGGCGAGGCGCTCGTCGAGGCGTGCCTGGAGCGCGCCCGCAAGTACCACTTCACCGCCGTGGCGATCTCCACCGTGTGGGACATGCGCGCCGCGCACCGGCTCTACGGCCGCATGGGCTTCCATCGCGCGCCCGAGCGGGACTGGTGGCCGGTGCCCGAGGTGGAGCTGATCTGCTACCTCAAGGACCTGCGCGAGACCCCGCAGGGCTGACCGCGGCCGGCCGTCACGGCCGGGGTGTCCGGTCGGGCCGCTGCGGCCCGGGCCGTAATCTACGGCCGTGACCACCATTGCAGCCTTCTGCGACCACTGCGGCGAGCAGCTTGCCGGCGCCGCGCACGACGACTGTGTGCGGCGCCGCGAACTCGAGCCGCCGCGCTACTGCGGACAGTGCCGGCGGCGGATGACCGTACAGGTGACCCCGCGCGGTTGGACCGCCAAGTGCGTAGAACACGGAGTACTCACCGCGATCTGACCAACCCATCACGACCCGACGGACGTCCGCCCCGATCCCACGGTGCGCACGTCGCCCCGCCCGGCACCCACCGCAGCCCAACCGGGACTCGCCCCGGTCCCACCGGTACCCACGTCGGTCCGGCGGGTGCGCCTCGGTCCGTTGCCCGACGCCCATCGCGGCCCGGCCGGGACTCGTCTCGGTCCGACACGTGTCCGGCCCGTCCGGCAGTGCGCGCCTCGATCCGCCGCGCCCGTCGCGGTCCGAACGGCAGCCACTCGGTCCGACCGGTGTCCGGCCCGATCCGGCGGGTGCACCTCGATCCGACCGACGCACATCGCGGTTCGGCCAGGGCTCGTCTCGCTCCGGACGGGGGCCATCGCGGCTCCGCTTGCGCACTCGGCCAAAGGCCCCGGCACTCGGCCGGAGGCCCCCGCGCTCAGCCGGCCCGTTCGAGTACCTGCGCCAGTGCCTCGACCACCCGCGGGTCGTAGGCCCCGGCGGCGTCCGCGCGCAGTCGGGCGAACACCTCGCGCCGCGTGCCGAGGTCGTCGGCGGACGCGAGCAGGTCGTCGTAGGCGTTGGCCACCTTGATGATCCGACTGGCCAGCGGCGGCGGCGTGGCGCTCTCGTCGCGGTACGGATCGGCCTGCGCGGCCACGATGGTCGCCACCCGGTCCAGGACGCCGCTCTCCCGGATCACCTCCGCGCCCAGCCGGGCGATCCGACGCTGTTCGGCCACGGGCAGGTCGAGCGTGGTCCCGCCGGGCACCGGGTCGGCCAGCGCCAACTGCCCGATGTCGTGCATCCGCGCCGCGTAGGCCAGTTCGCGCAGTTCCACCTCGCCCAACCCCAGGTCCACCCCGACTGCGTGGGCCAACTCGCCCACCCGGGCCGCGTGTCCGGGCGAGCCGCACCCCGCCGCCTCGGGCAGCCGGGACAGCGCGTCGACGGTCTGCCGGTGCACCTGCCCGATCGCGGCGCAGCGCCGGAAGGACAGCAGCACCAGCAGCGACGGCACGCAGAACACCGGCACCGCCCACAGCCCCAGCGCGCCGGTGGACAGCGCGATCAGCATCCCGGTGGCGCCCACGGCGGTGCCGATCCCGGCCGGCCCGCCCGGCGCCCGGCCGCCGTCCCCGCCGTCCGCCCCGATCCGCTCGCGGGTGCCCGGGCCCGCGCCGAGCGCCCGCAGTTCGGCCGGCAGTGCGGGACTAAACGGACCGCCGACCCGGACCATGGCCACCACCACCGCGTCGCACAGCGCGGTCAGCAGCACCACCACGACCAGGAACGTGCCGTACGCCCAGCCGCGCGCCATCACCGGATCGAGCCCGCCCGCCGCGTACAGCGGCCGGAACAGCGTCGCGGCGAACGCCGCCGCGAGCAGGCGCCGGGCCACGTACGCGGGATCCGGCGCCCGCCCGCGCGCCACGTGCGGCAGCGTGCCCGCGAGCAGCGCGACGCCGACCACCGCAACCACCTGGAGCACGCCGTGCCGGGACACCGTGCCGTGCACGTCCGGCAGCAGGGCGTAGGCCAGCGCGCCGGCCGCGCCCAGTGGAGCGCTCTCCCGGCTGCCGGGCAGCGTCACCCGGGCCGCCTCGCCGACCGCGATCACCACGCCGAACACCAGCGCGTACCAGGGCTGCACCACGCCCCGGGCCGCGGTGCCGGCCACCGCGGCCACCGCCGCGAGCGCGCCCAGCCCGAGCACGAGCGTGCCGGTATGCGCCCGCAGCCGCGCGGCCGGACCGCCCGGCGCACGCCGGACCCGGGTCACCGCGATCACGATCCGCCACCGACCCGCTCGCGCGCCACCGAATGGGTGTCCGGGGCCCCGTCCCGGCATGCCTCCGAGGAACTGTCCGCCGAGGGGATCTCCGGCCGGCTCTCCGCACGCGGTTTCCCGCGCGGCGCGGGCACCCGGTCCCGCACCTCCCCCTCCGGCCAGCCGTGTCGGTCCAGCGCCTCGGCCAACGCCTCGACCATCCGCGGGTCGAACTGGGTCCCGCTGCATCGGCGCAGCTCGGCCATCGCCGCCTCGGCGCCGCGCGCGGGCCGATACGACCGGGTCGAGGTCATCGAGTCGAACGCGTCCGCGACCGCGATCACCCGGGCGAACTCGGGGATTTCGGCGCCGGTCAGACCCGCCGGGTAACCGCGTCCGTCCATACGTTCGTGGTGGTGCAGGATGCCCGCGCGCGCCTCGCCGAGGAAGGTCAGGTCGGCCACCATCGCGGCACCGGTCACCGGGTGCCGCTGCATCTCGCGCACCTCGTCGGGGTCCAGCCGCCCCGGCTTGGTCAACACCCGGGTGGACACCCCCAGTTTGCCGACATCGTGCAGGATCCCCGCGTAGCGCAGGCAGAGCACCCGGTCCTCGCGCATGCCGAGCCGACGGCCGATCAACACCGAGGCACGGGCCACCCGTTCGCTGTGGCCGCGGGTGTAGCCGTCCTTGATCTCCACCGCCCGCACCAGGGTGCGCACCGTCGCCTCGTGCGCGGCCCGCTCGCAGGCCAACTGCATGTAGGCCCAGAAGGCCACATATAGCGGGAGCAGCACCAACACGGCGGCGAACACGCCCAGTCGCTGCTGCCACAACACCGCCATCATCAGCGCTATCGGCACCGAGCCCAGCCGCCAGCCGGCCGAACGCACGAACACCTCGCGCAGCACCTGCGGTCGCACGGCGCCCTCGGCCACACCGACCGCGACGGTGTCGAACAGTCCGCTCACCAGGTAGAGCGCCACCCCCGCCGCGGCCGGCGGCACCAGGGCCTCGGGCAGCTCGCCGGCGGACGGATACCGTGATCCGTCCAGGAGTTCGTACACCCCGGCGGCCACCGCGACGGCGAGCACCAGGTGGGCGGCGTGGGCAACCCGAGTGACCATGGTCGCGGTGCGCGACCGCGCGATCAGTACGCCGGGCACCACGACGGCCGCGGCGGGCCCGGCGGGCAGCAGCAGCACCCCCGCGCACACCAGCGGGAAGAGCACCCCGTCGGGGGCGCCGCACAGACCGCCGAGGCGGGCGCGGGCGACGGCTCCGAAGACGACGAACAGCACCGCCAGCGCGCCCAGTCGATCGGTTTCGGCGCCGGTCCACGGAAGCAGGACGAGCGCGGACACGGACCCGCCCACCACGATCCCGACGTGGATCCGGGCGCTCGGCGGCAGCGTGCGCATGCGACTCCTCGACTGGTCGCTCGGACCACCGAGAATAGGCCGCCCCGGGAACGACGGAGGGGCGCATGCCCGGTTTGTCCCGACCATGCGCCCCATTTTTAGCCCGATGGAGTCAGTGGATCCGCGCGCCTCGACAGCCTGTTCGAGCCGGCGATCCGGTGCCTCCGGAGCACCCTCGGGTCAACGACCCGGTCGCTCCATCTCGATCGAGGACTCCTCGACCGAGACCCGCTGGGCGTCCACTTCGACGCGCACCAGCTTGATCCGCTCCAACACCTTGTTGCGCAGCTCCGAGGGAACCTCGTCGCGGCCGCAACAGCGGTGCACCAGCTCCTTCACCTGCTGCTCGAGGCCGTACTTGTCCAGACACGGCGAGCACTCGTCGAGGTGGGTGCGGATGCTGGTGCAGTCCGCGTCGGCCAACTCGTTGTCGATGTACTCGTACAGGTGCCCGAGGATCTCGGAGCAGTCCACCTCGTGGTGGTCACCGCAGCTCATGAGTCCGAGCCTTTCCGGTCGGTGCCTGCGGGGACGAGGCCGCGCTCGCGGGCGTAGTCGGCCAGCAGATCGCGAAGCTGGCGACGCCCGCGGTGCAGGCGCGACATCACGGTCCCGATGGGAGTACCCATGATGTCCGCGATCTCCTTGTACGCGAAACCCTCGACGTCGGCGAGGTACACCGCGATCCGGAACTCCTCCGGAATGGCCTGGAGGGCCGTCTTCACGTCGGAGTCGGGCAGGTGATCGAGTGCCTGCGCCTCGGCCGAGCGCAGTCCGGTGGACATGTGCGACTCGGCGCGGTGCAGCTGCCAGTCCTCGATTTCCTCCGCATGCGATTCCAGCGGCTGCCGCTGCTTCTTGCGATAGGAATTGATGAAGGTGTTGGTCAGGATGCGATACAGCCAGGCCTTGAGGTTGGTGCCCTCTTTGAACTGGTGGAACGATGCGTACGCCTTCGCGAACGTCTCCTGGACCAGGTCCTCGGCATCGGCCGGGTTGCGGGTCATCCGCAGCGCCGCCGAGTACAACTGATCGAGGAACGGCAGGGCGTCCCGCTCGAACCGCGCGTCTTGCTGCTCCAAGGTCTCCGTTACGAGACCCACCTCCTTCAGGCCAGGAGTCGACGATATCGCCCGAGGCTGATCGGTGCCCGCACCCCACTCGGGCCAGGCGAGAAACGGTGCCTCGTTTCGGACAACCGAACCGGCGGCCTTGAGCATGGGAGCGACCTCCACTCGTCGACGCTTGACAGTGGTGGGAACACGTCGCCGCAGCGGATCATTCCCGGGTGCTCGGCACCGTCAACCAATCGCCCACACCGGCCGTGATCAGCGCCAACGCCGCTTCCTGAGTGATCTCGGCGCGCTTCGGTACGGCGAATCCGTGGTCCGCGAAGGGCACCGGGAGCACGGTCGGACCGTCCTTCGGAAACTCGTTCGGCGCACCGAACGTGTCCCGTTCGCCCTGCACCACCAGGGTGGGCACGCCCGCCCCGAGCAGTTCAGCCAAGCGCGAACGCTCCGGTCGACCGGGCGGATGCAGCGGGAAGGCGAGCGCCACCACGCCGGCCACCCCGGTCTTTGCCGCGGTGCGGCAGGCCACCCGGGCGCCGGCACTGCGACCGGACCCGAACACGGGCAGCGCCTCGGCCGTGTTGCGCCGGGCGATCTCCTCCAGCACCGGAAGCCAGCCCGCGTCCAACGTCTTGGGCGCCGGCGCGAGCCGGCGTCCGGCGACCCGCCACGGCTGCTCGACCAGGGCCACGTGCACCCCGCGCGCGGGCAGCGCGGCGGCGAGCGCCGCCAGGTCGCGCGCCTCGATCCCGCCGCCCGCGCCGTGGCTCGCCACGAACCAGGCACGCGCCGCGACGGTCGCCCGGCGCAGCGTCACCCGCGCGGTGCCGGGCGGCGTGGCCACCTCGAACACCTCGGGCACGGCGACCGCCGCGGGGCCGGCCGGTTCAAAAGAGCGTCGCGTCAACGGTGACCTCGTCCGGGGGAATCGCGTCGAGCAGGTGGGGCGCGTTGTTGCGCACGTTGTTCACGTCCGTGGAGACCGGATGCGCCGTCATGAACCCGGCGGGCGGCGGCACGAGCAGCCCGCGTATCTCCTCCGGCTCGGTCCAGGCCGGGTCCAGCCACCCGTCCCACTTGTCCCGGGTCAGCACCAGCGGCATCCGCGGGTGGATCCGGGCCAGCTCGGGCTCGGCGTCCAGGGTCAGGATCGTGCACGTCCACAACCACGCGAGCGGGTCGTCCTCGGCCCGCCCGCGGTCGCGCCACCACTCGTACAACCCGGCGAAGGCGACCTCGGTGCCGTCGGCCGCGTGGATCCAGTACGGCTGCTTGCGCGAGCCGCCCTTGGGGCCGTCGGGCGCGGTCTCCGGCGTGTGCCACTCGAAGTAGCCGTCGGCCGGCAGCAGGCACCGCCGCGCGGCGAACGCCTTCCGATACGCCGGCTTCTCGTGCACCGTCTCGGAGCGGGCGTTGATCATCTTGGCGCCCATGCCGGGATCCTTGGCCCAGGACGGCACCAGGCCCCACTTGACCGACCGCAGCTGCCGGGTGGGCGCGCCGCCGGACTCCACCGGGCGCTCCAGGACCGCGTACACCTGCTTGGTCGGGGCGATGTTCCAGTCCGGCGGAAGCTCGTCCGCGGGATCGAAACGATCGACCTCGAACATCTCGACGAGGTCGTCGGGGCTCTTGCTGGACGCATAACGGCCACACATGGCGTCCAGAGTGCCACGTACCGAAACGAAATCGGGGGCGGGGCGGCAACGCACTAGGCTTGGTTCGTGATGTCTGCGCTGTGGTCCGCCCCTGTTGCCTCCGCTCCCGTGACCGCCACCGTCGAGGTGCCCGGGTCCAAGTCGGTGACCAATCGCGCCCTCGTGCTGGCCGCGCTGGCCGGTGGGCCGGGGTATGTGCGCCGTCCGCTGCGCAGCCGGGACACGCTGCTGATGGCGGCCGGACTGCGCGCGCTCGGCGTGGTGATCGAGGACCGCGGCGACGACTGGTACGTACTGCCCGGGCGGCTGGCCGGCCCGGCCGTGGTGGACTGCGGCAACGCCGGCACGGTGATGCGCTTCCTGCCGCCGGTGGCCGCGCTCGCCGCGGGGCCGGTGCGCTTCGACGGCGACCCGCGCTCCTACGAGCGCCCGCTCGACGGGGTGATCAACGCGCTGCGCGACCTGGGCACCCGGATCGACGACGAGGGCGAGGCCCGGCTGCCGATGACGGTGCTGGGCGGCGGCGGGGTCGAGGGCGGCGTGGTGCACATCGACGCGTCCTCCTCGTCCCAGTTCGTCAGCGCGCTGCTGCTGTCCGGGCCGCGCTTCAACCTCGGCGTCGAGGTCCGGCACACCGGCACCTCGGTGCCCTCGATGACGCACATCGCGATGACCGTGGACATGCTGCGCGCGGCCGGCGCGCGCGTCGACGACGGCGAGCCGAACGTGTGGCGGGTCGCCCCGGGCGCGCTGCTCGGCCGCGACATGGTGGTCGAGCCGGACCTGTCCAACGCCGGCCCGTTCCTGGCCGCCGCGCTGGTCACCGGCGGTTCGGTGACCGTGCGCGACTGGCCCGAGCACACCACGCAGCCCGGCGACCGGCTGCGCTCGATCTTCACCGCGATGGGCGGCTCGTGCCGGCGCACCCCGGCGGGGCTGACCCTGACCGGCGGCGGCGCGGTGCACGGCATCGAGGCCGACCTGCACGACGTCGGCGAGTTGACCCCGGTGATCGCGGCGGTGGCGGCGCTGGCCGACGGCCCCAGCCGGCTGACCGGCGTGGCCCACCTGCGGCTGCACGAGACCGACCGGCTGGCCGCGCTGGTCAAGGAGATCAACGACCTCGGCGGCGACGTGAACGAGATCGACGACGGCCTGGAGATCCGGCCGCGCGCGCTGCACGGCGGGGTGTTCCACACCTACGACGACCATCGGCTGGCCACCGCCGCGGCGGTGCTCGGCCTGCTCGTCCCGGGGGTGGAGGTGGAGAACGTGGCCACCACCGCGAAGACCCTGCCCGACTTCACCGGCATGTGGACGCGCATGCTGAGCGCGCGCCGCGGCTGAGAGGCCGGAAACGATGGCGGGACTCGGCTCCAACCGACGCAGGGACCTCGACGAGGACGACATCCGGATCCGTCCGGGCAAGCACGGCTCACGCCCGCGCACCCGGACCCGGCCCAAGCACGAGGACGCCCGCGAGGGCCGGGTGCTGACCGTCGACCGGGGCCGCTACACCTGCCTCCTGGAGGACGAGGACGCGCCCGACCGCTCGATCACCGCGATGAAGGCCCGCGAACTGGGCCGCAAGGGCGTCGTGGTCGGCGACCGGGTCGCCATCGTCGGCGACCTCAGCGGCGGGGAGGGCTCGCTGGCCCGGATCGTCCGGGTCGAGGAGCGCCGCAGCACGCTGCGCCGCACCGCCGACGACGACGACCCGTACGAGCGGATCATCGTGGCCAACGCCGACCAGCTCGCGATCGTCACCGCGCTGGCCGACCCCGAGCCGCGCCCGCGCCTGATCGACCGCTGCCTGGTCGCCGCCTACGACGCGGGCCTGGAACCGCTGCTGGTGCTGACCAAGGCCGATCTCGCCTCCCCCGACCCGCTGTTGGCGATGTACGGCGCCCTCGGCGTGGAGCACGTGGTCACCAAGAGCGAGTCCGCGTGGGACCTGGACCCGATCCGGGCCCGGCTGGCCGGCAAGGTCACCGTCTTCGTCGGGCACAGCGGCGTCGGAAAGACCACCCTGGTCAACGAGTTGGTGCCGGATCACCGGCGCGCCACCGGTCACGTCAACGAGGTGACCGGGCGCGGGCGGCACACCACCACCTCGGCGTTGAGCCTGCGGCTGCCCCCGTTCGCGGGCGACACGAGCGCTCCGGGCGCCGACCGGGGCTGGGTGGTCGACACCCCCGGCGTGCGCTCGTTCGGCCTCAACCACGTCGACCTCGGGCGGGTGATCAACGCCTTCCCCGACCTCGCGGCGGGCACCGAGGGCTGCCCGCGCGCCTGTTCGCACGACGAGCCCGACTGCGGGCTCGACGCGTGGGTCGAGGCCGGTCACGCGGACCCGGCCCGGCTCTACTCGCTGCGCCGGCTGCTGCGCACCCGCGAGCGCGACGAGGGCGACTGACACCCGCCGGCCGGGGGCGCACCGGGCCGGGCCCGCGCGGTCAGCGCAGCGGACCGCTGCTGTTCTTCACCGTGTCGTGCCACACCGCCTTGGAGCCCGACTCGCCCACCCGCACCACCTGCACCACCGCGAGCACCGCGGCGGCGAGGGTCAGCACGGCCACGATCGGCACCACGATGGGCGGTATCGTCCGCGGCCGGAAGGTGGCGGCGGCCCGGTGCCGGGCGACCAGGAGCAGCACCAGCGTGACGCCGAGCAGGCCGAGGGTGTACCAGAGCATGTCCGAGCCCCGGTCCACGTGCGTCTGCACGGCGGCGGCGCGTTGGCCGTCGGAGAGCCGGTCGAGCCGGGCGAGCAGCTTCTCGCCGCTCTCCTTGGCCACGAAGCAGGTCAGCGCGGCGACCGCATCCAGCCCGACCACCCACCAGCCGAAGCGCAGCAACCAGGGCCGCTTGGCCGCCACGAGCACGCTCGCGATCGCCGCCGCCGGCACGATGACCACCGCCAAGTGCACGACCAGGACGTGAACGGGCAGGCCGGAGACGGTGTCGAACATGAAGCGGTTCTCCTGAACGGTCGGGGATCGCGGGGAAATCGCGGGGCGGGTGGGGGCACTCGGGGGAAGGTATCGACCCTCGCACAGATCAACGGCTCCCAGACTGCCCGGGTTCAGCCCCCGTCGAACACCCGCCCCGCCGGGCCGGTCACCGACCGCACAGGGGGGACAGCCCTACCCCGGGTTCGGGTGACCGCCGGATGCCGGCCCCGGGACGCTCGCTCATACAGTTTGGGCAGCTTCGGATCACCTGTCGGGGAGAGTGTCATGAAAAGGCCGCTTCGGACGTCTTTGATCTTCTTCGGTGGGCTGTTCGCCATCGGAGGGATCCTGATGGCCGCGTGGACCGGGCTCACGCTGCTCTCCAGCCACGACGTTCGCGACCACCGCACCTTCACGCTGACCGCCGGTGACCTGATCATCGACACGGACGACGGCGGGGTCACCATCGAACCGGGCGCGCCGGGCACGATCAGCGTGGATCGCAAGGTCACGCACAGCATCCGCGGCGCGGACCCGACCTGGAGCCTGGTCGGCAACCGGCTCAAGCTGCGGCTGAACTGCTCGGGCTTCATGAACGTGGACTGTGACGGGTCCTACCGGATCCGGATTCCGCTCGACATCCCGCTGGAGGTGTCCTCGGACAACGGCGCCATCAACGCCATCGGACTGCGGCAGAACATGAAGTTCGGCACCGACAACGGGCACATCGACGTCACCGAAAGCACCGGGAACCTGACGTTGACCACCGACAACGGCGGCATCACCACGTCGCGGGTGCGCGCCGACACGATCACCGCCACCTCCGACAACGGCGGAATGCGGCTGCGTATGGACACCGCGCCGACAAAGGTGAAGGTGAAGACCGACAATGGCGGCGTGCACGTCACCGTGCCCGGCGACGAGAACACGTACCGGGTGAGCGCCAAGTCCGGCAACGGCGGCATCGACAACGAACTCGGCGACGATCCCCGGGCGACCCGCTCGATCGACATCCGCACCGACAACGGCGGCATCACCGTCGACCGCGCTGCGGCGCGCTGAGCCGGGGGTCGCGGATGTCCGACGCGGGGACATCCGCGACCCGCCCCGGTCCTCGCCGGCGGCGGATCAGACCACGAACGATCCGCCCGTGCGCCAGTACACCCCGCCCTCGCGGCCCAGAAAGCCCTCGTCCACGAGGTGTCTGCGCAGCGCGGCGTGGTCGTCCATGAAGCGGCGCAGGGTCTCCACGATCTCCGCCTCCTCGTAGCGCACGCCGGGTTCGAAGCTGCCGGCGATGTGGTCGAGCACGACCAGGCGCTTGGCCCGCTGTACGGGCAACTGCCGGACCCGGCCGCGCGCGAGGTAGGTCCGCAACACGGCCGCCTCGGCGGGGCCCCGGTCGGCGAACGCGTCGTCGGGCTCCTCGCCGATCCCCGCCGCCGCCTGGGCCAGCGCCTCGGGACACGCGTGCCACCCGTCGCCGGCCCGCGCGGCCAGACCCACCGACTCGAACCGGGTCAGCACCTTGATCGTGTCCCGCAGCGGCAGGCCGGCCCGATCGGCGATGTCGGAGCTGAGACGAGCCTCCAGGACCAGTGCGGCGAACACCTTCAATCGGGCGTCGTCGGCGAGGAGACGGAGCAGTTCCGCAGGTTCGTCGGCCGGACCCATGTCCCCAGGGTAGGACGTGGCGCCCCGGCCGGGACGGGTTGACCGAACAGGATCACCCGGATGCGTGTGCGGCTCAGTCGCCGCGTACGCCCAGCTCGTCGATGTGCGCCAGCATGTCGCCGGGCTCGTCGTAGACCCGGAAGGCATGCGCGCGCTCCAGCTCGTCGGCGCCGTAGCCGCCGGAGAGCAGGCCCACGCCGAGCGAGCCGGCGCGGCGGGCGGCGAGCAGGTCCCAGATGCTGTCACCGACCACCACGCACTGGGCGGGGTCGACGCCGAGCTTGGCGGCGCCGGCCAGGAACAGGTCGGGGTCGGGCTTGGCCCGCGCGACCTCGTCGCGGGTGACCATCGGCAGGTCCGCAGGCGCGCCGAGCTTGGCCAGCATCGGCTCGGCCCCGGCCCGCCGGCCGCTGGTGGCGATGGTCCACGGGATGCCCACCTCGGTGAGGTGGCGCAGCAGTTCGGGGGCACCGGGCAGCGGCTCCACGAACGGCACCCGGGCGGCGTAGTGGCGCCCGTGCGCGTCGGTCAGCGCCTCGACCTGTTCGGGCGACAGGTCGATCCCCGTCTCGCGCTGGATGCCCCGGACGAACAGGCCGCCGCTCATCCCGATCTTGCGGTGGATCCGCCACATGGCCAGGTCGATGCCGGCCTCGCCGAGCGCTTCCTGCCACGACATGACGTGGTGGTAGACGCTGTCGACGAGGGTCCCGTCGAGGTCGAAGACGAAAGCCGGCGGACGGGAACGCACAAGATCGGTCATGCCGGAAATCTAGCCCGTAGCCGGCCGCCGGGGCCGTCCGCACCGCATCCCGGACACCCGGCGCGCCGTGCGGTGCCGGGCGCGCCGGGTCACTTGCGAGTGGCCTGCCCGGTCGCGGACTTGCTCGGCACCGGCGGCGGGGTGCCCGGCTTGGCCGGTATCGCGGGCCCGGTCCTGGTCTGGGTGGGAATGGCCGCCGCGGGCGCGGCCGGGGTGCCGAGCCGGCTGCGCAGCCGCTGGCGGCGTCGACCGAGCGAGCGGGTCGCGGCCGGACTGGCCCGGCGCACCTCCTCGGGCAGCGCGAACCATACCTCCACCACCGCCAGCGCCTGCGGGCGCTCGCCGGCCCGCTCCAGCAGGTCGGCCGCGCGCTCGTAGGTCCAGGCGGTGCGCATCTCGGCGCCGACGCCGTGCAACAGCGTGGCCAACTCGCGCAGTTCCTCGCGGTCGAAACGCTCGGCGAGCGCGGTGCCCTCCAGCGTCCACCCGTCCAGACTTCGACGCGGTTGCACCAGCCCCGGTCCCGGTACGGGCTCCCTGCCGTGTGTTGCCCTGCGCCCGACCCCGAACAGTGCCATCGCGGTCCCGCACCCCCTCCGCCGTCGACTCGTACCCGTAACACGCGCCCGACCGATGAACGGTTGTCGACTGTCGCCGTTCGCGCTTCCTTTCTGCATAACGAGCGTACGAGGCCACGGCGACGGCGCGTAAGTGTGTCCGTGGGCGCGGGGCGCGCGGACCCGCCGACGGTCGCCGGTACTGTTCGTGTCATGCCCGGCTATGACGACGACCTGCGCTTCGCCCACGTCCTCGCGGACGCCGCCGACGCGACCACCATGGACCGCTTCAAGGCGCTCGACCTGCGGGTCGAGACGAAGCCGGACATGACTCCGGTGAGCGACGCGGACAAGGCCGCCGAGGAGATCATCCGGCACCAACTCGGCCGCGGGCGCCCGCGCGACGCGGTGCTCGGCGAGGAGTTCGGCTCGTCCGGACACGGTCCCAGGCGCTGGGTGATCGACCCGATCGACGGCACCAAGAACTTCGTCCGGGGCGTCCCGGTGTGGGCCACCCTGATCGCGCTGATGGACGGCGACGAGTCGGTCATGGGCGTGGTCTCCGCGCCGGCCCTGGGTCGGCGCTGGTGGGCCGCCAAGGGCGCGGGCGCGTGGACCGGGCGCAGCCTGTCCCAGGCGTCCCGCTGCCGGGTGTCGCAGGTGGCGGCGATCGAGGACGCGTCGTTCGCGTACTCCAGCATGGGCGGCTGGGAGGACCGCGGTCGCATGGACGACTTCCTGGACCTGACCCGGGCCTGCTGGCGGACCCGCGCCTACGGCGACTTCTGGTCGTACATGCTGGTCGCCGAGGGCGCGGTGGACATGTGTGCGGAGCCCGAGGTCAACCTGTGGGACCTCGCGCCGCTGGCGGCGATCGTCGAGGAGGCGGGCGGCCGGTTCACCTCGCTCGACGGCTCCCCCGGCCCGGCGGGCGGCACCGCCGCCGCGTCCAACGGCCTGCTGCACGAGGAGCTGCTGGCCCGGTTGGGCGATCCGCACGAGGGATTCTGAGCACGCGGATCGCGCTACTCCCTTCGAGTGACTTGCCCGCTATACCTTCCGTTGACCTTCCCGGGCATGTGACCATGTGAAAACAAGGCTTGTGAACTTGTGAATTCTTTCTCGAGCACTCACCCGCCCTGTCCCCACGCCCCGACGGAGGTGGTGTCACATGTTCGTCCGCGACGGCATGAGCACGATCGTTTTGACCATCGGCCCGGCCCACACCCTGCGCGCCGCCGCGCGCCTGATGTCCGCCCGCCAGATCGGCGCGGCGGTGGTGATCGACCCCGAGACGTCCGGCCTGGGCATCCTGACCGAGCGCGACATCCTGATGTCGATCGGCGCCGGCCAAAATCCCGACACCGAGTTCGCCGGTGACCACCTCACCTCGAATGTCGTCTTCGCGACCCCCTCGTGGTCGCTGGCCGACGCGGCGGCGGCGATGACCCGCGGCGGTTTCCGGCATCTGATCGTGCTCGACGACGGCGACGTGCTGGGGATCATCTCGGTCCGTGACATCGTCCGCTGCCAGATCCACGAGGCACAGCGCACCGAGGAATTGGTGGGTTGACCCCGGCGGGCGCCCGTTGCGCGCCCGCGTCCCGCCCCCGGTCCGGGCGTGCGAAACGCCGCCCGGTACCGACTCGTGGTCCGGGTACCGGGCGGCGCGCTCATCGGGGGTGGATCGCCGTCAGGCGCGCAACTCCTTCACGGCTGCCGCGATCCGGTCCCCGTAATCCCGGTCGGCGGCCCGGAAGTGGCCCACCACCCGGTCGACGATGTCGTCCCGGGAGACCTTGGCCAGGAACCCGGCGAGGTTGGCCACCAGGCGGGCCTGCTCGTCCGCCGTCATCAGCCGGTACAGGTCGCCGGCCTGTACGTAGTCGTCGTCCTGCGCGTGCAACGGGGCCGGGTGGGTGCCGGTGGGGCCGGACACCTCGGTCGACGCCCACAGCGGCGCGGCGCTCTCGTACGGGCCGCCGAAGCTGTTCGGCTCGTAGTTCTTGGCCCGACCGCCCGGGTTGGTCGCCATGTACCCGTCCCGCCCGTGGTTGCGGGCGGTCGCGGCGTGCGGCGCGTTGACCGGGAGCTGCGTGTGGTTGACGCCGAGGCGGTAGCGGTGCGCGTCGGCGTAGGCGAACAGCCGTCCCTGAAGCATCTTGTCCGGGCTCGGCCCGATCCCGGGCACGAAGTTGGCCGGGTTGAACGCGGCCTGCTCGACCTCGGCGAACACGTTGTCGGGGTTGCGGTCGAGGGTCAGTCGGCCGACCTCGATCAGCGGATGGTCGGCGTGCGACCACACCTTGGTCAGGTCGAACGGGTTGAACCGGTAGGTCGCGGCCTCGGCCACCGGCATGATCTGCACCTTCAGCGTCCACGACGGGCTCACCCCGGCGTCGATCGCGTTCACCAGGTCCCGCTGGTGCGAGTCGGGGTCGGCCCCGGCCAGTTCGGCGGCGGCCTCGGCGGTCAGGTTCCGGATGCCCTGGTCGGTCTTGAAGTGGTACTTGACCCAGAACGCCTCGCCCTCGGCGTTGACCCACTGGTAGGTGTGCGAGCCGAAGCCGTCCATGTGCCGGTAGGACGCGGGGATGCCGCGATCCCCGAACAGCCAGGTGACCTGATGGATGGCCTCCGGCGAGTGCGACCAGAAGTCCCAGACGTTGTCCGCCTCCTGGCTGCCGGTGTACGGGTCGCGCTTCTGCGTGTGGATGAAGTCCGGGAACTTCAGCGGGTCCTTGATGAAGAAGATCGGCGTGTTGTTGCCGACGAGGTCGTAATTGCCCTCCTCGGTATAGAACTTCACCGCGAACCCGCGCGGATCGCGCACCGCGTCGGCGGCGCCGAGGTTGCCGGCCACGGTGGAGAAGCGGGCGAACACCTCGGTACGGCGGCCGGGTTCGGCCAGGAAGTGCGCCTTGGTGAACCGGGACACGTCCGCCGTCACCTCGAACCGGCCGTACGCGCCGGACCCGCGTGCGTGCACCACCCGCTCCGGGATGCGCTCGCGGTTGAACCGGGCCAACTTCTCCAGCAGGTACTGGTCCTGGATCAGCAGCGGCCCGCCGGGACCCGCGGTCTGGCTGTTCTGGTTGTCGGCCACCGGAGCGCCGGATTCGGTGGTGAGGGCCTGCGGCTGCTGCGACATGGTTCGTGACTCCCCTGGTGTTGCTGCTGTCGTCCGGGTCCCCAACCTAGAGCCAGTTTTAGACTTTGTCCAGAACAATATTTAGACCAGATCCAACCAAAGACCTATACCATTCCACCATGAGCAACCTCCAGGAACGACTACGCGAGCGGGGTTGGCGCCTGACCGCACAGCGCCGGGTGGTGGCCGAGGTCCTCACCGGCGACCACGTCCACCTGACCGCCGACGAGGTGCACACGCGCGCGTCCCGGCAACTCCCCGAGATCAGCAGGGCAACCGTCTACAACACCCTCAACGACCTGGTAGCCCTGGGCGAGATCCGCGAGGTCGGCACCAACGCCCGAGCCAAGCGCTACGACCCCAACGCCCACCGCCCACACCACCACCTGATCTGCACCGAATGCGGCACCATCCGAGACATAAACCCACCGATCACCCCAGCCCCCACCCTCACGGAAGCCGAAAGCCTCGGCTTCACCATCACCAAGACCGAAATCACCTTCCGCGGCCTATGCCCAACCTGCACCAGCCACCCCAGCACTCGAGCACCCAGCCCGTCCGACGCCTGAGGACACCCGAAACAACCACCTGCCCACTCAGGCACCCCACACCAGCCCGTCCGGCACCTGAGAACACCCGAAACGCCCGCTTGCCCACTCAGGCCCCCAACCCAGCCCGTCCGGCACCTGAGAACACCCGAAACGCCCGCTTGCCCACTCAGGCCCCCAACCCAGCCCGTCCGGCGCTTGAGGACACCCGAAACAGCCACCTGCCCACACAGGCACCCGAAACCAGCCCGCCCGGCACCTGAGGACACCCGAAACAGCCACCTGCCCACTCAGGCCCCCAACCCAGCCCGTCCGGCGCTTGAGGACACCCGAAACAGCCACCTGCCCACTCAGGCACCCGAAACCAGCCCGTCCGGCGCTTGAGGACACCCGAAACAGCCACCTGCCCACTCGGGCGCCCACACCAGCCCGTCCGGCGCTTGAGGACCCGCGTCAGCTCGCCAGCGACTCCGCCCGCAACGCGTCCAGCAGCCGCTGCGCCTTCGCCGCGACCTCCGCAGGACCATGCGCCACCGCCGGCCCACACCAGTGCTCCGCATCGGCCAGATCCCCGCGCCGCAACGCCAGCACCACCAGCCGCAACGCCGCCCGCCCGTGCCCACCCCGCGCGGCCACCGTCAACCACGGCTCCGCGCCGTCGGAATCCCCGTGCCGCAGGTGCAGCAGCGCCAGGTTCCACGCCCCCGACACACTGCCCGCCTCGGCCGCGACCCGGAACCGCCGCGCCGCCGCCTTGTCCTCACCCCGCCGCGCACACAGCACCCCACACCGCAGCGCCGCGGTCACATGCCCCGCGTCCGCCGCCACCGTGTACCAGCGCTCCGCCTGCTCCACCGCCCCCGCGTCCGCCAGCATCGCCCCGAGCCGGAACGCCGCCGTGGGCCGCTCCGCCCGCGCCGCCGTCTCGTACGCGCGCGCCGCCCCCTCGGCATCCCCCCGCCGCTCCAGCAACAGCCCCATCTGCAAAGCAGCATCCGGGTGCCCGGCGGCCGCGGCACGGCTCCAGCACACCTCGGCGGCGTCGTCGAGACCACCGCGCGCGTGCAGGATGCCCAGGTTGTACGAACCGTCCACGCTGCCCGCCTCGGCGGCCCGCGCGAACCATATCCGCGCCTCCTCGTCGTCCCCGCGCTCGAGCAACATCCCGGCCAGCGCGTTGGCCGCGTCCCCGTGCCCCGCGTAGGCCGCCATCCGGAACCACCGCTCGGCGCCCGACGCGTCCTCGTGCTCCGCGTGCAACAGCCCCAGATTGAAGGCCCCGTTGCACTCGCCCGCCGCCGCCGCCCGCTCGTACCACCGCGCGGCCTCGCTCGAACTCCCCCGGGACGCGAACCACGCACCCAGCGCATTGGCCGCCGTGCCGTCGCCGGCGTCCGCCGCGACCTGCCACCACCGCACCGCGCCCTCGACGTCCCCCGCGTCCTGCAGCAGGAACCCGAGCGCCCGGGCCCCCTCGGCGTCGCCCTCCTCGGCCGCCAGCCGATACCACCCGATCGCCTCGGCGGTGTCCCCCGCCCGCTCCAGCGAGGTCGCGAGCCGTACCGCCGCCCGCACGTGCCCGCACGAAGCCGCGCGCAGGAACCACGTGGACGCCGCACGTTCGTCGTCCCGCTCCTGCCCCATCCGCCCGAGCCGGTAGGCCGCCTCCGGATGCCCCGCCTCGGCCGCGCGCCGATACCACCGCTCCGCCCCGGGGCGCCCGGTCAACTCGAAGAACTCGCCCAGCGTGAGCGCGGCCCGCACATGCCCCGACTCGGCCGCGTTGCGCAGCCAGTAGACGCCCTGCCCGGACAGGTCGTGATACGCGCCCACGTCGGCGCCCACACCCGCGCTCGCCCGCGCCGCGTCGGCCTGGTCCAGCAGCAGCGCGCCGAGCGAGTAGGCGGCGATCCGACTGCCCGCCTCGGCCGCCCGGTGCCACCACAACGACGCGGCGTCGTCCCGCCCCTGACGGTGCATCAGCACGCCGAGGTTGGTCGCCGCGCCGCGATGCCCCGCCTCGGCGGCCCGACGCAGCAACTCGGCCGCCTCGTCCGCCCCTTCCGCCTCGTCGCGTTCGAGCAACATCAGGGCGAGGCTGTTGGCGGCGGAGGGGCTGCGCGCGGCCCGCTCGCGATAACGCCGTTCGAGTTCGGCCGATTCGTGCCGATCCAGCGCCTCGTGGCCCTCGACGCTGCCCCCGGGACCACGCCGGCGCGGCCGGAACGGCACCAGGACCGCGTATTCGTCGGGATGCGCCGGAGACGTCGCGGCCGCTGCCCGCCCCCGGTCCAAGACCACCGTGTCGGGGCCCTCGGGCACGGTTTCGAAGACGTCGGGCTCCGGCGGTGGGTGCTCCCCCCGCCGTCCGCGATGTCCCTTCCACGCCCCCATGTGTCCATCGTGGCATCTCGGGCCACATCCATGCAGTCGCGATTCGGCAACAGCCGGCCCCACCCGGCGACGAATCCTCGGCGAACACCCGGTGTCCGAGGGCATGCACGAAGGGCCCGGCCGCAATGGCCGGGCCCTTCGATGTGGTAGCGGGGACAGGATTTGAACCTGCGACCTCTGGGTTATGAGCCCAGCGAGCTACCGAGCTGCTCCACCCCGCGTCGGTGAACACAACCTTACGGCAGCCCCGACCGGGCAGGCAAATCCCTTCCCGGCCGACCCCGAACCGCCCGCCGCCCCGCGTGGCACGCGTCACTCGTGGGTGTCGCGGCCGAATTCAGACCATGGAGTGAACCCGACTCACCCCGCCTCGACCCCGGACCGCTTCCCCTTTGGTCCCAATTACCCCTGGTTGCCCGGGAGTTCGATTGCGCCACAACCGGATTGTCGGCCATCGCCGGACACGATCCGGTCTCGGCACGGGGCGGGAAGCCGTCACGGGGCGCCTCCGATGGGGTACGGTCTGCGTCGTGGTCATATCAGGAATGGACCATCCGAGCATGCCGCGCCGAGTCCCGGTTCCGCCGATGGACGCAGGCCGAAGTGGCATGGGCGAGCGCCTCGAACGGCACCTCGCCCTCATCGGCCGTGCCTCCGTCCAGGAGACGGCGAACAGCGCCGAATCGGCCGCCATAATCCAGAGCCTGGTCCCGCGTGCCGAACAACGCGGCACACACCGTCTGGCGCGCGTCACCCTGATGGCACCGCTGCGCGCCAAGCGCCGCCGCCAGATCGCGCTCTAGACCGCCACGCCCTCAGCCCGTGCGCCACCCCCGGCTCCCCGAGCCGGGGCACCAAGCACAAACCAGCAAGCACAAGCGCACAACGCGAGAGGCCCGGTTCCTGAGAACCGGGCCTCTCGCGTTTCACCGAGTAGCGGGGACAGGATTTGAACCTGCGACCTCTGGGTTATGAGCCCAGCGAGCTACCGAACTGCTCCACCCCGCGATGCGTTGTGTCCCGAGCTTACGTGACCCGGAGCCGCACACCAAATCGATAACACGACGGGCCCGCCCCCGAAGGAGACGGGCCCGTCGCGGCGCTCACCCAACCACGATCACGGCTTGGGCGGAGCCGAACTCCCCGATGTCCCGTTGGCCGGCGGCGTCCCGTTCGCCGGCGGCGTGGACGCGGTACCCGCGGGCGGGTTCTTCGCCGCCTGCTCGGCCGCCAGGGCCCGGTCCACGGCCGCCTGAAGGCGCTTCTGCGCCTCGCCGTACTTGGCGAAGTCACCCGCCTTCAGCGCCGCGTCGGCATCCTTGAGAGCCTGGTTGGCCTCGTCCAGCGCCTGCTTGACCGTCGGGTTCTGCGCCGGCGGAGTCGGGGTCCCCGTACCGGGCGGCGTGGTGCCGGTGTTCGGCGGCGTCCCCGTGTTCGGCGGCGTCCCTGTGTTCGGCGGTGTCCCCGTGTTCGGCGGAGCGGGTGTCGCCTCGCCGTTGAAGACCGCCGCCAACGCCTCCGGCAGCGTGTTCTGCAGCGCGATCTTCCCGCCGAACGACACCAGCACCTTCTGCAGCACCGGATACGACCCGGCCGCGTTGGCCTGGAGGTACACCGGTTCCACGTAGAGGATGCCGCCGCCGACCGGAAGACTCAGCAGGTTGCCGAAGACGACCTTCGAGTTGCCGATCTGGAAGACGTTCAACAGCCCGATCACGGACGAGTCGGACTTGAACTGACTCTGCATCAGGTCCGGCCCGTTGATCGCCGTGGCCGAGGGCAGCGTGAGCAGTCTGACCTTGCCGTAGTCCGGCCCCGGTTCCGAGTTGACGGCCATGAACGCCGCGAGGTTCTGCCGCTCCCTCGGCACGAACGTGGTCGTCAGCTGGAACGACTGATTCTTCGCCTGCTGGGCCTGGCCGTCGCCGGGGGCCGGGGGCAACTTCATGGACAGGTAGTACGGCGGCTGGTCGGCGCCGCCGACCCCGGTGCCCGTCGGGTCCTTGGGGACCTTCCAGAAGTCGGAGCCGTTGAAGAACGTCCGCGGGTCCGTCACGTGGTACCGGGTCAGCAGATCGCGCTGCACCTTGAACAGGTCCTGCGGGTAGCGCAGGTGCTCCATCAGCGTGGGCGGAATCGTGGTCTTCTTCTTGACCGTGTTCGGGAAGGCCTTCATCCAGGTCTTGAGGACCGGATCCTTCTCGTCCCACTGGTAGAGCTTGACCGAGCCGTCGTAGGCGTCGACGGTCGCCTTCACCGAATTGCGGATGTAGTTGACGTTGCCGGTGTTGCCCACCGCGCCCCGGGCCCGGTCCTCGGCGTTGAGCGAGTCGGCGGTGGCGGTGCCGAGCGTGGTGCGGGTCGCGTACGGATAGCCGTTGCTGGTCGTGTACGCGTCGACGATCCACTGCACCTTGCCGTCTATCACGGCCGGATACGGGTCACCGTCGATGGTCAGCCACGGCGCGACCGCTTCGACCCGCTCCTTGGGGGTGCGGTTGTACAGGATCCGGGAATCCTTGTTGATCGAGTCGGAGAGCAGGATGTTGCCCTCCTGGAACTTCGTCGCGTACAGCAGCTTGTTGAACGTGCCGCCGATCGGGACGCCGCCCTTGCCCTGATACGTATAGGTCTGCTGACCCGTCGGGCTGTTGTCGAGCGGATAGTCCACCTCGGTCGCCGCGGCCTTCTTGGGGGCCCCGACGATGGAGTACTCGGTCGTCTGCTCGCCGAAGTAGATGCGCGGCTCGTACGGACCGATCGGGCTCGGGCTCGTCTTCTCCTGGGCGTCGGTCCGGATGTCCTTCTCGATGAAGACCGGCTTGCCCTCGGGGTCGCGAGCGGTGCCCTCGGCCGCGACCACGCCGTACCCGTGGGTGTACTTGGTGTGGTCGTTGACCCAGTTGTGGCTCTGGTTGCCCTTCGGGTTCAGCTCGCGCAGGGCGATGACCGTGTCCTGCATCTTGCCGCCGATCATGTAGCGATCGACGTCGAGAGTCGCCGGGAAGGCGTAGTACTGCCGCAGCTGCTGGAGCACGTTGAACGTCGGCGAGACGATGTTCGGGTCGAGCAGCCGGATGCTGGCCGTGGCCGAGGCCTCGTCCTTGAGTTCGGGTCGAGCGTCGACGTTGCCCGCGTACGCCTCGGGCTTGACGTCGTCGATGCCGTACGCGTCCCGCGTCGCCGCGATGTTGCGCTCGATGTACTTGGCTTCCTTGGCCTGCTGGTTCGGCTTGACCTGGAACCGCTCGACGATCGCCGGGTACAGCCCGCCGATGAGCACTGCGGAGAGCACCATCAGGCCGAAGCCGATGATCGGCAGCGCCCACGTGCGGCGGAACACGTTGACGAAGAACAGCGTGGCGCAGATCAGCGCGACGATGAACAGGATCGTCTTCGCCGGCAATACCGCGTGCGCGTCGGTGTACCGCAGGCCGGTGAATTGCGAGGCCTGCTTGAAATCACCGGACGAAACCGCGAGCGAATAGCGGTCCAGCCAGTACGCGATGGCCTTGAACAACACGAAAAGGCCGAGCAGCAGCGAAAGATGCGCCTGTGCGGCGGGGGTGGCCCGCGACCCCGGGCTCTGCACCCGAAGTCCGCCGTAGAGGTAGTGCGTGATCACCGCGAGGACGAGGCCGACGACGACCGCGACGAACGCGAAATTGACCAGGAATCGATAGAACGGCAGATCGAACGCGTAGAACGAGACGTCCTTGTGGAACTGCGGATCCTTGGCGCCGAACGAGACGCCGTTCACGAACTGGAGCCACGTCTTCCACTGCCCCGACGCCGAGGTTCCGGCGATGATGCCGATGATCACCGACAGCGCGATCAGCAGCCAGCTACGGAACGGCGTGATGGCCGAGCGATAGCGGTCGAGGCTCTGCTGTTCGAGCGACATCCCGCGGAACGCGGGACGCAGCCGATAGGCGACGTAGATGTTGGCGCCGACGGCCGCGGCCATGAGCAGACCGAACACCAGGAACAACCCGATGCGCGTCCACAGCTTGGTCGTGAATACGTTTCCGTAGCCGACCGACTTGTACCAGAGCCAATCCGTCCAGAAATTCGCGAACAGCACCCACGCGACAACGATCACCACGAGGATGGCCAGCGTCAGGAGCAGTGTTCTGGACCTGCGGGACGGGGCTCCCAATCTGATCCGACGGCCACCTGAGCCGCCTCGTTCGGGCATCTGAAAAACCAAGGGTGCGCACCTCGATCATTACCTGGACGCGCCCGGTCGGCGCTCGATGGGTCAACTTACCGAGACAGGACGTGGTTCCCCACAGACACGGCCGATACAGGCTCGTGATCCGTCGTGGGGCGGAGACGGGAAGATGGGGGCATGACCGTTGCACTCACCCAGGCCCTCGTCGAGATCGAACGCCACGTGGCGGGGTACGGCTGGGACCAGCAGCCCCGCCTGTACGCGCTCGTGGACACCGGGGAACTGGCCCGTACCGAACCCGACCTCGCCGCGCAGCTCGGCCTGTCCGCCGACCGTGACGCGCCCATCGACACCCTTACGCCGATCGAGCAGGAGGAGATCCCCGAGCACGTCGCGATCGACGAGTTCCTGGCGAGCATCGCCTGGCCGGAAGCCGTGCTCGGCTGCGCGCTCGTGGTCGAGCGGCTGATGTTGCCGCCGTCCGCCGAGGCGAACATGCCCACCGTCGGCAGCGACGAGGAGATCCACGACTGGGTGGCGGCGCACCCGGAGCGCCAGGAGGTGCGACTCGCGGTCGGCGTGCTGCGCGACGGCTCGCGCGAGTCGGCGGTGCGACTGCGGGCCAAGGACGACGACTCCGAGGTGCTCTCCGGCGCGGACCTGGTGCCCGGCCTGGCCGAGGCGCTGCTGGCCACGTTCGGCGACACCGACGAGGAGTAGGGGCCGAGCGGGTCCGCACCGGTCACGCATGACATTCCGTCAAAGTGCCCTGACCGGTGCGGATCGTCGCCAGCGCCTTGAGCGCGTCGTCCAGCGTCTCCACCTGGACGAGGGTCAGACCGCCCGGCCGGGTCTGCGCGGCGGCGGCGCAGTTGGCCTTGGGGGTGAGGAAGTACTTGGCGCCCTGGCGGCGGGCCCCGATGGTCTTCATCTGGATGCCGCCGATCGCGCCGACCTTGCCCGCGTCGTCGATGGTGCCGGTGCCGGCCACGAACTTGCCGCCGGTCAGGTCGCCGGGGCTGAGCTTGTCGACGATGCCGAGCGCGAACATCATCCCGGCGCTGGGGCCGCCGACGTCCTCCAGGTGGATCTCCACCTTGAACGGGAACTTCGGCAGGATGCCCGGGGTGATGCCGACCAGCGCGCGGCCGTCGTCCTCGGCCCTGCCGGTGACCACCTGCACGTCGCGCCTGGTACCGCGGGCGTCGGCCGGGTCCACGGTGAGCGTGACCGACTCGCCGGCCTTGTGCTTGGTGATCGCCCCGGCGACGTCCTCCGTTTTGGTGATCGGCGTGCCGTCCACGGCCAGGATGATGTCGCCGGCGTGCAGCTTGCCGAGCGCGGGCGCGTCCTTGGCCACGGTCGAGACGATCACCTGCTTCTCGATCGGGATGTTCAGGGCGGCGAACGCGGCCACCTTGGCGTGCTCCTGCGAGGAGCTGAACTCCTCGGCGTTCTCCCGCTCGACCTCGGCCGCCGACTTGTCGTCGGGATACAGCGACTTCTTCAGCACCACGTCCGCGTCGCCCTTGACCCAGCCGGCCAGCGCGTCGAGCAGCGGCATGTCGTAGGACTTGTTGGTCACCGACACGGTGGTCATGTTCAGGTGCCCGCTCGTGGGGTACGTCTCGTGGCCGGAGATCTCGATGACCGGCCTGCCGCCCTCGTCGCCGAGCGTGTTGTACGTGGGCCCGGGGCTCAACTCGGCGTAGGGCACCGGCGCGAACAGCACGGCGCAGGCCAGGGCCAGGAGCAGCAGCCCGGAGACGACCAGGGTGGCGGTGCGGCGCGACATGCGCCCGACCCTACGGCACCCGGATTCTTGCGGTGCGGGCCGGGCCGTCACGGGTTGTCGTGGACCGTTCCCGGGAGCGTCGGGTCGGGCGCCTCGACAGTGGGGTCGTGCACGACCGGGGTGGCGGTGCGCACCCGGTCCAGCGCCGCGCTCCACTCCTCGAAGGCGGACATCGAGTCGCGCATGCTCGGCGTACGCAACGCCCGAGCCGTCCACGCGGCCCAGCTCACGGCGATCACGAGCGCGACGCCCGGGATGGCCCACCACCATGCGACAGCCGCCATGACGTACTCCATCGACACGAGAGGGAGGGTGACGGCTTAAATCATATGTATGTGGTGGTGATGGTGCATTTTCGCTGCTCCGAGGCGCCCGGGACACCCGGGAACGGGTGGGGCGAACGGGGCAAATGGGGCGTCGGAGCGGGTGCGTGTGGGGTCAGCAGGCGCCGACCCAGTCCGCGTCGCCGTCCGTGAAGTGCTGGAGCTTCCAGATCGGCACCTCGTGCTTGAGGTCGTCGATCAGTCGGCGGCACGCGGCGAACGCCTCCGCGCGGTGCGGGCAGGCGACCGCGACCACGACCGCCAGGTCGCCGATCGCCAGCCGGCCGACCCGGTGTACCGCCGCCATCGCCAGCACCGGTTGGTCGGCGGCGATCTTCTCCATCACCCGACGCAGCTCGGCCGCGGCCGACGGGTGGGCGGAGTATTCGAGCGCGGTGACCGTGCGCCCGCCGTCGGCGTCACGGACCGTACCGACGAACAGGTCGATGCCACCGGCGGCGGGGTCGCCGACCGCGGCGAAAACCTCGTCGACGGACAACGGCGTGTCGCGGATCTCGGCGATGCGGATGACGTCCATACCGGGCAGTATCGCGCGCCGCGCCACGGACCCGGACACCCCGGTCCCCCGACGGCGCGGGCGACCCCGCGCCGGAGCGGGCCGAAACCCGGTCGCCACCGGGCCGCGCGGCTCAGAACCCCCGGCGCCGGCGGCGCACCTTGCGCACGATCGCGGCCGTGCCGACCAGGGCCACGGTGGCACCGGCCGCGCCGAGCGTGGTGGCGTCCTTGCGGCCGAGCCGGCGGGCCACCAGCGCGTGCCGCCCGGCGACGTCCTCCAGGAGCGCGGCGAACGCCGCCTCGTTGGTCCACGCCGGCCGCCAGCCCGCCGCACGCAGCCGTTCCGCGGAGACCACCCAGCCGTGCATCGTGTAGGCGAGGTCGCCCGCGGGGGCGGGCGTGATGCCGAGGCGGTGCAGCCGTTCGGCGGTGCCCAGGGCGAGCGAGGCGGGCAGCTCCATCCGGCGCATGCCGGACAACTCCTCGATCTCCTCCTGCTCCAGCCAGCCCTCCGAGCCGACCGTGACCACACCCTCGACCCGGCCGAGCGCGGCGAATTCCAGCGCCGAGGCCAGGTCGTCCAGGTGGCAGAACTGCCAGCGGGGCTGCCCGCCGGAGACCACGAGCAGGCGCGGCGCCTCGAAGTGCCTGGTCATCACGCTGTCCGCCTCGGGACCGCCGACCAGCGTCGCCGGTCGCACCACGGTGACCTTGACGTGCGGATGGGCGCGCGGGGTGCGCTCGGCCAGTTCCTCGATCTCCAGCAGATCGCCGACCAGCGAGGCGTCGGCCGTGGCGCGCAGCGGCGCGTCCTCGGTGAGCGGTACGTCGTTGTCCGGCAGCGCGCCGTAGACCATCGCCGAGGTGCACAACACCACGCGCGGCACCCGGGCCGCGGCGGCGGCGGTCAGCACGGTCTGGGTTCCGCGCACGTTGCGCGCGCCCCGGGACCTGGGCTCGGAGTCGAGCGACATGTCGAGCGCGAGGTGCACCACCACGTCCACGCCCTCCAGCCGACCGGCCAGCGCGGGGTCGCGGACGTCCATGATCCGCCACTGCGCGCCGGGGATCTCGCCGCGCCGCTCGTCGATCGCGATCAGACGTTTGACCTGGTCGTTCGCGGCCAGGAGCGAGGCGACGCGATGACCGAGCCCGGCGGCGGCGCCGGTGACCGCGACGACCGGGCGCACCCGGGGCACACTGGTGGCCGAGGGCTGGTCCTCGGGCCGGCCCGAGGACTGGGGATCGCTCTCCGGAGCGGTCTGCGCGGCATCGGTTCCGGTGCCTTCGCTCGTGCTCTCCCGCCCGCTCCGCCCAGAGCGAACGCGTGGGGGCTGGGAACTCACTGGCGGTCTCCCGTGGTTAGTTTGGTACGAGCGGTTCGTCAAGAAAGGTACGCGCGACTGCTTGCCTTTCCTGTCAGTGTCCGCGATCCATCCTGCCGGAGGTGTTGTTGTGATCTTCACGCCAGGCGCGTTTCGGCGCCTGCGCGGTGTCGTCTCCGGCCGGGGCGGCGGGCGGCTCGAGCGAGACGAGGTAACCGTGAGTCGGCATCGAATGGTCGGGCCCGAGGGCGCCGCACACATGGAAAACGTAGAGGGGCCCCACCATGGCTGACTTCCCGTTCGGCTTCGGCAAGCCCTCGGGCGACGACGATCCCGACCGCCCCGGCGGCGGGTCCGGTGGTTCGAATCCGAACGACCCCTTCGGGTTCGGTGCCGCCGGCGGTGACCCGAACAACCCGTTCGGCGCGCTTTTCGGACAGATGAATCAGGCCGATCTCGGCGCGGCCTTCCAGCAGCTGGGCAAGCTCCTCTCCTACGAGGGCGGGCCGGTCAACTGGGACCTGGCCCGCGACATCGCCCGGCAGACGGTGGCGCAGCAGGGCGACGCGTCGATCGGCGCGGTGGAGCGCTCGGGCGTCGAGGAGGCGGTGCGGCTCGCCGAGCTGTGGCTGGACGAGGCCACGTCGCTGCCGTCCGGTGTGAGCACCACCGCGGCCTGGAGTCGTTCCGAGTGGATCGAGGCGACGCTGCCCCAGTGGCGCGCGCTGGTCGAGCCGCTGGCGACCCGGGTGGTCGCGGCCATGGGCGAGATGATGCCCGACGAGATGCAGAGCATGGCCGGGCCGCTGCTCGGCATGATGCGCGGCATGGGCGGCGCGATGTTCGGCGCCCAGGTGGGCCAGGCGCTCGGCGCGCTGGCCGGCGAGGTGGTCGGCTCGACCGACGTCGGGCTGCCGATCGGTCCGGCGGGCAAGGCGGCGCTGCTGCCGGCCAACCTGACCGCGTTCGGCGAGGGCCTGTCCCTGCCCCAGGAGGAGGTGCGGCTCTACCTGGCCCTGCGCGAGGCCGCGCACCAGCGCCTGTTCGTGCACGTGCCGTGGTTGCGGCAACACCTGTTCGGCGCCGTAGAGGCGTATGCCCGAGGCATCAAGGTGGACATGAGCCGCCTGGAGGAGGCCGCGGGTCGGATCGACCCGAGCAACCCCGAGGCGCTGCAGGAGGCATTCTCGCAGGGGCTGTTCGAGCCCGAGGAGACCCCGGAGCAAAAGACCGCGCTGTCCAGGCTGGAGACGGCCCTCGCACTGGTGGAGGGCTGGGTCGACGCGGTCGTGCACAGCGCGGCGGCGCCGCGGCTGCCCTCGGCGGGCGCGCTGCGCGAGACGCTGCGTCGGCGGCGGGCCACGGGCGGTCCGGCCGAGCAGACCTTCGCCACGCTGGTGGGCCTGGAGTTGCGCCCGCGCCGACTGCGCGACGCGGCCCGGTTGTGGGCCTCGCTGGCCGACGCGCGCGGCGTGGACGGGCGCGACGCGGTGTGGCAGCACCCCGATCTGCTACCGACCGCGGCCGACCTGGACGACCCCGACGGCTTCGTGCACCACGCCGAGCTGGACCTGTCCGGTCTCGACGCCGAGTTGGACGCGGACCTGGACTCGCTGGAGTCGAAGGGCAAGGCGAAGGGCGAGGCGAAAGCCGACGACGCCGAGCGTGAGGCGAACGGCGACGACGACAAGCCGAAGGGCACCGACGGCGACAAGGGTCCCGCCGCGTGAGCCTTCGGGTCGCGACGGTCGACGCGTTGTCCGCGTGGCACGCGCCCGACGATCGTGTCGACGGGCTGCGCCGGGCCTACCTGGAGCATCTGGCCAGGTACGACGACGGCATGCTCAAGGGCTGCCGCGCCGGGCACGTGACGGCGAGTGCGCTGATCGTGGATGCCGCCGGCGGTCGGGTGCTGCTCACCCTGCACGCGAAGATCCTCCGGTGGTTGCAGACCGGCGGGCACTGCGAACCGGGTGACCGCACACCGGCCGAGGCGGCGCTGCGCGAGGCCCACGAGGAGTCCGGGATCGCCGGTCTGACCCTGCTCGCCGACGGCGCGCCGGTCTACCTCGACCGGCACGACACACCGTGCGCGGTGCACTTGGACGTGCAGTACGCGGCGCTGGCCCCGCCCGGCGCGATCGAGGTGATCAGCGAGGAGTCGCTGGACCTGCGCTGGTTCGCGTTCGACGCGCTGCCGGCCGACACCGACGACTCGGTCCGCGCGCTGGTGAACCGGGCCCGCGCCCTGGTCTGAGGTCCGCGCTCCGCGCGGCGACACGAGAAATCCACGAGGACACGCCGAGGGGCGCCCGACCGGTGATCGGTCGGGCGCCCCTCGGCGTCGCTGTTCCCCGGTTTCCCGGGCCCGGGTGCTACTGGCCCCAGGTGTTGCCGCGGACCCCGCCGTCCTGGCCGAGACCGCGGTTGGCGAGGTAGCCGCCGGGCTGGATGAACTCGACCGGCGGGAGCAGTTCGCTGGGCTGGACCACCACGTAGCCCTCGCCCATGAAGGCCATGTTCCAGCCCTCGCCGGTGCCCCGGCGGCGGCGGTAGATCCGGGCCGAGTTCGTCTGCGCCTGCATGCTGATCTGCAACCGGCTGCTCCACGCGATCACGGCGTCGGCGTCCGCGAACACCTCGGCGCCGTGGCTGACCCGCATGATCAGCGGCTTGCCCGAGGTCATCAGCGCGATCTTGCCGTTGCCGCTGATGTCGAGGTTGTACGACCCGGCGCCGGCGACCGACTGGGCGCTCTCGATGGCGACCACGTTCCAGCTCAGCGTGCTGTCCAGGGCCAATACGTACTGCCCGTCCACGCTCAGTCCCTCGAAGTCGAGGTCGAGCACGTGGATCGACTGGGCCATGTTGGCCAGCCACATGGTGCCGGTGCCCTGCGCGCGCATCAGCTGGAGCTGTTCGCCGGTGGCCGCGGCGGCCTGCTGTTCGGCGCCGCTGCGCAGGTTTCCGTCGAAGTCGATCGCGCCCTGGTAGGCCACCATCGAGCCGACCCGGGCCAGGCAGTGGTCCGGGTGCCCGTTGCCGAGCTGGACCTTGAGCATGTGCTCGTTCTGCAAGCTGTACCGCTCGGGGTTGTGTACCGGCGCGTGGCCGAAAAGCGAGCTCTGCACGGTGTTCCTCCTTGGCTCGCGGTCAGCCGCGCACGTGGAAACGGTCGGTGGCGTCCTCGGCCGGTTGCACGACGACGAAGCCGTTGCCCTTGAAGGACACCTGCATCGCCTCGCCGGAACCGCGCCCGACGATGCCGCCGAGGCGCATCGAGCGTTTGGTGCCGACCTTGAGGCTGGTGCTCCAGGCGACCAGCGCGTCGGGGTCGACGTAGGTCTCGCGCTCGGCCGGGTTGAGCACCACCGGGGTGCCGCGCGTGGTGATCGCCACCCAGCCCTGACCGGACAGCTCCATGTTGAACAGGCCGTTGCCGCTGAACTTCGCGGTGACCCCGCTCACCATCTTGATCCGGTGTTCCAGGTTCTCGTCGAACGCGAGGATGTTGCTCGCGTTGACCGACAGGCCCTCACCCGGGTTGAGCTGCATGATGGCCACGTCGGCGCCGTAGTCGGCGAAGTAGATGTCGCCCTGTCCGGTGCACCGCATCAACTGCATACGTTCGCCGGTGATCCCGCCGGTCACCCGGCGCTGCATGCCCTGGCCGTAGCCCTCGAAGGTGATGTAGCCCTCGTAGGCGATCATCGAGCCCTGCTTGGCCAGCACACCGGGTGCGCCGGGTTGGATGTTGGCCCGGCAGATCTTGTGGCCGTGCGCGCTCATCCGCGCCTGGGGGGCGGTCTGCCCGTACGCGGCGATCAGTTGCTGATCCATGTTCCCCTCACACCTCGTAGGGCTGGACGACGATGAAGTTGTTGGCCTGCGGCGGGCAGCGGAACTGCAGGTTGACCGTCTCGCCGCTGTGCCCGGGGAACGCGGTACGGCGCAGCCGCATCTGGGTCGTGGTGGAGACCTGCATCTGGGTACCGGTCCAGGCCACGATCGCGTTGCTGTCCGCGAAGGTCGGCCCCTGCACCGGCAACACCAGCGGGATGCCCCTGGTCTTGATCACGACCGTGCCCTGACCGGTGAAGGTCTGCGCGAACAGCGCGCCGCCGGGGATGCCCACGCCCTCGACGCGGGCCGGCTCCAGGGTCAGCCCCTCGTCGAACGCGAGCACGTTGGCCACGTTGACGAACAGCTTGTTGCCCTGGAGTTCGACCAGGTGCAGGTGCGCGGCGTCCTCGGCGAGGAACACCTCGCCGCTGCCCTCGCAGCGCATCAGTTCGAGCGACTGGCCGGTCTGCCGGTTGTCGAACCGGTTGCGCAGGCTCTGCCCCTGGAACTTGAACTTCACGTCGCCCTGGTAGGCCACCATGACGCCCTGGCGGGCGATCACCTTGCCGCCGGAGACGTCGACGCGGACCATCTTGGGGTTCTGCTGGCTCCAGCGACCGCCGGCGGGCACCTCGCGGTACTGGTCGATGCCGTACTGGAAGGCGGGCTCGGGCGTCGCGACGCCGACGCCCTGCATGCCGGGACCGGGGGGCATGCCCTGGCCGGGGGGCGGTCCGCCCGGGCCGCCGGGGACCGGCATCTGGAGCGTGGGCTGCATCTGGCCGGGCTGCCCCTGGCCGGGGTAGCCGCCGGGTCCGGGCGGGCCGGGCGGCGGGTACCCCCCGGGGCCGGGCGGCGGCGGGTAACCACCGGGCTGACCCGTGCCGGGAGGCGCGGGCGGCGCCATGTGCCCCTGGTGCGGCGTCTGGTTCGGGTTCGGGTAGCCGCCGGGACCGGGCGGGGGCGGGTAGCCTCCCGGCGCGCCGTGCGGCGGCGTGCCCGGGCCCTGCTGGTACTGCGGCGGGCCGGGCGGCGGCGGGTAGCCGCCGGGGGCACCGTGCGGCGGGGTGCCGCCGTAGTGGGGCGGGCCGTCGTGGCCGGGCGGCGGACCGCCGTGCGGCATCGCGCCGACCGGCTGGGGCGCGCCGGGCGGCGGCCCGAAATTCGGCGTGGGCGCGGGCGGGGGTGGCGGCGGGCCACCACCGGGCGGGCCGAAGGACGGCGGCGATTGGTGCTGCTGCGGCGGCACGCCGGCGCCGGGCGGGGCGAATCCGGGTGCTCCGCCGGGCGGCACCGGCGCGGGCGCGGACGCCTGCTCCGGCTCGTCCTCGGCGACCTCGCCGCCGAAGTTCTCCAGGAGCGCGCGCAGTCCGCCGTCGAAGCCCTGGCCGACGGCGGAGATCCGCCAGACGTCCTTCTTGTAGATGTCGGCGATCATCACCGCGCGCTCGGTGCTGAACTCGCGCCCGGTGAACGAGTAGCGCGCGACCTCTTGGCCGCCCGCCACGATCCGCAGATAGCCGGACCCGACCTGGGACATCACCCCGTCGCCGTCGATCGTCGCGGTGAACGCGAGCTTGTTGACGTGCGGCGGGACCCGATCGAGGGTCACCCGGAAGGACTCGGTGTCGCCGGCCTGCGCGCCGAGGAGTTGGATCGACGCCTCGGGCGACTTGGGCTGGTTGAAGAAGACGAAGTACCGATCGTCGGACAGCCGCTCGCCCGCGTCCAACCCGAAGCACGCGATGTCGAACGTCAGCCCGGGGGCATCCAACCGCACCCCGACATACAGATCGGTCCCCGCGGTCAGGTCGGACAGCTTCGACTTCTGTCCCTTCCTGAACTCGACCACTGTGTGGCTCCCTTCCCCGCTTTTCCGCCGCCGGCGGTGCGGGCGCCCACCACCTGGGTCCCCGCCGCGCTCGGCACGCTACAACATCGGCTGCGCCCCGGTCGGGGTACGGCTGCGCGCCGGGGCGGGCCGCTCGTGCCCCCCGGCGGGCACATGTCCGCGACCGCTCCGTCCGCGTACGCGCCTCACGCTATACGCCCGAATCCGGCGCCGCGACGACTGTGCCGAGCCGGATCCCGGTCAGCCGCGAGGCTTGCGGGCGGCCCGATCGCGCGTTGTCCCCGCCCGGGTACCGTCCGCAGCGGCGGTGCCCTTGCGGGCGCCGCGCGCGCCGGCCGCGGGGGCGCGCCCCCGGGTCGGCGCCGGTGGTTCGGCCCCGGTCCGCGGCGGCTCGACGGCGGCCGGATCGGTGTCGGCCTCGTCGCTCATCGCCAGCCCGCTCGCGGTCGCGACGCCCTCCAGATATCCCCGTGCGCGTTCGGTGCGCGGATATGCGGCGAGCAGCGTCCAAAAACGCGGTCCGTGTCCGGGCACCAGCAAATGCGCCAACTCGTGCAGCAATACATAGTCGACGACATAGGTCGGCATACCGCGCAGGCGGGTGGAGAGCCGGATGGTGCCGTCGACCGGTGTGCACGAACCCCAGCGGGTGTTCTGGTTGCCCACCCAGCGCACGCTCGCGGGCTCGGCCCGGCCGTCGAGATAGCGGGCGGACAACTCCCGGGCGCGCACGGCCAGGTCCTCGTCGCTGGGGCGTCGGCGGCGCTCCTGGGCGGCCAAGCGCTCCAGCATCACGCCGACCCAGCGTTTCTCCTCGGTCTGCGTCATGCGGCCGGGCAGCAGGACCACGGTTCGGTCCCCGTCCCGGTACGCCGATACGGTTCGTTTCCGTCGGGCGCTGCGACGCACCTCGACGGCACCCTGGTACGGGGCTCCGGACAGCATGTCGTGTCCGACCCCGGGATCCGCGACCACATCCAGGACGTTAACCGACGGCACCGACAGGGCGCGCCCGCTTCGGGCCGGCGGGGGATATTCCGCATCGCTTTTCGCGGGCATATTCGCGGGTATAAGCACTATTCGCGCGATAGCTCCCATTCCATTGTTCTGTGCCTAATATTTCCAAATAGCATATTCATACGCGGGCTGTGGACAACGAAATACCCGGTCCGGTCCCCGGCGGGCACGCTGGGGCCGGTCGAGCCCGGTGCGTCGGGCCTCGGTCGTCGCTGTTCGTCCGCGCGTACCGTCCCCTCGGAGGCCGCCCATGCGTCCGCTGCTCAAGCCCGCCCTGCGCCGGCTGTGGCGCGATCGACAGACCCTGCAACTGGGCCTGGACCCGGCTCGGGCGGTGCTGCTGGGCGGGCTCGACCCGGTCACCACCCGCTTCGTGGAACACCTGGACGGCACCCGGGACCTGGCCCGGACCTACGAACTCGCCGACCGCGTCGGCCTGCCCCGTGCCCGGGCCGCGGCGGTGCTCGACCTGCTCGCCCGGGAGGACGTGCTCGAGGACGCGTCCGGGCGGCCCACCCCGGTGCCGGCGCTGCCGCACGAGCGGGCCCGACTCGGCCCGGACCTGACCTCGTTGGCCCTGGTGCACGGCAGCGGCGGCGCGGGCCTGGCCGCGCTGGACCGGCGCTCGCGGGCGGTGGTGGCGGTGCACGGCGCCGGTCGGGTGGGCGCGGCGGTGGCCGGGCTGCTCGCCGCCGCCGGCATCGGGCACGTGGTGCCCGCGGATCGCCGACCGGTGCGGGCGGGCGATGCGGGGCCGGTGGCCTACGGCTGGGACGCGGAGCGGCCGCGCCGGGAGACCACCGTGCGGGCCGCGCTGCGCCGGTTGGCTCCGGGGGTGCGCTGCGCGCTGCCCGCCGGACGGGGCACGCCCGACGTCGCGGTGCTGGTCCCGGAGGGCCGTCCGGATCCGGCCCCCGGCGCCCGGCTGATCCGACAGCGGGTGCCGCACCTGTACGCCGACATCCGCGAGACCACGGGGGTGATCGGGCCGTTCGTCCTGGTCGGCCGCTCGGCCTGCGGTCGGTGTCTGGACCTGGCCCGCAGCGACCGGGATCCGGGTTGGCCGCGCCTGCTCGCCCAACTCGCGGCCGCGCCCGGTCCGGGCGAGCCGCCGTGCGACGTGGTGCTGGCCACCGAGGTCGCCGCCCGGGCCGCGCTCCAGGTGCTCACCTTCCTCGACGGCGGGCTGCCCACCACCGTGGACGGGACTGTGGAGATCGAGCTGCCCGACGGGCTGACCCGGCGCCGGAGCTGGGCGCCGCACGCGCGCTGCGACTGCGGCGCCACCCGCCCGGCGCAAGACGTGGGCCCCATCACACATGCCGCGCCGCCGAGTCGGACACAATGGGTCGCGTGAGCGATCTTCCGCGCAGGGCCGTCACCCGCACCGCCAAGCTCGCGTCCCTCCCGCTGGGGGTGGCCGGTCGGGCGACACTGGGCCTGGGCAGGCGCATCGGCGGCAGACCGGCCGAGATCGTCGCGGCGGAGCTGCAGGCGCGCACCGCGCAACAACTCTTCAAGGTGCTCGGGGAGTTGAAGGGCGGCGCGATGAAACTCGGGCAGGCCCTGTCGGTGTTCGAGGCGGCGCTGCCCGAGGAGGTGGCCGGGCCCTATCGCTCGGCCCTGACCAAACTTCAGGACGCGGCGCCGCCGATGCCCGCGCGCACCGTGCACAAGGCGCTCGCGGACAACCTCGGCGACGACTGGCGCACGTTGTTCGAGGAGTTCTCCGAGACGCCCGCGGCCGCCGCCTCGATCGGCCAGGTGCACCGGGCGGTCTGGCACGACGGCCGCACGGTCGCGGTCAAGATCCAATACCCCGGAGCCGGCGACGCGCTGATCTCCGACCTCAACCAGCTCGGTCACGTGGCCCGTTTCGCCGGCGCACTGATCCCGGGCATCGACGTCAAGCCGCTGATCGCCGAACTCAAGGCCCGGGTGGCCGAGGAGCTCGACTACCAGCTGGAGGCGGAGGCGCAGACCGCGCACGCCGTGGAGTTCGACGGCGACCCCGACATCTTCGTGCCGCACGTGGTGCACCAGACCGAACGGGTGCTGATCACCGAGTGGATGGACGGCACACCGCTGTCCAAGGTGATCGACAAGGGCACCCGGGAGGAGCGCGACCGGGCCGGGCACATGCTCACCCGCTTCCTGTTCTCCGGTCCGGCCCGCACCGGCATGCTGCACGCCGACTCGCACCCGGGCAACTTCCGGCTGCTGGCCGACGGGCGCCTGGGCGTGTTGGACTTCGGCACGGTCAACCGGTTGCCCGAGGGGCTGCCCGAGCCGATCGGCCGGGCCTTTCGGCTCGCGCTCGACGGCGACGCGGACAGCGTCATGCAGGTGTTGCGCACCGAGGGCTTCGTCAAGCCGTCGATCAAGCTGGACGCCGGCGAGGTGCTGGACTACCTGCTGCCGTTCCTGGAACCGGCCGAGGTCGAGGAGTTCACCTTCACCCGGGCCTGGATGCGCGAACAGGGCGCGCGGATCGGCGACCCGCGCAATCCCGCCTCCGCGCTGGCCCGCCAGCTCAACCTGCCGCCGAGCTATCTGCTGATCCATCGGGTCACGCTGAGCACCATCGGCGTGCTGTGTCAGCTGGGCGCCACCGCCCCCTTCCGCGAGGAACTGGCCACCTGGCTGCCCGGCTTCGAAGACGACTACGAGGCCGAGGAGTTCGACTTCTCCCTCGAGGCGATCGAGGAGTTCGAGGACATCGAGGAGATCGAGGACGACCCGGCCGACGCACCGGCCCCGAAGAACGCGACGGGCGACGCGGACACCGCCGGCCGTTAGGCACCGTCCGGCCGGTCGACCCCGGCGCCGATCCGCGCGAACGCCGAAGGGCGGGCGCCCCCTTGGTGGGGTGCCCGCCCTTCGGCGTTCGTGCGAACCGGCTCGACTACATCACCGCGATGGCCAGCGCCCGGCGCGCCCGCATGGAGGCGACCTCGGCCCGACGACGCATCCTGCGCGCCATCCGGACGTGGTACGCCCTGCGTTGGAGCTCCGCCTCGCGGAGCTCCTGATCCATCCGAGCCCTCGCCAGGGCTTCGTTGATCAGATGCAACTCCCGGCTCCTGTCCATGGGAAGAACTGCGTTCGTGTCGTGAATGTGCTTCATGGGTTCCTGCGCGTACGCGCGATCTCTGGTCCTGGTACGTCGGGGTCCCGCCGGGGGGGTCACGCGGCGACCTCCGTCTTGCGCGGACGGCCACGGGGACGCTTGCGGGCGACGACGACGCCCTGCACGAAGAGCTCGCCGCCCCACACGCCCCAGGGCTCGCGGCGCTCGAGCGCGCCCTGCAGGCACATCTCGCGCACCGGGCACTCGCGGCACAGGGCCTTCGCGTACTCGACGTCCTCCGGGGACTCGGCGAAGAAGACCTCGGGGTCGTAGGAACGGCAGGGGATCGTGGACTCGAGCTGCTCGACGTCCTCGAAACCGGTGAGGGTCATCAGGTCTACCTCCGATGTCGCTGTGGCTGTACTGCCGGGTGCGGGGGGTTTGCCGTGGGGCACGTGGTGCTCCTGTGATTCGTGGGACTCGCGTCCCCGGTGGTCGCTACTCGGTTTTTGCTGACAGCCGACAAAAGACAAGGGCCGCGGATCCCGGTGTTCGGGATTCCGCGGCCCTGGAGGGTGCCGACCTGACGTCTCGTCAGGTCCTGTTCCTCCAGGACGGATACCCGTTGTTCCCGGCAAAACCGGCCATGGTCATGCCACTGGCCCGCTGCGATTCCTGCTTCTGCGCCTGCTCGCAAGCCGCCGCGCTCGACGGTCGCTCGTCGCGACGCGCCTTCGCTGCCTGCTCGCCTTGCCACGGACCCTCGGCGCTGTCCGCCAGACCGACGAGTCCTGAGGCACCCGCTGCTGCGGACACACCACTGCCGTTGCCGCGCAGTCGCGCGGAGGCGGTGATCAGGGCATCGGTCCCGGCATAGGACGTCACCACGGGGAGCCCGGCCAGGCCGGACGTGGACACGGAGAGATCGGCATGCGACAGCTTGGCGGAGCCCACCGACACCACGACCGGAGTGACGGCGAACGCCTGACGCTGGGCTTTCAGGTTCCTGGTAATCACGACGTTCACCTCCTTCCGAGAGGGTTTCGGGGCAACACCGCAGGGGTGCTTCCAGGTTTCATGGACGAGCACGGTCGAACGTTCCGACCGTGCTCGTGAGCGTAGATGCGGTTTGGAGCAAGGCGCAAACGATTTATTGCATGGCCCTCATCACTCGAGGGAAACCCCTCGCATCTCACCCCCCGTCGGGGGCATCCTCGATGGCCGACTCGAGGTCCTGTTCGACCTCCGGAATGTGCCCGTAGTCGTCCGGATCGGGCTCGATCGCCAGGTCGTGGCCGGCACACAGCGCGAGCACGTCGTCACCGAATCGCTCCAGCTTGGTCCGGCTCACCCCCGGAATCGCGGCGAGTTGGCGCTCGTTGAGCGGACGGGTCTCGGCGATCGCGGTGAGCGTCGCGTCGGTGAAGACCACGAAGGCGGGCTGGCTGTGCTCGTCGGCCCGGCGCAGTCGCCACTCGCGCAGTTGCCCAAGGAGGAACTCGTCCACGTCCGACGGGCAGTCCAGGCAGCGCCCGATCTTGCGCTCGGCGGCGTCCTGGAGTGCCCGCGCGCACACCCGGCAGCGCACCGGGCCGACCTTGCGCCGGGGCCGGACCACACCGCCCGGGCTCGCTCCGGTGCCGGGCGAGCGGTACGCGTCGGGCCGCGCCGAGCCGACGCCGCGCCCGCCGTCGGGGCCGCGCAGCCCGTCCAGGAACCGCGAGGCCGTACGCCCGCGCCCACCCGGGGTGCGGGCCAGCGACCAGGACAGGGTCAACCGCTCACGCGCCCGGGTCACCCCGACGTAGAGCAGTCGGCGCTCCTCCTCGATCTTGTCCGGGGTGTCGGCGTAGGAGATCGGCATCATGCCCTCGTTGAGGCCGACCAGGAACACCGCGTCCCACTCCAGCCCCTTGGCCGCGTGCAACGACGCGAGCGTCACGCCCTCCACCGTGGGCGCGTGCTGGGCGCTCGCCCGCTCGGCCAGCTCGACGGTGAAGTCGCGCAGCGACGCCTGCGGCCGCTTGACCGCGAACTCCTCGGCCAGCCGGACCAGCGCGGCCACCGACTCCCACGTCTCCCGGGCCTGGCCGGATCCCGCGGGCGGCTCCGCGCTCCAGCCGGTGCCGCCGAGCACCGCGCGCACCTCGGCGGCCAACGGCCCGGCCTCCGCGTCGGTGCCGCCGGAGATCGCGTGCGCGCGCAGGAAACCCATCGCCTGCCGGATCTCGGGCCGCTCGAAGAACCGCTCGGCGCCCTTGAGCAGGTAGGCCACCGACTGGTCGGCGAGCGCCTGCTCGTAGGACTCGGACTGCGCGTTGGTGCGGAACAACACGGCGATCTCGGCGGGCCGCACCCCGTCGTCGATCAGCGCGCGAATGCGCTTCGCGGTGCTCTCCGCCTCGGCCTGCTCGTCGGCGTGCTCGACGAAGTCGGGCTCCGGGCCGGTGCCGCGCTGCGAGATCAGCTGGAGCCGGTGCTTGGCCGCCTCGCCGCCGGCGCGCGCGAGCAGCCGGTTGGCCAGGCCCACCACCTGCGGGGTCGAACGGTAGTCGCGGACCAGCTCGACCAGCTTCGCGTCGGGATGGCGGCGGCGGAATCCGAGCAGGTAGGCGGGTGTGGCGCCGGTGAACGAGTAGATGGTCTGGCTCGCGTCGCCGACCACGCACAGGCTGCGGGCCCCGGTCGACCACAGGTCGAGCAGGCGCTGTTGGAGCGGGTTGACGTCCTGGTACTCGTCCACGGTGAAGTGCCGGTATTGCGCCTGCACCGCCTCGCGCACCTCGGGCCGCTCGTCGAGCAGTCCGATGGTGAGCAACAGCACGTCCTCGAAGTCCATCCGACCCTTGCCGGACTTGATCTTCTCGTAGGCCGCGTAGACGTGCGCGATCTCGGCGGCGGCGCGCGGCGGCTTGCGGCCCGCCGCGAGCACCGCGCCCGGGTAGTCGTCGGGCGCGGTCTGGGTGGCCTTGGCCCACTCGATCTCGCCGGTGATGTCGCGCAGCTCGGCCCGATCGGCGCGCAGACGGCAGTGCGCCACCGCGTCGCGGACAAGCATGATCTTGGTCTCGACCAGCTGCGGCGGCGGCCCGCCGAACACTTTCGGCCAGAAGTAGGACAGCTGGCGCAGCGCCGCCGAGTGGAACGTACGCGCCTGTACGCCCGGGACGCCCAGGTCGCGCAGCCGGCCGCGCAGCTCCCCCGCGGCCCGCGCGGTGAAGGTGACCGCCAGGGTCTGTCCGGGCTGCATCGCGCCGGAGAGCACGCCGTAGGCGATCCGGTGGGTGATCGCCCGCGTCTTGCCGGTGCCCGCGCCCGCGAGCACGCACACCGCGCCGTCGACGGCCTCGGCCACCCGCCGCTGCTCGGGATCGAGCGCGTCGAGGACGTCGTCGGGGGAAGCGATCATCGGCACATCCTCTCAGGCATCGCGCCGCACCGAGGCCGGTTGTGCACAGCGGCCCCGATGTGCACAGGCCCGGGAACCCGGTGGAATCAAACCGAGGGGGCGCACGTTTGGCTTGGGGACAGCCGTTCCCGGACCGGGCGAACACAAAGGAGCGCATGACGATGTCGGCCCCCGTGACGATGTACAGCACGACCTGGTGTGGCTACTGCCGCCGGCTGAAGAGCCAGATGGAGCGCGAGGGCATCGCCTACACCGAGGTGAACATCGAGCAGGACCCCGCGGCCGCCGACTTCGTGATGAGCGTCAACGGCGGCAACCAGACCGTGCCGACGCTGGTCATCCTGCCCGCCGACGGCGGCGCGCCGCTGTGGACCGCGACCAACCCGAGCCTGGCCCAGGTCAAGGCCGCCGTGTCGGAACTGGCCGCCTGAGCGCACCCACGTGCTAGCACGGTCTCCCCGGCCGGGTCCGCGACGAAGACTCGTCGCCGACCCGGCCGGAGCGTGTTCACCCCGCGCTCACCAGTGGTTGCCCTCGTCCAGCGGGCCGCCGTACCACTTCTCGATCAGGTACCGGGCGATGGACAACGACCCGGGCATCAGCACCTCGCCCGTGTCGATCGCCTCCTTGAACTCGGCGCGGTCGAACCAGCGGGCCTCGGAAATCTCCTCGCCGTCCACGTGCACCCTGTCGTCCACCGCGTAGGCCATGAAGCCCAGCATCAGGCTGGAGGGGAACGGCCACGGCTGGCTCGCCACGTAGGTGGTGGCCGACGTCACCACGCCGACCTCCTCGTGCAGTTCGCGCGCCACCGCCTGCTCCAGCGACTCGCCGGGCTCGACGAAGCCCGCGAAGGTGGACCAGCGCCGCTCGGGCCACTGCGGTTGGCGGCCGAGCAGGCAGCGGTCGTCCCGGTCGAGCACGAGCATGATCACCGCCGGGTCGGTGCGCGGATAGTGCTCGGTGCCGCAGGCCGGGCAGCGCCGCACGTGCCCGGCCGCGGCCGACTCCGTCGGCTGCCCGCAGCGGGCACAGAACCGGTGCGTGCGATGCCAGTGGTGCAGTCCGGTGGCGTGCACGAGCAGCCCCGCGTCCCGGTCGTCGAGCAGCGTGCCCAACTCGCGCAGGCCGCCCTCGTGTCCGTCCTCGGCGGGCTCCGGCAACTTCTCGACGTCCACCGCGAAGTACGCCACGCCGGCCGCGTCGAGGCCGAGCAACCGGCGCTCGCCCACCGGCGCGCTCGCCGAGTCGACCAGGAGCAGGCGGGGTTCGCCCGCCTCGCCCGACCAGCGGGCCCGGCCCTGCGCCAGGACCAGTACGCGCGTGTCGGGCCGCGCCCACGCCGCGTCCAGCCACGCCTGGTCCAAGCGGTGTTCGGAGGCCCGGTCGAGCGCGGATCGGGCCAGTGCCTGCCCGGCGACGGGCTTGGGGCGGATCAACGCTCGTCCCTCCCCGCCGCGGCGTCGAGTCGGCTCGCGGCCAGCTCTTCCCAGAGGTACGCGGCGGCCTCCGCGCCCTTGAGCAGCAGCGGCTTCTCCACCTTCTCGTCGATCGAGTGCCAGCCGTCGTCGGGCAGCGAGACGCCCAGGAAGACCACCGGCGCGCGCAGCACGTCCTGAAGGTCCGCCTCCGGCCCGGAGCCGCCCTCGCGGGTGTACAGGATCTCGGTGTCGAACGCGCGGCCCATCGCCCGCACCACCGCCCGCAGCGCGGGGTGGTTGAGCGGGGTCAGGCAGGGCCGGACGCCGGTGCCGAAGTCCAGCTCGCAGCGGATCCCGGCGGGCACCCGCTCGCTCACCCACGCGCGCACGACCCGCTCGATCTCGTCCGGGTCCTGCCGGTCCACCAGCCGGAAGGACACCTTCGCGTGCGCCGAGGTGGGCACGATGGTCTTGCGACCGGGGCCGATGTAGCCGCCCCAGATGCCGTTGACCTCGGCCGTCGGGCGCGCCCAGACCCGCTCCAGGGTGCTGTATCCGGCCTCGCCGGCCGCCGCGCCGGACTTGGCGTTGCCCAGCCACACGCTCTCGTCGAACGGCAGCTTGGCGAACGACTCCCGCTCGTACTCGGTGAGTTCGCCGACCCCGGAGTAGAAGCCGGGGATGGTGACGTGCCCGTCCTCGTCGTGCAGCGCGGCGATCAGCCGGGCCAGCGCGGTCGCCGGGTTGGGCACGGCGCCGCCGAAGGAGCCGGAGTGGATGTCCGCGCTCGGGCCGTGGAAGTCGATCTGCACCTCGGCGAGGCCGCGCATCCCGGTGCAGGTGCTGGGGGTGTCCGCGCCCCACATCCCGGTGTCGGAGACCACCACGACGTCGCAGGCGAGCCGGTCGCGACGCTCGCGCAGCAGCGCCGCCAGGTGCGGCGAACCGGACTCCTCCTCGCCCTCCACGATCAGCTTGAGGTTCACCGCGGGGGTGGTACGTCCGGTCGCCGCCAGGTGCGCCCGCACCCCGAGCAGGTGGAACAGGACCTGCCCCTTGTCGTCCGCGGCGCCGCGCGCGTACAGCCGGTCGCCGACGTCGGTCGGCTCGAACGGCGGCGTGCTCCATCCGTCGGCGAGCGCCGCGGGCTGCACGTCGTGGTGTCCGTACACGAGCACCGTCGGCGCGTCCGGGTCGGCCGAGGGCCACTCGGCGAAAACGGCCGGCAGCCCGGGCGTCTCCCACACCTCGACGGTGGGGAAGCCGGTGTCGCGCAGCGCGCCGCCCAGCCACCACGCGCTGCGCTCGACGTCGGCCGCGGCCGCGGGGTCGCCGGAGATCGAGGGGATGGCCAGCCAGGTGCGCAGATCGGCGAGGAAGTCGTCGGCGTGGGCGCCTATGTATTCGACGACGCCGCGGTCGGTGATGCTCATGGATTCGACCATATGCCCGACCCCCGCGCAGGCGGCACGCGGCCGTCGCCGGGTGGAAAGCGCACGGCAGGGCGGCGGGCGGGTTACCGTCGGCCGATGACCACGTTGCGTGTCGCGACCTTCAATCTCCTGCACGGCATGGACCTCGCCGACGGCGCGTCGCACCCGGATCGGCTGCGCGCCGCGCTGGCCGATCTGGACGCCGACATCGTGGCCCTGCAGGAGGTGGACCGGCACCAGGAGCGCTCCGGCGGCGCCGATCAGGCGGCGATCGCGGCCGAGGCGCTCGGCATGTCCCAGTGGCGTTTCCTGGCCTCGGTGCACGGCGTCCCGGCGCCGGTGTCGGGGTGGACGGAGGAGCCGCCGGTGCCGGACGAGCGCCGGGTCTACGCGGCGGACGAGCGGGGCGAGGGCGGGCCCGGATACGGCATCGCGCTGCTGTCCCGGCTGCCGGTCTCGCGCTGGCGGGTCCGGCGCTTCCCGGCCGCGCCGCTGAGCCTGCCGCTGCGGGTGCAGGGCCGGCCCGGCCTGACCCGGGTGCCGGACGAGCCCCGGGGCGTACTCGCGGCGGTGGTCGAGGGCCCGCACGGGCCGTTCACGGTGCTCGCGGCGCATCTGTCCTTCGTACCCGGCTGGAACATCTCCCAACTCGCCCGGATCCGCCGCTCCACCGCCGACCTGCCCGGTCCGCAACTGTTGCTCGGCGACTTCAACCTGCCCGGCCGGATCCCGCAGGCGGTGGTCGGCCGGCGCGGACGCGGCGCGGGCGCGGTGCGCTGGCGCTCGCTGGCCCGCGTGCCCACCTACCCCTCGTACCACCCGAGGGTCCAGTTCGACCACGTGCTCGGATACGGCATCGGCCCCGAGGCGGTGCGCCGCACCGAGGCGGTCCGCCTCGGCGTCTCCGACCACTGCGCCCTGGTGGTCGAGGTGAAGGTCGGCTGAGCCCGGGCGTCAGGCGCTCAGCCGGGCCCCGCGCAGCTCCTCGGGGCGGGCCACCACCGGGGTGTACTCCAGGAGCACCATCGCCGCGTCGTCCTGGAGCGGTCGGCCCACGTGTCGCCGCACGTCGGCCTCCAGCCGGTCGAGGGTTTCCTCCACTCCGGGCAACGAGTCCGGCGCCCGATCGGGCAGCGGATAGAACTCGCCGGCCGGGTTGCGCGCCTCGATGATGCCGTCGGTGTACAGCAGCAGCCGGTCCCGCGGCAACAGCGGCACCCGCAACACCGGCAGGTCGAGCCGGCGCAGGTCCATGATGCCCAGCGGCGGGGTCGGGGTCGGCGGATCCAGCGCCTGCGCGCGAGCCGCGCGCAGCAGCAGCGGCGCGGGGTGACCGCAGTTGAGGATGTCCACGCACGCCGGCTCCGGCGGGAAGCCGAGCAGGATCAGCGTGACGAACTCCTCGTCGTTCTCGCCGAGTCGCCGCTCCAGGCTGGCCGAGAGCCGGCGGGCCACGCCGGGCAGGTCCGGCTCCTCGTAGGCCGCCTCGCGGAACGCGCTGAGCACGGCGGCGGCGGTGCGCACCGCGCCGAGGCCCTTGCCCCGCACGTCGCCGATCGCCACACGGATGCCGAACGGCGTGGGCACCACCTCGTACAGGTCGCCGCCGATCCGCGCCTCCGCCGCCGCCGCGCGGTAGCGCACGCCGACGGTGAGCGGGCCCACCGTGCCGGGCACCTGGGGCAGCAGCACCTCCTGGGCCGCCTCGGCCACGCTGCGCACCTCCTCGATGGTGCGCTCCTGGCGCATGCGCACGTGTACGCCCAGCCACGCGGTGGTGGTCACCAGCGCGACCGAGACCAGCGTGACGTACGGTTCGCCGCCGCCCCGGCCCTGGCCGAGCGCGGCCAGCGCCACCGAGACCACGGCCGCGACACCGCCGGTGATCAGCGGGCCGCGCGGCGCCGTCTGGGTGAGGCCGGACAACGCCGGCGCCACCGCGAGCAGCGGACCCACGTGCACGTTCTCCGGGGTCGCTGCGGCCAGCACGACGACCGCGAGGATCACCAGGAAGGGCAGCAGGCGCAGGATCAGGTCGATCACCGGCAGCAGCGGGCGATCACCCGCAACGCCGACGAGCCGCAGTGCCCGTCTCGTCTGTGCTGTTCCGCGCACCGGTGCCGTTTCCCGTCCCGTTCGAAGTTCGCCGTCGTGTCGATCCTCATAAACCATACGAGTGTCGGAATCCGGCCGCATCGGCCCATCCTCACCGTTGCCGGGTTTCCTCCGGATCAACGCGCCGGATCGTCGCCCGGTTCATCGGCTTCCAGGAACAACTGTTCCAATTCGTCCCGGCCGGGCAGCCCCCTGGGCCGGACGAGTTCCCCGGAGCGCACGTAGAGGAAGGCCGCCGATACCTTCTCCAGCGGCATGTCGGCATATTCGGCCCAGGCCAGCCGGTAGACGGCGAGCTGGAGCGGGTCCGCGTCGTGGACCCGGTTGGTCTTCCAGTCGACCACCTCGAACCCGTCCCCCTCGCGGTAGACCGCGTCGATCCGGCCGCGCACGATCCGGCCGCCGAGGAACAGCTGGAAGGGCGCCTCGACCCGGTGCGGGGCGCGCCGACCGTAGGGCGTGCGCAGGAATGCCTCCTGAAGCGCGAGCAGGTCGGCCTCGTCGGTGATCTCCTCGTCGGCCGCGCCCGGCAGGTCGTCGGGTTCGAGCAGCGGACGCTCGCCGAACAGCGACTCGACCCAGGCGTGGAAGCGGGTGCCGCGCCGGGCCGCCGGGGCGGGCGGGCGCGGCATCGGCCGGGCCAGCTCGCGCGCGAGCCCGTCGGGGTCGTTGGACAGGCGCAACATCTGGGACGCGGTCAACGTCGCGGGCAGCGGCACCTCGCGCACCCCGGACCGGCCGCGGCGCAGTTCCTCGGCCAGCCGGATCAGGTCCCGGTCCCACGACTCGATCAGGGCCAGCTCGTCCGGGGTCGGCCCCGGGTGGAACCCCGGCGCCGGGCCCTCCACCACGGGGTGCCCGGCACGCACCTCGTCCATGTGCTCGGCGGCGTCGTCGTGATCGGGCGAGGGCAGCGAGGGCCCGGGGCCGGGCTCGGGTTCGGGTTCCGGCCCGGGGCCCGGGTCGGTCGGCGGCCTGGGCTCCTCCTCCGGCGGCGGCGCGTCCTGCTCCGGGTCGTCCGGGACATACGCCTCGTAGGCCTCGACGGGCACCTGCTCGTCGTACCCCCGGACCGGCCCGAATTCCGGCTCCACCGACGGATGCTCGGCCGCGTGGTCGACCCGGCGCGACGCCTCGCGCCGGGCCAGTTCCGCGAGCACGGCGTCGGCCGCCCGGCGGCGCTCGATCAGCGCGGTCGCATCCAGCGGCAGCGGCCAGGCGTGCTCGACGACGTCGGCCAGGTGCGGGTTGGCCGACTCGGCGGGCTCGGGCGTCCACACCTCGACCGTGCCGTTGCCCGCCAGGCAGTGGTCACGCAGTCGGGTGAGGAAGTCGGACGGGCCGCGCGGCTTCTTCTGGGTGGGGCCCCACCAGTGTCCGGACCCGATCAGGAGTTGTTTGGGCCGGGTGAAGGTGACATAGCCCAGGCGCAGTTCCTCGGTCTCCTGGTGTTCGCGCATGGCCGCGTCGAACGCCTTGAAGCCCTTGGGGGTCAGGTCGGGCAGCACCGCCAGCGCGGCGGCGTCGCCGCGCAGCGGGTGCGGCAGGGCCCGGCCGTTGGTGATCCACTTGGTTTGCGTGCGCACGCTCGGGAAGACGCCGTCGATCAGTCCGGGAACGGCGACCACCTCCCACTCCAGGCCCTTGGACTTGTGCGCGGTGAGCACCTTCACCGAGTCGCCGGCCGTGGGCAGGCTGCCGTCCAGGCCCTTGTCGTGCTCGGCGGCGGTGCGCAGGAAGGCCAGGAACGCGGTCAGCGAGGGGTCGCCGTCCAGGTCGGCGAAGCCCGCCGCGACGTCCAGGAACGTGTGCAGCGTCTCCCGGCGGCGTGCGGCCAGCGCGCCCGGCGAGGCGGACAGCTCGACCTCCAGGCCGGTGCCCGCGAGCACCCGGTGCAGCAGGTCCATCAGCGGCTCGCCCAGGTGCCGGCGCAGATCGCGGATCTCGGTGGCCACCCGGGCGAACCGGCGGCGGGCCTCGGCGGAGAACGGGTACTGCTCGCCGGGGTCGGCGAGCGCGTCGGAGAGCGAGACCACCTCGGTCGGGTCGATCCCGGCCACCGCCTCCTCCAGACGGGCGTCGGCGTCGTCGGCGCCCGCCCGCTCGACCCGGACCAGTTCGGCGGCCCGGCGCCCGAGCAGGGCCAGGTCGCGCGGCCCGATCCGCCAGCGCGGCCCGGCCAGCAGTCGCACCAGCGCGGAGTTGGCCGTCGGGTCGTCCAGCACCTCGCAGGTCGCCACCAGGTCGGCCACCTCGGGCAGGTGCAGCAGCCCGGACAGCCCGACCACCTCGACCGGGATGTCGCGCCGCACCAGGGCGGCGTGGATGTCCGCGAAGTCGGCGGCGGTGCGGGCGAGCACCGCGACGTCCCCGGCGGTGATCGGGGCGCCGTTCTTGTCCAGGACGGTGCCGATCGCGGTGCCGATCCGGTCCGCGAGCCAGTCGATCTCCTCGGCGTGGGTGGGTAGCAGCGCGGCGACCGTCCAGCCCTCGTGCTCGGCCCCGGGCCCCGCGCGCAGCGCCTCCACCCCGCTCTCGGGGGTGCGCAGCGGCGCCGACAGGTCGTTGGCGAAGCTCAGGATCCGGCCGCCGCTGCGCCGGTTCTCGGAGAGCGAGTAGCGGGCGGCGGGGCTGCCGTCGCGGTGCGGGAAGTGCACCGGGAACTCGTGGATGTTGGCCACCGACGCGCCGCGCCAGCCATAGATGGCCTGGCACGGGTCGCCGACCGCGGTGACCGGGTGGCCGAGCCCGAACAGGCCTTGGAGCAGCACGCGTTGGGCCACCGAGGTGTCCTGGTACTCGTCCAGGAGCACCACCCGGTAGGTGTCGCGCAGGATCTCGCCGACCTCGGGCCGCTCGCCGGCGATCCGGGCGGCGTAGGCGATCTGGTCGCCGAAGTCGAGCAGGTCCCGCCCGCTCTTGGCGCGCGCGTACGCCTCGACCAGTCGGGCCAGGTCGAGCCGGTTGCGGGCCGCGTCGGCGGCCTTGCGGGCGGCGGCGGAGGGTTTGGCGGCGGCCTCCACCTCGGCCACGAAGGCCCGGTCCCATTCCCGCAGCTCCTCGACCGACACCAGGTGCTCGGCCAGCTCGCCGCCCAGGTGCAGCACGGCGGCGACCACGTCGGGCAGTCGGCCGGTGAGCGTGGGGAAGGGGCCGCGGGCGGTGCGCGCGGCCCGGGCGGCGAGCTGGAAGCGGGTCGCGTCGGCGAGCAGCCGGGCCGAGGGTTCCAGGCCGATCCGCAGGCCGTGCTCCTGGAGGAGGCGGCCGGCGAACGCGTGATACGTGGACACGGTCGGCTCACCGGCGTCCTCGTCGGCCGGGATCTCGCCGCCGCGCAGTTGCCCGATCGCCTTGCGCACCCGCTGGGCCAGCTCGCCGGCGGCCTTGTTGGTGAAGGTGAGGCCGAGCACCTGGTCGGGCCGGACCTGTCCGGTGCCCACCAGCCACACCACGCGGGCGGTCATCACCGTGGTCTTGCCCGACCCGGCCCCGGCCACGATCACGCCCGGCGCGAGCGGCGCGAGCACCGCGTCCAGCTGCTCCGGGGTGAAGGGGATCCCGAGCAGCCGACACAGGTCGTCCGGGTCGGTCAGTACGGCGTGCACCGAGGAAGACTAGCCCCGCACGGCGACAGGAACGGTCGCGGTGCGGGGCCGATGCCTGGCGCCGGTCAGGCGTCCTTGAACTGCCCCTTCAGGTCTTCCTTGGTGAACGACTCGGCGGGAGCGGTGGGCTCGCACTTCTGCTTGCCCTTGGTGAACTTCGCCGTGGCGTTGTTCTTGCCCTCCGACTTGACCATGAACGGGTAGGGCTTGCCCTTCTCCTGGACGTAGAGGGTGGTGGTCTCGCCCTCGTCGTCCTTCTTGCTGAGCGGGATCACCTTCACGCCGTCGATCTTGACCGGCTCACCCTTGGTCACCCCGTCGGTGGAGCCGTCGAAGAAGTCGGTCATGGACGAGACGCCGTCGTCCTCCTCGTCGACCGGGGACTTCAGGTACTTGCCGGCCATCTTCGACACGACCTCGTCGAGCATGCCCGTCGGCACGAACTCGCCCATCATCATCTTCCAGAAGGGCGCCTCGGCCTTCATGTACTGGTCCTTGCCGATGAAGATCACCTCGACACGGTTGCCGTCGATCGTCATCGTGCCCTGCATGTCCGCACCGCTGCGGATACACAGGTCCATCTCCATCTTCGTTTCCTCGTCCTGCCCGCTGCCGACCATCTTGAAGTCGGGGACCGACTTCAGCAGTCGCTGCGCCTCGTCGGCCAACGCCTTGGCGTCGGTGCCCGCGTTCGACTTCTGCTCCGAGCCGCCGCAGGCGGTCAGGCCGACGAGGGCGAGGGCGACGACGGGGACGATCACGGCCATGCGTGAAGTGCGCACGAAACTCCTTGATGCGGGACCGAAACCCGGGAGCGGGGTTCCTGCGCACGAGTATGGCGATGGCAAAATCCGCACGTCCCACCACCCCCGCCCGGTATCGCCGGGCACCGGCGATCCGGCTACTCGACCGTCATCCGACCTTCCGGACGGGCACTGCAACAGCGGCGGAAATCGCACCGGTCGCAGTGCGATCCCGCGGTCGGGGTGAACCGTTCGCCGATGATGCGACCGGCCACGTCGGCGAGCAGGCCACCCACCCACGTACCCCCGTCCGGGTCGGGCAGCGGCGGGTCCTGGGCGAGCACCACCGGCTGCCCGGTCTCACCCTTGTCCGCCGAACGCAACTGGATCAGCTCGGCGCCGCCGGAGCCGGGCCGGCCGTCCGCGAAGCCGGGCAGGTCGTCGAGCGCCCCGTTGGCGACCGCCACCTGGTACACCGCGAGCTGTGGATGCCCCTCGACCTCGGTCCGGGTCGGCGGCCTGCGGCCGGTCTTGAAGTCCACCACGTACGCGAGCCCGTCCTCGCCGCGCTCGACCCGGTCCATCGAGCCCCGGACCACCACCCGGTACTCCCCCGCGGTCAGCTCGACCTCGAAGCCGTGCTCGGTGGCCGCGACGGTGCGGTGTCGCTCGTTGGTGTGCCAGGACAGGAACCGCTCCAGGGCGGTGCGGGCCTCGTCCTTCTGCTGCTCGGACTGCCACGGCGCGTCGAACGCCAACGCGTCCCACACCCGGTCGAGGCGGTCCATCAACACCGGCAGCTCCGCCGCGGTGGCCCCCGTGCCGACCTCGTCGGCGAGCGCGTGCACCACGTTGCCGAACCCGAGCGCCGCCGAGCGTGGCGACTCGGCGTGCACCTCGCTGCCCAGGAACCAGCTCAGCGCGCAGTCGCGCACCTTGGCCACCGAACTGCCGGACAGCCGCACCGCGTCCGCCGGGTCCCGGATCGGCACTCCCGGGTCGGTCGGCGCCACCAGGCCCCACCACCGGTCCGGGTGCGCGGCCGGCACCAGCGCGTGCCCCTCGTCGTCACGCAGATCCGCGAGCGCGGCCAACCGGCGCGCGGCGGCCCGGCGCAGCACGGCCGGCGCCAGCGGATCCACCGCCGCCGAGCGCAACTCGGCCACCAGCGCGGAGGTGGACAGCGGGCGCCGGGGCCGCTCCTTGACCTCCACCGGCGGCACACCCAGCTCCTCCAGGAACCGCGAGGGCTGATCGCCGTCGTCGTAGCTGGAGTCGACCGCGGTCACCACCAGCCGCTCCTGCGCCCGGGTGACCGCGACGTAGAACAACCGCCGCTCCTCGGCGAGCAGCGCGCCGGGCGAGAGCGGCTCGGCCAGCCCGTCCGAGCCGATCCGGTCGGCTTCGAGCAGCGAACCCCGTCGGCGCAGGTCCGGCCACAGGCCCTCCTGCACCCCGTGCACCACCACCAGGCGCCACTGCAGGCCCTTGGCCCGGTGCGCGGTCAGCAGCCGCACCGCCTCGCCGCGCAGCGCGCTGTCGTCGAGCCGGTCGCCCGCGATCTCCTGGGCCTTCAACTCGGCCAGGAAGTTCAGCGCCCCCCGGTGGCCGGCCCGCTCCTCGGCCTTGGCCGCCACCTCGAACAGGGCCACCACCGCGTCCAGATCGCGGTCCGCGTTGCGCCCGGCGGTACCGCCCCGCAACACCGCGCGCTCCAGCCGGCCCGGCCACGGGGTGCCCTGCCACAACTCCCACAGCGCGTCCTCGGTGGTGCCGCCGCCCGCCAGCACCTCGCGCGCCTTGCGGATCAGCAGACCGAGCCGCAGCGCGCCGCCGCCGACCCGCTGCTCTATCCCGACCAGTTGCTCGGGCGCGGCCAGCGCGTCCCGGATCAACTCGGCCGACGGCCGGGTGCCGGTCACCGTCGCGGCCGACGCCGCCCGCTCCTCGGCCCGCAACGCCCGCCCGAGCAGGCGCAGATCACCCGCGTCGAGCCCGCCCAGCGGCGACTGCAACAACCCACGCGCGGTCTCCGCGTCCAGCACGGTCGGGTCCGCCGCCACGTGCAGCGCGGTCAGCAGCGGCGCCACCGCCTGCTCGGCCGCGATCGGCAACTCGTCGCCGGCGATCTCGAGCGGCACCCCGGCGGCCGACAACGCCCGGCGCAGGCCCGGGATCGAGCGGGCGCCGGAGCGCACGAGCACGGCCATCCGCCCCCACGGCACGCCGTCCTCCAGGTGCGCGCGGCGCAGGATGTCGGCGGTGTTGTCCAACTCGGCGCCGGGCGTGGGATACGTGTACACCTCGACCCGGCTCGGATCCTCGGCTCCCGACACCGACGGGATCAACTCGCGGTGCGCGCGTACCCGGTCGGCCGGCAGCCGGCTCAGCGCCATGCGCTGGGTGACCACGCGCGAGGCGGCGAGCAGGCCGGCCGGTGCCCGGCGCGAGGTGCGCAGCACCACGATGTCGGCGGGCTCGCCGTCGGCGCGCGGGAAACGGTGCGGGAAGTCGAGGATGCCGTTCACGTCGGCGCCGCGGAACGCGTAGATGGACTGGTCCGGATCGCCCACCGCGATCAGGTCCCGCCCGTCCCCGGCGAGCGCGGCCAACAGGCGCACCTGTGCCGGGTCGGTGTCCTGGTACTCGTCGACGAACACCGCCTTGTAGCGCCCGCGCAGGATCGCGGCGGTCTCCGGCTGCTCGGCCAGCAGCACCGCGCGGTGCACGAGTTCGGCGTAGTCCACCACGCCCTGCGCGTCGATCACGTCCAGGTATTCGGCCAGGAAGTCGGCCGCGGCCCGCCAGTCCCGGCGCCCGGTGTCCTCGGCGAACCGGGCCAGCGCGTCCGGGTCGAGCCCGATCTCGCGGCTGCGCGCGATCACCGCGCGCACCTCGTCGGCGAAGCCGCGGGTGCCCACCGCCGCGCGCAGTTCGGTGGGCCAGGTCAGGCTGCCCTCCTCGACCCCGCCCGCGAGCAGTTCACGCACGAACACGTCCTGCTCGGGGCCGGTGAGCAGGCGCAGCGGATAGCTGAACAACTCGGCCGGCTGGTGCTCGCGCACCAGGGCGTAGCAGAACGAGTGGAACGTGGTCGCGGTCGGCACCGTCGCGGTGCGCGCGCCGGCCGCGCGCAGCCGGGCGGTCAACCGGTCGCGCAACTCCCCCGCCGCCTTGCGGCCGAAGGTCAGGACCAGGATCTCCTCGGGCCGGATCCCGCGCGCGACCCGCTCGGCGACCGCCTCCACGAGCACGGTGGTCTTGCCCGTGCCGGGACCGGCGAGCACGAGCAGCGGGCCGCCCCGGTGCTCGATCACCGCCCGCTGGTAGGCGTCGGGGATCACGGGCGCGGGCGGGGCCACGGGAGTACGTCGCAGCCGGTACGCCGGGGTCGGGGTGGTCATCTGGCCGGGGGTGCCTTCGGGTCGCCGTCGAATCCTGCTGCTGCTCGGGCCGGGCCGGCCGCGTCACACGGGCCGTGCCGGGCGGACGTCGCCGGGCGCGGCACCGGGTCGCGACCTCGGAGAGGGTGGCCGCGCCCCGGTCGGCAGGGCGCGGCCGTTGCCCATCAGATCACATCCGGCTCTCCCGCCCGGGGAGCACACCCGCATCGCGGGCGCCCCGAGCACCGGCACGGCGCCCCGGTTCGTCCCCGATCGTCAGGGAATCGGGGGAAGTTCCGGCTCCTGCGGCACGTCCTCGGGGTCCGGCGTCCAGCGCGCCCGGGTCATGTCCACCCGCTCGCCGCCGGAGCGCAGCGGGGTGCCCTCGGCCCGGTAGTGCTTCGGCGCGCGCACCGCGTGGCTCGGCGGCAGTGAGCCGTCCGCCCGCACCACGCGCCACCAGGGCACCCCGCCGCCGTACAGCGCCATCACCCGGCCGACCTGCCGGGGACCGCCGTCCTGAAGGGCCTCGGCGATGTCCCCGTACGCCATCACCCGCCCGGCGGGAATGCGCTCGACCAGGTCGAGCACCCGCTCGGCGAAGGGGTTAGGGTCACTCATCCGCACATGGTGACAGAGTCGTCGGACACCTGGTCCGACGGCCGCCGATCCCCTTTCGGCCGCACTTCGGCGCGGCCGGGCGCGAACCGGGGCACGGGTCGTGGCACCATCGACGCGGCGGTGACGGGTGATACGAGACCATGACGAGACATTCGCGAGGGGTGCCCCCGGGAACGGGCGCGCCCTCGTCGTCGAGCCCTCACAACCCCTGCGGGTACACCGTTCGTCCGATTTGATCCGAGTCCTGCTCGGCGTGCTCGCCCTGGGCGTGGTCTTCTTCCTGGCCAGTATCGCCCGCCAGACCACCTCCGGCCTGGAATCGGACATCGTGCGCGGCGCGCAGAACAGCACGCCGCACCTGCTGCTCAACCTGTCCGGCGGGGTGTTCGCCGTCGCGGTGCTCGTGGTGCCGGTGGCCTACGGCATCGAACGCCTGATCAGCAGGGACGGGTTGCGGGTCGCCGACGGGGTGATCGCCGCCGCGGCCACCTACCTGGCCTCGCTCGGTTTGGACTGGTGGATCACCGGCCCGGGCCCCGAGGCGCTGCGCGACGCGCTCACCCGCCCGCTGCCGCTGCCGCAGACCGGCTGGACCGATCCGGTGCACGGCTATCTCGCGCCGATCGTCGCCTACGTCACCGCGGTCGGCCTGGTGCGCCGACCGCGCTGGCAACTCGTGGTCTGGACGCTGCTTCTGCTGAACGCGGCAACGGTGCTGGTCGGCGGCTACACCACCCCCGTCGCGCTGCTCACCAGCGTGCTGTTCGGGCGCACCATCGCCTACGCCACGCTGTACGCGGTCGGCCTGCCCAACACCCGCCCGCCGGCCGAGTCGGTGGTCGCCGCGCTGCGCCGGTTCGGCCTGGTCGCGCTGTCGTGCGTACGCACCGACGACGGTCCCGAGGAGACCCGCCGCTACGCGGTCCGGCTGGCCGACGACCGCCTGCTCGACGTGACCGTGCTCGACCGCGACCAGCAGGCGTCCGGCGCGATCTACCGGTTCTACCGGCGGCTGGTGTTGCGCGGGGTCACCCAGCGCCGCACCGTGCTGTCCACCCGGCGCGCGCTCGAACAGGAGTCGCTGATGGCGTACGCGTGCGCCGACGCCGGCGTGCGCGCGCCGCGCCTGGTGGCCACCACCGAGGTGGGCCCGGACGCCGCGCTGTTGGCCTACGCGCACGTGCCCGGCCGCACCCTGGACACGCTCGACGACGAGGAGATCACCGACGAACTCCTGGCCCGGGTGTGGCAACTGCTCGGCCTGCTCCAGGCACACCGGCTCACCCATCGCCGGCTGGTCGCGGAGAGCATCCTGGTGGACGGCTCCGGCGAGCCGTGGCTGGTGGACCTGCGGGCCGGCGAGATCGCGTCGAGCGACCTGGCGCTGCGCATCGACACCGCGCAACTGCTCACCACGGTGGCGCTGCGGGTGGGCGAGGAGCGCGCCGTACACACCGCCGCCGAGGTACTGGGCGCGGACACCGTCGCCGCGTGCCTGCCGCTGCTGCAAAAGGTCGCGCTCAGCCGCAGCACCCGCTCGGTGCTGCGCAAGGACAAGAACCTGCTCTCCCGGATCCGCGAGCAGATCCTGGAACTGCGCCCCCAGGCCGAGGTCGAGCCGGTGCGCCTGGAGCGCGTGCGCGCACGCACCCTGGTCTCCGTGGTGGCGAGCGCGTTCGCGGGCTACTTCCTGCTGTCCCAGCTCAGCCACGTCGATCTGGGCGAGATCTTCGCGAGCGCCAACTGGGGCTGGGCGGCGATCGGCCTGCTGGCCGCCTCGCTCAGCTATGTGTGCGCCGCGCTGATGTTGCTGGGCTACGTACCGGAGCGGTTGTCGCTGTATCGCACCACAATGGTGCAACTCGCTGGCTCGTTCGTGAAGCTGGTCGCCCCGCCGGCGGTCAGCGGCGTCGCGCTGAACACCCGGTATCTGCAAAAGGCCGGGATTCCGCCCACCCTGGCCGCGGCCAGCGTCGGGGTCTCCCAACTCGGCGGACTGGTCTTCCACGTCGGCCTGTTGGCCTTCTTCGGCTACATCGCCGGCACCGCGGAGACGCCGTCCTTCGCGCCGTCCGGCGCGGTGATCGCGGGCCTGTTGGTCGTGGCCCTGGTGACCCTGCTGGTGATGGCCGTACCGCCGCTGCGGCGCTGGATCGTCAAACAGTTGCGCCAGTTGTTCTCCGGGATCGTGCCGAGGCTGCTCGACGTGCTGCAGACGCCGACCAAGCTGGCGGCGGGCCTGGGCGGCACGGTGTTGCTGACGCTGACCTTCATCCTGTGTCTGGACGCCAGCGTGCGGGCCTTCGGCGGCTCGGCCAACTTCGCCGCGATCGCGGTGGTCTTCCTGGCGGGCAACGCGATCGGCTCGGCCGCGCCCACGCCGGGCGGCATCGGCGCGGTGGAGGCGGCCCTGATCGCGGGCCTGACCAGCACCGCACGCCTGCCGTTCGAAACCGCGACGGCCGCGGTCCTGCTCTACCGCTTCCTGACCTTCTGGCTCCCGGTCCTCCCCGGCTGGCTCGCCTTCACCCACCTACAACGCAAACAGGCGATCTGAGCGCCGGTACCTCCGGCAACCGAATGCTTCCCACGACCCAAAAGCATCTCCGCAACCCAAAAGCGCCGAACGGGCCAAATTTCAGCCCGTCCGGCGCTTGAGGACACCCGAAACAGCAGGACCCCCAAACAGCACGCACCTCACCAAGCCGAGCCAACTCCCAGCCCGTCCGGCGTTTGAGGACAACCCCCGGCCGGAGGCCGGGCAAACGCCACGGCCGTCCGGCCCCGAGGACCTAGTAGACCGGCTTCTCCGGCTCGATCTGGTTGACCCAACCGATCACGCCGCCACCGAGGTGCACGGAGTCCTTGAAGCCCGCGGCGTGCAACACGGCCAATACCTCGGCCGACCGCACACCGGTCTTGCAGTTGAGCACGATCCGCTTGTCCTGCGGCATGTCCTCCAGGGCGCGGCCCATCAGGAACTCGTTCTTCGGGACCAGCCGCGACCCCGGGATCTGCACGATCTCGTACTCGCCCGGCTCCCGCACATCGATCAGGTCGATGTTCTCGCCGGCGTCGAGCCATTCCTTGAGCTGCCGGGGCGTGATCGTGGACCCGAGCGCGGCCTCCTGGGCCTCCTCGGAGACCACGCCGCAGAACGCCTCGTAGTCGATCAGCTCGGTGACGGTCGGGTTCTTGCCGCAGACCGCGCACTCGGGGTCCTTGCGGACCTTGACCGTGCGGTAGGTCATCTCCAGCGCGTCGTAGATCATCAGCCGGCCGACCAGCGGCTCGCCGATGCCCTGGAGCAGCTTGATCGCCTCGTTGACCTGGATCGACCCGATCGACGCGCACAGCACGCCGAGCACGCCGCCCTCGGCGCAGGAGGGGACCATCCCGGGCGGCGGCGGCTCCGGGTACAGGCAGCGGTAGCACGGCCCGTGCTCGGACCAGAACACGCTCGCCTGACCGTCGAAGCGGTAGATCGAGCCCCACACGTACGGCTTGTTCAGCAGCACGCAGGCGTCGTTGACCAGGTAGCGGGTGGCGAAGTTGTCCGTGCCGTCGACGATCAGGTCGTACTGCGCGAAGATCTCCATCACGTTGTCGGCCTCGAGCCGCTCCTCGTGCAGGACGACCTCGGTGTACGGGTTGATCTCCTTGACCGAGTCGCGCGCGGACTCGGCCTTCGAGCGGCCGATGTCGCTCTGCCCGTGGATGATCTGACGCTGGAGGTTGGACTCGTCGACGGTGTCGAACTCGACGATGCCGAGCGTGCCGACACCCGCCGCGGCGAGGTACATCAACGCCGGCGACCCCAGGCCACCGGCGCCCACACAGAGCACCTTGGCGTTCTTCAGCCGCTTCTGCCCGGCCATCCCGACGTCGGGGATGATCAGGTGGCGCGAGTAACGACGGACCTCGTCGACGGTCAGCTCGGCGGCCGGCTCGACCAGAGGTGGTAGCTGCGACACGGAAACTCCGATGGTCGGACTGTCTAATCTCGGCTCTTTTCCTACCGCAACAGTGTCACGCTCGTCCCGATTCCCGGGCACCGGGTCCGGTCCGTGAGATGCGTGTGCGGCAGCGCCGCCGAGCACCCGCAAGGGCGCCCGGCGGACCGGGATGCGACTACTTGGTGAGCTTGCCCGACGGGTACGGCCACGGGTTGGCCTCGCAGGTCTCACCCTTCATCGAGCCCTCGCTCGCGACCCGGGTCTTGGTCTGCTGCATCATCACCGGAGCCAGGCCCGCCCCGATGCCGCCCGCGCCGCACGCCTTCTCGTGGTTGTGTCCGAGCCGGTGGCCGACCTCGTGGTTGATCAGCATCTGCCGATAGCCGACGATGTCGTCGCCGTAGGCGGTCGAACCCTGGGCCCAGCGCCAGGCGTTGATCATCACCCACCGGGTGCCGTACGCGTCGCAGGAGACGTTGTCCTCGCTGGTGTCGCCGACCAGGGGGCTGCACGTCTTGTGCACCGTCCCCGGGCTGGCCAGCCGCACCACGAAGTCCGCCTTCGGCGAGTTGTCGGTGCGCTCGAAGGTCAGTCCGCCGCTCGCCCAACTGCGCTTGTCGTTCAGCGTCTTCTGCACCGTGGTGGCGAACAGTTCGCCGTCGAGTTGCAGGCCCTGCTCGATCTCCACCGCGTAGGTGTACTTGCGCCCCGGGCCGGGGGCGGCCTCCTTGCCGGGCACGGTGTCGAACTTGTTGCCCAGTCCCAGCTTCGGATCCAGCGGGAAGCGCAGGGTGAGCTGGTCGGTGGTGGTCGGCGACTGGGGCGTGGGCAGCGGCAGCGCGGAGGCGCTGCCGGGGGCGACCGGGTCCCGCTCCGAACCCCGCGAGGCGGCCTGGTCGGTGGGCCGGTGGCCCGCGCCCGGCGCGGCCTGGTCGTCGCCGGACGCCTGGGTCGACGTGCCCTCGTCGGGCATCTGCAGCACGACCGCGCCGGCGAGCACCGCGCCGGTCACCACGACGCCGCCCGCCGCGACCAGCGTGCGCCGTCCCTTGCGCGGCGCGGGCCGGTTCGCCTTGCGGGTCTGCGCGCGACCTCGCGGCGGGGCGTTGCCGGTGTCCGGCTCGAAGCCGTGCTCCGGCTCGGGTTCGACGTGCAGGGGCTGCGCGTCGGCGAAGTCGTCGCCCGGCTCGGTCGCGAACGAGAGTTGTTCCAGGTCGAGTTCGGGCCCCGAGCCGACCCACGACTCGGCCTCCATCGCGTACTGCCCCGCTCCGGGCGGATCGATCCGAGCGGGCTCCGCGGGCAGGTCGTAGAGCGCGTCGACCGCCGGATCCTCGACCGGCGCCACGACCGGGTATCCGCCCGAGGTGTCGTAGCCGTAGCCGACGAAGCTCTGCGGCTCGAACGTGGTGGTGTCGTAGGTCGGCGCGGCGGCGGGCACCTCGACCGCGGCGTGCATCCCGCTCTGGTAGGCGTCCGCGGCGTACAGGTCGTTGGCATGGCCCACACCCGCGTAGCCGCCCGTGGCGTAGCCGTCGCCGCCGAAGGAGCCGGTGTCGAACGTGCCCGTGTCGAACGCGGGCGCGCCGAACGTGTCGGTCCCGTACCCGCCGGCCGCGAAGTTCTGCGCGGGGTAGCCACCGGTCTGCGGCTGCGCGTCGTAGGGCTCCAGCGGGTCGTCCCAGTGCGCGGGCGCGCCGGGCATCGTCCCGACCGCCGCCCAGGTGCCGGAGTCGACCGCCGGCGCGGGGTGCTCCCAGCCGTGCTGCACGGCCTCGTAGCCGTAGGACCCGGTGTGCTGCCCGTCGGTGGGATATCCGCCGTAGCCCTGATCCACGGGGTACCCGTGGTAGCCGGTGTCCTGCTCGACGTATCCGGAGGCATACGACGTGTCGGTCGGGCCGGCGGCCCAGCCGCCGGCGTATCCGCCCTCGTGGACCTGTCCGTAGTCGCCCTGCTGCGGCACCGCCGCGTAGCCGCCGGAGAGTCCGTCGTCCGGCAGCTCCTCGCCGCCGTACTGCACGCTCGTCTGCACGCCCGAATGACGTCCCATGAGTCTGCGTTCACCCCACCACGTTCGACGGCGAGAGGGCCCCGTCGAGTAGTTCGCGGAAACCCCGGGCCACCACGCGGGGGTGTTCGAGCATGGCCACGTGCCCGGAGTCGGGCACCACGAGCAATCGGGCGTCGGGGAAGGTCTCGGTGGCCCGCTTGGCCATCCGCGGGTCGACCAGTCGGTCCCGACGACCGTAGACGAGCAGTGTCGACGCCCGCACCTCGGCCGCCTGCCGCCACAGCGCCCGGCTGCCACGCTCCAGGTAGGCCCCGATCACCGATCGGGTCGAGTGTGAGAACGCGTCCATCATGTACGGGAGTTCGAGCCGGCGCCGGTACTCGGCCGCGGCGTCGGCGAAGGCCTTCTCGCCGACCGCGCCCGGGTTGCCGTACATCATCGCGATCGACATCCGGGTGCGTTCCTCGGGTGTCATGTTCCGACTGATCCGCAACAGCGCGCGGCCCACGCCGGGCACCCCGAGCAGCGCCGTGGGCACCACCGACGGGCGCACCCGCAGGTCCGGCAGCGCGGGCGAGATCAGGGTCAGCGTGCGGACCAGGTCCGGCCGCCGGGCGGCGAGCCGGGTGGCCACCGCCCCGCCCATCGAGTTGCCGAACAGATGCACGGGGCCCTTGCGCAGCGACAGGATCGCGCCCTCGACCGCACGACAGTGCGCGGAGATCGAGTAGTCGCCGTTGCGCGGCGGCGCGGAGTATCCGAATCCGGGGAGGTCGATCAGCTCGACGGAAAGATCCGACCGCAGTTCGGCGGCGAGTTCCGTCCAGTTCAGCGACGAACCGCCGAGCCCGTGGATCATCATCGCGGGCGGCAGGTCGCCGTCGCCGAGCGCGTCGCGGCGCACCACGACCTCGCTACCGCTCCCGACCTCGACCGTTCGCGCAGGCCAGGGCGTCGGGTCGGCGTCGCTTGCGGGGCTCAGGGTCGTCACGGTGGGCAATATTACGAGACGATCACTGGGACGGAAGGGGTGATGCCCCGACCGTCTTCGCTCGGCAGGGTGGTCTCGGCGCGTTTGCCCGGTTTCATGACGTCACTCTAAACGCTTCCCACATCACGTTTCGACATCGATCCCGAAAGTGCGGCAGCGTTTTCGAGGCGGATCATGGACATGCGGGGTTTTGCGCACACTCACGAAGACATGCGGGAACACCGAATACCGGCGGTCCGCACGGGCAGGGAGGCCGTATGTACGGAATCGACGATACCCCCGAGTTCCAGGACGTCACGCTCGGTGACGCCAACGTGTCCGACGAAACGGTCGACGACCCCGAGATCCCGGTGCCCGACGCGGTGGAGCAGCAGACCTCCGTGGTGGCGGACGACGGGGACGAGGAGCCCGTGTGGGGGTCGGTGCCCGACGGCGTGGATCCCGCGGACGCCACCGAGCAGCGCCGCGGGGTCGGGCACGCGGAGGACGAGGACTACCGCTGACCGCCCCGATCACCCCGCCGACCGGGGCTCGCGCGGGCGGTCCGCGCACCTCACGCGCCCCCTTGCGGGGGGTATCGAAGGCGCGGGATCCTGTTTCGTTGCGCCACGAAACTTACGCCCTGGGTTACCCGAAAGTAGGATGACGTGGTGGAAAGACCCGCCGGATCACCGAACCATCCGGTGTCCGCGACACGTTGAGCGACACCTTGAGGAGCCCCGTGACAGCCATCCAGGATGCGGACCCCCGTCCTCGCGGCACCCGGCTGCCCCGGCTCGCGCGCAGAACGCAACTCCTCGGCGCCGCCCAGGAAGTCTTCGTCAAGCAGGGCTACCACGCCGCCGCGATGGACGACATCGCCGAATGCGCCGGCGTCAGCAAGCCCGTGTTGTACCAGCACTTCCCCGGCAAGCTGGAGCTGTATCTGGCGCTGCTCGACCAGCACTGCGAGGCGCTGTTCGCGGCGGTGCGGCGGGCGCTGGAGTCGACGCACGACAACAAGCTCCGGGTCGCCGCCACGGTCGACGCCTACTTCGCCTTCGTCGACGACGACGGCGGTGCGTTCCGGTTGGTCTTCGAGTCGGACCTGACCAACGAGAGCGCCGTGCGCGAGCGGGTGGAGCGGGTCAGCGAGATGTGCGCCGACGCGGTGAGCAAGATCATCGCCGAGGACACCGGCCTCGGCCAGGAGGAGTCGATGCTCCTGGCGATCGGGCTGACCGGCATGGCGCAGGTCACCGCGCGCTACTGGATCGCGCGCGGCGCGACCATCCCGCGCGACGCCGCGTCGCAGCTGGTGTCGTCGCTGTCCTGGCGCGGCATCTCCCGCTTCCCGCGCAAGGACGACCCGCCGCACTGAGCGGGCGGACCTGCGGATACGGACGCCGGGACGATCTTGTTCCCGTCCGGCGTTCGCGTTGGGCGTACCCGTCATGGCGTTCGGTGACCCCGGCTCTCGACTAGCCTGCTGGGGAAGGTACGGCCCGCGAGTCTCGCGGCGCCGATCTCCAGAATTTCAAGGCCGGAGGGACAGCCGTGGAGATCAAGATCGGCGTACAGCACGCCGCGCGGGAACTGGTGCTGGAGAGCACGGACAACCCGGAGGACGTCGAGCGGGCCATCGCCGACGCGCTGTCGGGGACGTCGGCGCTGCTGTCCCTGACGGACGAGAAGGGCCGCCGCGTGATCGTGCCGGCCGACCGGCTGGCCTACGTCGAGATCGGCGAGTCCTCGGCCCGCAAGGTCGGCTTCGGCGCCAACGCCTGAGCGAGGGTGTCGCACGCGGCACCGCACGAGCCCGAGGGTGGGCGATCCGAACACGGATCGCCCACCCTCGGGCTTTGTCGTGGCCGGCGCCCCGGTCAGGAAGCCAGTCCCAGGGCGGCCATGCGCCGCTGGTGCGCCTCGGTGATCCGGTTGAACATCCGGCCGATCTCGGCCAGGTCGAAACCGGGGCCGGCCCCGCCGCCGATCAGCATGGTGGACAACACGTCCCGCTCCGCGGCGACCCGCTGGGCCTGGCTGAGCGCCTCGCCCATCAGCCGCCGTCCCCACAGCGCGAGCCGGCCCGCCACCTTGGGGTCGCGCTCGATCGCCGAGCGCACCGCGTCCACCACGAAGGCCGAGTGCCCGGTGTCCCGCTGCACCTCGACGATCAGGTCCCGGCTGACCTCGTCCAGGTGCGCGGCGACCTCACGATAGAAATCGGCCGCGATCCCGTCCCCCACGTACGCCTTGACCAGGCCCTCCAGCCAGTCGGCGGGGGCGGTGTGCACGTGGAACTCGTCCAGCGGCGCGATGAAGGGGTCCATCGCCCGCGCCGGGTCCGCGCCGAGTGCGGCGATGCGGTCACGCAACAGGGTGAAGTGTTGGAACTCGGCGACCGCCATCGCGGCCAGCGCGGCCTTGTCCTCGACGGTGGGGGCCATCTTGGCGTCCTCCGCCAGCCGCTCGAAGGCGGTGATCTCGCCGTACGCGAGCACGCCGAGCAGTTCGATCACGGCCGCCCGCATCTCCCCCGTCGGCTCCGTACCCTCGCTCATGCCCACCCCTTCGCTCGTGTTCCTTCGGGCCGTGCGGCCCGATGTGCACAAGTACGCAGCGTAGTGAGCGCACCGCGGTCACGTGGGCGCCAGGTCCGGGCGGAGTCGCCCATCTCCGGACAAGCAGTAATGAGCATCACCCCACCGGCCGCACGCCGCCGGGTACAGTGGTAGTGAACGCGGATGCCCGGTCGGAGGACGACTGGCTCCGACCGACCCGCTCGGGTGGCCGCCCGAAGGCGAGAGGTCCCGTGCCGCGCCCCGCTTTTTCGATGGGCGCCTCGGTCTCGACCCGCTTTCGGTACTACTGACGGCCCCCACCACACAGAAGAGGCTGGACCCCTGACAACTTTTCGCGAACTCGGAGTACTTTCGGAGACGGCCGAGGCGCTGGAAGCGCTCGGCATCGTCGAGGCTTTCCCCGTCCAGGAGATGACCCTTCCCGTCGCGCTCTCGGGCAGTGACGTGATCGGCCAGGCCAAGACCGGGACCGGCAAGACCCTCGGTTTCGGCATCCCGCTGCTGCAGCGCATCGTGGTGGCGGCCGACATCGAGGCGGGTCGCGCGCCCGCCGGCACGGTTGCCGGCCGCACCCCGCAGGCCCTGGTCGTGGTCCCCACGCGCGAGCTGTGCGTGCAGGTGACCAACGACCTCCAGGCCGCGGGCAAGCTGCGCAACGTACGGGTGCTCGCCGTCTACGGCGGCCGGGCGTACGAGCCGCAGATCGACACCCTCAAGAAGGGCGTCGACGTGGTCGTCGGCACCCCCGGTCGACTGCTCGACCTGGTCGGACAGGGGCACGTGAACCTGTCCGAGGTCAAGATGCTGGTCCTGGACGAGGCCGACGAGATGCTCGACCTGGGCTTTTTGCCCGACGTCGAGAAGATCGTCGAGCGGCTGCCCGCCCGCCGCCAGACGATGTTGTTCTCGGCCACCATGCCGGGTCAGATCATCACCCTGGCGCGCCGCTACATGAGCCGCCCCACGCACATCCGCGCCTCGGAGCCGGACGACGCGGGCGCCACCGTCAAGTCGGTCCAGCAGCGCGTCTACCGCGCGCACGGCCTGGACAAGCCCGAGCTGATGGCCCGGGTCCTGCAGGCCAACGGGCGCGGCCTGGTCATGGTGTTCTGCCGGACCAAGCGCACCGCGGCCGACCTGGCCCAGGGCCTGGCCGAGCGGGGCTTCGCCTCCGCCGCCGTGCACGGCGACCTCGGCCAGGGCGCGCGCGAGCAGGCGCTGCGCGCGTTCCGCAACGGCAAGGTGGACGTGCTCGTGGCCACCGACGTCGCGGCCCGCGGGATCGACGTCGAGGGTGTCACCCACGTGGTGAACTACCAGTGCCCCGACGACGAGAAGACCTACCTGCACCGCATCGGTCGCACCGGCCGCGCGGGTGCCTCCGGCACCGCCGTGACGCTGGTCGACTGGGAGGACATCCCGCGCTGGAGCCTGATCAACAAGGCGCTGGACCTGGGCTTCGCCGACCCGGTGGAGACCTACTCCACCTCTCCGCACCTGTTCACCGACCTGGACATCCCCACCACCGTGGGCAGCGTGCTGCCGCGCGCCGACCGCACCCGTGCGGGGCTGGGCGCGGAGGACGTCGAGGACCTGGGCGAGACCGGCAAGAACAGCCGGGGCGGGTCGGGGCGCAAGGGCGGCGCGGGCGGGCGGAGCCGGAGCGGTCCGGCCGCGTCCGGTCCCTCCACCGCCGGGCCGGCCGCGGCCGACGCCGAGTCGAGCGAGCCCAGCCGCCGTCGGGCGCCCGGGTCGCGACGGCGGCGTCGGGTCAACGGCGCGGAGGCCGGGGAAGCCGTGGCCACGGCTGTGGCGACCGGCACGGCGCCGAGCGTGGCCGCCGAGTCGACCGGCGCGCCGGTCGCGGCCTTCGTCGAGCCGACCGCAGTGATCGTCCCGGCCCCCGCCGACGGTGGGGCGGACGCGGACGCGGACGGTGACGGCGAGCGGGCGCCTCGGCGTCGCCGCCGGCGTACCCGGCGTCGTCCCGAGGGCGCCGAGGCGGGCGCGGTCGCGACCGACGAGGGCTGAGTTCGACGAGAGGCGGCGGCCCCGGCCGCTCGTACGACGGCCTCCGGTGTGGAGTGTGGACGATCACGTCCGCGCTTCGCGGCGGGGGCCGTCGTCGTACCTGCGGATAAGTAGGCTCGACGGCGTGAGTACGCCACGCTTTCTGACCTTGCCCGGGACCGTCCGCTCCCGTCGCCTGGCGACCGGGCGCGGACGATTCGCCGTCCTGGAGTCCACCCCGCCGGCCGCCGGACCGAGGCCGGGCACCGCCGTGCTCGTGCCCGGGTTCACCGGCAGCAAGGAGGACTTCATCGCGCTCGGCGAGCCGCTGGCCCGGCGCGGCTTCCACACGGTGGCCGTGGACCAACGCGGACAGTACGAGACCGAGGGCCCGGACGACCCGGCGGCGTACACCCGCGACGCGCTGGTCGACGACGTGCTCGCGATCGCGGACGCGGTGGCCCCGGGCGAGCCCATCCACCTGGTGGGGCACTCCTACGGCGGCCTGGTGTGCCGATCGGTGGCGCTGCGCGCGCCGGAACGGCTGGCCTCGCTGACCCTGATGAGCACGGGTCCGGCGGCGATCTGCCCGCCCGAGATCGAGCGGCTGCTGCTGCTGGAGGACGTGCTGCCGGTGCTCACCCGCCAGGAGGTGTGGGAGGCGATGCAGGCGGTCGAGCTGGAGGCCGGCCTGCTCCCGCCCACCGATCCGGCGATCGCCGCGTTCCTGCACGCCCGCTGGCTGGGCACCGTCCCGGCGGGCCTGCTGGCCATGGCCGAACAGTTGCGCTCCGAGCCCGACCTGGTCGCCGACCTTGCCGCGGTCGTCGCGGCCGGCCTGCCCGCGCTGGTGATCTCCGGCGTCGAGGACTACGCCTGGCCGGTCCCCTGGCAGGCCGAGATGGCCGAGCGTCTGGGTGTCCCGCACGTGGCGATCCCGGGCACCCACCACTCCCCGAACGTGGAGGCCCCGGGCGCCACCGCGGTGGCGCTGGCGGACTTCTGGACGGACGCGGCGGTGTACGCGGATCGGGCCTGATCCGGGCGACGTCCCTCGGCTCGCCGGCGGGCCGAGGGCCCGGGCCGAAGGCCCCGATCGACCGCTGTCCGGCTCGATCGGATCGGGCGTAGCGTGGCAAAGGAGACCTTTCTCCCATACGGGCGTCGCCCGTGCCCGGGGCGGCTTCCGTCGAGCCGACCGATCGGGAGTTGCCATGACCGTCCTCGATGTCGATCCCGCGCGACAGGAAGCCTTCGCGGGACGCCTGCTCACCATCCTCGACGACGGCTGTCTGGCCTTTTTGACCAGCGTCGGCCATCGCACCGGGCTGTTCGACACGATGGCCGCGATGCCGCCCGCGACGAGCGAGGAGATCGCTCGGGCCGCCGGGCTGGTCGAGCGCTACGTGCGCGAGTGGTTGGGCGGCATGGTCACCGGCGGGTTCGTCGAGTACACCCCGGAATCCGGCACGTACCGGCTGCCGCCGGAGCACGCGGCCTCGCTGACCCGGGCCGCCGGAGCGGAGAACTTCGCCGGCTTCACCCAGTACCTGGCGCTGATGGGTGAGGTCGAGGAGCAGGTCGTGACGGCGTTTCGTCGCGGTGGCGGGGTGCCGTACTCGGCCTATCCGCGCTTCCAGGCGCTCCAGGCCGAGGAGTCGGGCCGGGTCTGGGACGCGGCCCTGGTGGCGGGTGTGGTGCCGCTGGTGGACGGTCTCGGCGAGCGACTGGCGGCGGGAATCGATGTGCTGGACGTGGGGACCGGCCAGGGGCACGCGGTCAACGTGCTGGCCCAGGCGTTTCCACGCAGCCGGTTCCGCGGCGTGGACATCTCCGTCGAGGGCATCGCCGCCGCCCGCCGCGAGGCGGAGCGAATGGGGCTGTCCAACACGGAGTTCGTGGTGGTCGACGCGGCCGAACCGCTCGGCTCGTACGACCTGATCACCGCGTTCGACGTGATCCACGACCTGGCCCGGCCGACCCGCACGCTGGCCGCGATCGCCGAGGCGCTGCGTCCGGACGGGGTGTTCCTGATGGGCGAGATCGCCGCGTCCAGCAGGCTGGAGGAAAACCTCGAACACCCGCTGGGACCGGCGTTGTACACCTTCTCCGTCTTCTACTGCATGACCGTCTCGCTGGCCGAGGGTGGCGAGGGCCTGGGCACGGTCTGGGGCGAGCAGGCGGCCCGGGCCAAGCTGGCCGAGGCGGGCTTCACCGACGTGCGGGCCCGCTCCCTGGAGGGCGACTTCCTGAACGTGTACTTCGTGGCCCGCAAGGATTGAGCCGGGAGTCGAGCCGGGAAGAGTCGAGCCCGGACGCCGACCTTCGGCATCCGGGCCCTGTGGGGTGTGCGATCAGGGAATCAGCAGCACCGGGCAGACCGAGCGGTGCGCAACCGTGTCGCTGACGCTGCCGAGGAAGAGACTGGCCACGCCGCCGTGTCGGCGGGCACCCAGGATCAGCAGGTCGGCGCCGAAGGCGCGGGCCTGGTCGAGGACCGCGTTCGGCACGTCGCCGCGCACGGTTTCCTCGGTCCAGCCCTCGACGTTGGTGACGCCGGCCGCCTTGAGCGTGTCGACGGCGCCGGTGACCACCTTGACCGCGGCGTCGGCGGTCTCGTCCTCGACCACGCCGCCGACCCCGCCGCCGTCCACCACGTCCAGGGTCTGCACGTGCAGGACGCGGACGGCCGCGCCGATCGCGCCGGCCAGTCGGGCGGTGTGCGCCAGGACGTCGTCGGCCTCGGGGGTGGAGTCGACGGCGACCAGAATGCGCTCGTACATGTCGTGCACTTCCTTCTATCGGTTCAGGCGGTGGCCGGAACGGGCCGGGGGGCGTTCAGCGATGCCGCGTCGGCGGCCGTGTCGGTGTCGCGGTGGTCGACCCCGGCGAGCATCCGGCGGGCGCCGAACAGCACGGCGGCGGCGACCACACAGGCCCCGCCGGCGACCAGGAACGGCACGTGCACGTTGAAGTGCTCCTCCAACTTGGGCGCCAGGAACGGCGCCGCCGCGGCGGCGAACCAGCGGACGAAGTTGTATCCGGCGCTCGCCACGGGTCGCGGCGAGTCCGAGACTTCGAGCGCCAATTCGGTGAACACCGTGTTGTTTATACCGATGAAGGCGCCTGAAACGATGACACCGGTCACAACGACCGAGGTCGAGCCGTACGCGAGCACCACCAGGTCCGCGGCGAACAGCAGCAGACTCGCGGCGGCCACGTTCGCCGAGCCGAACCGGGCCTGCAGTCGCGGGGCGACCAGGACCGAGCAGACGGCAAGCAGGACACCCCACGCGAAGAACACCGCGCCGCTGCGATACGGGCTCATGTTCAGCACGAACGGGGTGAACGCGAGCACCGTGAAGAAGCCGTAGTTGTAGAAGAAGGCACCGGCGGCGGTGGTCGCCAGCCCCTTGTGTCCGAGCGCCTTGAGCGGATCGAGCAGACCGATCTTGCGCGCGGGCCGGGGTTGTTCCCGCAGCAGCCCGACGATCAGCGCGAAGCCGATCGCCATCAGCGCGGCGGTGCCGTAGAACGGGTAGCGCCAACTGGCGTCGCCGAGCACCGCGCCGAGCAGCGGGCCGCAGGCCATGCCGAGCCCGAGCGCCGATTCGTAAAGCAGGATCGCCGCGGCCGAACCACCGCTCGCCGCACCGACGATGACGGCGAGGGACGTGGACACGAACAGCGCATTGCCCAGCCCCCAGCCGGCCCGGAAGCCGACCAGTTCGCCGACCGAGTCCGAGGTGCCGGCGAGGCCGGCGAAGATCACCACGAGGGCGAGGCCGAGCAGGAGTGTGCGTCGACCGCCGATTCGGCTGGAGACGAATCCGGTCACCAGCATGGCCACCGCGGTGATCAGGAAGTAGCTGGTGAACAGCAGCGAGACCTGGCTCGGTGAGGCGTCCAGCCCCTTGGCGATCGAGGGCAGGATCGGATCGACCAGCCCGATCCCCATGAACGCCACGACGGCGGCGAACGCGGTGGCCCACACGGACATGGGCTGTTTGAGGATTCCGGGCTTGGGGGTGGTGTGGTCGGCCTGGGCTTCGCCCCGGGTCGGCGCGCCTTCGGGATGGGACCGCATCCGAGACCTCCGAACAATGTTGTTAGCTCAGCTAATAAATGTAGCCTACACCCACCTTGGCAACGGGGTGAGCCGCTCGCAGGGGCCTGCGGCGGGGCTACCGGGCCAGGCGCGGGGGCGGCCGGGGCGGCGGGCTGCCGGGCAGGCGCCGGGCGCGGGGGTGGCCGGGGCGGCGGGGGCAGCCGGGGCGGCCGGGGCGGCGGGCTGCCGGGCAGGCGC